>JADZCT010000056.1 GCA_020851455.1 Gemmatimonadaceae bacterium | reverse complement strand
GCGCGCGCACTGTCGCGCCGCACGCTGGCGCTCGCGGTCTTCCTGTCCGGGGCGCCGCTGGTCGCACACGCGCAGGGCGCGCGGGTCATCGCCGCGGTCGACAGTGGCACGCGCCGCGACAGCCCCGAGGGGGACGTCCTCTCGCGCCTGGTGACGGTGCGATTCGATGACCTGCCGCTGGGTCTCGCGCTCCACCTGATCGCGCAGGAGGGGCAGCTCCGTCTCTCCTACAGCAGCGACGTCGTTCCTGTCGCACGGCGCGTGTCGGTGTCGAAGGAACGCACCCCGGTCGGGGATGTGCTGCGCGAGGCGCTCGCGAGCACGAACGTCGATGCCGTCGTGACCCCGTCGGGCTACGGGCTGCTGGTGCGGCACCCGAGGGCGGTGGCGTTCGTCGCTCCCGACAGTGCCTCGGGGGTGGTGCCGGCCATCGAGCGCATGCCGATCCGGGCCCAGGTGATGGACCGCGTGCTCGTCATGGGGACGCCCGCCGCGGGTGCTCCCGAGCGCGAGCTGCCGTCGGCCGTGACGGTCCTGACGGCCGGCCAGATCGCGGCGTTCGGGCCGTCGTCGATGCAGGACCTGCTGCGCTCCGGGATCCCGGGCATCGTCGCGTGGGACCTGGGGATCGCCGGGCCGTTCGCGCAGATCGGGTCGGTGCGGGGGTCGAGCTCGTTCACCTCCAACTACCTCAAGACGTACGTCGACGGCGTGGAACTGGCGAGCCCGTACCTGCTCTTCGCCGTCGATCCGTTCAGCATCGAACGCATCGAGATCATCCGCGGGCCGCAGGGATCCGCGCTGTACGGATCGGACGCCATCAGCGGCGTCGTGCACGTCATCACGCGTCGCGGGTCGCCGTCGGCGGCGTGGCGGCCCGTCGTCGACGCCCAGCTCTCGGGTGGCATGGTCGGGAGCCGGTACGTCGAGGGCGCGATCACGTCGCAGCGCCACTCGGCCATGGTCTCGTCCGGCGGCGGCACCACGTCGTTAGGCCTCGGCGGCACGTGGTCGGCGACGGGCGGCATCGTGCCCGGCGGCGAATCCGGGTACCGCGCGACCTATGGCGGGTTCCGTCACCTGGCCGGCTTCGTGCGCATCGAGGGCACGATGCGCTACGCCGACGTGCGCTTCACGGCACCCGAGAACCCGCTGCTCCGCGCCGACACGCTGCTGTCGCAGGTGCGGTCGGTGCTGCGCGAACAGCGGATCGAGAATGAGACGTACGGCGTGACGATCGACGCCAATCCCGTCGAGGGCATGCGCCACACGCTCGTCATCGGACTCGACCGCCACGACGGCGCCATCCCGCCGCAGCGCGAGCCGGCCACCGTGGCCGATGCGCTCCTCGGCGCCACCCGGGAACGCGCCGCCAAGACCTCCATCCGCTTCAGCACCGCCCTGCGGGTATTCGAGAACACCAGTGGCGGGGCGACGCTCACCATGGGCACCGACCACACCGACCTGTCGCGCGAGCGGCTCGGCACCAGCGAGGACGTCGGGGGCGACGGGGCCGGACTGTCGGCGCTCTACCATGACGAGATCTCGAACCAGGGCGTGTTCGCCCAGATGAAGTTCGACGTGGCGCGCTCCGTCTTCCTGACCGCGGGCATGCGCGGGGACTGGAACAGCACGTTCGGCGAGCACCTGGGTGCGGCCTGGTCGCCGATGCTCGGGCTGGCGGTGACGCGCGACGTCCGCGGCGCGACGGTGAAGCTGCGTGGCGCCTACGGCAAGGGCATTCGCCCGCCGCCACCGAGCGCGCGCCAGTCCATCGCCACCCTCAAGTTCCGCCAGCTCGGCAACGCAGCGCTGGAGCCGGAAACGCAATCCGGCATCGAGGGGGGCATCGAGGTCTTCGCCGGCGATCGCGCGATGCTGTCGGTCACCGGCTACTCGCAGGTCGCCCGCGGCCTGATCCAGCAGGTGATCCAGGACCGGCGCACCATCATGTACCAGAACGTGGGGCAGATCGCCAACCGCGGCGCCGAGATCGAGGGACAGCTTCGGCAGGGAACGGTCCGCATGAACGGCACACTGAGCCTGACCGACAGCCGGGTGCGCGCGCTCTCGCGCACCTACTCCGGCGACCTCGCCGTCGGCGACCGGGTGCCGGAAGTCCCCGCGTCGTCGGGTGGCGCCTCGCTGAGCTGGGACGTCGGTCGCACGACGCTGACCGTCGGCGGCTCCTGGATCGGGCCGTGGACCGGATACGACTGGAGCCGTTACGTCGGCGACGAGGCGGAGGAGAGCGACGAGGTCAGCGACCTCCGGAACTACTGGCGGGACTATCCCGGCCTCGTCCGCCCGTACCTGTCCGTCAGCCACATCCTCAATCGTGACGTGGAATGGTTCGGTCGCGTGGACAACCTCACCAACATCCAGCGATTCGAGCGTGACAACCTGCAGGTGACGGCCGGCCGCACGATGACGATCGGCTTCCGGATCGGGCGGAACTGATGAGACGTCACTGGGGGAGAGGAAAGGACTGGCGAGGCTGAACCGAGCCTGACTGACGCCGGGTGCCTGCGGGCCGCTGGTGCGCACCATTACGATCAGTTCCGCGAGGGCCATCGTGTGGTCCGCGCGCCCACCTCCCCCCTCCCATCCTGCTTGAGTCCCCTGCGCTGGCTGCTGGTCATCGGGTCCTTCGCCGCCGCGGCCGGCGTCGCCCTGTGGGTCATCGGTTCACACTGGCCCGAAGGCGGGCTCCCGCTCGGCCTTCCCTGGTGGTCCCACGCGCTGGCGTTAGGCGCCGTCGCCTTCGAGCTGACGCTGCGC
>JADZCT010000139.1 GCA_020851455.1 Gemmatimonadaceae bacterium | reverse complement strand
CCAAAAGCCTCCACATGAAAGACGCACTCGCTGGGGTGTGTCTTTTGTATTGTTTCGACGAGCGAGTCACAGGCCGCTTTGTGACCACAGACGTACACATCAGCATCGTCGAACGTAAACCCATCGATATGGTCTTGGATGTACCCGGTCCTCGAGCCAAATGCCTTTGGGTGGTGGGGTCGTGAGAGCACCTGTCGGAGCGTGACCTGTTTATTTGTCTGAGTGAGCTTTTGTATCTCATCAAGGTAGATTGATTCAGATTCGTCACGTGCTCCCGTCATAACAACGATCTCGTTGATGTCGTTGCGTTCTAGAGCGTGTCGTAGCATGGCCATGATGACAGAGATGCCGATACCGAATCCAAAGAGAAAGAGCCTCCGTTTGGTGAGTTTATCGGCGGTGTTGATGCCGAGAGGCCCCATGATGGATATGGTTGACCCAACGATGTCGGGCTTCCAAAAGAATTCGGCCGCTTTACCACTCGGAACCTTGCGTATCGAGAGCGTGATGTGACGCTGATCATTTTCGTCTGATGATATGGAGTATGCACGTCGAATGGTCTCACCAGCTACGTCGAAGAATGTGTTGACGAAGGCCCCTGCCGTGAAATCAAGGCTTTCAGGCAGCTCAATGGTTATCTCACGTGCGGTTGGTGAGAGGTCGCGGAACGATGTGATTGTTGCTGTGAGTTTTTTAATTTTCATATACTTATGCGTTTGCTGAAGTCGGGACGATGACTTTTTCGAATCGCTTCTTTACCCATGCGATGAGGACGAGAACGGTTACTACTCCCATGGCGACCATAGCAAAGGTGCTTTGAAGTGCGAGCATCTCGTAGAGCGCACCGGCGTAGAAATAGACGTATGCGAGCTTTTGAACCCGCTTCCACCATGGTCCTAAAACACGCTTCGAGAATGTGTTTGATGTGATGAGGAGAATAAGGCCGGTGATATCGCCCAGGTGTGCAAAAAGCGCATAGCGATCAAGTGACCAGTATGCAGGTGTGAGAATTGATGCGATGTATGCGGACTGAGGCTCGATGATCTTGGCGAGAAGGAAGGTGACGATGATAGATGCAGAGAGAACGCCGAATCCTTTGCGGAGGATGACGAGGGCGCGTATCTGAGGCACATCGCTTGCGATATCAGCGAGCGGGCGGATTGACATCACCAACGCAACTGACGCGAGCGATATCGTATACAGGATTCCCATGGCTGAGAATGGGAGCAAATCTCCCCATATCAAGAGTGCTACCGGTCCCGCCGCGAGAAGTACGATGGATATGCCGAGGAGGCTTTGCTGGAGAAGAGCAATCGTTTTGAAGAATCGTTTGTTCATAGATGTTATATGTTCATGATGGTCTTTCCTTCGTGAGTGATGAATACATATGCGAGTTCTCGTTCTTTGAGTATGCGTGCTGCTTTTTCGGAACCGAGAACGAT
>JADZCT010000055.1 GCA_020851455.1 Gemmatimonadaceae bacterium | reverse complement strand
GGATCGTGCGCACCGTCGGGGCGCCAACGTCCCAGAGCACGATCGAGCGCTCCAGGTTCATCCGGTTCATGTCGTCCCACTCGAGAAAATCGTCGGTGCCGTCGAGCACCGTGATCGGTCCCTTCGTCAACTCGTCGAACCGCTTCTTCGCGCGTTCCCTCCACGCGTTGGTCCGCAGCGCGAAGGCGATCCCCTTCCCGTCCCCCGTCCATCGCAACTCGGAGTTCTCCGCGACATACTGGCCCGGCGGCAGCGTCGGTGAGGTTACGCGCCCGGTCGCGCGGTCCCAGACCTGAAGCTGCAGGGCGTCGTTGGCGATGACGAACATCGCCAGGCGGGACGCGTCGGGTGACCAGGTGGCATTGCGGACCATGGTCTTGCCGCGGAAGACCGGGCGTTGGGCAAGACTCCGCGTATCCACGACCAGCAGCTCGGCCGGGCTGCCGCGGAGGTAGGTCTGGTCACCATCGCGGGAGAAGTCGACGCCAAGTCCGTCGCGGCGAACCGCGACGGTGATCGCGAGCCAGCGGCCATCACTCGAAAGGTCGGAAACCGAGACCGTCCTCAGGTCGAGCAGGTCGCCGACACTGAGTGATTCAGCGGCGGTGCCGGCCGGCGCGGCGACCGTACCGCGCAGGGTGGCGTTGGCTTGTGCCCCGGCGGGGACACAGGGCCAGGTTCCGAAACCGGCGGCGAGCGCAAGTCCGACCAACGTGTTCGCAAAGCGCATGTGGCAGGGCTCCCTGAGGACAGCCGAAGATGGGGCTCCCCCTCCGCGTACGCCAGTGTGCCCACCCAGGGACCCGGGGAGGCGCTGGCTGCGTTACACGCTTGGTGGCCGGCGCCGCGCGTGAGGCGTGGACGACTCGAAGGCGTGGGCGAGCTGCAGGACGCTCCAGTCGGCGCGATGCCGCCCCACGATCTGCAATCCTACCGGCAGGCCGCCTGACGAGAACCCGGCGGGAACCGAGATCGCCGGGTTGGCCATGAAGGTGACGTACCAGCAGGACCGCATCCAGTCGATGTACGTGGCCATCGGGGTGCCCGACACGTTCGTCGGGTAGGCGATGTTCACGTCGAACGGCATGAGCTGCGTCACCGGGAGGATGAAGTACTCGTACCGCTGGAAGAACTGGCGCGCATCGGCGTAGGCCTTGCCCTGGCGCGTGAGCGCGCGGGCGATATCCGCTCCCGTTTGCCGCTCCGCCTCGTTGATCTCCCAGTGGATCGTGTCCTTGATCCACTCCGGGCGCTGCCGCGCGAGGCCGGCGTAGTTGGAGTGGTAGCTCAGGTGACGCAGCGTCGGGAAGGCCTCGTCGATCCCCGCGAAATCAGGCTCTGCCTCCTCCACGATGCACCCGAGCTGCTCGAAGAGCCGGCGCGTGTCGTTGATGACCCTCGTCACCTCAGGCTCGAACGGGATCCCGCCGAGTCCGCGCCACCAGGCGACGCGCACGCCGCGGAAGTCGCGGCCGAGCGGCGCGGCGAAACGGGCCCCATCCTCGGTGATGGCGAGTGGCGAGGGCGAGTCGCCACCGGCCATGACGCTCAGCAGCAGCGCCAGGTCGGCGACCGAGCGCGCCATGGGACCGGAAACCGAGAGCGCATTCCACGACGACGAATCCGTGGGCACGCGTCCCGGCGAGGGACGGAAGCCGACGACGTTGCAGAAGGCGGCCGGGTTGCGCAGGCTGCCGCCGGTGTCGCTGCCGTCGGCGATGGGGATCATCCCGGTGGCCAGCGCCACCGCGGCCCCGCCGCTGCTGCCGCCACAGGTGCGGCCCGTGTCCCAGGGGTTTCGCGTCGCGCCGAAGACCGGGTTGAAGGTGTGCGACCCGGCGCCGAACTCGGGCGTGTTCGTCTTGCCTAACGTTATCGCGCCGGCGGCCCGCAGGCGCTGCACGACCAGGGCGTCCCGCGTCGGCACGTTGTCGCGGTAGAACGGGGAGCCGCGGACGGTCCGGATGCCCGCCGTGTCCACGAGGTCCTTGTGCGCGATCGGGAGTCCGTGGAGCGGGCCCAGTGGTTGTCCGCGCGCGATGGCCTCGTCGGCCCGCGCCGCGTCGGCCGCGGCGCGCTCGGGCACGAACGTGACGATCGCGTTCACGCGCGGGTTCACGCGCTCGATCTGGGCGACGTGGGCGGCGAGGACCTCCCGGGCGGAGACGTCCTTACGGCGAAGGCGGGCGGCGAGTTCGGTCGCCGGCATGAAGCAGAGGTCCGGGGCCTGTGTGGTTTCCATGTCGGTCGCCGGGGTGTCAGGCGTGAGAGGCTCGCCCAGGGAGGGCAGCGATCCGCCGACGGCCGCTGCGCCAAGCACCGTGCCGAAATCACGTCGTGAAAGCATCGCCAACGGTGCGGTTCGGCGCGCCGGTGGTCAACTCCCGCAGGCGGGTGGCTTGCTGGACGGCGCGTCCGGGCGCGGTCCGCCGCGCTCCATGATCCCGAGCACCTCGCGCAGCGCGGAACGGCCGGCATCCTCGCGGTACCAGGCGCGTACGCGTGCCCGCACCGAGTCCCTGTCCAGCGTGTCACCGAGCGCGGAGATCAGGGAGCGCAGCGATGCGGGGTGCTCGATCCATGCGCCGCGAAGCGTGAACTCGGGGTCATACACGAGGACCAGCGGCGTCGCCTGGCGCTCACCGAGGGGATGCGCGGCGAGCAGGTCGGTCGCGTCCGCCTTGCGCAGCACCCGGATGTCGATGAACGGCGACCGGTCCGCGAGCGCGGCGAGGTACGGGAGCGTGTTGGCCGCATCCGTGCAGGAGTTCTCGGCCACCACCAGCAGGCGCCAGCGCCTGCGCGCCGCGTCGATCGACGAG
>JADZCT010000138.1 GCA_020851455.1 Gemmatimonadaceae bacterium | reverse complement strand
AAGATCTGAACACGTTCCTTACCACCTTCTTTAATGCGTTGGTGGACTTTAACGGTGTATCCAGGCTTGAATTCTGGTAACTCTCTGAGCTGGCTAGCACTTACATGTTTAACGATTGGCATAGAAATATTTACAATTTATTAACGATTTTAGACCCAAGCTTCTTAAGAACTGTTCGCAGATCATCAGGAAGCTTGCTTTCACCCTTGATCCATTCGCCATTCGGAAGCTGCAGTTCTATCGATGCTGCGTGCAAAAACTGGCGATCCAGACCTTTAACTCCATTCTTCTTGGTGCCGTAGAGCGGATCACCTAATAACGAATGGCCTAGAGATGAAAAATGAACACGTATTTGATGTGTTCTACCTGTGTGCAATTGTACCCTAATTAGGGTGTATTCGTCAAGGTAGCTACCCGTCGCACCCAAATTTTCCATAACCCAATATTCGGTCTTAGATGGCTTCGCTTCCACCATATCCTCAGTGGTGTACTTCCGAAAATCATGCTTACTCTTCCCTATTGGAGTTTCGATAACGCCATGAGGTTTCTCCATACGCCCCCGAACCAGAGCAATATACTCCTTTTTGACTTTACGTTCAGCAAAAGTGTCTTTGAGAAAGTCATACATCTCTTGAGTTAAGGCGACCAACATAACTCCGCTTGTATCTTTATCCAAGCGATGAACAATTCCAGGCCGACCATCCTCACCGACGACTTTTACGTCTTTGAAATGATACAACAAGCCTTGGGTTAAGGAGTCACCACTAAAACCACTGCCAGGATGAACCGCGATGCCCGGTGGTTTGTCTATAATTAGTAATCCGTGATTATTATAGATCGTATGGATTGGAATATTTTTTGGCTCAGGTTCTTTTGGCTCTACGTAATCATATTCAACTTTATCGTCGACTCTTACAATGTGCTTTGTAACTACAACTAATTTTCCATTGACCAAAACTTTTCCAGCTTCAATATCTTTTTGAATGTGGGCACGTGAAATCGCTGGCAGTTGTTCTGCTAAATATTTATCAAGCCGCGTTTTTAGCGCATCAACTGTAAAATTGTATTTTTTATTTT
>JADZCT010000054.1 GCA_020851455.1 Gemmatimonadaceae bacterium | reverse complement strand
CCGCGTTTCGCGATGCCCTCCACTCCCGGGCTGTGGACACGGACGCGATCGATGCCGCCCTTAGGGGAGGCCGGCTGAATGCGGACACCGCAACCCGGCTGGCTGCGGCACTCCGTGGGCTCCGCGTCCTCGATCCCGCATGTGGCTCGGGAGCGTTTCTGGTCCACGCGCTCGAGCGCCTGTCCGCACTGACGCGACTCGCCGGCGACACACGGTCCGAGACCGACCGGCGCCGCGCCATCGTCTCCAGCAGCATATTCGGCGTGGACGTGCACCCCACCGCCGTCTGGCTCTGCGAACTGCGCCTTTGGCTCGCGATAGTGCTCGACAGCGAGGTGAGGGATCCGCTGGCGGTGCCACCGCTCCCAAACCTCGATCACAACATCCGCGTGGGCGACGCGCTGCGGTCGCCAGGCTTCCACGTCGTTGCGTCTGCCGCCAATCCTGAGTCGCTCGTCTACCTTCATGCCAGATACGCACGTGCCACTGGAGCGCGCAAGCGGACGCTCGCACGCTCGCTGGACCGCGCCGAACGCCAGCGTGCGGAGGAGGTCGTCCGCTCGGCGCTGGCGACGGTATCCGCGCGGCGCCGGGAGTTGCTCGCTGCGGCCCGCGGGCCGGACCTCTTCGGCAAACGCCGGGGATCGATCGGCGACGAGGGAGAGACCCTGGCAGCGCTACGTGCCCAGTCTCGTGCCTGGCGGCGCCGCATTCGCGACGTCCGGACCGGGCGTACCATACCGTTCTCCTTTCCGTCCCACTTTCCGCTCGCCGCTTCCCGCGGGGGTTTCGACATCGTTGTCGGCAATCCGCCGTGGGTCCGCCTGCATCGCATCCCCGCGGACGTCAGACCGGAGTTGCGTCAGGTCTATCGCGTCTTCCGCGAGGCCGCCTGGGAGCGCGGCGCGGAGGACGCGCGCGCGGGACGAGGCTTTGCCGCGCAGGTGGATCTGGCGGCGCTGTTCGCCGAGCGCAGTGTCGACCTGGCGCGCGAGGGCGGCACGATAGCGTTGCTGCTGCCGGTGAAACTGTGGCACTCGCTGGCCGGCGGCGGCCTTCGCCGGCTGTGCCTGGAGTGGAATTCGCTGCGGGCGGTCGAGGACTGGTCCGAGGCGCCAGCGACGTTCGATGCCGCCGTTTACCCGTCGCTCGTCGTCGTTCGACGCGGGCGCGACGACAATCCGGAACCGCTCTCCCTGGGGCTCCACCGCAGAGAGATGGCCATCAACTGGCGTACTGGCCGCTCGGCACTCCCGCTCGATGCATCGTCCGGAGCGCCGTGGCTCATCCTGCCGCCGGACGCCCGCGCCGCATTCGACCACGTGGCCAGAGCCGGCATCGCGTTGGGTGCCAGCGGCATCGGGCATCCCACACTCGGACTCAAGAGCGGATGCAACGAAGCGTTCCTCGTTCACGTGCTGGAGCGCGACCGCGACGACGTCCTCGTATCGGACGGGAACCGGCGCGGCCGGCTGGAGTCGGCGCTGGTACGACCGGTGCTGCGCGGCGAGGGCACGACGTCATGGCGCGCCGCTCGAACGGACGAGCACATCGTCTTCCCGCTGCGTCCGTCAGGGGTTCCACTCCTGGACCTGCCTCCCGGCGTTCGGGCATGGCTCGGACCGTGGCGTCGCACTCTTCTGAAGCGCGCGGACGCACGCCACGGTACGCCGTGGTGGTCTCTGTTTCGGGTCGACGGGGCGTTCGCCGACAGGCCGCGCGTCGTATGGGCGGACATGGCGCGTGCACCTGGCGCCGTGGTACTGGAGGCCGGCAGTCCAGTAGTGCCGCTCAACAGTTGCTACGTGCTCCGGTGCCGCGACCTCACCGATGCCTACGCCTTCGCCGCGTGGTTGAACTCGCCCCTTGCCGCAGCGTGGCTCGGATCGATCGCGGAACCGGCGCGCGGCGGCTACCGCCGATTTCTTGCGTGGACGGTGGCGCGACTTCCTATCCCCAAGGACTGGAATCGTGCGCGCGAGATCCTGGCGCCGCTTGGCGCACGCGCCTCGCGCGGCGAACGGGTGACGCCGTTTGAGCTGGTCGAACAGGTCTGCCGCGCGTTCCGGATCAGGCAGTCCCGTATCGCCGAACTGCTCGCGTGGACTCAGCGATAGGCATCGCCGACGCCCGCCTGCCATGGTCGATCGTCCAAGCCCACGTCGTCCGGGCGATCGTCGCGCAGGCGCTTGCCCCACCGCCGCCGATCCCCGCAATGCTTGGCGTCGTCGAGCTGCGGCCTCATCAACGCGAGGGCGCGGCACAGCTGACACGCGTACTGCAGACCTTCGGCGGCGCGCTGCTGGCCGACGACGTCGGCATGGGCAAGACGTTCACCGCCCTCGCGACCGCGCGCACGGTCGATTCGCTGGTCGTCGTCGCGCCGGCAGCCCTCCGCTCGATGTGGCGCGACGCCACGGAACGCGCCGCCATGCGCGCGACGATCGTCTCGCACGAACAGTTGAGCGCAGGACGCACGGACCTCCCGCGCGCCAGCTTCGTGATCGTGGACGAGGCGCACCATGCGCGTAACCCGCACACCGTACGCT
>JADZCT010000137.1 GCA_020851455.1 Gemmatimonadaceae bacterium | reverse complement strand
TTGCCGGGCGCACGCTGGGTCGATCCGGCGAATTGCCATGTCACGTTGCGTTTCATCGGCGACATCGACGAGCGGACGGCGCACGAAATCGCCTCCGCGCTTGCCGGGATCAGACGCCGGCCGGTCGAGGTTGCCGTGCGCGAATTGTCTTCGTTCGGCGGACGCAAGCCGCGCGCCGTCGTCGCATCGGTTGCGCCGGACCCGGCGCTCATGGATCTGCAGGCCGAAATCGAACGGCAGGTACGACGTGCCGGAATCGAACCGGAGGGACGCAAGTTCACCCCGCATGTGACGCTCGCCCGTCTGCGCGACGCCACCAGCCGCGACGTCGCAAATTACCTTGCCGCCCGGGGCTATTTTCCCGCGCAAACCTTCACCGCGCCACGCTTCGTTCTGTTTTCCTCGCGCGCGTCGGTCGGCGGCGGGCCCTATGTGGTGGAGGATGCCTACGCGCTCGCGCCGGCCTAATGTCACCACGCGCTAGCGCCGCACGCAGATCACGCGCACGACGGACTCTTTCGGGTCGGCGGGCGAAGCCGTGATCGTCACGCCGTTGTCGTCGAGGAAGCGGCGCACGACGTCGCCGGGGACGATTTGCGCCGATATGCTCGCAGGCGGCGGCCCGGCGGTTTGAACCGGCCGCAGCAACGTGATTCCTGCGAATTTGCGCTCCGCATCGAAAATCGCCGCGCCCGAAAAGCCGATCGGCGGCGGTGGCGACATCAGCGCATGTGCGCCCTCGGCTTGCGCCGCGCGGGAAGTGAAGCGGGTCGCGGCCGCATTGCCCTGCTGATTTTGCGGGTCGGCGACACCGACGACGGCCATCTCCGATTTGACGTCGCCGCGCCCGGCAAGCCCCATCGCCTTGAGACCCGTCGCGCCGTGAATGCGCACAAGCGCAAGGCTGTTCGCCTTGTCGATGGCGGCGACCTGCCCATAGCCGCGGCCGTTCACGCCGATGATGCTGCATCCGTCGAGCACGGCGGCGTCAGTGAGGACCGCGCCGTCAGCACTGGCCACGATGCCCGTTGCATATTCAACCGTGCGGCGCGGTTGAGGGCCTAAGAACGGTTTGTCGTCGCTGCCCGGAAACGGATTGAATGCGCTCGACATCGCCACCACGACCGGCGTCATGATTCCTTCCGTGGCCTGATCGTAGAGCACGGTCATGCCGCGCAGTTCGCCGTCCCTGAACTGGCCGCGGACATAGAATTTCTTCAGTCCCTGAAGACCGGAGAAGACGAAAAAATCCGGCTTCACCACGGAATATTCGACGCGGCGCTTGGCAAGCTTGCGCTCCCGCTCCGCGATCGCGCCAAGCGTCAGCCCTTCGCCCTGATCGCGCCACGTCTCGATCTGAATCTGCCCCTGCGCCGAGGACCATTTCGATCCG
>JADZCT010000136.1 GCA_020851455.1 Gemmatimonadaceae bacterium | reverse complement strand
CGCTTCCAGAGTTTGCGCGGCTCCATCATCAGGCGCCAGAGCCATTCCAGTCCCATCGACTGCATGAGGACGGGAGCGCGCTTGATGAAGCCGGCATGCACGTCGAAGCTGCCGCCTACGCCGATGATGACGGGTACGTTCAACTGTTCGCGATAGCGTTCGCACCACGTTTCCTTCATCGGGCTTGGCATCCCGACGAACAGCAGATGGGCTTCACTCGCGCGAATCTGCTCGACGACATCCGGCCACTGTGCGGGGCCGAAATAGCCATCGCGGTAACCTGCGATCTCGATGCCCGGGTAACGGGACTTGCAGCACTCCACCAGCGTTTCCACGACGTCCTTCTTGGCGCCGAGAAAGTAGACACGAAGCCGCTCATTGCCAGCCGCCTCGAGCAGCCGGCCCATCAAGTCGACACCCGGCACGCGCTCTGGCGTTGGCTGCCCCGAGGCGCGCAGTGCCCAAACGACCGACATGCCGTCGGCAACTGTGAGATGCCCGGACTTGCAAGCAGCAGCGAGTTCCGGATCGCGCCGCATCATGCACAGATGCGAAGCATTGACCGTGACGACGACGTGCGAATGCCGCGGCGCGCGACAAAGCTCGAGGCAGCGTGCGACGGCATCATCCATCGTGATGACGTCGATCGAAACGCCCAGGAGCTCGGCACGCCGCATATCGATGGCCGGCAGCGAAACTTTCGCATCGGGATGGGCGGCATGCCAGAGGACGGAGCGCTCTGCGTCTACTTTGGCCGTTGCGGCGCGCTTGCCGCGCAGCAGACACGAGTGCTGATAAGAGCGAAGGAACTTGCGGAATTCGGGATCGGGATAGCGCGGCAATCCCTTCGCCCAACTCTTGAAGTATCCCCACAGCATCGCGAAGCTGCCGATAACGGCCGGATGCAGCGTCATCACGGATGCGGCATCGGCCATGTAGTAGATTGGTGTCGTTCCCATGAAGTACTGGCCGAAGCCAACGCGCTGGCGGCCGGTCAAGACGCCCTTGTGGCTCGCACCCTGCGGGCGAAGGTGAACGAAGCGAATTGGCTCTGCGTCGACGCTTTCTGCAATCCAACCGAGCATGCGGGCCCGATGGCAGTCGATGCCGTCCCACATCACCTCGCGTACGAAGCCGCCAATCTCTTTGAAGCAAGTGACGCGATAGAACTTCGTCATCCCGACCGACATCTCGTCACCGCAGATCTCGGGAAGCAGTTTCCCCGACTGCGGATGTACGAACCACGGCTTGCCCGACGTGGTGCCGAGGCGCGGGTTGGCCTCCATGCGTTCGATCAGAACCTCGAAGTATCTCGCCGGCAGATCAAGGTCCATGTCGAGCTTGCACAGATAGTCGAAGTCGTCGAGCTTCACGGTATCGAGACCGGAATAGAATGCCTCGATGACACCCGGGCCGACACGGCGCCCGCCTCGATCGGCCCGCTTGACGACGCGCAAATAGGGCAGACGCTTCGCGTAGT
>JADZCT010000135.1 GCA_020851455.1 Gemmatimonadaceae bacterium | reverse complement strand
TTTCGGTGAGCCGCTGCTCGGCGGCCACGCGCGTCTCGTACTCCTCGTCGCCCAACTGGGCGATCAGATCCTGAACGTTTATCTCCGACGCGCGGAGCGAAAGGCACGGCAAACCAAGCATCGCCACCAGGACAAGGGCAATGGTCATCGCAGGCACGTGCATGTTTCTCGCCTCACTCGGAGGGCTTCGCTTCCATTTGCACAGCGTCGGCAGGATTCGGATCGCCCTGCACGGATTCCACCGCCGTTGGCTCGGCGTAGGCGCTTTCGATTCGCCGCAGGCGCGCGATCACATCGGGATCTTTGGCCGGCGGCAGTTTCGCGAGCGCCGGCTTGACGCGCGCGCCCAGGCCGAGCAGGCGCCGCTGCGCCTCCTCGCGCTTGTCGTGATCCTCGTCGCCCAGCAGCGGCACCCAGGTCTTCACTTCGCGATCGACCCAGAAGGCCCACAGCGCTTCGATCTGCTCGGGTTCCAAGGCGCCGATCAGCACCGGAAAGTTCGGAGCCTTGTCCGTTCTGCCGCAGATGCGCCAGGCCGCGCTCCACGCGTGCGCCTGGATGGTCGGGCTGGGATAACCGTCCGAAAGGAACTGCTTCATCAGGATCGGAAGGGCTTCCTGAAGCTTCAACTTCTCCGCCGCGACGATCATGCGCAGGTGGTCGTCGGTATACGGCAGCAAGACGCCCTTCGGCCGCGGCATCTGCCAGTCCATCCCTCGCTGCATGGGCGTCGAAACCTGCAGAATGGAGAGCACCACCGGCGCGGCGGCGTTGCCCTCATCGGCGACGGCCTTCAGCAATGCGTCCATCTGCCTTTGTTCGGCGGCGAGGTCCAGCTGCTTCGGGGAATCCACTGGTGCGGTCACGCGATGCCACGTGCTGTAGTCCTGCAGCGCGTCGAAGGCCTTGCGAAAACGCGCGGCAACTTCCCTGGCTTTTCCCTCGCCGAAGCGCGCGTCGAAGACTTCCTGCATCAGCTTCGAAGGCGGCGCCGCGGGAATGGGGTCCTTTTCGTTCATCGCGATCCCGGTGCTCCACAGGTTCGGCTGCGTGGCGACCTCCGCGCGCCAGACCGCGCGCCAGAAGGCAAGCGATTCCGGATCGGGAATCGTCTGCAACTCCGCGAGCACCTCGTGCGCATTCCGAAGTTCCTCGACGAGTTTGTCCTGTTCAGCGTCGCCGCCGCTCTTGAAATCCTTAAGCGCCTGGTGCGCCTTAGCGCAGCTGCGCAGCAGGTTCCGCCAGGCCTCCTGGCGCTTGTCGAAAGCTTCATCGGTCAACTGCGCGATCCAGGCCGCGATCTGTTCGGTGCTGGGCTCAGCGGCCGGGTCGCCGCCCGCCGCCTTGCCGGTGGGCATGGACATCGGAACGCCGGACTGCCGGCCCAGCAACACCGCGAACATGAACAGCGCCGCAGCCATGACGATCCCCGCGACCCACCATTCCACGCGCGGACGCTGCCAGGTCTCGGAGACAGGACTATTCGCCGGCTGAGCCCCTGTTTCGCTTGATTGCGCCAGCGCGGCCTGCGTCTTCGCCCAAGCGCGGGAGAGCGCTTCGGAAGAAGGATCCTCGTCCGCTGCGCCGACCAGGCGTTCGGGCTCCAGTTCTTCCCCGCTCTCGCGGTCCTTCTTCAAATCGTCGGTCATCGGGTCCATCCTTCCCCACTCAAAGATCCAAGGCCTTGGCGCGCAGGCGGAACCGTTCGCGGAAGGAGCGGCGCGCGCGGTGCAGAAGCGAGGCGGCGGCCTCCCGTTCGATTCCCAACCGGCGCGCCAGGTCCTCCACCCGTTCGCCGCGGCGGAACCTGCCCAGCAGCGCTTCCTGCTGCCGCGCAGGCAACTCGGACAACACCTGCCCGATCAGAGCCGCAAGTTGCTCGCGGTCCTCCGCCGACGCCAGCGCGGCCAGCACGTCGCCGCTGTCCGCACGAAGCCCACGCATCGCGACGTCCCGCGCAGTCCGGCTGAGATCCCCGAAGCTCCATTCGCGCACGCTGCGCCCGTTCCGCCGGCAGTGGTCCATCGTCACGTTGCGAGCAAGCCGGAAAAGCCAGCCTTCCAGGTTGGCGGCTTCGCGCAAGTC
>JADZCT010000053.1 GCA_020851455.1 Gemmatimonadaceae bacterium | reverse complement strand
TGCAGGGGGCGGAGTGCAGAGGGGAGTTCGGCCTTGAGAGCGGAAACGAACTCGCGTCGCGTGGCGGTGGGAGCGGAGGCTTCGCGTTTGCGGCAGACGAGGACGATGCTGGAGGCGAGGGCGTTGGTGTCGTTGCTGATTACACGTCCCTGCTTCTCTGTGCGCATCGGCCAGGTGCCAGTAATTCCGAAGCCGGCGCGGATTACGGCGTCGAGGAAGGTCTCCCACCCAGTGCTGAAAGTGTCCGCCTCGGTTCCGGTCTCCGACTGCTTGAAGGCGTAATAGATGGTGACCGGAAAGCCCGGGTGCGACTGCTCGGCGAGGCGGTGCATCGCCTGCGTCATACCATCGAGAAAGAAGGTCTCGGCCTTCTCTTTACTGCCATGACGGTAGGGCGTGGCGACTAATTCCTCGGCCTTGGGCACGGCGAGCGTGGCAAAGAGGTCGGGGAAGGCAGGCTGAAGCGACCGGCGCAGCCAGACGTAAAAGAAATCAGATAGGTCGGCGTAGCCAATGTTGTCGTAGTACGGAGGGTCTGTCGAGCTCACCGTCGTCGCTGAAACATCTTGACGAGCGGCGTCTGCCTGGAGGGCAATTCCTCGGAAGGACCCTTGCGGAAGATGCTCAAGCCCTTCTTGCACCCATCGAATCGAGTTGCCGATCCAATTCCCTGCCGAATCGGAGAATGGATTCACCTCTGTATAATCCCAAGTCATCGGCAATGCTTGCCGCGCGAAAGTGTTTCTCGGCGAATCGACTTGATTTCTCCATGTCACAACACTGCTCCAAGCGTCTGCTGATCGGCTTGACCCAAATGCCAAATACACCCCCACCGCCTCCGCATAGGCCTCGGCACCGGTGCCGCCGTCGCGAAGCGGGGTTGGGTCGTCCGGGAGCCCGGCGGCGAGCGCGTCGTGCCGCACCCGCTGCATCGCCTCACCCACGAGGTCCGAGAACGTCGTGAGCGCCACCAACTGCCGCGGTGTGAAGAGATCGCCGTAGGTCATGAGGCCGTAGTTCGGCGTCTTGAAGTCGCGTGGATTGTCGGGAAGCGCCATCTCCGGCTTCCACTCCGGCTTCGCCTTGCGCGCCACCGCCTCGTGCTCCGGCGTTGGCGCGAGGTACACGCGCCCACGATCGCCCTCGGCTACGATCGCCATCAGCCGCGCGCCCATCCGCCCGGCCTTGCCCTCGGCGCGGATGTGGTTGTAGGTGACCGGCACCCCCGACATCAGGCAATTGAAGGCGCTCCGCTTGCCGGCCGTCGTCCCGCGCGCCACCTTCTCCGCGTCCTTCAGCTTCCCCACCTTCACCGTGAACCGGTAGCCGCCGTTCTCGATCACCGGCTCCACGTACGCCTCCTTGCCCGCCTTGGTGGAGAGCATGAAGGTACTGGCCAGCGGCACATCCACCTTCGCGAATGCCGGGTTCGGGCTCTTCACCGTGCGCGCCCAGAGCCAGGCGATCACGGTGAGCTGCTTCCCCACATACGGCTTGAGGTCGGGCCGCGCCTTCGCCATCTCGGCCGTCACCTCGACCTTCGGATAGAGCTTGCCGATGCGCTTCTCCGCCTCGTCACGCATCCATTTTCCGTAATACCGCACATCGTCGGCCAGCCCCTGCGCCCCCTTCCACTCACGCGCGAATAGATTCCTGTCCGCGCGCGACTCGGGGTTCACCGGCGGCTTGCCCGCAAACCTGGGCGGGATCTCGATCATCGCCTTGTTGATCAGCACCGCCACCGGATTCAGGTCGCTGGCGTAACTCTCAAGCCCCAGCCGCTGCGCCTCGAGCGGCAGCGCCCCACCACCGGCAAAGGGATCGTGAAAGGCGGGGAGCACCTTGCGATTGAACAGTTCCTTCGCGCGGGGATGGTCGGCGTGCTCGGCGCAGGCCCGCCGCCAGCTCGCCCAGATCTCGTCGCGCGCGGCCTGCAGCACGGTCTCGTTGGTGGTGTTCTCCCACTTAACGAGATCTTCAATGATCCTGAACAGCCGGTCACGTTCCTTCTGCTGCTTTGTCTCCGTGGGAAAGAGATCGGGCAACGACGATGGGTCGTCCACCATCTGCGAAAAAATCACCGCGCGTGCCGCCGCCAGCGGCCGCCGCGCCCACCACAAGTGCAGCGTGCTCGGATGGCCGTGCCGGATGGACTTCTCCCGCGCGCTGGCCGTGTTGATGGCTTTGAGCGGGATCGAGACTTCGATGAGTTTTTTCTTCACAGTACCTTCCACCAGGGTGCGGCGAGCACGTCCGGCGCGATCCATTCGAGCGTGGTACCCGTGTGGAGGAGGAGGGCCGCGCGCGCCTTCGCGCCGTATTCCTCGCGGAACGTGCGCAGGTGCGCGGCGTCGGCAAGACGCGGGCGCGGCCCGGCCTTGACCTCGATGGGCAGAAGCTTCCCGCCAGCCTCGATCACGAAGTCCACCTCCTCGCCAATGGTGGTGCGCCAGTAGCCCAGCTCGGCCCGCTCGAGACGGGCGTCGCGCCACGCGAGCAGGTCCGAGAGCACGAGGTTCTCGAGATGGGCGCCGCCCGGCTCGTCAATCCCGCCGAGGTGCAGTGCCACCCCGGTGTCGCCCCAGTAGAGCTTGGGCGACTTGATCAGTCGCTTGGTGCGGTTCACGGAGTAGGCCGGCAGGCGCACCAGCAGGTACGAGGTCTCCAGCAGGTTGAGCCAGCGGTGCACGGTGGGCTGCGGGAGCGCCACGTCGCGCGCCAGTTCGGTTTGGTTGAGGAGCTGGCCGAGTCGCAGGCAGGCGGCGCGCATCAGCCGGCGGAAGTCGGGCAGCGCGGAGATTGCTGCAAGGTCCTGGAGGTCACGCTCGAGGTAGGTGCGCACGTAGCCGTCGAACCACACCGCGCGCTCCGCGGCGGTGCGCAGCGCCAGGGCCGGAGTCGGAAAGCCTCCGCGCAGGGCCAGCGCGCGCCAGTCTTGCGGCTCGTCTGGACGGGCCGCCAGGACGTCGAGCCAGTCGCTGTCATCGGCCGCGAGTAGCGCGTCCCACACGCCGGAACGGCCCTCACCGCGCTGCTCGCCGGGCGTCATGGGCCAGAGCGTGAGGTAACTCGCACGGCCTGCGAGGGACTCGGACACCTGCTTCATCAGCAGGAGGTTCGCCGATCCGGTGAGCAGGAACCGCCCGGGCACGCGGTCGCGGTCAATGGCGCGCTTGACGGCCAAGAGGAGGTCCGGCGCGCGCTGCACCTCGTCGAGCGTCACGGGCTCACGGCCGCCCACGAGCGCCTCCGGGTCCCGGCGCGCTGCGTCGAGCACATCCAGATCGTCGAGCGAACGGTAGCGCCGCTCGCCCGGCGTCAGACGCTCGGCGAGCGTGCTCTTGCCGGTCTGCCGGGCGCCGGTGACGACGACCGCCGGCATCACGCGGAGCCGCGCGGCGAGGGCGGCATGGACCAGGCGCGGCAGGGGTTTCACGACGTGAATGATAATCACTCACCATGTGAATAGTCAATGACGGCCAGTGGCGGTCGCGCCCAGGTGGGGCGTCACGAGGGCTCGCTCGCCCGCGCCAGCAGATCCGCAAAGTTGTAGTTGACGCTTGTCACGTCGAAATCCGGCTCGCGCTGAAAGGGCCGGCGCACGTAGTGGACGCGATGGGAGTCACCATCGAAAAACTCGACCAGCGCGAGGATGAAGTCGTCCGGTTTGTTGAGCGAATACAGAATCTCGTTCCTGGTCACGGTCACGGTGTCCGCGCCACTCACACGGCCTTTGACCTCGATGAAGCGCAGGCGCCCCCTGTTCGGACCGGAGACCACGCGACTTTCGATGTCGTAGCCGAGCTTGTCAAGTTCGCGGTCAACGGGCTCGAATCCCAGCACGCGCTCCACCTCCATCACAGCGGCCCGCGCGCGAGCGGCTGACGCCTGGGTATCTACAGGGTTCGATGGCGCAGCGAGTGCGTGGCCCGTCATTCCCGCGAGGAGCCCGAGGGGAACCACCAGTAATTCGGCCAGCACAACGGGGGGGAGTGCGGAGATCTGTGCTTCCCGGTCCAACTCGCCGAGGCGACGCTGAAGCCGCCCCTGCAGGTCGTCGGCACGGCGGCGGGCCTCCTGCGAGTTGAGCCGAGCGCCCGCCTTGTCGGCCTGCTCCTGCAGCTTGAGCTGCTCGGCACGGTGGTCCCAGTGGGTGATCTCCTTGGTCAGGCGGTCCTTCACCGCGGCACGGGTCTTCTCGATCCACTTATGCCGCCGGCCACGCACCTCGGCGACGTGCTCGGGGACCACGTTGGCAATGGCATGGGCTTGTGCCTGCTGCTCCAGCGCGCGCGTGATCCAGGCGCACTCGGGCCGGGCCAGCAGGTCGGCCACCGACGGCTCGCCTTGGGCGAGTGGGCGGTAATCGAGGTACGGCGCGTACTGCACGTGGCGGGTATTCCCCTGGGCATCCATTTCGACGTAGAGCATGCGGCGCGAGATGGTACGGCGCTCACCCGACCCGAGGAGGCCCGCGTCCTGGACGGCGTGCTCAAGGGTGACGAGAACCCGCGGATTCGTGCCGGGATCACGTTCGTCCACCAGCACGGTGCCGCGCTTCAGAAGATCGCGGTGGCGCTCGAGCGTGAGGTCGAGGGTGGCGTCGAGCAGCGGGTGTCCCGGGCACACGAAGGCGGCGAGCGGCTGGCCCTGGGGCGATATCAGTTTTTTCTCAAAGGCAACGCGCTCGTAGCGCGGTAGCACGGGATTGCCCGCGCCGATCTGACGATCGCGGTTGCGCACCAGCGCCGGCACGTGGGAGATCTCGTAACGGCGCGGCTCGCGCTGGCGGACGGTGCCGCCGAGCCTCTTGAAGGCTTCAAGAAAGAACGACTCGATGTAGTGCGGTTGGAGCCGCCGCGCCTCGGCGCGCTCCATCTCCTCGCGCACGCGCGCCACGCGGCTCGAGTCCATGGCGTCGTGCGCGAGCGCGCGCTCCTCGATCAGCCCCTCGAGGTGCGGCCGATCTACCCCGTTCTCAATGGCGCGAGTCAGGCGCGCGCGCACCTCGGGCTGGTCGCCGTAGCGGATGGCCTCGATAAGGAGCTTGCGCAGCGGCTTGCCTTCGAACTGGAGCTTGCCGAGCACGTCGAACACCTGCCCACCCAGCGCATGGCGCGCTTCCTCAAGCTTCTCCAGCAGTTGGAGGTAGACGTCGCCCTCGCGGGTCTCCTCGGCCACCAGGTTCCAGAGGTGGCAGACCGCCGTTTGCCCGATGCGGTGGATGCGCCCGAAGCGCTGCTCCAGACGATTCGGGTTCCATGGCAGGTCGTAGTTCACCATCAGGTGGGCGCGCTGCAGGTTGATGCCTTCTCCGGCGGCGTCGGTGGCGAGCAGTACCTGCACGTCGGGGTCGTGCAGGAAGCTCTCCTGCGCCTTGCGCCGTTCCTCGCGCCCCATGCCGCCGTGGATCACGGCGACCGACTGCGGGCGGCCGAGGAGCGAGCCGATCTGGCGCTCGAGGTAGCTGAGCGTGTCGCGATGTTCGGTGAACAGCACGAGTTTCTGGCGCGGCGAGGGAACCGGCTTCGGGAGCGGGCCGGCCCCGTAGGGCACGGTGGGTTCGACCACCCGGCCGCCGAGCCCCACCGGAGTGAAGATTTCACCGAGCAGATTCGAGAGCTCGCGCCACTTGGCGTCCCGACCGCTGCGCCGCACTTCGGCGGCCAGGGCTTCGAGGCGGCCGAGGGTGCCGATCTCGATTTTCAGTTCTGTGACCGTTGCGGCAGCGGTGGCCTGATCGAGGATTTCCTCTTCGACGGCCTCGACCTCATTTTCGGGGGCATCTTCCAGGTCCTCGACGTCGTCGGCGTCGAGCACTGGACCGGCCAGGGCTGGCGCGGGCCCTGGCGCCGCAGCGCCACGCTGCTGGAGTTCCAGTTCGCGCAACCGCTTTTCCAGGCGTTCGCGCCGGCGGCGCAGTGATTGATAGATCGCCTCGGGTGATGACGCCAGACGTCGCTGCAGGATGGTGAGCGCAAAGCCCACCGTGCCGGCGCGCTTGTCGTTCTGGAGTGCCTCGGCGCGGTTGAACTCCTCGCGCACGTACTGGGTGACTTCTTTGTAGAGCCGCGCCTCGGCGTCGGAGAGCTTGTAGGGGACCGTGTACGCAATGCGCTCAGGGAAGAGCGGCGTGGCATCGAACTTGAGCAGGTTCTCCTTTACCATGCGGCGCATCAGGTCGGAGACCTCAACCTGATGAACGCCGTCGCGGAACTTGCCTTCAAAACGATCGCCGTCGAGCAGGGCGAGAAAGAGCTGAAAATCCTCTTCCTTGCCGTTGTGCGGCGTGGCGGTCATCAGCAGGAAGTGGCGCGTGAGGCCGGACAGGAGCTGGCCAAGCCGGTAGCGCTTGGTGTACTTGACCTCGCCGCCCAAGAATGTGGCGGAAAGCTTGTGCGCCTCGTCGCAGACGATGAGATCGTAGCGGCAGTCTGGCGTGCTGAGTTTGTGTTGCACGTCCTCGTTGCGCGACAGCTTGTCGAGGCGCGCGATGGCGAGGTCATTTTCGAGGAACCAGTTGCCCGTGCGGGCGGCTTCGAGCTTGTCGTTTGTGAGGATCTCGAATGGAAGATGAAAGCGGCGCAACAGCTCGTCCTGCCACTGCTCGACGAGGCTCCCCGGGCAGACGATGAGGCAGCGCTTGAGATCGCCGCGAGCGATCAGCTCCTTGATGAGAAGGCCCGCCATGATGGTCTTTCCTGCACCGGGGTCGTCTGCCAGCAGGAAGCGCAGCGGCTGGCGGGGCAGCATCGCCTCGTACACGGCGGTGATCTGGTGCGGCAGTGGCTCAACGAGCGAGGTGTGGACCGCGAGCACGGGATCGAAAAGGTGGGCAAGCCGGATGCGGTGCGCCTCCGAGACGAGACGGAAGAGCGCGCCGTCGCCGTCGAAGCTCCAGGGGCGGCCGTGCTCGACCATTTGGATCCGAGCCTCGTCGTGACGGTACAGGACCTCGTTGGCCACCCGCCCCTCGGGATCGCGATACACGAGTGTCAGCGCGCCGGCGCCGTGCCACTGGACGCTGACGATCGAGACCGCAGCGTTCGGGACGATGCCGCTGATGGACGAACCGGGGGTCAGCTCTTCGAGTGTCACGTTCTCTTGGCGAGGGAGGTCGCAACGCCCAACCTCCAAAGCTCGCCCGTGCGGCCGTGCAGGGCAAATACCTCTTGTCTGCTCAGTCCCGGGGACAACGCTCAGGGGGGTACGTCACGGCCGTGGCGGTGGCGGCAGCGGGTCGGGGTGGGGAGCCGGAGGCGCATACCTGCGCGGAACCGAGTCGAGTGTGCGGTAGTAGTCCAGCTGCGTCGTCCACCACGCCGCCATCGTTCCCATGAGCGCTGCTTCCTGCCGGGGATACTGACCAGCCACGTCGTTGTCCTCCGCCGGATCGGCGCGGAGATTGAACAGCCGCGTCTCGGAGTGGCGAAGCTCGAAAATCAGTTTCCAGCCGTCCTGTATGACGGATACCTCATCGGCCAATGGCGACTGGGAGATCGAGAACACCGGGCGGTGCACGCGGGCAGAGACGTTCGCCAGATCCACGCCTTCGAACCCAGGGTGCGGAGGAAGGCGCAGGATGCCGAGCAACGTCGGCGCGACGTCAATGCTCGACGCCTGGACGGTGTCAACTCGAGCGGCCCGTCCCGGAACGCGGATCACGAGCGGAACGTGCGTCACCTCGCCGTAGAGTTCGCTGGCATGGCCCGCGAAGCCATGCTCGTAGAATGCTTCTCCGTGGTCGCCCATGACGACGAGTACCGTCGAGTCCCATCGTCCCGACCGCTTGAGCGACGCGACGAGGCGCCCCAGCTGCTCGTCGGCGTAGGCAAGGCTGTTGTCGTACATATCACGCACTGCCTTCGCCGAGTCCTGTGGAAACTCGTTGAAGAGGATCGGGAACGAGACCGTCCCCGAACCGAACCGCGGTGCGAACCCGGCGGGTCGCTCGTACGGCGTGTGACTCGACTGCAAGTTCACGTATGCGACGAAGCGCGCGTCGGGCGCGATACTGTCGGTCCACGCGATTGCCTCGTTGATCGTGTAGCGGTCGTCAATCTTGCCGGCGTGCCCGGTGGCCGCCATCCAGTCCCGGAAGCCCTGTTCCTCGCTCGGCGCGTAGGTTGGGCCGCGGAACGTTTCCGAGTGCAGGAAGTGCTCGACCGTTCCCGTCGAGAGGTAGTTGTACATGCCGTTCCATCGCTCGTTCTGCGATGAGAACACGGCTGTGCGGTAGCCCAGCGGCTGGAGCAGGTCCCAGAGGAGTACGTGGGGGTATCGCAGGCGCTTCGGAAAGACGTGGAACTTCTCCCACCGCAGCGGGAACTGCGACGAGAGCGTTGATGTAGTGGCGTAATCGGTCTGCCCGGCGGGTGAGACCATCCTTGTGTACACCGTGCCTTCGCTTGCGAGTTCCTCGACGGTCGGCATCACGGCGCGCTTGCCGCCGAGTGCGGTGAGTTCATCTGCGCGGAGCGACTCGACCATGACGACGATCACGCTCAGGCGCCTGAATCGCTGCTGGTCAACACGCTGGATGTACTGTGCGGGCGAGATGACCGCGTTGCCGGCCAGGAGGTCGCGGGATCCGAGGTCGCGCCCTTCCTGCGGGCCAGCCAGGGCCTCCCATGCCTGCGCGAGCAGTGACGCACCGGCGCCGCTCCGCTCTGCCTGGAACGTGGCGTAGACATCGCGCACGAGGGTGCGCGGCCGGCCCGGGCCGAGGGAAACCCGGCGCGTATCGAGTGAGGCGGCCGTCTGTGCGCCGAGTGCGGCCGCCAGGATCGCCAGCCAAGCCGCGCCAGCGACGCGCACGGCTCGGCGCGACCTCGCGCGCTGCCAGCGGGATGAAGCCAGGCACAGCCCCGCCGAGGTGAGTACAATCACCAGCGACACGGCGGGGACGGCAAGCAGCATCCATGATTCAGCCTGCTGCACGTGCTCCATCAGTTGCGACGGGTTCGTGAGCGAGAGGCGCCACGCGCCGGAGTCCATGAACTGCCGCGTGCTGTAGAACATCGCCCAGCTTGCGCGCACAAAGAGATCCGCTAGCAAGGCGACCGCCAGCGCGCCCCACGCGAGGGCGCGAAGTGCCCGCGACTCCGACGCACGCAACTCGAATGCAATCGTCAGGCACGCAGCCGTCACGGCGGCAGCAGGCGTGCAGCTCACGATGCCGAACGCGAGCAGACCCAGCCGCTCGATCGTGGATAATTCGCTGGCGCGCCATGCGGTGCCCGGTACCAGCACGAAGAGCAGTGTGTGCGCGACTGCCGTAACGAGCCACACAGCCACCACATTCGGGATGAACGCCCGGAGTGCGCGCCTGAAAAAGCGCTCCTCCCCGACAGCCGTGTCCCGGGCGGACGGAGCGGGAATGTCAGCTGTCGGCATGGGTTCATAAAGATGGAACGGCAGTCTGTTGCATCAACCCCCAGGCCCGCACGATTCCCGCAAGACGCCCGCCCCCTGGCAATCGCACTCCGGCGGCCGCGCGGCGTCCGTCTCGATCTGGCAGCTCAAACCTCATGCCGGCTTCCTCCCCGGCGTCGTGCACCGCGATCCAGGCGGGTCCCGGCGTGTCCATGAGAACGACGTTCTCGCGCCCCGCCTTGCCTCCTCGAGAACGCGCCGGGCTTCTGGCATGTGGGCGCGTCGGTCGGCTGCCGTCAGGGAGGATTATCTCCGGCCGGACGTTTGTGCCGCGCGTGATGATCACCCGCCCATTGTTCGCTGGGGCACGGCGACCGGCAGCTTCTGATCGGTAAGGCAGACCGAGCCGGGCTGCGCGCGCCAGCGGACCACCCCAGACGGCGCGGCCTCGCGCGCATAGCGGGGGCCCGCCAACACCGTGACTTCCGCCTGCGACGCCTCCTCGACCGCCCGCAGGCCGAGCGGGATCAGCGCGTGGATTGGCGCGTGGATCAGCGCCACACGCACGGTGGTAGCGTCCGCCCCCGGCGCCATCGGCATGGGCTGGCTGCGACCGGCTCTCTTCGTACTGTTCGCATGGGTGGTGTCCTCAGGAAAGACTGGCGATCCTTGTCGGGATTCACACTCTGGTACTGCGGCACCACCTGTTGGGTGTGTCCCAGCCGTAGTTGAAAAGCAGGCGATGCCACTGTTGATGCGGCTTACGCCGCGGCGAACTGCGTGAGGGCAAGTTTGTTCTGCAACGCGTGTTTCAACAAGGGGAGATGACGATAGCC
>JADZCT010000052.1 GCA_020851455.1 Gemmatimonadaceae bacterium | reverse complement strand
GCGGGGCGGCTGGCCCTCCTCGGGCGCACGTGGCGGGCGCGGGCGGTCGTCGTCCCGGCTGCGCTGCTGGTCGCCACTGCGTGCGTCCGCCTTGCTCTGATCGCGCCGGCGGGGCTTCTTGTCGAAGCGGGCACGCGGGTCCTTGTGGAGGCCGCCCGGCCGCCAGTCGCGGTCGCGCGATTCCCCGGCGACCGGGTTCCTGCCCGCCCACTGCGCCTGCTCCGGAGTGTCCCAGAGTTTGCCGCGCGCGAAATACCGGATGGTCACGTCCTCGTTGGTGCGCCGCAGCTGGTTGAAGGTCGGCAGCAGCTCCTCGCGCTCCTTGGCGCGGAATGCGGTGGCCGTGCCGTCTATGAGAATGGTCCAGTACGCGAAGCGCGGAGGCATGACGGCCAGAGTAGCACTCTGCCGCCGGAATCGCGACCGTGGCGTCTGGCGATCCATCCCGCCATTTGGGTACCATCGGCCCCGTGCGCGCGACGCTGCTGCCCTTTTCACCCCCGTCCATCGGCGACGAGGAAATCGACGAGGTTGCCTCGACGCTGCGCGGCGAGTGGCTGACCACGGGCCCGCGCACGCAGCGATTCGAGCGCGAACTCGCGACGCTCGTCGGCGCCGAGGCGGGGCTGGCTGTCAGCTCGGGCACCGCCGCGATGCAGGTGGCTCTCGCGGCGGCCGGGATCGGGCCTGGCGACGAGGTCATCACGACGACGATGACCTTCTGCGCGACGGCACATGTCATCCACCATGCCGGCGCGCGCCCGGTCATCGTGGATGTCGAGCCGGACACCCTCAACATCGATCCCGACGCCGTGGCCCGGGCAATCACGCCCCGCACGCGGGCGATCATGCCGGTGCACCTGCACGGGCATCCAGCGGAAATGGACGCACTCCTCGACCTGGCCGGCGCTCATGACCTGACGGTGATCGAGGACGCCGCGCACGCGTTGCCAGCGTCCTACCGCGGCCGGATGGTTGGCAGCATCGGGCCGCTGTGCGCGTTCAGCTTCTACGCGACGAAGAACCTCACGACCGGTGAAGGGGGCATGCTGACCGGCGAGCGCGAACTCGTCGAAGCTGCGCGTCCATGGACCCGGCACGGCATCGACCGCGATCGACAGGCTGCGGCGGGCAAGAAGGACTCGTGGTGGTACGACGTCGTGCTGCCCGGGTTCAAGTGCAACATGAGCGACATCATGGCGGCCATCGGGCTGCGCCAGATCGAGAAGCTCGAGGCCTTCCACGCGCGGCGCACCGCCATCGCTCAGGCGTACACCGAGGCCCTGGGCGGCGTCGCGCAGTTCCAGGTGCCCACCGAACGCCCGCACGTCCGGTCGGCCTGGCACATCTACGCGCTCCGCCTGCACCTCGATCGGCTGCGCATCGATCGCGCGCGGTTCATCGAGGAGCTCCGGCAGCGGCACATCAGCGCGAGCGTGCACTTCATCCCGCTGCACCGTATGCGCTTCTATGCCGAGGAGTACGGCCTCGAGCCCGACGGCTACCCGGTCGCGGAACGGGAGGCCGAGCGCCTGGTCTCGCTTCCGCTGCACCCACTCCTGACCGACACCGATGTGGCGGACGTCATCGAGGCCACACTCGACGTCGCCAGGTGTTTCGGGCACTGACGGCGGGCCGCGTCACCAGGGCTGTCCGCCGGGCCTGCGGGCTGCCGATCGATAGTTGTGGGCGGCGATCGTGACGTAGGCGGAGTTCAGCGCGATCATCGTCAGCACCGCCGCCGTCCGGTTATGCGGCCAGAGCCGCTCGCTGAGCACGACCACCGCGGCTGCGGTAGCCCCCTTCAGCACCAGCATGCCTCCCGGCGTGCCGAGCGCGTGGCGCACCACGGGGTTCGCCTCCCGGGCGCCGGCCTCGACGGCCGTGATCGTCGAGTGCGCGTCCAGCGCCTGGAGCCCCCCGAACATGACGTAGAGCGGCACCAGCAGGCGTGGCCGTTCGCGGTCGGGTGCGTGACGCGATTGCGCGGCGCTCGACACGGCCATCCCGAGCAGTACGATCAGCACACACGCCGCCACCCGCCTCACGCGTCCCGTCATCCTGCGTCCCTCCGGGAGGGATCAAGACAACGGCGGTGCCAACAGGGGGGCGCGCCCCGCGCGCGTCCAAACCGCGGGATTCGGGCGGGAGCACGCCGGGCGTGGCTCGTCCGCGCGGAAAACTTTTGGAACTTGTGTGCCTAACGGTGGAGGCGCTTGATCTTCTCGACCAGCGTGGTGCGCTTCAGGTTCAGCAGCCGCGCCGCGTGTCCCTTGTTGCCGCCCGTGCGCTCCAGCGCGCGGCGGATCAGGTCGCGCTCGATGCCGGTGACCAGCGCCTCCAGGTCCAGCCCATCGTCGGGGAGGAACACACCCGGTGCGGTTGCCTCGTTGCGCGCGCTCGCAATTTCCGGCGGCAGGTCGTCCACGTCGATCTGTCCACGTCCCGCGCCGAACGCCACGGCACGCTCGATCGCGTTCTCCAGCTGGCGCACGTTGCCGGGCCATCCGTACGCCATCAGGGCTCGCATCGCTTCCTGCGACACGGCGAGTGGCGAGCGTCCGTCGCCGCGGAGCTTGTCGAGGAAGTGCTGCACGAGCAGCGGCACGTCGTCCTTGCGCTCCCGCAGCGGCGGCAGGCCGACGGGAATGACGTTGAGCCGGTAGAAGAGGTCCTCGCGAAACTCGCCGGC
>JADZCT010000051.1 GCA_020851455.1 Gemmatimonadaceae bacterium | reverse complement strand
TGCCGCCCGACTCGTCGAAGTCGATCACCCGCGCCTGCGCGCCGCGCACCTCGCCCTCGCGCGTGCGGTACTCGACCGTCACGCCGTTCACCAGCAGGCGGTGGAGCGCGCGGTTGCGCTGGATCAAGTCAGCGCCCTCCGGGCGCGTGAGCTTGCGGAAGGCGTCTTCCAGTGCGTCGGCGGGCAGAGCGGGATTCAGCCGCGCGAGCGCGTCGCGCAGCCGTTGGGCCAGCACCACCTCGCCGTAATCGCGCCGCTCGGCGGTGAGCATGTCCGGCGCGATGTCCGGGCCGTGGGCGACCGGCCACCCGCTGGCCTCCAGCCATGCCAGGGCGGCCTGCTCGACGACGGATTCGGTGACGCCGTGCTCCGTCATGGCGTGGCGTCCGCATGCTCTGCGGCGTCCTCGTCGAACTCGGCCGCGTAGATTCGATAGCTCTCCGGCTCCATCTGGAAGAGGACCTCGCTGGCCCGGAGCTCGATCTCGAAGATGCGGATCGGGCCGTGAGTCTCGTCCACCGAGTCGTTGAACGCCTCGTTCGCGACGTACAACGCGCGCGGCGACGGCGTCGGCTTGCGGTCCTGGCGGTGCACGCGATGGAGAAACCCGACGATGGTGTCCGCCGCTTCTGCCGCCATCAACGCCTGCACGCTCTCCATCGCCGGCCGTGGCTCGCCCGATCCGTGCGACGCGAAACCGCACTGATTCCGGAGTTCACAGATCCCTTGGATGGCCGTGCTCAGGCCGCTGAGTGTCTGGGCCAGACTCTTGCGAACCTCTGCCTCGCCGCTCGCCGTGGGCGGCAAGAAGGGCAGGTTGTTGCTGGCGGTCTTGAAGAGCTTGGGAAGGTCATCGTCCTCGCTGTACGTGACCTTGCGCTCGGCAAGGATCGTGCGGCACGCCGTCTCGACCAGCGTCCGCGCGAGGTCGAAAGCGAGGGCGGGATTCTCGACCACAGCCTGCTCGATGCTCCTGACCTGCTCCTCGATGTGCGCCAGCCCGGTCGCGAGCGCGTCGCGGGCGCCGTGCATGACGAACGGAGAAGTGGGTGCGGCTGCCGCCATCAGACAGCCCTCCCGATGAACTTCTCGGCGTCCTCGATGCGCAGCTCGCCGGAGATGAGCTTGGGCAGCAGGGCGTCGCGAAGGGCGGCAAGAGTGCGGGACTCGCGAACGGCGGCGCTAGCCCGAGCGAATCGTGGCTTGACGGCACGACCGAATGCCTCCGCTATCGGTCTCGGCGGCACTGCCACTTGGAAGTGCGCGAGCGATTCCGCCGGCACCCGCTGGCGGCCGCTGCTGCCTGTCCTGCTCAGGATCGCGAACTCTCGGAACCCCGCGCTGCGGGCGAGGCAGTAGGCGTACTCCTCCGGCAGCGGCGACTTCGGGCGCAAGACGATGTACTCGGTCGATCCCCAGCCCACCTGGCCATCCTGAAGGAAGTCGACGAACGCGGTCTTGCCGTTCTCGAGACAGGGCGTGATCCGTGCAACAAGCGTGTCGCCGCTGATGAAACGCATCCCCGATCCGAATTCGCGGCCGACCACATCATCGGCCGAGTGCCCATGTGTAGGCATGTTCGCCATGTCGAGATAGGGCGCCACGACGCCCTTTCGGAGTGCGCGCGTCGGATTCACGTCGACGACCTCGGGCAATGGCGCCACCTCCCACTCCTCCGGAATCTCGCCGAGTTCGGAGTCGATGAGGCGGGCGGGGAAGAGGTCGGCGAGGGGCTGGGGGAGGCCGGGGTCGCGGCCCTCGGCCTTGGCGCGGACGGGGTCGAAGTCCACGAACCACGACTTGAAGAGCGCCCGCGCCATCGCCTCCAGCGTCTCGCTCATCCGCCGGTTCAGCTCGATCTTATCGTCCAGCGTGCCGAGGATGTGGGCGATGGCGCGTTGTTCGGGGAGCTCAGGGTAGGCGGCCTCGATGTTCTCGAGGTCACGCTTCGTGACGTGCCCCAGACCGGTCGTCTGCTTGTTGCGCGCGATGCCGACGAAGTTTGGCCTCAGGTACCGGAGCAGGTAGTAGAAAAAGGTGGGATCGATCCCGTCGGCCGGTGTGACTCGGAAGACGTGCTGATTCAGCCACCCTTCTGGTCCTCGCCACCAGAAGGCGTCTATGGAGGTTTCCGGCTGGCCCGACCACGAGAAGAGTAGGTCACCGGCTCGGACACGGACCGACTCATCGAAGGTTTGCTGCGTGAACCTAGTCTGGCCCGAGATGCCGCCTTTGATCTCCGCGATCTTGATCACAGGCATGCCGGAAGGAGTGAACTGGATGTCTCGAAAGGCGAGACCATTCACCCACTGTGCCAACGAGTAGAGGGGACGATGCACCCAGTCGTCGGCATAGTCGGGGTGGTACAGCCATCCCCTGTTCTCCAACGCGGCCGGGACATCACCCGCCATACCCAAGCTCCCTCAGGTTGGCGGCAATCGCTGCATCCAGCTTCGCGGCCTCGGCCTGCTGCTCGCGCAGCGTCGCGGTGAGGCGCTTCATCTTCTCCTCGAACGGCTCGCCGTCGTCCTCCTGCGCCTCGGCGCCGACATAGCGACCGGGCGTGAGGACGTGGCCGTGCTTGCGCACCTCGTCCAGCGGCGCGCTCTTGCAGTAGCCGGGCACGTCGGCGTAATCGCCGGCTTCCTTCTCGCCGCGCCAGGCGTGGTAGGTGGCGGCGATGCGGGCGACATGCTCGTCGGTCAGCTCGCGGTGGGTTCGGTCCACCATGCGGCCGAGCTTGCGCGCGTCGATGAAGAGCACCTGGCCGCGGCGGTCGCGGAACTTGCCGTTCTTGCGGTCGCGCGCCAGGAACCACAGGCACGCGGGGATCTGCGTCG
>JADZCT010000050.1 GCA_020851455.1 Gemmatimonadaceae bacterium | reverse complement strand
GCGCGGCGATGGCCTGCGCGTTCTCGATGGTCCCGCCGTTCTCGAGGTACGCCGTGATGCCGGTCGCGCGGAACGTGTGGCACGACACCGCCGGCGAGAGGCCGGCGGCCTTCGCCCGGCGCTTAATCATCCGGAGCGCATCGTTTCGACTCATCATCCGTTCGCTGAGTTCACCCGAACGGCCGCGTGTGGTGCGGAAGAGGGGCGCTTTCTTCTGGCTCTTGTGGCCGGCCGCCTCTAGGTACGCATCCATGTAAGCGTCCGCGTTGTGGTGAGCTGGCACGTCGTGCCGCTTGCCGCCTTTCTCGTGGAGACGGAACCACCAGCGTTTGCCTTGGGCGTAGAAGTCTTCGACCTTCATGGAGACCGCGGCACCCACGCGGGCAAAGCTAAAGACCATGAGCCCGATGAGCGCCCGGTCTCGCAAGCCCACCACGGTTGAGGTGTCGATGGAGTCGAGCAGCGTGCGCGCGTCCGCGGCCGAGAGCACCGGCGTCTTTCCGCGCTTCACGACGTGCTTCGGCCCACGGACGGAGCTAGCTGGGTTGAAAGGCAGGACCCCGCCGGTAACGAGGTAGTCCAGAAGCATCCGGATGGCGGCCAGGTGCTGTTTGACGGACGGTTTCGCGAGCTGATCGCCGAGGTATTCAATGTAGGCGGCGACGATGACAGGGGAAACACGTCCGAGGTCGTGGACGCCACGCTCGTCGAGCCATTCGGCAAAGTGTCTCACCGCGCGGGCGTATGCATCTCGGGTGTTGCGGTTGCGAATGTTTGCAGTGAAGAATTCGATGAAGCGCCGCGCAGCAGACTCCGAGCCGGTGAAGAGACTGGGGAGCGTTTCGAGGCCGACCCGAGCAAGGGCCTTCGTGGGACGCGGGCCGTCCGCCGTCATCGCGGGAACTCTCGGCGGCTGCGATACGGCGCGCTTGCGGCAACCCGTTTCAGGACCGCCTCGTGAACTGCTCGGGCCGCGTGCTGCTGAGCAAGCCTAACTACTTCGGAACGCAACTCCTGAAGAAGCGTTGTCGGCGACGTTGGAGCAATTCGTTCAAGGGCGGCATCGACTAGGAGCGCCAGCTCACGCTCCGCGTCGGCTCGGCGCGCGATACCCGATCCGCGACTGGCGTCCTCCAGGTGCCTCATTCCCGATCCCCCAAGTGCTGGAATTTACTATACTATTACGCACCATAACGTCCTTTATGATGCGCACACAAGATTAAGAAATCAGAGCAGGGGATTCCGAAAAGCTACGCGCTAACCTTGGTCCCAGATGTAAGGTAGGGATAGGCTTGAGGACCAATGGACCAGAGATTCACCATCGGACAGCTTGCCAGCGCCGTCGGCGTTCCCACGACCACGGTGCGCTACTACGAGCGCCGTGGGCTTCTGGCGCCCGCAACGCGAACGGGTTCTGGCAACTACCGGACGTACGGCAATGACGAGGTCGAGCGGCTCCGTTTCGTTCGCGCTGCGCAGGCCTCGGGCTTTGCGCTCGAGGACGTCGCGAGGCTGCTGGCGTTTCGCGATGGTCGGACCCCGCCGTGCCGCGAAGTTCAGGACCTCATCGAGAGTCGCCTGAATGACGTGGCTGAGCGGCTCTGCGGCCTCGCCCGCGTGGAGCGTGTTCTCAAAGCGTCGCTCAAGCTCTGCCGCCAGAATGAGCGCGGTGGTCGCTGCGAGGTCATCGATACTCTGACCGTAGCCGCCGTCGGCTCCAAACCGTGCCGGCGCGGCTGAGCCAACTCCATTGACCTTATACTAAGGTGCAAGGTGTAGCCTTGTTCCCATATGGAGGTCATGGCCATGAAGGTTGAGGTTTTCTACTTCGCAGGTTGTCCGAATCACGAGGCCACCACTGAGCTCGTGCGTGAAGTGGCGCGCGAGCTCGGGCTCAGAGTCGACGTCGAAGAAGTCGAAGTGACGAGTGCGGAGGGCGCGGCGCGGCTGCGGTTCCTCGGCTCACCAAGTGTGCGTGTGAACGGCGTCGACATCGAGCCGAGCGCACGCAGCAGTGAGGCATACGCGTATGCGTGTCGGACTTACCACGGCGGGGGCGTGCCGCCTCGAGAGGTTATCGGCGCAGCGCTGAAGGAGTCCGCGGGCTGCGGAGCGCCCGGCGGCTCTGGCGGGCTACCGGCTGAAGCAACGACAGGCGGTCCGGGCCTGCTGATGGGCGCGGCGGGACTCTTCGCCGTCCTTGCCTCCGCGTGCTGTCTAGGACCGCTCGTGCTCACGGTTTTCGGCATATCCGCCTTTGGCGCGTCGACGGCATTTGAACCGCTGCGTCCCGTTTTCTTGGGCGTGACGGCGCTTCTCTTGGGTGGTGCATTCTATCTCACCTGCGTACGAAGACCCGCGTGTGCGCCGGGGTCGCTCTGCGCTACGCCACAGTCCACGCTCGCTCGCCTGAATCGAAACCTGCTCTGGGTTGGAGCGCTCGTAATCGGTGCCGTCGCCTTGTTTCCTAGCCTCGTGGCGCCGCTGCTCGGCGGGAGTCAGACTTGTATTGCGGCGGCGGGTCCGTGGACCAAGGTGGCGCTTCACATCGACGACATGTCCTGTCCGGCGTGCATCGGGCACATCAAGACAGCGCTCGAAGCGGTGCCGGGCGTTCAGCGTGTTGCGGTCAGCTACGAGAACGAGCGTGCGGAGGTATCGGTCGATGCCGCCTCTCCACCCCCGACGGATGAACTCGTCAAGGCCGTTGAAAAGGCCGGCTATCACGCGAGGGCTGAGGGTCAACGATAGCCGGACCGCCGAAGAGCGTTTCCTTCGGCGGTGAGGAATGATCGTCGAACAATCCTCAGACGCTCGGCCCGAGCCCGAGACTTCCCTGAGTTCGGGCTGCGCTACCCGCGGTTGCCCATGACGTAACGCACAACGTCGCAGTAGTCGACGACGAGAGAAAGCGAATTCGTCGCGAGTAGTACTGTGATCCACTTCGTGAACGCGCTGCCCGGCTCGAGCAGAGGCCGTTCGCGAAGCAGGTACACAACGAGGGGCGTCCAGAAAACCACATGGGCGAGGCCCAGCAGTCGATTAAATCCGTTCAGTCGAAACAGGAGCTCCATGAAGAGAGCAGCGCTGGCAAAAGCGGCGAGAGCCCAGCGTGCCTGCACGCGCCGAAGGAAGACGATGGCGCCAAAGTTGACCAGCCCCATCCAGGCAATCCAGAGCTGCAGCCAGAGCGGGTATCCGAGAATGTGCTCGATCATGACTCCGCCTTTCGTCGTCCTGTCACTGTCGGGAGCCAGACATTGAGCGCTCGCGTGATAGCGTCCGGCACCTCTTCCTGGATGAAGTGCCCCGCGCGACCCACGTCCCGAATTTCGATGCCCGGCATCTGCTCCTCCAACCATCGGAGGCGGGCCGGTGTCGTGATCGCCCCTGGGGTGGCGCGGAGCCAGAGCAGCGGCACATCGAGCGTCGGCAACCGGCGCTCGATCCCCTCCAGGACGGCGTAGGTCGGCTCCGCGGGGTCGAGCGGCAGCATCGCCGGCCAACGGCGAACCGCCTTCCGCGAGGCCACCGTCGGGTAGAACGCCCGGTATTGCGCCAAGGCCTCTGGAGAAATCGCACCGGGTACCGCCGCGGTGGCCGGCAGCACCCGGAGCACGAAGAGATTGAGCACTTGCAAGAGAAGGAAGCCAAGTGCGGGCACGCGGAAGGCCCGGAAGGCGAGCCGAAAAGGCGGCGGGAAATCCTTCCACCACAGCCGCCACGGAAACGTCTCCATGGCCGCGATCGCCCGCACGTTGTCCGGCGTCTCGAGGGCATAGTGAAATCCGAGCGGACCGCCCCAGTCATGCAGCACGAGGACGAGATCGCGCAGCGCCAGGGCCTCGATCACGCCGCGGACGACGGCGGCGTGCTCGGCAAAGGTGTAGGCAATGTTCGGCTTGTCGGACCACCCGTGCCCCATGAGGTCGATGGCGATCGCGTGCCCGTGGCGGGCCGCGGCCGGGAGCATGTTCCGCCAGAGATAAGACGACGTTGGGTTCCCGTGGAGAAAGAGGATGGGCCGCCCCTCTCCCGCCTCCACATAGTGGATGCGGACGCGACCCAGGTCGTACTTGGCGAGCTCCGGCGGAACTTCGAGATCGAGAAAACGACCCGGAGCGGCCGCCGCCGTCTTCACGCGCGTGCCCCACCGAGGAGCATGAAGATGGCGATGCCGAGCGTTGCCGTGGCGGGTACAGTCACGATCCACGCGAGCAGCAATTCATGAACGGTGCGCCAGTTGGTGGTCCCACCGCCCGCGCCGGACCCCATGATGGCGCCGGACGACACATGGGTCGTCGACATCGGCCAACCGGCGAGCGCGCCGGCGCCCACGAGCGACGCCGTCACGAGGTTGGCCGCAAACCCACCGCGATGGTCCATCCGCGTCACCTTTTCGGCGAGAACTTGGGTCACGCGGCGTCCCGCGAGCAGGCTCCCGGCCACCATCCCGAGCGTGACCAGACTGAACATCACCGGGGCATCAGCGGCGGCCTGGCCGGACAGCGCGGACGCAGCGAGCATCAAGGCCACCATCTTCGGCGCATCGTTCAGCCCACGGGCGAAGCTGGTCGCGCCGCTCGTGAGCCAATGCGCGTGGTCGAGCGTCACACGCAGCGCCGCCGGACGTTCCTCCGCACAGAGGGCCTTCGGACCGGCGCTGACGTGCACCTCTGCGCCCAAAAGCATCGCGGTACCGTCCATGCCCACGAACGCCGGCACGGCTTCAGCCTCTACGCAGAGGCAATCCGCGGATGCGGCAATCTCCGGAGAGCGCCCGCGGACCAACCGCAGCACGAGCACCGTCAGCACGAGCGAGACAATCGGGCTGACCAGCAGCGGCACCGCGACCTTGGCACCGATAGCGGTCCAGTTGATGCCATGGAGACCGTACGCGACGCCGCCGACGCCAGCGATCGCCCCGACGATCGCATGGGTCGTCGAGACCGGCAGCCCGGTGCGCGTCGCGAACAGCACCCAGGCGGCCGCACCCAACAGGGTCGCCAACGTCGCCGTGAACATCGGGGTCACCCCAGGGGCGAGGAGTCCGTTGCCGAACGTCGTGACCATGGCGGACGTCAGGTTGGCGGCCGCGAGGGCGCCGAGCGCCGTACAGAGGGTCCCCCAGTACATGGCGCGCCGGTAGTCCGTCACACCGCTGCCAACCAGCGTGGCGATGCCCTTCGAGACGTCATTGGCCCCGTTGACGAAGGCGATGAGTAGCCCTGCGCCGGCGATGACGAGCACCCCTGTCACTGGAGCGCGCCCCCGCAACTCGAACCCGCGCCGGCCGTACACCCAAAACAGTGGGACCCCGTGGCAATCCGCTGGCCATGGCAGACCTCGAGCGCCGCGAGCTCCCAGATCGTGCGCGCGTGGTATCCCGCGCCGGCAGGCAACGGCAGGTCGAGCATCTGATTGAAGTCGCAGTCGTACAGGCGCCCGTCCCACCCGACGCTCAGGAGTGACCGACACATGAGCCCGGAGACCGTGGCGGCATTGAAGTGGTTCACGAGCAGGCTCAGATACGCGTCGAGCTGCCCTTCGCGGGCGAGCCACGCCGCGAATCGCTTGATGGGCATGTTCGTGATCGTGAGCAGTCCGCGGAACTCGATCCCGAAGCGAGCGCGCAGCGTCTCCCGATACTGCCCTTCCAGCTCCGCCTGGCTCGGCGGGAGGAATGCCCCGACGGGATTGTAGACGAGATCGAGCGCGAGGCCGGAATCGGCGCGGCCGTAGCCGAGCGCGTTCAGCCGCTGCAGCGCCGCGATGCTCTTGGCGAAGACCCCGCCCCCACGCTGCTCATCCACGTTCCCTTCGCGGTAGCAGGGCAAGCTCGCGACGATCTCGACCGCGTGCCCTGCGAGGAATGCCGCGAGATCCTCCATCTCGGGCTCGAGCAGCACCGTGAGGTTGCAACGATCGATGACCCGCCGCCCCAGTCGCCGCGACTCCGCCACGAGATAGCGAAAGTTTTCATTGAGCTCCGGCGCGCCGCCGGTGACATCGAGCACCTGCACCTCCGGGTTCTGCTCGAGGATCGCAACGATCTGCTCCGCGACCGGGCGTCCCATCATTT
>JADZCT010000049.1 GCA_020851455.1 Gemmatimonadaceae bacterium | reverse complement strand
CGTCGCGCTGGCCGCGCCGCTGTCTCCCGTCGCGCTGGCCGCGCCTCTGTATCCCGTCGCGCTGGCCGCGCCGCTGTCTCCCGTCGCGCTGGCCGCGCCGCTGTATCCCGTCGCGCTGGCCGCGCCGCTGTCTCCCGTCGCGCCCACGGTCCCGCCGGGGACCGCCCCCGCGTCAGCACCAACCGCCAGCAGGAACCCGATGACCTCCGCGCGCGTTCCGACGCACACCGGCACGGCGCGCGGCACCTTGCACTTCCGGTCCTCGTCATCGATGATGACCACGACCTCGCTGGCGACGACCGCCACGAGCTGCCAGAGCGCATCGTCGTCGCGCGAGATCTGCGCGTGCTGCCCTTCGCCCATCCCGTAGCCGTGCAGGCCGTAGCCGCAACTCGGCTGGGGCATCCAGAGGTCCGGCTTCGCGAGTCCGCCGACGGCGGGCCAGCGGAAGCCGTTGTAGGACAGGCCGTCGGAGTTCGACGTGCGCAGCAAGAACGTGAGCGCGCCGGGCTGGACGCCTAGCGTCGCGGCCGCCGCCTCCACGATCGCCAACTGCTCGGGTGAGAGCCCGCTGAGGGTGGGTGTGCGCGCGGTCATGAGCGGACTTCCTCGGTCGGGGGCGGGGTGAGGACGGCGGTGAAGGCGTCCGGCAGGCGCACATTGGCCGGCGCGTTCGTGAACAGGGGCGCGATCTCGGAGGGCAGGAAGCCGGCGATACCGCAGCCGATCGGCGTCACGTAGTACGTGCGCTCGGGATGCAGGCTCGCCTCGACGAGGAACCGGGCCACGTACGTCCGGATGTCCGCCAGCTTGAGCGGCGAGAAGTGCCCGTTCATCGTCGGGATGGCGAACGCGTCGCCGGTCTGGCCGAAGCCGATGCCCGGCTGGGCGCCGTAGTGCACCCGGGCGTACCGGGCCGCGCCAGCGCCATGGATTCCCGCCTCGTTGGAGCCGAACACGAAGACCGCGTTGGGATCGTCAGGCGGGAGCGTGATGAGGGAGTCGATCACTTCGCCTCCCGCTTGGCGTCCTGCGCGGCGATCTCGGCGTCGGTCATCTCGGGCGGCGGCGCCGTCTTCTTCGCCAGTCGCTCGTTGAGATTCGGCGTCGCCTCAGCGCCCGCCGTAGTACGCGGGTTGAACGTGTCCTCGACCGTGGCCTCACCATCGCGGATCGCATTCGCGACGCCGCGCATGGTGATCACCTGGTCCTCCTTCATGTCCTCGATGCCTTCGACGCCGAGGAACGCAAACACCCGCTCCTGCGAAACGCCCATCTTGCCGAAGTGTTCCAGCAGCTTCTGGCGCGTCTGCGTGAGCGTGCCCGCCTTCCCGATCGACGTGAGACGCGACTTCTGGTAGATCGCCTTCCAGATGGCCTTCGGGATGCCCGCGAACACCGCATTGCGCAATGCGATCGAGCACGCGGCATTCCCTGTCGTCCCGATCATGTCGTCGTTGTACCGACGCCCCTGCGCGTTGGTGATGCGCCGCGCCACGATCTTGCGCACGGCAACGTTCCGTTCGAGGTCGTAGAACGTGCCTTGCGCCTTCACGTGGGTCGGCCCTTCCTCGATCACGACGGCCTCCGCGCGCGAGTTGCCCCACGCATACAGCAGGATCTCCGCGAACCGCGCGCTGGGGCCCTCGATCGTCTTACCGGCACGCGGGAGCGCGTACATGCACTCGCCCGCCGTCTCCTCGTCGAGGCACGCCAGCGCTTCGGCTTCCTTGCGAAACCGCGTGACGGAGCGCGGGAACTTCTTGGCCGTCGTCACTTGGACGTCGACCATCGCGTCGTTCGGGAGCGACAGTGGCGCGAGGGCCGAACCTTCGCTGCCATCCTCTTCGTGGATCTCCGGGTTCTCGACGCGGGCGCTCACGCGGCACCTCCCACGCGCGCCGTGATCTGCTGTGGCGCCCACTGCGGGAGGTCGAGTTGCACGACATCGGTCGGGTAGCCCGGCCACTCACCGCTCGCCTCACACGCAGCCCAGCGCTCCAGCAGCGGCTCCAGCTCGCGCTCGCCGTCGTAGAGCGCGGCCCCGTTCAACTGGTAGACCGCGACGGCGTAGGGCGGCTCCTTCTCGACCGCAACGATCGCGAACGTGTCGGCGTCGATGCCGTTGGCCTTGGCGCCGCGCAGGTACATCGCCCCCTGAATGTGATAGCCGAGGTTGTAGATGACGGCCGGGAACCGGAACGGGCTGGCGTCGGCGCACGACTTGAGGTCGGTGATGCAGCCGAGCGCGCGCGCCACGTCATCGAACCGGCCGCGACACAGGACCCCGGTCGCCGGATCGCGCCACACCGCCGACGCCTCACGCATCCCCTCAAACAGGTGCGCCGTGTGCGGGTGCGCGTTCACCGCGTCCCGAATCGCCAGGCACATGTCGAAGTCCGAAGGCTTGAGGATGTGCGCCTTCGGATGTTCCGCCGCCAGCGCTTCGCGCGCCTCCTTCACGGCCTTCGTCCGGCCGTCGCCCTCGATGCCGCGGACGTACAGGCCGCCCCACCGGTCCGGCTCGAGCACGCAGGTATGAATCGCTGCCCCGACGCGCATCGCATCGGTCGGCTCGTCGGGGTGCTCGATCGACCACTTCACGTGCGCCGGCGTGTGGTCCCGCAGGATCTTGAGGCGCGACTGTGACGCGCCACCCCAGCCGTGATAGACCAGAGCGTCGACGCCGGGGTACAGTCCGGGCGCAGGCGTTTCGGGCCGCGCCAGCTCCTCGGCCAGCGCGGCTTGCGTGTCTTGTGTGACCAGAGCGAGTGCCATAGGGTTCTCGGTGTGGGTAAGGCAGGTCGGGCGCCTCTCGTTCGCAGCGAGGGGCGCTCGTCGTTCAAGGGTCAGTGATGCCAAGTTGCGCGGCGACGTCGTCCCACGACTCGCCCTTCGCGTACAGGTGGCCGCCCTCGGGTCCCGGCCAGCGCCGCAGACAGCAGTAGCCCGGCGCGAGCTCTCCTATCGGGTGGAACCGACGACCGCCTCCGCCGAGGATGCCCGGCAGGATCTCGGTGAGCAGATACGGCCCCCCCCCGAGTTGCGCGATGGCGCGCGCTTCGAGTTCAACGGACGTCATCGTTATGCGCTCCGGTCGGTCGTTCAAATCGGTCGAGCCACGGGGAGTCGCGGTCGACGTGGGGGTCCCGCTTCGGCTTGAGCATCCAGTCGCTGACCGGGATCAGGACCGCGATCAGCACGGCGGCGACGAGCAGGGTGAGGAGATCGCGGGCATCCATCAGCGATCCCCCCGTGGCGGGCGCGGACGTTGCCGCCCCCGCTTGCGCCGCTTCTGGCGGTCGCGCCAGCTGCGATCCCGGAGGAACCGCTGCACCCGGTCGCGATTGCGTTCGCGGCCCTCGTGCTCGTCGCGCGCCACGCGCTTGATGTCATCAGGGCTCATGGCGCCGCCGTGGTCCGAGATGCCTGACGACACGCGGCACACATTACCGGCGGACGGCCTCGGCCCTGGTACTCGATCACGTGGCCAGCGGCCCTGCACTGGCGCTGATAGGCGGCGACGGTCTCCCGGTTCCGCTCGTAGTACTGGCGCTTCTTGGCGGCGACGGTCTCCCGGTTCCGCTCGTAGTACTGGCGCTGCTTGGCGGCGACGGTCTCCCGGTTCCGCTCCCGGTACTGGCGCTGATAGGCGGCGACGGTCTGGCGTCGTGCCGCGCAGTCCGCGCAGCGGACCGACACCCGGTCATGCCGATGACCGCAGTCGGGGCAGATCTTCCGCGCCGGGGCCGCGCGCAGGGCGAGTGCGGTCATGGCGTCCTCAGCCCTCCGTTGCCGCGATGGGCAGCAAGCGCCAGTAGAATCCCTGCGCCGGCTCGCCGCCCAGGTGTCCGGCGTCCACGAACTCGGCGCCCGCGTACAGGTGCAGCGTGCGGTGGCCCGGCGTCGCGGGGAATCCGGGCAGCGCCATCCGACAGTCACAGTCGCTGCCGTCGTTCACGCAGTACGGGCACGTCCCCTCGACCTGCGCGGCGTCCAGCACCGTGACGCGCTCGCCAACAACGCTCCACCAGTGCAGGCAGCGGGCGACGACCTCCACGATGTCACAGCCCTTCCGCCGATATTCGAAGCGGCGCGGGGCGACGGCGCGCGGATGCAGCGTGGCGATGAAGTCCAGCCGGATCCGAACCGCGTCCCCGGCGGGGGCGCGCAGCGTGGACAGGACGCGCGCGGCATCGCCGTCCGCCGGGATGAGCGCCGGCGGTTGGCCGAGCGGGAGCAGGGGCCGCGCGTTGTCCCCACCGTCGCGGTAACCGTCGCCCTGTGAGACGGCCGCGCCCGAGGGCACCGAATCGCTCACAGCCTGCTCCCGCTTCCCTTCCGCTTCGAGCGCGCTGAGCGGCTGCGTGATCACGCGGACCGCCTCCACGATCTTCGGCGAGTGCTCCGCGATGTAGGCATGCGCCTCGGCCCGCGTCATGACGCACCCCGCTTCGCCGCCTCGACCTGGCCGATGTACTGCCGGGCGCAGGCCAGGTAGATCGCGCCGAACGCCAGCGGCGGGAACGTGACCTGATCGCCCACCGCGCGAATGGAGATCCCGGCGTGCGGGTCCACCGTGATCTCGAGCGCACCGTCCGGCGCAGCGATCAGCCGCGTCAGGGGCTTCGTGAGGTACCGCGCGCGGCGGCTCATGTGATCCCCCGGGCGCGGTCGCGCCGGTCGCTGGTGGCGAGCGCACGGCCCTGCCGCTCGCGCTCGGATTCGGGCTGCTGGTTAGGCACCGCGTCCGGGCAGCCGTCCTCGTGGCCGTGCCAGAGGGCGCGGTCGCACACGGGGCACTTGTTGATGCTGTCCGTCATGGCTCGTCTCCGGGCCGATCGTAGGAGCGTCCGCCGCGGGGCCGCGTGATCTCGGTCGTGCGCGGCGTTCTGGGGCGACGGCGCCAGCGCCTGACGAGTGCCGCGATGAGCGGCGGCAGCAGGAGGGCGAGCCCCGCGATCGTGACGAGGATCGCGATCGGCGTGGGCAGGGCGTCGGGTGGCGGGGATTGCAGGATCATTGAGCCCTCCCGCCGTGCTTGGCGATCAGGGCATCAATCGCCTCATGGATGCGAGCGGCCACCATCGGCGGGTCCGTGAACGCGCGCCGCAGGTGATGCGACGTGATCCGCAGCCGTTCGCGAGCGAACGCGGCCGCGGTGATCTCCTCGTCGATGAGCGCCTTGCGGAAGGCCCGCCGTCGCTCAGCCTGATCTGTCTGCGTTGTGTTCATGGGCGGACAGTATGGGGGAGCACATACCGTCCGCGCAAGTGTGTCAGTTAGACACGCAATGGCGAGGAAGTTTCACGTGCCACCGTCAGCGCCACCTGGTGCTACTTCAGGACCACGTAAGTCCCGACGGCGCCAGCGATTGCCGCCGTCACGGCCACCGTCATTCGCGACGGGCACCCCCAGAACGCGATCCGGCACGGCGGGGCCGCCGACGCCAGCCGCTGCACCAGCGCCGCGTTGGAGACCCGGAGATCCGCCGCCGACGTCCGCTCCAACGCCAGCGCGCCGCGGAGTTCCATCACCTCCGCGTCCGCCAGCTGCGCCGCTGTCCGATCCGCGTCGATCGCCGCCCGCAGCACAACGACTTCCTCCTCGCAGTTCGTGAGGGCTGAGTCAGCGACCGTGACGGGCTCTGGAACCGCTGCCGCCGTGTCTACGCGCCCCGCTGCGGCCACCAATCGCCGCCGCTCGGCGCGCAGCCTGTCCGCCTCGGCGATCGCCTCTCCTGCGCGATCCTGCGCGGTTTCCCGCTCGGCCGCGTACCGATCCGCCAGCGCGCTCGCTTCGGCCGCGATCACCGAATCCGCCCGCGACTGCACGCGCAGCGAGTCGGCCTGCTGGATCAGGGCCGCCCGGTCCCGGGCCCAGCGATCGCCCTGGCATTTCGAGACCAGCGCGAAGAGCAGCAGCAGGCCGAGCGCGGGGACTACCTGTTTCCAGTGCTTCACAGGCCCGGCTCCGCGCGCGCCAACAGGTTGCTGTAGGCGAGGACATGGCCGGCAATCTCCCACGCCCGCGCTTCACCCAGCAGTACGATCCCCGCGCCTTCGAGCGCGCACAGGTACACGCCCTCGAAGCAGAACAACCGCCGTTGATCCCGTCGCGCCTCGCGGGAGTTGAAGAACAGCCGCCAGAGCAGGGTGAACTTGATCACCGACCGCCAGTCGTAGGCCCAGCCGACATGCGCCTCGCACCACCGGCGCATAGAGAGCTCTTGTTCCGGGGTCACATCGAGTCGGTACCACGTCACCGGCCCGCGCAGCCGGTCGATGGTGGTCCAGCCCCAGCCCTGCCGCATCGAGGCCTGAAACACGGTCGACCCGAACAGGATCGAGGCATGGCCAACGCGCGAGCGCGTGACCAGCCGGATCAGCCAGCCGATGAACCCGCCGCCGCGATGCAGCCCGACATAGACCGCGCTCATACCAAGTCCCTCCAGCGAATGAATCGCGTGCGCGCGTCCCACGTCCGGGTGCGCTCGAAGACTCCCCAACCTTCCCGACTGCCGCCGCCTGACGTGTTGCCCTCGATGGTCTGGCCAGCGTCGCCCGTCACCAGCCCGGTATGCGCGAACCGATTCAGCTTCGGATACCAGAGCAGGAACACGTCCCCCACGGCTGGCGTCGTGAGCAGGCAGCCCTTCGCCGTGGCAAACGTCCCGAGCGCCACACATGACGCGGTGAGGGGCAAGGGCCACCTCGCCCCCAGCGCAGCGTCCCCAACCAACGCCAGAAACGCCGCGCACCACGGCTGCCCCTTCCCGAGCCCCGTCAGCTTCAGCATGGCCTCGACCGCCTGACCGGCGTTGCTGCCAACGGGTTCCTCGCGCACGAAGCGCAGCGCGCGCGCTGCCGCCAGCACTTCCGCGACTTCGATCACGGCGCCGGCTCCACGCCAGCCTCAGTGTCCCGGCGCTCGATGATCTCCTGCCGCGTCGTCTGGTGCGTGTCCTCGGCGCTGATCTGGGCGCGGTGCAGGAAGGCGACGAAGACTGACCGCCCGAAACTGGCCGCGAGCAAGGCGATGATGACCCCGAGCGTGAGCGACCGCTGTGCCACCGCCGCGAGCAGGATGACCGCGCACACGATCTTCGAGAACGACGGCTTCTCGCCCGTGGTCATGTCGACATAGCACAGGAGCGCGACCCACCGCTGATAGAGCGTCACCGGGCTACCAGCTCCGAATCCAGGGCCAGACCACAAACCACACGATGCAGGCCCCGAGCGCGAAGCCCGCGCCGTACAGGACGGCGGTCGTGAACTGTTTCATGCGACTTCCTCCAGGTAAGGGATCATGCGCTCACCTTCTCCGTGGACGTGGACGCGCGCAGCTGCGCCACATGGTCAGCGAGGATCACTTTCGCTTCCGCCAGGACCGTCAACATTTCGGCGCGGAGTAGATCGCGGACGTCCTCGAAGATCCTCCCGCGTGATATTGGCGCGCTCCTCGTCGAGCCCGCGCCGCAAGCGCAGAATAGACTCGTCCTGATTCATCTCGTGGCGCCACTCCCGCAGGTGATCGATCTCGGTGGTGGTCCCATCGAGCCGCGTGTTCAGCGCCTTGAGTTCCACCATGATCGGCGCCAGCAGGAGCGTCGCCAGCCGCTCGTCAGCCTTCTCCTTGTCCCGCACCTTTTCGTCGAGGCGATCGACGCGGCCCTTGAGCGTGAAGAACGCCGCCGTGACGATCACGATGTTGCTCACCACCAGCATGAGCGTCGGCACGTCGAACGTCACCGCCTGGAGCACGGCCAGCGCCAGCAGTTCGGTGAAGAGGCCGCCGAGCAGCGCCGACTTGAGGAGGATCACCGCCGCCTCTTGGCGCGGCGCCAGAACGAGGCCCGCCGCCGGCGCCGCGCCGTCGCTGCGGCCGGGGCGGACCCTGCCCCAACCCCCGACTGCGCGTTGTCGAAATCGAAGAGCGGCCCGCTGCCCGCCAGCACCAGATCGTCGAAGTCGAACAGCATCAGGATTGCGTCCGGATCTTGAACCGCGTGGGCACTGCCCCCGTGGCCGTGAAGACCAGCAGGATCTCGTCCGCGTTCATCTCGGCCTGCGCGATGTCATTCTTGTACGCCCCGTGCGTGGAGCCGATCTCCGTCGCCGCTGCCGTCGCCAGCGCGGCATACGCGCCCCCGTCCTTCGAGATGAAGCCGTTGACCGTGGCGCCGGTGACCGGTGCCCCATCGGCGTCGCGCATGTAGAACCCGAAGGCGGCCACGGCGACGTTCTTCTTGTAGGTGGTATCGGCGCCGAGCAGGGTATCGAGCTTGCCGTCCAGCGTGGTGCCGGTGTCGGTGAGGACCGAATCCACGTTGGCCCCGATTCCATCGCCCAGCCCGTGCAGCTTGAGGCCCACGGAGCCCGCGGCCTGATAGTCCGTCGATGCTGTGTTCAACAACGCAGGCACCATTGCCGCCGTGACCTCGCTCTGCGAGAGGCCCGACACGCCGTGGATGACGATCAGCGTGGTCGTGTTGTCGGGGCTGGCGATGAGCCAGTTCGGCGTGATCGTCGCCACCTTCGTGGTCCCGTTGTACGCCGTCACGGATGCTGTCTGTCCCGCGCCGGTGCCGCCGATGAGCAGCACCGTGTCGCCCTTGTAGTAGTCGTCCGTCGCGCTGGCTGCGGCCGGGAGCGTGATGTTGCCAGCGGCGCCCCCTTGTGCCGTGCCGCGCAGCTTGATCCCGAAGGTCGGGATCGGCCCGGTCGAGAGCGCGACCCCTTCCACCTGCGTCAGGTCGGACTGGAGCACGTCCGTCCCCAACACCTGCGAATCGTAGACCATCGCCGGGACCACTTCGATCTCGTGAAACACCGTGCCGTGCGCGGCGCCGACGAACGCCAGCTTCATGCGGCCCAGCCGGTTGACGTTGGCCGCGGTGAGCGTGAAGCTGTAGTAGCCCGCTCCGTCGTTGGTGATGTGGGCCAGCGTGTTGGTCCCATCGTTTCCG
>JADZCT010000134.1 GCA_020851455.1 Gemmatimonadaceae bacterium | reverse complement strand
CGGGAACAGGTGGATGGCTTCAGTCTGGATGCACAGGAAAACAATATCCGCCAATATGTAGAAGCGCAAGGCTGGCAGTTAACGCATATATATACAGATGCAGGCATCTCCGCAAAAAAAGACAGTCACCGCCCATCTCTGGAACAAATGATGCTGGATGCCGAGGCAAAACGGTTCGATGTCATTGTTGTGGATAAGGTGGACCGTTTCTACCGTCACCTGCGCGGATTACTGAGTGCGCTAGACCAGCTTAATAGTTGGAACGTCGCTTTTGCATCCGTCCAGGAGCGTTTGGATTTCACGACTGTCTGGGGAAAACTGACATTGACAGTGTTGGGCACTCTGGCAGAGATCTATATAGATAACCTGCGTCAGGAAACAAGAAAGGGCAAGTTGCAACGCGCCCGCGATGGGTATTGGAATGGAAATCCCACCTATGGGTATTGCCGCGGATTGTGTTCCACCTGTAAAGAGCCCAATGGAAAAGGATATTGTCCAGACTATGGATCGCCCAACAAGGGAGATGGAAAAGGGTTGGTGCTGCACCCGATCGAGAGCAAGGTGGTTCGGCTTGTATATGATTGGTATCTAACAGGGGAGGAGTCGGACGGGCATATCGCAGAACGATTGAGAACCTATGAATTGGATGAACATGGTTTGCTTGCCCGGTCTCGCGGCATTCCTGGTCAGAAGGAACCCGGACCCTTACAGAAAGACTCAATTCGTAACATTCTTACCAGTATTCTCTATGCGGGTTTTATCCCATACTACGGAACCACTAAAAAGGGGCAAACGACAACCCGAAGGGCGAAAGAGATATTTCCTGGAAAGCATCCCGCAATTGTTAGCATGGAAGAATACGAACGTGTACAAGAGATCCGTAATGTCTTATATCGTGCGCCGCGCTTCAAACGCAATACTCAGTCAAGGATCTATCCATTATCTAGAATACTTCGATGTGGGCATTGCGGGCGAACGATGCGGGGTTCAAGTGGTCCGCGCGGACATCACTATTATCGCGATACAACTCGCATTGAGAAATCAAGTGAATGCAACCAGATGCCAATTCGTGCAAGTATGATTGAAGATCAAGTTGTGGAGTGGTTACAAAAAATATTTGAACGTCAAACTTATGTGCAAGACCATGCCAGCAATACTGTTATGTTGCAGAAGATTCAACAAAGATATAATCGCGCACGGGAATTATTTATTGCGGGGCAACTTGAACGGAATGAATATGACCTAGAAAAGGAAAAATTTGAGCATGCAAGTTCGCACTTGTCGAGCTTGCACAACGATG
>JADZCT010000048.1 GCA_020851455.1 Gemmatimonadaceae bacterium | reverse complement strand
GTAGGGACCGGTGATGACGCCGACGGCTTCGCCGCTCGCGTGCACCACCTGGCCGCTCGCGGTCAGCAATCCGATGTGCTTGCGCTTCTCATTGGTGCGGGTGACGATGTCGGCGTTCTGCACCTTCGCCACCGGCAGCGGATCGAACCGCTCCACCGGTACGCCGCTGCCGCTCTCGTATTGCGTGATGTCCCAGGACGGCTTCTTCTGGAGCGTCGTGCCGACTACCCAGTTGACGAAGCTGATGCAATCGAAGTGGCGCTTGCCGAGGCAGTCCTCACCGAGTGCGATGGCTGAGCCCTTGCCGCCCGTGCGCCGCGGATACAGTCCCGTGCCATTGAAGGATGGCCACGAATCGGCCTCGAGGGATTTGTTCGCTTCGATGAAGGTCTTCAGTTGCTCGAGCTCGGTGCTGCCGGGCTGGAACAGGTAGCCGCTCACCTTTTCGTAACGCCCGGGACAGCGCTCCTTGGCCCATTCGCCGGTGCGGATGGCCAGCTTCTCATAGGAGGTATCCCGCGGCCGGCCGAGCGTCCGGCTCTCCTTCATGCCGTCGTTGTTGCCGGGCGTGTTCCCGACGCTGCCGTTCAAGTAATGGGCGCCGGCCCAGGCCTGGCGCAATGCGTTGAACACGATAAGCAGGCGGATGGCGTCCTTCTCGAAATCGGACATGGTTTGTACGTACTCCTTCCCAGATGAAGTAACGCGTGGAATCGTGCGATTCCGTCAGGCGTGAACCGATTCTATCACCGCGCGGGCAGGGCGGAGGGCGGGAGCAGCCGCGGCTTGCCGTACAGCTCGTCCCGGTCGTTTTGCGCCGTGCGCCAGGCGGCGAGCTTCGCGCGCAGTTCCTCAAGCGTCTTCCGATGCTCGGGCCGCGCGGCCAGGTTCACCGTCTCGTGCGGGTCGGCGGCGGTGTCGTACAACTCCTCGGCGGGCCGCTGATGATAGCGCCGTAGGATGGCGGCGGCCTTGGGGTCCGTGGCCGCTTTCCGCACCCACGAATCGAAGTACTCCTTGCCGTCGCGTGCGCCCGCGCGGTCGATGTGGGTGGTGTACTCGAACTCGGGGTGCAGATTGAGAATGTAGTGGAAGCGTGGGCCGCGCACGGTGCGGATGGGGTAGACGTTCATGTCCTTGTCGCCGAAGTGCGACGCGTAGACCTCGGTGTGATGGCGCGCGGCGCGGCTGGTGAGCACGCTGGCGAAGGAGCGCCCATCGAGATCCGCCGGCGGTTTGCCGCCCGCCAGCTCGAGGAACGTGGGCAGCAGGTCGGTGAAGCTGATCATCGCCTGCGTGCGCGCGCCCTTCTTCACCACGCCCGGCCAGGAAGCGAGGAACGGCAGACGGATGCCGGCGTCGTAGAGCGTCCACTTCGCGAACGGCCACTGCGCTCCGTTGTCGGACGTGTAGAGGAACAGGGTGTTGCCTCCGAGATGCTTGCGCACCGCGCTGTACACCTGCCCGAGCTGCCGGTCCATCTTCGTGATGTCGGTGTAGTACTGCGCGCGCCAGGCGCGGGTCTCGGGCGTGTCGGCGAACGACGGCGGCAGCTCGACCTTCGCCGGGTCATAGCCCTGGTTCGGCTCCCAGTAGACGTGCGGACTGTGCGAGCAGACGATCAGACACACGGGCTGGCTGGGGTTGGCGCGCGCGGCGAGCCACTTCCCGACGGCCTCCGGCTGCAAGTCCGAGCCGAGCGGGCCGCCGGAGCGGTCCTCGCTCGGGACCCACTCCCAGTCCTTGTAGACGGGGGCGGGCTGGAAGTGGCTCTTGCCGAAATGCGCGACGCGGTAGCCCCGCTCCTTCAGGTACGACGGCAGCACGCGCACGTTTTCCCCGAGCTGCGTGTGGTTGGCCTTGGCCCCATTGCGAGGCGAGTACAGACCCGTCATCATGATGGCGCGCGACGGCACGCAGGTGGGCGAGCCGGCGAAGGCGTTCTCGAACACCGTGCCCTCGCTGGCGATGCGCTCCATGGCCGGCGTGCGCACGGCTTTGCTCCCGTAGACAGGGGAATCGAAGTAGCCGTGGTCGTCGGAGAGGAACAGGACGAGGTTCGGACGCGACGGCGCCGTGCGCGCGGGCCTCGCCGCCGCGGCCGCCGGGAGCGTCTTCAGGAATTCGCGCTTGGTCAACATGACGTCTACCTCTTCTGGCCGTTCACGGTGACGTTATGCTGCGTGAGTTGCTCGACGTGGTCCAGGCGGTCGGGCTTGGCGGCGTTCTCGAATACACAATCGGTGAGGCGCAGCCCGCGGATGGGCGAGGCCGCGTAGCCGCGCAGGTGGAGCGCCCGCTCGCTCTTGCGGCAGCGCATCCGCTCGACGGTGACGTCGCGCACGGTAGGCGGAAACGCGCCGCCCTCGCCCTCCTCGTAGTAGAAGTCGACGTCGATGGCCGCGCCGGCCACCTGGCCCACGTCGATGTCGCGGAGATGGATCTGTTCGATGACGCCGCCGCGCACCGAGTTGGTCTTGATGCGCAGCGCGCGGTCGAGGTTGGGGCTGTCCATGCGGCACTTTTCGGCGAAGACGTTGCGCACGCCGCCGGAGATTTCGCTGCCGATGGTGACGCCGCCATGGCCGTCCTTCATCTGGCAGCCGCGGATAATGAGGTT
>JADZCT010000133.1 GCA_020851455.1 Gemmatimonadaceae bacterium | reverse complement strand
CCGTCGGGACCGGTGAGCAGCGCGACGTGGCCGTAGCGCGGCGCCGGCAGCCCGAGCGCCTCGAGGATCAGCAGCTGGCGCGGCGTATTGGCCAGGTGGTCCTCGCCGCGGATCACGTGCGTGACCTGCATCAGCGCATCGTCGACCGCATTGCAGAAGAAGAACGCCGCACCGCCGTCCTCGCGCTGCAGGATGAAGTCACCGATCTCCTCCGTGGGCACCGTCTGTGCGCCGTGCACCAGGTCCTCGAACTCGACGCGCCGGCCGCGCGGCACGCGGAAGCGCCACGCCGGCCGGCGGCCCGCAGCCTCGCGCGCCGCCCGCGCGCCGGCATCGAGCTCGCGGCAGGTGCCGGCGTAGCGCGGCGGGTGCCCGGCGGCGAGCTGTGCGCGGCGCGCCGCCTCCAGCTCGGCCGCGCTGCAGTAGCAGGGATAGGCGGTGCCGGCACGCGCCAGCTCCTCGAGCCGGGCCGCGTAGATCGCCCGTCGCGCCGACTGCCGCCAGCTCGCGGGCGGCGCCCCGCAGTCCGGCCCGTCGTCCCAGTCGAGGCCGAGCCAGCGCAGATCCTCCACCAGCGCGGCGACGTGCGCCTCGAGGCTGCGCGCGACGTCGGTGTCCTCGATGCGCAGCAGGAAGCGCCCGCCGTGGCGCCGCGCCAGCAGGTAGCTGAACAGCGCCGTGCGCAGATTGCCGAGGTGCAGCTCACCGGTGGGGCTCGGCGCGAAGCGCGTGACGACGGCGTCCGGGGACATCTCTACAATGGTACGGGATTCCCCGGCCGACCGGGCGGAGCGCCTTGACCACGCTGTTCATCTCCGACCTGCATCTCGACGCCACCGCAGCGGATGCCGCGGAGCAGTTCGTCGCCTTTCTGTCCGGACCGGCGCGCGCCGCCGCGGCGCTCTACGTGCTCGGCGACCTGTTCGAGTCCTGGATCGGCGACGATGACGACGATCCCTGGTGCGCGCAGATCTGCGGCGCCCTGCAGGCGCTCGGCGACGCCGGCGTCGCCTGCCACGTGATGCACGGTAACCGCGACTTCCTGCTGCAGCGCGGCTTCGAGACCCGCTCCGGCTGCCGTCTGCTCCCCGATCCGACCGTCATCGAGCTCGACGGCGAGCGCCTGCTGCTCACGCACGGCGATGCGCTGTGCACCGACGACACCGCCTACCAGCAGTTGCGCGGCGTGGTGCGGCGGCGTGCCTGGCAGCGCCGTTTCCTCGCCCTGCCGCTCGCAACCCGCCGTGCCCTCGCCGGCGCGGCGCGCGCCGGCAGCCGCCGGCACATGCGCCGCGCCCCACCCACCATCATGGACGTCAATCCCGACGCCGTGCAGCGCGCGATGCGCGCCACCGGCGTGCGTACGCTGATCCACGGTCATACGCACCGTCCCGGCGTCCATGCCTTCGAGCTCGATGGCGCGGGTGCGCGCCGCATCGTGCTCGGTGCCTGGCATGAGCAGGGCAGCTGCCTCGAGTGGCGCGCGGGCGGCTACGCGCTCAGGGATCTCGAGCGGACGCCGGCGCCGTAGCGCGTCGCGCGCCGGCCTTCAGACCAGCGCAGTGCGCGCCAGCCATTCACTGCGGGCGGCCTCGATGCGCCGCGCCGCGCTCACCGCGTCGCCGACGCGCGCGGCGGGATCCTTCGCGAGCAGGCAATCGATGAGCGGCTGCAGGCTGCCGAGCGACTCCGGCAGCAGCGGCAGCGGCGCGTTGCGGTGCAGGTACAGCACGGCCATCGGATTGTCGGCCGTGT
>JADZCT010000132.1 GCA_020851455.1 Gemmatimonadaceae bacterium | reverse complement strand
CGGGCCTGGATAACAGAGCTGGCCCTGCTTCAGTCTCGTGATGGAATAGGTTGTCCCGTCAGCGCGACGGATGTCGCGGCGCGACGGGGAGCATTCGGCATCACGACCAGCCGCACCGCCGTCATACCACTTCCGCCGCCGGTCTATCTGGGACTGACCGGTTTCGCATTTGTCGTTTCAATGAAATTCGTCCGCAAGCTGTTTTTTTAATTCGCAGGCGCATCTTCAGGGGAGAGAGTGCGGCCCGCGGGGTAACACCCGCGGGTTGTTTTCGTGATTCAGGCTTTGTGCACGCGAGGCGCGTTGCTTCATTTTCACGCAGGCCTTCGGTATTCTTCCCTTACGCGCTGATGTTTGCGCAGCAAACGATTTAACGACAAGGAAACGTCTCATGCCCTCAATTGACATGCCGCTTGAACAACTGCGGCAGTACCGTCCATCGCTGTATCGCGAAAGCGACTTCGAATCATTCTGGGATGCCACGCTCGCCGAGGCGATGCGACAGCCGATCAACGCTGAGTTAATTCCCTATAACCTGCCGCTTCGTGGCATCGAGTGTTATGCGGTGCGTTTCGACGGTTTCCAGGGTGGACGCCTTGCCGGGTGGTATCTGCGGCCTGACGGGCGCGGACCTTTTCCGGCGCTTTGTGTCTATCACGGTTACAGCGGTCGCGGCGCGCGCCCACTGGATCTGATCCCGTATGCACTGCAGGGCATGTGCGTGCTGAGCATGGATTGCCGCGGGCAAAACGGACAATCGCAGGACGCCGCAGTCTATCCCGAAGGACATTACTCGGGATGGATGACTCAGGGCATTCGCACCCCGCAGACGTATTACTACCGCTTCGTCTACGCCGACGCCGTGCGAGCGCTGGAACTGCTGGCGCAGCGGGATGAAGTTGACGCAGACCGTCTGGCGATCACCGGAGTCAGTCAGGGCGGCGGCATCACGCTGGCCGTGGCAGCGCTGTCGGAACGGCCGATCATCGCGCTGCCGGACGTTCCGTTCCTATGCGATTTTCGTCGGGCCATTGCGATCACGCCGGCGGCTCCGTACACCGAAATCCCGTCGTTTCTTAAGATCCATCCGCATTTGCACGAATCGGCGATGCGCACGCTCAGTTATTGTGACAACCTGAATCTGGCGCCGTGGATCAAGTGCAGGACGATAATCTCGAACTGCCTTTGCGACGACATCTGTCCGCCCAGCACGATCTTCGCCGTCTTCCATCACATCACGGCGCAGAAACAGATCGAAGTTTATCCGTATCACCAACACGAGGTTCCCTATGAGCACGTCGAACTTCGTTTGCGGCTGTTGACCGAAGCCCTTCACCCGCTTAAATCCCATCGGCCGACACCGTCGGCTTGACGGAGATGGATCGATGCTCAAAATCAGGTTTGGTTCGCACCTGACATGGGAAAGGATTCAGAAACTGTGGCCCGAACGATCAATCATCCTGCGCTGCAACCGCTCAAACATGCGTTCGCCGGCGACACGTTACTGGTCGGGGAATTTCGCGACATGGTGAGCGTGGTTGTTCCCCGTCATCGCATTGGCGCGGTATGCAAGTTTCTTCGCGACGAACCAGCGTTGCGCTTTGACATGCTGGCGGAGTTGAACGGCG
>JADZCT010000131.1 GCA_020851455.1 Gemmatimonadaceae bacterium | reverse complement strand
CAACTGTTCCGTGTACATCGTGATGAAATTCTGACGAAGAGAAAATAGCAATACCGCTTTTGGTTTTTAATATTACAGGCAAAGGAATAGAAACTGCATCATGACCTTCGCCCCATAAATGCCAAGAGTGTGAATCAAGAATATGTTCAAATGCGACTTTGGTAATATCTACTTTCCCCGATTCATGAGCATGAGCTGCATTTGTTTGAGTTGAAAGCGAATCAGTATGTTCAGGCTCAGTTGGCTCAACTGCCTTAAAATTCAGATTACATACAAAAAATAAGACTAAAAATACCGGGAAAAATATGGTTCTGCTTCGCATGAAAAAATCTAAAAAAATCGTTCTTTAATTTTCGGGTGCAAATGTAGGTATATTTTGATATTTCGAGAAATATTTTGTTCTAAAAATTCATTCTGTTGTTCTTTATAATACGTTGATTTTAAATCTATTAACAATATACATGGAAATCTTTAAAATGATTTATGTCAATTATTTGGTAATCGTTAAGGGTAATTAATTATCTCAATGAATTACCTCATTCGTTTATAAACCTGATAGAAATAAGCTATTCCCGTTGTTACCACAAAGAAGATCAGTAACTTAATAATATGAATAACAATAGCTCCAAATGGCAATCCCCTTAAAAATACTCCATAAAATGCTTCTAATCCCCAATTCAATGGCGAAAGTGCGCTTATGTTTTTCATGAATCCGGGCATAACAAAAGTCGGAATCCACACTCCGCCAATTGCGGCCAGCATCACTACAAAAACTGCTCCGAACAGAGAGGCTTGATCCTGTGAATTTGCTACTGTTCCTATAAGTAAACCAAAACCGGTTGCTGCCAGCCCGGCACTTAAGGCAATCGCTATTAAAGTAAAATAACTATCGCCCATCTGAAGGGTAGGCAATCCTATTGCAGGAAGAAGATAAAGTCCAACACTCAACATTAATACAAACTGAATGAGTGAAACTATTAGATACAATATTACTTTTCCGCAAATTACCTGCAGGTACGAGCCAGGCATGGTTAACAGCCTGAATGCGCT
>JADZCT010000130.1 GCA_020851455.1 Gemmatimonadaceae bacterium | reverse complement strand
TAGTACTAGTTTAATGAGTGGAGCCAGGCCTTTGCTTCAATTACAGAGTTAAAAACTTTTGTTGGGGTAACAGGCTTAAAAAAACGGATGAAAAAATTCGCCCCTAATTTCGCAGCCAAAGAATTAATAACAATGGCGTTTGCTTTTGTAAATCTCTGTCCACGTTGACTCGCAGAATATTTTTTTGCCTCTTCAGTCATAGTGTTAAACGACTTAATGTTAATTATTATTTTAGCGGGTATTCCGTTACTTAATTTTCCAATTAATTCGGTTAAATTTTCGATCGAAGTTAAATCAACATCTTCCATAAACTCCGTCAATTCAACATAAATAATCCCATCATTTAATACTGAAACCGAAAAAGGACCCAGCGTTTCTTTAGAGATTATTTCCTTTTCAAAATGCATACTACTTACTTAAACACCTGTAAAGTTCCTTTTAAAACGCGGGGTTTAATAGGTTTCACCCTTAGCTCGTAAACAGTGCATACATAAAAATAGGTTCCGTCACTGCAAAGTTGCTTGGTTTGCAAAACTTTTCCATCCCATTTGAAGTAAGGATCTTTTGTTTCGAACATCAATTGGCCCCATCGGTTATACACATACAAATCAATACTCTTAATATATTTTACCCTTATGGCTTTAAAAAAATCATTTACGTCATCTCCGTTAAAGGTTACTACATTCGGTAATTCAAATTCCGGGCAATTATCAACGCATGTAGCCTCTCCCTTAAAACTTTCGTTACCTGACGAATCAATGGCTGTTACAAGATAACAACCTGCAATTGATTCTAGCCCATCGAAAGTATAAACAGTATCGCTTAATACTTTAATTGAGTCAAGTAAAGAAAGATCTTCTTCTTCAGTGGCTTTATAGTACAGGTAATATTTAATTATGTCGTCTGAACAAGAGTGATTAGGATTATTCCATTTTAATTGAACAAAACCGGTTTGGCAATCAGCAGTAATAGCTAAACTTGGCGAGCAGGGTGGAGTAAGGTCGATAGGAGTGAGGCAAATTTCCTGAGAGTTATTTAACAAAGGTTTATATATGGAAGGATCGCTGTATTCTCCCTTGGACAAAACTTTATAGCAATAAGTAGCCCGATTCGCTAAGCTGCCGGAATCTTTATAGGTTAAATTAACAGTGCTGTCTATCAAACTGTAAGTGGTTTGAGAAGGGTTTTTTCTGAAAATATAATATTTGTAATTACCCCACGGAACAAAATGTTTCCAGCTTAACGTAACCTTACGGTCGGCAGGCACACCACTTAAAAAAACCGAACTGGCGGTTTGTGCAGAGCCTATAAAAACGGAATTAGCATAAAAATCAAGTTTGTAAATTAATAAATCAATAACCGTATTAATACCGGAATGCGTATAGGTTGTATCAGACAATTGATTCAATGCTCCGAAATATGGCTTCGTAACCGAATATATCTGTGAAAAAGTTCCGCCTACACCTTGTTTCGCAGAGAGCCTGAATTCATAAGGGCCCGGCAAAACACTGGTGTCAAGATTTGAAAGATTGGTTATTGGCTTAATCCATCTAACGAATAC
>JADZCT010000047.1 GCA_020851455.1 Gemmatimonadaceae bacterium | reverse complement strand
GTGCGGGCGCAGGAAGCTCTCGAGGCCGGGGCCGCCGACGGCGAGCCAGCCGATGACCTTGACCGCGACAAGCTGTTCCGGGAGGCCGCTGAAGTTTGCATCCAGAACCAGGGCGGCTCGACGTCGCTCCTTCAGCGCCGCATGAAGGTCGGCTATGGCCGCGCGGCGAGGATCATTGACCAACTCCACCTTGCCGGCGTGTTGGGGCCGCCCGATGGCTCCAGGCCGCGCGACGTCCTGGTCGGGCTCGACGACCTGGACCGGATCTGCGCGACAAGGGAGAGCGTGGCGGCGTAGGAGTGGCTGTGCCTGCCGCTGGCCGGCGGACGTTGGTGCGGCGAAATGATGCTGACTGCAAGTGCGCGGTGGCAGCGCTCGTAGCACGCGGTGGCATTGTTCCGACGTGACAACCACTACCAACGACTTCGGCGAACTCGGTGAGCGGATCGCCGCCCGGTGGCTCGAACGCTCCGGCTATCGCGTGCTCGCCCGGCGCTTCCGCGCCGGCCGCAGGGACATTGACCTCGTGGTGGAACGCGAGGGCCTCATTGCATTCGTTGAAGTGAAGGCCCGCGCCGGGGAGGCGTTCGGCGATCCCGTCGAGGCGGTGCACCGCCGGAAGCAGCGATCCCTTTGGCGTTCCGCGCAGGCATGGATCGGGCGCCATGGCCGTTCCGGAGAGACGTACCGGTTCGATGTGGTGGGCGTGCTGGTTCGCGACAGGAGGGTGTTCGTGCGGCACGTGGCGGCGGCGTTCGATTCGCCAGTAGCGTGATGCTCGCGTAAGTGCCGATAATACAGATAGTTACAAGGTGTGTCTATTCGCGTCGCGTTGCGCTTCAGTGCGCGGCTTCGTAGTTTGTTCGGGCTGCGATTCCGGGCAGCGGCGATGCCTGGCACGAGTGGGGCGGCACCCCCTTTCACCGCAGGGTAGATTTTTTCTCACGGGCGCTGCGAGGCGCCACAACAGGCAGGACCTCTCAGGGGCAACAATGGCCGTTACCTCCGCGCAGGATGAAAAGAAGAAGGCCCTGAACCTCGCGATCGCCCAGATCGAGAAGTCGTACGGGCGCGGTGCGATCATGAAGATGGGCGCGGACGCGCCAAAGGTGCGTGTTGACTGCATCCCGACGGGCGCGATCAATCTCGACGCGGCGATCGGCGTTGGAGGTATCCCGCGCGGACGGATCACCGAGATCTACGGGCCCGAGAGTTCGGGCAAGACGACGCTATGCCTGCACGTTGTCGCGAATGCCCAGCGCGCAGGCGGCACTGCTGCGTTCATTGACGCGGAGCACGCGCTCGACACCGACTACGCGGCGAAGCTGGGCGTGGATGTCGAGAAGCTGCTCGTTTCCCAGCCGGACACGGGCGAACAGGCTCTCGAAATCTGCGAGATCCTGGTGCGTTCGGGCGCGGTTGACGTGATCGTCATAGACTCCGTGGCCGCCCTCGTGCCGAAGGCCGAAATCGAGGGCGAGATGGGGGATTCGCACGTGGGGCTGCAGGCGCGGCTGATGAGCCAGGCGCTTCGCAAGCTTACCGGCGCGATCGCGCGCTCGAAGTGCTCGGTGATCTTCATCAACCAGTTGCGCGAGAAGATCGGCGTGATGTTCGGCAACCCGGAGACGACGACCGGCGGCAAGGCGCTCAAGTTCTACGCGTCGCTGCGCCTCGACATCCGCCGGATCGGACCGGTGAAGGAGAAGGACGAGGTGATCGGGTCGCATGTCCGCGTGAAGGTCGTGAAGAACAAGGTCGCCCCGCCGTTCAAGCAAGCCGAGTTTGACATCATGTACGCCGAGGGTATTTCCCACACTTCGCTGCTCGTGGACATTGGCGCCGAGAGTGGGATCATAGAGAAATCGGGCGCGTGGTATAGCTATGGCGCGCAGCGCATAGGTCAGGGCCGGGAGAACGCGAAGTTGTTCCTGAAGGACAACCCGGCAGTGATGGCTGAGATCGAGGACAAGGTGAAGGGTGTCCTGGGCGTCAAGGTGCAGGCTGATGTGGAGGCGGAAGCGGCCGAAGAGTAGCGAGGGCGTGAAGATGGCAGCGGCGCCGGTTGTCCTGTGGCGAGGTGAGTTGGGGCCCGGAATCCCCGACGATCCTCAACCAGGGTGGCCGGCGTCGCGCATTGTGGCCGGGCTCTCGGTGCCGGCTGCACGCGGCGGGCCGTGAGCGCGGTGCGAGGGATGTCTCCTCGCGCGCCACGTCCGCGCCGGTCAGCGCATGAGCGCGCACTCGACGCGCTCGCGCTGCGGCCGCGCGCCGCGCAGGAACTCGCTCGCTGGTTGCGGGACCGGGGATACGACGCAGCCGAGGTCGCGGCAGTCGTCGAGCGTCTTACGGCGGCCGGGTTGCTCGACGATGCGCGGTTCGCGGAGGCCTTCGCGCGGTCGCGGCTCATTGACCGTCGGCTGAGCCGGCGCCGCGTGCTGGCGGAACTTGCCCGGCGCGGGGTTGGCCGCGAGGTCGCGTCTGCGGCCGTGGCCTCTGTAGTGGCAGACGAAGGGGTTGACGAGCGTGAAGCCGCGTACCTCGTCGCCGAGAAGAAGTACCGGTCCCTTGCTGGCCTCGATCCGGCCGTGGCGGCCCGCCGGCTCACAGGGTTCCTCGCGCGACGCGGCTACGGCCAGGACGCAATCCAGGGAGCCGTCCGGCGGCTGCTGGCGGGGTGAACCCGTGCGGGGCTGCGCCCGCGCGCATGCTGTGGCCCGGGTCTTAGATTTCCCGCGTCATGCGTTCCGCCGAAATCCGAAAGCGTTTCCTCGATTACTTCGCGCGCCACGGCCACGCCGTGCGCCCCTCATCGTCTCTCGTGCCGGGCGATGACCCTACGCTGCTGTTCACGAACGCGGGGATGGTGCAGTTCAAGCGCGTCTTCCTCGGCATGGAACCGCCGCCGGACGGAAACCGCCGCGCCACGACGTCGCAGAAGTGCGTCCGTGCGGGCGGCAAGCACAACGACCTCGAACAGGTGGGCCACACGGCCCGGCATCACACCTTTTTCGAGATGCTCGGCAATTTCTCGTTCGGCGACTACTTCAAGCAGGATGCGATCCGGTTCGCCTGGGAGTTCGTGACCGGCGACCCGGCGGACGGCAACCTCGGCATTCCCAGGGAGCACGTCCGGGTAAGCGTATTCCACGAGGATGACGAAGCGCGCCAGATCTGGAAGAGCGAGGCGGGGCTGCCCGATTCGCGGATCTACGGCTTGTCTGCAAGGGACAACTTCTGGCAGATGGCTGACACCGGGCCGTGCGGCCCCTGCACGGAGCTGTACGTTGACCTGGCGCACCTGGCGCGCGACTGGGCGTTCCCGAAGGATGCCGCTGGCGAGTGGACGCGCACGGAAGTCGGCGAGTTCTCGCTCGATGCATTCGTCGAAGGCGCGGAGGCGGGCCGCTTCCTCGAGATCTGGAACCTCGTGTTCATGCAGTTCGACCGGCAGGCCGACGGAACGATGGTCCCGCTCCCGAGGCCGAGCGTGGATACCGGCGCCGGACTCGAGCGGATCGCTGCCGTCATGCAGGGCGTCGCGAACAACTTCCACAGCGACGTGTTCCTGCCGCTCATCGAGGAAACCGAGAAGGTCGTCGGGTTGGAGTATGCCCCCGGCTACGGCCTTGGGTCGAAGGCAACCCGCGCGCCCGACATGGCGTTCGCGAAGTCGCAGGCGATGCGCAACGTGGACCCGGCCAGCTTCCGGGTTATCGCCGATCACGCGCGGGCCGTGGCGTTCCTGCTTGCGGACGGCGTCTTCCCGTCGAACGAGGGACGAGGGTATGTGCTGCGCCGGATCCTGCGGCGCGCGGTGCGCCATGCCTGGCTGCTTGGGAAGCGGGAGCCGGCGCTCGTTCACGTCGTGGCGCGGGTGGTCGCCGAGATGCGCGACGTCTACCCCGAGCTGAAGGCCCGGCAGACGCACATACTCGACTCCACGCGCGCAGAAGAGGAGCGATTCCTCGCGACGATAGACGGCGGAATGGCCCGGTTCGACGAGTTGGCTCCCGAGGGCAGCACGCAGGGATCGAACCGCGTGCGCGGCACCATTGCGGGCGAGGACGCGTTCCGCCTGTACGACACATTCGGCTTCCCGATTGACCTCACGGAGCTGATGGCGCGTGAGCGCGGGTACCTGGTTGACATTGCCGGGTTCGAGGCGGCGCTCGCCGGGCAGCGTGAGCAGTCGCGGGAAGAGCGCAAGTCGAGGCGGCTCACCGTCGAGGCGCATGAACTGTCGGATACTGCCGGCTGGGAGCGGGCACCCGGGACGTCGCGGAGTCAGCGATTCACGGGGTATGAGGGTACGGTCTCCGAGACTGATGTGCTGGCCGTCCGGGTGGCGGACGATGGCCGGGCGGCCGTGATCCTCTGCGACACGCCGTTCTACGCCGAATCGGGCGGCCAGGTGAGCGACACGGGAGAGATCGTCGGCGACGGATGGCGCGTTGACGTTGACGACGTGAGAAAGGTGGATGGCGAGATCGCAGCCGTCGGCACCGCGACCGGCAAGGTCGGCCTCGGGCGCGTGACGGCGCGCGTGAGCGCGCCGCGGCGGCGCGACATCATGCGCAACCACACCGCAACGCACCTCCTGCACGCGGCGCTCCGGAAGGTGCTCGGGGAGCACGTGCACCAGGCGGGGAGTGTGGTCGAACCCGATCGCCTCCGCTTCGACTTCACCCACCACGGGCCGCTCACGACGGCAGAGACAGACGCCGTCGAGCGCTGGGTGAACGCGGGCATCTGGCAGAACGAGAAGGTATGGACCACCGAGCGCGCCTACGAGGACGCCGTCGGGGCGGGCGCGATGGCGCTGTTCGGCGAGAAGTACGGGGCGATGGTGCGCGTGGTTGAGATACCGACCCGCTCGATGGAGCTTTGCGGGGGAACCCACGTGGCGACTACCGGCCAGATCCTCGTCTTCCGCGTCACGGGCGAGACGGGTGTATCGGCGGGCGTTCGCCGAATCACGGCCATAACGGGTCCGAAGGCGTTCGAGGCGCTCCGCGACACGGAACGCGCCATGGAGGCGCTCGGTGATAAGCTGAAAGTGAACGTGCACGCCGCTGGCGCCGACGCGGTCTCGCGCAAGGTCGAACAGCTGATTGCCGACCGGAAGGCGCTGGAAAAGAAGCTGGAGGAGGCCCTGCGGGGCAGCGCCGGCGCCGGAGTCCACGACATCGTTGCGGGCGGGACGAGCGTTGGGGCGTGGCGGGTGGTTGGTGGCCTGACCGGCGCGACCGCGCTCCCCGAATTGCAGGCGCTGGGCGACAGAGTCCGCGAGCAGCTTCCGGGCGGCGTTGGAGTGCTCGGCGGCATTTTCGGGGACGACAAGGCGGCGATCGTATTCGTGGTCGGTGACAAGTTGCGCGAGAAGGGCGTGTCTGCGGGCGACCTCGTGAAGGGGTTCGCCGCGAAGGTGGGCGCGCGCGGCGGCGGGAAGCCGCACCTGGCGCAGATGGGTGTTTCCGCGGCAGGCATTGACGGAACCATTGCCGCAGCGCGCGAGTATGTCGCGGGCTGCCTGGATGGCGTGGCATGAGCGCCGCCGCCGGGACGCTCGTGGCCTGGGTTGCGTCGCGCACGCCGCCGGCGCCCGCTGAGTTGCTGGAATACATGGCTGCCGACCTGCAGGCGGCTGGGTATGCCAGCGCCGGCGTGACGGGCGCCGGGCTGGCGCCCGCACTGCTCGACGCGTCCAGCCGCGCGCTCGAGCGGGTGCTCGCGTCCGCGGGGGTGTCCCGCGCAGCGGCCTTCGATCTGCTCGTATCGGACGCCTATGTGACGTATGCGTTCGAGGCCGCCGCCGACGACCCCGGGTCGCTCGTAGCCGCCGCCAGTGACGCGATGCGGCAGATTTCGGCGATCGCGGTTCGCCACCTCGAGCCTGCGGGGGGCGCCTGATGGAACCGCGCGACCGGCTAACGCAGCACCTGAGGGATCTGGCTGGCACCGCGGCCGCGGCCGCCGACACGCTCGGACCCGATATCGAGAAGGCGGCGGCGATGGTCGCGGAGACTGTCCGGCGCGGCGGCACGCTCTTCTTCTGCGGCAATGGCGGCAGCGCGGCCGACGCGCAGCACCTTGCGACGGAGTATGTGGTGCGCTACCAGCGCGAGCGCAGGGCGATCGCGGCCGTGGCGCTTACCACCGACACCTCGCTCCTCACTGCGGCGTCGAATGACTACTCGTTCGAGCAGGTGTTTTCGCGCCAGGTCGAGGCGCTCGGGAGGCCAGGCGACCTGCTTGTCCTGCACACGACGAGCGGCAAGTCGCCGAACCTCATCTCCGCGGCGCGGGCGGCGAGGGAGAGGGGGGTGGCGACACTCGCCCTCTCGGCCAAGGGCGGCGGGCCGCTGGCCGGCATGGTGGACCACTGCATCGTGATTCCAACGGATCGCACCGACAGGGCGCAGGAACTCCAGATGGCGATTCAGCACGCGATCTGCGACCTCATTGACGACGAAACGGCGCGCTGAGAGGCCGGCGAATACCTTATGCGCATGAATGCGTTCACCCTGAACGGAAAGCGGGCGCTGGTCACAGGAGGCACGCGGGGAATTGGAGCGGCCGTCGCCATGCTGCTTGGTGGCGCGGGCGCCGACGTGTGCGTCGGTTACCGGTCGCGCCGGGGCGACGCGGAGAAGGTCGTCGCCGGACTCGCAGCACTGGGGGTCAAGGGCGAGGCGCTGGCGGCGAACCTTGCGACCGCGTCCGGCGCGGAATCACTCGTTGGCCACGCCGTGAAGGAACTTGGCGGCCTTGACATTCTCGTGCATTCGGCGGGAATCTGGCCGGCGGATGACGTGCCTGCGACGGAGATGACGGAGGAGCGGTGGAGTGCCACGCTGAGGGAGAACCTGGATGCCACCTTCTTCGTGACGAGGGCCGCGGCGAAAGCCATGTCGGCGCAGGGCGCGCGCCGCAACGGCGGCGGCCGCATCGTGCTCGTCTCCTCCACCGCGGGCCAGCGCGGAGAGGCCGGGCACTCCGACTACGCCGCGAGCAAGGGGGCGATGATCTCCTTCGTGAAATCCGTGGCGGTGGAGCTTGCCCGTCACGACATCACGGTGAACGCGGTGGCGCCGGGCTGGGTTGACACGGAGATGTGCGAAGCGCCCTTCGCTGGAGGCGGCAAGGAACGGATCGCCGCGGGTATTCCGGTCGGCCGTGTGGCAACCCCCGAGGACATTGCGTTCCCGGTGGTTTCGCTTTGCTTCGACGGCGCGCGCCACGTCACGGGCGAGATCCTCAACGTGAATGGCGGGGCTGTCCTGTGCGGATAGGCGGGTGGCTCGCCTGACGCCGGATGCTGCGCCGCGATGAGCCCGGCCGCGCAGAGCCGCTGGCGACCATCTGACTCCGGTTCCCGGCGGTGACGGCGCTCAATCCCCCCCGCGAGGTAGCGCGGATCGCCGAGATGCTGCGACACGCCGGCCACGAGGCGTGGTGCGTGGGCGGGGCGGTGCGCGATGCGCTCCTGGGGCACGAACACCTGGACTGGGACATCGCGACGAGTGCCCTGCCGCAGGAAGTCGTGCAGGTCTTCCGGCGTACGGTTCCAGTGGGCATCGCTCACGGAACCGTTGGCGTGCTCGACGGCCGGGGTGTGATGCACGAGGTCACGACGTTCAGGAAGGATGTGCGCACCGACGGCCGGCACGCCGTGGTGGAGTTCGGAGTATCGCTTGACGAGGACCTCGCGCGACGCGACTTCACCATCAACGCAATCGCGTACGATCCCGCCACGGGAGAGCTTCGCGACCCCTTCGATGGCCAGACCGACATCCGGCGGGGGATCGTTCGCGCTGTCGGAAACCCGGCTGACCGAATGCGCGAAGACCGCCTGCGCGCGCTGCGGGCCATCCGCTTCGCCGCACGCTTCACGTTCCACATCGAGCCGGCCACATGGGCCGCCGTCCGGGAGTGCGCCCCGTTCCTCGACCGACTATCGGCCGAGCGGGTGAGGCAGGAGATAGAGAAGACGATGCAGCAGGTCGAGCTCCCGAGCGTTGCGATGGAGTGGTGGCGCGAGTCCGGCGCGCTGGCCGCGCTGGTGCCCGCCATCGCCGGTGCTCCGGAGGAACGGTTCCGCGCGCTGGATTTTCTTCCGCGCGCGCGTTCTGTCGCCGCCGCTGGCCGTGACGGAGCGCCCGCCGCGAGCGCGGCGCGCGACTCCAAAGGGCCGGCGCTGGCCCGCATCGCCATGCTGTTCTTCGGCGATGAGCCCGCCAGTGTCGAGAAGGCAGTCAGGGCTCTCAAGTTCTCGAACTCTGATGCAGCGTGGATCGTGGCGCTTGCCCGCGCGAGGCAGGAGGCAGGCGTCGCAGCGGAGCGGTCGTTCGATTCGGGCGAGTGGGATCGCGGCGCGGGCCGCGCGGCCATCAGGCGCTGGGTTGCCGCGGTTGGCCGCACCCGGGTGGATGCGTTCTGCGCGCTGCTTTCGGCGGAGCGGCTTGCACGAGATGCCCGTCCGGACGGCGTCACTGGCGGATGGGGAACGCCATCTGGGCTGCGCGACCGTCTCGCCGCCTTCCGTCGCGCTGCGACCGACGTTGCGTTCAACGACCCGGTGGAGCTCGCCGACCTCGCGCTCGACGGGAAAGACCTTGCCCATGCGGGCATTTCCGAGGGACCGGCCATGGGTCGCGTGCTCCGCCGGCTGCTCGACCGGGTAATCGAGGATCCGGCGCGGAACACGCCGCAGGAGCTCCTGCGTATTGCGCGGGAGCCCGAGTGACGGCCATCCCGGCGTCATCGGCAGCGGTGCGGCGATGAAGCCGATTCTGTACGCTGCGATCGCGGCCGCGGGCAACCTGCTCGGCGCGCTTGCGCTCGCGACGCGCGACACGTGGAGCAGGCGGACGATCGAGTTCGTGCTCGCGTTTTCTGCGGGCTTCCTGGTGGCCGTATCGCTGGGTGAACTCGTTCCCGAGGCCATATCGCGGGGCGGGTTGCGCGCCGGGGCGTGGATTCTCACCGGGTTCGTGCTAGTGCACCTCACGCAGCATGCCCTCGTTGGGCACTTCCACTTTGGCGAAGAGACGCACGAGGTCTCGGGTGAGGTCGGGATCACCGCGCTCGTCGGCCTGATGCTCCACACCTTCGTTGACGGGGTGGCGATCGCGACGTCGCTCGCGGTTGATCAGCGGCTCGGCGCGCTGGTTCTCACGGCAATCGTGCTGCACAAACTGCCGGAGGGGCTCGCGATCGGGTCGCTCTTCGTTGCCGGCGGACGTTCCGTGCGTGCGGCTGTCGTTGCCGCGCTTGCGCTTGGGGTTGCGACGATCGCGGGCGCAGCGTTGTCGGACCGGGTCGCCCTGCTCGCAACGCACGGGTTGGCGCTGGCGGCGGGCGTCACGCTGTACGTTGGCGCGTCGAACCTCATCCCGGAGTTTCAGGGGAAGCGCGGCTGGAGCCACAATTTCTGGTTCTTCGCGGGGGTTGCCGGGTACGCGCTGGTGGCTTTCATCGGATGATGCGCGCGCGAGGGCCGAGGCTGCCGCCAGTGGCTTGCCGACGGTGAAGGTCGCGGTCGTCGTTGACTGGCTTACCGACTCGGGCGGCGCGGAATCCGTCTTTTCGGAGGCGCTGAAGGCCCTTCCCGGCGCGACGCTGCACGCGCTCGTTGACGGCATGAGCGCCGCGGAGCACGAACGGCTTGGCATACCGCGAGCTCGCACTACGTGGATGCAGCGGATTCCCGGCATCGGCAGATCGTACCGCTCGTGGCTCCCCCTGATGCCAGGGGCGCTCCGATCGCTCGATCTCTCTGGCGCGGATGTAGTGCTGGCGATCTCCCATGCCGTGGCGAAGGCGGCGCCCGTCGCACCTCGGCAGCGGCTGCTCTGCCTGTGCCTCTCGCCAATGCGCTACGCGTGGGATCTCCGTGGCCAGTACCTGACCGAGGCAGGGCTCGACAGGGGTGTGCGCGGGCTGGTTGCGCGGGCGCTCCTCGATCGGATGCGCGGCTGGGACCACCGAACGGCGGCGCGTGTTGACTCGTTCGCGAGCATCTCCCGCAACATCGAGGACCGGGTGCGGCGCTCCTACGGCAGGGACAGCGTCGTCATCTATCCGCCGGTGGATACGGAGTACTTCACGCCCGGCGACGCCGGCGCTGCGACGCCAGGCAGTGAGGGCTACTACGTGACCGCCTCGCGCTTCGTCCCCTACAAGCGGGTGGACCTCATCGTGCGCGCCTTCGCGGGAGATCCCGCGCGGCGGCTGGTCGTGATTGGCGATGGGCCGGACCGCGCGAAGGTGCGCGCCGCAGCGGGTGGCGCGGCCAACGTGACGTTCCTTGGCCATGCGGATCGCGCGGTGCTCAGGACGCACCTCAGGGCAGCGCGGGCGTTCGTGTTCGCCGCCGAGGAGGACTTCGGGATCGCGCCCGTGGAGGCCCAGGCGTGCGGAACGCCCGTCATCGCATTCGGCCGCGGTGGCGCGCTCGAGACCGTGGTGCCACTCGCGAGGGCGGTGGACAGCGTGCACGAGTCGGGGCACAGGCCCACCGGGATTTTCTTTGCCGGACAGGACGCAGTCTCGATTCGGGAGGCTGTTGAGCGATTCGAATCCAGCGAGGATTCGCTCTCGCACGAGGCGTGCAGGGCGAACGCCGAGCGGTTTGCCGCGTCGCGGTTCCGCCGCGAGCTTGCTGAATGGGTGGCAACTGCGGGAAAGACGGGGCCGGCAAGCCGCTGAAACGGCCGGCTGGCGGGGTATCTTTCCATGATGGCGCGTGCCCGCCCGAAGGCCCACGACGACCAACCGTCCGTGTTTGCGCCGCCGACCGGTGCTCCGCTGGCCGCGCGGATGCGCCCCCGCTCCATCGGGGAAGTGGTCGGCCAGAGACACCTTCTGGCGCCCGGGAAGGCGCTTCGCAGCGCCATTGAGTCGGGCGATACCGGATCAATCCTGTTCTGGGGCCCTCCCGGCAGTGGAAAGACGACTATCGCAAGACTTATCGCGCAGCATGTGAAGAGCGAGTTCGTCCCGTTCTCTGCCGTTACCGACGGCGTACAGCGTATTCGCGAAGTCGTGGGCGACGCGCAGCGCCGACTGCAGTTGGGGCGCAGAACGCTGGTATTCATAGACGAGATTCACCGGTTCAACCGGGCACAGCAGGATGCGCTGCTGCCGCACGTCGAGGCCGGTACCATCACGCTCATTGGCGCCACCACCGAGAACCCGAGCTTCGAGGTGAATGGTGCGCTGCTCTCCAGGATGCGTGTGTTCGTGCTCGAGCCTCTGTCGCAGGCCGAGATCGAAGACCTGCTGCGCAGGGCACGTGGCGACCCGGACCGGGGGCTGGGTGGAACTGGCGTCCGGGCGGGCGATGATGCCATCGCGGCGATCGCGGCCGCGGCAGACGGCGATGCCCGGCGTGCGCTGACCATCCTCGAGGCGGCCGCGGGGCTCTCCGCCACAATAGATACCGCGACGGTTCGGGAAGCCGCGCAGCTCCGCTTTGCGCGCTACGACAAGCGGGGTGAGGAGCACTACAACCTGATCAGCGCGTATCACAAGGCGTTGCGCGGCAGCGACCCGGACGGCGCACTCTACTGGCTGGCGCGCATGCTGCAGGGCGGCGAAGACCCGCTGTACGTCGTGCGCCGCATGGTGCGCTTCGCGGCAGAGGACATCGGCCTCGCCGATCCTGAGGCGTTGCGGCTCACCATTGCCGCGCGTGACGCTTACCACTTTCTCGGGTCCCCCGAAGGCGAACTCGCGATCGCGGAGGCGTGCGTGTACCTCGCGACGGCGCCCAAGAGCAACCGCGTCTACGAGGCGTGGGGCGTCGCGTCGGCGGCGGCGCGGGAGACACCAGCGGCAGAGGTGCCGCTTCATATCAGGAATGCTCCAACAGGCCTGATGAGAGAGCTCGGCTACGGTGCGGGCTACCAGTATGCGCACCGCGTACCGGAGGCGTACCTGCCGCAGGAGTACCTCCCCGACGAACTGCGCGGGCGGGAGCCGTTCTACCAGCCGGGCGGGTTTGGCTTCGAGAAGGAAGTGGCCAAGCGGCTTGGCTGGTGGAACGCGCTCAAGGCGCGCGCCGCCGAACGTACGGGCGACTGACGGGTAACACGCCACGCAGACATGGCACTTCTCACGAGATTACGCCCCCCGATGGTCGTCCTCGCCGCCGCCACACTGGCAGCGGCCTGTGCGTCGCTGGCACGCCAGGCGTTCCGGACGCCAACCGTCGAACTACAGGACGTGAAGATCCGCGCTCTCGGGCTCGAGGGCGGCGCGCTCGACCTCGTCCTCGACGTGTACAACCCCAACGAGTACCGCATTGACGTTACCAGGCTCACGTATACCCTCCTGGCCGACTCGTCGCAGGTCGCGACCGGCGCGGTGACGAAACGCGTCACGCTCGACAACCGCGCGCACAACGGCGTGACGTTGCCCGTGACCTTCACCTTCAAGGAACTCCTCAACGTCGCTCAGGTGATGCTCAAGACGGGTGCGGTGAACTACACTGTGAAGGGCGATGTCGTCGTGGACAGTCCGTTCGGCAGCGTAACGAGGCCCTACGAGGGCAAGGCGCGCGTGGAGAACGGCGCGCTCCTGCGCCCGTAGCCCGATCGCGGGGCTGCCGGCGCGCTGCCGGCGCGCGCTGCCGCCCGGTGATCGTCGCCCGATGAACACGCGATTAAGCGGCGACGCGGTTGCCAGCCGCTCGTCGTAGGCGGTCGTGAACCTTTTTCGTCCATTCGCGGGTCTAATGACCTGTCACCCCCCAACGCAGGAGTGACTCACAATCAGGAGCTCGAACAAATGAAACCCTCCATTGTTTACATACGCCGCGCCGCTTTCATGGCCGCGGCCTTCATCGGCGGGCTCGTCGTCGCAAGCCGCCTCGACTGGACCCCGCTTGCGCACGCCCAGGCGCGTAGCGTCGCCAATGTCGTCTCGGGCAACACGCCCGTCATCGGCGGAGCGCCGGCTGACTTCACAGCCGTCGCCGCGCGGGTGACCCCGGCGGTTGTTTCCATTCGCGCGGAGCATGATGCGCGGCCGGTCGCCGCACGCAGGCAGCGCTCGCCGCAAGGCAAGCGGCAGCAGCAACTTCCTCCGGGGCTTCCGGAAGAGTTTCAGCGCTTCTTCGACTTTCAGATGCCGGATGGCCCAGGCGGCGGCTTCTCCACGCCGGACCAGGGCCCCCAGGTCGCAACCGGATCGGGCTTCATCGTGAGCCCCGACGGGTACGTGCTTACGAACAACCATGTCATTGAAGGCGCCGACCGCGTCACGGTCGGCCTGCCCGATCGCCGCGAATTCAAGGCCAAGGTGATTGGCCGCGATCCGCAGACGGACGTCGCCGTACTCAAGATTGACGGGAAGAACCTGCCGACCATTCCGCTTGGCGACGACACGCAGTCGAAGGTCGGCGAATGGGTGATCGCGGTCGGAAACCCGCTCCAGCTCGACTTCACGGTCACCGCCGGCATCATCAGCGCAAAGGGCCGCGAGAACGAACTGCGAAGCCTCAACAACGACAAGTACGCGATCCAGGATTTCATCCAGACGGACGCCGCGATCAACCCAGGCAACTCGGGCGGCCCGCTGGTGGACACGCACGGCAACGTGATTGGCATCAACAGCGCGATCTCCAGCCCGACGGGCACGTACGCCGGCTACGGCTTCGCGATCCCGATTACGCTGGCCAAGACCGTAATGGATGACCTTATCGCGCACGGCCACGTGCGGCGCGCCATACTCGGCGCGATGATCTCGGACGTGACGCAGGAGGACGCCGAGGTGGCGAAGCTCGGCAAGATCGCGGGCATCAAAGTGCAGGACTTCAGCCCCGCGGACAACAGCCCCGCAAAGCGCGCCGGCATCGAGCGTGGGGACATCATCATCGCAGCCGACGGAAAGCCCGTTGACCGGGTTGCGGACCTCCAGCGCCTCATCCGCACCAAGGAGCCGGGCGATGACCTCGCGCTCGAGACCGTGCGGTACGGCACGCATGAGCACGTAACGGTGAAGCTCGGCGAGGCAAAGGACACGAGCAACGCCGTTGCCGCAGCTGACGATGGCTCCGATTCCGGTGACGCTGGTGCAGCGCCGGCAGCGGTGGCTTCAGCGGCGCTCGGCGTGACGCTGCAGCCGCTCACGGCTGACGTGGCGAGCCAGCAGGGAATACAGGGGATCAGCCATGGCCTCCTCGTCACCAGCGTGAAGCGCGGCGGGGTTGCCGAGGGCAGCTTGATTCCGGGTGACGTGATCACCAACGTGATCTTCCCGAGGCCCGGCGTGGCGACAAACTCGATGGCAGAACTGAACGGCGCGCTCGGCAAGGCCAAGGGCGGGTACGTTGGCCTGCAGGTGAGCCGGCAGTCCGACGACCAGGGCAATCGCACGACCGCGGTGGTCAACCTCAAGCTTGCGAACTGACCATCCGGGGGAAACCGAAGGCCCCGCCGCGTTCGCGGCGGGGCCTTCGCGCGTGGCTGTGGACGGGTGCGGGTGGCCGCCCTTGCGCTAGAATTAGCGTATCGTGGCACGCGAACTCATTGACCTCGCCCCGCATGAGGAGCGCGCCATCCTCGTCGGTGCCCCGCTCAAGCGCAGCAATGCGCTTCATGCTGCGAAAGAGCACCTGGCGGAGCTTGCGCGACTCGCCGACACTGCCGGCGCGAAGGTGATGGGTACCCTGACGCAGCAGCTCGACCGGCCGGATCCTGGAACCTACATCGGCAAGGGCAAACTCGAGGAACTTAAGGCGATGGCCGCCGATACCGGCGCGACCCTCGTCATCTTCGACGACGAGTTGACGCCAGCGCAGGGGAAGAACCTCGAAGGTGAACTCGGCAAGCGGGTGATTGATCGCGCCGAGCTCATCCTGGACATCTTCGCGCTGCGGGCGCGCACCGCCGAGGCGAGGATGCAGGTGGAGCTGGCGCAACTGGAGTACTCCCTGCCGCGGCTGCGGAACCTCTGGACGCACCTTGAGAAGTTCCGCGGCGGCATCGGCGTGCGAGGACCCGGCGAAACTCAGCTCGAGACGGACCGCCGGCTGGTGGGGCAGCGTGTCGCGTTGCTGAAAGAGAGGTTGCGTGACGTCGAGACGAGCCGCAGCGAGCAGCGAAAGCGACGACAGGGGACGTTCCGCGCCGCCCTCGTAGGCTACACGAACGCTGGCAAGAGCAGCATCCTGCGCGCGATGGCGGGCGGGGATGTGTTCGTGGAGGACCGGCTCTTCGCCACGCTCGATCCGCTGACGCGCGAAGTCAACCTTGCACAGGAAGGAGCCGCGGGGGACGCGGCGGGCCCGGCGAGGAAGTCGGTCATTCTGCTGTCCGATACCGTGGGCTTCATCCGCAAGCTTCCGCATCACCTCGTCGCAAGCTTTCGGGCGACGCTCGACGAGGTACGGGATGCCGACGTCCTGCTTCACGTGATTGATGCATCCAATCCGGCGTGGGAAGAGCAGCGTATGGTGGTTGACGAAGTGCTTGCCGACCTTGGTGTTCACGAGAAAGCGGTGCTCCACGTATTCAACAAGACCGACCGGCTGGCCGAAGCGGAGTTGGGGGCGCTGCGCGAGCGCATGTCGCGGCTCCTGCCGAACTCGGTATTCGTGAGCGCGAGAACCGACGGCGGCATGGAGCCGTTGCGCAGCGCGCTTGTCGAGGCCATGCGCAGCCGGCATCCCGTGGTCGAAGTCCGGCTCCCTCCGGGCGACGGGCGCCGGCTTGCCGAGCTGCACCGCAAGGGCGAGGTTCTCGAGACCAGCCACGACGAAACCACCGGAGAGCTCGTGGTGCGTGCCCGGCTCGACATCGCCACCGCGGCCAGGTTCGGGGTGCACTGACGGCACCAGCGGGGTCCGGTCAGTAGCGCGGGCTTGCCGCTCCCGCGAGTGCGTCCCCGGCAAAGCGCACTGCGCGCGACTGCTTGTTGTTCGGGGCTCCGGTGAACAGGTAGTCGGAGTGTCCCACGCCGTCCGCCGTCGGGATCTGTACCGACACCACGTTCGGTGGTACCGGGGCGAAGCGTCCGGGCCTCGGCCCGTGGTATCCGAGAGCCAGCCCGCTCACGTCCTTCCAGAAGAAGAGGAACGCCTGAGCCAGGTCGCCGATGGGATAGGCGAGGCGGAGCACCGTGTCGGCGCGCGAGGCGAGCACCGCCACGCGTGACGCGTCCTTCACCTGGGCGCGGTACGCGGGCGGCTCACTGACGCTGACGTCGTCAACGGCCGGTGCCATTGCGCACACTTCGCCGATGACGTAGGCGCCGCGTGGCAGGCGCTTCAGCGTCTCGAATGCCACGCGGGCGCCCATCGAGTGCGTGATGAAATCGAACCTCGCGCCGGGCGGGATCCACGTCTCGATGAAATCCGCCAGTGCGGCCGCCGTGTCGTCGGCATCGTTGCCCTCGAGGGGGTAGCCAAGCGGCCCGGCCCAGCTGTCGCCGGGCCAGGTGACGGCCACGAGCGCCGCGCCAGGTGGCAGCAAGGGCGGCGTCCGTGAGAGCTCTGCGGCAAAGGCGTGAAGCGCCGCGCGCCCGGACGCGCGGTTCACGTTGAATCCGTGGATCAGGAACGTGATGTGCTGCTGTACCGACAGCGCATCACGCGTGGCCGAAGGGTCGGAAATGCCGGTTGGGAAGGCTACCTGCCCAGGGACGACCGGCCCGCCGACGTCCCTCTCCCGGAACTCCAGGAACCAGATCACGGCCACCTCCTGCATTGATGGCGCGCCGGGCGCGCCGGCAAGATCCTCGGCCGCGCAGGGTGCCCGCTGGTCACGCGCGCGCCTTCAATGCCCTGGCAGCGGCCTGTATGCCACTCGCGAGGTCCTTCGCGATCGGGGCGAGCGGAACCGCGCCAACGCCGATCAGAACCGCGAGCGCGTAGTCATTCGTGGTGCGCGGCGTCGCAACGCTCGCGACGATGAGCGCAATCGCCACCGCAGCCGCCGAGGCAAGGAGACGCAGCGCGCCCGCGTAGCGGGCCTGCGCGAGCGTGATCGCGGCATCTATGCGCGCATCCGCGGCAAGCTCGTACCGTGCGATGATCGAGCGCTGCGCATCTGTGAGCTGGGTCGAGCCGTCGCGCGCCGCGCTTGCGTTGCCGCTGCCGCCTTCGCTCTCCTCGCCACCTGCGTCACGCTGCAGTTGCGCCGTGGCGCGCTCGTCCTCTCCGGTCGCCACGCGAATCGCCCGGGCGAGGGATTCGGGGTCCACCGACGCCAGATCGCGCGCGACTGACTGCGCATTGTCACCGCACAATCCAATCCGGACTCCCTGGCGCAGGAGCCGGGTGAGCGCGCGCTGATCGCCGCGGTACTGCGCCCGCAGGAGTGCGTCGGCGTTCGCGCCGTACGCTGTCCTCAGCGGGCCCATCAACCCGCCGAGCACACCGGTGAGGGAGGGATATCCCGCCTCGCCAATCGCAGCGAAGTACTTCGACGCTTCGACAACGCCGTACGCGGCCGTGCCAAGTGCGCCGGCTGCGAGGACGAACGAGGCAATCTCTGAGCTCGAAGCGATCGGTGCGGGCATTGCGTGCCTCGGCGCGTGGGAGGTGTGATCGCAAACTTGTCGCGCACCGTGCTCGGCGCGCCAGACCCGGTATGACATCCGTCACGTTGATTCTCCCCGTGCCCAACGTTAGTTATCGCGGTGCGCGACTCGCACTCTCCCCGTGTGCAGCGAGTCCCAGGCCGCGCCGGTACGGCGGCTTCCAGACAACCAGAATCAGTGCAGAGGGTGGCATAGATGATTCAGATGGCAGGTTACCTGACCCTCGCGGTGGCGCTCGTCATCCTGGGGGTGGCGGCCTTCGTGTACGCTCGCGCCCGCCAGTCAGTGCCGAACGGAAACGCCTCGGTGTACCGCGTGCGGAAGTACTACGCGGCGGCGCTCGCCGTCGCGCTCCTTGGCGCGCTGGCGTGGTCGCTTCCTCACACGCCGTACGGCGCCTATTCCAGCGAAGAGCCGGCGATGCGGGTGGAAGTGATCGGCAGGATGTGGTTCTGGGAGTTCAAACCATCGGATGGCAGCTCCGCTGACTCGCTCGTGATCCCGCTCGGGAAGGCCGTCGAGTTCGAGGTTACCGCTGCCGACGTCAATCACGGCTTCGGGATCTACGACAGCGAAGGACACCTCGTTGGCCAGACACAGGCGATGCCGGGATACACCAACCGACTGCGGCTCAAGTTCGACGAGCCCGGTCACTATAGCGTCCTCTGCATGGAATACTGCGGAATGGTCCACCACATGATGATCAACGGGTTCACGGTCCGATGAGCACGACGACGGGGGCACTCAAGCCGCGCGAAGTACCGGAAATTGACGCCCGTTCCCGGCGGCTGGTGACGATCTGGCTCGCGACGATGCTCGCGGCGTTCGTCGTGATGGTGATACTCGGAATCACGATGCGCCTGAACCAGGGCGCCGCGATCAAACTGATGCCGAACACGTTTTATGCCCTGATGACGATGCACGGCCTGGGCATGGCCGGCGGCCTGTTCACGGCCGGCGTCGTGCTCATCTGGTACCTCACCGCGCTGCGGTTCCAGATGAACCACACGGTGATGTGGGTGTGCTACGTGCTGGTGCTTATCGGCGTAGTGGGGGTGCTCGCGGCCACGTTGGTTGGCCACTTCGCCGCCGGATGGTATGCGCTCTACCCGCTGCCGTTCGTCAACGCCGCTTGGCCCAGCTGGACCATCGGGACGACGATCGTCTCGCTGATGATCCTTGGCGTCGCATGGCTGGTGATGCAGATGGACATCATGCGCGTCCTCGCGGCTGGCTACGGGCTGAAGAGGATGTTCGGCCTCGAGTACTACAAGGGCGAGCCGGCCGAGCCGCTCCCGCCCGCCGTCATGATCACGGCCGTCTGCGCAACTGCCGGCATTCTGGGCACGGTCGTGGGCGCGGCCACGCTTATCATCTACCTGTTCAAGTGGGTGACGCCGGCGACGCAGTTCGACCCGCTCCTGCTCAAGAACACGATGTTCATGTTCGGCCACACCATCGTGAACGTCGCGATGTACTGCGGCCTTGGCGTGATGTACCAGTTGATGCCCGCGTACACCAAGCGCCCGTGGAAGGTGAACCGGCTGCTGGTGATCTCGTGGAATGCCACGCTGGTGTTCATCCTCTTCGCGTACTTCCACCACCTGTACATGGACTTCGCCCAGCCGAAGGCGATCCAGATCCTCGGCCAGATTGCGTCGTACGGGTCGGCATTGCCGGCCACCGCGGTAACGATCTTCGGCGTGGGGAGCCAGCTCTACCGGTCGGGAATCAAGTGGACGCTCACGCCGTTCGCATTCATGATGTCCGTCGTCGGATGGGGCATCGGCGGGGCCGCGGCGGTGATTGACGCCACGATCGCTGTGAACCGCGTGTTCCATAACACGCTCTGGGTGCCGGCGCACTTCCACACCTACTTCCTTGTCGGGTTCGTGCTCATCCTCTTCGGCTTCCTTCACCATCACCTCAACTCGCGGGCTGAGCGGCTGGCGGGCACGGGGTTCGTGACTATGCTTGTCGGCGGCTATGGCTTCGTGCTGATGTTCTACCTCGGTGGCCTGAGCTCCGTGCCGCGCCGTTACGCGGATTACTCCGCAATACCGCTCCCGTCAGTGTCGCAGCCAGGGACGCACTACGCGTTGTGGGGCGCGCTCTTCGCGTCGCTGTTCCTCCTCGGGGCGCTGGTCTTCTTCCTGTCGAATGGCATCGGGCGCCGCAGCCCAGGCGAGGCGGCGGTCGCCGGGGCGGGCGCGCGGGGATGAAGCCCGCCGGCGTGGCGCGCATCCTCCCCGTCGGGATGGCGATCGCCGCTGTCTTCGTACTGGCGTCATGGACCCACGGCTTTCAGGCGTTCACGAGCTTTTCTGCGGCGCGAGTCGCGGCGGGACCGCTGCCGCGGCCCGCGCCGCCGCTCCTGGTGGTTGACGCTCGTGGCACACGCTACGACCTCGCGGCGCCCGGGCCGGCGTTCCGGCTCGTGCAGGCGATGTACCTGCGATGCCCCGACGTCTGCCCGATCGCCATGGCGAATCTCGGGCAGGTACAGTACGCGCTCCGCGATCTCTCGCCCGGCAGGGTTGAAGTGGTAAGCCTCAGCATTGACGGTGACTCGCCCCGCGATCTGCTCGACAGGTGGCGAGCTCACGGCTCGCCCGAGGGCTGGACGATGGCATCGCTCGAAGCGACCGATGGCGCGAATGCGATGGAACGGCTCGGAATCTGGGTCTATCGCCGCCGTGACGGCCTCATCAACCACTCCACCGACATGGTGCTGATTGACCGGGCAGGGCGCGTTGTACGCGTATTCCGGGCCGACGGCGACCCCGGGGTCATTGCGGCGGAGATCAGGCGGCTCGCGTCGTGAAGCCGCGCACTCTGGCGCTGGCGGTCGCCGCGGCGACTCTCATAGCTCCGCCGATTGACGCGTGGCTGGACCGCGCGATGCCACGGCTGCTGCTGGTCGAGATGCCGGCATGGCTGGCGCTCGGCTGGCTCGCTGCGCGCGGGCGTGGCGATGCCCTGCGGCGGTGGGATCCGTACGGAGCAGCCGGGCTGGTGCTCTTCCTGGGAACGATGTGGTTCTGGATGCTGCCGCGATCGGTGGACCTCGTGGGAGCGTCGCCGCTGGCCAACCAGCTGATGCACCTGAGTCTTCTCGCCGCGGGGGCGGTCCTGGGGGTCAGCCTGCCCGCCGTGCCGTTCGTGGTTCGCGGGGCGCTGGGCATTCACGCCATCTCGATGACATTCGCCCTGGGTGTGCTCTACACGAGCTACTCCGCGCTGCTCTGCGGAACGTTCGATCTTGCCCAGCAGAAGGCGACCGGCCGGCTGCTTGTTGGCCTCAGCCCCGTCGTTCTGGTGGCTGTCGTCGGGTGGGGCGCGCTGACCCTGGCGCGCTCTCACCGCCGTCGGGAGGGTGCTGCGGCGGCCCGGCAGATGCCGAGCGCCGGGTGACCCCGCGAGGCAGTGGGCGCGCAGGGACTCGAACCCCGGACCTCTGCTGTGTGAAAGCAGCGCTCTAACCAGCTGAGCTACGCGCCCTGACAAGGACGGGAAAGGTAATCCGTGGCGCTCCTGCGGCAAAGCACCTCTCGGACCGCGCGCGGCCTGCTTAGCTTACCGTTCACCCGGGGCCCTTAGCTCAGCGGTAGAGCGATCGACTCATAATCGAGCGTGCGCTGGTTCGAATCCAGCAGGGCCCATCAATGACGGATGAACGACGTTGGCGCGATTCGGGCGTGCTGCGCTTGCCGCGCTATTGACATCTCGCCCCGGCTCCCTGAAGATTGGAGTGATCGTCGGCAGTTACCTGTGCGCGTTCGCCTCACGGCGCGCGCCCAGGTGCACGGCGCGCCAACCCGTTTAATGGAGCCACTCGAATGATCAGCATTCCGTCGAAATTCCTCCCCGCGGCTCTGGCAGCCGCGGCGCTGGTGACGCTGGCTTCGGCTGTCGCGACAGCGCAGGACGCAGAGGCGCTCCGTCGCCAGTTCACGATCAAGGTGCCGCAGACCGCGGCGGCCGGCGGCCTCGCCGACCTGTTCCGGGGCGCTCCCGGCACCAACACGGGCACGCCGCTGGCGTTCGGCCCCGGGATGGGCGACTTCTTCATCGGCGGCGGCTACCAGGCCTCGACCCGCGGCTACAAGGGCTCAAACGGGGTCTTCAGCGACAACGGAGGAGACGACGGCTCGATCTCGGCGGGCTTCGGCCTTGGGGACGCCACCGATGGAATCGGCCTCACTACCGTGATCACCTCGCTGTCCACCTTCCGTTCCGGCTTTGGCAATCGTACCGCCTTCTCGTTTCAGGCGTTCAGGAATCTGAATCCGTCCACGGCGGTCGCGGTCGGCGTAGAGAACGCGTTCATCGCCGGCGGACAGAAGACGGATGGCGCCGATTCGTGGTATGGTGTCATCTCCCACGTGTACCAGCAGCCGTCCGCCGACATGGCATGGCTGAAGGCAGTGACCGTCTCGGCCGGCGTCGGCAACGGGCGGTTCCGTACCACGGCAGACGTGCGAAAGGACAATAAGACCGTGAACGCGTTCGCATCGGTAGCACTGCTCGTGCACGACCAGGTTTCGTTCATTGGCGACTATACCGGCCAGGACGTCAACGTTGGCATGTCCATCGTTCCCTTCAAGAGCTTCCCGGTCTCGATCACGCCGGCGCTCGTTGACCTCACGGGGACGGCGAGCAAGTCACCGCGCTTCACGATCGGCGCCGGCGTCGGGCTTCACTTCTAGCCCAGGCCCAGCGGCGCGACCAGCACGTACGGACCCACACCGACCATTGACGTTGTCCAGGAGACCCTCCATGACGAAGCCATTCATCAGGATCAGCGCAGCGGCTGCCATCGCCTTCGCGGCGACAGCCGCGTACGCCCAGAGCGGCAGCATGTCCGACGTAGCAGGCCCGACGCAGAGCACCGTGGTCACCTTCGCGCCGCTCGGTACGCCGGGCGGTGGAACCGGTGGAGTGAGCGGCGGCGTCAGCGGCGCCTCGGTCTCATCCACCGCCGGCAGTCTGTCGAGCGGCAACGTGACGTCGCCCGTGACGGGGCAGGCGGTTCCCCCGGCGGCCGCCCAGCAGGTTGGGGCGCTGATGTCCGGAAGCGTGCCCGCCGTTGCGCAGGTGAGTGCCGCGCTCACATCCGCTGGCGCCCCTGCTGGCGCAACGGCATCGCTTACGCAGGCGCTTGCGGCGCTTGCGGGGGCTACTTCTTCGTCGTCGCCGGGCTTGGTTACCGCGGCAGCGAATGCATTCAACAGTCTCCTCAGTGCGCTCCCGGCGAGTTTCTTTGCCGCTGGCACGCTGCCGCCACAGTTCCTCGCGATCCACGCTGCTTTGGTGCAGATGGTCGGGCGATAGCGCCGGCGCACATCCGTTTCCGGACGCAGAGAGGGGCGCGGACGCGGTGTCCGCGCCCCTCTCCGTCTTGCGCCCCTCTGGTCAACGCGTGATTGGGGGTGCCCGAAATCCGGCGAAAATCGTGATTGCCGCTGAACGGCCGGCCGCCACCGTCCCGACGCTCGCATCCAACCCCGCGATCAGCGGCAGAGGGTGTCGTCGTCCGCTGCCATCGGCGATCACGAGGCGTAGCGCGAGCCCAGGCCGGATCGTTGACTTGCGGGCGAACGAGTTCCGGCACTGTACGGTCCCATACGTGCCACCGGTGTCCGCCTGGAATGTGCCGCCGCCAGCGCATCCCAGCGAGGCCGATATCACCGGTGCGACCGAGCCGTCCAGCCGCAGCGCGTTTCCGGCGAGCACCGTGCGCCCAAAACGGATGAATGCTTCGGTGGAGTTTTCCTTGATGTTGCGCCCGCCGGCGAACGAGCCTCCGCGGGATGTCACTTGGACTACTGCAACACCCGGCTCGATCGCGATGCCATCCGCCAACGGCACACGCCGAAAGCCCGCCTCGATTCGGACCCCGAGGAGTGCGCGTCCGTCCTCCGCGCGCGCCGAGGCACCGATGATCCCGGATGCCTGCCATGCCGCCTGTGCCATCACCGTTCCGCTCGCGAGAGGACAAGCGATTGCGGCAGCGCACAATGGAGATGCCGCGCGCCATGCCATGCCCCGCCACACTGTGGATCGTACGCTGTTCAGCATCGGCCCTCCGCCGCGCGGTAATTTAGCAGTGACGGCCTACTGGGGCTGCGGCGCGCGCGCTCCGTGGCAGAACAATTGCCTGCGGCGGCTGATGACTCGGACGCGGTTACGGCCTTGAAGCGCCATTAGTCTATTATTGAGTCCGCCCATGCTCACCAGATCTGCTCCTGCCGCGCGCCTGCCGTTCAGGTTCATCAGCGTTACGCTGGTGGCAGTTGCGCTGCTGCCGCTCATCGCAGCGACGGCGGACGCACAGGGATCGTCCTACCAGGCGCCCCTGCCGGCCTACGGATCCACGCTCACCTTCGGCACGGGGCTGGCAAGCATTCCGGTCGCCTGGGTCTCCCCTGCGGACGGCGACTTGTTCGCATCCATCAGCGCGCGCGCGGTGGGGGCTGGCTCGTACCGGCCCTCGGCAGGCGGGTCGCTCTGGGACCTGACGCAGTCCCTCGAGCTCCACCTGCGCGGGCGGATCTCCTTCGGCGGCTCGCTGTACAGCACACGTACCCAGCAAGTGGGCGGCTTCGGCCAGTTCCTGCTCGTCGAGCAGCGGACGGATCGAGACACCTGGGTCCCGGCAATTGCGATCGGCGCCCGCAACATCGGATCCAGCAGGTACCAGGATCGTTTCGTGACCGGCGAGCGCCGGATCGTTGACGTCCTTGGTGACACGGGCCTTCGGGGCGGTCGCGGTGTATACAACGGCAGCCCGACGGCGTACCTGGTGGCTACCCGTGAGTTCAGGTACGCCTCCGGGGGCGCTTCTGTCACCGTGGGGTACGGGAACGGATTGTTCAGGGAAACCGGCGGACTTGGCTCACTCAACAGCACTCGAGGCACGATCCTTCCAGGATTGTTCGCCGGCTATCGCTACGTGGTCCCGGCCGGCGAGGGCGGTGAGATGACATTCATGCTGGAGAACAATGGCTTCGACTGGAACGCCGGATTGCGGTTCACGCTCGGACATGTGAGCGGGGGGATCTATCTCACGGAGTTGGAAGAGGCGAAGGGGGTTCCTGACAACGGAGCGCTCGCCAACTTCACCAAGGCAGCGATCGCATTCTCGTATAACGCCAGTCTCCCGTCCATCGTCCGCGGCAGCACGCAGCGCGCCGAGGCAGCCGAGGCCAGGCTTGAGCTGAAACGCATCGAGCAGGAGATCGAGCAGCGCCGCCTGATCACGCGTCGTCTGGTGGAGCAGTTGCAGACGGCGGCGCGGGTGGCGGACGATGCGTCGCGGAAACAGCAGCAGCTTCTCATTCGCCAACTGGACGCAGAACGTGAGGCACTGAAGGACGCGCAGAAGCGGCTCGATGAGCTTGGCAAGAAACCGCCAGAGCCAGGGGGGCGGATCCCGTGATTCTACGGCGAGGTTGGCTTCCCGCCGCTGCCGATGCCTGGAGCGCATGCTTGGCAGTGGCATGCTCTGCCGCGCTTCTCTGGCCCGTTGCACGGGCGGATGCTCAGCGGCCAACATTCGGCCCAACGCTATTCTGGGACGGAGGGCTGATCAACGTACCGGCGGCTGCCGTCGCCCCGCTCGGCGGCGACCTGGCATTCACCTTCACGCGCCTGGCGCTGGACAGCGCAGCGCTCCCGGTCGGGGCGGGGAAGACTGCGTCGTACAACGTCTCCCTTTCGGCCTCACTCTGGGGCCGGGGAGAGGTCGGCATCTCCGTTTTCTCCGGAGACCTCAAGAGCGGCCTGTTCGGCAAGCTGATGTTGTTCGACCAGACAGACGCGACCTGGAGGCGGGGTCTGGTGCACTGGCTGCCCAGCATCGCCGCTGGGATTCGCAACGTCGGAACGGAGCGATCGTTGAGCCGGCTCGCCACGACTGATCCTTCGTCCTCTCTCAGGACGGCGGGGTCGGTGTACGGGGTCGTCACGCGCACCTTCGTCCTGGTTCAGGGCGAGAATCCGTATCGGCCCACCTCCCAGATCTCCCTCACCGCCGGGCGCGGCACCGGGCTCTTCTCGGACGACGGCGGAATGGGGAATCGCTACGCGGGCGCTGCGACCGGCGGTACCTTCGGCGGTGCATCGGTAGATTTCGCGACGGGTCCGTATGGCACCTTGTCGTTCATGGCCGAGCAGGATGGATGGGGACTGAACGCCGGCGCGCGGATCGAATGGCGCGGCGTGAGGATCGCTGCGCTGGCGACCGACATGGGGAGCGCCAGCAGCCAGTCCGCGGCGTCCGGATCGGCTGCCGGGCGCTACACGGGACCGAAGGTTGCGCTAACGGTCGGCTGGCAGGCCAACGTTCAGGCGCTCGTGCGCGGCGATGCCCTCGCGCGCCGCACAGAGCAGATGCAGGCGGAGCAGGGCGACCTCGATCGGCAGGCGCGCCTCGCCCAGCAGCGCATTGACGTGATCTCAGGGCAGATAGACGCGCTCCGCGCGCTTGCAATGCAGGAGCGCGATGCGGAGCGGTCGGTACTCGAGCGGCAGTTACAGGAAGAGCAGGCCGCGTTGCGGCGGCTGCAGGAACTCCTGCGTGCGCGCGAAGCGGCAAGAAAGCCGCCGGAGGCGCGATGATGCAGCATGCGACTTCCCTGGCGCGCGGCAGGATTGCGCGCCGTCGTGCGCTTGCAATGGCATTGCTCGGCTGCCTCTGGCTGCTCGGCGCTGCCGTTGCGCAAGGGCAAGGCGCTCCGCGCACCCTCGAAGACTCGCTCGACCTGGCGCGGCGACAGCGGCTCGCCCTCGAGGCGGCGCTCGATCGTGAAATGGCGGCGAGCATTGCAGACCGCGCGAAGAACCTGGCGATGAGCGAGCAGGCCGGTGCGCTCCAGCGGATCGAGACGTTGCTCGACTCCGCGCAGGCGCGGCTCCTCGTGCAACGCGATCGCATCCGGCTGCTTCGGGACGCCGCGACGCAAACCGACAAGGCAGTCCTGGTGGTCCTCCTCAGGGTGGACATCCTGCCCGAAGGCGACGTTGGCGCTGTTGTGATGATTGACGGTGACCAGCAGAAACCCGTGGCGATGAGCACGGAGCGTGCGCGCACGCTCGCAGCCGGTGGCGCCGACGAGCTGTACCGCGGCGAGGTAGCCCCGGTTGACCATAAGATCGTAGTCAGCCTCGCGGCCCGCGGGCTTTCAGCCAGCGAGGCGGTGACTCTGCCTGCGAATCCGCGTGAGGTCAGGTACGTGGAGTTCGCACTCAGGAACGGGCGCCTTGTGCCCACGACGTGGGCCAGCCGTTCGATGGTGCCCTGACTGAGGACGTGATCATGGGGGGATCTGCCGCTCGCGTTGCGGGCGCCTTGGGGGTGAGATCCCCGTGGGTCCTCCCACTGTGCGGGCTCGCCTTGGCGGTTTGCGCGCCCCCGCATGCCGCTTTTGCCCAGGCGTTGAGTCCGCGCACCTGCTATTCCGGGGTAGCTGGCGCTGACGGGTCCCAGCCGCGCATCGGCGCGGACTCGTCAGCGCTTCGGACGGCAGACGCTGAGCGTGCCCTTGCACTGCGCGACCTGGCGGCGGGCGCGCCATTCGCCGCGATAGACCGGCTTGAGCGGGTCGCGACGCCGGGTAGCCTCGCCGAGGCGACGCTGGACCTGGCATTTGGCCGCGTCGGCTGCCGTGCTGCGTTGCTCGCGCGCGGGGTCGCCGGCGCCGGCGCATTGCCGGGCGAGCTCGGGGCCGAGCTGCGCGCACGGCGGGCGATGGCTCAGGCTGTCGTTCAGGATTCTACTGCCGCGAGCACGCTCTTTCTGGCTGACGCCGCAGCCGATGCCACGACGCTTCGGCTGCGGGGGGCATGGGCGGCGTACGAGCGCCGCGCGTTCGATTCCGCGGCAACTCTATTCGGGTCGGCAGCGGACTCGACGCCGTCCCTGGTCGAGCGGCTCGAGGTCCGCGTCATGAGTGCGCAGGCCGACCTCGATGCGGGCACATCGCAGCGCGCCGCAAGGTTGTTCGCGTCCGTGCTCGATTCGGCTCGTGCCCTCGACTCGCTGGTCGCCGCCGGCGATGGCAGCCGCGCGGCGGCCATCGCTGCACTGGCCGAGGCGCTGGTCGCGCGACGCGGAATCGGCCTGCTCTGGTCATCCGATGCCGCGGACGGGCGCCTTGTAATGACCGGGCCCGGCGGTGAGCCCCGCATCCTGACGCGCGACGCCATCGGTGCCGGATTCACCGCGCTGGGGCCTGCGGCAGCCGATGCAGGCGCCAGTGCTTTGGCGTGGACAGCGGGAGGAAGCGGGCTGGGTGCCGTGCGTGCGCTTGCCGACACACTGGGCGAGGCCGACGCGCGCGTCGCGCGCGGGAGCGCGCGCCTGGCGCGGCTCGACGCCGAACGGCCGGCCCGCCTCGCCGGCGCTGCGTCTCTCCTGGGGACGATCCGCGGCATCCGCGACACGCTCTCGGCGGCCGCTCGCGAGCGTTCGGCACTCGCTGATTCTCTGGCGCGGCGCGATAGCGCGATCGGCGCGACGATTTCCGAGTACCGCAGGCTGATCGAGCGCAAGATCGCCACCGCGCGTGAGCTCGCGCAGCAGAATCAGGCGCGGCTCGATAGCGTCGCGCTCGCTGCGCGTGCCGCCGGCGCGCTGACCGCGCGCATACTCGAGGCGGAACAGGGAACCGATTCGGCTTATCTCGCCGTTGCCGCCGCCGCGGAAGGCGGGCTCGATGGGGGAATGACGCGCCTCGACATCGTCCTGGAGCGCGACGCCGCGCACGCCAGATACGAGCGGTTCGCCGCAAGCCTGCGTACGGCAGAGGCCGAGTTGGACTCGGCCCTCGCCAAGGCGGTCGCCGATTCTGCCGCGCGCACGGCCGGCCTGGAGGCCGTGCGGGCCTTGTCCGCGGCCGAGCTTGCCTCGGCGCGCGAGGCCCAGGCGGCGGTCACGCGGCATGCGGTGGATTCTGTCCGTGAAGCCCTTGCGAGCCGGCTCCCTGCCTTGCGCGGGCGCCTGGCCGCCCTCACGGAAGCGGCGGCGCACGGAGCCGCCGCGGCGTTGTTCTTCGTCGCGATCGAGGCAGATTCGGCCGGGGCCGTGGAGGCGGAAGCGGCGCAGCACCGCGAACGTGCGCTTGCCGCCCTCACCGGTGCGCTTGGCGCGTGGCCACGGAGCGGCCTGAGGCCGGCGTTGCTGGAGGAGACCGGTGAACTGCTCGTCCGCAAGGCGGATGCCGATTACGCCGGAGCCCAGCGCGTGGCCGGCCCCGCGGCGCCCGAGAGGCCGGACTACCGGGCTGCCATCGCGCGGTTCGACGAACTCATCCGCGACTATCCGGCCGACCCGCGCGCCGACGCCGCTGCCTACACGATGGGCACCATCGCGCTCATCGCGCAGCGATATGACGATGCTGCGCGGGCCTTCACGCTCGTCGAATCGCGCGCCAGCTCGCCGTACCGCGCAGAGGCATTCTTCCGCGACGGCGACGGCCAGTTCGAGCAGGCGGTGAAGCTCGCGGGCGACGCGCGGCGTGCGCGCTTCGCGAATGCCGCCCGTGCCTACGAACAGGCGCTCGCTGGTTCGCCGGAGGGCGGTGACGTCTACTTCCTGTCGCTGTACAAGCTCGGCTGGAGCGATTACATGCAGGCGGAGCGGCAGAGTTCAGACGAATACCGCCGCGCCGTGGACGTGTTCGCCCGGCTCGTGCGCGAGATGGACTCGCTTCCGCCAGCGAAACAGGCCCGGCTTGCCCTCCGCCAGGAGGCCATAGACTATCTCGCCATCGCTATCACGCAGTTGGGCGGGCCCGACGAAGGCGTGCGATATCTGGGCGGCATCGCCGACGTCGGCACGCGAATGCTGGTGCTCCGCCGCGTGGCACACGCGCTTCGTGACCAGGGCGAGTTCAATAACGCCATTATCGCGTTCCGCGGAGCGCTTGCCCAGGCCCCGCTGCACCCGGCGGTGCTCGAAACCCGCGTGGAGCTCGTGGACCTCTTCCAGTCGCGAATGATCGAACCGGCGCGGGCCCAGGAAGCGCGTATGGAACTCGTGGATTCGCTCGCGCCTGGCGGCGCGTGGGCCGCGGCCAATCCAGCGCGCCGCGCCGACGCAGAGGCCGCACGGGAGAAGGCGCTCCGCGACGCCGGCGCATACGAACTTGCCTCTGCGCGCGAGCGCGGCGGACAGGGGAGGTTCGACGTGGCCGCGCGCATCTTCGGACGCTACCTCGCGGAGTTCCCGGCCAGCGACAGCGCCGCGCACATTAGCGCACTCGAGGGTGACGCGCGGTTTGGCGCCCGCGACTGGTTCGCATCTGGCCTGGCCTACTCGCGCACTTCCGCACGTTGGCCCCGCGACTCGGTCCTTGCGGCAGTTGCGCGGAGGAACGCGGTGGTGGCGTTCGACTCTGCCCTGGTGTTCTCTCGCCGCAACAGTTCCGCTGCGGCTGTGGGCGCCGAGGGATCACCCGCGGGTGGCGCAGGCGCAGCGCCGGTCACTCGAACGATCGAGGACTCCCTCTTCGCCGCCACGCGCCGGTTCGCCGACGGCGCCTCGCCCACCGATGGCCGGGCGGCGCTTGTGGCGATGGGCAGACGGGCCTCCGAGGCGCAGCGATGGGACGTCGTTGAGGAGACTTTTGCGCTTGTCGCCGACCGATGGCCTGCCGACCCGGGCGCCGCTGACGCCCGCAAGCTCGTGGGCGACGCGGCCTACAGGCAGGGGCGCTATGCGGGGGCGCAAGCAGAGTGGGCGCGCGCCTACGCGGACGCGGCCGGGAGTGGGCGCGCCAGGCTCGCCGACTCGATAGCCACAGTGCGCGTTGCGGCAGCGTCGCAGGTAGCTGACTCGCTCGCGCGGCGCGGCGCCTACGCGGCGGCAGCCGACTCGATACTCGCGCCGCTCGCGCGCGATATCGGCGACGCGGCGCGGGCCGCCGATCTGCTGCGGAATGCGGTCGAGGTGCACATGGCCGCTGATTCTGCAGCACGGGCCGCCGGGGACGCCGCGGCCAGCCGCGCGGCTCGCCTCCGGGCGATCGCGGGGATTGAAGCCCTGTCTGCCGGCTTTCCGGCATACGAGCACATCCTCGCCTACAGCGCGCTTCGCGCGCGACTGCTCTCTGATGTCGGGCGGCCAGCCGAAGCGGCGGCCGCGCTGGATGCCCTCGCAGACGCAAACCCGAAATGGCCCGGCCGCGCCGACGGCATGGTTCGCGTCGCCGCGATACTCGACTCCCTGGGCCGGCCGGCCGAGGCCGCCCAGGCGTACGAGAAGTTCAGCGGCGCCTTCCCCTCAGACAGACGCGCGGCAGACGCTCAGTACAACGCCGCCGTGATCCGTCGCGACGCCGGCGATGCGGCGGGCGCCGCGCGCTCCTTCCTTGCGTTCTCCACTCGCTTCCCTCGGGACGCACGGGCGGCCGAAGCGACCGCGGCCCGCGTGGCCGCACTCCGCGCCGCCGGCGACACGGCTGGAGTCGGCGCGGTACTGGCGCAGTTGTGCGCGAAGCCGGCCCCGGCCATGGCGGCAACGTGCGCCGACCGTGCGGGCGCTGCGGCATTCCATGCCGGACTGGCGCGGTGGGATGCCTATGCTGCCATGCAACTCGAGGTGCGTACGCGGGCCCAGCTCACTCGCGCGGGCGTGGACGCCGCGTCGGCGCCCAAGCTTGCAGCGTTCAGGGCGATCACGCGCGCGTTCACCCAGGCCATTGCTACCGGCGTGCCGCAGTGGGTGGCCGCGGGAACTTTCCAGACCGGCCTTGCCCAGTGGTACTATGGACTCTTCCTGCGCGATGTGGCCCTGCCGCCCGACATCTCGGAAGCGCAGCGCACCGGCGCGGAGCAGGGATCTGCCCAGCAGGCTCAGCAGTATTTCGACCTCGCGATCAAGACGTGGACTGCGCTCGTGGAAAAGGCCGACGCCGGCAACTTCGACAACGAATGGGTCGCCCGTGCTCGCGCGGCCATACAGGGCGACGGCATCCCGGCACGGGTGAAGGCTCCATGACACTCCGCGCAACTGCGGTTATCGCGGCGGTGATCGCCTCGGCGGCGCTCGCCGTGCCCGGTGAGGCAGCAAGGGGGCAGGGGCAGAGCACGACCCAGCCGACCCGCCGGGATTCCACGATCCAACAGGCAAAGCGCAGGGCCATTGACGTCCGCGCCACCGCCCCCGCGCCGGAGGTTGTGACGATTCGCCCCCGCGAGATTCCGCGATTCCCGAGGTCCCTGCTGGTTCCGGCCATGATCACGCCTCCGGCCGGGGACGTCCGTCCGCCCGCCACAGTCGTCATCTTTCCGGGGACCATCCCCGAGCGGGGTGCACGCACGCCGCCGGTCGGTACGGACACTTCGAGTCAACCACCTGAATGAACACGATACTGGAGTACTACCGCAGCGGCGGGCCGGTCATGCACGCCATCCTCACGGTGGGCGTCCTCGGCCTAGCGGTCTTCCTGGAGCGCGTGTATGTGATCTTCAGCAACTCCCGCGGCAGCGAACGCGCGTTCATTGACCGCGTCGTGCAGATGGCCCGCGCCGGCAAGACCGACGAGGCCGTGCGCGCGTGCGGCGAACATCGGACCGCGCTCACCTACATCGGCGAACTGATCCTCAGGAGCCCGAGCCGCTCTGAGGGCGACCTGCAGAATGCCGCCGACGCCGCGAGCGTTGCCGCGATGCCCGCCCTGACGCGGCGCCTCCACTACCTGCCGATGCTGGCCAACGTAGCAACGCTCATCGGCTTGCTCGGAACCATCTTCGGCCTCCGCGAGGCGTTCAGTTCCGTTGCCCTCGTGAGCGCCGCTGAACGCTCGGGACGACTTGCAAGCGGCATCGCCGTCGCACTGAACGCAACCGGGTTCGGGCTGATGGTGGCGATTCCGCTGTCGCTCGCGCATGGATGGCTGACGGGCCGAACCGAACTGCTCATCGAGCGGGCAGACGAGTTCTCCGTGCGCCTCATCAACGCCCTGAGCGCGAGGGATGCGGCTTGAGCCACGCGCGCATGCGCTTGCGCTCAGGCGAAAGAGCGCGCTGACGTGGCGTCCACGTATTTCCATCGCACGCGCATCCGCCGGGCCGCACGCAAGGCCGCATCGGGCGAGCAGATCAACCTCGTCCCGTTGGTGGATATCCTCACTTCCATCGTGTTCTTCTCGCTTCTCACGTACGCCGGAAGCGCCCTCGCGGCCCTGACGAGCTTCGACCTCACGCTGCCCCCTGCAATCGTCGAGAAGCCGGAACAGATCGCGAAGCTCAGGGAAAAGGATGCACTCAACCTGCTCCTCGCCGTGCGGGTGTACGACGACCACATGGAGGTCGAGCACTCGGCAGCGGGAGGGTTCCATCGCAGAATTGAGGGAATCACGGGTGCGTCGCTTGACACACTCGAATCGCAGATGGCCGCGATTCGCGCGCAGTATCCGCAGAACAGGGATGTCCTCGTGGTGCCGGCCGACGGGATAAGCTACGACGCGGTCGTGGGCATACTGGAGCGGCTGAAGCGGGCGCGCTACAGCGCGATCGCACTGGGCACGAGGGCGCGAAAGTGAGCGTGCCTGCATCGGCGGTGGCGTTCCATGGCCGCGGGAGCCGGCGGTGAGCCGCGCGCGCGAGGAGCGAAAGCTCCGGCGCGTGCGCCAGTTCGCGAAGTTCCGCGTCACACAGCTAAACCTCGTGCCGCTTGTGGACACGTTTGTCTCGATCGTCTTCTTCGCTCTCACGACCACCACTGTCGGGGAGTTGGCGCCGATCGTGCCGGGCGTCACCCTTCCCGAGGCCAGCGTAGGGCTCAACGCCCTGTCGCAACTCACGCTCGGCGTGGGCGCAAACGTCACCGTCGCGAACCGCCCCGTCATGACCACGCAGGACGCGGCCGCGGCGGCGAGTGACGACCCGGCGCAGCCGCTGAAGATCCCGGTCCTCTACGGCGAGCTGAGGCGAATGGCCGACTCCCTGCGCGCAGCGCGCGGCCTCGCACCGACGCAGGACCTCGACCAGCCGCTGGCGATCCAGGCCGACAAGACGATGCGCTTCGACCTCCTGTCGCGTTTCATGCAGACCGCCCGGCTGGCCGGCTTCCGCCGGCTGTCGCTCCAGGTCCAGCGGTCGGCGTCGCCCGACGGCGTCGAAGTTGGAACAGGTAATTAGCGTGGACGAGACCAGGCCGCTCTTCATCTCGAACGTCATCGCCGCATCCCTCGGCCTCGGATGGCTCGTGCTGGTGTACGTCGCGCCACCGCCTCCTCCCACGATCGCCTTGCTGAGGCCGGAGGAGGCCGCTGCCGTGGAGGTCGAGTTCGAGGATGAACGACCGAAGCAGCACGAGCAGCCGGAAGAGTCCCCGTCCGTCCCGGTTGCTGCTGCGGCCCCGGAGAAGGCGGCAGCCGCCGCGAAGCGCGAAGCCGCGGCCGCCGGGGATGCGTTTGGCGGCGCAAGTTCCGCGCTGGTGGGCGATGTCACGAATGCGTTGCGCGGAGTGGAAGTTTCCAAGGGGAGCACGGCTGGCAGCGGCAAGGCGGTGATCGCCTACGGGCAGGGCGGGACCGGCGTGCGTACACCCGGCCGCGGCATTGATCCCTCGGTCGCCGCGGCCGGCGAGAACATCGGCGCCGTCAACGCCACGGGCAGCGTGGCCCGCGCGACTATCGCCGTTGCGGCTCCCACGGTGGTCCGCTCTGCCGGCGGCGGTCGGGTTGGTCGTGACATGGCGCGCCTCGGTACCTTCGTGCGTGGCAGGCAGGCCCAGCTGCAGTACTGCTACCGCGACGTTGGACTAGCCGCCAATCCCGCGTTGGCCGGATCCGCTAACGTCAGCATAACGCTCGATGCCTCCGGGCAGGTTACCGACGCACACGTCGCGCAACGAACATGGAGCGGCACGGGCGTGCCGGAGACGGAGCAGTGCATCATCACGCGTGTGCGCCAGTGGACCTTCCCGGTATCCTCGACGCCTGGCGCCGAGACGTACAGCTTTTCGTTCGTCTTTAATCGGTAGGGTGCATAGTATGGCCTCCGTAACCACGCGCCCGGCCCCGCGCGACCTCGCCGCCCGAGGGGCACAAAGCTATCCTGCCCTTTCCGTCGCCTTTGCGCTGATGGCTGCAATCGGGCCGCTGGGGTGTGGCAGGCGCGACGCGGCTCCGGGAGCCTCCGACGCGGCCAGCGCGATCGTCAGCTCTCCGCCGGACGCGCCGGTTGACCTCTCGCGGCTGAGTTCGAATATCCCTGAAGCCAGGCCTGACACGTTTACATTCCGTCCGCTTCGCGTCGAGCGCATACCCGAGGCTCCCCCGGCTCTCATGGAGGCCGCCGAGCGCGAGCAGGGCATTTCCAGATTCTGTTACCAGGAGTACGGACAGAAGGCAGACCCGCGCCTCGTCGGCGCGGTGGCGGTCGTGGTGGCCGTCGAGGCCGACACCGTCAAGTCCGTTCGCATTGGCGCCGATGACTGGTCGGGCAAGGCGGGACGTGCTGTTGCCCAGTGCCTCATCCAGAAGGCCCCGCAGGCGTGGAAGCTGCTCCCGGGCGCGCACGTGCCAAACGGATCGTATGTGATTCAGCTTCAGTTCCACCCGGGCTGATGCTCGAGAACGTGCCTACCTTGTACTCGAAATGCCCAACGACCTCATAGCCCCAGACCGCCTGAACCTGCTCCTCGCATCGGCGAGGGGAAAGCGCGTCGCCGTAGTGGGCGATGCGATGCTCGACGTCTACTTGCGCGGCGACGTGGACCGCGTGTCCCCAGAGGCCCCGGTGCCGGTCGTGCGTGTGCGCGATCGCCGCCTCGCGCTGGGCGGCGCAGCCAACGTCGCGCAGAATGTCGCAGCGCTCGGCGCCATTCCTACCCTCGTGGCCACGACCGGCCGCGACAAGGCCGCGGCAGATCTGCGCTCCGCGCTCACAAGCATCGGTGCCCCGGTAAGCGGGCTGGTGGCCATTGATGGCCCAACCACCACAAAGACGCGGGTAGTGGCGCGCGCCCAGCAGCTCCTGCGTTTCGACGAGGAAACCGACGCCGACCTGGACGGCGATGACGCGGCGCGGCTGCGCGCATCCGCCAACGCCGCGATTGCCGCCGCCGACGCCTTGATCCTCGAGGACTACGAAAAGGGCGTGCTGACCGTGCCGTTGATCTTCGCGGTCATCGCCGCAGCCAAGGCGCGCAACCTACCCATCGTCGTTGACCCGAAGACGCGCCATTACGCGGCCTTCGCCGGAGCTACCGTGTTCAAGCCGAACCGAAGGGAACTCCAGCTTTCCCGCGGTACGGAGCACGATTTCAGCAGCGACGCCGCGCTCCTCGCCGAGGCGGCGCACCTGAACGTGGGCGCGCTGCTCCTCACGCTCGGAGAACAGGGGATGGCCCTTGCCGAGCGCGGCGCCGATCACGTGTACCGCGTGCCGACCACCGCCCTCGAGGTGTACGACGTCGTGGGGGCCGGCGATACCGTGACGGCCTACGTCGCCGTCATGCTCGCGGCAGGCGCGAGCGCTGTCGAGGCGGCGACGATCGCCAACTATGCCGCGGGTGTGGAGGTGGGCAAGAGCGGGGCCGCAAGCGTCAGTCCTGAGGAACTGCTCGCCGCGGTCGCACGCCACTCGGCGCGATGAACCTGCCGCCCGACCTGTCGGTGGTCGTTGAGGTCACCCGCGGCGATCTCGTCGAGTCGCGTCACCGCGTGCACGCCGCGGTGGTCGGCGACGGGGGCAACGTAATGGCGCGGTCGCACGACCCTCGGGTCGCGACCATGTGGCGCTCGTGCGCAAAGCCGTTTCAGGTGCTGCCCTTTCTCGCGAGCGGTGGCTTCGACCAGGTTCGATGGGGAGACGAGGAGCTCGCGCTTGCGTGCGCCTCGCATGGGGGTGAACCGGAGCACGTTGCGCTCGCGGCGAAAATGCTCGGTTCGATCGGGCTCGAGGAGGCTGACCTCGCTTGCGGGCCGCACGAACCGCTTTCCGCGCGGGGCGTGAAGATGGCGCGCGACCTTGGCGTCCGCTGGTCGCGCCTCCACAACAACTGCTCCGGCAAGCATGCCGCAATGCTCGCACGCGCGGTCACCGCCGGGTGGCAGGTGCCCGGCTACGAGCGCGCCGATCATCCTGTCCAGCGCTCGATCCTGGGCGAGGTCGCCGCGTGGACCGGCGTGTCCCCGGACGACATGGCGCTCGCCGTGGACGGGTGCGGCGCTATGGTCATGGGACTGCCGCTGCACCGGATGGCGCTGGCGTGGGCGCGTTGGGCGCACGCGGTGTCCACGGGCGACGGGTATCCCGCGCGTATCGCGAACGCGATCCGGGCGCATCCGCACCTCTTCGGCGGTACGGATCGCTTCGACACGGTGCTGATCGAGACGACTCGCGGGCGGGTGCTCACCAAGGTTGGCGCCGAGGGCGTCCATTGTGCCGCCATTCCCGAGATGGGCATCGGTGTAGCGATCAAGGTCGAGGACGGCGCCGCCCGCGCCCAGCACGTTGCGCTCATCCGGGTCCTGCAGGACATCGGCGCGCTGCCCAACCCCGTGCCCGAGCAGCTGCAGGAGTGGGCGTCAAAGCGTGTCTGGAACACCCGCGGGGAGGGAGTTGGCGTCATCCGCGCCGCGGGGGGCTGAAGGCCCCAACGGCTACCTGAACTCCACCTGCGCCACGTAGGCTAGCCCGCGCGCGACGCCTTGGCGGATCTTCCAGCCGCTCGCGGCCACGGTCAGGCATGAGTTCACGACGTTTCCCGCGGCCGACGTCCAGCTCGTCCCCGACTCCAGCACGCGAATGACCACCGTACCGGTATCGCTCGCCGATACCTGTAACGACACTGCCCCGGCGAGGTATGGGTCGGCCTTCCGCCCTTCATCGAAGCAGCCGGCGCTTCCTGCGAGCCGGGCAAGCTCCCTGGCAAGTGGAGCGGGCGCGACAGCGAACCCCGCGCCAAGCTGGCGGACCAGGCCCGAAGCCGGCATCGCGTCGCGGAGCAGCGAATCCGCGACGCGCGCCTGTCTCAGCCGGTAGGCCTCGGGCGATTGAGCCGTTGCAGGGCGGGCGGGCTCCTGGACCGTGCCATCGTTAGCCCCGTTGGGGCCGCAGGCGGCCGCGCTCGCGGCAGCCATGGCCAGCACCGCCCAACGCAACGCATGGAGCGCCGTCACGCGACTCCGGTGAGTTGGCCCGCCTGACGATCCAGGCGCTGACCGCCAGGGCGGCGTCGTCCTACGCACTGTGACGTATCTTGCGGTGTTCACCGGCGGCGCATCCTCCCTTTCGCCGCGACTTGCCTGCCAATTGCAATAAAACAATCGCGGCGGAAATGTTCCGATGCTGGATTACGACGGGCCGGGCGGCATGATTCCTCCGGGGCCTGGCGATGCGCTCGATGCGGCTACGGGCGCGCTGATCCGCCTGGCTGCCTGGGTGGCAGCGGGATCCGACGCTGACGTCCGCGACGGCCTCGATGCGTGCGCCGCGGCCGCGGTGCCCGACCGGTGGATCGAAGAACTGATCCTGCAGTCATACCTGTTTTCAGGGTTCCCGCGCACCCTCAACGCCGCTCGGGAGTGGCGCTCACGGGGCGGAAGCCCCGCAGCGTCCGGGCAGGAGGGCTTCGGGGATGGCATGGCATCCGCGTGGCGGGCCGCGGGCGAACAGACGTGCGCGGTGGTCTATGGGCGCAACTACCGGAAACTCCGGGAGAACATCCGTGATCTGCATCCGGAACTGGACGCATGGATGATCGTGGAGGGGTATGGCAAGGTGCTGTCGAGAGGCGGGCTTGACCTCGGCAGGCGCGAACTCTGCATAGTCGCCGCGTGTGCGGCGACCATGCAGAAGAGGCAGTTGCACTCGCACCTGTACGGGGCACGCAACGCCGGGGTGGCCGAGGCTGTGGTCTCCGCATCGCTCGATGCGCTGGACGGCGCGGTCACTTCGGAAGCGCTCAACGATGCGCGAATGCTGTGGCAGAGGGTGATGCGAACGTGAGGAACACTTCAGCAGGGGGCGTCGTTGTTCATTGATGTTGCACGCATCCGCGTGAGCGCCGGTGCCGGTGGCTCGGGCTGTGCATCGTTCCGCCGTGAATGGCGCATGCCGATGGGGGGCCCCGACGGCGGCGATGGGGGCCGCGGCGGCGACATAATCGTGCGCGGTGACGCCAACCTGAGCACCCTCCTCGACTATACGTACCGCGACCGATGGGAGGCCGGCCGCGGGGATCACGGCATGGGGTCGAACATGACGGGGCGCTCGGGGAAGTCCATCACCCTTCCAGTCCCACCCGGTACCGTGATCCGCGACGTGGACTCCGGAGAGCTCGTGGGCGAGATCCTCCACGATGGCGATGAACTGGTCGTGGCCAAGGGAGGGCGCGGAGGCAAGGGAAACGCATTCTTCGTCACCGCAACGCACCAGGCACCACGCGAATGGCAGCCGGGCGAGGAAGGTCAGAACCGCACGCTGGAGCTCGAGCTCAAGCTCATCGCCGACGTCGGGCTCGTCGGGCAGCCCAACGCGGGCAAGTCAACGCTGCTCTCGGTGGTTTCTGCGGCCCGTCCGAAGATCGCCGACTACCCGTTCACGACCATAACGCCGAACCTCGGAGTGGTGCAGCTCTCCGACCACCGGACGTTCGTTGTCGCCGACATTCCCGGAATCATCGAGGGGGCGCATGAGGGCAAAGGGCTTGGCCTGCGGTTCCTCCGTCACATCGAGCGGACGCGCCTCCTCGTGTTCATGATTCCCATAGACTCGATGGACTGGCAGGACGAATACGACAAGCTTCGCTCAGAAGTGCGGGATTACTCAACCGAACTCGCCGGCAAGCCCCACTGCGTAGTGTTCACCAAGTTGGACCTGTACGGTGAGGACTATACACCGGAGATACATACCGATGGGGCGTTCGCCGTGCTCTCGATTTCCGCGGCAGGACGAAAGGGGCTCGACGAGTTCAAGGAGATCATATGGCGGCGCCTCCTGGAACTCCGGAAGGGCGGGGGGTGACGGGGACGGTGCACACCCTGCGGCCAGGTGACGGGATATACCCGGCCGCACTCCGCGACCTGGCGCAGGCGCCGGATCCGCTCTACGCGATTGGCGACCTCCAGTGCCTTGGCGGGTTACAGGGCCAGACCGTCGCCATCGTGGGAACCAGAGCGGCCAGCCCGTATGGTCTCCGCGTGGCCAGAGCGTTCGCCAAAGCATTGGCGGAGTCAGGCGCGCTGGTGGTGTCGGGACTGGCGCGCGGCATAGACTCCGCGGTGCACGAAGGTGCGCTCGCGGGCGGAGGCCGCACGGTCGCAGTCCTTGGAACGGGCCCGGACGTGCCATATCCCGCTCGAAATCGGGCGCTGCACAGCGCGATCGTGGCGCACGGCCTTGTCGTATCTGAGAATCCGCCAGGCAGACAGCCCTACAGGGGCTGCTTCCCTCGGCGCAACCGGATAATTGCCGCGTTAGCTCAGGTAACCATTGTGGTAGAGGCGCCGTTCAAGTCCGGTGCACTCAACACCGCGACGCAGGCGCTGGAGCTGGGACGCACCGTCGCTGCCGTGCCAGGGCCGATTGACCATCAGGGGTGTGCAGGATCCAATATGCTGCTTCGCGACGGAGCGCACGTGCTTGCTTCCATTGCCGATGCATTTGGCCTCATTGGGCTGTCGCGAAACCAGACAGGCATCCCGCCGCTCCGATTGGAGGAGGCTGCGGTGTGGGACGCGGTCAGGGCGGGCGGCATGACTGCCGCCGGGGTCGCCGATACGCTCGACATCCCAGCCGGGGCGGTGGCGGCGGCACTGGCGCGACTGGAACTTGCTGGAATCGTGTCGTTTGGCGCTGACGGAACTCTCGCAAGTACCATGAACCTGGACCGTGGCGCGGCGATATAAGGTAATCTCTACCTAATACTGGCTAACGGTATATTGTATAATAGTTTGAGAAAATACTTTAAGTCATTATCAGGCGGCGTGATCTGTTTGCTGTCGCCCGCACCGCGAGCGCAGCAAGCCCAGTGACCGATTCGGATCGCACAGGCAGCCACGTGTACGTGCACGTGCCATTCTGTAGTCGGCGCTGCAGCTACTGCGACTTCTCCATCGCCGTGCGGAAGCACGTTCCATGGGCTGAGTTTTCCACATCCGTTGGCCGCGAACTGGACGTGCGCGATGTTCGTAAAGCAAACAGTGACTCCGATTCGGCGCGCACGGCGGATACTCTCTTCTTGGGAGGCGGGACGCCGAGCAAGCTCGGGGTAGACGGCGTTGAAGCCTTGATCCGGGTGCTTGGCGATTCCGGAATCTCGTTCGACGGCGACTCCGAGGTGACGATCGAGGTGAACCCGGAGGACGTGAGCGCGTCCGCAGCTGCGGCTTGGCTGCGCTTGGGGATCACCCGGCTTTCCGTTGGCGTGCAATCGTTGTCGTCCGCGGCGCTCCAGTGGATGCATCGGACGCATGGGCCGGAAGAGGCGGCGGGGGCGGTAAGGGCTGCCAGACTGGCTGGGTTCCGGAACGTCTCAGTTGACCTCATCTACGCCTTGCCGGGGTCTGTCGGGCGGTCGTGGAGCGACGATCTGCGGCGTGTGGTGGATTTGGGCCCGGATCACATCTCCGTGTACGGCCTGACTGTCGAGGCCCACACCCCGCTGGGCCGCTGGACGGCCCGCGGTGACGTAGTGGCGCGGCCGGCCGAGCAGGCCGCCGACGAGTTCCTCGAGGCCCACGATACCCTCACGTCGGCGGGGTACGAGCACTATGAGGTGTCGAACTACGCGCGGCCGGGAATGCGCGGCCGGCACAACTCCGCCTATTGGCTGAGGGTGCCGTACCTTGGCCTTGGCCCGTCTGCGCACTCCTTCGACGGCACTTCGCGGCGGTGGAATGTGGCCGCCTACACTGCGTGGACGGCGGCGTTGGCGAAGGGTGCCGACCCGCTCGCGGGCGCGGAGGCGCTTGGAGACGGCGAACAACTCGCCGAAGAGACGTACCTGGGGCTTCGGACGGACACCGGCGTGGAATTGGCGTCCGGTGCCGACATTGCCACGGGTGCGCGCTGGGTGCGCGAAGGGTGGGCGACCATGCAGGGCAACCGCGTGCGGCTCACGGCTGAAGGATGGCTGCGCCTCGACGCTCTGGCGGTCACGTTGGGTGCCCGTTGAAGCGGCGCCAGGCGCGTCTGGCTTCTATCCGCTGTTCTGTGCCCTTACAATTCATTGAATATGGTTGCGACTGAGCTGACGGAGCGCGAGCGGAAGGTGCTTTCTGCTGTCATCCGCTCTTATGTACAGACTGCCGAGCCGGCGGGATCGCAGATGGTGTCCCGGCGGTTCGGGCTTGGCGTATCGGCGGCGACCGTGCGCAGCACGATGAGCGACCTCGAGGCAAAGGGTTTCCTGTTTCATCCGCACACGTCGGCGGGCCGGATCCCGACGGAGAAGGCCTACCGGTTGTATGTGGACGAGCTGCTGCGCGTTACGCCGCTCGACCGAAAGGGGCGGGAGCGGCTCGAGCAGGCGATCTCGCAGGGCACTACGACGACGGAGAGCATCCTTCGGCGGGCGGCGGAGAGCCTTGGCATCCTCTCCCAGGAACTTGGGGTTGCCCTTGGTCCCCGGTTCGACGACGCAATCCTGGTCCGCGTGGAGCTCGTGCGTCTGTCCGCCGAACGGATAATGCTGGTGCTTGCGCTCGGCGGGGGAGCCGTTCGCACGATCTTCATCGAAGTGAGCGCCGAGATTGGCGACGGGGCAATGGCCGAGGTCCAGGTGGTGCTGAACGAGCGACTGGCTGGCCTGCGACTGTCGGAAGTGCGCGCGACGTTCGGGGAGCGTCTTCGCGACGTCGCCGCGGTTGGCGGGCGCCACGACCTGCTGAACATCTTCCTCCAGGAGGGCGAGCAACTGTTCGACGCCCCAGATCCTTCCGATCCCGAGGGCGTGGTGCTTGGGCAGGCATCGGTGCTCGCAGACCAGCCGGAGTTCAGCGACGCGAGCCGCATGAAGCGGCTGCTGCACCTGACGGAGACCCGCACCCAGATCGCGCAACTGCTGCGGGCGCGACCCACGCATTCGGGCGTCCAGATCTCCATCGGTAGCGAGCATGGCGACATGCTTCCCGGAGGGCTCACCGTGGTGACCGCCGCGTATTCGGCGGGGAGTCTTCAGGGTGTGATCGGCGTGATCGGGCCGACGCGGATGCCGTACGAGAAGGTCGTATCGCTGGTCTCGCACACCTCATCACTACTGACGGACCTGCTCGATGGCTGATTTCTATGCGGCCCTCGGCGTCGAGCGCGGTGCGAGCGACGACGACATCAAGAACGCGTACCGCCGGCTCGCCACCCGGTATCATCCGGACAAGAACGGTGGGTCGAAGGAGGCCGAGGAGAAGTTCAAGGAGATCATCGAGGCGTACGACGTGCTCCGCGACCCGCAGAAGCGCGCGGCCTACGACCGATACGGCGAGGCGGGGATTCGAGGCGCTGGCGGTGGAGGCGCTGGCTTCCACCACGTGGATCTGAGTGAAGCGCTGAACATCTTCATGCGCGACTTTGGCCTGGGCGACATTTTCGGGCAGGGAGGCTCGCGCCAGCAGGCCGGGCCGCGGAGTGGCGCGGACGTGAAGGTGGATCTCGCGCTCACGCTTCCCGAAGTCGCGACTGGCGTCACGAAGATGGTGAAGATCAAGCTCCTCGACCCGTGCGAGCGGTGTGGCGGCAGCGGGGCGGAGTCTGGAACCAGACCGAAGCGATGCGCGACGTGCAACGGCGCCGGCGAGGTGCGCCGCGCGCAGCGTTCGTTCTTCGGGCAGTTCGTCAGCGTCGCGCCGTGCCCGGCCTGCAGCGGCGAGGGCGTCGTGATCGCGTCGCCATGCAAGTCCTGTCGTGGCGAGGGTCGCCAGCGCGGTGACCACACGATCCCGATTGACGTGCCGGCGGGTGTTGCCACGGGCCAGTACATGAATCTCCGCGGCGCGGGGAACGCGGGCGCGCGCGGCGGGCCGCGCGGCGACATTCTCGTGCTCTTCGACGTGAAGGAAGACGAACGTTTCGAGCGCGACGGTGAAGACCTGTATGCCGAGGTGCTGATCTCGTTTCCCCAGGCGGTGAAGGGTGCGGACGTGGAAGTTCCGGGGATACTGGGGCCGCTGTCATTGCGGGTGCCGGCGGGCACGCAGAGTGGTCACGTGTTCCAGTTGCGGGGCCGCGGACTTCCGCGCGTGAACGCCAGCGGCGTGGGCGATATGCACGTTCGTGTGCAGGTCTGGACGCCGACCGAGCTGTCCCCCGATGAATCGAGTGCGGTGGATGCCCTCGCCGCGGTCCTTGCGCCTCCGCCCGAAAGGCGTGAAAAGGGCTTCTGGCAGAAGATGAAGGAAGCGCTCGGCGCGTGAGGATGCCGGATCCAGTGCTGACGCGGGTCGAGGTCCGGCCGGGAGAGCGGGCTCGGGAAGCGGTGTCGGGCGCGATGTTCGCAGCTGGCGCCGAAGCGCTCCAGGACGACGGTGCTGCCCTCGTGACGCTGGTGAAGGGCGCGGCCGCTGCCGGGGCGCTCGCTGCCGCCGCGCGGGCCGTGGACCGGTCGGCGTCGGTTACGCTGACGGAAGTTCCCGAGGTTGACTGGACGAGTGCGTGGCGTGCCGCGCTTCGCGCGCACACGGTGGGCTTCCTTACAGTCACCCCTCCCTGGCTGGCCGCCCCGTTCCTCCCTGCGCGGCGAATCGTGATCGAGCCGGCGATGGCGTTCGGCACGGGTGACCATGCAACTACGCGAGGCGTGCTCGACCTCATGCAGGGCGTGGTCAGGCCGGGTGACACAGTCGCCGATCTTGGTACGGGCAGCGCGGTACTGGCGATCGCGGCTGCCCGGCTCGGCGCGTCGCGTGTCGCCGCGATCGAGGCGGACCCTGACGCGATCGGCAACGCGGAGTCCAACGTGGCGGCGAATGAAGTCGCGGACGCGGTGACCGTGATCGAAGGTGACGCGGCGGTCCTGCTTCCGCTCGTCGCGCCAGTTCGCGTGGTGCTCGCCAACATCGTTTCAGGGGTGATCGAGGATCTGCTGCCGGTGATTCGGCGCTCACTCGCCGATGGCGGAGAGGCCGTGTGCAGCGGGATACTCTCCGCTGAACGGAGCGGGATGGAGCGTGCGTTCGCTGACAACGGCTTCCGCGTCGCAGGCGCGCGCGAAGAGGACGGGTGGCTCACGTTTCACGTGCGCGCGTTGGCGATGGCGGCGCAATGACCTCGCGCGCAGCATCGGCGGCCTCACGCGTGGGCAGACGCCCGTGAGCCCGCCGACGTTCGTTGCCCCCGGGCCGTTTGGCCGAGGCCAACAGGTGACCCTCGGCGAGGCCGACGCCCATCATATTCGTGTTCGCCGCCTCGACGTTGGCGCGCGGATCGCGCTCGTGGACGGGCAGGGAGCCAGGGCGCATGGCGTCCTGGTGCGCGTGGCAACCCGGAGCGCATGCGTAGAAGTGGAAGAGGCGGCCCACGAGCCGCGGCCCGTGCCGGTGCATCTTCTCGTCCCGGTGGCGGACAAGGAGCGGATGCTGCTGGTGGCCGAGAAGGCGGCTGAACTGCAGGCCGCAAGCTGGCGCCCGGTTGTGTTCCGTCGCTCCCGCAGCGTTGCCGGGCGGGGTGAGGGGCCTATGTTCGTCCGGAAGGTTCAGGCTAGGATGACCGCGGCGCTCGAGCAATCGGGCGGAGCGTGGCTGCCGGTCATTTACCCCGACGCCAACGTTGAGCGCGCGATCTCCGGCGTCCCGGACGGAACCCGCATTGTGCTTTCTCCGGCTGGCCGGCCGCTGATGGCCGTCGCGGGCGTGGCTCTGCGCGGCGAACCAGGACTGTCCATGGGCTCTGTTTCCGCTCCGCTGGCGGTCAGCGTGGTCGTCGGTCCCGAGGGTGGCATCGAGCCCGACGAGCTTGGGGCGTTCGAGGCCGCCGGATTCGTGCCCGCGGCAATCGGCCGGAACACCCTGCGCTTCGAGACCGCGGCTGTCGCTGCGCTTGGTGCCGTGCAATCGTTGTTACACGCACATGGAGGCGATTGATGGCTTCGGAGTGCCTCTTCTGCCGTATCGCCACCGGCGAGATACCGTCTGCAAGGGTTGCGGAGTCCGCCCGCTGCGTGGCATTCCGGGACGTCAGCCCGCAGGCGCCAGTGCACGTCCTCGTGATTCCGAAGGCGCACGTGTCGTCGCTCGACGACGTTGCCGACGACTCCCTGACTGCCGAGTTGCTGGCCATGGCTCGCGACGTTGCGCGGGCCGAGGGACTAGTTGACCGCGGCTACCGTGTCGTGATCAACACGAACGTCGAAGGCGGGCAGACGGTCTTCCACCTGCACCTGCACGTGCTCGGAGGCCGCAGGATGCAGTGGCCTCCCGGCTGATCCCTGCGGTCTCGCGCCAGGCGCGTCGCACCCGCCGGGCTGGCGCGTCAGCGGCGCCGCGGGAGCCGGGTGGCGATCCGGACGATCAGCGGAGTCGCACGCTCGACGATCACGTTGGCGTCGCGGGCGAGGAAAGGAACCGAGTCAACGGTTCCCTCCACGCCGACCGTATCATCCTGGATGTACACGGCCAGAGGGGAGAGCCGGACGACACCGCTCGGACCCGCTGGCGTTCGCGCCGCCTCGAGGCGGTCAATGCGGATGTCCAGGCGCGATCCGGATGGAACCGCCACCTTACCGTCCGGGCCGATCACGTCACCAGTGACTATGGCCTGCACGACCTGTCCACGCCGGTCAATCAGCGACGACAGTGGTTCGGGAAGCATCGCGCGGATTGCCGTTCCCGAGTCGAGCATTCCGGTGCCTTCGGGGCGCGTGGCAACCGGGGTGCCTGCCGCCCTCGATGCGCTGGCGGCGTCCGTGCCTGAGGACGGCTTCCGGTCGCCTGAACAAGCCCACGCAGCCACCACCAGGGCGGCGACTGCCGGAACCGAAAGGCGTGAGGCGCCGAGCGCGCTGACCATGACGGCTGGCAAGTTAGCGTCGGGTCGCGTGGCCGCGCCACGCGATCCCACGCTGCGGCGGCTTGCGCCAAGTCGCGCCGGTTGCGTAGCTTACATGGCTTCCATCGGGCGCCGATGCGCCACTCAAGGGGGGAATAAGAGTCTGTCGGAAATAATCATCCACGAGGACGAGAACTTTGAACGTGCCCTCAAGCGCTTCAAGAAGAAGTGCGAGAAGGCCGGAATCCTCTCGGACCTCAGGAAGCACCGTCACTACGAGAAGCCCAGTGAACGCCGCAAGCGGAAGTTGAATGCCGCGATGCGGAAGAACCGCCGCACCCGGTCAGTTTGATGCTGGCCGCCCCCTGCAGGGAGTTGGTATTGGCGTGAGCCCCGAAGGATGGCAGGACCCGCAAGCCCGAATGAGCGATCACGATCGCCCGTTCGGGTTTTGTGTTTTGGCGGCGGACGCGCGCACGCTGGCGGCGCTCGAGTTCGGATCAGTGCTCGACGCAGTTGCTGGACATGCTTCCACGCAGCCTGGTGCCGCGCGCGTGCGCGGCCTGCGCCCGGCCGCCGTGAGGACCGGCGATACAGTCGCGCGCGAGGTGATACGCGCTGAGCACGAGCGGGTCGGGGCAGCGCGCCGGCTGCTGGCGGGAGAGGAGCCGTGGCCTTCGGCGCCGATTCCGGACGTCGGCGCTGCCATCGAGCGCCTCGGCGTTGCAGGGAGCCGCTGGACGGGTGCAGAACTGCGGGCTGGAGCAACCCTCCTCGCGAGCGCGCGGGTCACGGCGGCGTCCTTGAAGGGCGCGGCCTCGCGCGGGACCGACCTTGCGGCTCTGGCTGCTCTTGCCGCCGCGCTTCCCGACGCGCCGGATGCAGAGGCAGAGATAGACCGCGTCGTGGACGATGCCGGCGCGGTGCGCGACTCGGCGTCGCCCGAGTTGCGCCGGCTGCGAAGACAGATGCGCGGGGCGGAGGCCGACCTGATTCGACTGCTGGAGAAGGTCATGGGCGGGCTCGACGCACGCTTCCGTGTTGACGACGCGTCCGTGACGATGCGGAACGGCCGCTGGGTGATTCCCGTGCGCCGTGAAGGCCGCGGAGCAGTGGGCGGCATCGTTCACGATGCCTCGGGATCCGGCGCGACCGTGTTCGTCGAGCCGCCCGCGGCAGTGGAATTCGGGAACCGCATCCGCGAAATCGAGGCGGCGGAGTCACGTGAAGTCGAGCGCATCCTGGCCGCCGCGACGGAAACGCTTCGGCCGCTCGCGCCGCAGCTTGCGGGGGCGCTGGACGCACTCACCGAACTGGACTCACTCGTAGCGCGCGCACGATTCGCGCTGCACTACCGCTGCGAACCGCCAGCGCTGGTCATGCCCGCCGACGGAGTGCAGGTCGTTGAAGGGAAGCACCCGCTGCTGGTGGTGCAGGCGCAGCGTGAAGTCGTCCCGTTCGACCTGTCGCTTGAACCGGGCGAGCGCACGCTGCTCGTGAGCGGCCCCAACACCGGCGGAAAGACGGTACTCCTCAAAGCGCTCGCGCTGTTGTCGCTGATGGCGCAGGCAGGTGTGCCTCCGACGGTAGGGGCGGGTTCGACCATCCCGTTGTTCGACCGCGTGTTCGCCGACATCGGCGACGAGCAGAGCATCGAGGCGTCCCTGTCCACGTTCAGCGGCCACATCCGCAACCTCGTGGAAGTCATGGAGCATGCGAGCGCCGAGTCGCTCGTGCTCGCCGACGAACTGGGATCGGGGACCGATCCGACGGAAGGCGCCGCGATCGCCGGAGCCGTTATCGAGGCGCTCACGGCCCGCGGAACGATGACAGTTGCCACCACGCACCTTGGCGCGCTCAAGGACCTCGCCCACGAGGTGCCGGGCGTCGTGAACGCATCGCTGCAGTTTGACGAGCGGGAACTGGCGCCAACCTACCGCCTGCTGAAAGGTATCCCGGGCCGGTCGTACGGAATCCAGATCGCCCGGCGACTGCATATGCATCGCGCGATCATCTCGCGGGCCGAGGAGCGCGTGCCGGAAGCAGACCGCGCCGCCGAGGCGCTGCTCGCCGACATGGAGATCAGGCAGCGGGCGCTCGAGGAGCGCGAGCGCAACGTGGCCGTCCGCGAGGAGAGCTACGCGGCCCGGGCAGCGCGCATGGCAGAGCGCGAGCGGCACGTGAGCGACCGCGAGCGCGCGTTCGAGCGGGACGCTCGCGTTGCAAGCCGTCGTTACATCCTCGATGCGCGGCGGGAGATCGAGGGAGTCATCGCGGCGCTTCGCAGCGCCGACAGCGCCCATGTGGCCGATGCGGCCGCGGCGGCGCGGCGAACGGCCGAGCGGCTGCTGGCATCTGAGCGCGAGGCCGCGCGGGCGCTCGATGAAGCTGAGGCCGCGGGCGCCATACAGGCGGGCGAGGCGCGGGCGGCGAGGGGAACGGCAGAGGCGCGCGACCGGGGGGGGGCGGGGCTGGCCGTGGGTGACGACGTGACCGTCTCGTCGCTCGGCGGCGCGACGGCCCAGGTGCTCGAAATACGGGGCGACGAGCTGGTGGTCGTAGCGGGATCGCTGCGCACGACCGTCAGGCGAGGCTCGGTGTCGCGCTCAGGGCGCCGGCATCTTGACGCCGCCGATCGCGTGGCCGTGGCGGGATCCGCCCCGGAAATGGACGCCAGACCGGAAGTGGACCTGCGCGGGATGCGGGCTGCTGAAGTGGATGACGCGCTCCTGCGCGCGCTGGACAGTGCCGTGCGCGCGGACCTTCGGATGCTTCGCATCATTCACGGCAAGGGAACGGGCGCGCTCCGGGATCGCGTTGGCGAACTCCTTCACGGCGACCCCCGCGTGCGCAGTTACCGGCTGGGTGCCTGGAACGAAGGCGGAGCGGGCGTCACGGTGGCGGAAATCGCATGATTCCCGACGAGGTTGTCGAGCAGGTGCAGGCGGCGGCCGACATCGTCGGCATCATTGGCGAGCATGTGCGCCTCAAGCGCGTGGGTTCGGTGTTTCGCGGACCGTGCCCGTTCCACCAGGGGACGAACGCCAACTTCTCCGTGGTGCCTGGCGGGGGCTACCACTGCTTCGTCTGTCACGAGAAGGGATCCGTGTTCACCTTCGTGCAGAAGCGGCTCGGGCTGACGTTCGTCGAGGCAGTCAAGTATGTCGGCGCGAAATCGGGAATCGAGGTGCGCGAGGGGGATCGGCGCCGTGACGGCCCGGACCCGCGCGAGCCGTTGTGGGAACTGAATGCTGCTGCTGCTGCCTGGTTTTCGACCACGATGTGGGATGGCGCCGGGGGCAAGGCGGCGCGGGACTACCTCGAAAGGCGTGGGTTGAGCCGCGCCACATCGGAGCGGTTCTCGCTCGGCTTCGCGCCTCCGGAGGTCGGCCGCATGCGCGGGTATCTGAACGGACTTGGGTATGACGACGGCCGGCTCATCGAGGCGGGGCTGCTCGCAAGGCGTGACGAGTCGGACGAGCCGCGCCCCCGGTTTCGTGACCGGCTCATGTTTCCGATCTCGGATGCGACAGGGCACGTCGTCGGGTTCGGTGGGCGGCTGCTTGGCGCCGGCGAACCGAAGTACCTGAACTCGCCCGAGGGCCCGGTATTTTCGAAGGGGCGCCTCCTGTACAACTACCACCAGGCGCGCAACGCTGCGCGCCGCGCGGAGCGGGTCATCCTGGTCGAAGGGTACTTCGACGTCATCCGGCTCGTGGAGGCGGGGCTGGAAGAAGTGGTGGCGCCAATGGGCACCGCCCTCACGGACTCCCAGGCGGATCTCCTCGCACGCTGCGCGCGGGCGGCATTTCTCCTGTACGACAGCGACGGCCCCGGGCAGCGGGCCAGCTTCCGAACGGCGGACGTGCTGCTTGCGCACGGGTTGACGGTGCGGATCGTCACGCTGCCGGACGGTGACGATCCGGACACATTCGTAGCGCTTCGCGGGCGCGCCGCACTGGACGCCGTCATGGGCCAGTCGCTCGACGTGTTCGACCGCAAGATCCAGATGCTCGAACGGGGTGGATGGTTCGGCGACCTGCAGCGGAAGCGGCGCGCGCTGGACCGCCTGCTTCCGACGATTCGCGCTGCGAGCGATCCACTCACGCGCGACCTCTACGTCGCTCGCACGGCGGAAGCAGCCGGAGTGGACAAGGCCGTGATAGCGCGGGAACTCGAGCTTGCGCCCCGGCGGCCGGCCGCGCGCCATGCGTCGCGGGGGGGGCCGGAAGGCCCCGCACGCGGCGAGGCGCAGCGACGGGACGCGCGCCGGGGCAGCCCTGGCGACTCGCGCCTTCTGCCCAGGGACGATGAGCCGTTGCAGGGCGATGTCGCTCTCCCGGCAGCCGCCATCGCTCCGGAGGGCAGCGCGGAGCGGGAGCTGATCCGGGTCATGCTGGTTCGTCCAGACTACTCCGAGCTGGTGGTGGAAGAAGTGGCGCGCATGGAGGCAGACGGCGGCGAGCAGCCCGACGTGGACGGGGACAGCGCCTCCGCGGGGGCAATCCGGCACCCTGCGTACGCGGCGATTTTCGCTGCTCTTGCGGCCGGGCCGGGCGTGGAGGCCGAGGCGCTGGCCGAGCAACTCGGCGTCGCGGAGAACGGCATCGTTGAGGCGCTCCGCGCGGAGCCGGGCGCAATCGTGGATCCGGAGAAGACTGTGTCCGACAGCCTGGCATTGCTGCGCGCGCGGTCTCTCCGCGAGCGTCTGGACGAACTCGCGCGGATGCTTCCTCTTGCCGAGGAGGCCGAGAAGCCGGCGCTGCTGCGCCGGGAGGCCGAGTTGCGCGAGGAACTACGCGCGGTGGGTGGGCGGGACTGGCACAGTGTCAGGCGGCAGGTGGTGTAGGCGGTACTCAATCGTTTCAACCCGGAGGGTGGCGGTGCAGACGGAATTGGTAGCGTTGCTTGCGTTGCAGGCCGATGATGTCGTTGTATACGGGCTCGAAGCCCGCCTCGCGGCGCTCGATCCGCGCATCCAGGAACTGGACCGGCGGCGCCAGCATCTCGCCGACGCCGTCGCGCGGGCTGCTGCCGCGGTGGAGGCGGAAGAGAAGAAGCAGGCGTACCTGCGCGACAAGATCGCAGAGCACAAGCAACTGATCGAGCGCAATCAGGCGCAGATGGGTGCCGTGAAGACCATGAAGCAGGCCACCGCCGCTGCGGCGCAGATGGAGCAGGCGCAGCAGATAGTGGCCGGCGAGGAGAGTGATCTCCTCGCGCTCAACCGGCGGCTCGAGGAGTATCGCGCAGCGCAGCAGGGGCTCAAGGGCGAGCTGGCGGCGCTGGAAACCGAGCAGGAATCCGCGCGGGCATGCGTTGCCACCGAACGCGGCGAGATCGCCGCAGATCTCAGCCTGGCGCGCGCCAAGCGTGCAGAGGCCGCTGCGCGAGTGCCGGTACCGCTCCTGTCCAGGTATGACCGGATACGCGGCAGGAAGCGGGTCGAAGCTGTGTTCCCGATGCACGGTATGTCGTGCGGAAACTGCGACACGGCAATTCCGTTGCAGCGGCGCCATGTAATGACCGCGAGTGCGGCCATCGAGATGTGCGAGGGATGCGGCGTCCTGATGTACTACAGCCCGGAGTGACCGGACCGCAGCGGCCGGGCGCGCGATGGGAGTATGCGGCGCCACCCGACGAGGACGCAACTACCGCGCTCGCCCGCTCACTTTCGGTCCCGCGCCCGCTCGCTGGCCTACTGGTGACGCGCGGCTTTCCCGCCGAGGACAACGCGCGGCGGTACCTGCGCCCTGAACTCGACCATCTCGCCGACCCCTTCGCGATGGCTGGCATGGACGCGGCGGTCGAGCGGATCGCGCGAGCCATCAGGGCTGGTGAGGTGATACTGGTCCACGGCGATTACGATGTGGACGGCATCTGCTCCACGGCGCTCCTGACCAGGTCATTTCGCGCGCTTGGCGGACGCGTGGCGCCGTTCATCCCGGATCGCCAGCGCGACGGCTACGACCTCGGGACTGCAGGCGTCGCGGCCGCGCGGGCCGCGGGCGCGGGGCTCGTAGTGACGTGCGACTGCGGAACAACGGCGGTCGGTCCGGTTGCGGACCTCGCTTCAGCCGGGGTGGACTGCATCGTTACCGATCATCACCTGCCGGGGTCGGCGTTGCCCGAGGCGTACGCCGTGCTGAACCCGCGCCAGGAGGGAGACACGTCGCCCGACAAGGACCTTGCCGCCGTGGGCGTGGCGTACAAGCTCGCGATGGCGGTCACCGGCGCGCTCGACGGAAACCCCAACGTGGTGCTCAACCAGCTCGACCTGGTTGCCCTCGCGACCGTGGCCGACGTAGCGCCGCTCAGGGGCGAGAATCGCGTGTTCGTGCGCCGCGGACTTGCGCTCATGCGCGAAACGAAGAACCCCGGGTTGCGCGCCCTCATCCGCTCGTCCGGGCTCGACGGCCGTGAGATCACCGCAGGCAGGGTCGGCTACACGCTCGCGCCGCGGCTGAACGCACTGGGGCGGATCGACAGCGCCTTGCGCGGCGTACAACTCCTCCTGGCCGGAGGCGACGATGAGGCGATGGCAATCGCGCGCCACTGCGAGGAGCGGAATCGTGAGCGGCAGGAGATGGACCGCTCCATCCTCGAGAGCGTGCTCGAACGCGTGCGCGCCCTCCCGTCGGATACCTGGGGGATCGCGCTCGCGGACGAACGGTGGCACCCCGGGGTCATCGGGATAGTGGCGTCGCGCGTGGTCGAGCAGACGGGCCGGCCAACCTTCCTCGTTGCGGTCCAGGGCGGTGTCGGCAAAGGTTCCGGCCGTTCGATCCCGGCGTTCGATCTGCATGCCGCGCTTGGCGAGTGCGCCGACCTTCTGGTGAAACACGGCGGCCATCGCGCCGCGGCGGGGCTCACAATCGAGCCGCACCGCGTTGAGCTTTTTGCCGAGCGCTTCAACGCGATCGCGCGCGGGAAGCTCACCGAGGCCGACCTCCTCCGGGTGGTGCACGTTGACCTGGTGCTGCCCGTATCCGAGGCGACGGACGACCTCGAGCGGATGCTCCGGAGCTTCGAGCCCTTCGGCGTTGCGAATCCCGGGCCCACGTTCGTGTCGCCCGTCACGCGGCTCGTGTCCGGGGCCACGAGGATCGGTACGGACGGCGTGAAGTTCCTCGTCGAGTCCGGGTCGGGCCCGGTGGAAGCCGTTGGCTGGGGACTCGCACCCCGCGCGCGGGACCTGGCTGCGGGGGTGGAACTGTCGCTGGCGTACCGCATCGAGCGGAACACGTTCCGCGGGGCCAACCGGTTGCAGCTCAACGTCGTTGACTTCAGGCGGGGCTGAGCGTGCGGATCATTGCCGGTGAGTGGGGCGGGCGCGGTATCGCGGCGCCGGGAGGACGCGCTGTGCGTCCGACCTCGGACCGCGCCCGCGAGGCGTGGATGAGCATCGTGCAGCCGCACATCCCGGGCGCACGGGTGCTCGACCTCTTCGCAGGCACTGGCGCGCTCGGGCTCGAGGCCCTGTCGCGGGGCGCCGCGTTCGCGGAGTTCGTCGAGCGTTCTCCACGGGCGGCGCGGGTGCTCCGGCGCAATATCGCATCACTCGGCGCCGAGGGACGGAGCGCCGTTCACGTGACGGACGCGCACAAGTACGTCGCCCGGCTCGCCGGCACGGGAGTCCATTTCGACGTTGCGTTCGCAGACCCTCCGTACCGCACCGACGACGCCACCCGCGTGGCGGAGGCGTGGCTCGCCCAGCCGTTCGCGGCGCTTCTCGGAGTCGAGCACGATTCCGCCGTCGGCCTCCCCGGCGGGGGGCGGGTGCGGCGCTATGGTGACACAGGCGTTACGTTCTTCGGCTTGGAACCCTGAGCAAGCCCGGGACAGGGCGCGTTCCCCTGCCGGCACACGAACTCCCGATGCCAACTGTCGCGCTCTACGCCGGAAGTTTCGACCCGATCACCAACGGCCACACCGACCTCGTCCGCCGGAGCCTCGCGTTCGTGGACCGGGTCGTGGTTGCGGTTGCCACCAATGCGAGCAAGCAGCCCCTCTTCGCCGTGGCCGAGCGGATGGAACTCATCTCGGCGGCAATGGGCGGCGAGCCGAGGGTGGATGTCCGTCAGTTCGGTGGGCTGCTGGTGGACTTCGCGCGCGCCGAGGGGATCAGGATGGTCATCCGCGGGCTCAGGGCGGTGAGCGACTTCGAGTACGAATACCAGATGGCGCTCATGAACCGCCACCTCGCGCCGGAAGTCGAGACGGTATTCATGATCCCGTCGCTGGAAACGACGCACGTGAGCTCCAGTCTCGTGCGCGAGGTAGCGCGCTTCGGCGGCGACGTCTCCACCCTTGTCCACCCGGACGTCGCCGCTGCGCTGCGCCGCAAGTACGGGAATGGCGGCTGAGCGGGCCGCGCGGGCTGGCGGGGCCTGCCTTGCCGTGCCTGCCTGGTTCATCTTTGCTAACTTCACCCACACCGTCACCGGAGCCGGGCACGCCATGAGCTTCACCATCTCACGCAAGGGCGACATCGCCATCGTCGAGGTCGAGGGGCAACTCATCGTCGGGAACCGGCAGGAGCTCAAGCAGAAGATCGTGGACGAGCTCGATGGCGGCGTCCGCAAGGTGCTGATTGACTTTGAGCGCACTGGCTACATAGACAGCTCCGGACTCGGAGTCCTTGTGTCGCTTGCGAAGCGGATCCGGGACGTTGGGGGCGAGCTTCGCCTCGCGTGCCTGCACGACGAGCTGCAGACGCTGTTCGAGCTGACGAAGCTCGATACGCTGTTCCAGATATCCAAGACCCGCGAACACGCGATCGAGAGCTTCTGATGGGCGTGCCGGTCCGCTGGGGGGGAGACTGGCACCGGCAGGCGCGCGCTTGCGCCCGCGAGTAGATGCCCACAGCTGAATCGCTGGACTTCCGCATCCCGAGCGACGTCCGGTACATCGAGGAGGTCGTCGGGCAGGTGGTGCAGCGCTGCCGGGCGATGGCGTTCTCGCCCAGGCACCTGGCCCTGAACGTGCCTGTTGCGCTGACCGAGGCGCTTTCGAACGCGATCCTGCGTGGCAATCTCGACGACCCTGCGCGGTCGGTCGAAGTCAGGGTGGAGATTGACCACGCACGCCTGGTGGTTGCGGTCCGGGACGAGGGCGGCGGGTTCGACCTTGCCGCGTGTACGACCGACGCGACTCTGCCCGAGAACCTGGTGCGCGAGGACGGCCGGGGCCTCTACCTCATGCAGCAGCTGATGGACGAGGTTGAGCGCTATACTGACGGGGGGAACGTCGTGCGGCTCGTCCTCATCCGGGAGTAGGCCGATGGACGCGATGGAGCAGGCACGCGACGAGATCCGCCTTGCTGCGCAGGCACTTGCCGACAGCTGGGAGGAGATCAACCTTCTCTATTCGATCGGCGAGATACTCGGCCGGACGGTGGAGCTCGACGACGCCGCGGGCACGATCCTCGGCGAGATCTCCGACGTTGTTGGCGCGGATCTCGGCGCCATCTACCTGTACGACGCGGCTGCCGGCCTGCTCGACCCCATCGCCGCGCGCGGGCTCGCGCCGCATGATGCGTACTCGATTGGGGTGGACGACGATCTGGCCGTCGCCGCTCACGTGTTTCGTGAATCGGTGCCGCGACTCTACGCGCCGGGCGAGAGGGAGTCGCCGCGCGAGGCCTCGCTACGGCGCGGCGCTGCGCTTGCCAGCCCGATAACGTGGACGACGCCAGGCGGCCCGGTGGGGCTTGGCGTGGTGACGCTCTCGGCGCCTCGCGGCGCCGAGGGGTTCTCCGCCGGCGACCTCAAGCTCGTGGCGGCGATCGCGTCGCAGATCGGCGCAGCCATCCAGATCACCCGCCTGGTGCGCGCATCCGTGGAGCAGGAGCAGCTCGAGCGGGAGATGCAGCTCGCGCACAACCTGCAGATGCGACTGCTGCCGTCGCCTGCGGCGCTGGCGCCCGAAGCCAGGTGCGCAGCGAGAGTGGAGCCGGCGCGCAGCGTCGGCGGCGACTTCTATCATCTGTTTCGCCTGTCGGGCGGGCGCGTGGGCGTCCTCATCGGCGACGTTTCGAGCCACGGCTACCAGGCCGCGCTGATCATGGCGCTTACGATGAGCGCGATGGCGATCCACGCGCAGCGCGGCACCGACGCGGCTGCCACGGTTGACGCCCTCTTTGAGACGCTCGCCGGCGAACTCAGCGAGACCGAGATGTTCCTCGCTCTTTGCTACGCGGTAATCGATCCGGCCGCCGGGGAGATTCGCTGGGTGAACGCCGGCCAGCCGCACGCGTTCGTGATTGGCGCTGACGGCGTGGCAGTGCGGCTGGGAGCGACGAACCCTCCGCTGGGACTCACCCCCGTGCCCGCAGCGGAATCGGTCCGCGCGTGGGACCCAGGGGGTGATACGCTGGTGCTCTTCACCGACGGCATTCCAGATGCGCTGGATCCCGAGGGCCGCGCGCTCGGTGAACGCCGCGTGCTGGAGGTCGTAGTGGCGCGGAGGCGAGACGCTCCGTCACGCATCGTTGATGGGGTGTTCGCGCTGCTCGAGGGTCACATGAGCGGGGTGGCGCCTTCCGACGACCAGGCAATCGTCGTAGTCCGTACCTGATCGTGGCGCGCGAGAACGCCCGCCGCATCCCGGGCGAACCGCCCCGCCCCCGCAAGCGCTTCGGGCAGCACTTCCTCACCGACCCGCGCATCCTCGGCCGCATCGCCGATGCGCTGGCTGCCGCGCCAGGCGACACGGTCGTTGAAGTCGGCCCCGGCCGCGGCGCTCTGACCGCGGCCCTTCTGGACCGCGTCGGGCCGGGTGGCCGCGTGGTCGGCGTGGAAGTGGATCGCGACCTCGCCTCCGCGCTCCGCGCGCGATACGGCCACAGCCCGGCCTTCGAACTCGTCGAAGGCGACTTCCTGGCCGTTGACATTGGTACGCATGTGGCGGGGCCGTTCCTCCTGGCCGGGAACATCCCGTACAACATCACGACGCCTATCATCTTCAAGGCCCTCGACGCGCCGCGAGCCACACGGATGGTGCTGCTCGTGCAGCGCGAGGTCGCCGAACGGCTCTCGGCGCGCGCCGGGTCGCACTTCTACGGCGCTCTCAGCGCGAATGTCCAGGCCGTCGCGGCCGTCGAAACACTCTTCGGAGTGGCGGCGGGCGCCTTTTCGCCTGCTCCGAAGGTGGAGAGCGCGGTGGTCAGGATCACGCCGCGCGCGGATCCGGTGGTCAGTCCGGCTGAGGAGCCGGCCTACCGCGCCATGGTGGTGCGGCTGTTCTCGTTTCGCCGCAAGCAGCTTTGCCGTGCCGTCCGCGAAGCCTTTGGCCTCGCGGCATCGGACGCTGCGGGAATCCTGGAGCGGGCCGGGGTTGATTCGACGGCGCGGCCGGAGGTGCTGGCGCCGGCCGACTTCGCCCGGATTCTTCGCGCATGGGAGCGATGAGGTGCGGCGCCGAGGATCACTTCGCAGCGGTCAGGGCGTACGCGAGAATCTCGAGTTCGAGGGCCATGTCCACGGACCGCACCACGACGCCGTCGGGGACGCGAAGCGCGGTGGGCGCGAAGTTCAGGATGCCGCGCACGCCTGCCCGCGCCACCCTGTCCACTATCGGCTGCGCCGCCTCCGGCGGGACGGCGATGAGCACGATGCCGGGATTGAGCGCCTGCAGGTCGGCGTCGAGCGTGCGTTGGTCACGCACGACGATGCCGTTGAGCGACGTCCCGATCCTGGCTGGATCTGCGTCGTACGCGGCCACGACATTGAAGCGCCGTTCGCGGAAGCCCCTGTACTGCGCCAGCGCGGCGCCGACCCTGCCAGCGCCCACGATCACGACGCGCCACTCACGCTCCAGGCCGAGGATTTCCCTGATCCTGCGCGCGAGCGCTGGAACGGAATAGCCGCGCCCGCGGGTGCCGAAGGACCCGAAGAAAGACAGATCCTTGCGAACCTGGGCCGAGGTGGTGCCGCCCAGCGTGGCCAGGTCGTCGCTCGATATCGTCTCGGCGCCCAGTTCCTCCTCCCCTTCGAGGAACCGCAGATAGCGAGAGAGCCGGCGGACCGTGGATTCCGCTATGTGCTTCACGCGACTCGGGGCTTGTGAATCATTTCACAAGATTAGCGCGACCCCCGGAGGGGGGGAAGCGGATCGGGCCGCCCCAGGCTGGACAGGCGTGCAGATTCCCGTAATGGACGAGACGGGAGGCAGCGAGGGAAGCGCAGCATGGGAGGAGACCGCGCTGGATGACGTTGAGTTCGTCGTCGTGGACCTGGAGACGACCGGGACCAGCCCGGCCCAAGGCCATCGGGTAACCGAGGTCGCTGCCGTCGGCGTGCGCCGCGGCGTTGCGACGCCGCTCTTCGAGTCGCTGGTCAATCCGCGCAGTCCGGTGCCGCACTGGATCACTCGGCTCACGGGAATCAGCGACGCGATGGTGTACGACGCGCCGCCGTTCGAGGCGATCGCCGAGGAACTTGCCGCGCACCTGGCAGGGCGTGTGTTCGTCGCCCACAATGCCGCGTTCGACTGGTCGTTTCTCGACGCCGAGTACCTGCGCATGGTGCAGCCGGGGATCGGGCGCCTGGCAGTTACGCGCGTGTGCACTGTGCAGCTGGCACGGCGCTTCTTGCGGCACCTTCCGCGGCGCAATCTCGACGCAGTATGCGCGCACTACGGGATCGTCGTTGACAACCGTCACCGCGCGATGGGCGATGCCCGCGCAACCGCGGAAGCGCTCGTGTGCCTGCTCGGTGACGCCGCGAGCGCGGGTACCCGCTCGCTCGGCGACCTGCTGCGGCCGGGGAGCAGCAGGTCGCCACGCGCACGGCGTGCGCTCCCGTCGTGGACGGACGGACGCCCTGGCGCGTAGCGCAGTTCACCATATTCCCTGGCATGGCCGCTCCCACCCCTCTCGTCCAAACCCGCCAGGTCGGGCGCTTCCGCGTGCATGCGGTGCAGGCAGGCGGGCAGAAGCTCGATGGCGGCGCGATGTTTGGCGTCGTCCCGAAGCCGCTGTGGCAGCGGCGCATCCCCGCCGATGACCGCAACCGGATTCCGCTGGGCATGCGGTGCCTGCTCGTGGAGCACGACGAAGGCCTCGTACTCATTGACACGGGCGCTGGCAACAAGGAAGACGCGAAGTTCATGGACATCTACGGGATCGAGAACGCAGCGCCGTCCGGGGGCGCCGACCAGGTCCGACGGACGGCGCTCGAGGCCGGGATTCGCGCTGCCGGCTTCGCCGTAGAGGACGTGCGTCTGGTGATCAACACGCACCTGCATTTCGATCACGCCGGCGGGAATACGTACATGGACGCCGCAGGCGCGGTGCTGCCGAGCTTTCCCAACGCGCGCTACGTGGTGCAGCGCGGCGAACACGCCTGGGCCACGAACACCAACGAGCGCACCGCCGCCAGCTATTTCGGCAGGAACTGGGATCCCGTGATCGCGGCGGGCAGGTTCGATTTCATCGAGGGCGACCGCGAGATCATCCCCGGGATCAGCTCACGGCTGACGCCGGGCCACACGCCGTTCCACCAGAGCATCCTCATAGACGGCGGCGGGGCGGAGGTGGCGTGTTTCCTTGGCGACGTGTGCCCCACGGCCGCGCACCTGCCGCTCCCGTGGATCATGGGGTACGACGTCGAGCCGCTCGTGACCCTCGAGTCCAAGCGGTCGCTGCTTGCGGCCGCAGCCGCGGAGCGATGGTTGCTCATCTTCGAGCACGACGCCGTGAACGCCTGGGGGTACGCGCGGCACGACGGCAAGGCATACGGGCTCGACCAAGCCTGAGCCGGCATCGGGGAGGCTTGCAGCAACGCGGCAAGGCGCGTAGTTTTCACGGCTAAATCGCTGGCAAGCGGCCCGGCCTCGCCGCCGGTCCCACCCTCTGGCCTCACGCCCAGAAAGCGTGTTGTGCTGCAGGCGTCCGCAATGAAGCGTCATGTTCCCGGCTCGTGTGCCGGCGCGACGCCATGATCGCGGGCCCTGACCGGGGGTTCGCGATTTGTTTTTTCCCGCATTCGGAGGAGTTACCAGATTCAGGACACAGCCAAGCGGCCGCCGCGCGTCAATCGGCAGATCCGCATAAGCCCGGTCCGCGTCATCGGCGCCGACGGGTCGCAACTCGGAATTATGGAAGTTGATGCGGCACTCTCGGCCGCGCACGAGCAGGGGTATGACCTGGTCGAAGTCGCCCCGATGGCGAGGCCGCCGGTGGTCCGGATCATGGACTACGGGAAGTACAAGTTTGAAATGGCCAAGCAGGCGCGCCTTGCGAAGAAGAAGCAGCACGTGATCCAGATCAAGGAAGTGAAGTACCGGCCCGGGATCGAAGAACACGACTTCGAGACGAAGACGCGCCACGCGCGCCGATTCCTCTCCGACGGAAACAAGGTGAAGGTGACGTTGATGTTCCGCGGCCGACAGATCGCGCATCCGGAGCTCGGCAAGGCCGTGGTGGATCGCGTAGCGGCGTCGCTCACCGACGTTGCGAAGATCGAGACGGATGCCAGGCTGGAAGGGAAGGCCCTGACGATGATACTCACACCGAAGTAGACGGGAGGCGGGCAGCAGCGGCGCCGGACGAGCGCCGGCCGCGAGTTGCAGTCCGTTGCCCGATAACGAGGCCCACAAATGCCGAAGATGAAGACCCACAAGGGGGCGAAGAAGCGCTTCTCCGTGACGGGGAAGGGCAAGGTTCGCCGCCTGCGAGCGTACAAGAGCCACATCCTCACGAAGAAGGACGCCAAGCGGAAGCGCCGCCTCCGCCGGGCGGACTACGTCACAACGGTTGGCGAGGCGAAGCACCTGAAGCGCCTCCTGCAGGCATAACGGAGACCTAACATGCCACGCGTCAAGTCGAACGTCGCAAAGCACAAGCGCAAGAAGCAGGTAATGAAGGCCGCCCGTGGCGCATTCGGCGGCAGGAGCAAGCTCTGGGGTCCCGCCAAGGAGACCGTCGAGCGTGGCTGGGTGTACGCATACCGCGACCGGAAGAACAAAAAGCGCGAGTTCCGGCGCCTCTGGATCATTCGTATCAACGCGGCGGCGCACCAGAACGAACTCAGCTACAACGCGCTGATCAATGGTCTCAAGAAGGCTGGAGTCGAGGTTGACCGCAAGATCCTCGCTGACCTCGCGGTGACCGATCCGATGGCGTTCGCGGCGCTCGCCGAGCAGGCCAAGAAGGCGCTCGCGGCGGCGTAGGGCCGCCATGTCCGGCGCCACGCTGACGATCGGGGACTACCAGGCACTCGTCTCCGCCTTCGAGGCGGAGGCGATGCCTGCCATTGCGGGCGCCGATTCCGTTGACGCACTGGAAGCGGTTCGCGCGAAGCACCTTGGCCGCGCGCACGGATGGCTGCGAACGCTGTCGGCCAGACTCGGTGAACTCGACCGTGGCGACCGGGCAGCGGCTGGACGCGCCTTCAACGAGGTGCGCGTGCGCGTCGAGGACGCACTCGCCGAGCGCCAGCAGACTCTGGCCCCAGCGCGTGAAGGCGGCGCGCTCGCCGATCCGACGATGCCTGCCAGACATTCGTGGGCCGGCGTCGTGCACCCGGTGTCGCAGGTCCTCGACGAGATGATTGCCATCTTCCGGGAACTGGGCTTCACCATAGCGCTGGGGCCGGAGACCGAGAGCCCGTGGTACAACTTCGGCGCGCTGAACTTCCCGGCCGACCACCCGGCGATGGATCTGCACGACACGCTGTACGTGAGCGACGACGTGCTCCTTCGCACGCATACGTCGCCCGTGCAGGTGCGGACGCTCCAGGCGTACCCTCCGCCCATACGGGTGCTCATCCCCGGCAACGTGCACCGGCGCGATCCGTTCGACGCGTCGCACGCGCCCGCCTTCACCCAGGTCGAAGGCCTCGTCGTGGACGAAGGGATCGGCTTCGCGGATCTCAAGGCGACGCTGAATCATTTTGCGCGGCGCTTCTTCGGCGCGGCGAAGACACGCTTCCGCCCATCGTACTTCCCCTTCACCGAACCGAGCGCCGAAATGGACGTCGTGTGCGGCGTCTGCAACGGGTCGGGATGCGGCGTGTGCAAGCAGACGGGGTGGATCGAGATCCTTGGCAGCGGGCTCGTGCATCCCGCCGTCCTCGAATCGGCAGGGGTGGACAGCGAGCGGTACACCGGCTGGGCGTTTGGGATGGGTCCCGGCCGGACGGCGCTCGCCCGGCATGGCATTCCGGATATACGGATTCTCTACGACTCCGACGTCCGGTTCCTCGGCCAGTTCAGCCGATGAACATCTCCTTCGAGTGGCTGAAGGCGTTCGTCCCCCACGACCTCTCGGCGGAAGCGGTGCGCGACCTTCTCACCATGCACGTTGCCACGGTGGAGGGATTCGAGCGCATTCGGGCAGAGCTGGATCCGTTTGTCGTGGGGCGCGTGGTGGAAAGCGAGAAGATTCCCGATACCCGCCTCTCGTTCAACAAGGTGGACGATGGATCCGGTACGCTGCTCGATGTGGTGTGCGGCGCGCCTAACGTGACCGTCGGCGCCAGTTATCCGTTTGCGCGCACGGGCACGCGGATGCCCGGGGGTCTCGTCATCGAAAAGCGGAAGATCCGCGGGTTCACGTCGAACGGTATGCTCTGCTCGCCACGCGAGCTCATGCTGGGCGACGACCACGACGGCATCATGACGCTCGATACGGATGCCGCGCCCGGAACGCCGCTGCTCGACGTCCTCAAGCTTGGCGATGTCCGGCTTGCCGTGGACGTGCTGCCCAACAGGCCGGACCTGCTCTCGCACCTCGGAATCGCGCGCGAGGTTGCCGCGCTCACCGGGAAGCCGGCAGGGATGCCCGCCGAACTTGCCGCTGTGAAGGGTGTGAAGCGGGCCGTGCGGGGCGAGTCGTCCGAATCCGCGGGTGGAGTGAGCGTGACGATTGAGGACGCCGCCGACTGCCCGCGGTACTGTGCGGCGATCATCCGAGGCGTGAAGGTCGGGCCGAGCCCTGACTGGCTGCGGCGGCGCATCGAGGCGGTTGGCGGGCGGTCAATCAGCAACGTCGTGGATGCGACCAATTATCTGCTGCACGGGTTCGGCCAGCCAGTGCATGCCTTCGACCTCGCGAAGCTGGCCGGCGCGAAGGTGATCGTGCGGCGGGCTCGCCCGGGCGAGCGGATCGTTACTCTCGACGGGGTGGATCGGGCGCTGTCGCCGGAGGTTCTCGTGATCGGCGACGGGAACGCCGCGAGTGCGCTTGCCGGGATCATGGGCGGGCAGGCAAGCGAGGTGACCGGCGCGACGACCGACATTCTCCTCGAGGTGGCGACATTCTCGCCGCGTGTCGTGCGCGCGGGGCGTCGGCAGCTTGGCATGTCCACCGACGCGAGCTATCGGTTCGAGCGCGGGATAGACGACGCGGCCGTCGCGAGGATGGCTGCGCTCGCCGGGGGGCTCGTGATTGCAGTAGCGGGCGGCGTCATTGAAGCGCTGATAGATGTGGGCGCGAAGCCGACGGCGCGAAAGAGCGTGCTGCTACAGCCGACAAAGGTCGGGAAGCTTCTCGGTGACCGCGTTGGCTCCGCCGAGACGGTGAAGATTCTTGAGTCCGTGGGATTCTCGGTCGCAAAGGGAGACGCCGGCCTGCGCGTGACCCCGCCTTCGTGGAGGCACGACGTCTCGCGCGACGTGGATCTGGTCGAGGAAGTCGCGCGGTTGCGAGGATACGACCGCCTGCCAGACGCGCTTGCGGGCTCGCGACCGAGCAGCGTGCCGGATCACCCGCTCTACGCAGTGGGCGTGCGCGTGCGAGACGCGCTCGTGGCAGCCGGTCTTTGCGAAGTGCGTCCGCTGCCGTACATCGCATCGCCCGACAGCGGCTCGCTTGGGGCCGTGCGCGTGCGGAATCCGATTGGCGAGGATGAGCCGTACCTCCGGACGCAGATCCTGACGACGCTTGCGCGCCGCGCTGAATACAACCTGTCGCGGATGCAGCGGGACGTACGCCTGTTCGAGATCGGGACTTCGTTTGTCGTAGCTGCCAGTGGCGACGTGCGCGAGGAGATGCGCGTTGGCGCCCTCGTGATGGGGGCCCGCAGGCCGTCCCATTTCACGGAGGCGGAGCCGCCCGCATTCGACGCATGGGACGCGAAGGGGCTGGCCGAGCTCATCGCGCGCGCTGCGTGGCGTGGCGCGCGGGTTGACATCACCGAGGGAAGCGCGGGAACGCTCTGGTCGGTTGCAGTTGACGGCGCGGCGCGGGGTGTCGTTCGTTCCGTGGAACTCGATGCGCCGGTGTGGGCCGCACCGGCGTTTGGCGTGGAAGTCACGCTCGGGCGGGTGGCCACGGCTGCCGTGGCGGCCCGCGGAACCCACGACTATTCACGGGGCGAGATACCTTCTGTGCGTGTTCCGAGGCGGTACGTCGCGTTGCCCACGACACCGGCCGCGGAGTTTGACCTTGCCCTGGTCGTTCCTGACGGTGTTCCGGCCACCGAGGTCGAACGCTTGATGCGGCGCACGGCGGGTGAAACGCTGGAATCCATCGCATTGTTCGATGAATACCGCGGCAGCGGGATTCCCGTCGGCACCCGCTCGCTTGCCTGGCGGTTGACGTTCCGCCATCCGGAGCGCACGCTACGCGACAAGGAAGTCGAAGGCCGGCGCGCGCAGGTGCTGAAGATGCTCGGCCAGGAACTGGGGATCAGTGTCCGAGCGGGCTGACGCGCTGGCGTTCCGCGAACTCGAGACCCTCGTTCGCAATCTGGGCGAGGAGGTCGCAGCGTTCCGCAAGCGCGCGCAGGTGGCAGAGGCGCGCCTGAAGGCTATTGCGACGCGGGGCGGCGGCGGGGACGCCGCGGCGGAAGAGCGCGTGGCAGGGCTCGAAGCGGAGAATGCGTCATTACGCGCCCGCCTGGCGGAGGCGGCCGGCCGCACGGACGATGCGATCGAGAAGCTCCGGTTCCTTCGCCAGCAGCACGAGGAGGAATCCAGGTGAGCGGGCCCAAGCACTCGACGCGCGTGACGATCGGTGGCGAGGAGTACACGATTCGTAGCGACGCGGCTCCTGAACGTACGAAGGCACTGGCTGAACATGTGGACAAGGCCGTCCGCGACGTAACCGGGAATGCGTCGGTGGTCGAGTCTCACAAGGCGGCTATCCTCGCGGCATTTGCGATCGCAGACGAGCTCTTCCGCGAGCGTGAGGAGCGCGAGGCGGTGGCCGGATCAATGCGCTCGCTGGCGGCTGAGTTGCGTCGGTGGTTGCCGCCCGGGAAGCGCGGGCCGACTGCCTGACTTGCCGAGTGCGCCGGCGCCCTACGCTTCCAGTACGGTGCGCACGGCCAGCATCAGTTCCGTAGGGGTGAACGGCTTCAGCAGAATCGAGATGGTCCCCTGCGTCGCTTCGTCGTCCGTCGTGGCTTCGCGCGACCCCGTCACGAGAATCACGCGCAGTTCGGGTCGCCGCGCAAGAAGCTCGGCAAGCGTCTGCTTGCCGCCGATGCCTGGCATGGTCCAGTCGAGGAGCACGAGCGCTATGTCGGGCGCGTGCATGTCGAACAGGCGGAGCGCTTCGGACCCGCTGGCCGCAAGAAGCGTCGGGTAGCCGAACTGCTTGAGCAGGCGGTCAATGATGCTTCTAATGCCGGGCTCGTCCTCGATCACGAGGATGAACCGGCGGCTCAGCGGTTGTGCAGTCATGGAATCGTGTCTGGCGGGCGCGCGGCAGACTTGCCCTGTTGCGCCTCCGAGCGCCCGTCCGATGCCAGTAGGCTAGCGGCGCGCGAGACTGTGCGGTAGGGATGAAATACCGTATCGAGCCACGGACTCTCGCGCGCTGCGAGCGGAATCCGGACCACCGTGCAGGGGCGCGCGGGCGGCTGTCGGCGTGCGTCAGCGGCGGCTGCGCTTGCGCGGGGGCGTGCAGTCTTGCGAAGATGCACGATGCACTGTACGCCACGCGTTCATCTGAGCGGATCCACACCGGCAGGTAGAACCGCGGCGCGGCCATGAACGACGCGGCACCCGGAATGGCTGTCGGCGCGGAACTGTTGTCGGTCATTGACGCAGTGCCCCACGCCGTCGTGCTCGCGGATCCGGATGGCGCGATCGTCCATGCAAACCGGTTGGCCGGGACCCTGCTCGGCTATTCTCCATGCGAGTTGCGCGGGCTGACGCTGGCTGACCTCATGCCGGAGAGCCATGGTGCCGGCGGTTCCGCCGATGACGCGTTGCTTCGCGCAGGCTTTGGCTCAGGCACGCCGGCGAGCGAACTGGCGCTGCGCCGCAGGGACGGCGCAGCGGTATGGGTGCTGGTCAGCGTGGCGCCGTGGCACCTCGGCGGCAGACCGCTCCAGGTGGTCACCCTGATGGACAACACCGGCCGCCACGGCGCCGAGGCGAGGGCAGCGGCAGAGTACCAGGCAGCGGTCGAGGCGGACGAGTTCAAGAAGACGGTCATTCGCGAGGCGCCCTTTGGCATTCTCGTCTACGACGTCGTGACGGGGCAGTGCGAGCTGGCGAATCCTGCCGCCTGCAGGATGAGCGGCCTGCGCGAAGAACAACTTCTCGGTCAGCGCTTTCGCGAGATCGCATCATGGCGGCAGTCCGGCATGCTGGCGTGCGCTGAACATGCGATAGCGAGCGGCGCGATGGCCCGGTGCGAGTCCGTCGTCTCGACAGCGGCGGGCCGAACGCTGACGGTGAACTGCGAGTTCCTGACGGTGCGGCGACGCGGAGCGATGTCACTGGTGCTCATGGCGGAGGATCTGACCGCGCGGCGCGGCCTCGAGGCGCAGCTTCGGGTTGCGCAGAAGATGGAGGCGGTCGCGCAGCTTGCCGGGGGCGTCGCACATGACTTCAATAACCTGCTCACCGTGATCGGGACGTACTCGAGCCTCCTCATCGAGGACACCCCCCAGGGCGACCCGCGGCGCCTCGACCTCGAGGAGGTCTTCGCCGCCGCCAAGCGCGCCGCTGCGCTCACGCGGCAGTTGCTCGCCTTTGGGCGCAGGCAACTGCTCGACGTGCGCGTGATGGACGTCAACGAAGTCGTGCGATCCGTGGAGAAGATGCTGCGGCGCGTGCTTTCGGCTGAAATCCTCCTGGACGTGCGGCTCGACGAGCACCTCGGCGCCATCCATGGCGACTCAAGCCAGCTGGAGCAGGTTGTCATGAACCTCGTCGTGAACGCGCGCGATGCAATGCCCGACGGCGGGACGATCCGGATCGAGACGGGGAATGTCTGGGTGGTTCCGGATGCAACCGAGTTGGCGCGTCCATCCGAGCGTGCAGGAACTCCGGTGGAGATGGTGCGCATTGCCGTCACCGACACTGGATCGGGAATGCCGCCGGAGGTCCTGGCGCGCGTGTTCGAGCCGTTCTTCACCACGAAGCCGCCGGGGCAGGGCACGGGGCTGGGGCTATCCACGATCCATGGCATCGTGCGGCAGAGCGGCGGCTTCATCAGGGCAGCATCCGAAGTGGGCGTTGGTACCGCGATGGAGGTGCTGCTGCCCCGGGTGGCCTCGGGCGAGCACGCGGCGGTGTCTGCAGGCAATGCGGGAGCCGATACGCACGGGAGCGGACGGATCCTGGTCGTCGAAGATGACGCGCAGGTTCGGCGAATCGTGGGAGACGCGCTCCGCGGACGCGGCTACGCCGTGGTGGAGGCGGCGGACGGGGTCGAGGCGCTCGGCATCGCGGAAGCCGATCCGGTGCCACCCGAACTGGTCGTGACCGACGTGATCATGCCGCGGATGAACGGTACCGTGCTGGCGAGTCGGCTTCGCGAGCGCTGGCCGGAACTGCGGGTCCTGTTCACCACGGCCTACGCTCCTGAGGAAGTACGGGGCGGGCCGGCGACGGAGCTGCCGGGCCTTCTGCTCCGGAAGCCATTCCTGCCGTCGGAGCTCGGCGCCGCCGTGGCGGAGGCCATCAGGGGTAGGGCCGGCTAGGGCCGGCGCGCGGGGCGTTGCCGCCCACACCGTTCGGCCGTATCTTGCGACTGCGCTCCTCAGGCGCACCGTAGGTTCAAGTGTCAGGCGCGGTTAGCCCCTCCTGCCACGCGCCCTCCGCTGGTTGCCGGCGGCGCTTGGCCGGGCGGTCATTGCTTGCCCCTGCCTCCTGAACTGCGGTGCGTACCGGGCGTGAAGGACTTCCTGAAACCGCGTCCGGGGCAGGGGTTGGCCGCGTGGCGCTTTGGGGCATACTGAAATGACCGGACTGGAAGTGGCGGCGATCGTACTCGCCGTCGCCGGCCCACTCGGGGCGATTATTGCTTACCGTGTGGGGGCGGCCAGCGGCCGCGAGACCGAGCTGACCGCGCGCCGCGCGGCGCGCGACACGGCCGAAGACCTGGCCAAGCGCCTCCTCGGGGATGCGGAGCGGGACGCCGACACGCTTCGCAAGCAGGCGACGCTCGCGGGCCGGGAAGAGGCGATGCGCGCCCGCGAGGAGTGGGAAGGTGAGGCGCGGCGCCGGCGCGAAGAGATGGAGCGGGAGGAACGCCGCATCCAGGAGCGCGAGACGATCCTTGACCGACGGTTCGACCTGATCGAGACACGCGAGAAGGAGGCCGGTCGCAGGGCGACGGACATTGGCCGGAAGGAAAAGGCCGTTGACGAGCGCCAGGCGGAGCTTGACCGGCTCATCACGGACGAACGCCGGCGAATCGAGCAGCTTGCCGGGATTTCGGCTGGCGAGGCGAAGGCAGAGCTGATGCGCCGCATGGAAGAGGAGGCCGCAGCCGACGCGGCCAGCCGGCTTCGCGAGGTGCGCGAGACGGCCAAGCGCAACGCTGACCGCGAGGCGCGGAAGATCGTGGCCCTTGCAGTCCAGCGGATCGCGGCGGAGCACACGGCCGAGATCACCGTGAGCGCCGTGTCGCTGCCCAAGGACGACATGAAGGGCCGCATCATCGGGCGCGAAGGCAGGAACATCCGGGCATTCGAGCTGGCCACCGGCGTTGACGTCATCATTGACGACACTCCGGACACCGTCGTGGTGTCGTGCTTCGACCCAGTGCGGCGCGAGGTGGCGCGCCTCGCGCTGGAGAAGTTGGTCGCCGACGGGCGGATCCACCCCGGCCGGATCGAGGAAGTCGTGGAGAAGGCACGAAAGGAAGTGGAGGCGGGGATCGTCGAGACCGGCGAGCGGGCTGCGTACGACGTGAACGTCCATGGCCTGCACCCCGAGATCATCAAGCTCATTGGCAGGATGAAGTGGCGGACGAGCTACGGGCAGAACATCCTCCAGCACTCGAAGGAGGTCGCCTGGCTGGCGGGGAGCATGGCGGACGAGCTTGGCCTCGACGCCGCCATGGCGCGCCGCGGAGCGTTGCTGCACGATATCGGGAAGGTGCTCACGCACGAGCAGGAGGGCACGCATGTGCAGCTTGGCGTCGAAATCGCGACCAAGTACGGCGAGCACCCGCTGGTGGTGAACTGCATTGCCGCGCACCACGACGACGTGCCGCACGAGAGCGAGGTGAGCGTGCTCGTGCAGGCCGCCGACGCCATTTCGGGGTCGCGCCCCGGGGCGAGGCGCGAGGCGTTCGAGACGTACGTGAAGCGCCTCGAGGGGCTCGAGAAGATCGCGTCGAGCTATCGGGGCGTGGATCGCGTTTTCGCGATTCAGGCCGGCCGCGAGATCCGCGTGCTGGTGAACCCTGACGACATTGATGACGCCCGGATGCAGTCCCTCACCGAGGAGATTGCGCGGCGGGTCGAGTCGGAACTTCAGTACCCCGGCCAGATCAAAGTCGTCGCCATCCGTGAGAAGAGGGCCGTTGACATTGCTCGCTGAAATCATTGACGGCGCGGCCGTCGCAAGGAAGATCCGTGGCGATGTGGCAGATCAGTGCGCCATGCTCGCCACGCGCGGCATCGTGCCGGGCCTCACGGTAGTGCTCGTGGGCGAGGACCCCGCAAGCGCCGTCTACGTGCGCAACAAAGAAAAGGCGAGCGTCGAGGCGGGGATGAAGAGCGAGACGATTCGGTTGCCAGCATCCACGACGCAGGAGGAACTGCTCGCCCTGGTTGACCGGCTCAATGGCGACCGTGCGGTGCACGGCATCCTGGTGCAGATGCCGCTTCCGAAGCACATTGACCCGCAGACGGTGATTCGCCGCATCTCTCCGGCGAAGGACGTGGATGGCTTTCACCCGGTGAACGTTGGCAAGGTGCTGATCGGCGAGAAGGACGGGTTTGCACCATGCACCCCCGCCGGGGTCCAGGTGTTGCTTGCCGAGGCAGGCGTCGAGACCGCCGGCCGCCACGCCGTGATCATTGGCCGCAGCAACATCGTGGGGAAGCCGATGGCGTCGCTGCTCATCCAGCCGGGTCCTGGCGGCGACGCGACGGTGACCATCTGCCATTCCCGGACCAACGACCTCGCCTGGCACGTGAAGCGGGCAGACATCGTAATCGCCGCCGTCGGCCGTCCGGAGATGGTCACGGGTGATATGGTGCGGTCGGGAGCCGTCGTCATAGACGTGGGCATCAACCGGATCGCGGATCCGTCGGCGAAGTCCGGCACGCGGCTTGTTGGAGACGTGCACTACGAGTCGGTGCGGCAGGTGGCGTCGCGCATAACGCCCGTCCCCGGTGGTGTGGGGCCGAGGACGATCGCGATGCTGCGGCGAAACACGGTTCGCGCGGCGGAGCAGCAGGTCTGATGGGGGCAGCGCGCGCCGGCGGATCGGCGGCGGGTGCACGGCGCGGGCGGGAGCGCGCCGAGCCGGCGGTCACTCCAGGCGGAGCGCCGGAACGCGCGCTGCCTGTATCGGCCCTTGCAACGGCGGCCAAGGACGCACTCGAAGGAGCGTTCCCGCCGCTGTGGGTCTCGGGCGAGGTGAGTAACTTCACGCGCCACCGGAACGGCCACTGGTACTTCACGCTCAAGGATCGGCTCGCCTCGATGGACTGCGTGGTCTGGTCGCGCGACCAGCGCGCGCTCCCGGCGGCGCCCGACGACGGAATGCAGGTCGTGGCATTCGGCCAGCTCACCATGTGGGCCGCGCGAAGCCGGGTGCAGTTCGCTGTCCGGGGGATGGAGGCCGAAGGCGAGGGGCTCTGGAGGAAGGCGCTCGAGCGGGTAAAGGCCGCGCTGGAGGCGGACGGGCTTCTCGACCCCGCCCGGAAGCGACCCATTCCGCGTTTTCCGCGGGTAGTCGGCGTCGTCACCAGCGTTGACGGGGCCGCGATGCACGACGTCGTGTCGGTGATCGCGCGGCGAAACCCATCCATTGACGTCGTGGTGATTCCGGCGGCCGTCCAGGGTGAGGCGGCTCCTGCCTCGCTTGTGCGCGCGCTGGAGATGGCGGCGCGGTGGGGTGGCGCCGACGTGCTGATCATCGGGCGGGGCGGCGGCTCCCGCGAGGACCTGTGGGCGTTCAACGACGAAGGGGTGGCGCGCGCAATAGCGGCCTCGCCAACACCGACGGTGAGCGCGGTGGGCCATGAAATTGATATCACGATCGCCGACCTCGTGGCCGACGTACGCGCCGCCACCCCGAGCGCAGCCGCGGAACTCGTGACGCCGATGCTCAATGACTTGCGGCGCGACCTGCAGGCGCTCTCGGCTTCGATGGGGGCGTCGCTCCGGCGGCGGGTCGAGGCCGGGCGCAACGATTCAGCCCGGGCCGCACGCGAGATCCGCGGCCGCGCGCAGCGGGTGCTCGACCGGGGGCGGGAGCGACTTGGCGGGGCGGCCAGCCGCGTGAATGCCCTTTCGCCGCTGGCGATCCTGCAGCGCGGGTACGCGTTTCCGCGCAGCGTCGGAGGAGCGGCGATGTCGCGCGTGGCACATTATGCGCCTGGTGCGCGGTTTGAACTGGTGCTGATTGACGGCTGCGTGGACGCAGAAGCCGTGTGTGTGCGTCCAGGGGGACTGCGGTGACAGGCGAGTCATTCGAACAGCACCTGGCACGGCTCGATGAGATCGCCGCGCAGCTCGACCGGCCGGACGTGCCGCTCGACCGCGCATTGCAGCTCTTCGAGGAGGGTATCGCCCGCCTGCGTTCCGCCGCGGTGGCCCTCGATGCCGCCGACGGCCGATTGCGCGAGCTCGTCCAGCTCACCGACGGCTCGATCGAGCTGACCGGGGGTGTTCCTCTGGAGGCGGATGGCGACGACTGATGCGCGTGAAGGCGCCCGGTTCGTGGCCGACCGCGCCGCCGTTGCGGCTGCGCTCGCAGCCCTGGCGGCTACCGCGCGGCGCGACCTCGACCCTCGCGTCGCGGAGGCCATAGAGTACGCGCTCCTCGGCGCTGGCAAACGGTTCCGCGCCGTGCTCCTCATTGCCGCCTACCGGGCGTGCGGTGGGAGCGGCGACGCGAGCGCGCTGGCTGCCGCCCTCGAAGTCGTTCACGCCTATTCGCTCGTGCACGACGACCTTCCGTGCATGGACGATGACGACGTGCGGCGCGGGCAGCCGACGGTGCATCGCAAGCACGGCGTGGCAGCAGCGACGGCCGCCGGCGTCGCGATGGTGCCCCTGGCGGCGCGCGCCGCGGCGGAAGCCGCCGGAAGCCTGGGCCTGAGTGCAGGCACGCAGGGTGAAGTGGTGCGGCTTCTCATGCAGGCGGCGGGCGCGGGCGGCATGATCGGCGGACAGCTTCTCGACTTGCTTGCCGAGGGCGTAGGCCTCGACGTGTGCGAGCTGGAGCGCATTCACCGCATGAAGACGGGCGCGCTCATCCTCGAGGCGGTCCGCATCGGCGGCGTTGCCGCCGGCGCCGGCGCGCGAACGATGGAAGCACTGCTGCGGTACGGGAGTGCCATCGGGCTCGCGTTCCAGATCGCCGACGACGTGCTCGACGTGACGGCGACCACGACGCAGCTAGGCAAGACCGCCGGCAAGGACGCATCCCACGGCAAGAGCACATACCCCGCGGCGCTGGGCCTCGATGGCGCGCGCTCCCGGGCGGTCGCGCTCGCCGATGAAGCATGCAGGTCGCTCCGCAGGGGCGACATTCGCTCACCCGATCTCGAGTACCTCGCCCACTACGTGGTTGCGAGGCCGTCGTAGGCGTTCGGCCGCGCAATGCGCGAGATTACAACACGTCAATCATGTCTTCATCCCCGCTGCTCGATACGATAGCGTCCCCGGCCGACCTGAAGGGCCTGAGCGTGCATCAGCTTCAGGAGCTCGCCGACGAGATGCGCGCCTCGCTCATCGAAACCTGCTCGAGCACCGGAGGCCACATCGGCGCCGGGCTCGGGGTCGTGGAGCTGACGGTCGCGCTGCATTTCGCGTTCGATACGCCGCGCGATCAGCTCGTCTGGGACGTCGGCCACCAGGGTTATCCGCACAAGCTGCTCACAGGACGCGCAAGCCGGATGGCGACGCTGCGCCAGGAGGGAGGGCTGTCGGGTTTCCTCAAGCGCGCCGAGAGCGAGTACGACTCGTTCGGCGCGGGCCACGCCGCCACGTCAATATCAGCCGCATACGGCATGGCCGTCGCCCGCGACATGGACGGCGCCGACTACAAGGTCGTCGCCATCATTGGAGATGGCTCGCTCGGCAGCGGCCTCGCCTACGAAGGGCTGAACAACGCCGGCGCGTCGCGCCGCGACATGATCGTCGTGCTGAACGACAACGAGATGTCGATCGCGCCGAACGTCGGCGCGATGCACAAGTACCTCACGTCGGTGCAGCGCAACTCGCTCTACAACCGGATTCGCCAGAAGATCGGCGACCTGGCGCGCCAGGCGCCCTGGCCCCTCAAGGACGCCGAACGGCTCATTCACAAGTGGGAGGAGAGCCTGAAGGGTTTCCTGACGCCCGGTGTGCTGTTCGAAGAACTCGGGTTTCGCTACTTCGGCCCGATAGACGGGCACGATATCGGCCAGATGGCGGAGACGTTCAAGGCGATGCGCGAGATGAAGGGCACGATGCTCGTGCACGTGATCACGCAGAAGGGGAAGGGGTTCCCGGCGGGCGAGAATACGGAGAAGTGGCACGCGCTGCCGCCGGGGCATGATCCGGGCACCGGCAAGCTTCGGAAGCCATCCACAGGCAACGCCAACTACACGACGGTATTCGGGAAGGGGTTGGCCGAGTTGATGGACGAGGACCGGCGGCTTGCCGTGATCACGGCTGCGATGCCCAGCGGGACGGGCGCGTCGGCTGTCGCAAGCGCACTCCCGGACCGGTTTTTCGACGTGGGAATCGCCGAGGCGCACGCCGTGACGATGGCAGCCGGGATGGCGGCGCGCGGGGCGAGGCCGTTCGTGGCCGTCTACTCGACGTTCATGCAACGCGCGTACGACAGCATCATTCACGACGTGGCGATCCAGCACCTTCCCGTCGTGCTGTGCCTCGACCGCGCCGGATTGGTTGGCGAGGATGGCGAGACGCACGCCGGACTCTACGATATTGCCTATTTGCTCGCCGTGCCCAATGTGACGGTCACGGCGCCGAAGGACGGGCGCGAACTTCTCGCGTTGATGCGGTCGGCGGCGGCACACGACGGCGCGTTCGCGATTCGTTATCCCCGCGACGCGGCGCCCGACACGGTGCCTGCCATGAAAGAGGTCGCGGCCGTCCCGTACGGAACGTGGGAAGTGCTCCGCACCGGCGGCGAGGTCGCCATCCTGGCGGTTGGCGCGATGGTCGTGCCGTCGCTGCAGGCGGCGGAATCGCTCGCGGCCGAGGGCCTCGGCGTGTCGGTCGTAAACTGCCGCTTCCTGAAGCCGTACGACGCGACGGTTCTTTCAGAAGTCGTGGCGAGCCATGGGCAGGTGCTCGTGGTCGAGGAAGGAACCGTCGTGAATGGCTTCGGTGCGATGATGGCACGGGTGATCGGCGCGTTGAATGCGTCGGTTCGCGTTGCCACCCTCGGCGTTCCTGACAGGATCGTCTACGCCGCATCGCGCGCGCGGCAGCTGGAGCAGTGCGGGCTCGATGCGGCGGGCATAGCCGCCAGCGTACGTTCGCTGTACGGAAGCGAGGCCATGACCGGCTGATGCGGCTTGGCGTGTTCGGGCACAAGGACTTCGACGGCCTCGCGGACATCGTGGCCATGGCCCTGCGCGAGGCGCCCCGGCTCGGCATCGAGGTGCTCGTGGAACACGACCTGCTGACCATTGCCGCCGGCGCGCGTGAGGTGCAGACACCGCAGGACATCGACGCCGTCGTTTCGCTTGGCGGAGACGGAACGCTATTGCGCTGTGCGCGCTTTCTCGACGGCGCGGACGTTCCGCTTCTCGGCGTCAATCTCGGAAAGCTTGGATACCTGGCAAGTTGCTCCAGCCGGGAGTTCCCGCGCGTCCTCCCGCGACTGGCCAAGGGGAGCTATGCATCGGACGTACGGATGGTCCTCGAAGCCACTTCTGGCCCGGCCGACGGTCCGCACGGGCCGGTGCACCGCGCCGTCAACGACGTTGTCGTCCACAAGGGCGGCTTCGCCCGCGTGCTACGGCTGCGCATGACGGTGAACGGCGAGCCGTTGGGCGTGCTCGCGGCCGATGGGATCGTCATCTCAACGCCGACGGGCTCGACGGCATACTCGCTCTCGGCCGGCGGCCCCATCATCGAGCCGGGGGTCCATTCCATCACCGTGACGCCCATAGCGGCACACACCCTGTCCATCCGGCCCCTCGTACTGAAGCCCGAATCCGTGATCACGCTGCAGCCGGAAGATGCCCCGGGCGATGTTCTGGTAACGGTGGACGGGCAGGTCGGGGCAACACTGTCCAATGGCCACGCGCTTACCGTCCGCCGCGCCACGCGGCCCGTACGCATCGTCCGCTTCCACGGCACGACGTTCATCGGGCGGCTCCGGCGCAAGCTGGGATGGGGCGGGTTGGCCGACCGCGACGAATAGCCAGGAGGTAGTTCCGTGCTCGCCGAGCTGCGCATCCGGAACGTCGCCATCATCGAGTCGGTCAAGGTGCCGTTCGGCCCGGGGCTGAACGTCCTCACCGGCGAGACTGGCGCCGGCAAGTCAATCATCATTGGCGCGCTTGGCCTGCTCGGCGGCGGACGCTGGTCGGCCGACGACGTGCGCACGGGCACCGACAGGGCGACGGTGGAAGGGGAGTTTCACGCGCGCGACAATGCCGACGTGCTGGCCGCGCTGGACGCACACGGAATCGAGGCGGAAGGTGGCGTCGTCACACTGAGGCGTGAAGTGACCGCATCGGGACGCTCGCGCGCGTGGGTCAACGGTACCGTCGTCACCGCGTCCGTGCTCGCGGCAATCGGCCGGACTCTCTTCACCATCCATGGGCAGAACGATGCCCGTGCGTTGCTCGACGAAGACTCCCAGCGCCAGATGCTCGACCGCTACGCGCGTGCGACAGGCGAAGCGCGTGCGCTCGCGGATGCGCACGCGGGCCTCGAGGAGAGCCGGGCGAACCTGGCGCGGCGGGTCGCGCGCCGCGACGACGCGGAGAAGCGTGCGGACTACCTCCGCCACGTTGCCGACGAAGTCGAACGTGCCCGCCTCGTGACTGGTGAGGAGGAGGCGCTGGAAGGCGAGGCCGCGCGGCTCGCGCACGCCGAGGAACTGACGACGGCCACCGCGCAGATGTCGGAGGCGCTCGACGGAAGCGACGAGGCGGTCCTTACGCGCCTGGGCCACCTGCAGCGACTGCTTGGCGTGCTCCAGCGCATAGATCCGTCTGCCGCGAAGATCCAGGCCGCGTACGATGCGGCCTACTACGCAATCGAGGAACTGGCGCGTGAAGCGGCGGCGTACGCGGAAAGCATCGAGCACGACCCGGCCCGTCTCGAGGAAGTCCAGCGACGGCGCGACGTCATCTTCCGCCTCCTCAAGAAGTACGGAGGCACGATGGAGCGCGCACTGGCCGCAGGACGCGAAGCGCGGGCCGAGCTCGATGCCCTCGACACGGCGGCGCACGATATTGGCGCTATGGAGGCGGCGGTGCGCACGTCCGAGACGCGGGTCGCCGAAGCCGCGCAGGCGCTCACTGCATCGCGCGCCCGCGGAGCGGCGGCGCTCTCACGGGCGGTGGCAGCGCAGTTGCCTGCGCTCGGGATGGACGGAGGGAGTTTCCTCGTGCGCCTCGTACCGCACGAGTCGCCACGCGCGACCGGCGCCGAGTGGGTCGAGTATCGTGTGGCGCTGAACGTCGGCCACGAAGACCGGCCTCTCGCCCGCGTGGCGTCTGGCGGGGAACTGGCGCGCGTGATGCTCGCCCTGCAGGTGATTCTCGCAGACATGGAGCGAGTGCCGACACTCGTGTTCGACGAAGTTGACTCCGGCATTGGCGGGGCCGTGGCCCTCATGGTGGCGGATGCGCTCCGTGCGGTGTCGCTGCGCCGGCAGGTCTTTGCCATCACGCACCTCGCACAGATCGGGTCGCGCGCCGCCCATCACGTCGTGGTGCGCAAGGGCGCACGTGAGGGCGTCACCTCAGCCGACGTCACCGTGCTCGACGGCGATGCGCGCGTGGATGAAGTGGCCCGGATGCTCGGTGGCGATCCCGCGAGTGAGGTGAGCCGGGCGCATGCACGAGAGCTGCTCGGAGCGCAGCCGCCGACGCGACAGCGACGGGCGAGGGCCGGCTAGCCGAAACGTGCCGGACGCGCTCAGCGGCTGCGCCAGTACCAGCGCAGCACGATATCGTCGTGCGACACCTTCGGCACCGTGCCGCCCGAGGCGGTCGTCGTCTGGTAATGCGTCAGCACGATGTCGAGCGGCCACTGCGCCTGGCCACGTTCCCACGCCGCGATGGTGGAATAGCCGATGCTGGCGCCGAACCGATGCTCCGTTGACGACGGTCCCACGCTGTTCATCCCGGGATGTACGTCGAATGCGGAGGCCGACGGGGAGGGCGTCTGGCCGGTGAGGGCGAACGCGTCGGCATCGCGCCTGCGGTAAGTCCACGTAGCGGCGATGCCGATTGCTTCGCTTATCGCAAGCCGCGGAGCTGCGTCAAGCCGCCACTCGGCACCGGGCGTGTAAGTGACCGAGGCGGTGCCCGCGGCCGAAGGGAATGGCGCGCCGGGCTGCGTCAGGGCGCGCACGTCCATCGCGGTGCCAGCCCACGAAACTCGCGAAGCCGCGACCGAGAACGAGTAGCGGCTGCCGTGGCCCCCGTCTGCCATCGCCCCGACCCGCAGCCCGCGCGCCACCGTGCCGAGGGGCGCACCGATCAGCTCGTCAGCCGCGGGGTTGGGAGCCCCCAGCGAATACGCGACCGTGGCTGCCGTCCGCACCCAGAATCCGGCGCTGGGAGACGCGCCGACCTTGGCGCCCCGGCGGGAATCGAAGAGCCGGATTGTTGTCGCGAACTCCGCGTTGCCGACGCCACGGCGCACGACTGGTCGCAGGCCGCGCGACTCTATCCCGAAGGCCGTATCGGCCAGGAAGTCCTGGAAGCCACCTATGGTGAGCGGAGCTGGCGCCCCGATCGGGGCGAGGGCGGTAATCGCGGGTGCCCCGAACGCAGCGAACTGCCCCCTGATGCCAGCGAGCCGCGCCGTGATCGCGGCCTGGGTCGCGCTGCCGGCCAGCGGGATGAACAGTGCGCCTGGGTTGGCTCCGGATCCTCCGTACAGCGCCGCCAGCGCCGTCGCGAATGTTCGCGCTTCGGCAACGAGCGCCTGTGCGGTCGCCGGGCTCGCGAGCACGGCTGCGCAGCCGGGCGCGGCGGGGTTCGATGGACATGAGGCGATCCGGTCGCCGAGGAACGAACCCGCCGCGCCGAGTTGCGTCAACAGGGTGCTGTAGGCCGTCGCGATTGCGGCGTTCGCCAGCGCCGGGTTGAGCCCGACGGTTGCTTCCCTGGCGAGCGGGTTGAGCGTCGCGTCCACGCGGGCGGCGGCGGTGACGAACGGAACGGTCGCCCTGAGCGACACGCGACTGGTGAGGCCGTATTCGACCGTGACTGGCGTCGTCTCCAACGCGTCACGCGCCTTGACGACACTGGCGCCCAGCGATGCGCGAAATGCCGGTAGCCCAGCCGCTGCGCGCGTGGCGGCTTCCGTAACGCCGAGGAACGGGAATACGGTCGCGCCGAGCGTGTCCAGGGAGTAGCGATCGCCAGGGGATCGCAGGACGCCGTTCTCATACCGTTCCGGTGCGCGGTCCCACCCGATCCCAAACGATATCCTCAGGGCCCGCGACGGGAGCGTCGCGGCATCCGGGCCGACGCCCGCCGGCCACTGCGCGAACGCCGTGCTCGCACTGAGCCAGCCAATCACAACGCACGCCCTCGCAACCATGCGGCAGGCAGCGGCGGCGCGGACTCGGGGTGCGTACTGGGTGGAGTGCAAGGGCGGCAGGCGGTGCGGAGGAGTAAGTTTCGTACCCGCGCCAAGTTAACGGAGGTTCGCAGCGGTGACACAGAGCGCCATCGGCACCGTGCCATGGCAGGTTACGGGCAACCACTGGATGGCGCTGCCCTGCGTCCACCCGGCGGACGGCGCCCTGCACGCAATCGGCCTCCTCCACCGCGGGGCGCGTTCCTCGGTGGAGTTCGCCGGTTCATCGCGCTTCCTCGACGCGGACGGGCCTGCGCTGGCCCGTCCAACGCTGCGGGTGGACGGCGAACCGGTCGAGTTCTCGAGTCATGCGATGGCCTGGGAGCGTTCGCATCACTGGATCCCGACGTTCACCGCAACGGCCGGCTCCCTGGTGATTCGCGGGAGCATTTTTGCGCCGTACGGACGCGACGTGGACGTCGCCGGTGCGGTGTACGCGGTGGCGGTGGAGAATCGTGGCGGCGCAGCGGTCGAGGCCTCCATCGGCATCGAAGGCACCCTGGGGCACCGGCAACTGCGCGTGCGGACGCCGCGCCCGATCACGAGCGCGCACATCGTATCGTCAGCCGGCGACGGCACCGTCGTGCTGGAAGGGGACGACGCGCCTGGGTTCGCCGCCCTCGCAATTTCCTCGGACGACGGCTCGACTGTGGCCGTGAAGGGCGCCGGGTACAGCATTCAGCGGCAGGTTGCGATCGGCGCTGGACAGCGGGCCGACGCAGCGTTCTACATTGGCGCTGGCCCAGAGCGTGATGGCGCGCTGGCGACGGTTGCCGTGCTGCGCAAGCGCGGCTGGAAGCACCTCCTTGGCGGGACCCGCGATGCGCTTGGCACGCTCGAGCAGTCGAGCGGAGTGGAGTCCCTCGACGGCCTGATCAATCGTCACCTGATGTTCGCGTACTTCTATTCCGCCGCGCGCGCGCTGGACGACGCCCAGTACTATGTGGTGCGGAGCCGGGCCCCATGGGCGACGCACGGCACGACGATCCGCGACTGGGAGGCCCTTGCCTGGACGGTGCCGGCCGTGCAACTGGCCGATCCTCCGCTTGCGCGAGAACTGATCCTGCGGATCTGCGAGGTGCATGGCTACGCTCCAGGCCAGGGGGTGGACTACTTCGACGGCACGCTTTTCTCCCCCGGCGCCACGCTCGAGGGTGCGGCGGCCTACCCGATAGCAACGGACCGCTACATTCGCGACACCGAGGACGATGCAATCGTCGAGGAGCCCGTCCTCGCCGACACCCTGTACCTGGCAGCCGACGAGATCGCCGAGCGCCGCGACGAGCACTATCCGCTGTACCGGGCGGACGTGGCATTGTCGGGGGTGCCTTCGGAACTGTTCTCCTTGCACGCGAACGCCGCCGTCGCGTACGCGCTCGACTGCCTGTCGCGCATGCTCGACGAGGGCGAAGTAGCGAAGCTGCAGGACGCTGAGGCGGTCCGAGCCGCCATCCGGCGCCATTTCGTGGCCGGCGAGGGCAGCAAGGCGGTCTTCGCCGCGTCGGCCGAGCCCGGCGGGCGGCGCGAGCCGGCCGACGACCCCGGAGCATCGGTTCTCTGGCTGCCCCTGCTCGAGGCAGTGGAGCGCACGGACTCCGTGTTCCGGCGCTCTGCCAGGGCGGCGGCGCCGTCGCCGCGGCTCGAACACCGTCTTGCCCGGCTAATGGGTCCCGATGCCGGTGAGGTCCTCGACTGGCTGCGTCGCGCGCCGCTCGACCGCGGGTTCGCCGCCGAGTTCGTTGACGACCTCGGCGAAGCCACCGGCGGGGGGGGGGATGCTGCCCTGTCGGGACTGCTCGCCTACACCGTGTGGTTCGCGGCCCACGCGTACGGCGTTCGCCCATAGTCGCTTGTTCGGCCCGCCGGCACAGCGTAACTTCCCGTGGTCGCGGGAATAGCTCAGTTGGTAGAGCACAACCTTGCCAAGGTTGGGGTCGCGGGTTCGAGTCCCGTTTCCCGCTTCGCCGTACCGCTTGTCGTCGTACCCAGTCAAGGCAGGTGACGGCCGGGGTCAGCGGGCCCGGCTGCCCCTGCCTCGCTTTGTGCGCCGAGCACGGGAAATCGTGCCGCGCTGTTGCGCCTGCCGGGGTGGCGAAACTGGTTAGACGCGAGGGACTTAAAATCCCTTGGCCGAAAGGCCATCTGGGTTCGACTCCCAGCCCCGGCATCCTCACAAGCTACGCACGATGACTGAAGTCCTCACACTCGCCTCTGAACTTGTCGCGATCCCGTCGGTCACCCGCGATGAGGGCAAGGTGGTTGACCACGTCGCGCGGCTGCTCGTCTCGAAAGGCTGGAGCGTGACGGTGCAGGAGGTGTCACCCGGACGAGGCAACGTGTGGGCGTCGCGCAAGGGTGGTGGCGTTACGCTCAGCACGCACCTCGACACCGTCCCGCCGTTCATCCCGCCGCGCGTGGAAGCGGGCCGGCTCTATGGGCGCGGGGCGGCCGATGCGAAGGGCATCGCGGCGGCCATGATCACTGCGGCGTCACGGCTGGCGGAAGCCGGAGAGGAACGGGTGGACCTGCTCTTCGTCGTCGGAGAGGAGCACGGATCCGACGGTGCGCGACTGGCCAACCACCTCGCCGCTACGAGCCGCTACCTCGTGAATGGCGAGCCGACGGAGAGCCACCTCGCGATCGGCTGCAAGGGCGCGCTTCGCGTGCTGCTTCGCACGCGCGGCCGCGAGGCGCACTCCGCCTACGCCGAACTTGGCGAGTCCGCGATCCTCCCCATGGCCCGGATCCTGCTCGAGGTGGACCAGCTTCGCCTGCCGTCCGACCCCGTGCTCGGCGACTCGACGGTGAACGTCGGGACGATCCACGGAGGGTCAGGAGCGAACATAGTTCCCGGTGAATGCGAAGCGGAGCTGATGGTGCGCGTGGTTGGTGAGGCGGAGCCAGCGAAAGCGGCGATCGAGCGGTGGGTCGCGGGCAGGGCCGAAATCTCGTACCCATCGTTTACGCCGGCGCAGGTCTTCCCCGAGGTTGAAGGGTTCCCGGCAAAGGCCTTTGCGTACACCACTGACGCATCGCTCCTCACCAATTGGGGAGAGCCGCTCCTTTTCGGCCCGGGCTCGATCACCGTCGCGCACACGCCAGGCGAGTACGTTGAGATCGCGGAGTTGAATGCCGCCGTGGATACCTACGTCCGGCTCGTCCGTACGCTGCTCGGGAACTGACCGTGGCCGATCACCGGATTCCTGTGGCAGTGCTCGGCGCGACCGGCGCGGTGGGGCAGACATTCATCCGCTGCCTTGCGGACCACCCGTGGTTCCGGGTCGCCGAGGTGGCGGCGAGCGAGCGCTCAGCCGGAAAGCGTTACGCCGAGGCGGCGCGATGGATAGAAGGCGACGTGCCTGGCGACGTCGCCGCGATGACGGTGCAGCCGTGCGACCCGTCATCGGTCCGGTCGCCCATCGTGTTCTGCGGGCTCGATGCTGCCGCGGCGCAGGTTGCCGAACCCGCGTTCGCTCACGCGGGCCGGTTCGTCTTCAGCAACGCCAAGACCTTCCGGATGGATCCGGACGTTCCGCTGATGATCCCGGAGGTAAACGCGCCCCACCTTGGCCTCATGGAGCGGCAACGACGGGAGCGCGGCTGGCAGGGCGCGATCGTCACGAACGCGAACTGCTCGAGTACGACGGCCGCCGTTGCGATGGCGCCGCTGCACGAGCGATTCGGCATTCGCACGGTGTTCGCCGCGACGATGCAGGCGGTTTCCGGCGCGGGATACCCGGGCGTGCCGTCGCTCGACATCCTGGGGAATGTGATTCCCCACATCGGCGAGGAAGAGCCGAAAATCGAGCGCGAGATCCAGAAGATGCTGGGCGTGTACGCCGACGGCTCGATTGCGCACGCGCGGTTCGTTGTAAGTGCGCACGCCAACCGCGTTCCGGTCGAGAACGGCCACACAGTGTGCCTGTCGCTCGGTTTCGAGGATTCCCCCACGCCTGAGCAGGCCACCAGGGCACTCCGTGAGTGGCGAGGAGACCCGTCGGTGCGCGGCCTTCCATTCGCGCCGGATCCGCCGATTCGCGTGCGCGATGAGGCCGACCGGCCCCAGCCTCGGCGCGACGCGATGGAGGGGCGGGGGATGACGACCGTGGTGGGCCGAATCCGGGGCGATGCCGTGCTGCACATCCGGCTCGTTGCCATGTCGCACAACACGATCCGCGGGGCCGCGGGCGGCTCGATCCTGAATGCCGAACTGTTGGTGGCGCGCGGGGTGATCCCGCGCGACGCATCGTGATCGTCGCGAAGTTCGGAGGGACGAGCGTCGCCGACGCCGCGGCGATCACGCGCACGGCCGGCATCGTTCGCGGCCGCGTATCGCGCGCGCCCGTAGTCGTGGTATCGGCGCTGGCCGGCACAACGAACGCGTTGCTGGAGGCCGCAGGGCAGGCGTCGGGCGTTAACCTCGTGGGCGCGATCACGATGGTGGAGCAGATGCGCGCGCGACATCTGGCTGTGGTCAAGGAGATCCTCGGCGTCGGCGCGGACACCGACGAGCTCGGCGCCACGGTGTCCATGCTGTTCGACGAACTGGCTCACCTTCTCGAAGCGCTTTCCGTGCTCGGGCACATGACTCCACGGTCGCTCGATGCCATCGCGTCGTACGGCGAGCAGTTCTCCGCCCCGATCGTCGAGGCGTCACTCCGCCACGCAGGGGTTGACGCCGTTCTCGTGGACGCTCGCAAGGTGATGGTCACAGACGCGCAATACGGGCGGGCCGAGCCCCGGCTGGCTGACATCGGCGCGGCGGCGCGGGAGAACGTCCGTCCGCTGGTTCTCGAGGGGCGCGTGCCCGTGCTCGGCGGCTACATCGGCGCCACGCCCGACGGGATCACAACGACGCTTGGACGCGGTGGATCCGACTTCACGGCCTCGCTCCTCGGCGCTGCGCTCGAGGCCGAAGCGATCGAGATCTGGACCGACGTTGACGGCATGCTCACGGCGGATCCTCGCGTGGTGCGCGGCGCGCGACTCATCGAGCACATACGCTTCGACGAGGCGTCGGAACTCGCAAGCTTTGGCGCGAAGGTGCTGCACCCGAACACCATCGCGCCGGCGGTCGCCCGGGGGATCCCGGTGTTCGTCTTCAATTCGATGAAACCGGAGGGTTCGGGGACGCGCATCACCGCGGACGCGCCGCGGCATGCGGTGCGCGCAATTGCCGGCAAGGGAAACACGGCGATCATCAAAGTCCGGTCGCCGCGCATGCTCGGGGCATCCGGGGCGCTCCAGCAGATCTTCGAGGTTTTCGCCCGGCGCGGACTGCCCGTGGACGTGGTGACCACCTCCGAGGTGTCCGTGTCGCTGACGCTCGACGAGACCCACCAGCTCGACGAAGTCCTCGCCGAGTTGCGCGCGTTTGGCGACGCCGGCGTCGAACGCGGTCGCGGCATCATCGCCGTCGTGGGCGCGGCACTCGCCACCGACCCGGGCGCGATGGCGCGCGCCATTGCCGCGATTGGCCACGTGCGGCTGCACATGCTCTCGCTCGACTCGACCGGAATCAACCTCACGATGGTCATGGATGGCGACCAGGTGCGGCCCGTCATGCAACGCCTCCACGACACGTTCTTCGGCGGCAGCGCCGCATGACGAAGCAGCTTCCGCTGGCGATCATCGGGGATGGCCGCATGGGCCGTGGCGTCCGCGACATCGCGGCGCATGCTGGCTTTGACGTCGTCGCGTTCCTCGGGGCTGCCGACGTTGCCGGCGGCGCACCATCGGCAGCGCAGCTCGGCGGAGCTGCCGTCGCGATCGAGTTCACCGTGCCTGCGGCGGCCGCGGCCAATGTGCTCGCTTGCGCCGACGCAGGCGTCCCGGTGGTATGCGGCACGACGGGATGGGATGCCAGCCGCCGGAGGGTCGAGGACGAGGTGCGCCGCCGTGGCGGCGCACTCCTCTGGTCGCCGAACTTTTCCGTTGGAGTACACGTGTTCACGCGCCTGGTGGAACGGGCAGCGGCGGATTTCGCGGCGGCCGGCGGGTTCTCCGCGCACGTCATCGAGACGCATCATGCCGCGAAGGTGGACGCGCCCTCGGGAACGGCGAAGCGCCTCGCCGAGCGCGCGAGCCACGCACTCGGCGAGGCCGTGCCCGTGACGAGCATTCGCACCGGGTATGTGCCCGGCACCCACGAAGTTGTGTTCGACGCGCTGTTCGAGCAGGTCCGGCTTGTGCACGAGGCGCGCGACCGCCGACTCTTTGCCGCCGGCGCCCTCGCGGCCGCGAGCTGGCTGGCCGGCAGGAAGGGCGTATTCACGATGGATGACTTTCTTGGTACCCGCTGATGACTGACGCGAAACTCCTCACTGGCTGCTTCACCGCCATCGTCACGCCGTTCAGGCCTGACGGCTCGTTCGACGAACCGGCGTTCCGGAAGCTCGTTGACTGGCAGATCGCCGAAGGCGTGAACGGACTCGTGCCATGCGGCTCGACTGGCGAGGCTGCTACGATGTCGCTCGCCGAGCGCGTCGCGGTCGTGCGGGCGTGCGTTGAGCAGGCGGCGGGAAGGGTGCCCGTGATCGCCGGAGCGGGCGGCAGCGACACCATGGTGGCCATCGAAACGTCGCATGCGATGGCGGAGGCAGGAGCCACCCACCTGTTGCACTCGTCGCCGGCGTACAGCAAGCCGCCGCAGCGCGGCATCATCGCGCACTTCCGCGCTGTCGCCGACGCCGCGCGCATCCCCATTGTCCTTTACAATGTGCCTGGCCGCACGGCAAGCAATATGGAGGCGGCCACCACGCTGGCGCTGTCCGAGCATCCGAACATCGTCGCGGTGAAAGAGGCGTCCGGGAACCTCCAGCAGGTGTCGGAGATAGTTCGCGCGCGTCCGGCGCACCTCGCGGTGCTGTCCGGCGATGATCCGCTCACGCTCGCGGTCGTCGCGGCCGGCGGGCACGGTATCGTGTCGGTCGTATCGAACGCGGCGCCGCGGGCGATGGCGCAACTCACGGCTGCCGCGCTCTCGGGCGACGTTGCCGCTGCGCGCCGCCTCCACCTGCGACTGACGCCGTTCTTTGCCGCCGCATTCGTCGAAACGAATCCGCTGCCGATCAAAGCGTCGCTCGCGATGATGGGGCGAATCGGGAATGTCCTCCGCCTGCCGCTCGTTCCGATGGATCCCGCGCGCGAACCACTGCTGCGCGAAGCGCTCGCGGCCGCGGGAGCGCTGGGCCAGTGAGTCCGCAAGGGCACGATCCCGTGGCTGGCCTTGCCGCGCGCGTCGCTGCCATTGCGGCGCTGCCGCCCGGCGCCGAGGCGCCTGAAGATCCGATCGCGGTGATAGACGAGGTGCTCGCGCGACTCGAGGCGGGGACGATACGGGCGGCGGCGCGTGATGGTTCCGGCACGTGGCGCGCCGTGCCTTGGGTGAAGCAGGGCATCCTGCTCGCGTTCAGGTTCGGGAAGGTCGCGGACCTCACCGCCGATTCAGGCGCATTCTCGTTCGTTGACAAGCACACCATGCCCCCAAGGCGGTTCGGCCCCGAGTCGGGTGTGCGCATCGTGCCCGGCGGCTCGACGATCAGGCGCGGCGCATTCGTGTCGCCTGGTGTCGTTTGCATGCCGCCGATGTTCGTCAACGTCGGCGCGTGGATCGGCGAAGGGACGATGGTGGACTCGCACGCGCTCGTCGGCTCGTGCGCGCAGGTCGGCGCGCGCGTGCACCTGAGTGCCGCCGCGCAGGTTGGCGGCGTGCTGGAGCCGATAAACGCGAATCCCGTGGTGATCGAGGACGACGTCGTGGTTGGCGGCAACTGCGGCGTCTACGAAGGAACGATCGTGCGCGAGCGCGCCGTTCTCGGAGCGGGGGTGATCCTGACCAGAGGGACGCCGGTCTTCGATCTGGTGCGCGAGACGGTGTACCGGGCCGTCGGCGACTCTCCGCTCGTGGTTCCCGCGGGCGCCGTGGTCGTGCCAGGCGCGCGGGGAGTGCGCGCAGGCTGGGGCGCCGCGCAGGGGATCGCGCTGCAGACACCCGTCATCGTGAAGTACCGCGACGAGCGCACGGATGTCGCCACGGCGCTCGAGGCCTGGCTCCGCTAAGTGAAGACCGGCGGCCGCATCGCCCTTCCCGGCGACAAGAGCATCTCGCATCGCGCGCTCATCCTTGGCGCGATTTCCGAGGGCAGGTCGGAGGTCACCGGCATCCTGAGGTCGGCGGACGTCCGGAGCACCGCCTCCGTGCTGCGTTCCCTTGGCGTCGAGATCAGCGACCTCGATGCGCCAGTGGTGTCCGTTGAAGGCACCGGGCGGCGCGGCATGCGAGCGCCTTCGGCCGACCTCGACGCCGGCAACAGCGGCACGACCACGCGGCTGATGGCCGGGGTGCTCGCCGCGCAGCGCTTTCGCGCGCGGATGGTCGGCGACGCGAGCCTGAGCCGCCGTCCGATGGGCCGCATATCTAAACCGCTCACGGCCATGGGCGCAGGGTTCGCGTTCTCTCATGGCGACGGCCTACCCATGGCCATCAGCGGCGGCGACCTGAGGGGCCTCACCTGGCGTCCGGAAGTGGCGAGCGCTCAGGTGAAGAGCGCGATCCTGCTCGCGGGATACTGCGGGGACGTGCCAGTCGAGGTTCACGAGCCTTCCGCGACGCGCGACCATACGGAACGGATGATGCGTGCCCGCGGGGCGGACGTGCGCGTCGAGGGGACGTCCGTGAGCTTCCTCCCGGGCCGTGCAATGCCGGCAACGCCTACCGCCGTGCCCGGCGACCCTTCATCCGCGGCCTTCTTTGCCGGACTGGCTGCTCTCGCGGAGTCAGGCGAAGTCGAGCTGCCGGGCGTGTGTGTGAATCCCGGCCGCGTCGGGGCGTTCAGCGTGCTGGAGCGAATGGGCGCGCGGCTCCGGTACGACGGGCTCCGTGAGGACGGCGGCGAGCCCGTCGCCACGCTGTACGCGGCTCCCGCAGCGCTCCGCGGCGTGACAATCGAGCCGGACGAAGTCCCGTCGCTGATAGACGAACTCCCGCTCCTCGCCTGCGTCGCCGCCCGCGCGGAGGGCGAAACGCGCGTGACGGGAGCCGCGGAGCTGCGCGTCAAGGAGAGCGACCGGATCGCCCTCGTCGTGGCGAACCTGCGGTCCGTTGGCGCCGAAGCCCACGAGCTTCCCGACGGTTTCGTCGTGCGTGGCTCGGGACGCCCGCTTGCGGGATCCGTCGTAACGCGTGGCGACCACCGCATCGCCATGGCGTTCGGCGTGCTCGGCGCGGCGACGGGCGGTGACATCGCGATAGATGACCCCGACTGCGCGGGCGTATCATATCCGTCGTTCTGGGCAGAGCTTGCGAAAGTCACCCGCTGACCGTCACGCAGTGATCGCGATTGACGGGCCGGCTGCCTCTGGCAAGTCGAGCACGGCCCGCGCCGTCGCGGCGGCGCTTGGCTTCCGGCAGGCCGACTCTGGCGCTCTCTACAGGGCCGCCACCGCAGCCCGGCTGCGCGTGGCCGGAGCGCCGGAGTCCTGGACCGAGGACTCGGTGCTCGATGCGGCCCGCGTCGTGAGCGTACGGCCTGCCGCGGGAGTGTTCGAAGCGCTTATTGACGGCGAGGTGGCTGATGCCGAACTGCGCGGCGCGCCGGTAACGGCGCAGGTGAGCCGCGTAGCCGCGATGCCCGGTGTGCGCGCCTGGGTCAACGAGCGCATGCGCGAATGCGCTGCCATGGGTCCCATCGTCGTTGACGGCCGCGACATGGGCACGGTGGTCTTCCCGGGTGCGACCCTCAAGGTCTGGCTCGTGGCTTCCACCGCGGAGCGCGCCCGCCGTCGCAGCGCCGAGCTGCTCGGGAGGATGCCTTCCGAAGAGGAGCACGTGCTGGAAGCGGCGCAGCTCGAGGCCAGGGACGCGCGCGACTCGCGGCAGAGCCAGCCGGCCGCGGACGCGGTCCGGATTGACACGACGCTGCTTACCCCAGAGGAGCAGGCAGCCCGGATCGTTGCGCTGGCGCGCCAGCGGCTGTAACTTGAATGGCTCCGGCAAACCGCCGGTCCCTGACCTCAGCCTCGCCCGCGACGAGCCGAACCCATCGCGGTGGCCCACTCCGTGAGCACTGAAGCATCAACCAACGACGCCGGCGTGTCCGTACTCACCGCCCGCGAGAAGCGCGACCGCCAGAAGGCGCAACTCCGACCGCTCGTCAATCGCCGGCCCGAGCTCTACGAGGAGGACGAGTACTCGTCCTCCGACTACGAGCAGATGCTCGAGATGTACAACGGCACGCTCGCGGCGATCGAGGAAGGCGAGATCGTCAAGGCGAAAGTGCTCGAGATGCGCGATAACCTCGTGGTCCTCGACATCGGGTTCAAGTCGGAAGGCACGATCCCGATGGAGGAGTTCAAGGATATGCCCGACCTCAAGGCGGGCGACGAGGTCGAGGTCCTGCTCGAGCACCTCGAAGACCAGGAAGGGTCGGTCGTCCTGTCGAAGAAGAAAGCCGACTTCATGCGCGTGTGGGAGAAGATCCGCGTCGCGTACGAATCCGACCAGCCCGTCGAGGGCGTGCTCGTTAAGAAGATCAAGGGCGGCGTCGTCGTGGACCTCATGGGCGTGGACGCCTTTCTCCCGGGCTCGCAGATCGCGCTTCGCCGCGTGCCGAACATTGACGACCTGCTCGGACAGAAGTACGAGTTCAAGATCATCAAGCTCAACAAGCGCCGCCGCAATATCGTCGTCTCACGCCGCGTGATACTCGAGACCGAGCGGGCCGGCAAGCGCGAGAAGCTGATGAAGGAGCTCCAGAAGGATCAGGTGCGGAAGGGCGTCGTGAAGAATATCACCGACTTCGGCGCCTTCATTGACCTCGGAGGCGTGGACGGCCTGCTTCACATCACCGACATGTCGTGGGGCCGCATCCAGCACCCGACCGAGATCGTGCAGATCGGGATGGAGCTGGAAGTGAAGGTCCTCGATATTGACTGGGAGCGCGAGCGCATCTCGCTCGGGCTCAAGCAGCTCCAGAGCTACCCGTGGAAGGACGTCGCCGCCAAGTACCCGGTCGGCACCCGCGTCTCCGGCAAGGTGGTCTCCATCACCAACTACGGCGCCTTCATCGAGATCGAGCCGGGCATCGAGGGGCTGGTGCACATCAGCGAGATGAGCTGGACGCGCAACGTCCGCCATCCGTCGAAGCTCGTGTCCATCGGCGAGGCGATCGAGGCAGTGGTGCTCAAGGTTGACCCCACCGAGGAGAAGATCTCCCTCGGCATGAAGCAGACCGAGGCCGACCCCTGGATGGTGCTGCCGCAGAAGTACCCGGTCGGCACGCGCCTCACCGGCAAGGTCCGCAACCTCACGTCGTTCGGTGCTTTCGTCGAAATCGAACCGGGCATTGACGGGCTCATCCACATCTCCGACATGAGCTGGACCAAGCGCGTCCAGCACCCGTCGGAGGTGATCAAGAAGGGCGACGACGTGAACGTCGTCATACTGAACATTGACGCCGACAACAAACGGATCTCGCTGGGGCTCAAGCAGGCGGAGGACGACCCGTGGCTGAAGATCGGCCAGGACTACCCTGTCGGCACCGAACTTCCGGGCAAGGTTGCCCGCCTGATGGACAAGGGCGTGGTGGTTGACATCGGCAACGACATCGAGGGCTTCATACCGCTCTCGCATCTGGGCATCTCCGGGAAGGAAGTGGAGAGCCCCGCGGAAGTGTCGTGGGAACAGCAGATCATCAATGTCCGCGTGCTCGAGGTGGACCCGATCCACCGCCGCATCGTGCTCGGCGTGGTGAACATTCCGGAAGGCCAGGAACGGCCGGCCGAGCCGAGCAAAATCCACACCGACGACGAAGTCCCGCCGGTGGACATGTCGCAGGTGATCGAAGAGGAATAGCCGGCAGGTCGGGTTTCTCCCGCGGCTTGCCAGAATGACTTCCGGCAGCGAGCGGCCCGGGGAGCGATCCACGGGCCGCTCCCGTTTCCGTCGGCGGGGGCGCGGGAATGCCACGAATGCCGGGCCAGCAGGTTACCCGGCGCGTAAGCCCCCGGCGGACGCCGGGCGCATCGCTCGCGGCGCACGCCACTGGACGGGCGATTTCGCGGGGCGTTGATTTCGCGCATGACAATGCGTGAGAAGCTCGACCTGCTCGATCGGCGGCGGACGGAGTCTGAGGCAGGCGGCGGGCCCGTCCGGCTCAAGGCCCAGCATGACAAAGGAAAGCTCTCGGCGCGCGAGCGCCTCGACGCGCTCCTCGACGAAGGGTCGTTCGTGGAGCTCGACCGCTTCGTGACCCACCGGTCCAGCGGCTTCGGGCTGGACGATCAGCGGCCGCTCGGCGACGGCGTGGTGACGGGGTACGGGCGGATTGACGGGCGGCTCGTGTACGTGTTCTCGCAGGATTTCACGGTGTTCGGCGGGTCGCTGAGCGAGGCCCACGCGGAGAAGATCTGCAAAGTCATGGACCTCGCCGTGCGCAACGGCGCGCCCATCATCGGGCTCAATGACTCCGGCGGCGCCAGGATCCAGGAAGGCGTCGTTTCGCTTGGCGGGTACGCCGAGATCTTCCTGCGTAACACGCTCGCGTCGGGCGTGGTTCCGCAGGTATCGGCCATCCTTGGCCCGTGTGCAGGAGGCGCGGTGTACTCGCCGGCAATCACGGACTTCGTCTTCATGGCTCGCGGCACCAGCTACATGTTCGTGACGGGCCCGAACGTCGTGAAGACCGTCACGCACGAAGACGTCACCATGGAGCAGCTTGGCGGCGCGGACGTGCACGGTGCCACGAGCGGTGTCTCTCACTTCACGTGCGCCGGGGAACGCGAGTGCCTCGACGGGATCCGGCGGCTGCTCGGCTACCTGCCCTCGAACAACGTTGACGCACCGCCGCGCGGCTCAGACTCCGACCCGCACGGCCGCCGCGACGAGTCGTTGAGGGACGTCGTGCCCGACAGCCCTAACAAGCCCTACGACATGCACGAGGTGATCCGGCGCGTGGTTGACGACGGAGACTTCATGGATGTGCATGCCGACTATGCCCAGAACGTGATCTGCGGGTTCGCGCGCCTTGGCGGCCGAAGCGTGGGGGTGGTCGCGAACCAGCCCGCGGTGCTGGCCGGAGTACTCGACATTCAGGCGAGCGTGAAGGCGGCGCGCTTCATCCGCTGCTGCGACGCGTTCAACGTGCCGGTGGTGACGTTCGAGGACGTGCCTGGCTTCATGCCCGGCGTCGCGCAGGAACACGGCGGCATCATCCGGCACGGCGCAAAGCTCCTCTACGCATACTGCGAGGCCACGGTGCCGAAGCTCACGGTGATAGTGCGCAAGGCGTATGGCGGCGCCTATGACGTCATGAGCTCCAGGCACATACGCGGGGACTACAACGTTGCGTGGCCCACTGCCGAAATTGCCGTGATGGGACCCAAGGGCGCGGTCGAGATTCTGTTCCGGAAGGAGATTGCCGCGGCTTCCGACCCCGTGGCCGCGACCGACGCCCGCGTGCAGGAGTACACGGAGAAGTTCGCCAACCCGTACGTGGCGGCGGCGCATGGCTACGTGGACGACATCATTGACCCCGCGGATACGCGGCCATGCCTCATCAGCGCGCTCGAGTCGCTCCAGGGCAAGCGCGACCGCAACCTTCCGCGCAAGCACGGCAACCTCCCGCTGTGAGCGCAACGAACGGCAGGAACCAGCCGCCTGGCGGCGGCGTGAGGCCGCTGCGCAAGGTCCTGGTGGCAAACCGTGGCGAGATTGCGCTCCGCGTGATTCGCGCCTCCAGGGAGCTAGGGATCGCGTCGGTGGCCGTCTATTCCGACGCCGATGCCCAGGCGCCCCACGTACACGTCGCAGACGAAGCGGTGCGCATTGGCCCGGCGCCTTCGCCGGAGAGCTACCTGAAGGGAGAGGCCATCATAGCGGCGGCGCAGGCGGCCGGTGCCGACGCGATACATCCGGGGTACGGGTTTCTCTCGGAGCGTGAGTGGTTTGCGCGCGCGGTGCGGGACGCTGGCCTGGTCTGGGTTGGCCCGCCCGCCGAGGCCATCGCGGCCATGGGTTCCAAGACGGCCGCGCGCAAGCTCGCGGTTGCCAACGACGTACCCGTGGTGCCTGGAAATACCGAGGCCCTCAGCGGGCCGGACGAAGCAGAGCGCGTTGCCGCGGGCTATGGGTTTCCCGTCCTCCTGAAGGCCGCGGCCGGCGGCGGCGGCAAGGGCATGCGCGTGGTGAATGCCTCGGGTGAGATGCGGGGCGCGTGGGAGGCCGCGCGGCGCGAGGCGATGCAGGCGTTTGGCGACGATGCCGTTTACGTCGAGAAGTTCATCGAGGGGCCGCGGCATGTGGAGATACAGGTGATTGGCGACCAGCACGGCGCGATGATGGCGCTGGGAGAGCGCGAGTGTTCGGTGCAGCGCCGTCACCAGAAGATGATCGAGGAGGCGCCAAGCCCGGCCGTGACCGCTGATCTGCGCGCGCGGATGTGCGCAGCCGCCGTGCGGGTGGCGCGGGCGGCGGGCTACAGCAACGCGGGCACCTGCGAGTTCCTCCTCGACCGCGCGGGCAACTTCTACTTCCTGGAGATGAACACGCGCATCCAGGTCGAGCACCCGGTCACCGAATACGTGACCGGAATGGATCTTGTCCAGTGGCAGCTTCGCGTGGCAAACGGGGAGGCGCTGCCTGACGTCGGCGCAATCGAGCCCCGGGGATGGGCAATCGAGTGTCGCATAACGAGCGAGGATCCGTCGAACGGATTCCTCCCATCCACGGGCAGGATCGAGTTCCTGCGAGTGCCAGCGGGGCCGGGCGTGCGCTGGGACAGTGGCGTCGAGGCCGGGTCGGTCGTGGGACTTCACTACGATCCGATGCTCGCGAAACTGATTGCATGGGGCGCCACGCGTGAGGAGGCGGTGGCCCGCATGCATCGCGCCTTGCTGGAACTCGTGGTGGACGGCATCGAGACCTCGCGCGAGTTCCATCTGCGGGTGATGGAGGATCCGGAGTTCCGTGCCGGCGCGGTTGACATCCAGTGGCTCGAACGGCGGCTGCCGGCCTTGCTGGAATCCAGGCCGTCGGACGAAGATCTGCGGCGCGCGGCGATCGCGGCGGCGCTCACGGCGCGGCGCGACAGCGCTGGCGGGCGCGCTGTGGCTACGGGTGGGGCGGGGTCAGTAGCGGAGTCGGCGTGGGTGCGCGCTGCCAGGAGCGATGGGATGCGCTGCCCGTGAGCGAACTCGTAACGCTCGACATCGAGTCAATCGCGGCCGGTGGCGACGGAATCGCGCGCCATGATGGCCTGGTGGTCTTCGTTCCCAGGACCGCGCCGGGCGACCGCGTGCAGGTACGCATAGAGCGTGGCCGCCGGTTCGCGCGCGGGCGGGTCGAGCGGATCAAGCGCCCGAGCGACCAGCGCGCCGAGCCCAGGTGCCCGCACTATACCCGCGATCGGTGCGGCGGGTGTCAGTTGCAGCACATGAGTCTCGCGGCGCAGCGCGTCGCCAGGCAGAGGATCGTAAGCGACAACATCCGCCGGATAGGGCGGCGTGACGTGGCGCTGCCGACCATGCACGCGGCCGGTGACGCGTGGCGGTACCGCCAGAGGGTTTCGCTTGCGCTGAGGCACGGGCCGGACGGATGGAAGGGCGGTTTTCATCGCTGCGACGGCGACGACATCTTCCCCCTGGAGGACTGCTGGATTGCTCGTGAGGACGTGATGGCGCTCTGGCGCGACGTGCTGCGAGGGTCGGTTGACCTCCTTCCCCCCGGCGCCGCGCTGCGGCTGACGGTCGGCGCGGCGGACGGGCGTGGCTCGGTGGTTGTGGAGGGCGGTGCGGCCTGGCCCGGTGCGACGCGCTTCGCCGCATCGCTCCCGGAGTCCGTGGCGGCGTGGTGGGTGCCAGAAGGAGGCCGCCGCCGCCGCGTCCGTGCCGGCGTCGAGGGTTCGCCCGACGCGTCGTTTTCACAGGTCAATCCGCCGGTTGGGCACGCGTTGCTCCAGTACGTGGAGGCCACGGTGAAGGCGGCGGGCGCGAAGCGCGTGGTTGACGCCTATTCCGGGACCGGCGCCCTTGCCGCGGCGCTCCACGTCAGCGGCGTGGCGGTAGCCGCGATCGAGCTCGACGCCGAGGCGTCCGCCCATGCGGCAGCCCGGCTGGGCAGGCCGTCGCGGGCGATTGCCGCTCGCGTCGAGGACGTGATCGAAGAGGTGCTGCCCGCCGACGTGGTCGTGGTGAATCCGCCGCGCGGGGGACTGCATGCGCGCGTTAGCGCGGCGATCGAGCGCGCGGCGCGGGATGTGTCCGCGCTGGTGTACGTCAGTTGCGACCCGGCTACGCTCGCGCGCGACCTGGCGCGCCTTCCGTCGTGGGAGGTGGATACGCTCGACTCGTTCGACATGTTTCCGCAGACCGCACACGTGGAGACGGTCGCCGTCCTTCGCGCCGGGAGCGCGTCATGAGCCGGTATTTCGTGGAGCTCGAAGGCCGAACGTTCGTGGTCACGCTCGATGGCGACGTTGCATCGGTGGACGGCGGGTCACCCGTGGAGGCGCGGCTCGATGATGCGGGCGGCGCTTCTGTCGGGCGGCTCACGATCGGTACGACGCACGAAGTGATTTCCGCTCGCAGGGACGGCGCCCCGGGCAGGTATGTGCTGAGGGTCGGAGGCCGGCGGTACGCGGTGGAGGCGCTGGACGAGCGCGCGCACGCGATCCGGGACGTCGGCGCGGCGAGCGGCCGGCAGGGCGGACCGATGGCTCTCGTTGCGCCGATGCCCGGGCTCGTTGTCCGGATCCACGTCGTCGCGGGGGAGCAGGTGGACGCAGGGGCTCCGCTGGTTTCGATCGAGGCAATGAAGATGGAGAACGAACTCAGGGCCACGGCGTCGGGGACGGTGCGGCGGGTGCTCGTCGAGGCGGGCGTCGCGGTGAACAAGGGTGAGGTGCTCGTCGAGTTCGCGTAACCGGGGTTGGTACACTGGCGTCGCATGGTGTTGGCGTGCAAGTGGTTCCGTTGACTTCAGGAACGCAGCGTTCTAACTTGCAAGTCTGTCCAAAAACGCCCCTGAGGCGGCCGAAACCCGGGTTGCAGCCCGCACCGGTGAGGCGCAGTCCGTACCGCGAACCAGTGGTTCGCACCAGCAGGCCAGGTTCTGTTTCCGATGGCAACGTACTCCGCACGACCCGCCGACCTCGAACACAAGTGGTTCGTCGTTGACGCGGACGGGATGGTGCTGGGCCGCCTCGCATCCGAGGTTGCGCGCATCCTCCGGGGCAAGCATAAGCCCATGTTCACCCCGCACATGGACACCGGCGACAACGTCATCGTCATCAACGCCGCCAAGGTGCGGGTGACGGGCCGCAAGGCCGAGGCGAAGACCTACTTCTCGCACTCGGGCTACATGGGTCACGACAAGCAGACGCCGTTCTCCCGCATGATCGAGCGCCACCCCGAGCGGGTGATCGAGAAGGCCGTGTACGGCATGCTCCCGAAGAACTCGCTCGCCAAGCAGACGCTGCGGCTCAAGCTGCGCGTGTATCCGGGCGCCGAGCATCCGCACAAGGCGCAGCAGCCAGCGCCACTGGCATTCCCGAAGCATGAGGCCAAGTAAGCCATGAGCGACGTCGTGCATACGATCGGACGCCGCAAGGAAGCGGTGTGCCGCGTGTACATCCGGCCGGGTTCCGGCAAGTGGGATATCAACGGCCGGACCCTCGGGGACTATTTTCCTCGGCCGGCTCTCGTCACTGCCATCCAGCAGCCGTTCGCGGCGACTGACACGCTGGGCCGCTTCGATGTCGAGGCGAACCTGGCGGGCGGTGGCTCCACCGGCCAGGCGGGCGCGTTGCGCCTCGCCGTTGCCCGGGCACTCGTCAAGCTCGACGAAGCGCACCGGCGGCGGCTGCGGGAACTTGGGCTCCTGACGCGTGACGCCCGCGCCGTGGAGCGGAAGAAGCCAGGCAGGCCCAAGGCGAGAAAGCGCTTCCAGTTCAGCAAGCGGTAGCGATTCAGGGCAGTACGCAGCATCAGGGTTCTACGCAGCACAATCTCACAGGTGGGTGGAGTGCCGGCCGGGTGCCGTCCCGCGAGGGACGGTCGGCCGGGATGGTGAAGCCCGCCGACGACAACAACCAAATCGCAGGGTCAAGAAAATGTCCGACATCACGGTTGACGATCTCCTCAGGGCCGGAGTGCATTTCGGCCACCAGACGCGCCGCTGGAATCCGAAGATGCGCAAGTTCATCTTCGCAGAGCGCAACGGTATCCACATCATTGACCTGCAGAAGACGCTCAAGCAGGTGGAGCTCGCGCGGGCTCTTGCTCGCGAGGTGGTGCTCCGCGGCGACAACGTCCTGTTCGTCTGCACCAAGCGCCAGCTCGCGCAGATCGTGCAGTCGGAGGCCGACCGTTCCGGCGCGCTTTACGTGACGGAGCGGTGGCTGGGCGGCCTGCTCACCAACTTCTCCACGATCAAGAAGCAGATCCGGCGCCTCAAGGACCTGGAGGCTGGCACCGAGGCCGGCGGCGAGTTCGAGAACTACACGAAGAAGGAACAGCTCCTGCTCTCGCGGCAGCGCGACAAGCTCCTGAAGAACCTCGCGGGTATCAAGGCGATGTCCCGCCTGCCCGGCCTGCTCTTCGTCGTGGACGCCAAGAAGGAGCGCATCGCGGTGGACGAGGCAAACAAGCTCGGGATCCCGATCGTGGCCATCTGCGACACCAACTCGGATCCGGACCTGATCTCCGTGCCGATCGCTGGCAACGACGACGCGATCCGGTCGGTGGATCTGATTACGCACGCCTTCGCCGACGCGGTGGTCGAGGCGCGCCGCGAAGCGCCGGTGCGCGAAGAGGCCGAGGAGGGCGAGAGCTACACGTACTCGTCCGACCGTGGCGCCGAGCCGGAAGGCGACCGTGACCACCGACGCGGCGGCGGCGCGGGCGGCGGCGGAGGCAAGGGCAGGCGTCCGCGCCGTCGGCGGGCCAAGCCGGAGGCAATTGCCGCCCGCCTGAAGGGCGGCGAGCAGGGCGAAACCGGGAACGCCCCGGGAGCCGGGTCGGACGCCGCGGAATAGCCGCCGCGTGAGCGGCGCGAGGACAGCCGCAGTCGGTGGCCTGGCCGGGGCGCAGTGCGCCGCCTCGGGGTGCGCTCGCGCTACAAACACCAAGCAAGCAAGTTACGGATGACTACCATGACGATTACAGCCAAGGATGTTGCCGCCCTACGCGCCCGCACGGGGGCAGGGATCGGCGACTGCAAGAAGGCCCTCGAGGAGACCGGGGGGAACATCGAGCAGGCGATTGACCTGCTCCGGAAGAAGGGTATCGCGAAGGCCGAGAAGCGCGCCGGGCGCACGGCTGCCGAAGGGCAGGTCGTGGCATGGGTGGCCGACGACTTTTCTCTCGGGGCGGTAGTCGAACTCAATTCGGAGACAGACTTCGTCTCGCGGAACGAGGAGTTCATCGCGCTGGCGGGGATGGTCGTGCGGCACATCGCCGAGGATACGTCTCTCGACGGCGTGGCGGACATCACGGCAGACCACGCGCTGATGCAGAAGCAGTGGCATCACGACGCAGCGGCCACACTGGGTGAGGTCGTAAAGCAGGCGGCGGGCAAGACGGGCGAGAACGTCTCGTTGCGCCGCGTGGCGCGCTTTGCGTCCGATGGCGCCGTCGGATTCTACCGGCACTTCAACGGCAAGATCGCGGCGATGGTCGAGATCGCCGGCGCGCGCGGCGAGGCCGCTCATGCCGTCGCGAACACAGTGGCCGAGCACGTGGCGGCCGGCGTACCGGTGGTGCCGCTTGCCGTCCGGAAGGAGGATGTTCCGGCCGACGTGGTCGCGCGCGAGCGCGCGATCTTCGTTGCGCAGGCAAGTGAGAGTGGCAAGCCGGAGGCCATCGTCGAGAAGATGGTGGCGGGGCGGATCGAGAAGTACTTCAAGGAAGTCGCGCTCCTCGATCAGCCGTGGGTCCGCGATCCGGAGAAGACCATCGCGCAGGTCGTGGGCGAGGTCCCGGGGGCATCGGTGCGCCGATTCATCCGCTTCCAGATGGGCGAAGCCTGAGGAACCCATGGTCCGTGTCCCGAAGCTGACCTACCGGAGGATACTGCTCAAGCTGTCCGGCGAGGCACTGGCGGGCGCTGGCGGGCACGGGTTCGACTTCCAGACGATCACGGGGTATGCGCGCGCGATCAAGGAAGTGGTTGAGTCGGGGGCGCAGGTTGGCTTGGTGATCGGCGGAGGCAACATCGTGCGCGGGTCGCAGATTTCGCGCATGGGCGTTGACCGCGTGAGCGCCGACTACATGGGGATGCTCGGCACGGTGATCAATGCCCTCGCGTTCCAGGAGATCCTGGAGCGCGAGGGTGTTGACACGCGGGTGATGACGGCGATCAGGATGGAGGAGCTGGCCGAGCCCTACATCCGCCGGCGCGCGCTGCGCCACCTCGAGAAGGGGCGCGTCGTAATCTTCGCCGCGGGCACCGGGAACCCGTACTTCAGCACCGATACCGCCGCGGTGCTTCGCGGGATCCAGATGAAGGCGGACGTCATCATCAAGGCAACGAGCGTTGACGGCGTCTACAGCGCCGACCCGAAGACGACGCCCAACGCGCGCCGTTTCCAGCGCATCAGTTACCGCAACGTGATGCAGAAGGAGCTGCAGGTGATGGACCAGACGGCCGTCACGCTGTGCAAGGAAAACAACATTCCGCTGATCGTACTTGACATCAACGCGCCGCAGTCGGTCCTCAAGGCCGTGCGCGGCGAACGGGTGGGGACCCTCGTCTCATGACCGCAATCGCGCAGATACTGAAGGATTGCCGCACCGGAATGGAGAAGAGCGTTGAGTCCGCGCGGCATCAATTCAACACCATCCGGTCGGGGAAGGCGTCTGGCGCCATGCTCGATTCGGTGAAGGTCGAGATCTACGGCACGGAAATGGCCCTCAATCAGTGCGCCACCGTCTCTGCGCCGGAGCCGCGCCTGCTGCTGGTCACGCCGTTCGACAAGACCCAGGCCAAGGCGATCGAGAAGGCGATTCGTGACGCCAACCTGGGCCTCGATCCCGCGCACCAGGCCGGCGTGATCCGGGTGCCGCTGCCCGCCATGACCGAGGAGCGCCGCAAGGAGCTTGCGAAGGTGCTGCACAAGTATGCGGAAGAGGGCACCATCGCGGTGCGGCACCAGCGTACGCACGCGCGCGAGGCGCTCAAGGCGCTGGAAGGTGTGTCGGAGGACGCGGTGAAGCTCGCGGAGAAGGACCTGCAAAAGGTGCACGACGAGTTCATCGCGAAGCTGGACCAGGCGCTGAAGGTGAAGGAAAAAGAGATGATGGAGGTGTAGGCGGGCGCCATGAGCGATGCCGCCGACCCTCTCGCGCAGATCCGCACGCACGGCGCGGTCCCGCGCCATGTGGCCATCATCATGGACGGCAACGGCCGCTGGGCGCGCGAGCGGATGCTGCCGCGGCCGTTGGGGCACCGGAGCGGGATGAAGGCGGTGCGTGCGGTTGTCGAGGCAGCGCTCGAGGCGGGCGTCGAGGTTCTCTCGCTCTTCGCCTTCTCGCAGGAGAACTGGCAGCGGCCTGTCACGGAAGTGTCGGCGCTGATGTCGCTGCTCGAGGAATACATCGCGCGCGAGGCCGCCGAGCTCGAGCGGCGGGGCGTGCGTGTTTGCTTCCTTGGAGAACTCGACCGCCTGGGGCCGGGCCAGCGCAACGCGGTGGACGCCGTGATGTCGCGCACCGCGTGCTGCGACCGCCTTCGGCTCAACCTGTTCGTGTCGTACGGGTCGCGCGCGGAGATGGTGCTCGCCGTTCGCGGCATCGCCGAGGACGCCGCCGCGGGGCGCCTGGCGCCGGAGGAAGTCGGGGAAGACCTCATCAGTCAGCGGATGTTCACGGCCGGCTGCCCCGACCCGGACCTGCTCATTCGCACGTCCGGCGAACAGCGCATTTCCAACTTTCTGCTCTGGCAGCTTGCGTACACGGAGATCTTCATCTCGCCCGTGCTTTGGCCCGACTTCGGGCGTAAGGAACTCTTCGACGCGATCCTGGACTACCAGCGGCGGGAGCGCCGCTTCGGGCGCGTGCAGGCGTGACGCCGCCTGCGTCCGTGAAGGCGGGCATGTCCGAGTTCGCCAAGCGCGTGGCGGTGGCTGTCGTCGCCATCCCGGCCGTCATCGCCGTCATCTGGGCGGGCGGGCCGTGGCTTGCCGGGATGCTCGCGCTCGCGGCCGCGTTTGCCGCGTGGGAGTTCTACCGCCTTGCCATCGGCACCGGCAGCGTACCTCTCTGGGGCCACGGAGTCTTGCTCAGCGCAGTCGTTCCGATCGCGGTCGCGGCGCGTTACTCCGGGTACTGGGTGCCGCCCGTCAGCGTGCTGATGCTCGTGGTGCTGGAACTCATGGCCGTCGCGCTGTGGGTGCGAGGTTCGGCCGGCAAGCCGCTGGAGGTGGTCGGCATCACGCTGCTGGGCATCTTCTACACCGGCGGGATGCTCGCGTTCGGCTATGCCCTTCGCTATCACCGCTTCGCGATAGACGCCGCCACGGGCGTGCTCCTCACCGCGTTGCCGCTGGCGATCACGTGGGGTACGGATACCGGAGCGATGCTGATCGGCAAGTGGATCGGGAAGACTCCGCTCATGCCGAGCGTGAGCCCGCGGAAGACGGTCGCCGGCGCATGGGGCGGCGTGATCGTCGCGGTCGTCGTCTCGCTGGCGTATGTCGGATTCGCCCTGAGGCTGTATGGCCGCCTCACGATGTCGCTGCCGGCGGCGGCCGCGTTCGGGCTCGTCGTGAGCGTGGCCGGGCAGGTGGGCGACCTGGTCGAGTCAATGCTCAAGCGCCAGGCGAACGTCAAGGACAGTTCGGCGCTGATCCCTGGACATGGCGGCGTGCTCGACCGCGTGGACTCGCTGCTCTTCGCGCTTCCCGTTGCGTTCGTGCTGTACGAGTTCATGCTCATGCCGACTCCGTGATGCGCCGCGTTGCCGTCCTCGGATCAACGGGGTCAATAGGCCGCACGGCATTGCGCGTGATCGCCCGTCAGCGCGGCCTCTACACATTGTCGGCCATCACCGCGCACTCCAACGCAGCGCTCCTCGCCGAACAGGAGAGCGCGTGGCACCCGGCGTTCGTCGGGCTCGTCGCGCCAGGAGAAGGCGGGGCGCGCGGCGGATGGCAAACGGGCGAAGGGGCGCTCGTGGACGCAGCGACGCGCGATGACGTGGACATCGTCGTCAACGCGGTGGTCGGTGTCGCGGGCATGGATGCCACGCTCGCCGCGCTGGAGGCGGGCAAACGGGTTGCGCTCGCCAACAAGGAGACCCTGGTGGTCGCGGGAGAACTTGCTGCGGAGGCGGGTAGCCGCGGTGGTGGCGAGATCGTCCCCGTGGACAGCGAGCATTCGGCTATCCTGCAGTGCCTCGCGGCGCGGCGGCCATCCGATGTGCGGCGCCTTGTCATCACGGCGTCGGGCGGCCCGTTCCGCGAGTGGCCCGCAGAGCGGATCGCGGCGGCGACGCGGAGCGACGCCCTGCGTCATCCCACCTGGTCCATGGGCAGCAAGATCACGGTGGACAGCGCGACGCTCGCCAACAAGGCGCTCGAGGTGATCGAGGCCCACTTCCTGTTCGGTCTTCCGTACGACCGGATCGAGGTCGTGGTGCACCCGCAGAGCATCGTCCACTCGATGGTTGAGTTCGTGGATGGCAGCGTCCTCGCGCAACTCGGCGTGCCGTCCATGGAAGTCCCGATCCTGTACGCGCTGACGCACCCGGAGCGCGTTGACGATGCCGGGACGCCGAGGTTTGACCCGGTGAACGCGCCGCCGCTCACATTCGAGCCGGTGCGGACCGACGTCTTTCCGGCCCTCGGCCTGGGAGTCGAGGCGGGCAGGCGCGGGGGGATCGCGCCGGCGGTGTTCAATGCCGCCAACGAGGTGGCGGTCGCCCGCTTTCTCAGGGGCGAGATTCCGTTCGGTGGCATTGCCGCCGCAATCGAGCGGGCGCTCTCGACGGTGCATGGACCAGGCGGCGCGGATCGGGAGTCTCTAATGGACGCGGACCGCCGCGCACGCAAAGTCGTCTCGGAGATACGTTGATGCTTGCCTGGCTCGCTCCAGTCCTTGTACTCGGCCTAGTGATCTTCGTCCACGAGCTTGGCCATTTCGTGGCCGCGAAGGTCATGGGAGTTTATGCTCCGCGGTTCTCGCTGGGGTGGGGCGCGCCGATCTGGCGCTGGAGGCCGCGGGGGTCGGAAACCGAATACGTGATCGGCTGGTTGCCGCTCGGCGGCTACGTGCGCATGGCATCGCGCGACGACGAGACGATGGCGCAGATAGAAGGCGGATCGGAGAAGCAGGTCCCTGAAGGCGAGCGTCCGGCGACGTGGGATCCCGAGGCGATGGTGCCGCACGGCCCGAAGCCGGTGCCGCCCGGTCGCTGGTTCGAGTCGAAGCCGGTGGCGGCGCGCGTCTTCATCATGCTGGCTGGCGTCACCATGAACGCGTTGCTGACGGTAGTCGTGGCTACGACGATCTACGGGGGCTATGGGCGGCAGGTCGTGCCGGCAGTGGTGGACACGGTGGTGGCCGGCCGGCCGGCTGAGGCCGCGGGTTTTCAGCGCGGCGACTCGATTACGAGCGTGGACGGGCATGCCGTACGCCAGTGGACCGACTTCCTGAATGCGGTGTCCGACAGGCCGGATGCGTCCATCGCCGTGGGGCTGGTCCGGAACGGCGCCCCGATGACGATTGCCGTTCACTCCCAGGCGGTGCAGGAGCCGGATCCGGCGACGGGCGTGCCGCGGACGGTTGGCCGGATTGGCATGGGGCCGGTAAACAGGGCCATACACGAGCCCGTAGGTCTGGGAGAGGCGACCGTCCTCGGGTTGCGCGCCACCTGGACGATGGCGACGGCGGTAACGGGAGTGCTGGGCGGGCTGTTCCAGGGGACTGTCGGCGTTCAGACGCTTGGCGGGCCGATCGCGATCGCGCGATCGTCGGTGGCCGCCGCGAAGAACGGGTTCGAGCCGCTCCTTACCCTGATTGCCTTCCTCAGCATCAACCTCGCGGTGCTGAACCTTCTTCCAATCCCTGTCCTGGATGGCGGGCAGATCGTCCTGACGGTTGCGGAGGGGATCCGCGGCAAGCCGCTGACGCTGCGGACACGGGAATGGCTGATGCGCGCTGGCGTGGCGTTCATACTGACGCTGTTCGTCGTGGTGACCTTCAACGACATCAAATCTCTCGTGCTGCGGTTCTGGCAGTAGGCGTGTGCTGATGGCGCGGGTGTCGCCCCTTGAGCGGAACGTGCGCCTTGGCTATGTTATTATGCTACAACGAAATCGACGCCCAAGAGCAGAGAAGAAGACAATGGCTTTCACGAAGACCGCCGCAATCGAGAAAAACCGGCGGCACGAGACGGACACCGGGTCACCGGAAGTGCAGGTTGGTGTGCTCACGGAGCGCATCAACTACCTGACCAGCCACTTTGCAGCGCACCGGAAGGACCACCACAGTCGGCGCGGGCTCCTCAAGATGGTCGGGAAGCGCCGCCGCATGCTGGACTACCTGAAGCGCACCAACCTCGACGCATACCGCAAGCTCATTGACGAGCTTGGGCTGCGCTACTAACTGACGACGGGATCGTGAGCGCGCGGACGCACATGGCGGACCGCGCGCTTTCGTGTTGTGCACCCGTCCTGATGCGTCGAGCCGGCAGCACGTCGGCGCGCCGCAGATGACCCCGCCGCCACACGCGGTCCCGCATCGCTCCTCCTTCCAGCAGAGTACCAGACATGCAACGCATAGAACGCACATTCGCAGGCCGTACACTCGTAATCGAGAGCGGCCGCATGGCCAAACAGGCCGCCGGTTCCGCCGTCGTCCGGTATGGCGACACGATGGTGATCGCCAGCGTCACGGTGAGTGACAAGCAGAGCACCCTCCCTTTCTTCCCGCTCACGGTCGAGTACCGCGAAAAGGCATACGCAGCCGGCAAGATCCCCGGCGGCTTCATCAAGCGCGAGGGCAGGCCGCGCGACGAGGAGATCCTTTCGGCGCGGATCATTGACCGCTCGATCCGGCCGCTGTTTCCGGAAGGATTCCAGAACGAGGTCCAGGTGTTCGTGTACGTGGTCAGCGCCGACCAGGAGAACGACGCTGACGTCCTCGGCCTGGTCGCCGCCAGCTACGCGCTCAACGCCTCGAAGGTTCCGTTTGCGGGACCGATCGCAGGCGTGCGCGTGGGGCGGGTGCAGGGGAAGTGGGTGCTGAACCCGACTTTCCAGCAGCTCGAGTTTTCCGACATGGACCTCGTCGTGGCGGGGTCGCGCGACTCGATCGTGATGGTGGAGGGCGGGGCCCTCGAGATCAGCGAGGCCGACGTGGTGGAGGCGCTCGGGATCGCCCAGCGGGGTATCGGCGACCTGGTCGCGATGCAGGAAGAGATGCTCGCGCAGCAGCGCGCGGCCAAGATGGAGTGGGCCAGGACGGAAACGCCCGTCACGGTGACGGCGCGCGTGAAGGAGGAGGCGGAGGATGCAATCCGTGCGGCGATCAACCAGCCGGAGAAGCACGAACGCGTGCATGGAGTGGAGCGAGTCAAGGAGTCGGTGACTGCCAGGCTCAAGGCCGAGCTTCCTGCCGAAGTTCATGGATTCATCGGCGGCGTCCTCGGGGATCTCGAGTACGTCTCGCTGCGGTCTCAGGTTCTGGATACAGGGTTCCGCGTTGACGGACGAGACCCGGCCACGGTGCGTCCGATCTCGATTGACGTGGGCGTGCTTCCGCGCGCGCACGGGTCGTCGCTCTTCACCCGGGGCCAGACGCAGGCGCTGGTCGCCACGACGCTGGGTACGGCCAACGACGTACAGCGGCTGGACTCGATTGACGAGCCGAAGGAGAGCACGAAGAGCTTCATGCTCCACTACAACTTCCCTCCGTTCTCGACGGGTGAGGTCCGCCCGGTGCGCGGGACGAGCCGGCGCGAGATCGGCCACGGGAATCTTGCCGAACGCGCGCTCATGGGCGTGCTCCCGCCGTTCGATCAGTTTCCCTACACGCTGCGCGTGGTATCGGACGTGCTCGAGTCCAACGGGTCGAGCTCGATGGCCACGGTGTGCGGCGGCTCCCTTGCGCTGTTCGACGCAGGCGTGCCGATCAGGTCGGCCGTGGCGGGCGTCGCAATGGGCCTCATCAAGGAAGGCGATCGGTACGTGATTCTCACCGATATCCTCGGCACCGAGGATCACCTTGGCGACATGGATTTCAAGGTGGCCGGCACGCGCGCCGGCATCACGTCCATCCAGATGGACATCAAGATTCAGGGGCTCGACCTGAGTCTGATGAGCGAAGCCCTCGCCCAGGCGAAGGCCGGCCGGCTTCACATCCTCGGCAAGATGGAGGAAGCGCTGGCGGCGCCGCGCGCCGACCTCTCGCCGTACGCTCCGCGCATCGTCACGGTGCACATCAATCCGGAGAAGATCGGCGACCTGATCGGTCCGAAGGGAAAGACAATCCGCGGTATCCAGGACGAGACTGGAGCCGAGTTGACCGTGGACGACAGCGGCCTCGTCACGATCGCGGCCGTGGGCGGCGAGTCAATGCAGCGCGCCAGGCAGATGGTCGAGGCGATCACGGCGGAGCCGGTCGTCGGAGAAATTTACGAGGGTCCGGTGAAGAGCACGACGGCGTTTGGAGCGTTCGTCGAGATCATGCCGGGAACCGAAGGACTCGTGCACATCTCGGAACTGCGTCACGGGCGCACCGAGAAGACCGAGGACGTGGTGAAGAAGGGCGACCGCGTGAAGGTGAAGCTCATCGAGCGTGACGAGCGCGGGCGCCTGCGGCTCTCGATGAAGGCGCTCCTGCCGAAGCCGGAGGGGAGCACCGATGCTCCCGGATCGGGGGATACGGCTTACGCGGGCGCAGCTGACGACGCCGGCGGTGAAGGAGGCGAGCGCGGAGGTCGGGGCGGGCACCATCGCCGCGACCGCGGGAAGCCGCGCGATCAGTGACGCCGGCTCCGGCTTCTGCGGGCGTTCCCGCATTCGACGCCGGGGCAGGGCTCAGTCGGACGGTCCTGTCCAACGGTCTCACCGTGGTGTCGGAGCACGTGCCAGGGGTGCGCTCGGCGGCGATAGGCGCCTGGGTGCGCTCGGCTTCCGTGCACGAGACGCCCGCGGAGATGGGCGTTTCCCACATGCTCGAGCACCTCGTCTTCAAGGGCACCGAGCGGCGGAACGCGCGGGAGATTGCGTCGTCGCTGGAATCGCTCGGCGGATCGCTGGATGCCTACACGGCGCGCGAGCACACGGCGTTCCAGGCCCGGGTGCTCGACGAGCACCTGGCGCAGGCCGCCGACGTCCTGCTCGACATCGTCTTCCACCCATTGTTGCGCGAGCCCGACATGCAGCTCGAGCGCAAGGTGATTCTGGAAGAGATCGCCATGGTTGACGACACGCCTGACGATTTCGTGTTCGAAGCTCACAACGCCGAGATGTGGGGAGGCCATCCGTACGGGTACTCGATCCTCGGTACGCGCCAGTCGGTCACGGAGATGCCGCTTGCCGGCGTGCGGGCGCTGCACGAGCGCGCCTATGTGCCCGGAAACGTGGTGGTGAGCGCGGCAGGGAATGTCGAGCACGACAAGCTGGTGGATGTTCTGGCCGCGGCGGGATGGGCTGCGCTGCCGGCCGGCGCAGTCCCTCCCGAGAGGCGGCAGCCGGTGTCCGTTGCGCAGCCGTCGCGTAGGCACATCGCCCGTGACTCGACACAGGCGCATATCGTGCTGGGCTCCCAGACTGTCCCGCACGGAGACCCGCGCCGGCAGGCGCTGGTGCTGGTTGACACGGTGCTCGGCGGCGGGATGAGCTCGCGCCTCTTTCAGCGCGTGCGCGAGGAACTGGCGCTCGCGTACTCGGTCTACGCGTTCCAGCAGTATCACTGCGACACCGGCGTGCACGGTATTTACGCGGGCACGGCTCCTGAATCCGCAATGGATACCCTCGACGCCATCACGGACGAGCTTGCCAGGCTCGCTGAAGGCGGGATCACACCAGAGGAGCTCGAGTCCGGCAAGCAGCAGATCAAGGGCCAGCTTACCCTCTCGATGGAGAGCGTTGGGTCCCGGATGTACCGCGCTGCCGCGGCCGAGCTCTTTCGTGAGCCATGGAAGGCGCTGGATGACCTGCTGGCAGAGGTTGACGCCGTGACGATCGAGGACGCTCGCGCCGTGTGCCATGAGTACTTCGTCCCCGGCCGGCAGACCATCGTGCGCCTCGGGCCATCCTGAGCCGCCGACGCGCGGGTGGTGACCGGCGCGCGCATACGCAGCGCACCATGCAGGACATTGTTCGCGGCAGCACGTCAACCCTTCACTTCTCATCGTCATCATGCGCATCGGAATTCCCAAAGAGGTAAAGACCAACGAGAACCGCGTGTCCCTCGTGCCAGCCGGCGCCGAGGCGCTCGTTGCGGCTGGCCATTCGGTGATGGTCGAAACTGGCGCCGGCGCGGGCAGCGGGTTCGACGATTCCGAGTATGTGGCGGTCGGCGCGACGATCGGGAAGGGCGCCGCGGATGTCTGGTCCGGCGCTGAGATGATCGTGAAGGTCAAGGAACCGATCGCGAAGGAGTGGAAGCACATCAAGAAGGGCCAGACGGTCTTCACTTACCTTCACTTTGCGGCTGACGAGAAGCTCACCAGGGCGCACATTGACTCTGGCGCGACCTGCATTGCGTACGAGACCGTCGAGCTTCCTGGCGGGGAACTGCCGCTCCTGACGCCGATGTCGGAAGTGGCCGGCCGGATGGCGGTGCAGGAAGGGGCGAAGTACCTCGAGAAACTTTACGGCGGTTACGGAGTGCTCCTGGGCGGCGTGCCCGGAGTGGCGCCAGCCGAGGTGGTGGTTCTCGGCGGTGGTGTGGTGGGCATCAACGCGGCGAAGATGGCCGCGGGCATGGGTGCGAGGGTGACCATTCTCGACGTGTCGCTCCACCGGCTCCGCTACCTGAACGACGTCATGCCGGCGAACGTCGCGTGTATCTACAGCAACCGGCACAATATCCTCGACCGGATCAGGACGGCCGACCTGGTGGTTGGCGGGGTACTGATCCCTGGTGCCAAGGCCCCCAAGCTGGTCCGGCGCGAGGACCTCAAGCTGATGAAGCCCGGCGCGGTGATCGTTGACGTCGCGGTTGACCAGGGCGGGTGCGTGGAGACGACCAAGGCCACGACTCACGAGAACCCGGTGTACGAGGTGGACGGCGTGATCCACTATGCGGTGGCGAACATGCCGGGCGGGGTACCGCGAACCTCGACTCTCGCGCTCACGAATGCGACGCTGCCGTACGTGGTCCGGCTGGCCAATGAAGGGTGGAAGGCGGCGCTCGCCGCCGATCCGAGCTTCCTCAAGGGGCTCAACGTGGTTGCAGGCAAGGTCACCTACCCAGCGGTGGCGGAGGCGTTCGGCCTCAAGTACCACGATCCCGCCAAGTTCATCTGACCGCGTGCTACCGGCCCAGGCTGGCCGGCGGCCGGCGGGGCGGCTGGTGACGGCGTAGGTGGTGAAATGCCAACAGCTTGTTCCACTTGGGGCGGCTGAATAGGTTTCAGCCACCTGCCGTCACCTCGTTGCGTCCAGCACTCGACGCTCGCCTGCCCGCACGCGCCGCCAGATAATGCGTTGGCCCTTCTTCAAGTTTGATTCGCTCTTTCCGGTCAACGCGATTGCCGTGGATCTTGGCACGGCAAATACTCTCGTATACGTGAAGGGCGAAGGCATCGTCTTCAATGAGCCGAGCGTCGTCGCGATTGACCGCGAGACGAAGAAGATCAAGGGAGTAGGGCTCGACGCGAAGCGAATGCTCGGGCGCACTCCCGAGGGTGTGATTGCCATACGTCCGATGAAGGACGGTGTGATAGCCGACTTCGACGTGACGGAGAAGATGCTCCGTCACTTTCTCGAGCTGATCATCAAGAAGCATTTCTTCACGGTGAAACCGCGGGTGATCGTGTGCGTGCCCTCGGGGATTACGGAGGTCGAGCGGCGCGCGGTGCGCGACTCCGCGCTCGGCGCCGGCTCGAAGGAAGTGTTCATGGTGGCCGAGCCGATGGCGGCGGCGATTGGCGTGGGGCTGCCGGTCGAGACGCCAACGGGGAACATGGTGATTGACATCGGGGGCGGTACGACCGAAATCGCGGTCATCGCGCTCTCCGGCGTCGTGAGCGACACGTCCATCCGCGTTGGAGGCGACGAGCTCGACACGTCCATCGTGCAGTTCATGCGTAAGAGCTACAACCTCCTCATTGGCGAGCCCACGGCCGAGCAGATCAAGATCCAGATCGGTTCGGCGGTTCCGATGGCGGAGGAGAAGGAAATGGAGGTGAAGGGGCGCGACCTCGTCTCGGGGATTCCGAAGACGGTTCGCGTGCACTCCGCCGAGATCCGCGAGGCAATCCAGGAGCCCGTGCAGCAGATCGTGGATGCGGTGCGCCGGGCGCTCGAGATCACGCCGCCGGAACTTGCCAGCGACATCGTGGACCGCGGCATCGTGATGACCGGCGGCGGCGCACTCATTCGCGGGCTCGATACGCTGCTCACCCAGGAAACCGGCCTTCCGATCCACGTGGACGAGGATCCGCTGACGTGCGTAGTGCGCGGGACCGGGCGGATTCTCGACGACGAAGAGAAGTACTGGTCGGTCCTGGTTACCTGAAGGGGGCCATCGGTGGCTCGCCTGAGCCGGGCGGACGCAAGACTCGATGCCGCCGCTGGAGTGGCCTGTGTCGTTGCCGCGCTGGTGTGCCTGGCGCTGCCCGCATCCAGCCGCGACGCGTTCGCCGGCGTGTTGAGGCGCTCGGTGATGGCGCCCTTCGTTGCGCTGCAGGAACGCGCCGAGGTGGGCCGGCGGACGTTCAACGGGCACGATGCGGCGGCGCGCGTTGCCGATTCAGTCGCGTTGCGATCGCTGCGGCTCGAGGGCGTCGAGTGGGAGAATGCGCACCTGCGCCAGATTCTGGGCCTCGGCGCAGCGCTGCGCTGGGGTTTCATCCCGGCTGAAGCCCTGCGTGGCAGGACGATTGGCGACGAACCGGCGATGCTTCTTTCGGCGGGCAGCGACGTCGGCGTAGAGCCGCTCTCTCCCGTCGTGACACCAGACGGCCTGCTGGGGGTGGTGGAGCGCTCGGATGCCGCTACCTCCACGGCGATACTCTGGCAGCACCCGGACTTCGCGGCCAGCGCGATGGCGGCCGATGGAGACGCGTACGGCATGGTGCAGGCGAGGGGCGGCGCCGGTGCCGACCGTTTTCTGCTCGTCATGCGCGGAGTCCTGCTGCGGAACCAGTTGGAGCCGGGGGACGCCGTCGTCACTTCCGGCCTCGGCGGCGTGTATCCGCGTGGCATCCCGATTGGAACAGTGATCTCGGAGCTCAGAACTCCGGATCAGTGGGCGCGAACATACCTGATTCTGCCAGCCGTGCCGCTGTCGAGCGTCGGATCCGTGCTCATCCTCCGGCCAGAGCGGAGCCGGGCGGGCGTTGACGGCGTGTGGTCGAGTGCGGCCGGCGCCGACAGCGCAGCGCGGCGGGTCGTGGCTGCGATTGACTCGATGGCGCGACTGGCGGGCGACTCGATCACGGTGCGGCAGCGAAGGGCGGGGGCCGACAGCGCGGCGGCGCCCGGCATCCTCCGGCGGCGACGGCCGTGAGCGCATCCCGCTCGCTGCTGCTAGCGGCCTGGGTCGCGGCGCTGGTGACGCTGCACTTCACCCTGCGGCCGTTCCTGGGCTGGCGCGTCCAGGCCGACTTCCTCGTGATCGCCCTCATGCTGGTGGCCGTCCGATCGAGGCCGGCCGTTGCCGCCGTCGTGGGGCTGGTCATCGGAATGGCAACCGACTCGCTCTCTCCCGCGACGTTCGGGGCCGGGGCGCTGGCGTTGACCGTGGTCGGGTTTGCGGCCAGCCGGCTCAAGGCGGTGTTCTTCGCCGAGAATCTTGCCTTGAACGGTATATTCATCTTCGCCGGCAAGTGGCTGTTCGACGCGGTTTACGTCTTTGCGGCGCGAAGCACGCACGGCCCTGCGCTCGCGATGCAACTGGCGGTATGGTCGGTGCTCGCGGCGGGGCTGACCGCCGTCGTCGGGCTTGCCGTGCTGGCGTGGTCGCGGCCACCGGCATCGAGGCTGCGCGCGTGAGGCTGCACCCAAACGACGTGCAGCGCCGGTCGCGCGGTGCGGCTGCAGTGCTCTTCCTGGCGTTCGTTTTCCTCGTGGGGACGTTCTTCCACGCGCAGGTCGTGCAACACGGCGATTACGCGCTTCGCTCGAGGGACAACAGGATGCGGGAAATTCCCATTCCCGCCCCGCGCGGCATGATCGTTGACCGCCACGGCGCAATCATCGCCGAGAGCGTGCCCGGCTACTCGATCTCCGTCATTGTCCCGAGCGCCGATTCGCTGCGCACCGTGCTGGGGCGCATCGGGTCCGTGATTCCGCTTTCCGAGGGGCAGGCCGAAGAGGCGGTGCGCCGGTTCCGGCGCAATGCGAACCGCCCCACGGTCATTCTCGGCAACGCCACGTTCGATATCGTGAGCCGGCTGGAGGAGCACCGGGTCGAGTTCCCCGGAATCATCATCCAGGACGCGCCGAAGAGGTTCTATCCGGCAGGGTCGGCCGTGTCGGCGTTCGTCGGCTATACGGGCGAGGTGAGCGAGCAGGAGCTCACTACGCCCGCGTTCGCCGGGTACAAGCCGGGCCAGCAGGTCGGCAAGGGCGGCATCGAGCGCGAGTACGAGAGCCGGCTGAAGGGCGCCGAAGGCGTCAGGTTCGTCGAGGTGGACGCGCGCGGCCGGGTCGTGCGCGATGCCGACTCCTCGACTACCGTGCTTCCCCAGCCGGCCCCGCGCTTCGCGACGAATATTGACCTCGACCTGCAGCAGTACGTCGCGGACATCTTCGGCGACTCTCTGGCCGGGGCCGCTGTGGCACTGGACCCGGCCACCGGCGCGGTGCTCGCGCTCCACAGTGCGCCGGGTTTCGACCCCAACCGGTTCATCGGCGGAATTCCCGCGGGGTACTTCCGGCAGCTTCTCGACGACCCGCGGCGGCCGCTTTACAACAAGGCGACGCAGGGGAGATTCGCGCCCGGCTCGACATGGAAGCTGGCGACGGCGATTACCGCGCTGGAACTGGGTCTCGTGAAAGTGACGGACCGGATGCCGACGCCATGCACCGGCGGGTACCAGTACGGAAACCGGTACTTCAAGTGCCACCTCGCCAAGGGGCACGGCTTCCTCACGCTGGCACAGGCCATCGAACAGTCGTGCGACGTCTATTTCTACCAGCTCGCCCTCAAGGTAGGCCTGCAGCGTCTGGTGGCCGGCGGAGTGCGGCTCGGCGCCGGCGCGCGCTCGGGGATTGACCTGCCTGCCGAGAGCCGGCCCGAGTACCCGTCGGATCCAGCGGCGGACTACTTCACGAAGCGGTATGGGCCGCGCGGGTGGACGCAGGCTAACGCGCTCAACCTGGGCATCGGCCAGGGAGAGAACGCCCAGACTGTGGTGAACGTCGCGAGGTTCTACACGGCCCTTGCGAACGGCGGCGTCGCGGCGCGTCCGCAGATTGCCTCGGGAGCGCCGTCCATCGAGCGGATCTTCGCCCTCGACAGCACGGCGTACGAGGGCCTGCGCGACGCCTTGGCCGGAGTCGTGGAACGCGGCACGGCGGCGTCGTCGCGAATCAGCGGCGTTGCACTCGCCGGGAAGACCGGAACTGCGCAGAGTGGCGTATTCCGCGGGGGCCAGGAACTGAACCATGCGTGGTTTGCCGGCTTTGCCCCGGCCGACGCGCCCCGGATCGTGGTCGTCGTATTGATCGAGTATGGCGGGCATGGGACGCGGGCTGCCCGGATCGCGTCGAAGATCATGGGCCACTACCTCAAGATGACGCCGGCACAGCACATCCAGACGGAGGGGGAGTGAGGCGGCTAGCCGATGCGGACTATCCGCTCGTGGCCCTCGCGCTGGTGCTCTCCGTAATGGGCGTAGCGATGGTGTACTCGGCGGGGCAGACCGATGTCTCCACCGGGCTGTCGGGCCTCTGGCGGATGCAGGCGCTTCACCTGGCGCTTGGACTCGGGGCGGCCTGGCTCGTGAGCCGCATGAGCATCAGGACGCTCGACTATGTCACTCCTGCCTTCTACGGGATCGTCGTGGCCGTGCTGGTGTTGCTGCCATTCATTGGGCGGGGCGCAGGCACCGCCAAGAGCTCGCGCAGCTGGCTCTACCTCGGTGACGTGTCCATCGGGCAACCGGCCGAGATCGCGAAAGTGGCCGTCGTGATGATGCTTGCGAAAGTACTCGCGTCACGCAGCGACGCTCCGCGCACGCTTGCGGATTTCTGGCGGCCGGCGCTCGTCGTAGGGGTTCCGTGGATGCTCGTGATGCTCCAGCCCGACCTGGGTACCGGGCTTGTGTTCATAGGAATCCTCTTTGCGATGCTGTACTGGGCGGGCACGCGCTGGCAGTTGCTGGTCATGGCTGCCAGCCCGGTGGTCAGCCTCGCACTCGCATTCAACACTCCTCTGTGGGGGGCGTGGTTTGTCTTCATAATCGCGCTCATCTACAAGACCCGTCCGTACATGCTGGAGAGCGTAGCCGTCGTCGGGGCGAACCTCGCCTTCGGAGTCGTGGCGCCGTTCGTCTGGGGGCATCTGCAGCCGCACCAGCAGCAGCGCCTTCTCGTGTTTCTAGACCCGTCCAGCGACCCGCTGCGGAGCGGCTATCATGTGCTCCAGTCGCAGGTGGCCATCGGTTCGGGCGGGTGGTTCGGCAAGGGGTTCACCCAGGGAACGCAGAAGCGGCTTGCGTTTCTGCCGGAGCAACACACCGACTTCATCTTCCCTGTGGTTGGCGAGGAACTCGGCTTCGTTGGCGTCGCCATCGTGCTCGCTCTCTATGCGTGGTTCATGATGCGGTGCATCAGGATAGCCGCGCGATCGCAGAACACCTTCGCGAGTCTGGTGGCGTTCGGCCTCGTCGCCATGCTGTTCGCGCACGTCGTCGAGAACGTGGGAATGACCGTGGGGGTGATGCCAATCACCGGGATCCCGCTTCCGTTCTTCAGTTACGGCGGTTCATTCATGCTGACCTGCTGGATTGCGGTGGGGCTGCTGGTCCGCCTCTCCCTCGAGGGACGCGGGCAGGCCGATACGCTCGTCATCTGACGGCTCGCCGCGCGGCCCGCCGCACTGGTAGATTGAACGCATGGCTTGGTTCCGCAAGGAGAAGAAGCCCCGCAAGCCGCTCGCGACGAGGCTGGAGATACCGGCTGACGTCTTCGAGAAGTGTGAGGCGTGCGGGCATACCGACACGGTCGAGGCCTTCCAGAAGGCGCTGAACGTGTGCCCGGCGTGCGGGTTCCACCGGCGGATTCGTGCAATAGACTACACGATGATCCTTCTCGATGACGGATCGGTGGAACTCAACGACGGCGACCTGCACTCGACCGATCCGCTGGGGTTCCCGGATTACCTGGCACGGCTTCGCAAGGCCCACACGAACGCGGGCGATTCCGACGCCATCCTCACGACTACCGGAACCATGGAAGGGCTGCCGGTGAACCTGGGCGTGATGGATTTTGCGTTCATGGGCGGCTCGATGGGGTCGGTGGTCGGCGAGAAAATCGCCCGCCTGGGGCAGCGGAGCCTCGAGCGGAAGTTTCCGCTGGTCATCGTGTCGGCCTCTGGCGGCGCGCGCATGCAGGAAGGCGTTCTGTCGCTCATGCAGATGGCGAAGACGGCTGCCCTGCTGTCCCAGCTCGCTGAGCGCCGGATATCGTACGTCTCGATTCTCACCAATCCGACTACGGGCGGCGTGAGCGCCAGCTACGCGATGCTGGGCGACGCCATACTTGCCGAGCCAGGGGCGGTGATTGGCTTCGCCGGGCCGCGCGTCATCAAGCAGACGCTTGGCCAGGACCTGCCGGAGGGTTTCCAGACCGCGGAGTTCCTGCTCGACCACGGCATGGTTGACATGGTGGTGCATCGCAAGGATCTGAAGCGTACGGTTGGCCAGCTGCTTCGCCACATGAGCGACAAGCCCGCAGGGACGGAGTGGGCCTCGGCCTGACGTCGTACCGGGAAGCGCTGGATTTCCTCTACGCGCGCACCACCGGCGCGTGGAAACTCGGCCTCGAGCGGGTTGAGGCGTTTCTCGCGCTCCTCGGGAACCCGCATCAAGCCATGCCCGTGCTGCACGTGGCAGGGACGAACGGCAAGGGGAGCGTGTGCGCCTCACTCGAGGCCATGCTGCGCGCGCGCGGGCTTCGCGTGGCGAAGTACACGTCGCCGCACCTCGTGGACTTCCGCGAGCGGTTCATCGTAGACGGCCGCCCGGTCGCGCCGGAGCGGATCGTCGGGTTCGTCGGCCGGTGGACGTCGGACGTGGAGCGTCTCGGAGCCACGTTCTTCGAGGCAACCACAGCGATGGCGTTCGAGTTCTTCCGCGAGGATCGGGTGGATGTGGCTGTCATCGAGACCGGGCTTGGCGGCCGGCTCGACGCCACAAACGTCGTGTCGCCGCTCGTGGCGGGCGTGACGAATATCGGGATTGACCATGTCGAGTACCTCGGCGCCACACGCGAAGCCATCGCCGCCGAGAAGGCAGGAATCTTCAAGCCCGGCGTGCCAGCCGTGATAGGCGAGCCGGACGAAGCCATCGGCGGCCTGCTGGCGCGGGCGGCACACGCGCGGGGCGCGACGCCCGTGCGCATCGTGTATCCCGGGGGCGGCCCGGTTGACGTCCTGGTGTCGGCCGAAGGGACCGAGTTCACGCTGCAGGGCCGCCGGTGGCGTACGCCCCTGGTCGGGCGCCACCAGGCGGCAAACGCGACGGTGGCCCTGGCGATGGCGCGGGAGTTGCCGCCGGAATACGCGGTTGACGATGATGCCGCGGCGCGAGGGCTCGCGCGAGCGTTCGTGCCCGGCCGCTTCCAGCGCGTCGGGCGCTACATCTTCGACGTGGCGCACAACCCCGCAGGCGCGCGCGTCCTCGCCGACACGCTGGGGCAGGCAGCCGCCGGCCAGGCAATCACGGCCGTGGTGTCGGTGCTCGGCGACAAGGACTGGAGGGGCATCCTCGCCGCGCTGGCGCCGCGCGTGCGCCGGTTCATTCTGACCATAGCCCCGACGTCGCCGCCGAGCCGCACATGGAGCCTTCCCGAGCCGCTTGCCTACGCGGACGGCGCCGGGTGGGATGCGATCGTGGTCCGGGACTTCGACCGGGCGCTCGCGCTGGCAGCCCAGGCAGGCGGGACGATCCTTGTGACGGGTTCGTTCCACACCGTGGGGGACGCCATGGCGCGGCTGGAGGTCTCCCCGACCAGCGGGTAACTTGCATGGATGGCGGGCGGAGCGCTTCCCGGGTTCCGGGACTTCTATCCGGATGAGTTCGCGCATCGCGCCCACATTTTTCGGGCGTGGCGCGAGGTTTGCCGTCGCTTTGCTTTCGTCGAGTACGACGGGCCGCCTCTGGAACCGCTGGATCTCTACACGAAGAAGAGCGGCGACGAGATCGTCGGCCAGCTCTACAACTTCGAGGACAAGGGAGGGCGGCAGGTAGCCCTGCGCCCGGAGATGACGCCTACGTTCGCGCGGATGGTCGCGGCGCGCGCCAACGCGTTGCGGAAGCCGGTGCGCTGGTTCTCCGTCCCGCAGCTTTTCCGGTACGAGCGCGCTCAGCGCGGGAGGCTGCGCGAGCACTTCCAGCTCAACGCGGATATCGTCGGAGAGGCGAGCGAGGTGGCCGATGCCGAACTGCTCGCCGTGGCGGTGGGGATCATGCAGGAACTCGGCCTGGGCCCCGACGACGTGCGCGCCCGCATCAGCGACCGGCGACTCCTGAACACGCTGCTGGTTGCGATAGAGGTGCCGCCCGCCGCGGTGCCGACGGCCTATGCCGTCCTCGACAAGGCCGGCCGCCAGCCGGAGGCGGTTCGGCGCGAGAAGCTGCGTGAGGCAGGTCTGCCTGGAGCGGCCGTGGATGCGCTCATCGGGTTGGGGCGGCCCGATGCACTTGACCTGATGCGCTCTTCTTACGGCTCGATTGGAGCCGTGGCAGAGGCAATTGGCCGGCTGGACGCGTACCTCGGCCATCTCGGGTCGCTGGGGATTCGCGAGTGGGTGGATGTGGATCTGTCCATCGTTCGCGGGCTCACGTACTACACCGGCATCGTGTTCGAGCTGTTCGACGCAAAGGGCGAACTGCGCGCGATCTGCGGTGGCGGCCGCTATGACTCGCTGCTGGCTGACCTCGGTGGTGTTGACCTGCCGGCGGTTGGCTTCGGGATGGGCGACGTCGTCCTTGGTGAACTGCTCAAGGACCGCGGCCTCATGCCTGAAGCCGCCCCCGCGCCGGAGTTCTACATCGTCGCCGGGCCGGAGGCCACGGTGGATCGCGTGCTGGCTGTCGCGGCCGCGCTGCGCGCCGCGGGTGCCGCAGTCGAGTATCCGCCGAGCTACGAGAAGCTCACCACGCAGCGCACGAACTCGCAGCTCCAGGCGGCCGTGAAGTCGGGCGCAAGCTACGGCGTCGTGGTGCGCGGCGCCGACGTTGCCGATGTCCGGCTGCTCACGATGGACCGGGCAGGCAACGTGGAACTCGATGCCGCCGCACTCTGCAGCGGAGACCCTCAGCGGGCCGAGAAGGCCCTGCGCGACTTCAGGCGGCAGGCCGACCAGAAGCGATTCTCTCATCCTCCTTCGCAACAGCAACCCTGATGGCAGACGACAAGAAGCTCACCACGCGCGCCGAGGACTTCAGCGCGTGGTACAACGAAGTGGTCCTCCGGGCGGAGCTCGCAGATTATTCCCCGGTGAAGGGATCAATGGTGATCCGCCCGAACGGGTACGGCATCTGGGAGCGGATGCAGCGCGCGCTGGACGACATGTTCAAGGCGACGGGACACCAGAACGCGTACTTCCCGCTCTTCATCCCCGAGAGCTTCCTGCACAAGGAAGCGCAGCATGTCGAGGGGTTTGCGCCGGAATGCGCGGTAGTAACCCACGGAGGCGGCAAGGAACTGGAGGAACCGCTCATCGTCAGGCCGACGAGCGAGACGATCATCTACCACATGTACGCCAAGTGGGTCCAGAGCTACCGCGACCTGCCGATACTGATCAACCAGTGGGCGAATGTGGTGCGATGGGAGATGCTGACGCGGCTCTTCCTGCGGACGCTCGAGTTCCTCTGGCAGGAAGGCCATACGGCGCACGCAACGCACGATGAAGCCGAAGAAGAGGCACTGCGGATCCTTGGCATCTACCGCGATTTCGCGGAGCAGTGGATGGCGATGCCGGTCATCACGGGGCTCAAGACGGAGAGCGAACGGTTCGCCGGGGCGCTTCGCACCTACTGCATCGAGGCGATGATGCAGGATCGGAAGGCCCTCCAGGCGGGGACGTCGCACAACCTCGGGCAGAACTTCGCGAAGGCCTTCGACCTGCAGTTCCAGACCGAGTCAGGCGAGATGGCGCATGCGTGGAACACGAGCTGGGGCGTCTCAACGCGCCTGGTCGGCGGTCTTGTCATGACGCACGGCGACGACAACGGGCTGCGGGTTCCTCCCCGCCTCGCGCCCATAGAGGTGGTGATCGTCCCGATCTGGAAGTCGGATGACGAACGCGGGCGGCTCTCCGAAGCCGCAGAACAGTTGCGTCGCGAGCTGACGGAGTGGACGGGTCGCGGCAACTCGGATCGCCTGCGCGTGCACGTGGACGCCCGCGAGGGCGTAAAGCCCGGTGCCAAGTACTACGAGTGGGAGCTGAGGGGCGTGCCGCTCCGGCTCGAGCTTGGCCCGAGGGACATCGAGAAACAATCGGTGTTCTCGGCGCGGCGCGACACCCGCGCTAAGGCAGCGATCGCGCGGGCCGGCGTTGCCGAGTCCGTGGCAAGGATCCTCGATGCGATCCAGGCGGACATGCTCACCGAGGCCAAGGCCCGCCGCGAGGCGGCGACGATCCGGTCAGTGTCGTCGTACGACGAGTTCCGTGACATCATGGCTGGCGACGGTGCGTTCGTGTACGCGGGCTGGAACGGCGACCCGGAGGTGGAGGCGCGGGTCAAGGAAGAGACAAAGGCGACCATTCGAGTAATCCCGGATGCGGAGTTCCGGTCTACGGTGCCGCCTGCCAAGTGCCTCATCACGGGGCAGCCTGCCAGGCACGAGGTGGTGTGGGCCAAGGCGTACTGACCGAACCGTTCGCGCAGCGAGATGGCGCGCTCTTCTGCGAAGACGTCCCCGCGGATGCGATCGCCCGGGCCGCGGGAACGCCCACGTTCGTTTACAGCACGGCTGCGGTGCGCGAGCAGTACCGTCGGCTCGATTCCGCGCTTGAGGGCATCCCGCGGCGAATTCACTACAGCCTGAAGGCCAACGCCAACCGCGCGATCCTCTCGCTGCTGCGGGAGCTGGGAGCGGGCGTTGACGTGGTGAGCGGCGGCGAGCTGGCCCGCGCGTTGCGCGCGGGCTTCACTGGCGACGACATCGTCTTTGGCGGCGTCGGCAAGACCGCGGCCGAACTCAGAGAGGCGGTCGCAGCACAGGTGAAGCTCGTGAACGTCGAATCGGCCGCCGAGCTCGTGCTGCTCGACGAGGTCGCGCGCGCCGCAGGGGCCGTGGTGCCGGTCGGCCTCCGGATCAACCCGGAAGTGCAGGTAGAGAACGCGCACCACTACATCGCCACGGGCGCGCGAGGCCACAAGTTCGGCATACCGTTCGATGCGGCCGGTGAAGTGGCACGCATGGCGGCCGCGATGGCCAACGTCCGCGTGACGGGGCTCGACATGCACGTCGGGTCGCAGCTTGCGACGCTTGCGCCTTACCGCGAAGGGCTGGCGCGGCTCATCGAGCTAGCCCGGGAACTGCGCGCATCGGGAGCGCCGTTGCGCTACCTGGATGTTGGCGGCGGCCTTCCGGTGGCCTACGGCTCTGCCGATGCCTCGCCCGACCTGCGTGGCTTCGGGGTACTCATCCGCGAGGCAGCCGGCGAACTCGGGATGGAGACAATCGTCGAGCCGGGTCGCTTCATGGTGGCCGATGGCGGTATCCTCCTCACGCGCGTCCTCTACCGGAAGGAGAGTGGAGGGCGGCGCTACATCATCGTGGATGCGGGGATGAACGACTTCCTGCGGCCGTCACACTATTCGGCGTATCACCGCATCTCCGCTGTCCGGCCCAACGGCAGCGTGGTGCGTGCGGACGTGGTCGGCCCGGTGTGCGAGACTGGCGACTTCCTCGCGCTCGACCGGGAAGTGGACGACGTCCAGCCCGGCGACCTGATGGCGGTGCATGGCGCCGGTGCGTACGGTTTCGTAATGTCGTCCAGCTACAACGGTCGGCCCCGCGCCGCCGAAGTGATGGTGGCCGGTCGCAGCTTCGCAGTCGTAACGGCACGCGAGACGTATGACGACCTGATGCGGCTCGAGCTCGAGGACCCAGACTGGAGGGATGCCTGATGCTCGTTGGCTTGATGTCCGATACTCATGACCGGCTGCCGGCGACTCGCGAACTCCTCAAGGAGTTGACGCAGCGTGGCGTCGGGATGGTCCTGCACGCGGGAGACTATTGTTCGCCGTTCGCGCTTCAGCCGTTTCACGACGCGGGCGTGGCCCTGGCCGGCGTGTTCGGCCACAACGACGGCGATCAGGAGGGGCTCCGCGCGCTGGCCGCGCAGGGGATGGGCCACGAGCTGTTCGAGTCGCCCCACAGTCTCGCGATCGGAGCCCACAAGATCCTGCTCGTGCACGACATCGGCGATGTCTCGCCCCGTTCACTGAAGCGGCACAACTTCGTGGTGCACGGCATGGAGCACCAGCAGTCCATGAAGACGCGTGGGGACGTGCTCATCATCAATCCGGGCGAGGCCTGCGGTTGGCTGCATGGCGCGCCAACGTGCGCGGTGGTGGACCTCGACACGAAGCGCGTCGAGTTCATCAAGCTCACTGGCAGCCAGTGGGCGTACTGATGGCCCGCGCGATGCGGCGGAGCGGAGGAATCAGCGGTTGACCTCGCGAATCCTGATCCTCGACTGCGGCAGCCAGTTCACGCAACTCATTGCCCGGCGTGTGCGCGACGCGCACGTGTACTGCGAGATTCATCCCCCCGACAGGACGCTCGAGTGGATCCGGGGCTGGAGGCCGACGGGGATTATTCTGAGCGGCGGGCCAAGCTCGGTCTCAGACGCAAACGCACCGGGTTTCGATCCCGGTATCCTGGATCTCGCGCCGGTTCTTGGCGTCTGCTATGGCATGCAGTGGATCGCGCGGTACGCCGGCGCGCGGGTGGCCGGGGGAGGGCGCCGGGAGTATGGCCGGGCGGAAGCGGTGGTGCGCGAGGCGGACGGGCTCTGGAAGGGGTTCGACGTGGGCGAACGGACCCAGGTCTGGATGAGTCACGGCGATCACGTCGAAGAAGTGCCGCCGGGTTACGTGCTGACGGCATCGAGCGAGGCAAACCCGGTGGTCGGCTTCAGGCACGCGGACAAGCCGATCCACGCCATACAGTTTCACGCCGAGGTTGCCCACACCGTGCGGGGCGCCGACATCATCGGGAATTTCCTCTTCGACGTCTGCAAGGCGGTGCCGGATTGGACGCCCGGCTCGTTCATCGAGCAGGAAGTGGAGAAGATTCGTTCGACGGCTGGAGGCGCGCACGTCATCTGCGGCCTCTCCGGCGGTGTTGATTCCTCGGTTGCCGCGGCGCTCGTGCACCGCGCCATTGGCGACCAGCTCACATGCATCTTCGTGGATACGGGGCTCCTGCGCCTGAACGAGCGTGAGCAGGTCGAGCGCACGTTCCGGCAGCACATGGGCGTGCGGCTCGTGACAATTCGGGCGGAAGAGCGATTCCTGTCGGCTCTGGCGGGGGTGGACGACCCCGAGCAGAAGCGGCGGATTATCGGCCACACGTTCATTGACGTGTTCGAAGAAGCGGCCGAGAGAGAGGGGAAGGCGGCCGGATTCCTCGTTCAGGGCACGTTGTATCCTGACGTGATCGAGTCCGTCAGCCCGAAGGGCGGGCCCAGCGCGACGATCAAGACGCACCATAACGTGGGCGGGCTCAAGCCGGGGATGAAGTTCAAGCTCATCGAGCCCCTGCGGGAGCTCTTCAAGGACGAGGTCCGCAACGTCGGCCGCCTGCTCGGCCTGCCGGAGGAGATGGTTGGCCGGCACCCGTTCCCGGGGCCAGGGCTCGCGATTCGCGTGCTTGGCGCGGTTGACGAAGCGGCGCTCGCAACGCTCCGCCGCGCCGACGCCATCTACCTCGAAGAAATCCGGGCTGCCGGGCTTTACGACGACATCTGGCAAGCCTTTGCGGTATTCCTGCCAGTGAAGTCGGTTGGTGTGATGGGCGATGGCCGTACGTACGAGCATGTGATCGCGCTGCGCGCCGTGACCAGCAGCGACGGCATGACGGCGGACTGGTACGCGTTTCCGCCGGATGTGCTCGGACGAATCTCCAGTCGCATCATCAACGAAGTTCCTGGCGTGAACCGCGTGGTGTACGACGTGAGCAGCAAGCCGCCGGCACCGATCGAGTGGGAGTAGCCGGCGCCGCGGCGCTGCTCGGCCGCGCGGCCGTGGCCGTACTGTCGAGGCCCGGCAAGCTGGCCCGTGAGTCCATCGCGGGAACAAGGAGCAGGGCGGCGGGCGCCCTGCCGCTCTTCGTTGCATCTGTCGCGGCGTTCGCGCTCGCGGGGCCCGTGCGTGATGCGTTGGTGGCGGCGCCCGCAGCTACGCCCGTGCTTATCGAAGACATCGGGATGGACTCGGCGTCGTTCGTCGCCGACCCTGTCGTACAGGCAAACCTGGTCGTCAGGGCCCTTGGCGCTGGGCGGGCCTGGACGGTTCTGTCGCGACCCGCGGTGGTCGCAGACGCGGTTGCCCGAGCCTTTCCGTGGGCCCTGGTGCTGCTCGTCCCGTTCTTCGCAGGCCTGACCTGGATGATGTGGCGACCGTTGAGGGCGGGCTACGGCGCGCACTGCGACTTCGCGCTCGACCTGCATACTGCGGTGTTCGCAGCCCTCGCGGCATCGGCCCTTGCGGACTGGGCAGCGAGTACCGTGCTATCGGCCGCGGTGGGGGTTGGCGGAATCGTCTACACCACCTGGTATGGCTGGGCTGCGTTCCGGCGCGGGCTTGGCGGCACGCCTGGCGAAGTCGCAGCGCGCACCACGGTGGCGATGGCGCTGTACACGCCGCTCGCCGTTGCGGTGACCGCGATCTTTGCCTTCGCCACGCTCCGCTGACGGTGATGCTGCCGCTCTCGGCATTGCGCCCGACCGGCGCGGAAGTGAGGGAGATGATCCGGCTTGCGTGGCCGATCGTCCTCGCACAGGTCGGGATCATGACACTCGGCGTCGTGGATACTGCCATGGTTGGCCGGGTGGGTCCCGATGCAGTGGCCGCCGTAGCGCTCGGTCATATCTACTGGATGAACCTCACCGTGCCCGGGATCGGCCTCCTCTTCGTGCTCGACCCGGTCGTAGCGCAGGCGGTTGGCGCGGCGGATGGCGAGGGCGTCGCCCGGGGTGTCCAGCGCGGCATCATCATGGCCCTGGCAGTGTCGCTGCCAACCTCGCTGCTGCTCCTGCCGGGCGAGTGGTTCTTCGGGCTGCTGAGGCAGCCGGCCGCGGTGACTCCGCTCGCAGCGAGCTATTCCCGCTGGATCGCCATCGGGGTGGTGCCATTCTACGTTTTCGTCGCACTGCGGCAGTCACTTCAGGCAATGGGGCACACGCGCGGGATCGTCGCTGCCATAGTCGGGGGCAACGCGCTCAACGTCGTGCTCAACTGGGCGCTGATCTACGGCCACCTCGGCGCCCCCCGGATGGGCGCAGTGGGAAGTGGGGTATCCACCGCGATCGGAAGGTGGGCAATGCTTGCGATCGTCCTCTGGTTCGACCGTGCGCATCTGGCGCACGTTCTCCGGCCGTGGCGCGCCGGCGCGCTGCGCGTGCAGCCACTGGTCCGGATGCTGGCCGTTGGAATCCCGGTGGCGCTGCAGCAGTGGCTGGAGGTCGCGGCGTTCGCGGGGGGTGCGGTTGCGATTGGGTGGATAGGCGTGCAAGCGCTGGCAGCGCACGAAGTGGCGATCAACCTCGCCTCGCTCACGTTCATGGTGCCCACCGGCACAGCGGCGGCGGCGGCCGTGATGGTAGCCAGGGCAATCGGGCGCGGCGATGGCGCTGCGGCGCGTCGCGATTCGGTGGCTGCGCTCTCCGTGGGGCTGTTATTCATGGTGGCGGCCGCGATTGCATTCCTTGGCGCGCCACGCCACCTCGCGGGCGTGTTCCTCGCCGACGCCGACACGATCGTGATGGCCTCGTCCCTGATCGCCATTGCAGGGGTGTTCCAGGTCTTCGATGGAGTCCAGGCGGTCTGCGCGGGAATCCTGCGCGGCACCGGCGACACGCGGGTTCCCATGCTGATCCACCTGGGCGGTTTCTGGGGAGTTGGCGCGCCGCTGGGACTTGCGCTTGCATTTGGCGCCGGGCTCGGCGCGCGCGGCATCTGGTTCGGCTATCTCGGCGGCCTGTTCGCGGTGGCCGTCGCGCAACTGGCGCGCGTCCGCTGGCGCCTGTCGCGTGACATTACTCGCCTCCAGATAGACGAAGCGGCCGGATTCGCTCCGGCCGCCGATTGATCGCTCAGACTCCCTTCTCGCGCAGCAGTTCCATGAACTCCGATGGCTGCGTGATCTCCAGCAGACGCGCGGGCACGTCGGGTTCCTTCGAGAACTGCGCGATCTTGCCGAGGACCGGGAGGTACTGGTTCGATACTTCGAGCGGTGGCGCGACAATGAGGAAGAAGAAGTATACCGGCTTGTCGTCAATCGCCTTGAAGTCAACACCCTCGCGCTTGCGGCCGAACGCCACGCGCAGCTTGTTGACCACGAGCGACCGGCAGTGCGGGATCGCTATGCCCCTGCCGATACCCGTGGACCCGAGGTTCTCGCGGCGCTTGAGCATCTTGAAGAGCATCGCTTCGTCTTTCTCATCGAGCCCGAGGAGCCCGATCAGCTCCCTGAGCACATCGTCCTTCTCGGTTCCGGCGATATCGAGCTTGATCGCATCTTCGGAAAAGAATTCGCGCAGTTCCATCCAGCGTCCTCGGTGGGTCGGCGGTGTGCCGCCAACGTGGCGACGGCCTAAGGTAACCCGCGGGGAGCAAGCGAGTCAAACGTTGATGTTGCAAGCAGTTGGCGGCATGGCTAGGATTCGGGCAATGCCTGAATTCCCGTTTCCCACGGCCCACCCCGTCCCGCTGTTCCTGGCGCCGATGGCGGGGGTTTCAGAGTCTCCGTTCAGGCGGCTTTGCCGCCGGTTTGGGGCCGATGTCGTCGTTACCGAGTTCCTTTCGGCCGAGGGAATCCGCCGGGAGAACCCGGCGACGGTGGCCAAGCTGCGCTTTGGCGCCGACGAACGGCCGATCGGCGTGCAGATCTTCGGCGCCGATGCCGCGGCGATGGGCGAAGCAGCGGCGTTCGTCACGGATACGTTTCAGCCGGAATTCATTGATATCAACTTCGGCTGCCCGGTCAAGAAGGTCGTCCGTCGCAACGGCGGGTCGGGCTGCCTCAAGGATCTCTCGCTCGTGGAGTCGGTAATTCGCGCGGTTGCGCGCGCGACGCCGGTGCCCGTCACGTGCAAGATCCGGAGCGGGTGGAGCGAGGAGATGCGCGATCCCGTTACCATCGCGCTGCGCTGCCAGGACGCTGGCGCGCGGGTGGTAACGCTGCACCCCCGGACGAGGGCGCAGATGTACAGCGGCGCCGCGGCGTGGGATGAGATCGCGGCCGTCGTCCAGGCGCTCGACGTGCCAGTAGTGGGCAACGGCGACATCAAGACGGCCGCCGACGCACTTCGCATGCGCGTGGAGACCGGTTGCGCGGGCGTCATGATAGCGCGCGGATCGTTTGGGCAGCCGTGGATGTTTGCGGAGGCGAGGGCGCTCCTGGATGGGCGCGAAGCTCCGCCCCCTCCGTCCATCGCGGAGCGGTTCGCGGTTGCGCTCGACCATGCGCGGCTCGTTCAGGCGTATGACGTTGATCCGGCCGGCGCAGCGATCGAGTTCCGCAAGCACCTGGGTTGGTACGTGCGCGGCCTGCCGCACTCCGCTGACCTTCGCCGCAGGCTGCACCAGGTGGGCAGCTTCGCCGAAGTCGAAGGGATCTTCGGGGACTACATGGCCGCCCTCGAGGGCGGCGAAATGGCCAGTGGAGATCGCGCCGCGGACGCCGCCGAGGCGGCGATGGCAGCGGCCGCGCAAGGATGATCCGCGAGCGCGTGCAGGCGCTCCTTCGCGACGTGGCATCGGGTGCGGTCTCCGCTGATGCTGCGCTCGCTGCACTCTCGAGTGACCCTGTCGAGGAACTGGCGCACAGCACGGTGGACCATCACCGGGCGCTCCGCCAGGGGTATCCTGAGGTCATCTATGGGGCGGGGAAAGCCACGGAGCAGGTGTTGGATCTGTGCGCCAGTATCGCGTCGCGCGACGGCCGCTTCCTGGTCACGCGCACGACGGACGCGCAGCGAGCAACCCTGGCGGCGCGCTTTCCGTCTGCGCGCGTGAGCTCCGTGGCGCGCACGGTTCGGCTTGGCGGGCTTGCCGATTCCGGCGGAGCGGACGCGCCCCGACGTGTCCTCGTGGTCACCGCGGGCACGAGCGACCTGCCCGTCGCGGAGGAAGCCATCGAGACGCTCGCGGCGCTCGGCCTCGGCGCAGCGCGTCTCGTTGACGTCGGTGTGGCGGGCATTCACCGATTGCTGTCGCGTACGGATGACCTCATGGCGGCTGGCGTGGTGATAGTCGTCGCCGGCATGGACGGCGCGCTGCCTTCGGTGGTGGGCGGGCTCGTGCGCGTGCCTGTGATCGCCGTGCCGACGAGCGTGGGCTATGGCGCGAGCTTCGGCGGCTTGGCTCCGCTCCTCACAATGCTCAACAGTTGCTCGGCCGGGGTCACGGTATGCAACATTGACAACGGTTTTGGCGCCGCGATGGCGGCGGCGAGGTCGCTGGGGGCCTGATCGCGGACACTGTCTATCCCTTCCCGGATGCCGTATACTTCAGGGTATAACAGATCATGGGGGCGACTGGTTTCGATTGTGTAGGTGGCTCCGTGGCTGCGTGCCCAGGTTCTCGGGTTTCTGGCTAAACACCCGGGAAAATTCCAAACGCGAACAACAACTTCGCTCTCGCTGCGTAACCTCCGGGTTCCGTAGCAGTGCTCCACAGGAAGCCCACCCGGGGCGGCTTGAGGAGTATCGCAAAACCGGGTTGGCGCAGCGGCCCTCCGCCGGTCGTCGCGCGAGATTCGAGGCGGATCATCCAGACGTAGGCGGCCTGTCGGCCAGCGGCTGGAGACACCAATCGACGGGCTAAGCACGTAGGCGCCGCGGAAGATCTTATGCAAGACGGGAGTTCGATTCTCCCCGCCTCCACTGACCGACACGGCGGTGGAAGTGACAGAGCGTGAAGAAGCGGCCGGGGTTTCTGACCCCGGCCGCTTCTCGCTTACTCCGTGCACTTTCCTGGAGGAACCGTTGGAGGGCGCGTTGGATACTGTCCGGAGAAGCAGGCGTGGCAGAAGCCGTCGGGCCCGTCGGGGACGGCGTTCAGCATGCCTTCGAGCGACAGGTAGCCGAGGGAATCCACGCCAATTTCGCCCGCGACTTCCTCGACAGACCGCTGAGCCGCTATGAGTTCTGCCCGGTCGGCCATGTCAATCCCGTAGTAGCACGGGCCCGTAATTGGGGGCGACGAAACCCGCATGTGCACTTCACGCGCACCGGCCGCCCTGATGAGCGAGACGAGTCCGCGGGTGGTCGTCCCGCGAACGATCGAATCGTCCACCATGACGACCTTCTTCCCGTCCATGATTTCGCGCACCGGGTTGTACTTCACCTTCACCTTCGCGTTGCGGCCCGCCTGGGTGGGCTGGATGAATGTGCGGCCAACGTAGTGATTCCGGATGAGCGCCAGTTCCAGCGGAAGCCCGGACTCCTCTGAGAAGCCGAGCGCGGCGGCGTTCGCCGAGTCGGGCACCGCGAAAACGAAGTCGGCGCCGGGCGCTGGATGCTCTATGGCCAGGCGTCGGCCCAGGGCGCGGCGGGCGCGCGCCACCGACCCCCCGAAGACGCGACTGTCGGGCCGTGCGAAATAGACGTACTCGAACACACAGCGATGGAGCGGGTTGTTCCTGCCGCGATCAATCGTCCGGATTCCGGAGGCATCAACGGCGATGACTTCACCGGGCTTCACGTCGCGGACATACGTGGCGCCAACGATGTCGAGCGCGCAGGTCTCGGATGCGAAGACCGTCGCCCCATCCAGCGTGCCCATCGCCAGCGGCCGCCAGCCGTGCCTGTCCCGCGCGGCGAGCAGCGTGTCGTTGATGAGCACGAGCAGCGAGTACGCGCCCTCGATGCCTTCGATCGCCTCGGCAAGCTTGGCCTCGGGCGACGTGGCATGGGAACGCGCGAGGCGATGGACGATCACTTCCGAGTCCATCGTCGAGGAGAAGATGGATCCGTTCGCCTCGAGGTCCTGACGGAGCTCCGTCGCGTTCACGAGGTTGCCATTGTGCGCCAGCCCGATATGGCCTCCGCGGAACGCCACGAGCGCTGGCTGCGCATTCTCGATTGTCGAGGAACCTGTCGTGGAGTACCTCGTGTGGCCAAGCGCGGTGCGGCCCGGAAGCTGCGCGAGTTCCCTGGGGCCGAAACTCTCGCCCAGAAGCCCCATGACACGGATCCCGTTGGCGCGGCCGTTGTCGTATGCGACGATGCCAGCGGATTCCTGACCGCGGTGCTGCAGCGAGTAGAGGCCAAGCTGCGTGAGCGCGGCGGCGTTGGCGTGCCCCCTAATGCCGAAAATGCCACACATCAGGACGATATCCCCTGTTCCTGCGTCGCCGCCGGCGCCATGGCGCGGGCCAGCGATTCGTGGTAGGCATCGGCGAGGCGCGCCAGCGGGGCGGCGAGCGGTTTCGCGATGCCGGCGATGAAAAGTCCTTCCCCGGCAGGAGCGGTCGTCCCGATATGGAACGCGCTGACGCCGTGCCGCCTGGCCGCGGCCACCACATCACCCGGGTGCGTCGTGGAGACGATTACCCGGGCCTGGGCCTCACCGAAAAGCAGGGCGCGCTGTGGCAGCCCGGCCCAGCGGGACAGGTCAACCCTGGCGCCGTGCATTGCATGGCGGTTCGCGATGCAGCACTCGGCGAGCGCGACGGCGAGCCCGCCCTCGCTGCAGTCGTGCGCCGACTGTACCCGTCCGGCGCCGATGGCGTCGAGGAGCGCCTCGATCGTTGCGCGCTCCTTCGCGAGGTCGCAGCGCGGCGGAGCGCCGGCGGTGAGCCCGTGGATTCGCGCGAGGTACTCGCTCGCGCCAAGTTCATCCGTCGGCTCGCCGATCAGGACGATGCTGTGGTCCGCGGCGGCGAACGCCATTCCGACCGACCGTTCGACGTCGTCGAGAATACCGATCATCCCTACCGTCGGCGTCGGGAAAACGGCCCCGGACGGATTCTCGTTGTAGAACGAGACGTTGCCACCGGTCACAGGCGTGTCGAGCGCGGCGCACGCCTCTCCCATGCCCGCCACGGCCTCACGGAACTGCCAGTATACCTCCGGCTTCTTCGGATTCCCGAAGTTGAGGCAGTTGGTTATCGCCCGGGGGCGCGCGCCAACGCACGCGACGTTGCGCGCTGCTTCGGCAACGGCGATCTGCCCGCCGTTGCGCGGGTCAAGGTACACGTAACGGCTGTTGCAGTCCGTCTTGGCGGCGATGCCGCGTCTTGAGCCGCGAATGCGGAGCACGGCCGCGTCGCCGGCACCGGGGCCGCGCACGGTGTTCGTGCGGACGGTGGAGTCGTACTGCCGGTAGATCCAGTGCTTGCCGGCGATCGTCGGCGATGACAGGAGGTGCTCGAGCGTCCACGCCGGATCGGATTCTTCGGCCACCTCGGGAACCGTGTGCGCGTCCTGCCCGCGGAGCGCTGCGACCGCCGCGCTCTCGCGGGCCTCGGGGGTATACACGGGGCAGTCGGTTACGAGCTTCGTGCCGGGGAACTCCGCCACGACATGATCGCCCTCGGTGACGCGATACACCGGCTCGGCGATCACCTCGCCAATCACCGCAGCCTGCAGATCCCACTTCGCGAGGATCTCGCGGACCGTGTCGTCGCGCCCGCGGTGCGCCACCACGAGCATGCGCTCCTGCGACTCGCTGAGGAGTATCTCATACGGGGTCATCCCCGGCTCGCGGACCGGGACTTTGGTGGTGTCTATCACGACGCCGACGTCGCCACGGGCTGCCATCTCCGCACTGGATGAAGCGAGCCCCGCCGCGCCCATGTCCTGGATTGCTACCACGGCGCCGCTCGCGATCAGTTCCAGCGTGGCCTCGAGCAGCAGTTTCTCCGTGAACGGATCGCCAACCTGGACGCGGGGCCGCTTGGCGTCGCTTTCGTGCGAGAGGTCTTCCGAGGCAAACGACGCGCCGTGTATGCCGTCGCGGCCTGTGCGCGCGCCGACTGCCATGATCGGGTTGCCAACGCCTTCCGCCTTGGCGCGCGTGAGTTCTTCTTCGCGGAGAAGGCCTACGCACATCGCGTTCACGAGCGGGTTGCCCTCGTACGACGGATCGAACATGACGTCGCCTGCCACGGTGGGGATGCCAACGCAGTTGCCGTAGTCCCCGATCCCCTTGACGATGCCCGCCACCAGGTAGCGCACGCGGGCCGAGTCGAGCGAGCCGAAACGCAGCGAGTTGAGCATCGCGACGGGCCGCGCGCCCATGGTGAACACGTCCCGCAGGATTCCGCCGACTCCGGTTGCAGCGCCCTGATACGGCTCGACTGCCGAAGGATGGTTGTGGGACTCGATCTTGAATGCGACGGCGAGGCCGTCGCCAACGGCGATGACACCGGCATTCTCGCCGGGCCCTTGCAGCACCCAGGGCGCCTTGGTCGGAAGTGCGCGAAGCAGCGGCAGCGAGTGTTTGTACGAGCAGTGCTCGCTCCACAACGCGCTGACCACGCCAAGTTCCGTGAACGTCGGATCGCGCCCGAGCATGGCGACCATGCGCCGGTACTCTTCGTCCGTAAGCCCGTGCTCTGCGACGAGCGCGGGCGTGATGGCCGGGTCGCCGGGTCGCGGGGTCGCAGTCACTTGCCGGGGAGGCTCCGGAAGATTTCGGCGAAAAGCGAGCCGAAGCGGTATTCCTTCACTTTGCGGAGGAGATCGAGTTCGCCTGCATCGAGCCAGACGCCGCCGCACTCCGGGCAAACGTCCACCGCGACGTGGCTGATCATGTGCTCTTTGAGGTCGGCGCCGCACTTGGGGCACTTCATGTAGTGCGACTTGCGCTCGGTGGCCTTGCGCTCGGCGTCGAGCCGGGACCGCATTTCCTTCACGAGCTCGGCGTCTTGCTTGAGGAAGTACTCTTCTTCGTTCGAACTGGGCTTGTCGGGCATTGGTCGGCTCGCTTGGGGGGTCAGGCGTTCACGGTGGCCAGCAGTGACTCGAAAAGGACGAGTCCGTCGGTGGAGCCCAGAAGGGGCTCCATGGCGCGCTCCGGATGCGGCATGAGGCCGACGACGTTGCGGCCCCCGTTGCACACGCCGGCGATGTTGCGGCTTGCGCCGTTCGGGTTGGATGCGGGCGTTGGATTGCCGGTCGAGTCCACGTAGCGGAAGACAACCTGGCCATCGCCCTCGAGGCGGTCGAGTTCATCCGCGGACGCCGTGAAGCGTCCCTCGCCGTGCGCGATCGGCATTGTCAGCAGCTGCCCGGCAGATGCGGCGCTCGTGAACGGCGTATCGGTGCGCTCGACGCGGACCGTCACAGGCATGGAGCGGTATCCGGCGTCGTTCGGGAGGAGCGCGCCCGGCAGGAGGTGCGCTTCGCACGCGATCTGGAATCCGTTGCATATGCCGATCACGATGCCGCCGCGCTTCGCATGCGCCATGACTTCCCGCATGATGGGGCTGAACCTCGCAATGGCGCCGGCGCGGAGGTAGTCACCGTACGAGAAGCCGCCTGGGAGGATGATGACGTCAGCGCCTTCGAGGTCGTGCGCCTTGTGCCAGAGCATGACTGCGTCCTGCCCGAGGTGGTCCACGACGGCGTGCCATGCGTCGTCGTCGCAGTTAGAGCCCGGGAACCTGACGATGCCGACCTTCATGCGGTCTCTGCCGCGCCAACGACGAATTGCTCTGTCACCGGGTTGGCGAGGAGGCGCTCGCACATCGCGGTGACGGAGGCACGGGCGGCGTCGGCCGACGCGGCGGCGAGTTCGACCACCAGGTGGCGGCCGAGGTGGACTTCTTCCACATCGGCGAATCCGAGGGTGCGCAGGGCGTCGGCGACGGCGCGGCCCTGCGGATCGAGGATGCCACGCCGGGGGAGTACCTCAACTTGGACGCGATACTTCATTCGGAGGGGCCTTGGCTTTGCGGGTGGTCGGGCGCTGGCTTCCGGCCACGGCGGCCGCGGTGGCCTCGGCGCCGCCGGTGCGGCGAAAAGCCGAAGTCATCGTTCCCCGCGTCGTCGCCAGAATCGCCCTCGTCATCGGGAAGGTAAGCGACTGCGCCGTCCGGGGTCGCCGGCGTCGTTTGCAGGGGGGTCCGCTCCAGGAGGCCGTGTACGGCGGCCGCGACGATGCCGTAAACGACGTAAAGCATCCCGACGGGAAAAAAGAATTCGCGCGGAAGGAAAATGAGCCCCAGCGCCAGGCCAACGACGAGCAGGAGCCCGATCACGCCCCGCACCGTGCGAACGCTGAAGGTGGGCAGTGCGGGGTAGGGAACGTCGCTCACCATCAGGAACGCCAGCCCCGCCATCAGATAGCGGAGGAGCTGGTGCCATGGAAGCGCCGCGATGAGCGTCTCCGTGTAGAGCGTGGTCTGGCTGAACCAGTAGTAGGTCGCCAGCACGCCGCCTGCAGCGGGGCTCGGAAGCCCGTGGAAGTAGGTCTTCGGGCGCCCTGCCTGCTCCACGTTGAACCGGGCCAGGCGCACGACGGCGCAGGCCGTGAAGCCAAACACGAACAGCCAGTCCCATCCGTTCTTGTGTAGCACGGCGAAGTACATGATCATCGCCGGTGCGAGGCCGAACGTGATCGCGTCAACGAGTGAGTCGAGTTCCGCGCCGAAGCGGGATCCTGTACCGGTCGCGCGGGCGACGCGTCCGTCGAGCGCATCGCAGACGGCGCCGATGAGCACGTAGAGAACCGCGCGTTCGTAGTCGCCGCGCGATGCCGCGACGATTGCGAAGATGCCAAAGAAGAGACTCGCGAGCGTCACCCCGCTGGGAAGCATCACCATCCTCGGGCGCGGCACGAGATGCCTGGGCGTCATCGCTCCGCCAGAACGGTCGTGCCGGCCGCGACGCGGTCTCCCACGCGAACCATCACCTTCGAATCAGGCGGTACGAATACGTCGAGCCGCGAGCCAAAGCGGATCATCCCGAACCGCTCACCCTGCGCGGCGGCCGCGCCGACGCGGCTGTACGTGACGATGCGGCGCGCAACCAGCCCGGCGATCTGCCGCACGAGCACCGGCCCGGCGGGGGATTCGATGCCAACGGATGACTGCTCGTTCTCGAGGCTTGCCTTCTCGACGGCTGCGTTGAGGAACTTGCCAGGGTTGTAATGCACGTAGCGTACGACTCCCGAAACGGGATACCGGTTCACGTGGACGTTGAAGACGTTCATGAACACAGATATCCGCAACGCCGGGCCATTCACGAATGCGGGCTCGTGCACTTCCGTGACGTGTACGATGCGGCCGTCAGCGGGCGAGATGATGATGCGGTCGCCCCGCGGGCCTTCCCGCTCGGGGTCGCGGAAGAAGTACGCCACCCAGAGCGCCAGCAGCAGCGTGAACGCCGCGAGTCCCGTGCGGAGAGGCGAAGGCCCAGCGGCGGCAAACCACACGCAGGCAGCGGCGATGGCAACTGCGATGGCGATGAAGGGCACGCCTTCCTTTGCGAATCGCATCAGGCGCCCTGTGCCGGGAGATCGGATCCGGTCAGCAGCCGGTAGGCCTCGCGGTACCGGCGGCTGGTCGCATCCACGACCTCGGGGGGCAGCGTCGGCGGCGGGGCTTCGCCGTTCCAGCGCCCCGCCTTGCGCTCTCCGTCGAGGTAGTCGCGCAACGGCTGCTTGTCGAAGCTTGGCTGGGTACGCCCGGGCCTGTACCGATCCGCGGGCCAGAAGCGGGAGCTGTCGGGCGTGAGCACTTCGTCAATCAGCACGATCCGGCCGCCGACGCGCCCGAACTCGAACTTCGTGTCGGCGATGATGATCCCGCGCGTGGCCGCTACGTCGCGGCCACGCCCGTACACGTGACGCGACATCCTCTCCAACTCCGCCGCCACGGCGTCACCTACCAGTTCCCGCATCTGCGCGACGGTAATGTTCTCGTCATGGCCGATATCGGCCTTTGTAGCAGGGCTGAAGACGGGCGGGTCGAAGCGATCGCTCTCGACCAGCCCGGCCGCCAGCGGCTCGCCGGCTAGCGTGCCCCTGGCGTTGTATTCCTTCCACGCGGAGCCGGAGAGGTATCCGCGGACGACGCACTCGACAGGGATCACCTCGGCGCGCAGGCAGAGCATGGCGCGCCCTTCGAGCGTGCCGCGATGCGCCGCCAGCCCGGGAAGTTCCCGCACGATTTCGCCGGCGTCGGCCGAGAGCATGTGGTGCGGCACGTCGTTCTCGAACTGGCGAAGCCACCACGCCGTAAGCTGCGTCAGGACGGCGCCCTTGTGGGGCACGACCTCGTGCATGACGACGTCGAACGCGCTCACGCGGTCGCTTGCCACGAGCAACACGCGGTGCTCGTCAACGGCATACACGTCACGAACCTTCCCGCGTCGGAGGCGTTCGAGGGGGAGGTCGGTCCGGCCAACGATCGTCATACCCTGATTTCCACTTGTGGTAGGGCTGGGGAGGCGGATCCGAGGATCGGACCCGCGATCTCGGCGAGGAATTCATCAACCTGCTCCGGCGCCCGGCCAACGAACCGGGACGGGTCGGCGGTGGCGTGAAGTTCGTTGGCAGGGACGCCAAACTCACCGTCGGCCGCGAGGCGTTCGAGCAGGTCGTTCCGTGCGCCGCCGTCCTTCATCGAGCGGGCGACCTCGACGCTGTGGCGACGGATCACCTCGTGTGCGCGCTGGCGGTCGCCGCCCCGCTCCACCGCCCGGACGATGAGGGCTTCGGTTGCCATGAACGGAAGCTCGTCCGCAACGCGCGCGCGAATGCGGGCCGGATGCACCTCGAGGCCCGATGCGACATTGGCCCACAGGATCAGGATTGCGTAGGTAGCAAGAAACGCCTCCGGAATCGTGATGCGCCGGTTCGCGCTGTCGTCAAGCGTGCGCTCGAAGTACTGCACGCTGTGCGTCTGGTTGGCGTTCGGCTCGATCGAGAGCACGAAGCGGGCGAGCGAGTTGATGCGCTCGCATCGCATCGGGTTGCGCTTGTAGGCCATCGCGCTCGACCCGACCTGCTCCTTTCCAAACGGCTCCTCGATCTCCCCGAAGGACTGCAGCATCCGGAGGTCGCTCGCGAACTTGGCGGCGCTCGCCGCGATTCCCGCCACGGCGGCCATGACCTGCGCGTCGAGCTTGCGCGTGTAGGTCTGCCCGGAAACCGGGATCGTGGCGTCGAATCCCATCGCGGCGGCAACGCGGCGGTCGAGCTCGCGCACCTTGGAATGGTCGCCCCTGAAGATCTCCATGAAGCTCGCCTGCGTCCCGGTCGTGCCTTTCACCCCGCGCATCGGGAGGTGCGCGATGCGGCGATCGAGTTCTTCGATGTCGAGCACGAGGTCCTGCATCCAGAGCGTCGCGCGCTTGCCGACCGTAACGAGTTGCGCAGGCTGAAGGTGGGTGTAGCCGAGCGTTGGCTCCGCGCGCCATTCACGGGCGAAGGCCGCCAGCGGGGCCAGCGCAGCCACCGCGCGCTGGCGCAGGAGCTGCAACCCGCGGCGCATCTGGATGATGTCGGTGTTGTCGGTAACGAAGGCGCTAGTCGCGCCGAGGTGGATTACGCCACGCGCCTCAGGCGCAACATCCCCGAAGGTGTGCACGTGCGCCATCACGTCGTGGCGGAAGCGGGCTTCATACCGCGCCACGGCCGCGAAGTCAATGTCGTCGAGGTGGGCCCGCATCTGCGCGAGCGCGGCTTCCGTGATCGGCACGCCGAGCGAGCGCTCGGCTTCGGCGAGTGCGAGCCAGAGCCGCCGCCAGAGGCCGTGCCGCGTCTGCGCCGACCAGAGCTCGAGCATCTGCGGGCTCGCGTACCGTTCGCCGAGGGGAGAGGAGTAGGTGGAAGTCACGGCTGGATCGCGAAGTCGGTATAGAAGGAGCGCCCGCCGCGTTCGAAGTACATGCGGATTCGGCCGCGACCCGAGAACGACTCGAGGACCTGCTTCGCCTGCTGGGCGTCGCGGATGGACGTGGTGTTCACGCGGTAGATCACGTCGCCGTTCGCGAGGCCGAGGTCTTCCGCGACGCGTGGCGTCACGGAGACGATCAGCGCACCTCCGTTGCGGTACTGGATGTTGCGCTCGGCGCGTATGGAGGGCGTAACGTCAACCAGTTCCAGATCCCGGAGCACCGACACCCGCGGCGCGGTGACCTCGGGGCGGTCGGCGACGGCGACGCGGAGCGGCATATCGCGCGAATCGCGGCGCACGACGAGCGGAACCTCATCCCCGACCCGCAAGTCGAGTTGCTCCGCTTCCCAGTCGAATCCGTTTCGCACCATCCGGTCGCGGGACTTCACGATGACGTCTCCGCGGCGGATGCCTGCCTTGGCCGCGGGCGAGTCGGGGATTACCTGCGACACGACCGCGCCGCCCGTCAGTCCGGTGCGGTTTCCGGGGTCGGTGGAGGGCTCGTCAATCCGCACGCCGATCCATGGCTGACGCGCGCGCCCATGCGCTATGAGGTCTTCGGCAACGCGCCGGGCGCGGTCAATCGGGATGGCGAACCCGAGCCCGACCGACCCGCCGTTCGGCGAGTAAATCGAACTGTTGACTCCGATCACCTCGCCGAGCGCGTTCACCAGCGGGCCGCCGGAATTGCCCGGGTTGATCGAGGCGTCGGTTTGGATCATGTCGAGGTAGACGCCGCCGCCCTCGCTCCGCGCCGTGAGGTTGCGGCCGGTGGCGCTGATCACGCCTGCGGTGACGCTGGGCTCGACGTTGCCCAGCACGAACCCGAATGGATTGCCGATTGCGATCGCCCACTCGCCGACGATGATGTCGCTCGACGTGCCGAGGGTGGCGACGGGGAGCTTTGTCGCCGGAATCTGGAGTACGGCGAGGTCGTTGGTCTCGTCCGCGCCGAGCAGCTTTGCCTGGTACGTCTGTCCGTCGCGCATGGCCACGCTGATCTTGGTGGCTCCGGCTACGACATGCGCGTTGGTGAGGATCACGCCGTCCGCCCGGATGATGAAGCCGGATCCGATGCCGGACGAAGTCTGCTCGCGGCTCTGTGGCCCGAAGAAGAAGTCGTACGTGACGACCTTCTGCACCGCCTCCGTCTGCACCGTGACGACGGTGGGCGCGACCCTTGCAGAGGCGTCCGTGATGGCCGTGCGCCGCTTCGCCAACGTTGAGTCCGAGCGCGCTCCGCGCTGGAGCGCAACGGGCTCCGCCGTGATCGTGGAGGCCTGCGCGTCGGGTGGCGACGGGGTAACGGAGCCGCACCCGAGCGCGGCCGCCGCCGCGCCAAGGAGCCCTGCCCGGAGGCGCCGCGCTCGCTTCACTTCTGCCGCCTTGCCTTGGGTCTCCGCGCCACCGCCACCAGGAACCGGTCAAGGCCCCGGTCGGTGAGCGGGTGCTGCAGCAGCGAACGGAGCACCTCTGGCGTGACCACGGCCGCGTCCGCGCCGGCGGCAGCCGCGGCGGCGAAGCTCGCGGCGCTGCCCGGGCCGGCGGCCGCGATATCGCACTCGGCGCCGGAATGGTCGAATGACCCGCGCAACTGACGAAGGACTTCCATGCCGTCCGACCCCACCATGTCGAGCGTGTCTATCGAGACGGTGACCATCGCCGCCCCGGCCCGTGCCGCCAGGATGCCCTGAGCCGCGGAGTAGACGAGCGTCGCGGCAACGGTGATGCCGTCGGCCGCGAGCCGGCGGATCGCCGGCACCGCGTCCTCGATGAACGGCACCGCTACGATGAGGCGCTCGGTCAGCTTGCGAAGGTCGCGGGCCCCTCTCACGATCTCGGCAGCGCTTACGGCTGGCACGCTCGCACACACGGTGAGGCGCGTCTCGCGGACGATACCGGCGATTACCTCCCTGGCATCGGCCTGCGGCGCCTCACTGGCGATGACGGTTGGCGTTGCCACGACGCCGTCAATCAGCCCCGCATCGGCGGCCCAGCGGATGTCGTCAATGGACGTGGTAGCGAGGAACAAGCGCATGGGTCAGGCCCTGAGGTAGAGACCGGGTGGGTAGGTGACCTGCTCCAGCACAAGGCCGCTGGCGGGCGCTGGTTCTGACGCTTCATCGTTGCTATCGGCCTCGAGCAGTGCCGCAAAGTCTGCCCGCGGCCGCCGGCCCGTGGCGACGTCGAGCATCGTGCCTACGAGGAAACGGACCATGTGGTGCAGGAACCTGTTCGCCCGGATGTCGAGTGTGAAACCGTCAGCCCGCACCGTCCAGCCGCAATGATGCACGGTGCACTCGTGGTCGTCGCCCTCCGGCGCGGTGCCCTTGACGGCGAAACCCATGAACCGGTGCGTGCCGACGACCTGCGCTGCGCACCAGTCCAGTTCCGCTGCATCGGGCAACGCACCGTCCCATGGTAGCGCGAACCGGCGGCGCAATGGCGACCGCGCGTCGTCGCCTGTGGCGATGCGGTACGCGTATCGCCTGGACGTCGCGCCAAACCGCGCGTGAAATGTTGCGACCATCTCGTGTGCACTCGCGATCCAGACATCGTTGGGTAGCCGTTGATTCAGCGCCCGGCGGAGGCGATCCGGCGTCCAGTGCGACGCCACGGTGACACCCGCCGCCTGGCCGCGGGCATGCACGCCCGCATCTGTTCTGCCCGCGCCCGTTACCCTCGCCGGCTGCCCTGCGAGGTCGGCGAGCACGCTCTCCATGGTTCCCTGCACAGTTCGCCTGGCGGGCTGCACCTGCCATCCGGAGAAATCGGTCCCGTCGTAATGAAGCACGAGCTGAATCGTACGCTCCGGCATTGAGGTGAAATTACCAGCGCGGATCGCGCGATTCAAGCAAAACGGCAGGCCACCCTGTTCGATTGACAAGGCAGCAAACGCGCATAATGCTTCGCCTTCACGCCTGTCCTCCCCCTGGGGGGGCGACCGTCCCCTGGCCATGACCCCACGCACGCTGGAATCGCTCGCGCACGCGCTTGGTGCCGCGAACACGCTCGACGCCGCCCTCGTGGCGCTCAGCGAGTGCGTGGCCGACATAGACCGGAGCGCCGCGATCGCCTTCTTCCGGGTGACGCCGCGACGAGGGCTCATGGTCGAGCGGCTCGACCCATCGGCCGGCGGGGTGTCACGCACTGGAATCGAGCTATCCGTTGACCAGTTGCCGCAGGCGGTGACCCGGGCCGTCAGGGCGGGTGGCACCCTGGCCGATCTTGGCGACGACGCCGCGCCGTTCGCCCGCATGATGGGCATCGCGCTGGACTCGTCCGGTGGCCGGCTCGCGCTTCGCGGCGTCAGGGTGGATGGCGAACTCGTAGGGGTCATCTCCCTCCGGGAGCCGGTGCGGGTGTTTGGGGTCGGGGTGAGCGAACAGGCGGGGTCCATGTTCTCGCTGTTCGACATTGCCGCGCAGCGGTTCGTCGAGCACGAGGCCAGGGTCGAGGCTACACTGGCCGTCGAGGAGATTACCCGCCGTCTCCATTCGGAATACATGGCGCGCCTCGGGGCCGTGGAGGAGCAACTGCGCGAGGCGCGCGCGGCAACGCCGGCTCCGGGTACGGCGTTGGATCCGATCGAAGCCGAGCGTGCCGCAGCCAGGCAGGCAGAAGAGCAGCGCCGGACGGCCCGCAAGCTGACGGCTCTGGAACAGCAACTGACGGCGTCCATCGGCCAGCTCGAACGCGCGCACGTGGAGCTTCACCGGCGCAGCGAGAGTCTGCGGCAGCGAACCCGGACCATCTACCTGATTGACCGCTTGCTGACTCTTGCGGCCCGTACTGAGTCGCCCGAGCGCCTCGCGGACGGCCTGCTCGCGCTGGTCGGCGACGACATGCAGGCCTTGCGGTGCTCGCTCTTCCTCGTCGTGCCAAACGAGCCATCCGCCCTGTACCTGGCAGCGTTCCGGGGGCTGGCGCCGCACATAACCCGCGGGTCGCGCATTCGCCTGGGGCAGGGAGTTGCGGGACGCGTCGCCGAGACCCGCGAGCCGCTGCTCGTGGTGGACGCTGGCGACGCGACGGCGGCCCCGCTCCTGGGCGATGAGTTCCTGACGACGGGGTCGTTCATCAGCTTTCCGCTGGTAATGCACGAGAGCCTGGTCGGCGTCGTCAACCTGACCAACCGCGCCCAGCGCGGGCTCTTCGTCGAGGAAGACGTGGAGCGCGTGCGGCTCCTTGGCCTCGTGATCTCGCTCGTGGCCCACCAGGCCTCGCTTGCCGAGCGCCTCATCCGGACGATCCATCGTGACTGACGCCCTCCGCGATGCCGTCCGCCGGCTGATGCTCGGTGCGTCGCTCTCCAGCGACGAAACGGCCGCGGCGTTCGGCTGCGTGATGGCGGGTGAGGGAGCGCCTGCGCTCGTTGCCGGACTTCTCGTCGGGCTCCGGGTCAAGGGAGAGACGCCCGCCGAACTCGCAGGGGCGGCACGCGCGATGCGCGAGGCGATGGTGACGGTTCCAGTGGCGGACCCCACCGGGTTGGTGGACACCTGCGGCACCGGGGGCGGAGCGGTGCGGACGTTCAACATCTCGACGGCCGCGGCGCTCGTTGCGGCGGGGGCCGGGCTCAGGATTGCCAAACACGGCAACAGGTCGTTCACGACGCGCAGCGGAAGCGCGGACGTGCTCGAAGCCCTCGGCGTCGCGATTGACATTCCCGCCGCCGCCATGGTCGAGGTCCTCGAGGATGCGGGCATCGTCTTCATGTTCGCCCCCACCATGCATCCGGCCATGCGCCATGTCGGGCCGATCCGTCGGGACCTCGGCATCGAAACGATCATGAACATGGTTGGGCCCCTCGCAAATCCCGCCTGTGCGGGACGCCAGGTCGTCGGGGTCGGCGATCCGGCCAGGGCCGAGCTGATGGCGGGCGCGCTCGCCGAGCTTGGCACCACGCACTCGCTCGTTGTGCACGGCTCGCCAGGCATGGATGAGGTATCGCCGCTTGGCGAGACCGCCGTGATCGAGGTCAGGGGCGGCGTTACGAGGCGGTGGACGATTGACCCGGCTGAAGTGGGCGTCAGCGGCCACCGGGCCGCGGACCTGGTCGGTGCGGAACCGGAGGCGAACGCCCGCCTCGTCGAGGCGGTCCTGCACGGGACGGCGCCGCCGGCGGCGCAGGACGCCGTGGTGCTCAATGCCGGTGCGGCCCTGCTGGTCGGCGGGCGGGCAACCACGCTCGGCGCTGGCATGGATGTCGCCCGCGAGTCAATCTCGTCGGGGGCTGCCCGGCAGGCGCTCGAGCGGCTGCGCTGCGCCTCCCAACGAAGGCGCCCGGGTTAATAGCGGCGCAGCACTCCCACCACGATTCCGCGCACCCTCATGTCGCCTTCGCTCACGTAGATGGGCGCCACATGGTCATTGGACGGCTGAAGGCGAATCCGACCGTCGCGCTCGCGGAAGAACCGCTTCACCGTGGCAGATGCGCCGTCGAGCATCGCGATTATCATGTCGCCGTCGTCCGCCGACTCGCGGTCGTGAACCACCACGTAGTCGCCGTCGCGGATCTGGTCGTCAATCATCGAGTTGCCGCGAACGCGCAGCGCATAGTGCGACCCGGCCCGGTGGAGGAAACCCTCCGGAACAGCTACGGTCTCGTCGGTCAGTGCTGCTTCGATTGGCGCGCCGGCGGCCACCGCGCCAAGCAGGGGTACTTCGACGGCCCGCGCAATAACGTCCGACGGCAGGATCTCGATCGCCCGGCTCTCGTTGTACGTCCGCTTGATGTATCCCTTTCGCTCGAGATTTGTCAGGTGCTCGTGAACCGTCGCGAGCGAGTTATAGTTGAAGTGCCCCGCGATCTCCTCGAAACTCGGCGCGTACCCATTTGCAGCCGTGTATCCATTCAGGTAGTCGAGTATCTGGCGCTGGCGTTTGGTCAGGGGCATCTGGACGTCCGCGAGACAGGTGGGTGGAGCCGCATGTTGCCGGGAGTGACTCCCGAAAACCAGCCGAAGTAACGGTAGCCGAAGATTGACCGAAACTCAACTGCACGGGTGGACGCCACCCAAGGGAGTGCTGGGCGACTTGGTCCGGACCGCGAGGCAGAGGGCTGCGGATCTGGCGCGGCGAGGTGTGCCGCGCGCCGAGTCGAGGAGGCATCCGCGTGGCTTCGGCGCGGCCCTGCGCCGCAGCACCGTCGGGGTCATCGCCGAGATCAAGCGGAGCAGCCCCAGCAAGGGAGCGCTCGACCTCGCGCTCGATGCCCCAGCGAGGGCGTCGCTGTACGAAGCCGGCGGCGCCGCCGCATTGTCGGTGCTGACGGAGCCCACGAGGTTTTCCGGGTGCATTGCTGACCTTGCCGCTGTCAGCGGCGCGACGGGTATTCCGGTGCTGCGGAAGGATTTCATCGTAGACGCGGTGCAGGTTGACGAGGCGGCACGGGCGGGGGCCGACGCGGTGCTGCTGATCGCCCGGGCCCTGGATCCGGCGCTGATGCGTGACCTCGCCGCGCATGCGGGAGCGCTCGGGCTCGACGTCCTTGCGGAAGTGCGCGATGAGGCGGAGCTCGATCGGGCTCTGGGAGTTGACGGGTGCGTGGTGGGCGTCAACACGCGGAATCTGGAGTCTCTGGAGATAGACCCAGGCGTGGGCGAGCGGTTGCTTCGGCTCGTCCCGCCGGATCGTGTTGCCGTGTACGAGAGTGGGATTGCGTCGGCTCCGGATGTCGCGCGCGCCGCGGCGTGGGGAGCGGACGCGGTGCTGGTGGGTTCGGTGCTCTCGCGCGCGGCCGACGGCGCCGCGGCTGTCCGGGCGCTGTGTGCGGTTCCGAGGCAGCCGCGTGGTTGAGGTGAAGTTCTGCGGGCTCACGCTTCCCGGCGACGCGGCGTTCGCGGGTGAAGCGGGCGCTTCCTATGTGGGCGCCGTGCTTGCTGGTGGGCCGCGGAGCGTCACGGCCGGTTCGGCCGCGGAGGTGTTCGCCGCGGCGCCTGCGGGCGTGACCCGGGTGGCGGTGCTGGGGGCCGGCTTCAGGGAAATCCTCGACGAGGTTCTGGATGTCGCCCGGCCCGACGTCGTGCAGCTTCACGCCGACCCTGACGTGAACGACGTGATCGAGGCGCGGCGGCTGGGCGCGCCAGCCGTGTGGGCCGTGGTTCGCATCGTGGGCACGGAACTACCGGGAGGCGCGGCGGCCTTGCTAGCCGAGGCCGACGCGCTGCTTCTCGATGCGAAGGTGGACGGCAGTCTGGGCGGGTCGGGCGCTGCGCTTGGCTGGGCAGCACTCGCAGGGCCGGTGGAGCGGATCCGTCGAGGCGGGAAGCTGGTGCTTGCAGGGGGCCTGCGCCCCGGCAACGTTCGTGACGCCGTGGCGGCGCTCCAGCCGGACGTCGTTGACGTATCATCGGGCGTTGAACGTTCGCCAGGAATCAAGGACCATGACCTCATGTTGAAATTCGTCACCGCTGCGAGGCGCCAAGTCCGATGAGCGAGTCAGCAATGCAGGAGCGGTTTGGTGCGTTTGGCGGGCGTTACGTCCCGGAAACGCTGATCCCGGCGCTCGACGAGCTGGCAGCGGCGTACGCGGAGGCGTTGCGGGACCCGTCGTTCACGGTCGCTCTCGACGACGCGCTGCGAACCTACGTCGGTCGGCCATCGGCGCTCTCCGAGGCGCCGAGGTTCTCCGGGCGGGTGGGCGCGCGCGTCCTGCTCAAGCGCGAGGACCTCAACCACACTGGCGCCCACAAGATCAACAACGCGCTCGCGCAGGCAATGCTGGCGGAGCGCATCGGGAAGCGGCGCATCATCGCCGAGACCGGGGCGGGGCAGCACGGCGTGGCAACCGCCACCGCATGTGCGCGACTCGGGCTCGAGTGCGTGGTGTACATGGGAGAGGAGGATATGCGGCGCCAGGAGCTGAACGTTTTCCGGATGCGGCTGATGGGCGCGTCGGTGGTGCCTGTCCGCTCGGGGACGCGCACGCTCAAGGATGCGACCAGCGAGGCGATCCGTGACTGGGTGGGCTCGTGCGAGCACAGCCACTACATCATCGGGTCCGTGGTCGGGCCGGCGCCGTACCCGCAAATGGGGCGCGACTTCCAGGCGATCATCGGACGCGAGGCCCGCGCGCAGGTTCTGGACCGCACCGGCCGGCTTCCGGCGTGCGTTGTCGCGTGCGTTGGCGGCGGATCGAATGCCATGGGCATTTTCCATGCGTTCGTGCCAGACCCCGATGTGCGGCTGGTGGGGGTCGAGGCCGCCGGCCGCGGCCTCGACACCGGCGAGCATTCCGCGTCGCTCGCGAGGGGCACCCCTGGCGTTCTGCATGGGTCGCTCAGCTACCTGCTGCAGGACGCCGACGGGCAGGTGCACCCCGCCCACTCTATCTCGGCGGGACTCGACTACCCCGGCGTTGGGCCCGAGCATGCATGGCTTCACGATACGGGGCGTGCGACTTACGAGGCTTGCACCGACGATGAGGCCCTTGCCGCGTTCGGTCTCTTCGCCCGGCTCGAGGGGATCGTGCCCGCGCTGGAGACCGCGCACGCTGTGGCATGGGTTGACGCACGGTGCGGCCAGTGGCGTCCAGACGACATCATCCTGCTCTGCGTCAGCGGTCGGGGCGACAAGGACGTGGCGCAAGTGGCACAAATGCATACGTTTCCGGGGTGACGAACCAGCTGACGTCAGCGATCCCGGAGGCAGGGGACGACAGCTCGCAGCCGCCGTTCAATCCGGCGCTCATCGAGGGCGTGCTGCGCGCGCTCGACAAGGCGTTGCGTGCACACCAGCTGTATGAGGGAAACACGAACAACCCCTCGTATGCGCGCGCAATAGACGGAGCGCGCGCGGCGTTCGGCCCTGTGTGGGCGGAGGGCGCGGGCGAGTTCGCGCTTGCGGTTGAGAACACGCGCCTCACATGGCACGGGGCGGTAGTGCACGCGGCGGACGAGCAGGCGGGCGACTCGCTCCCATGGACGCTCTACAAGGACGGCGTCCGCGAACTGACGATTCGCGCGGGATTCGAGCACGGAGAACTGGACCGGTTTCTTGACCTGCTGCAGCGCGCGCGCAGGGCGCAGGCACTGGATGATGACCTGCTCACGATGTTGTGGGAGGCAGAGTTCGACTATCTCTCGTACCGCAACGTGGAACTCGCGTTCGACGGGACGACGATTGACCCTTCGGCCGAGCCGGGCCGCTGGCCCGTTTCGCCGGGCGCGCCTGTTGACTCTCTCGGCAACGCAATAGCCGAAGCGCGAGCGGGCAGGGAGGATGATGGCGGCGCGACCGGCGGCGGCGATTCCGCCGCCGAGGCCGTCGCACCGCCGAGCGGCGTCGTGCGGATGGAGGATTTCGACTCATCGCTCTACTTCCTCGAAGAGGAGGAGGTGAGGTACCTCAAGGAGGAGCTCGATCGGGAGTACAAGGCCGACCTTCGGCGGGTGGTTCTCGACGCGCTGCTCGACATCTTCGAGGTTCAGGCCGACCCGCTGGTCCGCGGGCAGGTCGTGGATCACATAGAGGCACTGATCCTGCACCTGCTCGCCGGCAGGCAGTTCGCCAACGTCGCATACCTGCTGCGCGAGACGAAAGCCGTGGCCCAGCGCGTGCGCGATGTGCAGCCGGCGACGCTGCAACGCGTGGCCGGGCTCTCCGACCGTCTCAGCGAGCCAGCGGCGCTTGGCCAGCTCCTCCAGGCGATGGATGAATCGCAATCGTTGCCGCCCCGTGACGAAATCGAGGGCCTGTTTCTCGAGTTCAAGCCGTCCGCGCTTGGGGTGGTGTTCGCTTGGCTTGGCCAGGCGAAGAAGGCGGACCTTCGCGCGCTCCTCGAAGGGGCGGCAGGACGCCTCGCCGCGTCCAACACGGGCGAACTGGTGCGACTGCTTGCGAGCCACGATCCCGCGATCGCCGTGGAGGCAGCGCGGCGGGCCGGCGCGCTGCGAACGCCTGCCGCAGTAGGAGCGCTTGGCAAGCTGCTCGCTGAGGCGGATCGTGAAGTGCGGATCGTTGCGGTGACCGCGCTGGCTGACATTGGCACGCCCGGAGCGATGCAGGTCCTCGAGCGCGCGGTCGAGGATCACGACCGCGACGTCCGGGTCGCGGTACTCCGTGCGCTTGCGGCACGCGCCCATCGCCCTGCTCTCCCGCGCATCACCGCTGCCGTGAAGTCCGGCGCCATTCGCGACGCCGATCGGACCGAACGTGTGGCGCTTTTCGAACTGTTCGGGTTGCTCTGCGGTGACGGTGGCGTTCCCTACCTCGACGAACTGCTCACTGCGAAGGGGGGCCTCTTCTCCCGGAAGGAAGACCCGGAACTGCGCGCGTGCGCGGCGGTAGCTCTCGGCAAGGTTCGCACCCCCAGGGCGCGCGAGGCCCTGCAGAAAGCCGTCGGAGAGAAGGACGTCATCGTGCGCAACGCGGTGGCGCGCGCGCTGCGCGAGGCCGGAGACTAACGATGGCGGAAGCCAGGACCCCTGGCGCGTCGCGCACATCCGGGCCGTCGGGTGCCGCTTCCCGGCCGACGCAGCGCTTCACGGTATCGCAGGCAGCGGCAATGGGGGGCGAGGGTTTCGTTCGCGAGGCGGGGCACAATCTCATCATGGCGCTCCACGGCGGCCTGAGGAGCCTCAAGCTGTACCCGGCCGAGAACCCCGTGGTGCAGTCTTCGCTGTCCGATCTGGCGCGCGTGGCAGAGGAGATCCGCGCAACGGAAGGCGAGCTCGACTTCCGCGTCGCTGGCGAGTACATCTTCGTCAATGCCACGCGGCTCCGGTTGAGCCTCGACAACTACACCACGTTCAGCAACGTCTTGTCGGAGTTTCGCGGCTCGGGCGTCGGGGAGCTTCGCGTGGTTGGTCCGGCGGCCCTTCGCGACTGGACGGTCTTGTTGTCGTTCCTGCTCAACCCGGTAGGCGACGCGCCCGCGGATCGCTTCGCCCAGCTCCACGCCCGGTTCGAGGGAACGGGGGTGACGGCGTTCGAGATCGCGCCGCCAGTAGAGTCCGAAGACGAGCACACTGCGCGCTCCGAGGCCCGCGAGTCGGCAAAGCGCACCTATGCGCAGTCGGTCGCGGCGACCAAGGAGGTGATGAACTCCACCCGCATGGGGCAGAGCCCGAACCTGAAGAAGGTGAAGCGTGTGGTGCAGGGAATCGTTGACCAGATACTCTCCGACGAGGCGTCGCTCATCGGGCTGACGACGATCCGGGACTACGACGACTATACGTTCACCCACTCGGTGAACGTCTGCATCTACTCCGTGGCGCTCGGCCGCAGGATCGGGCTGTCGAGGCAGCAACTGTATGATCTCGGGCTCACCGCTCTCTTTCACGACATCGGCAAGTCGCGGATCCCGGCGGAAATCATCAACAAGACGGAGCATCTCTCGGAGGAAGACTGGCGGACGATCGCCGCGCACCCGTGGCTTGGCGTGCTCGCGCTGTTCCAGTTGCGGGAGGCCACTGAGTTCCCGTATCGTGCAATGCGGGTCGCCTACGAGCACCACATGAAGCGCGACATATCTGGGTACCCCAGGACGTTGCGAACGAAGTCAACCGGCCTGTACAGCCGGCTCGTGATGTGCGCTGATGCCTTCGACGCAGCCACGACCAGGCGCGCGTACCAGACGGAGCCGCTCAGTCCGGCGAGTGTTCTTGCGGAGATGCGCGACAACGCCCGCCGCGGCCAGGACCCCGTGGTCGTCAAGGCGTTCGTCAGTCTCCTCGGCATCTATCCAGTCGGCACGTTCGTCGTTCTCGACACGTTCGAACTCGCGATCGTGCACGCGGTGAACCCGGACCCTGCGATGGTCAGCCGGCCTGCCGTGCTCATAGTGAGCGACGACCTGGGCAACGTCCGCTTCCCTGGTGACCTCGTCAACCTCGATGAACGCGACGAGGCCGGCAACTTCCGGCGTTCCATCATCAAGACCGCCAACCCTGACCGCTACGGGATAAAGGTTGGCGACTACTTCCTCTGAGATGCTTGCCGAACGATTCGCCTCCCTCCGCACCAGCGGGCGGCGCGCCCTGGTGTGCTACGTAACCGCAGGGCATCCTGACCGGGGTGCATCTCTGGCGCTGGTCCAGGGAATCGCGGAAGCCGGCGCAGACGTCATCGAACTCGGCGTTCCATTCAGCGATCCCGTGGCTGACGGACCCGTGATCCAACAGAGCAGCCAGAGCGCGCTCGAGGCGGGAATGACGCTCGATGGAACGCTCGATGTTGCGGCTGCCGCGCGGCCCGGCGTTCCCCTGGTGCTCTTCAGTTACCTGAACCCGGTGCTCGCTGCCGGCCGCGATGTGCTGAGGCGTGCCAGCGACGCCGGATTCTCCGGCATCCTCGTCACTGACCTGCCGGTGGGCGCGGATCCCGAGCGGGAGCAATGGATCGGCGACGGCCCGCTTGCGTTCGTGCGCCTCGTCGCGCCCACGACGCCGGCCGTGCGCATGGCCGAAATCGCACGGCACGGCAGCGGATTCGTCTACCTGATCAGCCGACTTGGCGTGACCGGTGCGCGCGCCGACCTCCCGCCGGGTCTGCGTGAGACGGTCGAGCGACTCCGCGCCTCGTGCACGCTCCCGATCTGCGTGGGCTTCGGTGTCTCGACGCCGGACCAGGCAGTGGCGGTTGGCAGCGTGGCGGACGGCGTGGTCGTCGGCAGCGCCCTCGTCGCCGCGGCAGCGAAGTCGGTGGACGGGGCCGTCGGGTTCGTGCGCGATCTGCGGTCGGCCCTCGACGGGTGACGGCGTCCGTGCCTGGCCCGGACCGTGAACGAGGCGACGGCGGTCGGCCGGTCCTGCTCCCGTCGTGGGCGGCCGTGTCCGACAAGAGACGGGGCCATATCGCGCGCGTTACGGGACTCCTCGACCGGTGGGCCGCCGAGATGGGGCTCCCGGGATCCGAGGCGCAGGCGTGGCACGACGCAGGGCGTTGGCACGACGCCCTCCGCGATGCCGACGAGGCAACCTTGCGTAGCGTCTACAACGCGCCGGATCTGCCCGCAGAGGTTCTTCACGGGCCGGCTGCGGCCGTATGCCTCGAACGCGGCGGGGAGCGCCGCGCCAGCGTGCTCGACGCGGTGCGCTGGCACACCGTCGGCTCCCCTTCGTGGGATCGCGCGGGACGCGCCCTGTTCATGGCGGACTTCCTCGAGCCGGGTCGGCACTTCATGCAGGCCGATCGTGCGTTCCTTGCATCCCAGCTTCCCCATGATTTCGACGCCGTGTTCCGTCAGGTGGTCCGCATGCGGCTCGAGTGGACGCTCCGTGAAGGGAAGGGGATCTTCCCCCAGACCGTGGACCTTTGGAACACGGTGAGGTAGGCCAGCCCACGCGGCCACGATGGCCGCTGGCGCTGCGAATCGGCGTCGTCGTCGCGGGACTCGCCGGCGCGTTCACGCTCTTCGCCGCAAGCGGGTTCGGCCGGCGCGCGCTGCCGTCGTGGGCGCAGCCGTTCCCGCGTGCCGAACCTGGGGGCGGACCGGTGACGTCGCGGGTGGTCCCCGAGGGCGTCCGGATTCGGGTCGAGGTACTCAACGGCACGGATGGGCGCGGGCTGGCGCGCAGCGCCACCGCGTACCTGCGTGATGCAGGGTTCGATGTCGTCTTCTACGGCAACTCAGTCGAGCGCCGCGATACGACGATCGTGCGGGACCGGCGCGGGCACGCCGAGTGGGCCGAGTGGGCGCGCGAAGTCATGCGCCCGGCCGTTGTGGAGGCCGCTCCAGACTCAGGCCGGCTGGTGGATCTCTCGATCGTCGTCGGCGCCCGCTGGCAGCCGCCGCCTGACCCGCTCCGTCCGTAACTGGCCGCAGGCCGCGGCGATGTCGAGGCCCCGGCTTCTACGTACCGCAACTTCCACGCGCCTTGCGCGCAGACGCGCTGCAAACGCGGCGATGCGTCCTGCCGGCGATGGCCTGAAGCCCATTGATCCGCCGGGGTGCAGCGGAATCAGGTTGACGAACGCGCCGCACCGGCGCGCGAGCTCGGCCAATGCCTCGGCGTGCGCATCGGCGTCGTTCACCCCGTCCAGCATCACGTACTCGAACGTCACGCGCCGGGAAAAACGCGCCGCGCTGGCGATCACGTCGTCCAGAGGGAACTTCGTATTCACCGGCATCAGCTCGGCGCGGAGCGCGTCGTTGGGAGCATGAATCGAGATCGCCAGGCGGAACTGCTCGGGCCGCTTCTCCAGCGCCTCGATCCCGGGTAACCAGCCAACCGTGGAGAGCGTGATGTGCCGCGCCCCGATCTGGAATCCCTTGGGCGAGTTGAGGATCGTGAGGGTGCGCGACACCGCAGGCCAGTTCATCAGCGGCTCACCCATGCCCATGAACACGACGTTCGTCGGCCGGATGGGCGGATCGAGGAGCGCCAACTCGCGGACCTGGCCTGCGATCTCGAATGTCTCGAGGTTGCGCGCGAACCCCATCGCGCCCGTGGCGCAGAACGCGCACCTGAGCGCGCACCCGGCCTGGGACGAAACGCAGAGCGTCACGCGCTTGCCCTCGGGGATCGCGACGGTCTCGATCGCTTGCCCGTCCGCCATGCGAAAGAGGAACTTCCGGGTACCGTCGGACGACGCCTGCTCGGCGGTAAGCTCCAGGCGGGGAAGGTCGAAGTGCTCTGCGAGCTGGTTGCGGAACCCCGCCGGCAGGTCGGACATGGCGGCGAACTCGGGCGCAGGCGACGCCCACAGGTGCCGCGCAACCTGGGCTCCCCGGTACGCTGCTTCGCCCTCGCTCACGGCGAACTCGCGAAGCGCCACCTCTGCTTCCGCTGGCTCGATGTTGAGCAGGTTGATGCGCTTTCCGCCAGTCATCGCAGGAGCGACCGGATAATGAACTGGTAGCCTGGGGCGATTCCCGACGGACTGTCCTCACGTGAGAGGCCAACCGCATACCCGCCATAGTGGATGGCCACCGCGAGCCGGGACCGGATGTTCTGCTCCCCGTATGCGACTGTGCGAACGGGCCCTCCGCGAACTTCCAGCACACCAACGCGCATGCTCGCGAAGGCGAACTGCTCGGATGGCCGGTTCGCCGTTGCCTCGGCCGACGCGCCGAGGCGAAGCTCGCGCGAGTCTGAGTGCCCCACCAGCCGCGCGTCGCCTGCCACGAGCCACGTCGGCGGCTCGCCCGCGCTCGCGCCGGGCGAGAACAGGAACGTCGAGGCGCCGACGCGCGCGTCGAACGGCGTCAGGTGGCTGGCCACTATACCCGCGTCTGCACCCAGGCGCATCCGGCTGGTTGCGTCTATTCGGCCGGAGTGAAGCCGGAGCGCGACTCCCCACGCCAGATGCTGCCCGGCAGGCATGGACAGCGACAGCGACGTCACTGTCGTGTTATACGGAATGTCATCTTCGCGCGTCAGCGGGTCGGTCTCCGTGCGCACGAGTCCGTCAACGCCCGCGCGCACCAGCGATACGGAGACCGTTGCGCCACGCCACCGGCCCGACGCACCCATCATCTGCGCCGAGGCGCCAACGTCTCCCGGCGTCTGCATCGAACCGGCAGCCAACTGCCAGCGACCGGAGTCGGGAAGCAGCGACGCCGCCGGATTCCGGAGGCCGAGCCCGAGTATCCCCGGAAGCGCGCCCGGCTCGGCTGTAAGGCCGAGCGGATAGCTGAGCAGGTCGCGCCCCGGCACGGGGGTGCGCTGAGCCATGGACTCCGGCGCCACCAGCATGGCGACTCCGAATACGGCGAGTAGTCTGTGCGTAACCAAGTAAGCCGAAGTACCCAATGTCCCGTTTGCCGGTTCCACCAACCTCGTGCCGTCCATATATTTAGCATACTTTCGCCATCGGAGTCCCCCGGTTGCATCCTGCCATCCCCCGGCCAGCTGCTCGCGCCCGTTCGGCGCCTGGACGTGAGGTGCGCCTCGCTTGAGGCGCGCGGTGTCGAGAGCATGGTGGATCGCCACGGTGTGTTGGCTGGTCCTGATTGAAGTCCTGACGACGGTGCCGCACCCACCCACGTTTGGCGCCCCGAGCGGCAGCGACAAGGTTGCGCACGCCGCGCTCTACGGCGTGCTTGGATTCCTCGTCATGCGCGCTACCCATCGCGCGCGGCCGTCGCCCCGTTCCGCGCTCGCCGTTCTCATGGCGCTCCTCGTGTGGGGGGCGCTCGACGAGTGGCACCAGATGCTGATTCCGAGCCGCAGCGCGACGGTCGGAGACTGGGTCGCCGACGCCGTAGGCGCGGCCCTTGGCATCCTCGCCGGTACACTGAGGGCTCCACCGATCGAATCGAGATCAGCATGAACGGAAACGGTGTTCTTGGCACATCGCTTCGCACAGGGCGTGGCGGCGCGCTTCGCGCCGCAGACGCCGGAACCGTCGTCAGGCTGGGCGGTTGGGTACACCGCGTGCGGAACCTCGGCGGAATCGTGTTCATGGACCTCCGCGACATCGGCGGGATCATCCAGGTGTCATTCGGTACCGACTGGGCAAGCGCCGAGGCGATCGCTGCCGCGGCTGCGGTGGGTGTGGAGAGCGTCGTGCGTGTGGAGGGCACGGTGGCAGTCCGGAGCGCCGAAACGCGCAATGCCGAGATGGCGACGGGCGAAGTGGAAGTACGCGCCGTCCGGGTGGAGGTGGTGGGCCCGGCCGTTACGCCTGCCATCCCGGTTGCGCGCGCGCGTGGCGAGAAGCTTGCCGCCGAAGAGCTTCGGCTGCGCCACCGGCATCTGGACCTTCGAAGGCCGGAACTGCAGGCGAACCTGGTGCTCCGGCACCGACTGATGCAGGCCACGCGGCGCTTCCTTTCTGCGCACGGCTTCCTCGAGATTGAGACACCGATCCTGACCAAGCCCACTCCAGAGGGGGCGCGGGACTACCTCGTTCCAAGCCGCGTTCACCCGGGCGAGTTCTATGCCCTTCCGCAGTCGCCGCAGATCTACAAGCAACTGCTCATGGTCAGCGGGTTCGACCGCTACTTCCAGATTGCCCGTTGTTTCCGCGACGAGGACCTGCGGGCCGATCGCCAACCTGAGTTCACGCAGATTGACGTCGAGGCGTCATTTGTCGGCGAGGACGACATCATCTCGCTTGCCGAGGGGCTTGTTGGCGAACTGTGGAGGGAGGCGAAGATCGAGGTTACCGCGCGGTTCCGGAGGATCACATACGCCGACTCGATGGAGCGCTACGGCTGCGATCGCCCGGATCTTCGGTTCGGCCTCGAAATCGCCGACTGGACCGATGCGTTCCGGCCGCTGGACTTCAACGTCACGAAGGCCGCAATCGCTGCGGGTGGGCGCGTGCGCGGCATGGTGCTTCCCGGCGCGGCGGAATGGAGCCGCCGGGACGTGGACTCTATCGAGGCGATCGCGAAGGATGCAGGCGCGGCCGGACTCCTCCGGCTCAAACGGTCTGCGGGCGTGCTGGAAGGGCCGCTCGCGAAGTTCGCCGGCGGCGCCGCCACGTTCGACGCCGTCCCCGACGGCGCCCTCGCGCTTTTCGTGGCCGGCCCCGACCGAATCTCGAGTCCCGCACTCGATCGCGTGCGCCAAGAGTGTGCCCGTCGCCTTGGGATGGTGGACGAAGGCCGGCGAGAGTTCGCGATCGTCACGGACTTCCCGATGTTCGAACGCGACGCCGCCACCGGGGCGCTGGCAGCGGTCCACCACCCGTTCACCTCGCCAGATCTCCTCGACGTGGCCGCGCGGCCCGACGCGCCGCACACATGGCGCGCGAGGGCCTACGACGTGGTGCTGAACGGAATGGAGCTCGGCGGCGGCTCCATCCGGACGCACGATCCGGCGCTGCAGGCGCGCGTGCTTGCATTGCTCGGGATCGCGGACCCTGCCGAGCAGGAGCGGCGGTTTGGGTTCCTGCTCGAGGCGCTGCGAGCCGGGGCGCCGCCGCACGGCGGCATTGCTTTTGGCCTCGACCGTATCGCCATGCTGCTCGCGAACGCGGCTTCCCTGCGCGACGTCATCGCGTTCCCGAAGACCACCGCCGCGCGCGCTCTCTTCGAGGATGCTCCCACGCATATCCCGGCGGACGAGCTGCGCGAACTGCACATCGGTCCGACCGGCGCGGCGCAGGGCAGGGAAGGATCGGCATGACCGGCGCTTCCACCGCCGACGCGGCCACGGCCAGGTTGGGCACCGAAGGCGCGGACCTGCTGGCGCTGGCGGGCGCTGCGGATGCGAATCTCGTGGAACTTCAGCGTCTTCACCCTGCTGTCCGCGTCGTGCTCCGCGGGGAATCGCTCTTGCTCACCGGGCCTGCGGCTGCGGTGGAAAAAGCCTCTGCCGTGGCACAGAGGATGATTGATGCCGCGCGGCGCCGTGATGCGCTCGACCCGGATGACGTGGTTCGGCTGTCGCTGGAAAGCGGCGCCGACCCCGGCACCGGTCCGCGCCTCGTGCTCCCCGGAGTCCGTCGCGTGATCCAGGGCAAGACGAGCGCCCAGGCGGCCTACCTGCAGTCAATCCTCGACAACGACATCGTGGTCGGCATCGGCCCCGCCGGCACGGGCAAGACCTACCTTGCGGTCGCGGCGGCGGTGGACGCCCTCACCCGCAAGCGCGTCCGCAAGATCGTGCTCGCGCGTCCGGCTGTCGAGGCGGGTGAATCGCTGGGATTCCTGCCCGGCGACATGCAGGCAAAGGTGGATCCGTACCTGCGGCCGCTGTACGACGCGCTCGAAGACATGATGCCCGCCGAACGGGTACAGAAGGCCCTGGAAACGAGGGTGATAGAGATCGCGCCGCTCGCATACATGCGCGGCCGCACGCTCGCCGACGCCTTCGTCATCCTCGACGAGGCGCAGAACGCCACTCGCGCTCAGATGAAGATGTTCCTCACGCGGCTCGGTGTGAACTCGCGCGCGGTCATCACTGGCGACAAGACCCAGGTGGACCTGCCCAACCGCGACGACAGCGGCCTGTTCCAGATCGAGCGTATCCTCCCGGGAATCGAAGGGATCGTGTTCCACTACCTCACCGAGGCGGACGTCATTCGGCACAGGATCGTGCGGGAAATCGTCCGGGCGTACGCCTCGGATCAGGAAGCGACGGAGTGAGCGGGGCGCGGAGCCCGCAACCCCGCGCACGCGGGGCGGTGCGCGTGGATGTCGGGCGCTCCGGCAGTCGTGGCGGACTGCCCGACGATGCTGTTCGCCGTGTGGTCCGGATGGTGCTGCGGGCTGAAGGCGTGCGCAACGCTCGAGTGTCCGTCGCTCTCGTCTCCGACGCCGCCATCGCGGGCGTGAATGCCGCCTACCTCGGCCGTCGGGGGCCAACCGACGTCATCGCGTTCGGTCTTGCGGATCCGCGTGGCGGGGTGATGGGCGACATCTACATCGCGCCGGCGGTGGCGAGGCGCTCGGCTGCCCGGTACGGCGTGCCGCTCCGCGAGGAGATCGTGCGGCTGGTCGTCCATGGCGTGCTTCACGTGCTCGGCTACGACCATCCCGAGGGCGACTCGCGCGTGGAGTCTCCCATGTGGCTGCGCCAGGAAGCGCTCACCGCACGGGCAATCCGGGCTGCGCGATCGTGATGACGGCGGTCCTCGCCGCGGCCGCGATCGTGGCGGTGATGGCAGCCGCGTATGCGGCGTTTGCCGATGCTGCCCTCCTCGCGGTGGACGAGGAGGAGCCTCCAAGCGCGATTGCCGCGGAGTTCGTAGCCCGGAGGGAGGCCGCGCACCGTGCGCTCGCATTCGCCCGGATTCTCTCGCTCTTGCTGGGAGGCGCGGCGGCCGCGGCGGCGCTCGACGCATCGGCAGTCCCTCCCGTGCAGGTCGGGCCGCTTGTCGTGGTTGCAGGAGCGCTTGCCGTGATGGTCGCCGAGAGTACGGCCCGCGTGCGCGGCGCTCGCGCTGCCGCCGATGGAATCGCGCGTGTTGCACCCGGAGTTCGCGCGGTTGAGTGGCTGCTCGCTCCGGTCGTTTGGCTCGGCGCCCGCGCCGACCTCGCCGCCGCGCGGTTGTTCCCGCCAGGGGAGAATGCGGATGCCCGCCGGGAGTCAACCGTTGAGCAGTACCGCGAAGCGGTGGCCGCCGAAGTTGGCGCGTCGGCGGACGAGCAGCGGTTGCTGCGCGGGGTCTTTTCCCTTGCAGAGACGCCGGTGTTCGATATCATGGTGCCACGTGTTGACGTGGTAGGCGTGAGCAGCGGGAAGCCGTGGGGGGAAGTGGTGGAGGAGATCCGCGCCGCCCGCCACGCCCGGTTCCCGGTTTACGACGGAACGCTCGACAACGTCGTCGGGATCCTGTACGCGAAGGATCTGCTGCCATCGGTTCTCGCCGGGGCCGAGCCGCCCGGGGGCTGGCCATCGCTGGCACGGCCAGCGCAGTTCATCCCAGGTACGAAAGCCGCCGGCGACCAGTTGCGCGACTTTCGCGTGTCTGGGTTCCACATGGCCATCGTGGTGGATGAGTTTGGCGGCACGGCGGGCGTCATTACCCTCGAGGACGCGCTCGAGGTGATCGTTGGCGAGATCCGCGACGAACACGACGTCGAGGAGGCCGAGGTGCGCGAGCTTGGCGAGGGCCGCTTCTCGGTATCGGGCCGGGTGCCGCTCGATCACCTCAGCAAACTGGCTGGTGTCGAGTTCTCGCGCGATGGCGTTCACACGGTTGGCGGATTGATGTACGCAGCCGTCGGTGGCGTGCCGAAACAGGGCGAGGGCATCACCATCGGCGGGTTCCGGTTCGTCATCGAGCGGGTGCTGCGACGCAGGATTGTGCGGGTGCGGGTGGAGCGCGCGGGGCATGTAACGTGAGCGCGCTCGTGCTGATCGCCCTGCTCTCCCTGGCCGTAGGTGCCGTTACGGCCGCTGCGACTGCCCTCCGGTCGGCCAGTCGGTTCTGGTTGCGTCAACTGGCCGATGCCACCCTCCCGGATGGATCTTCGGACGGGATGTCGGGCGCCGATCGTTCGCAGCGACTTTCGGTTGCCGCCGGGACGGCCATCGCTGGCGCCGCGTTCACGCTCGGTGCCGTCCTCGTGTTCCGTGGCGATGCCCCGGGCATCTACAGCGACTTGACGCTCGCGGCCGCCGCGTTGCTGCTGCTCGGGCAGGTTCTGCCACGCCTGGTGGCGCGGCGCTGGGCCGTCACGCTGCTGCCGGCGCTGACGCCGCTGCTGCGTGCGCTGCACGTCATGCTTGGTCCTGTCCTGTCTTTCTCTGGACGGCTCGCTGCGCGAGCCCCCGAGGCGGCGACATCCGCCGCCGCGCGCGAGATGGATTCCCTGGAGGATATTCTCCGCGACGCGGAGGCGGAGGGTGTCGGCGCGGCGGAGGAATCGGAGATCATCAGCGGAGTCGCGGAATTCGGCGACAAGCGGGTCCGTGACGTCATGACGCCGCGTGAGCGGGTCGTATCCGTGCTGGCGTCTGCCTCGCCTGCCGAGGTCGCCGATGCGGTCGTGCAGTCGAATTACACCAGGATCCCGGTGCTCTCGGACGATGGTGACCATGTGGCTGGCGTCCTGCACGCCTTTGACGTCCTTGCTACCCCGTCGAACCCGCTTGCGACGCTGCGCCAAGCCGAGATGGCCGCGCCGGAGGAGCCCTGCAGCGCGGTCATGCGCCGAATGCTGAGGGACCATCGCCACCTAGGAGCCGTGATGGATGGCGGACGCCTGGTCGGAATCGTCACATTGGAAGACCTCGTGGAGGAACTCGTGGGCGATATCCGCGACGAGCACGACGAGCCCGGCCTCGCCAATGGCTGACCAGCTTGCCGCCCTGTTCGCCAATTTCCGGGCTGGCCGCCGCGCGGCGCTGGCGCGCGCCATGTCCATCGTCGAAGACGGGCGGCCGGAATACGACGCCCTCCTCGCTGCGCTCCACCCTTCGATCGGCAGGGCGCGGCGGATCGGTCTCACCGGCCCTCCGGGCGCGGGTAAGAGCACGCTCACGACCCGCCTCGCGGCGCACTACCGCGAGCAGGGGCTCACCGTGTGCATCATCGCGGTGGATCCGACATCGCCCTTCACGGGCGGCGCTCTCCTCGGCGATCGTGTGCGCATGGAGTCCGTCGCCCTCGACTCGGGCGTGTTCATCCGATCAATGGCGACTCGCGGATCGCTTGGGGGCCTCGCTGGGACCACGCGTGAGGTTGCCGACGTGGCCGACGCCTTTGGCATGGATCGCATCCTGGTCGAGACGGTCGGCGTTGGGCAGAGCGAACTCGACATTGCCCGTACAGCGGATCAGAGCGCCGTCGTCCTGGTGCCGGAGTCCGGCGACGCCATCCAGGCGATGAAGGCGGGCCTGATGGAGATTGCCGACGTCTTCGTTGTCAACAAGTCCGACCGGCCCGGTGCCGACAGGGTCAGGCACGACCTGGAGGTCATGCTCGGCCTCCGGGGAGGAATCGTCCTCGGCGACGTGCCCGCCCACCACGGCGTTGACCTCAAGCGCATGGGCAATCCTGCGTACGCGGCGAGGAAGGCAGCAGCCGAGCCGCGCGAGGGACGATGGACACCGTCGGTGATTCAGACAATCGGGAACACCGGCGAAGGAGTTGCCGAACTCGCCTCCGCGCTCGACCGTCACTTTGCCTATCTTGAATCCAGCGGAGCGCTTACGGCCCGTCGCAGGGCGCGGGTCCGCCAGCGCGTGGTTGACGTTATCGAGAGCCGCGTGAGGCGGCGGCTGTGGATGGACCCTGGCACGAACGCCTGGCTCGACGCGCGGTTGCCGGAGGTTGAAGCAGGCACGGCGACGCCGTTCGCCGTGGCCGACGAGTTGCTGGCCAGGAGCGGTTCCCTCCTTGCGGGAGAAAAGGCATGACGGGTGTGCGTTCAGGCGCAGACGAGACGATTGCCGCGATGCAGCAGGAACTGGACGATCTGCGCGGGCAGGTGGCCGAATGGCGCGCGCGTTACGACGCAGGGAGCGTGCGCGACCTGAACTTCACCAACTCGGCCCGCGAGGTCGCACCGCTCTACACTGCGCTCGACCTGGAGGGAAGCGGCGGCACCGCATTCGAATTGCCCGGGTCGTACCCGTACACGCGCGGGATTCACGCCACCGGTTACCGCGGGCGTCTCTGGACGATGCGCCAGTTCGCGGGGTTCGGCTCGGCGCGCGAAACGAACGAGCGCTACAAGTTCCTGCTTCAGCACGGAACCACGGGGCTCTCCGTGGCGTTCGACTTCCCCACGCTCATGGGCTACGACTCCGACCATCCCCGGTCGGAGGGCGAGGTCGGCAAGTGTGGCGTGGCAATCAGCTCGTTGGCCGACATGGAGACGCTCTTCGAAGGCATCCCGCTCGGGGAAGTCTCCACCTCGATGACCATCAACGGGCCGGCGATCATCCTCTGGTGCTTCTACATCGCTGCGGCCGAGAAGCAGGGCGTTCCCGCCGAGAAGCTGCGCGGCACCGTGCAGAACGACATCCTGAAGGAGTACATGGCGCAGCACGCGTGGTGCTTCCCGATCGAGCCCGGCCTGCGCCTCATCGTTGACATGTTCGAGTGGGGATCGAGGCACACCCCGCAGTGGAATACCATCTCGATTTCCGGCTACCACATCCGGGAAGCCGGCGCCACGGCAGCGCAGGAACTCGCGTTCACACTGGCCGACGGCTTTACCTACGTTGAGCGCGGAATGGCGCGCGGCCTTCCCGTGGATGAGTTCGCGCCGCGCCTCTCGTTTTTCTGGGATATCCACAACGATTTCTTCGAGGAGATCGCGAAGTTGCGCGCCGCGCGCCGGATATGGGCGCGGCACATGCGCGAACGCTACGGGGCGAAAGATCCGCGGTCGTGGGTAATGCGGTTCCACTCGCAGACCGCTGGCGTGACGCTTACCGCCCAGCAGCCGATGAACAACGTCGTTCGCGTTGCATACCAGGCCCTTGCTGCGGCCCTCGGCGGCACGCAGTCGCTGCACACCAATTCGATGGACGAGACACTTGCGCTTCCCACCGAGCATGCCGTGCAGGTTGCGCTGCGCACGCAGCAGGTGCTGGCGTACGAGACCGGCGTGCCGAACGTGGCCGACCCGCTTGGAGGGTCGTACTACGTCGAGAAGCTCACGGACGACCTCGAGCGCGACGCAGAGGCGATCTTCAAGGACATTGACGATCGCGGCGGGGTGGTGAAGTGCCTCGAAGCCGGATGGCTTCAGCGCCGGATCAGCGAGAGCGCCGCGCGCCAGCAGTGGGAAATCGAGCAACGCCGCCGCGTGATCGTGGGGGTCAATGAGTTCGTCACCGAGGAATCGCTGCAGATCCCGCTCCTCAAGCTCGACGAGGCGACCACGCACGATCAGGCCGCACGACTGAGACGATTGCGCGAGACGCGCGATAACGCCGAGTGCACCGCGCGACTCGATCGCTTGCGCGCGGCCGCCGCGGATGAGTCCGAGAACCTGGTGCCCTACATACTCGATTGCGCGCGCGCCTACTGCACGCTCTACGAAATCCGCGCCTCGCTCGAGAGCGTCTTCGGCGCCTATCGCGAACCCGTCTTCTTCTAGCCAACCCCCTACGCCCGCTCGCATGGAACGCACGATTCGCGTGCTCGTTGCAAAACCCGGCCTCGACGGCCACGACCGCGGCGCCAAGGTCGTCGCCGCGGCGCTGCGTGACGCCGGCATGGAGGTCATCTACACCGGGCTTCACCAGACCCCGGAGATGATCGCAACCGCGGCAATCCAGGAGGATGTTGACGTGGTCGGCCTCTCCATCCTGTCCGGCGCGCACATGACCCTCTTCCCACGGGTGCTCGAGCTCCTGCGCGCCGAGGGCCGTGACGACATCCTTCTCACCGGCGGCGGCATCATCCCGCAGGAGGATATGGACGCGCTTGCACAGAAGGGCGTGGGCCGGCTCTTCGGGCCAGGGTCGCCGACGTCGGAACTGGTCGGATACATCAACGACTGGTTCGCCCAGCATCACCAGCAGCCCGCGTGACGAATCGGCTGCGCACGCTCGCCGACGCTGCCCGCATGGTCGAGGCGCGCCTGCGTGAAGGCGGTGGCGAAGAGAAAGCCGCAAGGCAGCACGCGCAGGGCAAACTCACCGCCCGCGAGCGGGTCACTCAACTCACCGATGCAGACGCGCCCCTCCTGGAGCTCGGCCTGCTCGTTGCGCACGACAGGTACGACGGCCAGGCGCCGGCGGCGGGCGTAATCACCGCAGTCGGGTACGTCGCGGGCCGCGAGTGCGTGATCGTCGCCAATGATGCAACGGTCAAGGCCGGCTCATGGTGGCCCGAGACCATCGGGAAGATCCTGCGCGCGCAGGAATGTGCCATGCGCTCGCGCGTGCCCATCATCTACCTCGTGGATTCAGCGGGCGTCAACCTGCCGTACCAGGGCGGAGTGTTCCCGGGGCAGTACGGCGCGGCGCGGATCTTCTACTACAACTCGCTGATGCGCAGGTACCTCAGGGTGCCGCAGGTCGCCGCGGTGATGGGCCAGTGCGTCGCCGGAGGTGCGTACCTGCCGGCGCTCTCGGACGTGATCCTGATGGTCAAGGGGACGTCATTCATGGGCCTCGGCGGGCCGAACCTCGTGAAGGGCGCCACGGGCCAGGCGATTGACGGCGAAACGCTCGGCGGCGCCGCTACGCACACCGAGGTCAGCGGAGTTGCGCACTATGCCGCCGACTCCGATGCCGACTGCCTGCGCCACATCCGCGACATCGTTGAACGACTGCCAGCCCCGCCCGCGCGCCCCCTGCCATACCAGCCGCGTGCAGGCGACCGCGAGCCGGACCCGGAAGCTCTCTACGACCTCCTGCCGCACGATCATCGCATGGCCTACGACATGCGCGCGGTGCTGGGCGCGATCGTGGACGGCGGCCGGCTCGACGAGTTCCAGCCTGCAATCGCGCGCGAGATGATCTGCGCCGACGCCGCGATTGACGGCGTGAACGTCGGGGTCATCGCGAACCATCGTGGCCTCGTGCGGCAACCTTCCGGCGCGCAGGCAAGGTTTGGTGGCATCATCTACGCCGAGAGCGCCGAGAAGACCGCCTACTACATAGACAGGTGCGATCGCGCTGGGCTTCCGCTCATCTTCGTCCAGGATGTCTCCGGGTTCATGGTCGGACCCGAGGCCGAGCACGAGGGGATCATTCGAGCCGGAGCCCGTTTCGTCGAGGCGATGGCCACCGCAACGGTGCCCAAGATCGTGCTCACCGTGAACCATGCGTCGGGCGCCGGCTACTACGCGATGGCTGGGCAGGGCTTCGACCCCGACTTCATCCTGTCGTGGCCAACGGGGAGGATGGGGGTCATGGAAGGCGAGAGCGCCGTGCAGGCCGTGCATGGACCCGCGCTTGCTGCCGCACACGCTGCTGGCAAGGCGCTCGACCCGCAGGTGGCCGATGCCGTGCACGCGATGCGCAATGACTACGAGCATCAGCTCGACGCCCTCTATGCGGGCGCGCGCGGGTTCGTTGACGCAATTGTTTACCCTGAGGACACCCGCGCAATGCTCGCGCTGGCGCTTCGCACCGCGTTGAACAATCGCGGACCGCACCTGGGACCGTTCGTGCTTCCGGCGCGCCTCGAGGTGGACGGATGACGCCGCGCGCGATCCGCATTGGCGGCGGATCCGGGATGTGGGGCGACGCGCCAGACGCGCCTCGTCGCCTGGTCGAGGACGGGCCGCTCGACTACCTCATGCTCGACTACCTCGCCGAAGTCACCATGTCCGTCCTCCAGCGGCAACGCGCAAAGGACCCGTCGCTGGGCTACGCGCGTGACGTCGTAGCGGCGATCGAGAGTGTGCTGCCAGCCCTGCGTGAGGGGCGGCTCACGCTCCTTGCGAACGCCGGCGGCGTAAATCCGCCCGCCTGCGCCGCTGCCGTGCGGCGCATGCTCGAATCGCATGGCGCCGCCAGCGTTCCCGTCGGCATCGTCACGGGCGACGACCTCCTTGCGGATCTGGATGCGCTCATCGGCGCCGGGCACGAGCTCATGCACATGGAGACCGGCGAGCCACTGGCCGCCGTGCGCGACCGGGTTGTCTCGGCTAACGCCTACATCGGATCCGCCCCGCTTGCGGAAGCGCTTCGGCTTGGGGCGCGCATCGTCCTCACCGGGCGCTGCCACGATGCGGCGCTCGCCGTGGCTCCGATGCGTCATGCGTTCGGGTGGACGAATGACGACGTTGACCTCCTCGCGGCCGGTACGGTTGCCGGTCACGTCATCGAGTGCGGCGCGCAGGCGACCGGCGGCAACTGCCTCGCCGATTGGGAGACGATCCCCGATCTCGCTGGGATCGGCTACCCGGTGGTCGAGGTTGCCGCCGACGGGTCGTTCACGGTCACCAAGCAGGCCGGAACCGGCGGCCGCGTGTCCAGAGCGAGCGTCACCGAGCAGCTCGTGTACGAGATCGGCGACCCGGCCGCGTACGTGACCGGCGACGTCGTGGCCGATTTCACCTCGATCCGACTCGAAGAAGCGGCGCCCGACGAAGTCAGGATCAGCGGCGTGAGAGGCCGGCCTGCAACCGGGAAGCTCAAGGTGAGCATCGCGTATCGCGACGGGTTCAAGGCGGTGAGCACGCTCGTGTACGGCTGGCCGGATGCCCACGCCAAGGCCGCAGCAGCCGGACGCATCGTGTGTGAGCGCATCGAGCGCCTCGGGCTCGCCTTCGAGCGCGTTCATACCGAGTTCATCGGCGCTGGCGCACTCCATGGCCCGCTGAGCGGTGCCGACGCGGGACGCGACGCGCCCGAGGTGCAACTGAGGATCGGCGTTCGCGATCAGGACAGGCGCAAGGTGGAACGCTTCACGCGTGAAGTGGCGCCCCTCGTGCTGAACGGGCCGCCCACCGTGACGGGATACTTCGGCGCGCGGGCGAAAGTCGAGGAGATCCTGGGCTACTGGCCGGCGCTGATTGACGCGGGCGCCGTCAGGACTGCCGTCGAGGTGCTGCCGTGAACGTTGCGCTCCTCGCCATCGCGCACGCCCGCTCGGGCGACAAGGGCAACGATGCCAACGTGGGCGTCATTGCCCGGCGCGCGGAATGGTACCCGTTCCTCGAGAAGTACCTGACTGCCGAAGCCGTCGCCGCGCACTTCGCGCCGCTGATCACGGGCGGGGTCGAGCGATACGCGCTACCAAACCTCCATGCGCTGAACTTCGTGCTGCACGGCGCACTCGACGGCGGTGGCACGCGGTCGCTCCGCATCGACGCCCAGGGGAAGACGCTCTCCACGGCGCTGCTGCGTATGGTTCTCGACGTACCGGAATCCGACCCGCGCGTGATGGCCCTCCGGGGAATCGGCGAACCATGACGCTCCCCCCGCTGCAGGCCGCGAAGCTGGCCGTGGCGCTGGCGGGGATCGCGTGTTTTGGCGTCGGGATCCGCCTGGACCAGCCATCTGTCCGATGGGCGGGGATAGGCCTCGTCGCAGTCGCCTGGGTGCTGCGCTTCGCGAAGCGGCCCGCGGGTTGAGACTTACCGGCCCGGCGGCAGCAGATTGCCGCGCTTGATGTCCGACGCGCCGGCGCGAACCCCAAGCCCCACGGCAACTCCGAAGACCACTGCCGTGGCGCCGGTGACGACCGGGAGCAGCCACGCAACCGGCGCGGCGACAATCGCGCTGACCACCCCCGCGACCAGGGCCGAAGACGGCCGCAGCGCAGCGTCAACGTAGCGGAGCCGGCCACGGACGAACTTACGCGCCGCCCCGAATCCTGCCCATGCCGCGAGCAGCGTCACAGCAAGTGAAATCCAGCCAAGCATGCGGCCTCCCTTTGGAATGCCGTACGGCTCGCTGCCCTGGCTTGTTTCGGACGTTGCCGCCCCCTGCAAGCGGCCCCGGATGCCGGAACGGGCGGTGCCGTCCTGCAGCAATCAACCCCGTAGAACGTTCCGCCGCCGGAGGCGACAGGGAACGGCGCCTACGCCTTGCCCGCGAACCGCGGAAAGAGGACGTTGTTCTCGATATGGATGTGATCCATCAGATCCTTCGTGAGCTCTGCGGTCTTCACGTACAGCATGTTCCATGATCCACACGCTTCCGCGGGCAGGTTGAACTTGTCTGTCAGCCGCTCGATCTCGTGCACCAGCTTGCCCTGGTCTTCGTGCTCATGGCGCAGCTCGCCAATCATGGAATCCAGTCCGCCGCCTGCCTGGCGCATGGCGGGAAAGAGCGACTCCTCCTCGCGCGCCATGTGCTGATCGAGGAGCCCGCCAATCCGCTCGAGTGTGTCGCCGAGCCCGGCGGGCACCTTGGGGTTCTTCTCGTGAACCTTCTCGACCTTTCGTGAGAGCGCGACGAGTTGCGGGAGCGCCGCGCGGTGCGCGGCGTGATACCGCGACCGGATATGCTCGATCAGCTCGTCGTTGCTCATCGTGGCCGGGGTCGGCACGCTGGAGGCTATTCCTGCCTCCTTGCTGCCGTTCAGTGCCGTGAGCGCCTTTGTCACTGCGTTCATGTCGGCCCCGGCAAGCTCGACTGCTTCCTGCAGCGTCATTCCACCGTTGCAGCAGTAGTCAATATCGAAGGCGTGAAATACCGAGTTTGCCTCCGGGAGAGCCGCGGCGATGTCGCCGACGGTGCGCTCCCCCAGCGTGGCCCCGGTGGTTGATGCAGTCATGGGCTGAAGCTCCGTGCTTGGCAGTGCGGTGAGTGCGAGCGCACGGGCCGCCCGGCCCGGCGCTTTATGAAAGATAAGTTTGGGCCCAAGGGGGGCTGTGCTGGTTGTCACTCATCACGGCCGCGGGGCGCATCGTGTATCATCCAGTGCGATGACCGCCGCCGTAAAGTCGCCGCGGCCGGAGCTCCTTGCGCCGGCCGGTTCGCTTGACGCCGCCCGCGCCGCGTTCGCCAACGGCGCAGACGCCGTGTACCTCGGAGTGGGGCGGTTCAATGCGCGTGACGGCGGCGCACAGCTCTCGCTCGACGAACTTGCCGCCGCGGTGCGCGTTGCCCGCGGCCGCGGCGGCAAGGTGTACCTGACGCTGAACACGCTCGTAAAGCAGACGGAGCTCGTCGAGGCGCTGGACCTTCTCGGGGAATGCGTTGACCGGGGAATTGATGCTGTCCTGGTACAGGATGTGGGCCTCGTCGCGCTCATCAGACGCCTCTATCCGGCACTGGCCGTGCATGGCTCCACGCAGATGTCTGTGCACGACGCGGGCGGCGCGCGCGTGGTGCGCGATCTCGGCGCCGAGCGGATAGTCCTCGCGCGGGAGAACACGATGGACGACGTGCGCGCAATCCGCGCAGTGGTGCCGGAAGTGGGACTCGAGACGTTCGTCCACGGCGCTCTCTGCATCTCCTACTCGGGGCAGTGCTTCATGTCGGGTATGATTTCCGAGCGGAGCGCCAACCGGGGCTCGTGCGCGCAGTCGTGCCGCAAGGACTATGTCCTCGCCGGCGCCGGTGGCGCGGAACTCGATCGCGGCTATCTGATTTCGGCGCGTGACCTCGGCGGGTACGACCACCTCCATGCGCTGTCGGAAGCCGGAGTGTGCTGCCTCAAGATCGAAGGCCGCAAGAAGAAGCCTGAGTACGTCGCAACCGCGACACGCGCCTACCGCGACTTCCTCGATCGTGTCGCCCACGGCAACTTCGAGCCGCCTGCGCTCGAGGAGACTGAGCCGCTCGTCCAGATATTCTCCCGTGGCTTCACCGGGGGAATGCTCGGAGGGCGCGTCGGTCGTGACTACGTGACGCGGACGCAGCCGGACAATCGTGGCCTCGAGATTGGCACCGTGGCCGACTCCAATGGACGCGAGGTCATCCTCGACCTGCGAACCCCCGTCCGTGTGGGCGACGGACTTGGCTTCGAACCGCCGGGCGGAGTCCGGCCCGAGGGGTCGCGTGGCTTTTCAGTGCAGTCCGTGCGCGACCTGCCCAGCGGCGCAGGTCGCGTGCGCCAGGCCGTGGGAAGTCGCGAATCCATCCCCGCGGGGTGGATCGTCCTTCGCACGCACGATCACGCGCTCATGGCGGGCGCGCGTGCGTCGTTCGCGGAAGTTTCCGTGCCGCAGGCACCGGCCTGCGACCGTCTCGCGGTGCGCGCATTCGGCAACGCGGGCCGGTCGCTGTCATTGATCTTCGTCGCGGGTACCGACGCTGAGTCGGTCGAATCCGTGGTCGCGCTGCGACCGGCTACCGCGCACCCGCTCGACGAGCCGCAGATGCGCCGCTACCTCGGCCGGCTGGGCGGCACCGGCTTCGCGCTCGGCGAGGTGGACGCGCGCGGGCTCGCCCCGGGCCTGTTCCTGCCCGTGAGCGAGCTCAATCGAATGCGCCGGATTGCCGTTGCCGCGCTCGTTGAGCGCCGCGGCTGGTCGCAGGAAGCCAGGATCACGGAGCGCAAGGCCCGCATCGTGAGCGCGGTGACGATGAAGAACGTGGTCGCCGTGGCCAGTGGCGCGCTCGCGCCGCGTCTCGTCGTCGAAGTGTGGCGCATGGAGGACGCCCGCGCCGCCGCAGCCGCGGGAGCCACCGAAGTTGTGATTGACCCGTTCATCCGGCACCCGATGCCGCCGAAGACGCGTGTGAAGGCGCTGGGCGAGGAACTCGGAGCCGTTGGCGTGGCATTGCGAGTCAGGACGCCCTCGATCGTTCGCCCGGACGACAGGCCGCGGCTCGATCCTTGGCTCGCGCTCGGGATGCCCATGCAGACCGGCCATCTGGGGCTGCTGGCGGAGCTTGCTGCCCGCGGCGTGGACGTAGTGGCGGACTATGCCGCTAATTGCTTCAACCAGCACACGGCGCGCGAGATCTTCCGCCTCGGCGCAAGCCGCGTTACGCCTTCCATCGAACTCACGGCGGGTGAGTTGCGCGACGTCGTCGCACCCTGGCAGGGAAACCGATTCGACGTCGTTGCGTACGGCCGCACCGAAGGAATGACGATCGAGCATTGCGTACTCTCGGCTGCCTTCAACCGCGAACCCACGACGTGCCGCGACCTGTGCGTCAGGTCGCACCCCAACGTGGAGCTTACCGACCCGGCCGGCTACACCTTTCCCGTCGCGACCGACACGGACTGTCGCAACCGACTTCTTCACTCCCGGCCGTTGGACGGCTCGGCCTACCTCGGCGGCCTTTGGGGGCAGGGCGTTCGAGGGTGGCGGCTCATCTTCAACGTGCCGGGCGATGACGTAGGCGGTGTGACGGCCGCGTACAGGGCCATGTTCGACCAACTCCTGGCTGGGCGCAACGCGGATCCGGGAACCGTCCGGAGCGCGGTGGGTGACGCGTACACTCGCGGCCACTTCGAACGGGCGGTGTAGCCGCCGGAACAGGGGCGGGCCAGTCCACCGCCACGCCAGCCGCGGCGCGGTGGAACGATGCTGCGCGCATCGAAGGTGGTGCTGCGGCATCGCGCGCGGGAGGCGTGACTGCGGGATGCCCCCGACGCTCGCCGACGCCGCGTCCGCTGTCCGTCGCTGGTGGGGCTACGCAGCCCTTCACGCAGCGCAGCGGCGCGCGATCGCTGCCGTGCTCGCTGGGCGCGACACGCTCGTCGTCATGCCGACCGGCGGCGGAAAATCGCTGTGCTTTCAGGTGCCGGCGCTGTTGCTCGATCGCATGACGGTGGTTCTCTCGCCCCTCGTTTCCCTGATGAAGGACCAGGTTGATGCCCTGGCGAGGCGCGGCATCGCCGCCGCGTGCCTGCACGGAGGCATGGCGCCCGCCGAGCAGGCCGATGTACTGGCGCGGGCGCTCAACGGCGGCGTGCGGCTTCTGTACCTCGCGCCCGAACGGCTCGCCACCGGGCGTACGTTGGCTGCGTTGGGGCGCACATGTCCGGCATTGCTGGCCGTGGACGAGGCGCACTGCGTCTCAGAGTGGGGACACGACTTTCGTCCGGCTTACCGCGACGTGCTTGCGATCCGCAGGGCGTTGGGCATGCCTCCCGCCATGGCGCTCACAGCTACGGCTACGCCGGATGTGCGCCGCGACATCGAGGAAACCTGCGGCCTGCGCGAACCCGTGCGGGTGATCAGCGGCTTCGACCGCGCGAACCTCAGGTACTCGGTCATTCGCGTATCGAGCGCGCGCCAGCGTGAGGCGCACCTCGCGGCGCTCCTCGAACGCAGGAACGGAACGGCGCTGGTGTACGCCCAGGCCCGGAGCAGGGTCGAGCGGATCGCCGCCTCGCTCCGTCGCTCTGGAGTGCCTGCGGCCGCCTACCATGCCGGCCAGCCGGCGGATCTCCGCCGTCGCACGCAGGATCGGCTGATGCGCAACGAGATCGGCGCGGTCGTAGCGACGAGCGCCTTCGGCATGGGCGTTGACAAGCCCGACGTTCGCCTCGTCGTGCACGATGCCATTCCACCATCGCTCGAGTCGTACTACCAGGAGGCTGGGCGCGCAGGCCGGGACGGCGCGCCGGCGGACTGCGTGCTACTGTACGCTCGCGGTGACCGTCACGCACCGGAGCATTTCATCCGCTCCGCAACTCCGAGCCGGCGCCTGGTGGAGGCCGTTGCCCGCGCTGCCGCAGAGTGCGCGCCGCACGGTTTGATAGACGTGACGGCTGTGGCCCGGGCGGTGCGCGCGCCTCCGTCGCACGCGGCGGGCGCGCTTGCGATCCTGCAGCGTGCTGGCTTCGTGGTTCACGATCCAGGCAACCGCAACGCGGTCTGGGTGCGCCTGCTTGCCACTCGTGCGCGAGTGGAGGCGCTGCGCGAGCCGGACGGCTACGGGCGCGAGCTCGTCAACGCACTCGTAGACGTGACGCGCGGTGCGGTCTCCTGCGGAACGGAAATCCCGCTCGACGCGCTGCCGCCAGGGCTGGGCCACGTTGGGCTCGGAGCGGCGCTCGACGGCCTGCAGGCGGCGTCTATCCTCGTCTGGCGCCGCCCAGGGTCAGGACTGCGCCTCGCCGCCTGCGTGCCCACTCCGCCCCTGGGCCCCGGCGACTGGGCCGCGCTCGACGCGCGCAGGGCGCGCTCCGAAGCCCGCCTCGCTGCCATGGCCCGTTACGCGGAATCGCGAAGCTGCCGGCGCCAGGTGCTGCTCGGCTACTTCGGCGAACGTCCGAGGCGTATCCCGTGTGGCGGTTGCGATCGCTGCGGATGAGGTCGCCGCCTGGCCTTGGCGTCGCCTGCAGCCCGTTATCCTTAGGCCCATGCGAGATGAACTCTACCTGGCAGAACAGCATCATGCGGTGCGCGACATGGTGCGCGCGTTCGCGCGCGATGAGGTCGCGCCGGTCGCCGCGGCGCTCGACGCGTCGCAGGAGTTCCCGTGGGCGAACGTGCGTCGCATGGGCGAGCTTGGCCTCCTCGGGATACCATGGCCCGAATCCCTTGGCGGAGCCGGGCTCGACACCCTCGCCTTCATGGTCGCGATCGAGGAGATGGCACGGGTGGACGCCTCGCACTCGATCACCATCTCCGCGCATACCACCCTCGGCACGTCCCCGATTGTCAACTTCGGCACCGACGCGCAGCGTGAACGGTACGTCCCGCTCCTCGCCAGCGGCAGCGTGCTCGGCGGCTTCGGGCTCACCGAGCCCGGCGCGGGGAGCGACGCGGGCGGCACCGCAACGACAGCCGTCCGGCGGGGCACTGCTTATGTGCTGAACGGGTCGAAGCGGTTCATCACGCACGGCGGCGTCGGCGAGGTCTTCGTTGTCACTGCAGTCACTACGCCGGGCGCAGGGACGAAGGGCATCAGTTCCTTCATCCTTACCAAGGAGACCTGCGACCTCGACGCCGCCCGAGCCGCCGGGTGCGGCCACGACGCCTCCCTCGCGCCCATGCCGGGATTCCGCGCCGGACGCAAGGAGGACAAACTCGGCTGGCGGGCGTCCGACACCCGCGAGCTCATCTTCGAAGACGTCGAAGTCCCCGCGGAGAACCTCCTCGGCGCCGAGGGCCGCGGGTTCGCCAACTTCATGCGAACGCTCGACTCGGGCCGGATCGGCGTCGCCGCGCTCTCCATCGGGCTGGCCCAGGGGGCCCTCGACCAGGCCGTGCAGTACGCGGCGACGCGGCGGCAGTTCGGCAAGGCCATCGCGTCTTTCCAGGGAGTGCACTTCACCCTGGCCGACCTGGCCACCGGGATCGAGGCCGGCAGGCACCTGATGTACCATGCGGCCTGGCTTGCGCAGCATGGGCACCCGTACGCCAGGGAGGCGGCGATGGCCAAGCTCTTCTGCTCGGAACTCGCCATGCGCGCCACGATAGCAGCCGTCCAGGTGCACGGCGGGTACGGCTACACCAAGGACTACCCGGTTGAGCGCATGATGCGCGACGCCAAGATCGGCGAGATTGGCGAAGGCACGAGCGAAATCCAGCGGATCGTCATCGCGCGGCACCTGTTTCGCGGGCTGGCCGAGATCTGACCGGCCGGGCGAAGCGCGACCTTAGCCGTTGCGCTTCCGCTACCCGCGTCGTTAGGAATACTGGACGCCCTGACGGGCGTTGTTGCGATCCGCCTCCCGCGACCCCGGGGGCGGATCACCCGAAGGCTCCGGGCGGGTGGCGCGGTCGGTGCGCCATCACGGGCCGGAGCCGTTTCCCTGACGACGAGACCCACTTCCGGGATGCTGACCGCATTCGATCGTACGACGCCCCGTTTCGAGTCCGGCGTGCCGTGGCCTGCTGGCCAACGGTATCAGCGCGGGCCGGAGCCGTCGTGTCCGATCGGCCGTGGCATGGGAAACGACCTGGCTTCTGTGGTGCGGTGGCCTTTCGCTGGCAGTGGCCAGCGCGGGACGCCGCTTCGCCAACCCCTAATCATGAGCCGTGCCCCGGCGGGCAACCTGACGGGGTCGCTGCCCGCCGGCACTGGCACGGTATTCAATGAAGCGCGAGATACTGATCAGCGGAACGCAGCGCGAAATCCGTGTTGCGATCCTGGAGGACGAACAGCTCGTTGAGCTGCTCGTAGAACGGCCGGAAGCCCGCCGCATGGTGGGCGACATCTACCTCGGGAAGGTTGAAGCCGTGCTGCCTGGCATTCAGGCGGCGTTTGTGGATATCGGCACCGAGAAGAGCGCCTTCCTGCACGCGTCGGACCTCGTATATGACGAAGACGGTGACGACGACGAGGACGATGGCGCGGACGATGACGAGGACGCTGATGATGGCGAGGATGACACCGTCCCCGATGCGCCCGCTGGCTCGGACCGGGCAGGAGACTCTCCGTACGCCGAGGCCGGCGCTGGCAGACAGGACAACGGCCACGGCGCCAACGGCGACTCCGAAGCGCGGAATGCGCGCGCGCAAGGGCGTCGCGGACGCGGCCGGGGCGGTGGAGGCCGCCGAGGGCGCACCGAGCCGCCAGCCATTCAGGATGTCCTGAAGCGTGGCCAATCGCTCATCGTCCAGGTCTCGAAGGAGCCGATTTCCACCAAAGGGCCGCGCGTGACCGCGCAGGTCTCGCTTGCTGGCCGCTTCCTGGTTCTCATGCCGTTCGCTTCGCGCGTGGGCGTGAGCCGCAAGATTGGCGACCGCGCAGAGCGGCAGCGTCTTCGGCAGCAGGTCGAGTCGGTACTGCCCAAGGGGGCAGGGGGGGTGATCGTGCGCACCGTCGGCGAGGACGTGACGCAGGACACGTTCAGCCGCGAACTCACGACGCTTTCCAGCCAGTGGGCCAAGATCAACAAGAAGGTGAAGTTCGTCGGCCCGGCGCCGAAGCTCCTCCACCGCGAGACCTCGCTCACCCGCGGCATCATCCGCGACCTGTTCAGCACCAAGGTGGACAAGCTCACGGTTGACTCGAAGCAGATCCACTCGGAGATCGTGGAGTACCTCAAGGGCATCGCGCCCGAGCTCATTGACCGGGTCGTGCTCTATGAGGAGAAGGTTCCGCTCTTCGATAAGGCGGAAGTGGAGCCCGAGATCCGCGACCTCTTCAAGCGCCGATGCGACCTGCCGTCGGGCGGGTACCTGATCATCGAACCGACGGAAGCACTGGTGTCGGTTGATGTCAACTCCGGACGCTATACCGGCAAGAAGGATCCCGAGAAGACCATCCTGCGAACCAACATGGAGGCTGCACGCGAGTTGGCGCGACAGGTGCGGCTTCGCGACATCGGCGGCATCATCGTCTGCGACTTCATTGACATGGAAGTGCGAAGCAGTCGTGACAAGGTGCTGCAGGAGCTCCGCACCCACCTCGGCCGGGACCGTGCGCGCACGAAGGCGTTCGCGATCAGCGACCTGGGACTGGTGGAAATGACCCGGCAGCGCGTTCGCCAGAGCCACCTCCAGAGCATGACGGAGCCTTGCCCGACGTGCCACGGCACTGGTCGGGTGTTCACGCCAGAGACGATCGTGCGGCGCATGGAGCGCTCGGTGCGCCGGATAGCCGTGGAGGGCCGCAGGGACAACCTTCTCATCAAGCTGCACCCCGACACCGCACTCTTCGTGCTGCAGCACGAAAAGGGACTCGTGGCGCGTCTCGAGAAGGGCCTCGGCTTCCGCCTCGAGCTTCGGGACGACCCGCTTCTCAAGCCGGATGAGTTCAAGCTGGTCGTCAAGGGCGCTGGCCGCGACGTCACGCATCAATACGCCGTGGCCTGAGGTAACCGCATTCCAGCCAAGACGTTGCGTTGCCTGTGGGGTTGACCAACGCTGCCAGGATTGTTAGCTTGAATGGCTCTACCGACCTTCACGGTGACGCCCGGTCACCGGCCCATCGTCATCCGGCTCCTTCGATGTCTTACGCAATTTTCAGGACAGGCGGCAAGCAGTTCCGCGCCGAAAAGGGCGCGACGCTGCGCGTTCCGACCATCGCCGCCGACGCAGGCGCGACCGTTGAATTCACCGATGTGCTCCTTGGCTCTGACGGCACCGCCGTGAAGACCGGCGCACCGGTGCTCAAGGGCGCCAAAGTGACTGCAGAAATCGTCAAGCATGGCCTTGGCGACAAGATCGTAGTGTTCAAGTTCCGGCGCCGCAAGAACTACGCCCGCAAGCAGGGGCACCGGCAGCCGTTCACCGAAGTGCGCATCAACGACGTATCGCTCGGCTAGGCCGGCGGTCCTGACGGCGGGTATTCCGAAATGGCTCACAAGAAAGGTCTCGGCTCATCGCGCAACGGGCGCGACTCCAATCCGCAGTACCGCGGCGTGAAGAAGTTCGGCGGCGAGCGCGTGCGCGCCGGGAACATCATCGTGCGTCAGTGCGGCACCAAGTGGCACCCGGGCCGCAACGTGGGCCTCGGCACCGACTACACGATTTTCGCGCTCGTTGACGGCGTCGTGAAGTTCGAGCACAAGAACAAGTCGCGCTACCGCGTGAGCGTCTACCCCGAGGCTACATCGGCGGCGTAATGGCGCGGCGGATTTTCGCCACGTCATCTGTACACAGTCCGTCCACGCCGATCGCCGCGAGCTGACGCGCGCGGTCGGCGTCGTTGACTGTCCACGCGATCACGCGGCCGCCGGCGCGATGAACGGCGGCTACGAGCGGCGCGTCAATCAGCGTCTGCTCCTGCCATAAGTCGCGTCCGCCCACCGCGGCGAGGCCCGCCGCAGGGTCGAGGTGGTAACTCGTCTCGAGTACGCCCCGGGGGAGCGACGGCGTAGCGCTGCGGGCGTCAGCGACCATGCGGTGGTCGAACGAGTGAACGGCCGCCATCTCGCCGAGCGGCGCGAGCAGAGCCGCGGCCGGCCGGGCCGTCCCGTCACCCTTGAGTTCGCAGTAGATTCGCAGCCGGTCGCCCAGTCCGGTGACCACCTGGCCTAGCGTCGGTATCGGCTCGCCCCTTACGCGAAACGCCGCAAGGGCCGAGAGCGTCAGGGTGCGGATGGCCGCGCGGCGGCCGCCGTCCTGAACGGCGGGGTCATGGTGAACGACTAGGACGTTGTCGGCCGTCAAGTGGACATCCAGTTCTAGCGCGTCGGCACCTTGGCTGGCTGCCTCTTCGAAGGCCGCCATCGTATTCTCCGGGCGGGCTGCGGATGCGCCGCGGTGGGCTATCAGTTCAGGCTGATGTGGCATGGGGCGTCCTGGGGCTTGGCGGTGCGCGGGTCAATCGAATGCTAACGACGGCGCGAACGGGCCGTCTAACGGGGTGAGCGCGCGACGTGGCGTCTGCGAGCAACGAAGACCGGGCGGTGGACGCCGCCCTCATCGAACGATGGAAGGGCGGCGACCAAACGGCTGCGACGATGCTCGTCGAACGGCACGCACCCGCGCTTGCGCGGTTTGCGGCGAGCTTCGGCGTTCGGGAGCAGGTGGACGAGTTGGTTCAGGACACCTTCGTCCGGGCGTTCAACTCCATTGATTCGTTCCGGGCCGATTCGGCCCTCCGCACGTGGCTGTTCACGATTCTGAAACGGTTGATGCTGGACCGGCGACGCGCCGAGATGAGGCGGGGCGAGCCGGTGGAGTTGGAGGAGCGGCATGCGGTGCAGTCGTACGATGCGCTCGACGCCATGGTGGCGGACGAGACGGCGCAGCGCATCAGGAAGGCGGTGGATCGGCTGTCGCCGATGCAGCGCGAAGTGTTTTTGTTGAGGGTGAACGAAGGGATGCCCTACGGAGAGATCGCGGCGGTCGTTGGGAGCCCGGAAGGGGCGTGCCGGGTCCACTACCACAACGCCATGCGCTCGATCAAGGAGTTCCTTGCCGATGATGAATGATTGCCCGAACGGGGAAGTCAGGGACCTGCTGCCACTGTACGCGGCGGGGCTCCTGGGTGCCGCCGACCATTCGCTGGTTGCGCACCACGTGGCGAGGTGCGCGGACTGCACGGAAGAGGTTCGCTTGCTGCGGGCCGTGGCGCGCGCATACGCCGTGCCGGCACCGAGCGCTGCAAGCATCGTGGGGCTGATCCCGGCGCGACGTGCAACCCGCCCCAACGCCCGGCTCCACCGACAGTCGGTATGGCGCGTGGCCGCGACCTTCGCCCTGATGATTGCCGGCACCGCGACGTACGTTGCCGTGCGGCCGACGATGGTCAAGCCAGGCGACGCCGATTCGCTTGCGGCAGTGACCGGCGCGGGAACCCGCGTGACGGGCCCGGCATCGGGAGCTGCCGCGTTGGGTTCGGCAACGGAACCTGGTATTCACCTTGGGGTCGGCCTGTCTGACCTCACGGAAGCGCAGCTGGAAGCGCTGCTCGCCTCGATGGAGGGCATCGAGGGCAACGTGCTCGCGGATCCCGGTGTATTGGTCAAGCCGATCGTTGAAGACCCGGATCCGAGCGGAGGAGGTGCATGATGCGAAGGACGGTGTTGCTGTTTACGGCGGCGCTGGCGGCCGTGCCCGCGTTGGCAACCGCCCAGGGGAGCTCCGGGATCCGGGGACGGCGCACCGGACCGCCGCCACAGCGCGCGGATTCTGCGCGGCCCGACCGCGCCGCCCTCGAAGCACAGGTTCGCCAGCGGTTCGGCGAGATGCTGCGACGAACGCTAGGCCTTGGCGACGACCAGATGCAGAAGGTGCTGGAAATCAACGGACGCTACGCCGAGCGGCGGCGTTTGCTGATGGAGCAGGAGCGCGGCGTTCGGATGTCGCTGAGAGAGGAGATCACCACCGGTGATTCATCGCGGCAAAAGCAGGTCGCGGACTTGCTGGACAGGATGATGCAGACGCAGCGTCAGCGGATGGACGTCATCGAGGCCGAACAGCGGGAATTGGCCAGCGTCCTGACGCCCCGCCAGCGTGCTCAGTACATCGGGATCGAGGAGCAGATCCGGCAGCGGGTTGAAGGCATGTGGTCGCAGGGCGGTCGTGGAGGGCGCGGCGGCAGGCGGCCGGGTGACGGGCCGCCACTGTAAGGCGTTGGCCGGGCCGTTGTCCGGCCGCTAGTTTCCGCTGATTGCGACGCTCCGCCGTCCGGGTGCGTCGCAACCCGCACCCGGGTGGCGGAACTGGCCGACGCAGGGGACTCAAAATCCCCCGCCACGAGAGTGGCTTGCGGGTTCGATTCCCGCCCCGGGTACTATGCCCAATGCGAGGCGTACCCACACGTTCACCGAGTCGGTGATCCGCGAGATGACGCGCGTCGCCAACGAGTACGGCGCCGTCAACCTCTCGCAGGGCTTCCCGGACTTCCCAATGACGGCTTCCATGAAGGAAGCCGCGGTCGAGGCGATCCGGAACGACATCAACCAGTACGCGATAACTTGGGGCTCGCGGAAGCTTCGCGAGGCGATTGCCGGCAAGTATCGCCGCCGTTACGAAATGGAGGTTGATCCGGAGCGCGAGATCACCGTTGCCTGCGGAGGCACCGAGGCCATGGCGTCGGTGTTCCTTGCGCTGTTCGATCCCGGCGACGAGGTGATCATCTTCGAACCATTCTACGAGAACTACGGCCCCGACGCGGTCCTGTGTGATGCGCGCCCGGTGTTCGTGCCGCTCCTGGCGCCGGACTGGCGCTTCGACCCGGGTCTGCTCGCGTCGGCCATCACGCCGCGAACGCGGGCCATCGTCGTGAACTCGCCTCACAACCCGACCGGGCACGTCTTCTCTCGCTTCGAGATGGAGGAGATCGCGCGGCTCGCGGTGGCGCATGACCTCGTGGTGATCACGGACGAGCCCTACGAGTACATCGTCTTCGAGGGCGAGCACGTGCCGATCGCCACCCTCCCCGGCATGGCCGCGCGTACCGTTACCATATCGAGCCTCTCGAAGACATTCACGATCACCGGCTGGCGGATCGGATACGCCATCGCTGCCGCGGAGCGCACCAGCGCGATCCGCAAGGTTCACGACTTCCTGACGGTTGGGGCGCCGGCGCCTCTCATGGAGGCGGCCGCCGTCGGCTACGGGTATCCCGACGCGTACTTCGAGGCGATGGCGGGCGAATACCGCGCGCGGCGCGAGTTCCTTGCTGGTCCGCTGCGTGATGCGGGGTTCAGGTTCTCGACGCCGGCCGGGGCGTACTACTTCCTCGCCGACTTCAGCGACCTGAGCAGCGATGACGACCTGACATTCGCCAAGTGGATGGCGCGGGAGGTCGGCGTCGCGACCGTCCCGGGTTCCAGCTTCTTCCATCGGGGCTCCAGCGAAGGCCGCAAGTACGTGCGGTTCGCGTTCTGCAAGTCCGATGCGACGCTGGAGCGCGCAGCCGAGCGCATTGCAACGCTGCAGGGACGGCTCTAGCGCCGGCTGCGGGTTGCCTTGACGCTCGCGGCGGCCGCAACGGCCGCCTGCAGCCGTGTTTGCCGGGCTCCGCGCCGGATTCTAGCTTTGATACACTTACTGCAACTCCGAGGACGCACGGCATCGTGACCCAATACAAGCACGCGAAAGTTCCGTCCGCCGGCGAGCGCATCGCTGCATCCGCCGGCCGTTTCGACGTCCCCGACAAGCCGATCATCCCGTTCATCGAGGGAGACGGCACGGGCCCCGATATCTGGCGCGCATCCGTGCGCGTGTTTGACGCCGCGGTTGAGATCGCTTACGGCGCCCGGCGCAAGATCGCCTGGATGGAGATCCTGGCCGGGGAAAAGGCGTTCAACGCCACCGGCGAGTGGATGCCCGCCGAGTCGCTCGAGGCGGTGCGCGAGTTCAAGATCGCCATCAAAGGTCCCCTCACGACACCCGTGGGCGGCGGGATCCGTTCGCTCAACGTCGCTCTTCGCCAGGAGCTCGACCTGTACGCCTGTGTGCGGCCCGTGCGCTACTTCCAGGGCGTGGGCTCGCCCATGAAGCATCCCGAGAAGCTCAACATCGTGATCTTCCGGGAGAATATCGAAGATGTGTATTCCGGGATCGAGTTCAAGGCTGGATCGCCGGAGGCGGCCAGGCTGCGGGACTTCATCCAGAACGAGTTCGGGAAGAAGATCCGGGAGGGCTCGGCCATCGGGATCAAGCCGATGTCGCCGTTCGGTTCGAAGCGGCTCGTGAAGATGGCCATCGAGTACGCCCTCAGGCGCGGCCGGAAGTCGGTCACGCTCATGCACAAGGGCAACATCATGAAGTTCACCGAGGGGGGCTTCAAGGACTGGGGTTACGAGGTCGCCCGTGAGGCGTTCGGCGCGCGCGTCGTCGTCGAGGTCGATCTCGCGAAAGCCGGCGCGGATGCCCGGGCCGACGGCGTGATCATCAAGGATCGCATCGCCGACTCGATGTTCCAGCAATTGCTGCTTCGTCCGGACGAATACGACGTCATCGCGACGCCCAACCTCAACGGCGACTACGTCAGCGATGCTGCCGCCGCGCAGGTCGGCGGGCTCGGGATCGCGCCCGGCGGGAACATCGGCGACGAAGCGGCGGTATTCGAGGCCACCCACGGTACCGCCCCCAAGTACGCCGGCCTCGACAAGATCAATCCGGGGAGCGTGGTTCTCTCGGGAGTCATGATGCTCGAGCAGATGGGCTGGCAGGAGGCGGCCGACCTGATCGTCAAGGGAATGGAGCACGCCATTGCGGCGAAGACCGTCACGTACGACCTGGCGCGCCAGATGCCCGGGGCGCGGGAAGTGTCAACGTCCAGCTTTGCCGATGCGATGATTGCCGGCATGCGGGCGCGCGCATGATCGCCCTGTCGGTGCGGGCGGGGAGTCCGGCTGCGTTTCGGGTCCCGTTGCTGGCGGTCGTGCTGCCTTCGGGGAAGTGGCTCCCGCGTGGACTCGGCGCCCTCGACCGGCTCACGGGCGGGACGCTCTCTCGCGCGCTTCGCGCGGGCGACTTCAAAGGCAACCGCGATGAGACGCTGCTCCTGTACGCCCGCGGCCGCGGCCCGGAGCGGGTGCTGCTGGTGGGGATCGGGCCGGCGACCACGCCGGCTGCGCTGAGCCGCGCCGCGACGCTCGCCGGGCGCCGCGCCAGCGCGATGGGTGTGGGACGCGCGGCGATTTGGCATCCGCAGGGCGCTGCCTCGCTGGAACATGTCCTTGCAGGCGGCGCACTCGGCGCGTGGGAGTACCGCGAGTTGCGCTCGACGCCAAAGCCAGCGGAGAGGAAGAAGCCGCTGGCATCGTGGACGGCTGTGACGCCCAAGGTTGATGCCGAGGCGCGCGCAGCGCTGCGTGCCGCGCGCGCCGTCGCCGAAGGGCAGAACCTCGCGCGTACGCTGGCCGTGATGCCGGGCAACCTCTGTACGCCTGAGTTCATCGCGAAGACCGCGCGCGACATGGCGAGGCGGCTTGGGATGACGTGCACCGTGCGCGGACGGAAGGAAATGACTGCGCTCGGGATGAACTCGTTCCTCGCCGTTGCGCAGGGGACTCCGCAGGACCCCAAGTTCGTGCTGCTCGAGTATCGCGGCGGCAAGCAGGGCGACGCTCCAGTGGCGCTCGTCGGGAAGGGCATTTGTTTCGATACTGGCGGGATTTCGCTCAAGCCGGCCGACCGCATGGAGTGGATGAAGTTCGACATGTGCGGCGCGGCGGGTGTGCTTGGCGCCATGGAAGCCATCGCGCGCCTGCGGCTCCCGATCAACGTGGTGGGGGCCGTCGGCGCCACGACCAACATGCCGAGCGGCACGGCAGTGAAGCCGGGCGACGTTGTCAGGGCCTACAACGGCAAGACCATCGAGGTGGCCAACACCGACGCCGAGGGGCGCCTGGTTCTTGCCGACCTGCTCAGCTACGTGGCGCGCAACTACAAGCCGCAGGCGATGGTTGACGCGGCAACGCTCACCGGTGCGGTCGTCATTGCGCTGGGCAACATCGCCACCGGGGTGCTCGGAACCGACCAGGGCGTGGTGGACGAAGTGCTCGCGGCGTCGAAGCGCGCTAATGAGCCCGCGTGGCAGTTGCCGGCGTGGCCGGAGTACCGCGAGCAGATGAAGTCCGACGTGGCCGACATCCGGAACATCGGTAACCGCAGCGCTGGCGTGATCACGGCGACTGTGTTCCTTGCCGACTTCATCGAAGGGGCCCCGTGGGCGCACCTCGACATCGCCGGCACTGCGTACACGGAAACCGACCTTACCGCGCTCGGAAGAGGGCCAACCGGCGTCCCCGTGCGGACGTTCGTCGAGTTCGTACGGGAGCGCGCGCGCTGAACCGCGCCGCCCGCGTAATCGCCCGCGCGGCAGTCCGGGCGCTGTCGGGCGTGGCGCTCTTTGCGATGGCGGCAACAGCCCAGGGAGGCCAGCCGCCCGTTCCGCCGGTCGCCGACACGGCGACACGGCCCAGGACGCCAGCCGGCGCCGACTCCGCCGCGCGGCAGCGGCCGCTCACGGCCGCCGACACGATCAAGGCGCCGCTGACCGAGGCATACGCACCCGCGGCAAGCGCCGTGCGAAACGTCCGCCTCCACTGGGACCGGGCCGAGCTCTTCGAAGGCGGCGCGCTCACCCTCGGCGACCTCGTCGCGCGCGTTCCCGGCGTTACCCTGATGACTGCCGGGTTCCTCCTCGCACCGTCGGTTCCCGCATGGCACGGCGACCCCGGAGGGGTGAGGGTCTTCCTCGACGGTATCGAGCGCGACGAACTGACGCCGCGCAACGGTGGCGTGACCGATTTCTCGCTCGTGCCGCTCTGGGCGCTCGAGGACGTCGTCGTCGAGGAACTCCCCGGCGAGCTGCGCGTGTACGCGCGCACTTGGCGCGTTGACAGGACTACGGCTTCGAGCCGTACCGACGTCCTGACCGGGAGCGACAACCTCAATCTCTTCCGCGGGTATTTCGGCAAGCGCGCATCGAATGGCATCGCGATCCAGCTCGCGGCGCAGCAGGCGAGCGCGATGAGCTCCGTCGGGATGGGCGGCAGCGCGCTCGGTGCGATGGGGCGGGTCGGGTGGGCTGCCGGGTCATGGAGCGCGGACGCGACCTTCATCCGCCAGGGACTCGACCGCGACGCCGGCAACCGGGTTCTCGTGAACCCAGGCATCAGCGGCGCCGTCCCAGCTTACAAGGGCGCATCAACTCTGTCCTATCTCCGCGCGGGCTGGCGATCGCCATCGGCTGACGGTCCGTGGGCGCAATTGGTTGCCGGAGGTGTGGGCGCGTCGCTCACGCAATCGAGCGCAGCGGCACCTGCGGGAACACCCGACTCCGTGAGTACTGATACCACCGTGTCCGAGCGGCAGTACACGCTGCTTGCCGGCCTGAACCGAAGCGCGCTGAGGGTGTCGGGCGGAGCGCGAATCCGCGGATTGCGCGGGACGATGGATGTCGCGCCGGTCGCGCGAGTGGAGGCGGTTCGTCGCTACGGGGCGGTCACCCTGTCAGCCGAACGCCGCCACGGTGGCATCGTCACCTGGGACGCAAAGGTGCAGTCGTCGCCGTTCGACTGGCTTCGGTTCTCCGCAACGACCGGCGCATGGCAGTCTTCGGCCGGGACGGCTGCTGCGGCAGGGACCTCACTCGACGCCGCCGTTCGGCTCTGGGGGCGCTGGCTGGGGGTCGGCGCCGTTCGGGTTGCGGAGCGCGACGTGCTGGGGCCCGTGGAGTTCGACACGACCGCGCGTGGCGCCAGGGTGCCGGCGGGAACCGGCGTGAAGGTGTCGTTCGGCGGTCCGTTGATCGCCGGGTGGAGCTTGCAGGCCGATGCCGTGAACTGGAGTTCCGCGGCAGCGTTCAGGCCGCAGACCGAGACGCGCACGCGCCTCTGGTTCGACTCGCGTTTCCTCGGCGCGGCTCCGCGCGGGAATCTGAACGTCATGGCGGCGTTGACCCACGAATACCGCAGCCAGTACTTCGTCCCTGCGGGCAGCGACGCGCTCGGGCAGCAGGCAAGGTCGTACAACGTCTACTCGGCACTCGTCGAAGTGCGGATCTCCACCGCGGTGGTTTACTGGGACTACCGCAACATGACGGGCCTGACCTACGCCACATTCCCCGGTTACCTCATGCCTCGAATTCTCAACATCTACGGTGTTCGCTGGGACTTCTGGAATTGAACTGCGCGGCTTTACAAACGCATTGATGCACAGTAACTTACCCGGCTTCCTATGATTCGCAGCATGACGGGGTTCGGAGCCGCGGCGGGCTCGATTGGCGGCGTCAGCGTCAGCGTCGAACTCCGCTCCGTCAACCACCGTTTCTTCAACCCGAGCATCAAGCTCCCGCCATCGCTTGCGCACTGGGAGGGCAACGCCCGCGATGCGCTCCGCCGCAGGGTCGCGCGCGGACACGTAACGCTGTCGGTGCGTATTGATCGCGCCTCACAGGCCGCGGCCGCAATTGATGAGGCAGCGTTCGCCGCGGGTGCCGCGGCCCTTGCGGCTCTCCAGCAGCGCCACAATCTCGGTGGCGTGGTTGACGTCGCCACGGTACTGCGCCTGCTGGACGTGGTGCGGTCTGCCGCCCCTGAGGACGAGTCGCCTGGTACGCCAGAGGAGTTCGTCGCCGTCGTCGAGGCGGCGGCCAACGCGCTCTGCCAATCGCGCGACGAAGAGGGCGGGCGGCTTGCGGCGGTCCTCAGCGAACGGATCGGGTTGCTTGCCGCCACGCTCGGCCGCATTGCCGCGCGCGCACCGGAACGCATTGCCGCGCATCGAGACCGGCTGCGCGAGAACGTGCAGCAGCTCCTTGACGGCCGGCCGGCCGACGAGCAACGCATCGCCCAGGAAATTGCGCTCCTCGCCGAGCGGCTCGACATCGGCGAGGAAGTGGATCGCTTCAGCGCGCACCTCGCCGCTTTCCGCAAGACGCTGGCCGATGGCGGCGAAGGCGGCGTGGGGAAGCGTCTCGGCTTCCTTCTGCAGGAGCTTCTGCGCGAAGCCAATACGGTCGGAAGCAAGTCCTACGATGCCGGGTTGCAGGCGGAAGTCGTGCTCCTCAAGGAAGAACTCGAGCGAATCCGTGAGCAAGTGGAGAACATCGAGTGATCCGTTTTCCCATCGTCCTCAGCGCGCCCTCAGGGGTTGGGAAGACGACCATCGCCCGCCGGCTTCTCGCCCTGCGGCCGGACGTCGGCTACTCGATCTCCGCAACGACACGGCAGCCGCGCGGCGATGAACGCCAGGGCGTGGACTACCACTTCCTCACTGACGAGGAGTTCCTCGCGCGCGAGGCGCGAGGCGAGTTCGCCGAGTCCGCCGTCGTGCACGGACGGCGGTACGGCACGCTTCGGTCGGAAGTCGGGCGGCTGTTGAGGGAGGGCAGGCACGTCCTCATGGACATTGACGTGCAGGGAGCCGCCATGTTCAGTCGCGCGTTTCCGGAAACGGTTCTCGTCTTCGTCCTTCCGCCGTCCGTGGAAGCGCTGCTGGACCGTCTCAGGGCGCGGGGCACGGAATCTGACGCGCAACTCGCCGAGCGGCTACGGAACGCGCATGCGGAGTTTCAGGAAGCCGGACGCTACCATCATGTGGTGGTCAACGACGACGTCGAGCGCGCGGTGGCGGAAGTCTCAGGGGTCATTGACGCCGAGAGCCGGAACCGCGCGCGTATACGCGCCATAGACGCCCAGGTCTCCGGCCTCGTCGCGGAACTGGAAGCACGAATCGCACTGTTCAAGGCTTAGATTTCACGAACTCACCAAGGGAAGAAACCGATGCGCGTCTTCACTCCGAACGAAGCAACTGCACATGCCACGAACAAGTACCTGGCGGTCCTCGTGGCTGCCAAGTACGCGCGGATCCTCAACGAGTTCCCACGCGATCGCTCCGCATCGGGGCTCAAGAAGCTCACCACCCGGGCACTCGAGGAGTTGTCGGCTGGCGAGATCGAGTACCGCGTCGTACCGCGACGGCAGACGGCGGAGTAGGCGCGGCCGCCCGGGCGGGGGCTGAGCAGGACAATGCAAGCGATCGAGGGGCGCCGGATCCTCCTTGGCGTTACGGGCGGAATCGCCAGTTACAAGACCGTGGCGGTTGCGCGCCAGCTTGCGCAGCGGGGAGCGCTGGTTGACGTGGTGATGACGCGCTCGGCGCGCGAGTTCGTGGGCGCGATTACCTTCGAGGCCGTGACTGGCCGCGCCGTCCACGACGCGCTGATCGCCGAAGGGCACGCGCTGGATCACATAGCACTTGCGCGCGAGAACGAACTGGTTGTGGTTGCGCCAGCCACCGCCGACTTCATCGCGCGCGCCGCGGCGGGGCGTGCGGACGACTTGCTCGCGGCATGTCTCGTTGCGACTTCGGCTCCGGTGCTGATTGTCCCGGCCATGAACGACCGCATGTGGGCGCATCCGCAGACCACGGCCAACGTGGCTCGCCTGCGTGAGATCGGATACACGGTCCTCGACCCGGCGGTGGGGCCGCTTGCCTCTCCCACGGAAGGAGCCGGCCCCGGCCGGATGCGCGAGCCCGAGGAGATCGTCGAGATCGTAGAGCGTACGCTCTCCGCCGATGCGAGTCTGGCCGGCCTGCGTGTCGTGGTGACCGCTGGCCCGACTCGCGAGCCAATGGACGCGGTGCGGTTCATCTCGAACAGGTCGAGCGGTCGAATGGGCGTGGCGCTGGCTGCCGAGGCGCTGCGGCGCGGCGCGGCAGTAGAGCTGATCGCCGGCCCGCTTGGCGTCCCGGTGCCACATGGGTGCGCCGTAACCAACGTCGAGACCACAGGGGAGATGGCTGCGGCCGTGCGGGATGCGCTGCCCGGCACCGACGTGCTCGTCATGGCGGCCGCTCCGGCGGATTTCAGGCCAGCCCATCCTGCGGTCGCGAAGATCAAGAAGGAGCACGGCGTGCCGGCACTCGAACTCGAGCGGACGACCGATATTCTCGTCGCCACGCGCGACGCGAGGCCGCCGGGATGCCTGGTTGTCGGCTTTGCGCTCGAGACGGAGGACATCGAGGCCAACGCGCGCGCCAAGCTCGCCGCCAAGGGTCTCGACATGATCGTCGGCAACCCCGCGGGTGAGCAAGGCGCCGGATTCGGATCGGAGACGAACATTGTCACCATCATCGCGCGGACGGGCGACGCTGAACACCTGCCGCTCATGTCGAAGGGCGGGGTAGCCGCGGCGATCCTCGACCGGGTGGCGGGACTGCGGCATGGACGGTAGGGACCGGCTTCGGCGGTACCTCGAGCAGCGCAAGGAGCTGGGCGAGAGCGATCTGGTGCTTGACGGCCTCTCCGTCGAGGAGTTGCTGGGCGTGCTCGGCGCCCGGCGAGGGGCGCCGCGAGCGGCCGAAAGCATGAGCGGCGAATCGCAGACGCGCGCGGCGATACCGGAAGGCGGCGGAGCGTCGCGGAGGGCATCAACAGGCGCGCCGATGCCGCAGCGGCCGGCCGAACAAGGATCGCCCCAGCAGCCGGCTCACCTGCCAGGCACACCGATATCTGTCGGCGGGCCAATTGCCGAGGCCGCAGCAGCAACGTTCGCGGCGCAGTACCAAACCCTTGATGCAATCGCGGCGGCGACGCTTGACTGCCGTTTGTGCGGCCTCTACGAAACCGCGAAACATGCTGTTCCGGGCGAGGGGAACCCGAGCGCCCAGTTTGTCTGTGTTGGCGAAGCGCCGGGGGCAACGGAGGATGAGACTGGGCGGCCGTTCGTCGGCGATGCGGGGCAGTTGCTCACGAAGATCCTCGCTGCGATCGGTTTCAGGCGCGAGGACGTGTATATCTGCAACGTCCTGAAGCACCGGCCGCCGGGTAACCGGAGGCCGGCGGCGGACGAGGTGGTGGCGTGCAAACCCTACCTGTTGCAGCAGTTGGCGCTTCTCAGGCCGAAGGTAATTCTCGCGCTCGGCACATCGGCTGCCCAGACGCTGCTGCAAACGTCAACGCCAATCGGTAAATTACGCGGGCAGATTCACCGGTTTTACGGGGTCCCGCTGGTAGCCACCTACCACCCCGCGGCGCTTCTGCGAAACCCCAACTGGAAGCGCCCGGCCTGGGAAGATGTCCAGCTTGCCCGCAGAGTTTTCGATAACCTCGCAGGGAACCAGTGACGGCCTCCGCGACCGGCGTCTCCCGTACTCGGAAGACGCTGAGGTAGCTGTCCTTTCGGCGATGCTGCTCGACGGCGACGCCGTCGTGCGCGCGATCGAGATGGTTTCCGAGGACATGTTCTACCGCGAGGGGCACCGGCGCATCTTCCATGCAGCGCTGCAGCTTCACGAGCGGGGAGCCGTCCTGGACCCCGTAACGCTCGCCGAAGAGCTGGAGCGTGAGGGTGCCCTGCACGCGGCCGGGGGCCGCGAGTACATCGGCGTGCTCCTCTACGCGGTGCCAACGGCGGCGAACGTCGAGTACCACGCAAAGATCGTCAAGGAGAAGGCGCTGCGGCGAAACCTGATCCAGGTTGCGCAGGGGATCGTCGTCGAGGCGCACGAATCGCCGTCCGACGCGGACCAGATCGTGAGCGTTGCCGAGCAGCGGATCTTCCAGGTCAGCCAGTCCCGCGGCGGCCCGGGCTTCATGCGCATCAAGGAGCTGCTCTGGCCGGCGCTGGAGCGGATCGAGCAACTGAGCGACGGAGGCCCGCTGACGGGTGTCCCGAGCGGGTTCACCGATCTCGACCAGATCACGCTTGGTTTCCAGGCGGCGGAGCTCGTCATCGTCGCGGCACGCCCCTCGATGGGAAAGACCGCCTTCGTCCTGAACGTCGCGCAATACGCGGCCGTGGAACGAAATGTGCCGACGGCGATTTTCTCGCTCGAGATGAGCAAGGAGTCGCTCGTGCAGCGGATGCTCGCCTCCGAGGGCTTCATTGACGCCCAGCGGCTGCGTTCGGGCAAGCTCACGAGCCAGGACCACTCGAACCTGGCGAAGGCCACGGCATTGCTCGGGCAGGCGCCGATCTGGATTGACGACACTGCCGGGCTCACGCTGGTAGAGCTGCGGTCGCGGTCGCGGCGGCTCAAGTCGCAGGTTGGAATCCAGATGGTCGTGGTTGACTACCTGCAGCTTCTGCAGGGGCCGCCGAGCGAGAGCCGCCAGCAGGAGATCAGCCAGATATCGCGGTCACTGAAGGTCATGGCGAAGGAGCTCAACATCCCCGTGGTCGCCCTTTCGCAGCTATCCCGTGCGCCGGAACAGCGCACTGGCGAGAACAGGCGGCCCCAGCTCTCCGACCTGCGTGAGTCCGGCGCGATCGAGCAGGACGCCGACGTCGTGATGTTCATCTACCGCCCCGAGATGTACGAGCGTCCGGTGGACGACCAGGGGAACCCCACGAAACTGCCGGACGGCACGCCGGTGAAGGGGTACGCGGAGGTCATCGTGGGGAAGCAGCGCAACGGGCCTACCGGCTTCGCGCGGCTCACGTTCCGCAACCAGTTCACGCGCTTCGAGAACTATTCGCCGCGCCAGCCCGACTAGGCCGTAATCATGGCGCGCGCGCGGACGGTTTACCGTTGCACCGAGTGTGGCGCCGACCACGCCAAGTGGGCCGGACGGTGCGACGCGTGCGGTGAGTGGAACTCGCTCGTGGAGGAAGCGGCTGCACCTTCTGGCGCGGCCGCCGGGGCATCACGGCGCAAGGGCGGCGCAGCATCGCTCGGAGCTGGCGGCCGCGTCGTCGAGGCGCAACGGATTTCCGGGATCGCGCGGGCGGATTCGGCGCGCATCCGTACCGGCGTCGCGGAGTTCGACTTCGTCCTCGGAGGCGGAATCGTGCCCGGGTCGCTCGTGCTCGTTGGAGGAGAGCCCGGAATCGGCAAGAGCACCATGCTCCTGCAGGTTGCCGCTGCGCTGGAAGCCGCTGGCACGCCAACCCTGTACGTCTCCGGCGAGGAATCCGCCCTTCAGGTGAAGTTGCGCGCCGACAGAATCGGCGCGTCGGCGCAACTCGTGCCCTTTCTGGGGGAGACACTGGTCGAGACGGTGATCGCCACTGCCAGCCGCAGGGCGCCGGCCGTCATGGTAGTGGATTCGATCCAGACCGTGTTCACGGGCGACCTCGAGGGTGCGCCGGGCAATGTCGGCCAGGTGCGGGAGTGTGCTGCCCGCCTGATGCGCTTCGCGAAGGAGGAAGGCGTGGCAGTGCTGCTGATCGGGCACGTCACGAAGGGTGGGGGAATTGCCGGCCCGAAGACGCTCGAGCATATCGTGGACACTGTCCTCTACTTCGAGGGCGAGAGTTCGCTCGACCACCGCGTGCTGCGGGCCACCAAGAACCGCTTCGGCTCGGTTGACGAAATCGGCGTGTTCAGGATGACGGAGGGCGGGCTCGACCCGGTTGCCAACCCTTCGGAACTCTTCCTGGCGCACCACTCCGGGCCGGCTGCGTCCGGGAGCGCGGTGACGGCGCTGATCGAGGGCACGCGTCCCGTCCTGGTCGAAGTGCAGGCGCTCGCCGCGAAGGCCGGATTCGGGACGCCGCAGCGGGTATCCACTGGTTTCGACGCCCGCAGGCTTGCGATGCTCCTCGCGGTCCTGGAGCGGCGGGCAGGCATGCCGGTCGCGTCGCTCGACGTGTTCCTGAATGTCGTCGGCGGCGCCCGGCTGGGTGAACCCGCGGGCGACCTCGCCGTCGCCGCGGCGCTCGCTTCCAGCGTGCACGACCGGCCGATCGGCACGCGCACCGTGTTCATCGGTGAAGTCGGGCTCGGAGGGGAAGTACGGCCGGTTTCGCAGGTCGAGCGACGCCTCGCCGAAGCGGAGAAGCTCGGAATGAAACGCGCGTTCGTGTCGGCGCGCGCCGCGCACGCGCGCGCCCCGCGGTCGCTGGAGGTGCGCGGCGTCCACGGCGTCGCGGACGTCATCGAGGCGCTCGCGACATGAACATCGGCCCGGATGTTGGCGTGGTAATCGCGGCTGCCGGCTCCGGCACGCGCGTCGGGGGCAAGGAGCTGAAGCAGTTCCGGTGGGTTGCCGGCAAACCGATGCTCCTGCATTCGCTGCAGCGCTTCCAGGAACGGCCGGACGTTGGCATGGTTGTGTGCGTGCTTCCGTTCTCCGCCGTCGGCGATCCTCCGCCGTGGATCTTCCAGTGCGACACAGAGCGCATGATCGTCAGCGTAGGCGGCGCGACGCGCGCCGAGTCCGTGCGGAACGGCATCGGCGAACTTCCGGAGTCGTGCCGCATAGTGCTTGTGCACGATGCCGCGAGGCCGCTCGTGACGGACGAGACGATTGACCGCGTGATCGCCGAGGCGCGGGCCGGCCGCGGCGCGGTGGCCGGCCTGCCGGTAGTGGATACTCTCAAGCGCGTGGATGCAAACGGGCGAATCGCCGGAACCGTTGACCGGGCGGGACTGTGGCGGGCGCAAACGCCTCAGGGCTTTCCGCGCGAGATGATCATTCGCGCGCACGAGAGGGCTGTGGTGAGCGGCATTGATGCAACGGACGACGCAGCGCTCTGCGAGGCGGACGGCGCGACGGTGGTTGTCGTCCCCGGCAGCGAACGCGCCCTCAAGGTCACCGATGAGGCGGACTTCGCGCGCGCGGATGCGCTGAAGAGGCTCAAGTCATGACGGCCGCGATCGGAGCGGTTCCGTTCTGGTCGCCGGTGGAAGTCGAGGCAGCGATTCCCGCAACCATCGCCCACCTGGAGGCGCACCGCGTCATCGCCTACCCGACGGAGACGGTATACGGGCTCGGCAGCGCCATAGACACCGCGTCGGTAGATGCGCTCCTGGCGCTAAAGCGGCGGCCAAGGGGAAAGCCGTTCCTCGTGCTCGTTGCGTCGAGCGCCATGATAGAACGGCTCGGCCTGTCGCTCACCAGAGCCGCGTCCGTCCTGGCTGCGCGCTTCTGGCCAGGGCCGCTCACACTGGTATTGCCGGGTGGCGAACGACGCGTGCCCGACGCGCTGCGCGGGCCGGAGGGAGGCATCGCGGTCCGTTGGACGCCGCACGCCGGGATGCAGCGCCTCATCGCCGCATACGGCGACGCCATTACCTCCACGAGCGCCAACCAGCCCGGGGACCCTCCGGCGGCGAACGCATCCCAGATAGTCGAGCACTGGGCGGGGGCTGTCGCCGATGGACGCCTCCGCGTGCTAGATGCCGGTACCCTCGCGCCGTCGGCTCCGTCAACGGTCGTTGACTGCACGGCACGGGCGCCGAGGGTGGTGCGCCCCGGTGCGATCCCCTCGTCAACGCTACGCGTGGCTGTCCCTGACCTGGTTGGCGACCGGTGACGACGGTCGTACGGGTCCTCTTCGTCTGCACGGGCAACACCTGTCGCAGCGCCATGGCGGAAGCGATCGCGAGGGTTGCCGCATCGGCCCGCCCGGGGCCGCCGGTGACATTCGCCAGCGCTGGCACGAGCGCATGGGACGGAGCGCCGGCGTCTGATGGCGCGTTGCTGGTTGGTATCGAGCGGAAACTCGACCTCAACGCCCACCGCTCGCGCGCGCTCACCCGTGAAATCGTCGCCAACGCCGACCTGGTGCTTGGGATGAGCCCGCATCACGTGGAACGCGCGACCTTGCTTGGCGGTGAGGGGCGCACCTTCCTTCTGTCGGAGTACGCCGACGGCGCTTCGGGCGGCGATCCGGTGGAAGATCCGTTTGGCGGGGATCTCGGTCGCTACCGTGCTACTGCCGACCAGCTAACCGTCATGATAGGCAAGGTGCTGGACCGGATCGCGAGGCCCGACGGCTGATGGAACTCCCCGGACGCCTCGTGCTGCTTGGCCATCCGGTGTCGCATTCGCTCTCGCCGGCGTTCCAGAACGCGGCGCTGCGGTCGGCCGGCTTCCCGCTCGCGTACGAAGCACTCGATGTGGCGCCAGCGAACCTTGCAAGCGTCGCAAGGCTGCTGACCGGGGAGAGGGCGGCGGGAAACGTGACCGTGCCGCACAAGGAGGCGTTCGTTGCGTGCTGCACGACGCTCAGCCCGGTCGCGAGGCACGTGGGCGCAGTGAATACGTTCTGGGTGGAAGACGGAGCCCTCGTTGGCGACAACACCGACGTGGGCGGGTTTGACTCCGCGGTCCGTTCGACCGTCGGGCTGCCGGCTGCGCCATTCGCCGTGGCGGTAATCGGTGCGGGCGGCGCGGCCCGCGCCGTCGCGGCGGCCGTGGAACGCTGGCACGGAGCAACGGCACGCATCTGGTCGCGCACGGCGGCGCGCGCCGGGCAGTTGGCCGATCGCTTTGCCCGGACGCGTGCCGTGGCGGGCCTGGAAGAGGCGGTGCGCGGCGCATCCCTGGTGGTCAACGCAACGCCGCTTGGGTTGGGGGGCGGGGAACGGCACCCCGTGCCGCCGGCACTGCTCGACGCCGATGCCAGGGCGTTCGACCTCGCCTACCGCCGCGGCGGCACCCCGTGGGTCGTCGCATGCCGGGCACGCGGCCTCGCGGCGTCCGATGGCCTTCCGATGCTCCTCGAGCAAGGCGCGCTATCGTTCGAACGGTGGTTTGCCCGCGCACCTGACCGTGAGGCGATGCACAAGGCGGTGCGATGACAGCCGCGGCACGCGCCCTCCTCGATCTACTCTTGCCAACCACGTGTGTCGTGTGCGACGCCCGCACGAGTGGTGGTGCCGTCGCCTGCGCGCTCTGCTGGTCCCGTCTGCCGACCCTTCCCGCGCCGCGCTGCGAGCGATGCGGGCACCCGGGCCGCGGCGCGGAGTGCTCCTTCTGCTCGCGGCTGCCGGCGTTCGTGCGAGCCGCAAGGTCGGCATGCTGGGTGCCGCATCCGGTAGCGAGCGGAATCCTGCGGGCGCTCAAGTACGATGGGTGGACTGCGATCGCGGCGCCGATAGCGGAGCGCATGGCGCGCGTCGCGTGGCCCGCCGACGTGACCGCCGAACGCACCGCCGTCGTTCCCGTGCCGCTGGCCGCGGCCCGTCTTCGGGAGCGGGGGTACAACCAGGCCGCGCTTCTAGCGCGGGAAGTCGCGGCGCGATGGGGCATCCCGTGCTGGGAAGACGCGGTCGCGCGCGCCCGCAACACGCAGACGCAAACGCGGTTGACTCCCTCAGGCCGTTCGACGAACGTTCATCATGCGTTTCGCGCGGATGCGCAGGCCCGGCTCGACGGCGCGCACGTGATCCTCGTGGACGACGTACTCACCACGGGCGCCACCATGGCTGCCGCAGCCACGGCGCTGTTCGACGCAGGCGCGCGCATCGTCAGTTACCTCACGTTCGGCCGGGCCCGTTCGGCGGCCGACTGACCTACTACTCCTCACACATTCATCCCCGTCATGGCACTCAAGGTTGGCATCAACGGATTCGGCCGCATCGGCCGCCAGGTGATTCGGGCGGCGAAGGAAGCAAAGGCGCCGCTCGACTTCGTCGCAGTGAACGACCTTACCGACACGAAGACTCTGGCGCATCTCTTCAAGTACGACTCCGTACACAGGACGTACCGCGGCTCCGTGGAGCACGACGTCGAGTCCATTACGATAGATGGCGACTGGGTGCGTGTCTTCAAGGAGAAGGATCCGGCGGCTATTCCGTGGAAGTCACTCGGCGTGGACGTGGTCCTCGAGTCCACCGGGAAGTTCACCAAGGCTGAAGACGCGCAGAAGCACATCGTGGGCGGCGCGAAGAAGGTGGTCATCTCCGCCCCGGCCAAGGGTGACGACCTGACCATCGTGCTCGGCGTGAACGACGCAAAGTACGACCCCGCCAAACACCATATCGTGTCGAACGCATCGTGCACCACGAACTGCCTTGTTCCCATGGTCAAGGTGATCCGCGATGCGTTCGGTTTCCGGCATGCGTCCATGGTTACCGTGCATAGTTACACGAACGACCAGAACGTGCTCGACGCGCCGCACAAGGATCTGCGGCGCGCGCGCGCCGCCGCCGTTTCCATCATCCCCACCACTACCGGCGCGGCGAAGGCCACCGCACTGGTCATACCGGAGGTGAAGGGGAAGATTGACGGTATTGCCATTCGGGTGCCCACCCCCGATGTGTCCCTCACCGAGCTCACGGTCGAGGTCGAAAAGGCGACCACCGTCGAGGCGGTCAACGAGGCGTATGAGGCCGCGGCAGGCGGCGGCCTGAAGGGAATCCTGCGCTATTGCGAAGAGGAGCTCGTCTCGAGCGACTTCATAGGCGACCCGCACTCCTGCATCATTGACGCGAAGAACACGAACGTCATTGACGGCACCCTCGTGAAGGTCTCCGGCTGGTACGACAACGAGTGGGGTTACGCATGCCGCTGCGTTGACCTGCTGAAGTTCATCGGCAAGTCGCTGTAACCGGCCGTGGCGCGCAAGAGTGTCCGAGAGATCGCGTCCGCCGGGTTGCGGGGGCGACGCGCATTCGTGCGCGTTGACCTCAACGTCCCGCTTGTGGACGGGAAGGTCGCCGATGACACGCGCATCCGTGCCGCGGTGCCAACCATCGAGTTGCTGCGAGAGGCCGGCGCGCGGGTGATTCTGGCGAGTCACCTCGGGCGCCCGAAGGGGAAGCCTGACCCGAAGTACTCGCTTGCTCCGCTCGTTCCGGTGGTGGCGGCGGCCATTGGCTCGCCAGTGGCATGGTGTGACGAGACCGTCGGTCCGAAAGCCGTCGCGGCGTCCAGGGCGCTTCGCGACGGTGACGTTCTCCTGCTCGAGAATACACGCTTTCTGCCCGGCGAGGAGACGAACGACGATGCCCTGGCGCGGCAGCTCGCGGAACTCGCCGACTGCTACGTGAACGATGCTTTTGGTGCCGCGCACCGCGCGCACGCCTCCACGGCCGGCGTCGCGGCCTACCTCCGCCCGGCAGTCGCTGGGCTCCTGATGGAGAAAGAACTGACCTACCTGGGCGGCGCGCTCGAGAATCCCGGAAGGCCATTCATCGCGATCCTCGGCGGCAGCAAGATCTCCGGCAAGATTGACGTCATCGAAGCCCTGCTCCCGAAAGTGGACGGCCTGCTCGTCGGCGGGGCGATGGCGTGCACCTTCTATCGCGCGATGGGGCTCGAGACTGGCACGTCGCTCGTTGAACCCGACCGCATCGAGATGGCCCGTGCGCTGCTCGACCGCGCTGGATTCCGGCTCACCCTTCCACACGACGCAACGGTCTCGACCGATGCGGACGACGGCGGCGCGTCGCGCGATGTTCATCGTGATGCGATTCCCGCCGGGATGGCGATGCTCGACATCGGCGCCGGGACGCGCTCGTCGTACGGCCGCGCCATCGCAACCGCCAACACGATTCTCTGGAACGGGCCCATGGGTGTGTTCGAGAAGCCACCATTCGACGCCGGAACGATGGCCGTCGCGCGCGCGATGGCCGATGCCACGGCGCGCGGTGCAATCACCATCGTGGGCGGGGGTGACTCCGCGGCCGCGGTCGCCCAGGCCGGCCTCGCCGCGCGCATGAGCCATGTGTCAACGGGCGGAGGCGCGTCCCTGGAGTTCCTCGAGGGCAAGCCGTTGCCCGGGGTGGAGTGCCTCGATGAAGAGAATGCGGCATGATGAAGCGCGTGTTTGCTGCCAATTGGAAGATGAACCACGGGCCGGCGGAGGCCGCTGAGTTCGTGCGCCATTTCGTGGCTGGCTTCGCGCCGGCGAGCGACCGCACCGTCATCCTGTTTCCTTCAGCCCTTGCGTTGGCGGTAGCGCGTGAGGGCCTTCGGGCACGACCGGAGATCAAGGTCGGCGTGCAGAACATCCATTGGGAGGATCGCGGCGCGTTCACTGGCGAGACGTCGGCGCCCATCGCCCGGGCGGCCGGAGCGGACTACGTGCTCGTTGGCCATTCCGAGCGCCGCCACGTGTTCGGCGAGACGGACGAGGAGGCGGGGAAGAAGGTCGCAGCCGGTATTCGCGCCGGGCTTACACCGGTGCTTTGCGTCGGCGAGACCGCGGGCGAGCGCGAGCGCGGTGAAACGGCGGCAGTGGTGCTGCGCCAACTGCGCTCGGGCCTTGCGCAATCCGGCAGGACGGGCGTCGCGGCGTGCCTGGTGGCGTACGAGCCGGTCTGGGCGATCGGAACCGGAAAGACGGCGACACCGCGTGACGCCGCGGAAGTGCATGTCGCGATTCGCGCTGAACTGCGCGCGCTCGGCGGCGATGGGGCGGTGAACGTCCCGATTCTCTACGGCGGCAGCGTCAACCAGGAGAACGCAGCGACGCTGCTGGCGGCCGACGAAGTGGGGGGCCTCCTCGTCGGCGGCGCCAGTCTGGATGCCGGGCGCTGGTGCGCAATCGCGCGTACTTGAGCAGCTTGGCCCGGTTGCATATAATTACAGGCTGGGCATTCCCTGACACGGCGGCATAATCCCCATGTTCGGCAAGATCGTCATTTTTCTGCTGCTCATAGACGCCATCGTCCTGATGGCGGTGATCCTCCTGCAATCCGGAAAGGGCGGGGGGCTCGCCGCCAGTTTCGGCGGCGCGTCAGCCGGTGATCAGCTCTTCGGGGCGCGTCAGGCCGGGAACCTTCTGACGACGGTCACTTGGTGGGGCGCGGGCATCTTCCTCGGCATCGCGTTCATCATGCAACTGACGTCGTCGCGCGCGTCCGGGCCGCGGTCGGTGCTCGACCAATCGTTCTCGGCGCCACCTGCGCCCGCCGCGCCGGCCGGTGGCGCGAACGCCGCAGCACCGCCGTCACCGCTGCAGGCGCTGCCACCTGCCGGAGAGCAGGGAACCACCACGAAGCAGCCCTGACGGCGTGAGCATCTTCGGCGGTACGCCAGGGTTCCTCCTCCTAGAGGATGGAACCCTTTTTCACGGGCAGGTGGACGCGCTCGACGGTCTTCCGGCGGTCGCGGAGGTGGTCTTCACCACCAACATGACCGGCTACCAGGAGGTCTTCACGGACCCGTCATACCGCGGGCAGATCGTCGTGATGACGGCTCCCATGATGGGGAACTACGGGGCGAACGGCAGCGACCCGGAATCCGTGAAGCCGCAGGTATCGGGAGTGGTTGTCCGCGAACTGTCGGCCGGCTACTCCAGCTGGCGCGCCGAGGAAGGCCTTGGCGCCTACCTCCGCCGGGCACGCATCCCCGTGCTCCATGGCGTTGACACCCGGCGCCTCACGCGCCACCTGCGGGCCGGTGGCGTCATGCGTGGGGTTATCGGCGCGGGGTCGTCGCCAACGGAAGCCGATCGTGCTGCGCTCGATGCGTGCCCTTCCATGGCCGGGCTGGACCTGGCGACGGCGGTGACCACGCCGCGCCCGTACGAATGGGGCGACTCAACGGCGTCCAGACACATCGTCGCTCTTGATTTCGGGATCAAGCGCAACATCCTTCGGCTGTTCGCCGAACGAGGCTGCCGCACGACCGTGGTGCCTGCGCAGAGCACCGCTGACGAGGTGCTTGCGCTCAAACCCGATGGGATCTTCCTCTCGAACGGTCCCGGGGACCCCGAGGCGGTGAAGTACGCGCCGGCGGTGGTGCAGCGACTCGCTGCCAGCGGCATTCCCATCTTCGGGATTTGCCTCGGCCACCAGATTATCGGGCTCACCTATGGTGGCCGGACGTACAAACTTCCCTATGGCCATCGCGGCGGCAACCACCCGGTGAAAGACGTCAAGACCGGGCGCGTGGCGATCACGTCGCAGAATCATGGGTTTGCCGTGGAGGGATCGGTGGCCGGGATACCCGGCGCGCCGGACCTCGAGGTCACGAACGTGAACCTGAATGACGGGTCCATCGAGGGCGTGCGCCACCGGTCGCTTCCGGTCTTTGGCGTGCAATACCATCCCGAGGCCGCCCCCGGCCCCCACGACGCCCGCAGCCTGTTCGATGACTTCATGGACGCCGTCCAGAACCACGCGAAAGCTTGACACCCGCGCCGGTGAAGGCCTAAACTCTAGGCACTTCGCAGCTTAGCTCGCTTTCCCGTGCAGAGGCCGTATGACAAAGGCTGACTTGGTCGAACGCGTAACTGAAGCCATCGCGCAGACTTCGGGGCCCATGATCTCGAAGAAGGACTGTGCGAGGGTCGTTGACGCCTTTCTCGACGCGATCAAGCTGGCGTTGAAGGACCAGCAGAACATCGAAGTGCGCGGCTTCGGCACGTTCAAGATCAGGCAGCGCAAGACGCGCATGGCCCGCAACCCGCGTACCGGGGCGCCGGTGGAAGTGAGCGCACGGCCCGTGCCGGTCTTCAAGCCGTCCAAGGAACTGCGGGCGCTGGTGTCAGACCTCGACATATCCCAAGTGGCGGACGCATAACGAGATAAGCATGCTTTTTGCGGGCCCGGCCACTGATTGCTGGCTGGGCCCGTGCTAGTTTAACCGGTGTGCACATTGAGGTACTCCTGTTCGCCTCGTACGCGGAGGCGCTCGGTGCTCCGCGCGTCCGGTTGAGTCTGCGCGAAGGCGCCACGGTGGCCGACGTACTCGCCGCGCTTCGCTCGCGGAGCGCTGCCGGGTCATTGCCGCCGGCGCTCGTCGCCATCAACAGCGAGTACGCGGCCTCGGGGCAAGTGATACGCGAGTCCGACGAGGTGGCGGTGATCCCGCCGGTGGCCGGCGGGTGATGGCTCGGCAAGAGGGCGCAGTCCCGCACGTCGCGATTGTGGCGCGTCCCCTGGAGCTCGACGCCCTTATCGCGGCCGTTTCGCACCCTTCAGCCGGCGCGGTGGTTACGTTCGCAGGGACGGTTCGGGACGTGAACGGCGCCCGCCGTGTGTCGGGGATCGAGTACACGGCCTATGAGGCGATGGCAACGCGCGAACTGCGTGCAATCGCGGAGGCGGCGGTGGATCGGTACCCGGCGCTCGCGCTCGCCGTGGAGCATCGCGTTGGCTACCTGGCGGTGGGAGAGGTCAGCGTGGCGATCGTGGCGTCGCATCCGCACCGTGCGGAGGCGTTCGACGCGGTCCGGTTCGTGATCGAGGAGATCAAGCGGCGGGTGCCCATCTGGAAGCGCGAGCATTACGCGGACGGCTCGCGTGTGTGGGTGCATGCCGGCGAAGGCCACGGGGCGGTGAGGGAGGTGATCGCGTGAGCACACGGATCTCGCGAGACCAGTTCGGGCGGATCATCGAGTACCTGCGCATATCGGTAACCGACCGGTGCAACTTCCGTTGCGTGTACTGCATGCCGGTGCACGGGCTCGAGTGGCTCCCGAAGGGCGACATCCTCTCATACGAGGAGATCGCGGAAACCGTGAGACAGCTCGCCCCGATGGGCCTGAAGCGGCTCCGTATCACTGGCGGAGAGCCAACCATCAGGCCGGAACTCGATCGGTTGATCGGGATGCTGCGAGGCGTTGGCGCAGTGGAGGACATCGCGCTGTCAACGAACGGCGTGAAGTTGCCGCAGATGGCCGCGTCACTTGCCGCCGCGGGGCTCGATCGGGTGAACGTCAGCGCCGACTCGCTCAGGCCAGACAGGATTTCCGAGATAGCGCGCCGTAACCTTGGCTTCGAGCCGCTGAGGGCGCTCGATGCCGCGCTCGCGGCTGGCCTACGCCCGGTGAAGTTCAACGTGGTCGTGATGCGGGGCATCAACGACGACGAGATCGGTGACTTTGCGCGGCTCACGCTCGACCGCGAAGTGCATGTGCGTTTCATAGAGCTCATGCCAGTGGGTGAGATGGCTGGGCTTACGTGGGATCACGTGGTACCCAGCCCGGAAGTACTCGATCGGGCGGCGACGGCGATTGGCGCGTTGTCGCGCGCCGACGGGCCCCGCAAGGGCAATGGGCCGGCGGAGTACTATGCTGCGCCGGACGCAGCGGGGACGATCGGCGTCATCACGCCGATGTCGCACTCATACTGCGGAAGCTGCAATCGGGTTCGTCTTACCGCGGACGGCCGCCTTCGAACGTGCCTGTACGGGACGCACGAAGTGAACCTTCGCGACGCGCTTCGGGCCGGCCAGCCGTTGGCGCCGCTGTTCGACGCCGCCCTGGCGGGCAAGCCCAGGGAGCATCACCTGCTCAGGAGTGACGCCGGCGGGCTGAAGGCGCTCTCGCAGGTTGGTGGGTGAGCCGGGCCGCCGATCTGTTATCTTCAGGCGCTGCATCAATCAACCACACAACACGCAAAGGCAACATGGTAAACAAGATTACGGTCGTCGGCGCCGGGCACGTGGGCGCAACGGCGGCGCAGCGTATTGCGGAGAAGGAGCTTGCGCGGACCGTCGTCATGGTGGACGTCGCCGACGGTATCCCGCAGGGGAAGGGGCTGGACCAGTGGGAATCGGCGCCGATCGAGCTTTTCGACTCGCGCGTGGTCGGGACGACGGACTACGCCGAGACGGCCGGATCGGACGTGGTGGTCGTCACAGCCGGCATCGCGCGCAAGCCGGGGATGAGCCGCGACGACCTGCTCAACACGAACGCCGGCATCGTCAAGTCGGTGGCGGAGCAGGTGGCGAAGACTTCGCCCCAGGCGATCATGATCATCGTGTCGAATCCGCTCGACGTGATGTCGTATGTCGCTCTCAAGGTCACTGGCTTCCCGCGCGAGCGCGTGATCGGGATGGCGGGCGTGCTGGATACGGCGCGCTATCGTTCGTTTCTGGCGATGGAACTCGACGTTTCAGTCCGTGACATCCAGGCAATGGTGCTCGGAGGCCACGGCGACACCATGGTTCCGTTGATCAGCTACACGACGGTGAGCGGAATCCCGGTCACGCACCTTCTCGCCATGGACCGCCTCGACGCGATCGTTGAACGCACGCGGACCGGCGGCGGAGAGATCGTGAAACTGCTGAAGACGGGCTCGGCGTACTATGCGCCGTCATCCGGCGCGGTTCAGATGGTCGAGGCCATCGTCAAGGACCAGAAGCGCATCCTGCCGTGCTCGGCGTGGCTCCAGGGCGAGTACGGCCACAGGAACCTCTACCTTGGCGTCCCGGTGAAGCTCGGCAGCAAGGGAATCGAGCAGATTCTCGAAGTGCCGCTCACGGCGGACGAGAAGGCCGCGCTCGACAAGAGCGCGCAGGCGGTGCTCGAGCCGATGTCAGTCGTCAAGCTCTGATCGCCCGTCGGCAGACGCAAACGGAAAGGGCCCTGCATTCGCGCGGGGCCCTTTGGCGTATGGTGGTTACTCGCGGCGACGTCAGATTTTCGGGAGCGTAACGCCTCGCTGGCCCTGGTACTTGCCTTTCTTGTCCTTGTAGCTGGTGATGGGCGGCTCGCCTTCGAAGAACAGAACCTGGGCAATGCCTTCGTTGGCGTAGATTTTCGCGGGGAGTGGCGTGGTGTTCGATATTTCCAGCGTCACGTGGCCTTCCCACTCGGGTTCGAATGGGGTCACGTTCGTGATAATACCGCAGCGGGCGTACGTGCTCTTGCCAACGGTGATCGTCACGACATTTCGTGGGATCCGGAAGTACTCCACGCTGCGCGCCAGGGCGAACGAGTTGGGCGGAACGATGCAGATGTCGCCCTCGAACTCGACGAAGCTCTTCGGATCGAACGCCTTCGGATCAACGACCGAGCTCATCACGTTGGTGAAGATCCGGAACTCGGGCGCAACGCGCATGTCGTACCCGAAGGAGCTCACGCCATATGAGACGACACCCTCTCGCATCTGGGAGCTCTCGAACGGTTCGATCATGCCTCTCCGGGCCTGCTCGATGATCCAGCGGTCGTTTTTGATGGACACGGGGCGGGGCAGTGGGGCGGGATTAGGAAGGGGCAAGGAAAAGTAGCTGCGAAACGGGGCGTTTGCGGGTTTGACACTATCGCAGCACGGCCAATAGTTTAGATGCGGCTCGTGAAATGTTTCACGAGCGGCCACGCTCTAACGCATGGATCGCACCTACTTCCCCGTCCTTCTTCTGGCAGGCTTCGTCGCGCTGAATGCGGTGGGGATGCTTGTGCTCTCGCATTTCACGATGCGGGCGCGGCCGACGCCGGAGAAGCAGCTTCCGTACGAGTCGGGCATCACTCCGCTGGGCGATGCCCGCGAGCGCTTCAGCGTGAAGTTCTATCTGGTCGCGATGCTCTTCATCGTGTTCGACATCGAGACGGTCTTCATGATTCCCTGGGGCGCTTACTACCGGCAGTTGTCGTGCGCGGTGCCGTTGGTGAACGGCGCCTGTCCGGCCGGGCAGATCTCCTTGTTCGGGCTCGGCGAGATGCTCGCGTTCATCGCGATCCTGCTGGTCGGGTCCCTCTACGTGTGGAAGAAGGGGGCGTTGCAGTGGGACTGAACCTCGACACGCTTGGCGGGCACGGGCCGGCGACCGAGCTGAACCGGATGGAGCCGCGCCCCGACGAGCCGTGGGTGACGACGAAGCTCGACTTCCTCGTGAACTGGGGCCGCGCCAACTCGCTCTGGCCGATGCCGTTCGGCACCGCTTGCTGTGCCATCGAGATGATGGCGTCGTTCGCCAGCAAGTTCGACCTCGCGCGCTTTGGGATGGAGCGCATGGCGTTCTCGCCGCGCCAGAGCGACATGCTCATTTGCGCCGGCCGCGTGCCTTTCAAGCTCGCGCCGGTGCTCCGGCGCATCTGGCAGCAGATGCCGCAGCCCAAGTGGGCGATCTCGATGGGTGCCTGCGCGTCAACGGGCGGCATGTTCGACAACTACGCCGTCGTCCAGGGCATTGACACGATAATCCCCGTGGACGTGTATGTGCCCGGGTGCCCACCGCGGCCCGAGGGTCTCATCTACGGCATCATGATGCTCCAGAAGAAGGTCATGAACGAGCGGCGCGCGACGCGGGGCATCCGCGACGAGATGACCCCGGATCCGTCGAGCAAGCTGTACATCCCTGCCTCGCGGATTGACGCACTCTCGGAGCCGTTCGGAAACTCGGTTCACCAGACGCGGTCGGCCCCATGAGGGCACCGTTCACGATCGTCTTTCCGGGGGCGGACGCGAGCGTCGCGCCGGCCACGCCCCGGAACGTTCCCGTGTCGGGCGGGCCGGCCAGTCCGACGGCGGAGGCCACGCGGGCTCAGTTTCAGGGCGCCGTCGTGCGCGTAACGGTCAGCCGCGGCGAGACCGCCCTCGTGGTGGATCGCGCGCGGCTGCACGACATAATACAGTGGCTGCACGACGACCCCGCGCAGTCGTACGAGTATCTCTCAGACCTGACCGCCGTCGAGCACCGCGACACGGCGCGGCCGATCGAAGTGGTGTGGCACCTCCGGTCGCTGCGCTTCCGCCGCTTCCTCCGCGTGAAGGTGGAGATCCCGAATGGCGCTCCGCTCGAAGTCGCCAGCGTATGGGACATTTACAAAGGCGTTGACTGGCTGGAGCGTGAATGCTACGACATGTTCGGGATTCATTTTTCCGGCCACCCCGACCTTCGCCGGATCCTGCTCTGGGAGCAGTACAAGGAAGGGTTCCCTCTGAGGAAGGATTTCCCACTCCGCGGCCGGTTCAGCCGCAGTGAGCAGTTGAAGAACGCGCTCGCCGCCAATCCGGAAGCGCGCTACTCGATGGAAGAGCTGTCCATAGCCAACGCGTACTCGGAGCTCCCGGCCGAGATGCGACAGCGGCTTGCCAAGGGCGAGAAGACAGGCGAATGAGCCAGAAGCGAACACTCGAAGTCGAGCTGTCAACCACGGGGCTCGGCCCTGACGGCCGGCCGCGGCGAGTGCCGCTCGTGGTTGGCGGCGACGCCGGCGGGCTCGCTCTTGCGTCGCCGCCAGCGGACGGGCCGGATCTCGAAGGCGAGCACATGCTCATCAACATCGGGCCTCAGCACCCCGCGACCCACGGCGTGCTGCGCCTGGTGCTGGAGCTGGACGGCGAGACCGTCGTGCGCTGCATTCCGCACATCGGGTACCTGCATTGCGGATTCGAGAAGATCGGCGAGTACCGGCAGTACAACCAGATCATCCCGTGGACCGACCGGGAGGACTACCTCAACTCGATCGGGAACAACATCGCCTTTGCGCTCGGGGCGGAGCGGCTCTTCGGCATCGAGATAACGGAGCGCTGCAAGGTGCTGAGGGTGATCGGCGCCGAGCTGTCGCGCATCGCGAGCCACCTCGTGTGGCTTGGGACGACCTGCATTGACATAGGAGCATTCACTCCGTTCCTATGGTCGTTTCAGGAGCGGGAGAACATCTACAACCTGCTCGAGGCCTGGGTGGGCGCGCGGATGACCACCAGCGCGACGCGCGTGGGGGGGATGGCTGCCGATATTCCCGACAAGTGGGTCGAGGGGCTCGTCGGCTTCATTCGCACGTTCCCCAAGACGATTGACGAGTGCGACCGGGTACTGACGAAGAACGGCATCTGGGTTGGCAGGACGGCGGGGCTTGGCGTGATGACTCCGGACGAAGCGATCAACTGGAGTCTCTCCGGGCCCATGCTGCGCGCAAGCGGTGTCGCGTACGACGTCCGGCGCGACTTTCCGTACCTGGACTACGAAACGTACGATTTCGACGTGCCCGTCGGGACCGCGGGTGACGTGTACGATCGCTACCTGGTTCGGATGGAAGAGATGCGGCAGAGCGTGCGGATCCTGGACCAGGCCGTGAAGCGGCTTCCTGATGGACCGGTCAATGTTGACGATCCGCGTGTCATCCTGCCGCCGAAGTCCAAGGCGACGAGCGAGATGGAATCAATGATCCATCACTTCAAGAACGTGATGGAGGGGCCGCGGCCGCCGGTCGGGGAGTGCTACGTGGCGGTGGAGAGCCCGAAAGGCGAGAAGGGCTACTACATGGTTTCGGACGGGACGTCGAAGCCGTCGCGCTGGCGAATCCGGCCGCCGAGCTTCCTCAACCTTGCCGCGATCCCGAGGATGGTTGAGGGTCACCTGCTGTCGGACGTGATCGCGATCAACGCCTCCATTGATATCGTCATGGGCGAGATTGACCGATGAGCGCACACGCTGAGGATGCCAGGTACGAACCCGTGTTCGTTGGGGAACGTCGCAAGCGATTGGACGTGATCCTCGAACGGTACCCCACAAAGCAGGCTGCGCTGCTGCCGGCGCTCTGGATGGTCCAGGAAGCCCGAGGATGGGTGAGCGAAGACGCAATGGCTGAAGTTGGCGCAGCGCTCGGTATCACGCAGGCGTACGTGAAGGGCGTCGTGACGTTCTACACGATGTACCACCAGCACCCGGTGGGGAAGTATTTCATCCAGGTTTGCACGACGACGCCGTGCCTCTGCTCGGGCGCCGACAAGGTGGTGGATGCATTCCTCGACCACACCGGATGCAAGGAACTCGGACTGACGTCGCCGGACGGCAAGTACACTGTGATCGAGGTGGAGTGTCTGGGCGCCTGCGGTTTTGCGACGCCGGTGCAGGTAAACGCCGACACGATCGAGAATGTGACGGCCGAGAAGGTTCCTGAGATTCTTGCGGGGTTGAAATGATAGCTGTCCGTGGCACGGTTCACGCGCGCATCCTGCTGGCCGGCTGCGTGGAGGCAGGTCAGGCGGCGCCGGGCGCGGATCGGGGGCGGTAGAATGGGCTATCCGCACAAGCCGCACCCGCGTGAGACGCCGGTCATCAGCAAGCACTTCGGCGATCCCGAAGCGCGTTCTCTGGCGGGGTGGAAGGCGCGCGGCGGCTACCGCGCGCTCGAGCAGGCGCTCGCCATGCCACCGGCCGCCGTGATTGACGTGGTGAAGAACTCGGGGCTCCGCGGACGCGGCGGCGCAGGGTTCCCAACCGGGCTCAAGTGGAGTTTCATGAAGCAGGACGACGGGAAGCCCCACTATCTCTGCTGCAACGCGGACGAGTCGGAGCCGGGCACGTTCAAGGACCGCGAGATCATGCGCTGGACGCCGCACGCCCTCGTGGAAGGGTGCGCCATTGGCGCGTACGCGATCGGGGCGCAGCGCACGTACATCTACATCCGGGGCGAGTTCACCGAGCCAATCCGCGCGATGGAAGCGGCCGTGGCCGAGGCCTACGCAGCCGGGCTCATCGGCGGGAACGCGATGGGCACGGGCAAGCAGGTGGACATCCACGTGCACAAGGGTGCCGGCGCGTACATCTGCGGCGAAGAGACCGCGCTGATGAACTCGATCGAGGGTCGGCGGGGGAATCCGCGCGTCAAGCCGCCGTTTCCGGCGGTATCCGGTCTGTTCGCGCAACCCACGACGATCAACAACGTCGAGACGCTCACGGCGGTGCCGCACATTCTGAACAATGGCGCGGAGTGGTACAAGGCGATGTCGCTTTCGAATCCGAAGAGCACGGGCACCAAGCTCTTCTCGGCGTGCGGCAACATCGCGAAGCCGGGCAACTATGAGGTCGTGATGGGCTTCCCGTTCAGGGATTTCCTCTACGACCTGTGCGGCGGGCCGCTGCCGGGTCGGAAGTTCAAGGCGGTGATCCCGGGCGGTTCGAGCGTGCCGATCCAGACGATGGCCGAGGCCGAGGCGACGCTGATGGACTACGAGGGATTCGTCGCGCAGGGCTCGATGCTCGGTTCGGGCGGCGCGATCGTGCTCGATGACGCGCAGTCCATGCCCAGGATGATCGCACGGCTCACCCGGTTCTACGCGCACGAGAGCTGCGCGCAGTGCACGCAGTGCCGCGAGGGCACGGCGTGGACGACCAAGATCCTCGACCGTATCGTGGCGGGGCACGGCACCTTCGAGGACCTCGACACACTCCTCTCCATTGCGGACAACATGACCGGCAAGACGATCTGCGTGCTGAGCGACAGCTGCGCGACGCCGGTGGTCAGCGGAATCCAGAAGTTTCGTGATGAGTTCGAGGCGCTCATCGCCGGCCGGCGGAGTTCGACCGTCGCCATGGGCGGCCACGCGGTGGCTCGCGCGGGAGCGTCTGCGTGACGGCACCAGGCGGCCACCAATTGGTCAACCTGACCATCGAAGGCAGGCCCGTCTCGGTGCCGGCCGGCACGTCCATCCTCGAGGCCGCCAAGACCGCCGGCGTCCTCATTCCTCACTACTGCTACCATCCGGGGCTCCCGGTCGCGGGATCGTGCCGGATGTGCCTCGTTCACGTGGAGAAGTCCCCCAAGCTGATGCCGTCGTGCGCGACGGCGGTGGCGGAAGGCCAGGTGGTGCAGGTGCACGAGCCACGAGCCGACGAGGCGCGCAAGGGCGTCCTCGAAATGCTGCTGATCAACCATCCGCTCGACTGCCCGATCTGCGACAAGTCAGGCGAATGCGAGCTTCAGGACTTCACGTACCAGGAAGGCCCGGCGCACTCCCGCCTTCGCGACCCGAAGCGATTCAACGCAGCGGAAGATTTTGGCGGCGACGTTCTGTACGTCGCCAATCGCTGCATCCTCTGCACGCGATGCGTCCGGTTCATGGAGAGCGTACACCAGGACGCCGTGCTCAACGTCAGCGAACGCGGCGACCGCGCCGTGATCGGCAGGACGGAGGGCGGCGACCTTGCCCGGCCGTGGGCCGGCAACGTGGTGGATGTCTGCCCCGTAGGCGCTCTGCTGTCCAAGGATTTCCTGAACAAGGCGCGCGTATGGGAGCTCGACCGGGCGGCATCGATCTGCACTGGCTGCTCCCAGGGCTGCAACATCATGATCGAGACGCGCGATACTTCTGTCGTGCGGCTCAAGCCGCGTCCGAACCCGGACGTGAACGCGTTCTTCATGTGCGACCATGGCCGGCTCGATTATCGCTGGATGAACCGGCAGGATCGGTGCGCGGCGCCGGCAACCGGCGCGGGCGAGTCGGACTGGGACTCAGCCGTTACGGCAGCCGCGGACGCGCTCGAGGGGCGCAGGGCGCATATCGTCGCGAGCGCATCGCTGGACAACGAGGTCTTCTGGCTCCTCGGCCGCGTTGCGAAGAAGACGGGAGGTACCGTCGCGTTCGCAGTACCCACCGGCCCTGAGGCGCCGTTGCCGGGCGCCAGGGATCTGGCGCTCCGAGCCGACCGTGTTGCCAACGCAACCGGCGCTGGGCTGCTGGGCGCAGCGCGCAAGGACGACCCATTTGCCGGAGTCGGGCCGGGCGACGCGCTCGTGATTGCGGACCTGGATCCGGCGGGCGTTCCGGTGTCGGCGCTCGAGGCCGCGGGCGCTGTGGTCTGGCTCGGCACCGTGCATCCCGGGAGTCTGTCGAAGCTCAATGCAGCCTTGCCGGTGGCGAACGTTGCCGAGTGCGAGGGTACGCTGACGAACCTGCGCGGGCGCGTGCAGCGACACCTTCAGGCGAGGCCGGCCCCGGGGATGGCGCGCCCTGCGTGGTCGGCCCTGGCCGACATCCTCATGGCGCTCGGCGAAGAAGCAGGCTACCAGACGGCAGAGGAGGCCTTTGCCGCGATGGCAGCGGCGGTTCCGGCGTTCACTGGAATGACTTACGCGACCATAGGGTTGCGCGGCGCGGTCGTAGCGTCCTCGGCCGAAGGTGCCCCATGATGGCTCCCGCGCTGTTCCAGGCAGGTGCGGTTTCCCAGATGGACCCGTCCACGGGCGTGTACCTGATCGCGGCCATCGTGAAGCTCGTCGTGATCTTCACCATTTGCATGGTGGGAGTTGCGTACTCGACGTTCGCTGAACGGCGGATTTCCGCGTGGATCCAGGACCGCCACGGCCCGAACCGCGTGGGCCCTCAAGGAGTCCTGCAGGTGCTGGCCGATGGCGTCAAGAACATCATGAAGGAAGAGACGTACCCGAACTTCGCCAGCAAGGCGCTGTTCATCCTCGCCCCGGGGCTGGCGTTCCTGCCAGCGATGGTGGCGTGGGCGGTGATCCCGTTCGGCAGCCCGCTGCCCACGCCGTGGGGGCGGATTGACCTCGTCGTCGCGGATCTGCCGGTCGGCTTTCTGTTCACGCTCGCGGTCACTTCCATCGGGGTGTACGGAATCGTCATTGCGGGGTGGAGCTCGAACAACAAGTACGCGCTGCTCGGCGGCCTGCGGTCCAGCGCGCAGATGGTGAGCTACGAGATCGCGATGGGGATGAGTACCGTCTGCGTGCTGTTGCTGGCAGGGAACGTGTCGCTGGGCGTCGTGGTTGACCAGCAGGCGCGGATGGGCTGGAATGTCCTGCTCCTCTCCGTGGCCGCGCTGATCTTCCTCATCTCGGCGTTCGCCGAGACGAATCGTCTGCCGTTCGACCTGCCGGAAGCCGAGTCGGAACTCATTGCCGGGTACCACGCAGAGTACAGCGCGATGAAGTTCTCGATGTTCCCGATGTCGGAGTACGCGAACATGATAACGTCCAGTGCGATGATCGTGACGTTGTTCTTCGGAGGGTGGGACATTCCGTTCACCCACTGGGACAACGACGCTCCGTGGACGGTCCTGAAGAGCGTCCTCACGTTCGGCGCATTCGCGACCAAGGTGATGTTTTTCGTCTTCTTCTACATGTGGATTCGCTGGACGTTGCCGCGCTTCCGGTATGACCAGCTCATGGCGCTTGGCTGGAAGGTCCTCCTCCCGGTCGTCCTGGCGTACATCGTGATCGTCGCAGGCGCGGTGCTGGCGCTCGACGCTGCCGGTGTCGCCCGCGGACCGGCCTTTGGCGCTATCCTCTTCGGGATGAACGTGGTGCTGCTTGCCGTGCTCGTCTTCGCGCTCGACAAGGGTCGGCTGGTGAGTCCGTCGTATGCGCGTCTCGCCCAGGACCGTGTCGCCAGGCTGCGCGCAGCCAGCGCGCAACGCAGCATCGTGGCCGGCGGAGGCGGGCAATGACGATAAAGGTGAAGGTTGTCGAGCGGCCGATGGAGGAGGTGAGTTACCTCCGGGCAACGGCCAAGGGGCTCGCGCTCACGTTCAAGCACCTCGTGGACCCGCACAAGGTCACCGTGCAGTATCCGGACGAGCGATGGGACATTTCCCCGCGGTGGCGTGGAACGCACCGCATGCTGACGACGGAAGACGGCAAGGCCAAGTGCGTCGCGTGCGGGCTCTGTCCGACGGTATGTCCCGCGAACTGCATCAAGCTGGTGCCCGGCGAGGACGAGGACGGCAACCGCTATCCGCTCGTGTTCGAGATTGACGAGTTTCGCTGCATCTTCTGCGGATACTGTCAGGAGGTGTGCCCGGAAGAGGCGATCCACGTCGGCCGGCACTACGAGAATGCGGAGTACAGCCGCGACCGCTTCGTGTACGACCTGCAACGCCTGATGGAGCAGCAGCACGGCGTGTGCGAGATGTGGGATCCCTCCGACCCGAAGGGCGAGTAACGCAACCGTGAACGAGTTCTATCCGCTCGTATACACATTTCATTTCTACCTCTTCGGCCTGGTCGCTCTGGCCGCGGCGATTGTGTTCGTCACCCGGAAGAGCCCGGTGGCAGCCGCCTTGTGGCTGGTGGTGGTGATGACTTCGCTCGCGGCGCTCTACGTGATGCTCGATGCCGAGTTCGTGGCGGTGATCCAGGTGCTGGTGTACGCCGGTGCCATCATGGTCGTCTTCCTGTTCATAGTGATGCTGCTGAACCTCGGCACTCTCTCCGAACTGGGCGAGATCCGTGGCAAGTGGGGGCGCATCGCGGCGGCGCTCGTCGGGCTGGCGCTTGTGGCCGAACTGGCGGCGCTGTCGCGTGCCGCGTATTCGCTGCGAGTGACGGTGCCCGCACGGTCGGGGCCCGAGGCGATTGCCGAGACGGGAGGCGTAATCGGCTCGATCGCGGCCCCCATGTTCCGCGACTATCTGCTGGCCTTCGAGTTGACGAGCGTGCTCCTGCTGGTTGCGATCATCGGCTCGGTGGTGCTCGCCCGCAAGCGGAGTGAACACGATGCTGGCTGAATCCCTTGCCCTGTCCGCGGCGCTCTTCACGATCGGCGTCGTCGGCGTCCTCGTGCGCCGGAACGCCATCATCGTGTTCATGTGCGTTGAACTGATGCTCAATGCGGTGAACCTCAGCTTCGTCGCGCTTGCCCGCGCGCACGGCACTGCCGGCCAGGTGTTCGCGATCTTCGTGATGACCGTCGCCGCCGCAGAGGCCGCGGTCGGGCTGGCGATCATCATCGCGATCTTCCGTCATGTTCGCACGGTCAACCTGAAGAACATCAACCTGCTGCGGGGCTGACCCCCGGGCACGGCCGACCAGAGAGACTACTTCCCTTGCAAGAAGCGCATCCACTCGCCGAGACAGCCGCCAGGTTCATCTGGTGGTTGCCAACGCTGCCATTGATTGGATTCCTCATCAACGGCGCGCTGGCCTTGGCGGCAACGGCGAAGCCAGGCCCGGCCGATCCGTCGGCCGACCACGGTCACGACCAGTCAACCGGGCCGTCGCACGCCGCCAGCGATAGCCACGCGCACGGGGACGACGCGCATCCGCCGCGCCATCGGTTCGCTCGAGCCGTAAGCGTCGTCGGCCCCGGCGTGATGGTGCTTGCCTTCGGGCTTGCCCTCGCAATCTTTGCGGTGATGCGCGGGGCGGAGATGCACGCTCCATACATCAATACGCTCTTCAGCTGGATGCCCGTCGGCGATCTGCAACTCGACGCTGCCCTGCAGCTCGACCAGCTGTCCATGGTGATGGTGCTCGTCATCACCGGCATCGGCATGCTGATCCACCTCTTCAGCATCGGCTACATGCAGGACGATCCGGGTTACGCGCGATTCTTCGCGTACCTCAACCTGTTCGTGTTCAGCATGCTGCTGCTCGTGCTAGGCGCGAACATGGTCGTCACGTTCGTCGGGTGGGAAGGGGTGGGGCTCTGCTCGTACCTGCTGATCGGGTTCTGGTTTACAGAGAAGGCGAACGCAGACGCGGGCAAGAAGGCGTTCGTGGTCAACCGCATCGGTGACTTCGGCTTCATGGTTGCGATGTTCATGCTCTTCGCGAACCTCGGGACGCTGAACTACGTGGACATCGCAGCGCGTGCGGGCCAGTTTGCGCCGGGCGGCGCCCTCGTCACCACGATCTGCCTGTTCATGCTGCTGGGCTGCTTCGGCAAGAGCGCGCAGATCCCGCTTTACACCTGGCTTCCGGACGCAATGGCCGGCCCGACTCCCGTCTCGGCGCTGATCCACGCGGCTACGATGGTGACCGCCGGCGTGTATCTCGTTGCGCGGACGTCCATGCTCTTCTCGATCGCGCCGGTGGCATCGCTCACGGTTGCACTCGTAGGCGCCGTCACGGCTCTCTTCGCTGCCACGATCGGCCTCAAGCAGTGGGACATCAAGAAGGTTCTTGCGTACTCGACGGTATCCCAGCTCGGCTACATGTTCGTCGGCGTAGGCGTTGGCGCCTACACCGCTGGCGTGTTCCATCTCGTCACGCACGCGTTCTTCAAGGCGTTGCTGTTCCTCGGGTCGGGGTCCGTGATCTTCGCGATGCATCGCGCTTACCACGCGATCCACAACCATTCGGACGACGCACAGGACATGCGCAACATGGGCGGCATGAAGCGGTACATGCCCGTCACATGGGTGGTGATGTGGGTCGCAACGTTGGCGATTGCCGGAATCCCGCCGTTTGCCGGCTTCTTCTCGAAGGATGAGATACTTGGCCAGGTGTTCGCCCGCGCCCATGGCTCGACTTTGGCCAGTGCCACGTACCTTGGGGTTTCCGGCGCGACGGTGCTCTACGCTATCTGGATACTCGCCTTGGCGGCGGCGCTGCTGACGGCCATTTACATGACGAGGATGATGCTGTACACGTTCCACGGGCCTAACCGGACTGGGGACGGCGCGCAGTCTCACCTCGCCGAGGCGCCGTGGATCATGACCGGACCGCTCGTGGTTCTGGCCATCCTGAGCGCCTTCGGGGGGTGGCTGAACCTCCCGGAGACAGTGACGGAGATGATTCCACTCGGGCCCACGGCCGTGCTGGAGCACTGGCTGGAGCCGGTGGTTGGCGGCGCCACGGAACGCATCGCCGCTGGCAGCGCGCACACTGCCGCGTCCACCGAGCAGGTGCTGCTCGGTGTGGCAATCGCCATCGCCGTCGCCGGAATTGCGCTCGCGTGGACGCGCCTCAGGCCGTCCTCGCTCGTTCCGAAGCCACTCGCCGAACCGTCAACTGGATTCCAGAAGGTGCTCGAGAACAAGTGGTACGTTGACGAAATCTACGACGTCTCCGTCGTAAAGCCGGTGTACGCGACGTCGCGCGGTGTGCTGTGGAAGTTCTTCGACGTGGGAGTGATAGACACCCTGTTCGCCAACGGATCGGCGGCGCTTGCGCGCTTCCTGGGGTGGGTCGGCAGCCAGGTTCAATCCGGCCAGCTCGGCACGTACGCGTGGTTGCTCGTAATAGGAGCGGTGCTTGTGATCCGCGCATTCGCGCAGGCAGGGGGCTGACCCATGAACGGGCTGCTTGCGGCGGTTCACTACAACACATGGATTCTCACCACCCTGCTGGCGCTGCCGCTTGCGGGCGTCGCCGTGCTGGCGCTCCAGTCCAGGGCCGCGGCCGGCGCCGATGCGGCGGCAAAGATGGAGATTGCCCGGCGAACGGCACTCGCGCTCTTCGTCGTCGAGGCGGCGCTTTCCGTGGGGCTCTGGTGGTCGCTTGATTACTCGAGCATCGAGTGGCAGGCCGCCGTTACGCTCCCATGGATTCCCGCATGGGGAATCCACTACAAGATTGGAGTGGACGGCATCGCGGTGGTGCTCATCCTGCTGACCACCTTCCTGATGCCGCTCACGGTGCTTGGGAGCTGGACCGGGATCCGCGAGAAGCCATTCGCGTTCTACGCCATGCTGCTCCTCATGACGACCGGGATGCTCGGCGTGTTCGTCGCGCTCGACCTTGCCCTGTTCTACGTCTTCTGGGAGCTGATGCTCATACCGATGTACCTGATCATCGGCATGTGGGGTGGCTCCCGGCGCGTGTATGCAAGCATCAAGTTCTTCCTCTTCACGATGCTTGGCTCGCTGCTGATGCTCGTTGCGATTCTGTACGTGGCGTTCAAGACCGGCGGCGCGTCAGGCGTGCCGGTGTTCGACTACGACCTCCTTGCCTCATCGGCCGCTTACCCGGCGCAGGCAGCGCTGTGGCTCTTTGGCGCCTTCTTCGTGGCATTTGCGGTGAAGGTGCCGATGTGGCCGCTCCACACGTGGCTGCCCGACGCGCACGTGGAGGCCCCAACCGGCGGGTCGGTCGTCCTGGCGTCAATCATGCTCAAGATGGGGACGTTCGGGTTCATCCGGTTCGCGTTGCCACTGTTCCCGTCCGCAGCGTCCGACCCGGCGGTGCGAACGGTGATGGTCACGCTGGCGGTCATCGGCATCGTGTATGGAGCGCTCGTCTCGATGGTTCAACCGGACTTCAAGAAGCTCGTGGCCTACAGTTCGGTAAGCCATCTCGGATTCGTGATGCTGGGTCTCTTCGCGTTCACAACCCAGGGGATGCAGGGCGCCGTAATGGTGAACCTCAACCATGGCATCTCCACCGGCGCGCTCTTCCTGCTGATCGGGATGCTGTACGAGCGCCGCCATACGCGGCTCTTCGACGAATTCGGCGGGATAGCCAGGGTGATGCCGATGTACGCCGTCGCCCTGTCAATCGTGGCATTCAGCTCGATGGGCCTGCCGGGCACGAACGGCTTCGTCGGCGAATTCCTTGTCCTCATCGGGGCGTTCCGCACCGTGCCGGTCGCAACGACCATAGCGACCACCGTCGTGATCATCGCCGCCGTCTACCTGCTCTGGATGGTGCAGCGGGTCATCTACAACCCGCTTGCCAGGCGCGAGAATGCGGTGCTGCACGACTTGAACTGGCGAGAGGTCGGGCTCCTGGTGCCGCTCGTGATAGGCATCTTCTGGCTCGGCATCTATCCAGCGCCGATCCTCAACCGCACCCATGCCGCGGCGAACCGCGTGATCGAGAGGGTTGGGGGCGTGCCGGAAGTCAATCCCACGGAACTGACGGTGCGTCAATGACATTCGACCTTGCGCTCCCGTCGGGGCTCCTGGGTGCCGTGGCGCCCGAGTTGATCCTCATAGTCGGCGCCATGGCGCTGACGCTCCTCGCCGCATGGCGGCCAGAGACCGACGCGCACCAGCGCAGCGTTGGCAAGGCAGCCCTCTGGCTGCTTGCGCTGACCGCCGCCGCCGTGGTTATGTACGCGGCACGCGGCGCAAGCGCGGCGGCGCCGGGGATCATCGCCGTTGACGGCTTCCGCTGGGCCGCCGACCTTGTCTTTCTTGCCGCGGCTGCAGCCACGATAGCGCTCGGCATCGAGTCCAACCCCAAGGACAGGTTCGTCACCGCCGAATCGCACGTGCTGGTGCTGCTCTCGGCGGTGGGGATGATGATCCTGGCTGCTGCGCGCGACCTGATGATCGTCTTCCTGGGCATCGAGACGATGTCAATCGCCGTTTATGTGCTTGCCGCCATGGATCGGCGCAGCGTCAGGGCCGCCGAGGGCGCCCTCAAGTACTTCCTGCTCGGAGCGTTCGCGTCGGCGTTCCTCCTCTACGGGATCGCGCTGGTGTACGGCGCGACTGGCTCAACGAACCTGGCGGTCATCGGCGAGACGATCGCGCGGTTCGGGCTGACCGGCCACACGATGATCTCGATCGGTATCGCGATGCTCCTGGTCGGGTTCGGGTTCAAGGTTGCCGCGGTTCCGTTCCATATGTGGGCGCCCGATGTGTATGAGGCGGCGCCCGCGCCGATCACCGCCTTCATGGCTGTGGCGGTCAAGGCGGGCGCCTTCGCCGCGCTGCTGCGCGTGTGGATCGAGTCGCTGAGCATGATGGACGCAGCCTGGCTTGCCCCGGTCTGGTGGGTTGCGGTGGCGACGATGGTGGTCGGGAACCTCATCGCGCTTTCGCAGCGGAACGTCAAACGGCTGCTCGCGTACTCCAGCATAGTGCACGCAGGGTATCTGCTCGTCGCTGTAGCTGCGGGCACATCCCTCGGCACGTCGGCGTTCCTGTTCTATATCGTCGCGTACACGCTCGCGAACTTCGGCGCTTTTGCCGTCGTGGCCGCGCTCGGCGAGCCGGGAACGACCGGCCCAGCGATTCCTGATTTCGAGGGCTTGTGGAGCACGCGGCCATGGCTCGCAGTCGGGTTCGGCGTTTGCATGCTTGCGCTCCTGGGCCTGCCGGTCTTTGGCGGTGCGGGGTTCTTCGCCAAATGGTACGTGCTTCAGGCCGCCGTGACGTCTCCGCACGGCCTGGTGCTGCTGGCCGTGATCCTCGTGCTTACGTCCGTCGTCTCGGCCGGGTACTACCTCGACCTTGTGCGCGCGATGTTCATGCGGCCCCGGCCGGAAGGTGCGCGAAATCCGGCCGTGCCGCCGTACACGCGCGTCGTGCTCGTGACTTCGGTGGCGCTGCTCCTCGCGATTGGCCTCTTCCCGGGGGCGCTTGCGACATGGGCGCGCAAGAACGCGGCGGTGACACCATCTGCAGCGCGGAGCCCGTTCGCTCAGGGGCGCTGAGCGGCGTCAAGCCAGATGCAGCCGCGCCCGCTGCATCCAGTACAGCCGGGTCGCGTAATGATCGCCAGGGGCATCTTTCGGCAGTACGACATTCGCGGCGTAGTGGGGCAAGACCTCACGCCGGAGGCAGTGCACGCGGTTGGCCGGGGCTTTGCCGCCCTGCTGCGCGAGCGTGGCGTGCAGCTGAACGTCGCGGTCGGCCGCGACAACAGGCCCAGCGGCCAACTCCTGCGTGACGCCCTCGTACGCGGCCTCGTGGAAAGCGGCGCAGCCGTGACCGATATCGGCATCGTGCCGACTCCGGTGCTGTACTGGTCGCTCCACCACCTCGGCGTAACAGCGGGGATACAGGTCACCGGCTCGCACAACCCGCCTGAGTTCAACGGGCTGAAGCTGTGCGTCGGGACGGCCTCGCTCCACGGCGACGGCCTGCAGCGGTTGTACTCGCTTGCCACCAGTGACCATGGCGGGACCACGGCTGGCGGAGCCGAGACGAGTCGCGACGTGCTCGATGAATACGTTGACGACATCGTCGCGCGCACGGGGAAGCTGGCGCGTTCCCTCAAGGTGGTCGTAGACTGCGGGAACGGGGCTGGCGCGCTCGTTGCGCCGCGCCTCTTCGAGAGACTCGGCGTAAACGCGACACTCCTTTTCGCGGAGAGCGACGGGACGTTCCCGAACCACCATCCCGATCCCACCGTCGTCGAGAACCTGCAGGATCTGGTCTCGGCGGTGCGGGCAGTGAAGGCGGATCTCGGCATTGCGTTCGATGGCGATGCCGATCGCATCGGGCTGGTGGATGGCAGCGGAACCATCATCTGGGGCGATTACCTCCTCATCATCTACGCGCGCGACGTCATCGCCCGCACCGGCGCGGGGCAGCCGATCATCTTTGACGTGAAGTGCTCGCAGGCGCTGCCCGACGCCATCGAGAAGGCAGGCGGCAAGCCGGTGATGTGGAAGACCGGTCATTCTCTCATCAAGGACAAGATGAAGGAACTCGCGGCGCCACTCGCGGGAGAGATGTCCGGGCATATGTTCTTCTCGGAAGGATTCTACGGGCACGACGACGCACTATACGCTGCTGCGCGACTCCTCAGGATCGTTGCCGGTTCGGGCAGGGCGGTGACGGACCTGCTGTCCGACGTGCCGCGGTACGTCTCCACGCCTGAGTTGCGGGTGGACTGTCCGGACGAACGCAAGTTCGCCGTCGTCGCCGCTGCGGATGCGCATTTCAGCGCGCTGCACGACGTCATCGCGGTTGACGGCGTCCGCGTCCTGTACGGCGACGGATGGGGCCTCATCCGCGCGTCCAACACACAGCCGATTCTCGTCGTGCGCATCGAGGCAAGAACCGAACAGCGAATGGCGGAGATCAGGGCAGATCTCGCGTCCTGGCTTGCCACCCAGGGCGTCGCCTTCCCCGCGGTGTAGGTGCGCGTGCGCCGCTGGCTGGTCACGCTGATCGTCTCCGCCGCGCTGATCCTCTTCGTCGGGCAGGCGGCGGCACGGGTAGCGGGCGACTGGCTATGGTTCGATTCACTGGATGCAATGCAGGTGTACCGCGCCCAGCTCGGCTACCAGACAGCGTGGCGCGTGGCCGCGGGGCTTGCTGCCTTCGTCTTCGCCTTCGCCAACCTGTACGCATTGCGGCGATCCATAGTGTCGCTCGTACTGCCGAGGCGCCTCGGAAACATCGAGATCGGCGAAGTCGTGTCGGCGCGGACGCTGCTGGCCGGAGTCTTCTTGTCGGCAGGGGTGCTTGCCGTTGTGCTCTCGGCGCCAGCCACCGACTGGACCGTCATGGCGCTGGCGCGCGTTGCCGGACGGTTCAACGAGATGGATCCATTCCTCGATCGCGACATCTCGTATGCAGTTGCGAAGTTGCCGTTCGAGCTCGGCATACACGCATGGGCGGCGCGGGCGCTGTTCGTGGTTGCCGCCGTTATCGTGGCGTTGTACGCGCTCACTCCGAGTCTTCGCCTGCTGCCAGGCCATTTCTTCATATCGTCCTATTGCCGGCGACACCTCGCTATTCTTGGCGCGCTCGCTCTGGTGTTGCTTGCGTGGGGCTGGCGCCTCGATGGCCTGTCGCTCACCGTCGCAGGCCCCGAACCCGGCGCGGTGTACGACGCCTTCGCTCACAGGGTGGGGGGGCCGTTTCTGGCCTGGTGGTCGGCGCTCACGGGGGTTGCGGCGTTCGTGGTATTCTGGGCTGCGTGGCACGGGCAATCTCGACTGGCCGTGCTCGCGGCCGGAGTGGCGTGCGTGGGAGGGCCGCTGGCCCGGGCGACACTCCCGTACATGGCGGATCGCACCCTGTCAGCCCCGGAGCGCATCAAAGCCAATGCGCCATACGTGCACACGCGGCTGCTGTTCTCGCGGCGGGCATTCGGTGTTGGGGAGATCGTCACCGCCGCTGCCAAGCAGGACTTGCCGCGCAGCGTTGCAGAGGCGACGTCCGGCATTCCTTCGTGGGATCCTGCTGCACTGATGCGTTCGGTGGCGGGAGCGCCGGCGACACGCGACTCCTCGGCGGTTGCGTGGCTCGTTGACGCGGCCGGCATCAGGGCCGTTGTCGTCGCTGCTGTTCGCGCGGAACGCGACGAGTGGGCGGCGACGGTGTTCGATCCGATGGCGTCGGCCGAGGATGGCCGCGCAATTCAGGCGCTTCCGCCTCCGGGCGCAACTGGCGCCCCATCGCAGTGGAAGAAGGTGGTTGCTTACCCCGGCGCGGCCGGAGCAATGATAGTGTGGGATACGACCGGGCGCCTGCCCGCGCCGGTATTCTCGGGATGGGCCCGGCGACTTGCCCTCGCCTGGCGGGTCCGCGCGCCGGCACTCCTGGGCGAGAAGGAAGGGAACGGGCCGCTGCCGCGCTTCGTGTTCCGGCGCGACGTAGTCGAGCGGGTGCATGCGCTCGCCCCGTTCCTCACGCCAGGAGCAACGGTGACGCCGGTCCTGCGCGGCGACACGCTGTACTGGAGCGTTGACCTGTTCACCACGTCGTCCACATACCCACTTGCCGACCCTATCTTCTTCTCGGGCGCCTCGCGGACCTACGCGCACATTGCGGGCACCGCATTCGTGCACGCTGCAACTGGGCGTGTGCTGTTCGTGGCGACAGACGCACCGGATGCGATGATGCGCGCGTGGATGCGCAGGTTTCCTGGCCTGTTCATGACGCAAGGAAGGGCGCCCGCGTCACTCGTCGCCGCTCGCCCGCCATCGTCCGACTGGGCTGCCATCCAGGCCACTGCCTTTGCGCGCACCGGACGCGACGCGGCGCGCGCGGACTCGCAAGGGTCGCTGGCCACCGACAATGCAGACGCCGGTGTTGGTGACGGGCCACCGTCATACTTTGCGGCGCGCGGGCGCAGTACCGCCCTGGCGTGGTCCGTGCCCGTGATTGATGCTGCCGGCGTGATTGCCGGCACGGTTGTTGCCATCGGCGGCGAGCGACCGCGCACGATCTGGGTTGCCGGCGGCGGACCCGGGTCGTGGGCCGATCTCCTCGATCGGATGCAGCAGGCCGCGGACAGTGCTTCGAGCCGCAGCGCGTCGGGTGCGGTACGGCGGGGCAGGGTGGCGGCGGTGCCAACGGCCACCGGCACGGTATATGTACAGTCGCATTACAAGTGGCCCCCGGACGGCCCGCCCGCGCTCGCGGAGGTTGCCGGTTCGGTGGGCGGCGTCGTGCGTGCGGGCAGATGGCGGGAGACGGCGCTCGGGCAGCCACCGCCGGCGGCGCAGGATCCAGGCGCCCGGGCGACGATACGTGAGCTGTACCGACGCATGGACGAAGCGCTCCGGCGTGGCGACTGGTCTGGGTTCGGCGCCGCGTTCGAGGCGCTTGGGCGGCTCCTGCGCGGTTCGGGACCATGATCCTGCGACGCGCACCGAGGTAGATTTACGGGTTGTCCGGAATCGGCTTCCCACTCCTTCGCACGCATTCATGAACCTCCACGAATACCAGGCAAAGGACATCTTCCGCAGCCACGGGATATCAACGCCCGCCGGTGAGGTGGTGACTACACCATCCGCGGCCGAGTCGGCGGCAGCCAGGGCAGGCGGCCCCGTCATGGTCAAGGCCCAGGTCCACGCGGGTGGCCGTGGCAAGGCCGGCGGGGTGAAGTACTGCAAGTCGCCTGCCGAAGCCCGCGAGAAGGCGTCGGCCATCCTTGGGATGAAGATCAAAGGCCTGACCGTCGAGAAGGTGCTCGTCACGCCGGCGGCCGAGATTGCGAGCGAGGCATACGTCGGGATCATCGTTGACCGCGCGCGCAAGAAGCCGGTGTTCATGGTGAGCGCAGCCGGCGGCATGGACATCGAGGAGGTAGCCGCGAAGACGCCGGAGAAGATCCGGTATCATGCGGTTGACGTTCGGTACGGGCTGCTGCCGTTCGAGGCGCTCGAACTCGGCTTCTTCCTCTACTCCGACGCGAAGCTCGCCCGCGCGGCTGCCAGGGTGATGCAGCAGCTCTACGCAGCCTTCATGGGAAGCGGGTGCTCGCTGGCGGAGATCAACCCGCTGGTCGTCACCTCCGCAGGGGAGATTCTCGCGCTCGACGGCAAGATGGTGATAGACGACAACGAGCTCGACAGGCGCCCGGAGGTCGAGGCGCTGCGCGACGTGTCGAGCGAGAATCCAGCCGAGGTTGACGCCAGGAACCACAGCCTCTCGTTCATCATGCTCGAGGGGAACGTGGGTTGTGTTGTCAATGGCGCTGGCCTCGCGATGGCGACGATGGATCTCGTCAAGTATTACGGCGGAGAGCCGGCGAACTTCCTCGACATCGGCGGCTCGAGCAACCCCGAGAAGGTGGTGAACGCGCTGAGGATCATCACGGCCGACGCCAACGTGAAGGTCATCCTCTTCAACATCTTCGGCGGCATTACGCGCACGGACGATGTGGCCAACGGCATCGTAGCCGCGATCAAGGCCAGCCCGCTCAAGGTTCCGCTCGTGATCCGGCTCACGGGAACGAATGAGGAGATAGCGCTCAAGATCCTCGCCGAGAACGGACTCAACGCATCGGCCGACATGGACGAAGCCGTGGAGCAGGCGGTGAAGCTTGCGAAGGGAGGAAAGGCAGCGTGAGCGTCTTCATCGGCAAGGACACCACGCTCGTGGTGCAGGGAATAACCGGGCGTGACGGTTCGTTCCACGCCAGGCAGATGATGGAATACGGCACCCGGGTAGTTGCTGGCGTGACACCGGGGAAGGGAGGCCAGCAGTTCGACGGTGTCGTGCCGATTTTCAACACGGTTCGACAGGCGGTCGAACAGACGGGCGCCAACACGTCGGTGATCTACGTGCCGCCCGCATTCGCGGCGGACGCAATCATGGAGGCCGCCGCTGCGGGCGTGAAGGTCGTTGTCTGCATCACCGAAGGCGTGCCCGTCCTCGACATGATGCGGGTCTACCCGTTCGTGAAGGAGCACGGAGCCCGCCTTATAGGACCGAACTGCCCCGGGCTCATCTCGCCCGGCGAGGCGAAAGTGGGCATCATCCCCGGGCGGATCTGCGCGCGTGGCCCTGTCGGAGTGGTCAGCCGCTCGGGTACGCTCACCTACGAGGTGGTTTACCAGCTTACGCGCGCCGGCATCGGACAGACCACGTGCGTGGGCATCGGCGGCGATCCGATCAATGGCACGAACTTCATTGACTGCCTGGAGGCGTTCGAGCGCGATCCCGACACGCACGCAGTGGCGCTCATGGGCGAGATTGGCGGCACTGACGAACAGGAGGCCGCCGAGTACGTCCGGACCAGGATGAAGAAGCCCGTCGTTGGATTCATCGCCGGACAAACCGCCCCGCCCGGACGCCGCATGGGCCACGCTGGCGCGATTATCTCCGGGTCCGCCGGCACCGCAGCGGAGAAGATCGAGGCCTTCGAGAAGTGCGGGATTGGAATTGCCCGCAGGCCGATTGACTTCGTCGCGTTGATCAGGGAGCGCCTCAAGTAGGCGCCGTCCTCTTCTTTCAACTTAACATCCACCCCGTCCCGCCACCCATGGCAGCAGACCGTACGCTGACGATCATCAAGCCCGACGCCTTTGGCGCCGGCAATGCCGGCAAGATCATCGCCCACCTGGAAGCCGCGGGATTCCGCGTGGCGGCAGCGCGTGTGATGCGGATGACATCGGGCCAGGCAGGCGAGTTCTACGCGATTCACCGGGAGCGTCCGTTCTATGCGGAACTCGTCGCGTTCATGACCAGCGGCGACTGCATGCCGATGATACTCGAGAAGGCGAACGCCGTTGCCTCATTGCGTGAGGCGATCGGCGCGACCGATCCGGCTGAGGCGGCTCACGGGACGGTCCGGAAGCTGTACGCGGAGTCCAAGGGCCGCAACGCAATCCATGCTTCCGACTCCGACGAAAACGCCGCGCGCGAGGCCCGGTTCTTCTTTGCCGAGACAGAGGTAATCCGCGGCTAAGTATGTCTCGGGTCGCAACTTGACCAAGACCGGTGGGGCCGGCATATTTGATGGTTATGCTGTCCATTCCGACGCAGACCGTGAGCGCCGGGGCGGTCCGGGTAAGTGGAACCCTCGATCCTGACGACAAGGTCTGGCTGGAAGGCGACGAGCAGCCCACCAGCCCCGGCATTACGGTTGCAGGACGGGTATCCGCCGCGGGAGCAGGGCGGTTCTATTTCAGCGGAACCTTCGCTGGGCATGCAACGCAGGAATGCAGGCGGTGCCTGTGCGATGTAGACGTCGCCATCACCTCCGACGTGCACGTGCTGTTCGCTGACGGAGACCACTCGGACGCTGACGATCCGGATGTGTATCCGTTGGCGCAGGGCAGGAACGGGCCGGAAGTGGACCTTCGGCCTGCAATCAGGGAAGAATGGTTGCTGGATATACCCGCATTCGTGCTCTGCACCCCGGATTGCAAGGGGCTGTGCCCGACATGCGGTGCAAACCTGAACCTGGGTGCATGCGACTGCGCCCGCCAGACAGAGTGATTCCAAATGGCCGTACCGAAGCGAAGGACCTCGAAGCGGAAGAAGCGGACGCGAAACACGCACAAGAAGGCAGCGCCGGTGGTGCTTCAGGCGTGCCCCAAGTGCGGCGCCCCGCGGAAGCCGCACCGCGTTTGCGGAGAGTGCGGCTATTATGCCGGCCGGCAGGCCGTTGCTGCGAGGGAAGCCTGAGCATCTGATGCCGCGCATCGCACTTGACGCGATGGGCGGGGACTACGCGCCGGCGGCCACTGTCGCCGGCGCGTTGCTTGCGCTCGCAGAACTGCCGGCGGACGCGTCGCTGCAGATGGTCGGCAAGGAAGACGTGCTGGTCGCCGAACTCGAGCGCCAGGGCCATGCGTCGGTGCTTGGCAACGGGCGCATCGAGATCGTAGGGGCGACGCAGGTGATCGAGATGAACGACAAGCCGTCGGTTGCCGCCAAGGGGAAGCGCGACAGTTCGATGGTTGTGGGGCTGCGGCTTCAGACGGAGGGCCGGTCCGACGCGTTCGTCTCGGCGGGCAACACGGGCGCGCAGATGGCAGCGTCCGTGTTCGTGCTGCGTCTTCACGAGGGACTCAGCCGCCCCGCAATTTCGACGCTCCTGCCGACCGGCCGCGGGGTGCCTCTGGTGATGCTCGATTCCGGGGCAAACGTTGACTGCTCACCGGAAGAGCTGGTCCAGTTTGCGCGTCTTGGCGCGGTGTACGCCGAGGATATCCTGCGCCGCGCCAATCCCGCAGTGGGACTGCTGTCCGTCGGCGAAGAGCCGGAGAAGGGCAACCTGGCAGTGAAGGAGGCGCACCGGTTGCTGGCGCAGAGCGGCCTGAACTTCATCGGCAACGTCGAGGGCCGTGACCTCCCCCGCGGCGCTTGCGCGCGCGGCGACCTTGACGTTGTCGTGTGCGACGGGTTCACCGGGAACGTGATCCTGAAGTTCTACGAAGCTGTTGCTCCGATGATCTTCGGACTGCTGGCCCAGCATGGCGCGCCACGGTCGGCCGTGGACGCAGTGAAGCACGCGTTCGACTACGCGCAGTACGGCGGCGCGCCGCTTCTCGGCGTGAAGGGAATCTCGATCATATGCCACGGTCAGTCGTCCGCCGAGGCGATCAAGAATGCGATCAAGGTTGCCGCCCTCGCCATAGACCGCGGCATGGCCGCGCACATAGGAAGATCGGTCCGTTCCGCCCCACAGGAAGCCAGACCGTGAGGCGTCCGATCGCGATGATCGCCGGCACCGGGCGGTCTGCGCCCGAGCGTGTGCTGACCAACGACGGCTTCGCGGCGATTGGCATCGAAACCAGCGACGAATGGATCCGTGAGCGGACGGGGATCCGTTCGCGGCACATCGCAGGGCCTGCTGACAGCGTTACCTCCCTTGCCGCCGCGGCAGCGCGCGGGGCCATGGAGGCCGCGGCGGTAAACGCCGGCGAGCTCGACTCCATCGTCGTCGCGACGGCATCGCCCGACCACCTGCTGCCCGCGGCCGCGGTCGAACTGCAGGCCGCGCTCGGCGCGTCGCGCGCGGCGGCGTTCGACGTGAACGCCGCCTGCGCGGGATGGATATTCGGCGTGACGGTGGCGGAAGGGCTCATCGCAGCGGGGAGCGCCGAGACCGTGCTCGTTGTCGGCGCCGAGACGCTGACCAGGATCACGAACTGGAAGGATCGGAACACATGCGTCCTCTTCGGCGACGGCGCCGGCGCCAGCATCGTCAAGCGGGCGAGCAGAGGGCGTGGCATCCTGTCGGCGTACACCCGAAGCGACGGGACGCTTGCCAAGCTCCTCTGGCGTCCTGCGGGAGGCGGCGTGAACCCTGTAACGCCCGAGGCACTTGCCGACGGGACGTTCTGGATCCACATGCAGGGCCGAGAGGTGTTCAAGCACGCGGTCCGTTCAATGGCCGACGCATGCGACCGCGCCCTCGATGCGGCCAAGCTCTCGTCGGATTCGATTGACCTCGTGATCCCTCACCAGGCCAACATCAGGATCATCGAAGCGACGGCGAAGCACGCCAACGTCCCAATGGACAAGGTGTACGTCAACATTGACCGCTACGGGAATACCTCTGCCGCCTCGATCCCAATCGCACTGGACGAAGCCATGCGGACCGGCCGGATCGGCGAAGGGGCAACGGTCTTGTTCGTGGGATTCGGCGCGGGGTTCACGTGGGGCTCGCTGGTAGTCCGGTTCTGAGGGCAGGCGCGTGAGTGACTTGCTGCTGCTCTTCCCCGGGCAGGGTTCGCAGAAACCCGGGATGGCCAAGGATCTCGCAGAGTCCTATCCAGCTGCTCGCGCAGTATGGGAGGCGGCGGACGAAGCGCTGGGTGCCAGGCTGTCGGCGATCGCCTTCGCAGGGCCAGCCGACGAACTGACACTGACCCACAACGCGCAGCCCGCGCTCCTGGTGCATGGCGCCGCGGTGTGGGCGGTGGCGGGGGCACAGGCGCGCTCGAGGGTGAAGGCCGCAGCGGGGCATTCGCTTGGAGAGTTCACGGCGTACCATGCCGCGGGATCTCTTGGTCTGGCTGACGCCGTGCGCCTCGTGCGTCGCCGCGGCGAGCTGATGTTCGAGGCAGGGGTTGCGCAGCCGGGGGCAATGGCGGCCATTCTCGGGCAGCTTGGCGCGCCGGTGGAAGCGATTTGCAGGCAGGCGTCAGAGGCAGGGACCGTCGTGCCGGCGAACTACAACGCACCGGAACAGACCGTTATTTCCGGGGAGGTTGCCGGGGTTGAGCGGGCCATGGACCTGGCCAAGGCCGCCGGCGCCAAGCGCGTGGTGCGGCTGAACGTGAGCGGTGCATTCCACTCACCCCTGATGGCTCCTGCAGCGCCTGGCTTGGAGGCTGCTCTGGCCACGCCTGCGTGGTCCGACCCGGCATGGCCGGTCTGGAGCAACGTCACCGCGGGCGCCGTCGCCGACGCTGGCGCTGCGCGCCGGTTGCTGCTGCAGCAGCTGACGAGTCCAGTGAGGTGGGTGGAGGTGATCCGTTCCATGGCTTCGGCGTATCCCGAGGCGACGTTCGTGGAGATGGGGCCGGGGAACGTTCTTGCCGGTCTTGTGAAGCGACTGGCTCCCGGACACCAGGTCCGGACCTGTGGCACGGTCGCCGAAGTCGAGGCCCTGCTCGCGGCCTGAGGCGGCGGGCACATCGGAGATCGCGAATGCACATAGACCTGTCGGGCAGGCGCGCCCTGGTGACCGGATCCACGCGGGGGATCGGCCAGTCCATCGCGACCGCGCTTGCCGGATGCGGTGCGGAGGTCGCCGTCGTCGGGCGCAGCAAGGAGGCTGCCGACGCCGTGGCATCCGCGATTCCGCGGGCTAAGGGATTCCAGTGCGACGTCTCGGTGCCAGCCGACGTCGAGCGCCTGGTGGCCGACGTCGAGGCCGCGCTTGGCGGCGTGGACTGCCTCGTGAACAACGCGGGCATTACCCGCGACAATCTCCTGATCCGCCTGAAGGATGAAGACTGGAACGCCGTTATTGACGCGAACCTGCGCTCGGCCTTCCTGACGACCCGCGCCGCCAGCCGCGGCATGATGAAGCGGCGGTGGGGCCGAATCGTGAACATCTCGAGTGTCGTCGGGCTGATGGGGAACAAGGGCCAGACAAACTACGCGGCCAGCAAGGCAGGCCTCATCGGGCTTTCCAAGTCGGTGGCTCGGGAACTGGGGCCGCGCAACATTCTCTGTAACGTCGTCGCCCCCGGGTTCATCGAGACCGACATGACGAACGCCATGACCGAGGAGGCGCGGGCCGCGCTCGTCAAGAACATCCCCCTCGAACGGCTCGGCGCCGCTGCCGACGTTGCCGGAGCGGTGGCCTGGCTCTGCAGCGACCTGGCAGCCTACGTGACCGGCCAGGTGATCGTGGTTGACGGAGGCCTTGCCGCATGACCCGTTTCCCGCCTTGCAACTATATTCCCTGAGCACCCCCACACCATTCGCAACTGAGGTTGACACCCGTGGCCGACCATTCCGCTAAGGTCAAGGACATCATCGAAAAAGAACTCGGCGTCGAGCGCGAGAAGCTCACGGACACCGCGAGCTTCATCGAAGACCTGGGCGCTGACAGTCTCGACATCGTCGAGCTCGTCATGGAGTTCGAGAAGGAGTTCAACATTGACATCCCCGACGAGGACGCGGAGAAGCTCCGCACCGTCGGTGATGCGATAACCTACCTGAATAGCAAGATCGGGGCCTGATGCGCCGCCGGGTCGTCGTCACGGGCCTCGGATGCGTGACGCCCGTCGGCAACGACGTGGCGGCCACATGGCAGGCGCTGCTCGGCGGCAAGTCGGGTGGCGGGCCGATCACTCATTTCGACGCGTCCGCCTTCAAGACTCGCTTCGCCTGCGAGCTGAAGGGTTTTGACGCGTCGGCGTACATGGACCGGAAGGAAGTCAAGCGTTCCGACCAGTACACGCAGTACGCCCTCGCCGCAGCCGTACAGGCCATGCAGGACGCTGGATTCGCCGAGGGATCGCCGGATCCCTTCCGGACCGGGGTGATCGTGGGGAGCGGCATCGGGGGCATCGGCACCTTCGAGACGCAGCACAGCGTGCTGGTCGGAAGCGGGCCCAACAGGGTGTCGGCATTTTTCGTTCCGATGTTCATAGGTGACATCGCGGCCGGCGTAGTCTCGATGCGGTTCGGCGCCAAGGGGCCGAATTTCGCCACCCAATCCGCGTGCGCCACCAGCGCCCATGCCATTGGCACCGCGTTCCGGCACATCCAGTACGGCGACGCCGACGTGATCATCGCCGGCGGGGCGGAGGCAGCGGTGACGCCGATGGCGGTCGCCGGGTTCGCGAACATGCAGGCGTTGTCCGGGCGAAACGAATCGCCGGCGACGGCGAGTCGCCCGTTCGACGTCACGCGCGATGGATTCGTGCTCGGCGAGGGGGCGGGGATTCTCATCCTGGAAGAACTCGAGCACGCCCGCCGTCGCGGCGCGAGAATCCATGGGGAGCTCACCGGCTATGGCCTGACCGGCGACGCCTATCACCTCACCGGGCAGCCGGAGAACCACGACGGACTGCAGCGCTCGATGCGAGCCGCGCTGGCCGACGCCGGGCTGGCGCCCGGCGACGTGCAGTACGTGAATGCGCACGGCACGAGCACGCCGATGAACGACGCCAACGAGATCCGGGCGATCCGCGCCGTGTTTGGCACCGCCGCCGATGGCATGAACGTGAGTTCGACGAAATCCGCGACGGGCCATATGCTCGGGGCAGCAGGCGCCGTGGAAGCAATCTTTTCGCTTCTCGCGATTCGCGACGGAATCGTGCCGCCGACGATCAACCTCGCCGAGCAGGATCCCGAGTGCAACATGAACTGCACCGCGAACACGCCGCAGCGCCGCGAGATCGCCGCTGTGCTGTCGAACTCCAGCGGCTTTGGCGGCCACAACGCGACCCTGGCGATTCAGCGGGTGCGCGCCTGATGCCCGCCTCGCGGTCAATGGCGGGGGCGCCTCCCGCCCTGGATCGGTCGCGCATCCACGACCGCAGCCTCCATCGCATCGCTGACCTGATCGAAGCCGGCAAGCGCGTCTCTGCCGAGGACGCGCTCGACCTGTTCAAGACGACGGACCTGGCTGGCCTGGGGCACCTCGCGGACGCGGCCAATCGCGCGCGCAACGGGGACGTGGTGACGTTTGCCTCCAACCAGCACATCAACCCGACGAACGTCTGCATCCTGCGCACGACCTGCACGTTCTGCGGCTATGCGCGGCTGCCCAAGGAAGACGGCGCGTACCGGTACACGATGGACCAGGTGCTGACCGAGGCAGCACCGGCAGCGAACGGGCTCACCCGCGAGTTCCATATCACGGGCGGCCTCGACATGGAAACGGGACTCGACTATTACGCCACGATGTTCAGCGCCCTCAAGGCGAACTTCCCGCACGTGCACATCAAGGCGCTCACGGCGACCGAGATCGCGCATATAGCGCGCATCGAGAAGATGTCGTGGCGCGAAGTGCTGGCTGCGTTGCGTGAAGCCGGACTGGACACGATGCCGGGCGGCGGAGCAGAGATATTCAGCCCGACAGTGCGGGAACGTATCGCCCGGAAGAAGCTGTCGGGAGCGGACTATATCGCGATCCACCGCACTGCGCACGAACTTGGCATCCGGACCAACTCCACGATCCTCTACGGGCATGTGGAGACGATGCAAGACAGGGTCGAGCATCTCTCCATGCTGCGCGACCTGCAGGATGAGACGGGCGGGTTCCTCGCCTTCATCCCCCTGGCGTACCACGCGGACGGCAACCAGCTGGGGTACGAACTCGGGCGTACCGGCATCGCAACGCATGGCGTGGACGATCTCAGGATTCTGGCGGTGAGCCGGCTGTTCCTCGACAACTTTCAGCACATCAAGTCGCACTGGATCATGGTGACGCCGTTCCTCTCGCAAGTCGCGCTTCACTACGGCGTGAACGATCTCGAGGGAACGGTGGTGCGCGAGAAGATCTACCACGCTGTGGGCGCAACGACTCCACGCGGCATGACGCTCGACGCGCTGCTCAAGCTGATCCGCGGTGCCGGAAAGGTGCCCGCTGAGCGCGATTCGTTTTACAACGTCATCGCGCGATTCGACGATACCCCGGAGGGCGCGCACGAGATGGCGGGCGCGCGATGACCGAGAGGCTGCGCGTCGGCCGCATCCCGTACGTGAACTGCTACCCGGTGTACGGCGCGATTGACCGTGGAGTTGTCAGGCTTAATGCGGACCTCGTTGACGGCGTGCCAACCGCACTCAACGCGAAGATGGCGGGCGGGCACCTCGACGTAAGCGTGATCTCGGCCGTCGAGTACGCGCACGGGTGGGATCGCTACCTGCTGCTCCCGGACCTTGCGATCAGCTGCGACGGGCCAGTGCAGAGCGTCGTCCTGTTCTCCGACCGACCGGCGCCAGAGCTCACGGGCTGCCGCGTGGTGGTGAGCAGGAGCTCGATGACGAGCGTTCGCCTGCTCGAGCTGCTCTTCGAGAACGTCTGGCGCGCCCGGCCGGTCTTCGTGCAGGGCGACGCCGAAGCGCGCGATTTCAGCAGGGACGGGCGCGACGCGAGCCGCGAGGGCTTGCCGGGCGAGCGTGTCGCGGCCCGGCTGGTGATCGGCGATGCGGCTCTCATGCTGTCGGCCGGCGCGTTGCCGTCGTCGTTTACGCACCGATACGATCTCGGCGCGGCCTGGAAGGAATGGACCGGCCTGCCGTTCGTCTTCGCCGTTTGGGTGGCGAGACGTGGGGCTGCGACGGCTGACGCGCTGCGGCTGCACGGTTCTCTCATCGAGAGCCGCAACTGGGGGCTCTCGCACCTTGACGACCTCGCCGCGGAAGCCGAGCGGCGCACCGGAGTCGCTCGCGGCACATGCCGGGCGTACCTCGCCGACCTCGACTACGGCCTGTCATACCCGCACCTCGAAGGGTTGACCGAGTTCTTCCGCCGACTCGCGGTCGCCGGGCGTGTGCCGCCAAGCCGGCTGTCGTTCATCCCTGCAGCAAGGGTGGCCTCATGAATCGCGACCTGCTCGAGTTCTACCGGAACGCGCCGTTGCTCGATCTCGGAGCCGAGGCGGATCGAATCCGCAGAGAGATGCACCCGGACGGGATCGTCACGTACATTGTGGACCGCAACATCAACTATACGAACGTATGCGTCGCGGACTGCGGTTTCTGCGCGTTCTACCGACGCCCGCAGGACGGCGCCGGGTGGACCCTGTCGTACGAGCAGATAGGCGCGAAGATTGACGAGGTGAAGGCGCTCGGGGGGGTTCAGATACTCATCCAGGGCGGCCACAACCCGTACATCCCGTTCGACTGGTACCTCGACCTCCTCAGGTACATCAAGGCGCACCACCCGATTCACGTGCACGGGTTCAGTCCGAGCGAAGTTGACTTCTGGAGCACGCTCTACCGCATGGACGCCCGAACGGTGATCCGCGAACTGGTCGCCGCCGGGCTCGACTCGATTCCGGGCGCAGGCGGCGAGATCCTGGTGCAGCGCGTGCGCGACCGGGTGGCGAAAAAGAAGGCGAGCGCGGAGCGCTGGCTCGAAGTGATGGAGATCGCGCACCAGGAAGGGCTGCGCACGAGCTGCACGATGATGTACGGGATAGGCGAGAGGCTGGAGGACCGGATCGAGCACCTGCAGCGACTTCGCGACCTGCAGGCGCGCACGGGCGGGTTTACGGCGTTCATCTGCTGGCCGCTCCAGCCGGAGAATACGCCTTCGATGAGCGCGATGCCAAAGACGGATGCGGTCGAGTACCTGCGGACGATCGCGCTGGCGCGCATTGCGCTCGATAATATCCCCAACGTTCAGGCAAGCTGGGTCACGATGGGAATGAAGCTTGGACAGATCGCGCTTCATTATGGGTGCAACGACTTCGGTTCCCTGATGATCGAGGAGAATGTCGTGTCGGCTGCGAACACGACGCACCGGACGACGATTGGAGAGATCGAGTCGCTGATTCGAGGGGCTGGATTCGAGCCTCGCCGCCGACGCCAGAACTACGAACTGATCGAAGAGGCAGTGGCGGTCTAGCCAACTGAGGCGGAGGCTGGCTCCGCGGGAGAGCGAAGTGACGCGCGTTGGCATCGGGTACGATTCGCACCGGTTCGTTCCAGGCGACGGCGTGCTTCTCGGCGGCGTCCGGATACCTGCCGGCGTGGCGCTCGATGGCCATTCCGACGCGGACGCTGTCTGCCACGCGGTGACCGACGCCTTACTCGGCGCTGCGGCCATGGGCGACATCGGAACGATGTTTCCGGATTCGGACCCGGCCAACAGAGGTCGCAGCTCGGTGGAGATGCTCCGGCTCGCTGCCCGCGTGCTCGCCGAAGCCGGATGGACGGTGGGCAACGTGGACGTGACCGTGATTAGCGAGATCCCGAAGATCGCGCCCGCCCGCGACGAGATCCGCCGCAACCTCGCGGCGGCGATGTCCATTGCAGCGGACGCCGTGTTCGTGAAGGGAAAGACGAACGAACGGATGGGCTGGATCGGGCGGAGCGAAGGTCTCGCAGTCGTCGCCACGGTGCTCGTGGCCCGCCAAGGGGGCTGACGGTGCAGGCGTTCCTCGACTGGGCCGGTCGCCTCCCCCTGGGAACGCTGTACGGCCTCCTGGGACTGATGGCGTTCATCGAGGCGGTCTTCCCCCCGGTCCCCGCGGATGTGCTGGTGGCGTTTGGCTCATTCCTGGCCGCAAGGCAGAATGCGAGCCTCGCGGTGACCATAGTGGTAATCGTTGGTGGAATGTCCGTCGGGTCGGCCCTCGTGTACTGGCTGGCGCGCCGCTACGGGGCGGCGTGGATGCATGCGCAGCTCAAGCGATTCGGCGTGGACTCGGCGGAGCGGCAGCTCGAGGCGCTGTACGGGCGCTATGGCCTCAGCGCGCTCTTCATCGGCAGGTTCGTGCCTGGCCTGCGCATGTTCGTCCCCCCCGTGGCCGGTATGCTGCGGGTGCCATTCGCGCTTGCGATCAGCCTCATCACGCTGGCCTCCGTGATCTGGTATGGAATGATCGCCGCGCTGGCGTTCAGGATCGGCAGCGACTGGGAGATGCTTCGCTTCGCAACGGAGCGATTGCTCAGGCGGGTCGGACTCACTGCGGCCGCGGTGCTCGCGCTCGCGCTCATCGTTGGATGGGTTGCCTGGCGCCAGCGTCGCTTCAAGCGGGAGTCGCGGGCAGAGAGGAAGGCGGAAGAATAGGGATGCCGCGTCGTCCACGCCTGCCGGACAGCCGCGCCTTCATGGTGGACGGATTCGTTGAGTACCTGGCATTCGAGAAGGGCGCCAGCTCGCGCACCGTGGAGGCATACAAGCGCGATCTTGCGCGCATGGTGGAGTGGGTGACGCTGAAGGGCGTCGACAGTCCTGAAGCGGTTGATCCTGCTGCCCTCCGCGCGTTCGTGTATCACCTCAAAGACCTTGGCCTGGCGCCGTCGAGCATTCGTCGCTCGGTCAGCGCGATCCGGACCTACTTCGCGTACCTATCCGGTGAAGGCAAGGTTGAGCGCGATCCTTCCGGACGACTGGAGACCCCGAAGCGCTGGCGCACCCTGCCGGCGGTGCTGTCGGCGGCCGACGTGCGCCGCCTGCTCGACGCGGCGTCGCTCGACTCGCCGCTCGCGCTCCGCGACCGCGCGATGCTCGAGTTGGCGTACGGATCGGGGCTCCGGGTAAGTGAGTGGATCTCGGCGAAGGTCAAGGACGTGGCGCTAGACGAAGGGGTCGTGCGCATCTTTGGAAAGGGAGGCAAGGAACGCATCGTGCCAATGGGCCGCTCGGCGATCGGCGCCGTAGCGCTCTACATGCGGGCGCTGCGCCCCGACCTGGAGCGCGGCGCCGGCAAGGGGATACTCTTCCTGAACGCGCGCGGCAAGCCGCTCACCAGGATGGGGGCGTGGGAGATTCTGCGCAAGCACGTCAAGCGTGCTGGAATCACGGTACGCGTTACCCCGCACACGCTACGGCACTCCTTCGCCACGCACTTGCTCGAGGGCGGCGCGGACCTGCGGGCGGTGCAGGAGATGCTGGGGCACGTGGATATTTCGACGACGCAGATATACACGCATGTTGACCGCGAGTATCTGAGGTCCGTTCACAAGCAGTTCCATCCGAGGGGCTGACCATGGACGCTGATGCCACAAACGCGCGCGAGTCGGTTGACCTCCCTGGGCTGAGGGCCGGCGGTGCCGCTAAGTTGCGCTCATGATCCTCGTCGTTGACAACTACGACTCGTTCACGTACAACCTCGTCCAGCACCTGGGCGCACTCGGCGCCGACCTGCGGGTGGAACGGAACGATGCGCTCACGGTGGCCGAGGTCGAAGCGCTGGGGCCGCAGGCGATAGTGCTGTCGCCCGGGCCCTGCACGCCCGCGGAAGCCGGTATCTGCGTGCCCGTCATCGAGGCGCTTGGCCCGCGTATCCCGATCCTGGGCGTCTGCCTTGGCCATCAGGCGATAGGCGCCGCGTATGGCGGGCGGGTAATCCGCGCCCCGCGCGGGGTGATGCACGGCAAGACATCCCGGATCCGGCACACCGGCGCCGGGATCTTCGCCGGCCTCCCCAATCCACTGGAGGTCATGCGTTACCACTCGCTCGTCGTGGAACGCAGGACGCTGCCGGCAGGCCTGGTAGTTGACGCCACGGCGGATGACGATGAAACGGAGATCCATGCCATGCACCACGCGGTGCATCCGGTGTGGGGCGTACAGTTTCATCCCGAGTCCATTCTGACGCAGGGTGGGCGGGCGTTGCTCGCCAACTTTCTGTCGCTCGCCGGCGCCGTGGCTACGGCGCCCGCCTGAGGCGGCGCAACGCGCGAGCCGGCCATCGTGGCAATGCATTGCCCCGGAAGCGATTCCCATCCAGCAGCGCCGGCGCGTATATTGCGTGGCGTGAATCTTGCATCCACAGGAACGAGGTTCGGTACACGCCGATGAGCACCCTCGTCGTCATCCCGGCGCGAATTGGCTCGACTCGGCTGCCGGGGAAGCCGCTGCGACTGCTCGCGGGCCGGCCAATGATCGCCCGTGTGGCGGAGCGCGTTGCCGATCTGGGCCTGGGCGATACCGTGATCGTCGCCACTGACGACGAGCGCGTTGTCTCCGCCGTTGAGGGAACCGGCGTCCGGGCCGTGGTTACGAGCGTTGGGCACGCGAGCGGCACCGACCGGGTCGCCGAAGCTGCCAGCCGGCTGGAGTTCGCGGGGCACGATATCGTGCTGAATATCCAGGGGGATGAGCCATTCGTATCGCGGGACGCGGCCGCCACAGCCCTGGCGATGGTCGAAGGAGGGCGATTTCCTGTCGGGACGGCGGCGTGCCGCGACTCGGCGGCAATCCTGCGCGACCCGGCGGTGGTCAAGGTTGTACGCCGTGACGACGGCGGAGCCATGTATTTCTCGCGCGCCGCCATCCCGTTCCTGCGCGATGACGGCGGGTTCGCGCTGCGTGAGTTGCTGGTGCTTCGGCACATTGGCGTGTACGCATATACGAGGGAGGCCCTCATGAAGTGGGTCGCACTGCCACAGTCCGCGCTGGAGCGCGTGGAGCAGCTCGAGCAGCTTCGGCCGCTCGGGGCGGGCATCCCCATTGGGGTGGGTCTCGCCGCCGGCACGCCTCACGGTGGCATAGACACGGAAGATGACCTTCGCCGGGCCAACGACGCATGGCCGCCCGACACTGCACCGGCTGCTTCACCTTCGCACGCGGGACACTCCTGAGATGCCTAACATAGCTCCGGCCCCGGGCAAGGCGGCGAAGTACATATTCGTGACCGGCGGCGTGGTCTCGTCGCTGGGGAAGGGCATCGCAGCAGCGTCCATTGGTCGGCTGCTCGTCGAGCGCGGGCTGCGCGTGACGATGCTCAAGTTCGACCCGTACATCAACGTGGACCCTGGGACGATGTCGCCGTTCCAGCACGGCGAAGTATTTGTCACCGACGACGGCGCCGAGACTGACCTCGACCTCGGACACTACGAACGGTTCATTGACCGCCCGCTGTCGCAGCAGAACAACGTGACGACGGGCCGCGTCTACTCCAACGTCATCACGAAGGAGCGGCGCGGCGACTTCCTCGGCGCCACCGTCCAGGTCATTCCGCACATCACTGACGAGATCAAGGCCGCGATCCGGCGCCTGTCGCCCGAGAACGACGTGGTGATCGTGGAAGTTGGAGGAACCGTAGGCGACATCGAGTCGCTGCCGTTCCTCGAGGCGATCCGCCAGTTCCGCCATGACATCGGGCGGGAGAATGCCCTCTTCGTCCACCTCACGCTTGTGCCGTACATCGCTGCCGCCGGCGAGGTGAAGACCAAGCCGACACAGCACTCGGTGCGTGAACTGATGCAGATCGGTATCCAGCCCGATGTTCTGATCTGCAGGACCGAGAGGCCGCTGACCGACGACACGAAGCGAAAAATCGCCTCCTTCTGCAACGTCGAATTCGGCGCGGTTATCGAGAGCCGCGACGTCAGCACGATCTACCAGATCCCGCTGTCGTTTCATGAACAGAGCCTCGACGCGCTCGTTGCCCGCAAGCTCGCGCTCCCCGGGGAGCATCCGGATCTCTCCGCGTGGCGTGACATGGTGAAGCGAGTCGTGGAGCCGTCCATGCGCGTGCGCATAGCGGTCGTCGGCAAGTACACCGACTACGCCGACAGCTACAAGAGCGTCCAGGAAGCGCTGATACATGGGGGTATCGCCAACGACGTCGGCGTGGAGATCGCATGGACGTCGAGCGACCTGTTCACCGACGCACCAGCCGCCCGGGCGCTCGTGTCGCGGTTCGACGCCGTGTTGGTTCCTGGCGGGTTCGGGGTGCGCGGCGTTGAGGGCATGGTTGAGGCGGTACGCGCCACGCGCGAATCCGGCACGCCGTTCCTCGGCATCTGTCTCGGCATGCAGGTCGCGATCATCGAGTTCGCGCGGAATGTGTGCGGGCTCGCCGACTCGAACTCGAGTGAGTTCGTGCCGGAGTGCGCCCACCCGGTGATCTCGCTGATGGAGTCGCAACAGCATGTCAGCGAGATGGGCGGGACGATGCGCCTGGGTGCGTACCCTTGCCGCATCCGGCCTGGATCCGTCGCGTCGGAGATCTACGGCATGCCAGAGATCAGCGAGCGGCACCGGCACCGGTACGAGGTGAGCAACCAGTATCGGGCGCTCTTCCAGGAGAAGGGCCTTCGGCTGTCGGGCGTGTCGCCCGACGATTCGCTCGTCGAGATGATCGAATTGCCGTCGAACGCTTTCTATGTAGCGTGCCAGTTCCACCCTGAGCTCAAGAGCCGTCCGACGCGGCCGCATCCGTTGTTCGCCGGATTGGTGGCGGCGGCGGCGTCCGTGAGGCGGCGAAAGCTGGCTGCGGCAGATCCCGCCGCCGGCGCCGCGCTCGCCGAGGCGGGCTGAGCTGGTGCCGAGTCCCGTCTTCCCGCGTGATCGGCTGTTTCTGATAGCCGGTCCGTGCGTTGCTGAATCCGACCGCCTGAACTTCCGCGTGGCCGACGCGCTTGCGCGGCTCGCCGAGCGGGTGCCGGGCGGCATAGTGTTCAAGGCAAGCTTCGACAAGGCCAACCGGTCCAACGCAGGCGCATTCAGGGGCCCCGGGCTGCACGACGGCCTCGAAGCCCTCGACCGGGTGCGCGCCCGCACCGGACTGCCGATCCTCACCGACGTGCACGAGCCGCCGCAGTGCGCGGAAGCGGCGGCGGTCGCGGATGTGCTCCAGATACCGGCCTTCCTGTGCCGCCAGACCGACCTGCTTATCGCCGCCGGCCGCACGGGGCGCGCGGTGAACGTGAAGAAAGGGCAGTGGCTGCATCCCGAAGGAATGCGCGGGGCAGTGGACAAAGTCCGCGCGGGAAACCGCGAGGCGACCGGCGCCCCGCGTCGCCGGTCACGGGAAGTCGCGGTGACGGAGCGCGGTTCGTTCTTCGGTTACGGCGACCTCGTGGTTGACATGCGATCGTTGCCCAGGATGGCTGCAGCGACGGGATGTCCGGTGGTCTTTGACGGAACGCATTCGGTGCAGCAGCCAGGGCGGGGCAAGGGCGGCGCCAGCGGTGGTGTTCGCGAAATGATCGTGCCGCTCGTGCTCGCGGCGGTCGCGGCCGGGGCCAACGGGCTTTTTCTCGAGACCCACCCCGATCCCGACAACGCGCCGAGCGATGGCCCGAACATGATCCCGCTCAAGGCGTTACCCGACCTGATCACGCGCGCGGTTGATGTCTGGGCAGCGGTGCGCGCGAAGCGGCGGAGCGGTCGGGTATGAGCGCCGACCTGATCATCGAACGCGGGCGCCGGGTCATCCACATGGAACGTGATGCGCTGGCCGACGCGGAGGCGCACATTGACGGCGCATTCGCCGACGCGGTGCGGATGATGGCGCGCTCCCGAGGGCGCGTGATCGTGGCCGGTGTCGGCAAGTCGGGGCTGGTGGGCCGCAAGATCGCCGCAACACTCACCTCTACCGGCACTCCCGCGACTTTTCTTCATCCCGTCGAAAGCGTGCACGGCGACCTCGGCATCGTGTCGAGTGACGACGTTGCCATCCTGATCTCCAAGAGCGGCGAGACCGCGGAACTCATGCCGCTGCTGGAGCAGCTCAAGCGGCTCGGCGTCAGAACCGTCGCGATCACGGCCCTACGGGAGTCCACCCTCGCGCGCCATTGCGACGTCGCGCTCGATGGCTCGGTCCGCGAGGAAGCGTGCCCCCACGACCTCGCCCCGACGACGAGCACGACGGTCGCCCTCGCGCTGGGCGACGCGCTGGCCGTGGCGTTGCTCCAGGAGAAGAACTTCAGGCGTGAGGACTTTGCGCGGCTTCACCCAGGCGGGGCACTCGGCCGGCAACTGCTGACCCGGGTATCCGACGTGATGGTGTCTGATGACCTCCCGCTGCTGCCCCCGGATGCGTCGATGCGGGACGCGGTGGTGCACCTTGCCAAGAGGCGGGGCATCGCGCTGGTCACCGACGGTACGCGCCGACTCGCCGGAGTCATCACCACGGGCGACCTCACGCGCCTCATGGAAGGCACATCGGATATCTGGTCCATTCCTGCCGCCAGCGTCATGACACGCGAGCCGAAGACGGCCGTCGGCGATGAGCTGGGCAGTGCCGTCGTATTCCGCATGCAGAAGCACGGTGTCGTTGCGATGCCCGTGCTCGACGGGGGTGGCCACGTGATTGGCGTTGTCCACCTGCATGACCTCATGCGGGCTGGTGTGGCGTGAGCCGGCTGCTGACAGTAGCGTCGGTCGTGTGCGCTGCGGTGCTCGGAATCGCCTGCGGGAAAGACGTCGCACCGCCGGTGGCAGGCGCGAATCCCCTCGCGGATTCTGCCGATCAGGTGATGTCGGGCGCCAGGTTCGACATCACTGACGCCGGCCTGCTCCGCGCGCATGTCGAAGGCGATACAGCGTATTTCTTCAACAACAACACACGCCTGATCCTTCGGCCGGTTCGGGGAACGTTCTTCGGGTCGAATGGCGCAAAGGAAGGGATTATCCAGGCGCGTGAGGGCGTCTATGACACGCGCCTGGGAGTGCTCGAGGCGCGCGGCGACGTCATGATCAACTCGATTGACAGCAAGCGGCTGGAGACTCCGTACTGCAAGTTCGACCAACGCCTCAACCAGATTTCGAGCGATACGACTTTCTTCCTGTCGGAGCCGGGGCGCGAAGTGCGCGGCATCGGGTTCACGTCCGACGCGGACCTCTCGACGATGCGTGTGTCGAGGATGTTGAGCGCCAAGGCCGGCGCAGTGACTGTGCCGTGAGGCGGGCACGTGGCGTGCGCACGCTGTTGGTCGCCGTTGCGCTGTTGTCGGCGGTACGGATCGGTACGGCACAGACGGCAGCGCACCCGGCGTCCGCCCAGGCGCCGGAGAACGACTGCCTCCTGCAGTTCCGCGGCGTCGTGGTGAATGGAGTAGTCACTACGCACGTGCTCTCGGTGCCTGCGAGTCCTGGCCGCAGTAATTATTTCGTGGGAGGCGGAGTTGATGCGTTTTGCGCCAACTCTGACCAGCGAGTCACTGCCGACAGCGCCGAGCAGTACGGTGACCAGCGCCTCGTGTACCTCATCGGACGCGTCCGTTACACCGAGCAGCGAGTGGAACTGAACGCCGATCGCGTGACGTACTTCATGGGCGACGAGCGGCTGGTGGCCGAGGGCAGTGTGCACGGCCGCACAAGCACTGGCACGGTCTTCAGCGGCCCGCAGGCCACGTACCTGCGGGCGAAGCCCGGGTTGCGGGCGCGCTCGCGCCTCGACGCAGGCGGCCGGCCCGACATCTGGATCAGCCCCGCCGATGCGGGGTCAGCGACTCCGGCCGGTGACTCGACGCACGTCGTGGCGGACTCCATCATCAGCGACAATGACTCTCTCGTCTATGCAATCTCCAAGGTGATCCTGCGGCGGCCCGATCTCGTTGGAACCGCCGATTCCATGCTCGTGGATCAGGGCAGGGAAGCCATCGCGCTGCGCCGCGCGCCGCGGCTTTCCGGCACGGGGTCCGACCCGTATGAACTGGACGGAGAGAAGATTGACATCCACTCCCGGAACCGCCAGGCGGACCGCGTGCGAAGCTCAGGCAAAGGCCGCGCCCGGAATGGAAGCGTGACTCTCACCGCCGACTCGATCGAACTGCAACTGGCCGACCGGCGCCTCGTGCGTTCGGTCGCATGGGGCATCGGGAGGGCGCTGGCCAGGCAGCCCGGACGTGAGATCCATGCCGACTCCATTGACGTGGAGATGCCGGCGCAGGTGTTGCGGTCAATCACGGCGATCGGCCGTGCGCGCGCGGAGTCGGTTCCGGACTCGGCAAAGATCTCGTCGAGAGACCGGGATTGGCTCGCCGGCGACACGATCATAGCCACATTCGACTCCCTCGCGGCTCCAGATTCTGCTGCGTCCATCCGGACGGTGACCGCGAGCGGCGCGGCGCAGTCATGGCAACAATCGGCCCGCGACAGGGTGAGCTTGCCCGACTCCATGCCGGTGGTCAACTACGTCACCGGACTGGTCATCGTGGCGGACTTCAACCCCGATCGTTCCCTTGATCGTGTGCGGGTGCATGGACAGGTGTCAGGCCTTATAGTCCAGCCGGCGGACTCTGCCCGCAAGCCCGCGTCGTCAGCGAAGCGGCCACCGCCGATGCGCCGATGACCGACCGGCCGCACAGCCCACCGCCGGCGGTGAGCGCCGTGCTGGCGCGCTTCGCGCCGGGAGACCGATCCACTCCCCTCGTCCTGCGGTCCGTCATCGAGGCTGCCGACGCCAACGGGCGGGCGGCGCTCCACGATATTGCCGTCGCCCATCGTGCAGCGCACATCGCCGTCCTGCGGGCGGAAGGTCGCATCCGGGACGAGGAATCGAGCCGACTGTCGCTCGACGACATCCGGGAGCACCTCGAAACCGTGGCGCTTCCGCGCCTGGCCAGCACTGGCGCCGTGGTCGCCGCCGAAGGAGATGGATCGTCGTGGCAACTCACGCCTGATGTGTGGGGCGCGATGCTCAATGACCGGGACGAGCTCATGGACGGCTTGCGGGCGACGAGCGAGCACCCGGTCGCGAGGCACAGCGCGCTGGAGCGGGTCGGGGGATCGAGCGTCCTGCGGGGCGAAGCCCTCGTAAAGACGTACAGGCGACGCAACGTCGTGAACAACGTGAACGTGGAAGTGAGGCAGGGCGAGATAGTCGGCCTCCTCGGAGCCAATGGAGCCGGGAAGACAACCACGTTCTACATGATCGTCGGCCTCGTCCCGCCCAACGGCGGCCGCATCCTCTTCGACGGTGACGACATCACCGGAACCCCGATGTACAAGCGCGCCCGCCGCGGCATCGGATACCTGTCGCAGGAGCCGTCTGTCTTCAGGAAGCTGAGCGTCGAGGACAACATACTCGCGATCATGGAGACGTTGCCGCTAACGGCTGCACAGCGCGCCGAACGGCTGGAAGCGTTGCTCGACGAGTTGGGGATCAAGCACCTCAGGCGCAACATGGCTTATTCCCTCTCTGGCGGCGAGCGCCGGCGGCTGGAGGTCACACGCGCCCTCGTCACGCAGCCCAAGTTCATGCTCCTGGACGAGCCGTTCGCCGGCGTTGACCCGATTGCCGTTCACGACATCCAGCAGATCGTCGCGAGCCTCAAGGATCGCGGCATCGGCGTCCTGATCACCGACCATAACGTCGAGCAGACACTCGACATCGTTGACCGTGCTTACATCATGTATGATGGCCAGGTCAAGGCGGCCGGTTCAGTCCGCGACCTCGTCTTCGACGACACGGTGGCTGATATCTACCTCGGCCCCACGCTCACCGCGCGGTTGCGCGCACGGTTCCTCGCAGAACACGGGGCATCGGGATGAGGCCGGGGCTCAGCCAGTCCGCGCGCCTCGGCCAGGAGCTCAAGGTAAACCCTCGCCTGTACCAGGCGATGGACATGCTCTACATGCCGCTCCTCGACCTGCAGCAGCACCTGAAGCAGGAACTACTCGTGAATCCGTTCCTGGAACTGGCGGATGAGGAGGACGATACGCTCCAGGCCGCCGACGCCGCAGGCGACGACGAAGAGGGAGCCGACGAGGATGCGGCGCCGCCAGACCAGCCAGAGGCCGGCGGCACGCCCACAGACGACGAACCGCCTGAGCCTGAGGCGGCCGGCGCGGAACCGGACTCCACCGATGCGATCACGACGACTGACGAGTCACCATCCGCCGGAGACGAGAGCGACCGTTGGGACGAAATCCTGGAGGACGGCTTCGACGCTGAAGGCGACCGGCGGGAGGAACGCGACGATCGCGAACGCTTCGAGCCAGTGCCCGTGGCGGCGCGCACGCTCGCCGACCACCTCATGGAACAACTCCACATGCTCCGGCTCTCTCCCAGGGAACTGGTACTGGCCGAGGAGTTTATCGGGAGCATCGGCGACGACGGCTACCTGACGACCAGTCTCGACGAGATCCGGGACGGACTGAACGAGGCAATCGAGATGGCTGCCGAACGCACCGGGATGGATGCGGACGTTCCCCGCTACTCGGAATCGGAACTCGATCAGATGCTCACTGTCATCCAGTCGCTGGATCCGCCAGGCGTGGGCGCCCGCAACCTCCGCGAGTGCCTCCTGCTCCAGTTGCGGGAGTCGGGCCGGGGCGACTCGATTCCGGCGCGCCTCGTTCGGGACCACTTCGATGACCTCAGCGCCCACCGGTGGGGCGAGATCGCCCGCGCGATTGGCATGAGCCCAGCAGACGTGCAGGCCGGCGCCGACGAGGTCGCCAAGTTGAGCCCGAAACCGGGCTTGGCCAAGTCGCCGAGTCCTGACAACTACGTGGTCCCCGACCTGATCGTCGAAAAGGTGGATGGCGAATACCTCGTCTACACCAACGACGGTAACGTCCCCCGGCTCAGGCTGAGCCGCTCATACAAGGATCTTGCCCGGGACCGCAAGAACCTCGACGCGGACCAGAAGGAGTTCATCTCCAACAAGCTCAACGCCGCCCAGTGGCTGATTCAGGCGATCGAGCAGCGCCGGCAGACGATGCTGAGAGTGATGCACTTCATCGTGAATCGGCAGCGCGAGTTCCTTGACAAGGGAATCCAGTACCTGAAGCCGCTGACGCTTCGCGAAGTCGCCGACGCGATCGGAATGCACGAGAGCACGATCAGCCGCGTGACGAACGAGAAGTACGCCCAGACCCCGCGTGGCGTCCTGCCGCTCAAGTTCTTCTTCTCTACGGGGCTGAGCACAGCGGATGGCGAGGACGTGTCTGCCCGCGGCATCCGGGCCACGATCGAGAAGCTCCTTAGGGAAGAGGATCCGCGCGAGCCGCTCACCGACCAGGCTATCGTTGCGATCCTGGAGAGGCAGGGGATACGGATTGCCAGACGCACGGTGGCGAAGTATCGGGAGCAACTGGGCGTGCTCTCTGCGCGGATGCGAAAGCGCGTATGACGACGATACCAACTCACAGGACGGCGACGGTGGATCCGGGCCCGCGTACAGCCGATGTATCGGTACTTGTTCCGGCGCGGGATGAAGCCGAGAACCTTCCGACGTTCCTCGATCTCTGCGCTGAGGCGTTCCAGGGGCGGCCAGAGCGCTATGAGGTGGTCGTGATTGACGACGGGTCGCGCGATGACACTGCGCAGGTCCTCGTTGCCGCCGCGGCAAGGCACCCGTTCCTCCGCACAGTGCGGCACCGCAGCCCCCGCGGTATCGCCGACGCACTCCGCACTGGCTACCAGATTGCGTCGGGCGATGTGCTGGTGTTCTATCCCGCCGACCTCCAGTTCCTGCCCGCTGACATCCCGCGCCTCGTCGGTCCCGTGCTTGCGGGCGAATGCGACATGGTGACCGGACGCAAGGAAGGGAAGTACGAGAAGGCGCTGGTATCGGGCGTGTACAATGCCCTCTCGCGCTTCCTCTTCCGCGTGCCGGTGCGCGACCTGAATAACGTGAAGGCGTGGCGTCGTGAGGTCATGGAAGGCCAGCCGGCGCGCCCGGACTGGCATCGCTACATGATCGTTCTTGCGGCAGCACAAGGCTTCACCGTGCGGGAGATACCGGTGGCGCTGTATCCAAGGCGGGCCGGGCGCTCGAAGTTTGGCCTCTCGCGCATACCGGTCGGCGTGCTCGACATGCTCTCCGTGTGGTTCGAGCTGCGCTTCGGACGCAAGCCGCTCCTCGCCTTCGGGATTCTCGGCGCGGGGATGTTCTCCATCGCGGCCGTTGGCGGCGTCCTGGTTCTCATTGGCGGCCTTGGGACGCGCCCCGTATGGGCGGTGATCGAGACCGCGCTGATCCTCGGGTCGGTCTTCTTCGCCACCGGGATGCTTGGCGAGCAGGTCGCGTCGCTCCGCGCCGAGCAGCGCGAAATGCGCAGGCGGCTGGACGACGTTTCGCGCTCGGCGCCACGGCCTTAGCGCGCTGCGTGCGCTGATGCGCGTGCTGTTCGTCACCCATTCGTTTCCGCGCCACCCCGGCGACGTAGCAGGTGCGTTCGTCCTCCGCCTCGCCAGAGCGCTCAGGGCGCGGGGGGGCGAAGTCCGCGTCCTTGCGCCATCGGCTGCCGGACTCGATCGCTCTACCGTCATGGACGGTGTTCCCGTCGAACGCTTTCGCTATGCCCCGCGGGCATGGGAAACGCTTGCGTACGCGGGTACCATGGCCGAGCAGGTTGGCGCGTCATGGCGCGCGAAGCTCGCGCTGGCCGGGCTGATCCTGGGTGGGCGCCGCGCGATCCGCGCGACGGTGCGCGACTTCCGGCCGGACGTGATCCACGCCCACTGGTGGTTTCCGTCCGGCCTTGCGGCGGCGCTGGCGCACCCGCGCAGTCCAACTGTCGTCACGCTGCATGGGAGCGACGTGCGGCTGGCGGCACGTTCGGCCCTCGCCCCGAAACTGATGCGCTTCGCCTGCCGTCGCGCTGCGGCGGTTACGGCCGTGAGCACATGGCTCGCGTCCGAAGCGCAGCGCATTGCCGCCGTCAACGTGGCCGCGATAGCACCGATGCCAGTTGAAGACGCCGCGCCCGGCACCAGCGCGCCGCGGACGAAATCAGTCCTTTTCGTAGGACGCTTGAACGAACAGAAGGGGGCCCGCGACGTGCTCGACGCCCTCCGGTTACTCCCTGGCGACGTCACGGCCGACTTCGTTGGCGACGGAGGGCTGCGTGCGGAGCTCGAGGCCGCCGCGGCCTCGGCCGGGATGGAGCGACGGATCCGGTGGCACGGGCAGCTCCCGCCGAGCGAAGTCGCGACGCGTTATCGCTCTGCTGGCGCCGTCGTCGTTCCGTCCCGCGAGGAGGGGCTAGGCCTTGTCGCCGTCGAGGCGCAGATCGCCGGCACACCAGTCGTCGCCTACGCCTCCGGCGGCCTGCCGGACATCGTCGAGAATCTGATATCCGGGTTGCTCGTCGAGCCAGGGAACGTGGCTGCACTCGCGGAAGCGATCGGGCGCGTGCTCAACGACGGTGCATTGGCAGCTACTCTCGCCGCCGGTGGGCGCGAACGGGCGGCGGCGCGTTTCTCGCCAGCCGCCGCTGCCGCGGCGTACGAAGCCGTCTACCGGCGCGTCGCATCGTGATCAAGGGGCGCGTGGCGCGGCTGCTGCAGGCCACCATCGTGCTGGTGATCGTCGCGTACGTGGGGCGTGAACTGGCGAGCCAGTGGAGGGCATTCGAGGCGCTGCCTGGAAGGATCGCCGTTGACTGGTTGCTCGTTGCCGCATCAGGCGCGGTTGTGCTCGGTAGCTACGGTGTGTTGATCTTCACCTGGCAGCGGACGGTTCAGGCGTGGGGAGAGCACCTCGGCTTGGCGGACGGCGCACGGATCTGGTTCGTCTCGAACCTCGGACGGTACGTGCCCGGCAAGGTCTGGCAGATCGGGGCGATGGGACTCCTTGCGCAGCGCGCGGGGGTCTCACCCGTCGCTGCTGTGGGCTCGTCGCTCGTTGTGTCGGTGGTCAATGTGCTGGCGGGCATTGCCGTGGCCGCGCTTTGCGGAGCCGGCATGCTGGACGCCCCTGCATGGGCTCTCCCGATCACTGCAGCGCTTGCCGCGGGGGTCGTGGCCACACCGTGGATCCTTCCGTGGTTTACCCGCCTCGCATCATATCTGTTGAAGCGCGAGATAGCGGAGCCACGCATTGCCCACCGGACGGTGTGGCTTGCCACGCTTGGGTGTGCGGTGGCGTGGGCCCTCTACGGCGTTGCCTTCTACTTGCTTCAGCTCGCCCTTATCGGCCCATCTGGCGACGTCCTGCGCTCCACGGCAGCTTTCACTGGGTCGTACATCGCCGGATTCCTGTTCCTGCTGGCGCCCGGAGGAATCGGCGTTCGCGAGGTCGTCCTGCAGCAACTCCTTGCGCGGATGGGCATTGCCACGGGCGCTGACGCGTGGTTGCTTGTCCTTGCGTCGCGCGCGTGGCTCACAGTGCTGGAAATCGCCCCCGGACTGGTATTCCTCGGCTTCGCCCGAAAGGCGGCGCCGCCACCATCTAGATCAACCGCATGACGAACGAACAGGGGCCCGTGCAGGTCGCCGAGCCACGACACCCATCGCTGTGGGCTGCGCTCGTCTACGCCGCGTGTACCCTCGCCCTTGCATGGCCTGCGCTGTTGGGCCGGTTCCTCGTCAACCCGAACAGCGATCAGTTCCTGGCCGGGTACGCCTTCCGAGCGTTCGCGGCGGCGTACGAGAAGTCAAACGGCGCGTTCCCATTATGGAATCCGTACCTGCAGGGCGGGATGCCGTTCGTGGCGGCAATGCACGGCGACACGTTCTACCCGACGTTCCTGCTACGTCTCGCAATGCCCGTTGACGCGGCGATGTCGTGGGGCATGATAGTCCACTTCTTCCTGTGCGGAATGGCCACCTACTGGTTCCTTCGGGTGGCGGCGCGGATGTCGTTCGGCGGTGCTCTCGTGGGTGGGGTGGCCTACATGATGACGGGATTCGTCTCGTCGTTGCTGTCGGCGGGGCACGATGGCAAGCTCTTCGTAAACGCGCTGTTCCCGGTGCTCCTCATCCTCCTTACCTGGGCGGTACGCGACGGGCGCCGCTGGGCGTTCGGGGCGTTCGCGCTGGCGGTGGGGCTGACTCTGCTCACACCACACCCGCAGTTGTTCGAGCAGGTGATGATTGCGGCAGCCGCGTGGGCGTTGTACCTCGCGTTCGGATCGTCGTCTGGCGCGCGCATGGAGGGCGCCGTCGCTGCGAGGCGGCTCGCGCTCGCCTTCGCGGCGGCAGTCGTTGGCATTGCGATCGGCGCCATACAGTACCTGCCTGTCGCCGAGTACGCGGCGTGGTCGCCCCGCGCTGCGGCATTCACCTACGAGAAGGCGACGTCGTACTCGTTCCCGATCGAGGAGTTGATCAACCTCTACCTGCCTCAGTTCTCCGGCATACTCAACAACTACTGGGGCCGGAACTTCATCCACTTTCACAGCGAATACGCCGGAGTTGGCGTGCTGCTGCTGGCAGGCCTTGGCTTTGGCGCAGCGGCAAGCGCCGCGCGTCGCAGTTTCATGCGCTTCTGGTTGTGGATCGGGGTGGGCGCGCTTCTCTGGGCGCTCGGCGGATACACGCCGTTCTACCGAATCGTGTATGCGCTCGTGCCGATGGTGAAGCATATGCGCGCGCCCAGCACGATCTTTTACATCACTACGTTCGCGATTGCCGTCTTCGCTGCCGCCGGAACGGAACGTGTCATCGAGGGAAGGGCAAGGAGGCGCTATCTCGTCGGCTGGGTTGTCGCCGCCGCTGTATTGGCGATCCTTGGCGTCACCGGGGCCCTTACCAACGTCGCGCACTCGCTCGTTGCCTACGCGCCATTCGCGGAGCGGGTTGACGCCGGCTCCGCGGAGTTGAAGTTCGGCGCGCTCCGGTCACTCGCGTTCGTGATACTGGCGGCGGCGCTCGTAGCCGCCATTACTGCAGGCCGGCTGCGCGGCCACGTGGCAGCGATTGCACTTGCCGCTCTCTGCGGCCTCGACCTGTGGACGGTAGAGAGGAAGTACTGGGGATCGATTGCGCCGGCGGCGGAACTGTTCGCTACCGACCCAACGACTGACTACTTGCTGAAAGCCACGCAGCAGGGGCAGCCGGCGCGCGTGATGGCAATAGAAGACCAAACGCAGCCGGCGGCCACGAACGAGCCGTATCTCTCGGCCGACGGACTCATGGTGCACGGCATCCGGCAGACGTTCGGGTACCACGGCAACGAGATCGGCCGATACCAGGTGTTCAGGAATCCGGAACTCCAGTTGAACCCTACCACGCTGGCGCTCACCAACACGCGCTACGTTCTGGTCAACAACGACTCTGTCGGTGTGCCGGGTTGGAAGCGGGTTGTGGGACCAGTCGCAAACGCGGCCGGCACCCGGGTTTCACTGTATGAGCTGCCTGGCAGCAACGCCTTCGCATGGGTGGTTCCTGCGATAGCGAAGTACCCAGACGACCAGGTGCTGGGCGCGATCGCCGCACCCAACTTTCCGGTTCGGAGCGTCGCGTTGGTGGATCCTGCCGCGCCAGTCGAGGGAGTCCGCCTTGCCGCCATACCGGATTCGCTCTCCCTCGGCGTGACCACGAAATCCTATGAGCCCGGCCGAATAAGCATGGAACTGAGCGCGCCTGCGCCCAAGGGCTCGGCGCTCGTCGTGTCGGAGAACTACTATCCTGGCTGGCTTGCGACGGTGGACGGGAAGCCAGAACCAACGATGCGAACCGACTACGTGCTGATTGGCGTGCCGCTGCCGGAGGGCGCCAGGACTGTAGACCTCACGTTCACTAGCCCAGCGTACGAGCGGGGCAAGGCCGCGACGATCGCGGCCATCGTGGCCGCCCTCCTCTGGTGCGGAGCGGGGGCAGCAGCCGAGCGGCGAACGCGCCCGCGAATGCCGGATGGCGCATCATGAGCGATGCCGTCCTCGTTGTCATCCCGACGTACAACGAAAAGGAAAACGCCCGCAGCATCGTCGCCGCCGCTCTCGCCGCCGACCAGCGCGTCCATGTATTGATCGTGGATGACAACTCACCCGACGGCACCGGCGATATCGCCGCGGAGATGGGACGCGTGGATTCGCGCATCCACCTCCTGAGGCGGCCCGGCAAGATGGGGCTTGGAACTGCGTATCGCGACGGGTTCCGCTGGGCGCTGCAGCGCGACTATGCGCTGATCATGGAAATGGATGCCGATTTCTCCCACGACCCAGCGCAGATCCCCAAGTTCATCGAGGCGGCTCAGCGCGCGGACTTCGTCCTTGGCTCCCGCTACCTTGACGGTAACGTCACGGTGGTGGACTGGCCCATGTCGCGCCTCATGCTCAGTTACTTCGCGAACGTCTACGCGCGATGGGTCACCGGGATGAAGCTCTGGGACGCGACTGGCGGCTTCAAGTGCTTTCACCGCCGCGTCCTCGAGGCGATTGACCTCGACGCCGTTCGCTCGAACGGCTACGCCTTCCAGATCGAAATGAGCTTCCGGGCATTCCGGAAGGGCTTCCATGGCGTCGAGATCCCGATTGTGTTCACGGACCGTACGCACGGGACGAGCAAGATGCACGGCGGCATCGTGCGCGAAGCCGTCTTCATGGTATGGCGCCTTCGCTGGTGGGCGCTGATGGGGCGCCTGTGATCGAACGGGCGAGGGATCCCGCGGCGGACGCCAGGTTCGGCGGAGTCCGGTTCTGGAAGATGACCGGATCGGGCAACGACTTCGTAGTCATTGACGCCCGTGAAGGCCTCCCGGCGGGAATTGACGCTCCCGAAGCAATCGCCGCGCTCTGCTCGCGAACCGACGGGGTGGGCGCGGACGGTGTTGTCATCCTGGACCGCCACCCGTCCGCAGCGTTCACGATGCAGTACTACAACAGGGACGGCACCCGCGGGGAGATGTGCGGCAACGCCTCCCTGTGCAGCGCGTCGCTGGCCTGGCGCCTCGGACTGGCGGGACCCGGGCCTTTCGACATTGCGACGGATGCCGGAACCATCGTGGCGCGCATCGAAGGCGCCAACCCGGAGATCGCCATGCCGCCCGTTACCGGATTGCGGCCCGACGCGGCCATCCCGCTCGCGCCCGGCGAGCGGCGGCTCGGCTACGCCGACACCGGCGTGCCTCACCTCGTTGTGCTGGTGGACGACGCCGAGTCGGTTGACGTCGTCCACCGGGGCCGCGAATTGCGATCCCATCCGAGTCTCTTGAAGGGCGCCAACGTCAACTTCGTCTCGGCGCTCCCCGGCGGATGGCGAATGCGCACCTACGAACGGGGGGTGGAAGGAGAGACTCTCGCGTGCGGCACCGGCGCGGTCGCAGTCGCCGGGCTCCTTGCCGCATGGGGCCTGGCGCGACCCGATCAGCCGATCAGCGTCCGAACTACCTCCGGCCGCATCCTGACCGTCACGCTCCCGCTGGCACCTTCGCCGGCGCCCTGTCTACAGGGCGAGGGGCGGGTCACGTTTACAGGCGTCCTGGCCGACATCTGGCCGCGAGCCTGAGGACGCAATCCTGAGGATTCAGCGGGCGCGCAGCAGTGGTCAACGCGGGTGGGGCATGGCGTTCTCCACAGTTTTCCACGCGACAACTTGACATAATACATATTATACGCACTTGCGGAAAATCACGCATAACTTGATGCCTATCTGTCTATCTGTCGTTATGACAACGAGTTGGAGCGCCTTACGGCGTCGCTACCTTCGCGGCTAGTTCGCCCAAGCGGAGCGACGCTTCGACTGAGCTGGGCGAGCCCGGAGCGGCGGCGAGTTTCGTCCAAATTGCTTTCGCCTGATCCGCCTTGCCAGCCGCCTCGAGGATACGGGCGGCGTCCGCGCGGAAACCATCCTGCTCCGCCGGAAACGGAGAAGCGTCGGCGGCCTTCAGATAGTGGTCCGCCGCCTGGTCCGGCCGATTACTGTCCGCATAGCCGGCCGCAATCAGCTCCTCCAGGGCCGACGCAAACTGGCGCGGCGCCGATCCCTGGATGGCCGTGAGTCGCTTGATCCCTTCGTCGTGCTTTCCGTCGTTGTACAGGATCTGCGCGAGCAGCATCGCGCCCTGCGTGCCGCCGCTGGTGGACGGATAACGTCCCACCAGCGCCTCGAGGTCCGTCTTGGCCTGCGTAAGATTCCCGGAATAGAACGCCCCCTGAGCCGTACCATAGGCGACCTCAGCCCGCTCGTTGCGTAGCGCCGCAGACTGGCGCGCGAAGAGGACGCTCGCACCGCCAACCACCACTATGGCCCCTGCGATCAACAGACTGCGACTGTTCGCCTTCGTCCATTCCACGAAGGCGGTCGGGTCTATCGCGAGATCGTTGTTCTTGCCTGACGGTGATGCTGACGTGCCCATGGACTGGTGTTCTCCCGTAAGCCATTAAAGATAGCGTGTCCGCGGGCATTCCGGCCAGCGGCCAGCCTGAAAGGTGCCCCCGGCCTGACTCGAACAGGCGACCTAGCGTTTAGGAAACGCTTGCTCTATCCAGCTGAGCTACGGGGGCGCGAAGACTAAACGTAGCGGCCGTGGGCGTCCTGGTGTGAGTGCCCGAAGGGCGCGATCAGCGGCGAATCGCAAACGAGGTTGCGCCCGCCGCGCTTGCTGGTTCGCCGGCCTCAACCATGTCCACGCGCGACCGGGCGGGGCCGGTCCCGATCGCGCGAAAAAAAGCGCCCATGGCGGCAGCAGGCCCCTCGACTTCGCCCGACACGCCACCGTCCGAATCGTTTGCCACCCAACCGGTCAGTCCCAGGTGCTGCGCCGTTGACTGCACGAACCATCGGAACCCAACGCCCTGCACTAGGCCGGTCACCCGAAAGGTCTGCCTGAGCAGTCCGGGCATCATTGCGCCCATCCGTGCTCTCCGATCAGGGGCACAAATCGCACGGCATCGAAGTCGCGCCGAACAATCCGGTTCCCCGTCCGCTCGAGCAACGCGATCGTCTGCTCCCCGCGCGCGCCAACCGGAACGACCATGCGCCCGCCCGCCGCCATCTGCTCTACAAGCGGCGCCGGGATGTCCGGAGCGCCAGCGCTCACGACGATCGCGTCGAAGGGCGCATGCTCGGGCCACCCGGCAGTACCGTCGGAGCACTCCAAGGTCACGTTGCCGACGCCGAGCGACCGAAGCGCGGCCGCAGCTCCCTCGTGCAGCGCCGGCACCCGTTCTATGCTGTACACATGTCGCGCGAGCCGAGCGAGCAGCGCTGTCTGGTAACCGGACCCGGTGCCAACCTCCAGCACGCGATCACTTTCGGAGAGCCGCAGGAGCTCCAGCGATCGCGCATGAACGAATGGTTGGCTGATCGTCTGACCGCTTCCAATGGGTATGGGTGAATCCTCGTATGCACGGTGCGCCACGCCCGACGGCACGAAGAAGTGCCTGGGGGTCGCCTCGATCGCCGCGAGCACGGCGGAATCGTTGATGCCCTTGCGCCGCAGTTCCTCGGCTAGACGGCGCCGGGCGCCGCCGAGGGGCAGCCCGGCACGCGCTACGGAGTCTTCCACCAATGCGCCGCGTCCCCGAGCCTGGCATGGTGTGTGATGTCGAGGTGGAGCGGAGTAACCGAGATGTACCCGGCCCTCACTGCCTCGACGTCCGTGCCCTCGCCCGCCGACCACGTTACGGAACCGCCGCCTATCCAGTAGATGGGTTTCCCCCACGGATCTTCCCTCTGGACGACGGAGTCGGAGAAGACCCGCCTGCCGAGCCGCGTGAGCTTGACGCCACGCACCTGATCGGCCGGGATCGGCGGGAGGTTTACGTTCAGCAGCGTATCGCGCGGGAGGCTTGGCAGCGAGATCAGATGGCTGAGGAGGGCCGAGAGCGGTTCAACGTGCGAGTCGAAATCCGACGCGGAGCCGGCCCCCTGCCGTCCTGCGAAGCTGATGGCAATGGAAGGCACGCCCAGCGCCAATCCTTCCATTGCCGCCGCAACGGTGCCGGAATAGAGCACGTCCTCACCCATGTTGGGGCCATGATTGACACCGCTCAGCACAAAGTCAGGCCGGTGGGGCATCAGCGCTTCCACCGCGAGCATCACGCAGTCGGTTGGGGTGCCGTCAACCTGCCAGCGTCGTACCCCAAGCTGGCGCGGCCGCAGCGGATGGTGCAACGTCAGCGAATGGCTGGTCGCGCTCTGCTCCCGGTCCGGCGCGACGACGTAAACCTCTCCCAACGGCTCCGCGGCCTGCTGCAGGCACGCGAGCCCGGCCGCCAGCACGCCGTCATCGTTGCTGCACAGGAATCGCGTCACTTGCCGTCTCCCCTGAGGATCCCCGCGATCTCCCGCAGGTCGCGCTCCACCATCTTGATCGCCTCCAGGTCGAACCCGTTGCGCGCGACGTGCCTGAGTTCGCCGCTGCGGCGATCTTCATCGAGCTTCCTACGCGCACCCTCGATCGTGTACTTCTTGTCGTACAACAAGTGCTTGACGAGGAGGATCATCTCGATTTCGCGCCGCTGATACACGCGATTGCCCGAGCGATTCTTGGCCGGGCTGAGGAACTTGAACTGCGATTCCCAGTAACGGAGCACGTATGGCTTTAGGCCAGTCATCCGGTACACGTCGCCGATCGAGAAGAACTCCTGAACGGGCTCCGGCCGTTCCTGCGTCCGCACCACCATCAGTCCGCCTCCCCCCTCAACTCCCTCGTCATCAGTGCTGCCAATGCGTGCCGCGCGCTCTGGCCTTCGAACAACACACGATGCACCGCCGCAACGATGGGCATCTCGACACCCTCACGCCCGGCAAGGGCGTGCGCGCTCCGCGTCGTCGCGACTCCCTCCGCGACGGTTTCACGCCCGGCAAGCGCCTCATCGAGGGAGCGGCCACGCCCAACCTCTATCCCCACCGCGCGGTTCCGTGAGAGCGCGCCGGTGCAGGTCAACACGAGATCGCCAATGCCGGCGAGTCCGGCAAACGTTGCCTGCGCCGCGCCAAGCCGCGCTCCGAGCCGCGTGATCTCGGCGAGGCCGCGCGTGATCAGGGCAGCGCGCGCGTTGTACCCAAGCTCGAGGCCGTCGGAAATGCCGGTGGCCACTGCCATTACGTTCTTCAGCGCGCCGCCGAGTTCCACCCCGGTGACGTCGTCGTGCGTGTAGACCCGGAAACTCGGCAGACTGAACAGGGCCTGCACTCGCGCTGCAGCCGCGGCGTCGCGCGACGCCGCCACGATCGCCGTAGGGAGCCGCATCGCGACTTCGGCCGCGAAGCTTGGCCCGGAAAGCGCGACCACTGGCCTGCCCGGCAATTCCGCGCCGGCAACGTCGGTCATGAGGGCAAACGTCTCATGCTCGATTCCCTTCGTCGCAACTACCACTGGGGCACCGGCCTCGGCGAAAGCCGCGGCGGCGCGGGCTACGCGGCGCAGTACGTGACTTGGCGCGGCCAGCACGACGAGACCCGCGCCGCGCAGCGCGCTCGCTATGTCGGCGGAGGCGCGGATCGTCACCGCAAGGGCAACGTCCGGAAGGAACCGTGGATTCTCGTGCCGCGTATTGATCGCATCGGCGACGTCGCGCTCGTGCGCCCACATGGTGACGTCGTGCGAGTTCGCCGCAAGCACCGAGGCAAGCGCCGTTCCCCATGCACCCGACCCCACCACGGCGCACTTCATGGCGCCGCTCTCCCCCCCGCGCGTCCGATCCGGCGTTCGGTACCGGCAACGAGCCGCTGGATGTTCGATCGGTGGGTGAAGGCAATGAACGCCGCTACGGCGATCCCTGCAAAGAACGCTGGCGTCGGGCCGGCGCGGAGCCACTCCGCCACCGGCACCACGACGCCGCCCACGAGCGAGCCGAGCGAGGCGTACCTCGTCGCCGCGACCACGATGATGAACGCCGCAATCGCCGCGAGCGTGGCATACGGCGTCACGGCAAGAAACACGCCCGCCGCGGTGGCCACGCCCTTTCCTCCGCCTTTCCAGAGAAGGAACATCGAGCGCGCGTGCCCTGCGATTGCCGTGGCTCCGCACGCGAGCGCCCACCATGCGGCGGCCGTCCCGCCCGCTCCAATCATCGGCGGGAAGAGGGCCGCCGGCAGCGCGCCCTTCATTCCATCCACCGCCAGCACAGCGAGCGCCGGGCCAACCCCAAGTTCGCGGTAGACGTTCGTCGTCCCGAGGTTGCCCGACCCCACCGTCCGCAGGTCAATTCCTTTCGTGATGCGGCCGGCCAGATACGCACTCGGGAACGACCCCGCCGCGTACGATGCCGCCAGCGCGAGCCCGCCGGCTACCTGAGCGTTCACGCGGACTTGCGCCTCATGAGAATGCGAAGCGGATTCCCGCGAAATCCGAAGCGTTCACGGAACCCATTGTGCAGATAACGCACATAGTGCTCGGCAACGAGTTCCGGATGGTTCCCGAATACGGCGATGGATGGCGGCACCGCATTGACCTGCGTTGCATACATGAGCTTTACCTCACGCCCTGCTGCCTGCGGCGGCTGCCTGCGCGCCATCAGATCGCCAAGCGCGTCGTTGATCGCGGGGGTGGCGACATGCTTGTGCCGCTCGGCGTCCACTTCGAGCACGATGTCGAGCAGCTTCGTGACCCGCTGCCCCGTAAGCGCGCTGGTGAAGACAAAAGGGACGAATCTGAGAAATGGCGCCTTCTCGGCGCACTCCTTCTCGAAGTGCGCTGACGTCTTGTCGTCTTTCTCCTTGATGTCCCACTTGTTCACCACCGCCACCAGCGCCCGCCCCGCATCCCACGCGAGAGCCGCGATCTTGAGATCCTGATTGTGGAGCCCCTCGGTCGCGTCAATTACGAGCAGGCAGATATCGGCACGCTCGATCGCGCGGCGCGTGCGCAGCGCGGAATAGAACTCCACCCCGTCTTCCACCTTGGACTGCCGCCTCAGGCCCGCGGTATCAACGAAGATGAACCGGCGCTCATGGTAGATCATCGGCGTATCAATCGCGTCGCGCGTCGTGCCGGCCTCCGACGAAACGACGAGTCGGTCCTCCCCAAGGAGCCGATTGATGAGCGAAGACTTGCCCACGTTCGGGCGCCCAACCACGGCAATGCGCAACGCCCCTTCCTCGGGCGGGGTGTCAACGTCGGGCAGGCGCCGGACCACTTCGTCGAGGAGATCCCCGGAGTTCTTGCCGTTCGCCGCCGAGACGGGGATCGGATCACCAGCGCCGAGTCCATAGAACTCGTAGTGGCTCGCGTCCTTCGGGTCGTCCACCTTGTTGGCCACCAGCACCCACGGCTTCCCGGCTGTGCGCAGCAAGGCGACGATCGCGGCATCCCCCGGCTGGAGGCCGGCGGCGGCGTCAACGACGAGCATCAGGAGGTCGGCTTCCTCGATCGCCATCTCGACCTGCCGGCGGATCTCGACGTCCATTGGTTGCGCAGGAGCATGATCGAGCCCGCCCGTGTCCACCAGCCAGAAATCACGGCGGTTCCACGATGCTTCGGCGAAGTGGCGGTCGCGCGTGGTGCCCGCTTCGTCGCTCACGATTGCAGCGTTCGAACCGATGATCCGGTTGAAGAGCGACGACTTCCCGACGTTCGGCCGGCCGATGATGGCAACTACGGGCCGGCTCACGGCCTTCCCGGCAGGGCCGCCGGTCGGGTGCGACGAGCATTCCGGGATCGAGTCATATCAGGTAAACTGTCAGGTGACGGCGCGGAACGCAATCTGCGGGAACGACTTGCGCATCACAGTAGCCCGACATTTCTGAGCGCTTCCGCAATTATCCCGGCCGCCGGACGACCTGTCGCCAGCCGTGCACCTTCGACGTCATCAAACTCCGGCTTACCTCGCACCGTACCATCGGGAAGGGTGACGACCTTCACGCGTACGGCGCGCCCGAAGACGGTCGTCTCCCGGCAGGTGCGTGGCAGCGCCGTGCGAGTGGCGTCGTAACGTCGCACACCGATCGTCGAGGTGGCCACAAGGAGCGTCGCTTCGATGCGAGGCGCGTCCGAGGGCGCACACAGCACTTCGACTCGCGTGCCGGGCCGCCCCTTCTTCATCACCACGGGCGCGAGGATCACGTCCAAGGCGCCTGCCGCCCGGAGAGTCTCCGCCGCCGATACGAGGTACTCGCCGGTCATGTCATCCACATCGCACGCAAGCACGACGATCGCCTCTGAGTTCGCATTGACGTCGTTGACCTCCGCGAGCGTGACTCTCAGGACATTGGCACGACCGGGGAAGTCCTTCGTGCCGGCGCCAAAACCGCTCCGAAGCGGGCGAAACGTCGGCGGGAGCCCTGGCGTTGCGAGCGCCTGCATCAGAACGGCGCCAGTTGGCGTGGTCAGCTCGCCGCTCCCCGCCGGGCCGGCGGTAACGTCGAATCCTTCGATGAGCCGCACCACGGCCGGAGCGGGCACCGCCATGCGTCCGTGGGCGGCGTCAACGAAGCCATCGCCAAGCGCGATCGTGCCGCACCGTACCGACTCGACGCCAAGCAGGTGGAGTCCCCATACGCTGCCGACCACATCGAGTATCGCGTCCACCGATCCGACTTCGTGCAGGTGCACCTTCTCCACGGTCGTGCCGTGGACCGCGGCCTCTGCCGCCGTGATGAGTTCGAAGGCCCGGTTGGCGCGCTCGCGAACGGTGGCAGGCGCCGCAGACGCATCTACGATCGCCCTGATGTGCTTCAGGTGGCGCCCGTGCGGCTGCGGGGGAATGTCGAAATCCACCTTCCACGCTGCGATGCCGGCTCGCTGCACACGCTCGGCGCGGACGTTCACTCCTTCCAGCCCAAGCGCGCCTGGCAACTGATCGAGCCACTTCCTCTCGACGCCAAGGTCGAGAAGTGCACCGAGCATCATGTCGCCGGCAATTCCGGACGCTGGATCGAGAATGGCAGTCAATGACATGGCGCGAAAGTTAGCCGCGCGACTGCCGCACGCCGAGTCAGGCGCGCGGATTCCCTCGCCCGGGGGCGCGTCCACCTACCAGCGGTACGACGCTCCCGACCCCGTGTTGAAGATCACTACGCGCGCGTCCCGGCCAACCACACCCTCGCTGACGAGCATGTCGGCAACGCCGAGCGCCGCGCCACCCTCCGGGGCCGCGTCAATGCCGCACGTCGAAGCGATGCGGAACGTATTCGCGCGAATCGTGGACTCATCGGTCGCGAACGCTGCACCACGGCTTTCCTTCAGCGCGCGCAGCACCAGACGGTCGCCAAGCGGCGCCGGCACGCGCAAACCGCTGGCGTGCGTCTCCGGGTTGACCCATGGCGTGGCGTGGTCGGCGCGCTCCTTGAACGCGCGGACCAGCGGCGCGCATCCTGCCGCCTGCGCAACCACCATCCGCGGCAGCGGCGTATCCATCGCCAGCCAACCCCACTCGATCATCTCCTGGAACGCCTTCCAGATGCCGATCGTGCCCTCGCCGCCGCCCGTCGGATACACGATCGCGTCGGGAAGGTTGCGCCACCCGAACGATTCGGCGATTTCGTACCCCATGGTCTTCATGCCTTCGACACGGTATGGCTCACGGAGCGTCGCCACGTTGAAGAACCCGGTCTCCGTGGCGAACGCCATCGTTGCCTTGCCGGCATCGCCGATATGCCCGTCCACGAGTTGGAGTTCCGCGCCATACGCGCGAATCGAGCCGAGGATCGGCGGCGGAGTGGTGCGCGGCGCGTAGACGCGCGCCGGCATCCTTGCCGCAGCCGCATACGCAGCCAGTGCGATCCCAGCGTTGCCAGCCGTTGGAACGCATACTCCCGGGAGGCCCAGTGCCTTCGCGCGGGTGACTGCCATGCAGAGCCCGCGCGCCTTGAAGCTTGCCGTGGGGTTGATCCCTTCATCCTTCACCCAGAGCCGCGCGACGCCGGCTGCCGCGGCCAGTTCAGGCGCCTCCGTCAGCGGCGTCATCCCCTCCCCTATCGAGACACGCGCTTCGCCGTCGCGGATGGGCATCGCCGCCGAGTAGCGCCACATCGTCGGCTCCGTCGTAACCGCGTCGCGCGAAGCAGGCGCCATGCGTGCGACCAAGGGCTGGCCGCAGTCAGGACAGAGCGAGGCCAGGCGGCCACCCTCCGTGGAGTAAGCGCAGGTCGAGCAGTGAAGAGTCCATTCAGTGGTCGTCATTCTCGTCGTTCGTTGAAGTGACCGGTGGTTGCTGCACGGGGCCGGGCTGCGCGGCGGCTGCTGCGGGATCGGAAGCGCGAAGCGCGGCGACGATTCGCTCGGCGGAGCGCGCGGAAAAGCCCGGCATGGACGCGATCTCGCCGACCGCCGCCTCGCGGACCCCCTGCAGGGAGCCGAACTTCACGAGCAGGGCCCGCCGCCGCGCCTGCCCGACACCGGGAATCCGCAGCAGTTCGGACGTCACGGTTCTGATGCGCCGTCGCGTGCGGGTGTAGCCAACGGCAGATCGGTGCGCTTCGTCCCTGATTCGTTGCAGTAACCGGAGGGCCGCGGAGCGGCGCGACAGCCGAAGCGGCTCGCTGCGGCCCTTGAGGAAAACTTCCTCCTCGCGCTTCGCAAGCGCGGCCACGGGCAGTCCGCCAAGGCCGAGCGCCTGCAACGCTTCTACCGCGACGGCCAACTGTCCCTTGCCCCCGTCTATTACGACCAGGTCGGGAAGCGGCTTGCTCTCGTCGAGGCGGCGCCGGAAGTAACGCGTGACCACCTCGCGCATCGAAGCGAAGTCATCCGGCGCGTGTTCGTCGGCGAGCGCCTTGATCCGCATCGTCCGGTATTCCGCCCGCCGCGGACGCCCGTTCTCGAACCACACCACGGCGCCAACGTTATCGCGCCCTTGCGAGGTCGAGTTGTCGAAACAGGCGATGGATCGCGGAATTTTCAGGAGGCCCAGATCACGGCCCAGGGAATAGACGGGATCGGCCGCCCGCTCGTCGGCCTCCATGCTCTCGAGGCGGAACTCCTCAAGCAGGTGCCGCGCGTTCTGGTCCGCCACGTCCAGGAGCTCGCGTCGGGGCCCGCGCACCGGGATCCGGACGGACGGGCCGCCGGCGACCGCCGTGACGAGTTCCTGGTCGGTGAACTCGAACGGAACGAACACATCGGGCGCGCGGTCTTTCCGTTGCAGGTACGCTGACGCCATGAACGCGCCGAGAACGTCGGCATCGCTCGAGTCCTCGACGTGCTCCAGCAGGCGATGGTCCCGGGCGAGCAGTTTTCCGTCCCGGATCACCAGGACTGCAACGCAGGCGTCATCGCCGTCGCGGGCATAGCCGATGACGTCCCTGTCACCGCCGCCTGCATCAACGAGCACGGACGGCTCTTCTATGTGCTGGATGTGCCGCATGGCGTCGCGCATCTCGGCGGCCCGCTCGTAGTCCATCCGGGCGGCCGCATCGTCCATCCTGGCCCGCAGACGCGCTACGACTTCCGTCGCACGGCCGGAGAGAAACGCAACGACCTCGTCAATCATTTCTCCATACTCTTCCTGCGACTGCGCGCCTATGCATGGCGCCTTGCAACGCCCAATGTGGTAGTCGAGGCATGCTCGCTCGGGCATCTCGCGCGGCATGTCGTAGCTGCACGACCGCACGGTGAACGTGCGACGAACTATGTCCAGCGCGCGGCGCATCGCGCCCACGTCCGTGTACGGCCCAAAGTAGCGCGCCCCGTCGTTGATCAGGCGCCTCGTGACGAGCACCCGGGGAAACGGATCCTGCACTGTCACCTTCACGAACGGGTACGACTTGTCGTCGCGCAATAGGATGTTGAATCGCGGCCGGTGCTCCTTGATGAGGTTGGCCTCCAGCACGAGTGCGCTCGGCTCGTCCGGCACCACGATAGTCTCCAGCCCGGTGGCCTGCGCCATCAATGCGCGGGTCTTGGGCGATGACTGCTCGCCGGCAAGGTAACTTCGCACCCGCGCCTTGAGCCGCTTCGCTTTTCCAACGTACAGGACCGTGCCATCGGCCGCCTTCCAGCAGTAGACCCCAGGCGACTCGGGAAGCGTCAAGGTGCTGTGCGCGACATGCTCCGGCAGAGTCATGTCATACTCCAGTCCCGGAGACACGCCCGGCGAGGCGCCGCAACACCGCGTGCGCCTCAGGCACGCGAAGCAGCAGCGTCAGCGCCCAATAAGCGAACCCGAATACGAGAAACACCGCAACTCCACTGAGCAGCGGGCCAGCGCCGCCCGTTGCGAGCTTCACGCCGAATCCAGCGGCAGCCGCTATGACGGCGGCGGCCCACAGCGGGAGCAACGCACGTGGCGGCAACCCCGTAGGCCCGATCCTCGCGCTCAGCGCGCGCCTCAGGAGTGCGTACTCGATCCAGGCGGCGACACCGGCCGTGGCCGTCAAGCCGGCAACACCCCAGCGCGCCTCGATCCCAAGCCACGACGGCAGCGCAAGCGCCGCCACCGCGCCAAGCGTCCCGGTGATGGCAATACGAATGAGCGCGATCCGGACCGGCGTTCGCGTGTCGTGCAGGGCGTACCACGCGGAGTTGTAGAGCCGGCCCATCGTTCCGGCGAGCAATCCGATCGCCGACCCCGCGAGTACTGCCCAGACCCACACGGTATCAGCGCGCGCGAACCTCCCGGTCTGGAGCACGGCGCCAGCCGCCGCGTCCCCAAGAAAGAGGAGCGCAGCCGACGACGGCACCACGAAGTACGCCACGGCGCGCAACGACGACCCGAGGCGTGCGCGAATCGCGTTGGCCACGTCGCTCTCGGCATGGTGGCTCATCTCGGTAAGCTCGCTCGCGGAGATGGACATTCCGAACACCGATACCGGAAGGAGCGCGATCGTCTGCGCGTACATCAGGACAGCGGCTGCCCCCGCGGTCGCGACGTAGGTAGCGATGAGCAAGTCCACCCAGCCGCTCAGCTGCACGGCCCCCCTGCCGAGGAGCACGGGGCCGAAGTTGCGCACCACCCTGCGAACCTCAGGGACTGGCGCGAGGCTGGATCGCCGGACGATGCCCGGCACGGCCCGCAGCACTCCCGGCACCTGGACGGCGAACTGCAACAGCCCGCCAGCCGCGGCGCCTGCGGCGACCAGCGTCGCGGCACCGTCCGGATCGGTGCGCGGACCTCGCCAAAGCAGCGCCCCGATGATGGCCAGGTTCCATGCGATCGGCGACGCGTAAGCGAGCAGGAACTTCCGGTGTGCGTTCAGTACGCCGAGGCACCATGCCGACATCACCAGCAGCCCAACGCCCGGGAAGAGGATCCGCACGAGAAATACGGCGAAGGCGCGCTTCTCCGGCGCGAACCCGCCTGCGATTGTGGCGACGAGCCATGGCGCTCCAAGAATGCCCAGTCCTACAAGGACGCCGCACGCCGCCGAGAGGCCTGCAAAAACGACTTGTGCAAGTCGGGTTGCGTCGTCCTCCCTGCCCTCGGCGCGCAGCCGCGCGTACACGGGTACGAACGACGCCGACAGCACTCCCTCGCCAAGGAGGTTCTGCAACACATTCGGGATGCGCAATGCGGCGCTGATCACGTCGGCCGCGTCGCCAACCCCGAGGAAGTGGCTCATCACGCGCTGCCGCACGAGCCCGAAGACGCGGCTCGCGAGGATTCCCGATGCGGCCGCCACCGCGCCCCCGCGGCCGCGCGGCGCGGAGTTGTCGCGCCTCGCGGCCGTCACCTTGTGCCGATGAGCGCGGCAGCGTGGATCGCCGCGCCGTCGCGCAGGCGATCCACCAGGGGCTCACCGTACCGGGCAAAGAACGGAATGAAGTTGAGGCCGCGTTCCTGGCGCTTACCCTCCGGTTGCACGGACGCCCGTATCGCAGCCAGGTCGCGCACTGCGTCCTTCTCGGATCTCGCGGCGGCGGCGCGCAATCGTCGCTCGAGCCGGTCCACGCGCTGGCGAAGCTGCTGCCTCCCGCCCTCCACTACTTCCGGTGTTGAGAGTCCCGCCGCGCTCGCAGCCGCGCCAATCGCGCCAACCCCGGATTCGACCGCCGTCCGCAGCGCCTCGATCGCATCTCGCACGGCCGGCGCCATGGCCCGGTCTCCGATTCGACGCTCCGCGCGATGTGGCACGCGGACGTCCTCGATGGTCATCCCAAGCCGGCCGAGCATGCGGTCCACGGACGGTTCCACCACCGTTGCCGACCAGCGGGGGACGACCAACGGCGCCGGGGCTCCCATTGCCTCTGCGACGGCGCCAACCTGCGCAAAGTACGCGATCTCCCCGGGGCCGCCCACGTACGCGACCGTCGGCAGGATCCTGCGCTCGACTACTGGGCGCAGGAGCACGTTAGGCGAGAGAACCAGGTCACCCCGGCGCGCGGCGTCCGCAGCGTGCGCGATGGGAACCCTCTCCTTGACCCCTTCCGTGCTGCGAAAAACCAGCGAGAGTCGTGGTACTCGCTGGACGATCGCGCGGTACCCAGCGCGTTCAATCGAAACGCTCCGCATGCTGACGGCTTCGTCTATTACCGCGGCACGGCCGAGAGCATCCGCCAGTGCTGGGCGCGCTGCGCCACGGGTCGCTGGGTGCCATGCGTCCAGGACCGGCATCCCCAACGGTTCGAGCACGTGCCGCAGCAGGCCGACGAATGCGCTCCCAACGGTCGCGTCGGGCGTGTAGCTGGCTCTAACAGCATCCACCAGATCCCTGTGCGGCGCGGATCGCGTCGCATCGAGGAAGGCATCAAGTGCCGCACCGGCGTTCCCGAGGGGCATTTCGGCCATTACAAGCCCGTCGGCGCCGGCACGCTGGATTTCGATGCGCCTGCACTCAGCGCCGATCGCAACGGCCGTGAAGCTGGCCTCGGCGAAGTCGGCATCGTCCGTTGCGGCCCAGAAGATCGCAATCGCCGGGATACCCGTTGCGTGTTCGATCCGGTCGGCAAGCGCGATCGCCGTGAACGCCTTGAGCCACGTGTACCCTGGCCCGCCAAAGAGGCCCGGCTGCTGTCCGGTGGTCACGACGACGCCATGCCCGGCTGCCACGCGTTCCAGCCGCTCGCGTGCGGCGCCGCTCGCATTGAGGGCTGGCCGGAGACCCTCCAGCCAGCGCGCGCCTGGGAACCCGGCGCGTACCGCTTCTGCGTGGCTTCGCCATCCCTCGGCGCCCCGCGGGCGGGGCACGAACCACTCGCGCGGTGCTCCTCCGTCGAGGAAGGCGCGCGTGAGCGCGCCTCCGCCCAACGACTCGACGCGCACGCGCGCGACGTCGGGCTCGCTCATCGGCAGGTCACTTGTTGTACGGCTCGCGCCGGACGATCGTGCCAGCCCGGTACAACTGCTCGGCCAGCACGAGCCGCGCCAGCTCGTGCGCGAGCGTCCACGGCGCGAGACTGAGCTTGAACTGCGCCGCGCCAAGAACATCGCGCGAGAGGCCGTGCGCTCCGCCGATCGCAAAGCATATGTCGCGCGCCGACTCCCGCTCGCCCTGCAGCCATTGCGCAAACTCGACCGACGTCATCCGCTTCCCTGTAGCATCGCAGGCAACGATCGTGGACCGAGCGCCAGCCGCTTCGATGATGCGCATTCCTTCCCTCCCCAGCGCCCGCGCTGACGGCTGGTCCGCGCCCATTTCCTGGCGCACGTGGCGCACCTCGAGCGGCCAGTAGCGGGCCGCCCGTTCTTCGTATCCGCGCGCCGCTGCGCCGAGCGCCGGGTGGCGCGCCTTCCCCACTACGACGACAATGACACGCATCGCTGATCACCGGGCTGCCCGGCTTCCGCGCCACTCAGGCGTAAACGCCGCGGAGCCTGTGCACCGTCGCGACGCGGCTGATTGACAGCATGTACGCGGCCGTCCGCATGTTGACCTTGTGCTGCTTCGAAAGGTCGAGTACGGCATCGAAGCTGCGCTCCATGATCTCGCGAAGCGCCTCGTTCACCCTCTCTTCCGTCCAGAAGTAGCCTTGTCGGTCCTGGACCCACTCGAAGTACGAAACGGTGACGCCGCCGGCGTTCGCGAGAATGTCGGGGACGACGAAGACCCCCTTGTCGTCGAGGATCGCGTCGGCCGCCGCCGTCGTGGGGCCGTTGGCCCCCTCGCATATGAGCCTCGCGTTGATCTTGGCAGCGTTCTTGGTCGTAATCACGTTCTCGAGTGCCGCTGGCACCAACACGTCGGTCTGGTGCGTGAGCAGGTCGTCGTTTGTCACATGGTCGCCCTTGCTGTAGCCCTCGAGCGTGCCATGCTTCTTCACATAGCTGGCGGCGTCATCAACGTCCACGCCGGCCAGGTTGATCACGCCGCCGGTGCGATCGCCGATGCCGATGATCTTGCACCCCTCCGCACGGAGCAGCCGCGCGGCCGCCGATCCAACGTTGCCGAATCCCTGCACGATCACGCTCGTGCCCGTGACCGGCATGCCCAGATGCGCCAGCGCCTGCTTCGTACAGAGCATCACCCCCCGCCCCGTGGCGTCACGGCGACCGCGCGACCCCCCCATTTCGATGGGCTTGCCGGTCACGACGGACGTGACAGTGTGGCCGGCGTGCATCGAGTAGGTGTCCATGATCCACGCCATGACGCGCT
>JADZCT010000058.1 GCA_020851455.1 Gemmatimonadaceae bacterium | reverse complement strand
GATCCGATCCGCGACATCGACACCATCGACACCGAGTTGGCGCTGGCGGACATGGAAACGGTTGATTCTTCGCTGGACAAATCCGAACGACAGGCCCGCGGCGGCGACAAGGACGCGATCGCGCGCGTCGAGATTCTCAAGCGATGCAAGGCGCACCTTGACCAGGCCAGGCCAGTCCGACAGCTTGAGTTTGACGCCGAGCAACGCAAGATCGTCAAAGGACTCGGTCTGATCACCGCAAAAAAAGTTCTGTACGTCGCCAACGTGGACGAAAGCGACATTCATGGTCAAGGCGAGCTGGTTCAACGCGTGCGCCAGCGCTCCGAGTCAGAAGGCGGGGCGGTTGTGCCCGTGTGTGGCAAGCTCGAAAGCGAATTGGCCGAGCTTGAACCGTCGGACCGGACGGAAATGCTGGCCAGCATGGACCTGTTAGAACCCGCGCTGGCGACGCTGGCGCGCCAGGCGTACAAACTGCTGGGTCTGCACAGTTTCTTCACCGCAGGACCGAAGGAAATCCGCGCCTGGACCATTTCCATCGGCGCCACCGCCCCGCAGGCCGCCGGCGTGATCCACAGCGATTTTGAACGCGGCTTCATCCGGGCGGAAATCTACACGCTCGACGATCTCAAGCAGTTCAAGACCGAACAGGCCATCAAGGCCGCGGGCAAAATGCGCGCTGAAGGCAAAAATTACGTCATGAAGGACGGGGACATCACACATTTCCTGTTCAACGTGTGACGCCATCCGTCGCGAGGTTGACTCACCCGGGCCGCGGGGCCTGAAGGTGTCAATCCTTCATCCGCAGGCGCATTGACTTCACGCCGGTGTGGGTAGCGTTGAGATACCAGAAGACCAGCAGAAGCGATCCGTCGGCCAAAGCGATGGCTGCGGGTTCACCGAAGGTGAAGTCGGTCCAGTTGGAATGGTTGGCCTGCCCGCCGCTCTGGGTCGATTGCGCCGCCGACCAGATGCATTGATCCGACAGCACGCCAAAGTCACCGTCGGTTGGCTTGACGACCGAGAGCCAGATTCCGGCGTCGTCGCGTCGGCGAACGGTGATGAACAGCGCGCGGTTGTCGCTCAACGAGAGCAGCGCGGTCGTGTTGGCGATGATTCCGGTCGAGCGCGTCGTCGACCAGGTGTCGCCACAGTCGCGCGACATCGCGTATTTGTTTGGAAAGACGCGCTTCTGGTCGGACATGTCGGCGTGCCAAGCCGTCGCCAGCAGCCGTCCGTCGGACAACTCGCACACCCACGCCTCGGCGCCGACGCTTTGCGGTTCGTCAAAGCGGATCATCACGCTCGGCTTCCACGATCGCCCGGCGTCGTCGCTGATAACCGCGATGACGCGCTCGGTCTGCACCTTCGCCGAGCCGTCCATCAAATTGTAAGGAGAATAGGGTCCGATCCATCGTCCAGCGCGGGTGACCAGCAGCGCGCCGGGCACTTCGGCCGAACCGGGATAGGGCAATGGGAACGCGGTGGGCGGCGAGAAGCTTCGTCCATCGTCCCTGCTGGAGGACCAGATGAATTCGTTGGCTTTAAGCCCCTTGGTGTGATCCGACCAGTACGTTTCGCCGGGCTGGTCGATCTTCGTGCGCGTGCCGAAGAGAAAAAGCTCCGCGTTCCGGCCGCGACTGACGTTGCTGAAGATCGAGTATTTTTCGCGAAGCTCCGGCCAGATCGGCGTCGCGGCCGAGAAGTTTCTCCCCTGGCTGTCGCCGTGGGTGATCATCGGCACGAAGTCGTTGATCCCCAGTTTGCTCTGGGCATTAAAGGTGCAGACGACGTTGCCGTCGCGACCGATGACGCAACGCGGACCGGCGACGCTCGACGGCGTTGACACCGGTGCGCGGAAAACGTCGCCTTGTTCAAGAACGTCAAACTGAATGCCCATGAGATTGTTCCTACAGCAAAAGATCGTATCCGATACTGGCTGGAGGATGCTGCGCGGCAGTCCATTCGTCAAGCTGTTGATGAAACTGCACCATTGACATTCCGACCAAACGATGAAACCATCGGCAGATTCAAACGGAGATTCAACGTGATTCATCAACGATTTGTAAGCATGGTGGCGACGGTTCTTTTAATGGTTGGTTCGGCCATGGCGCAGACGACGCAGCCGTCGGTTGGCGAACGAAAAAGCTACGACCATCCGCCCGAGATGACAATTGACGTCAACAAGACGTACGTTGCGACAATCGAGACGTCGGCGGGAAAAATCGTTGCCGAATTGCTGGCCAAGGAGGCGCCCAGGACCGTCAATAGTTTTGTTTTTCTTGCGCGCGAAGGTTTTTACAACGGCGTGATCTTTCATCGCGTGATTCCGGGGTTCATGATTCAGGGCGGCGACCCGACGGGCATGGGGACAGGTGGGCCGGGGTATGAATTCGAAAACGAGAACCGCGACACACAGCGCACGTACGACACCGGCACGCTGGGAATGGCCAACGCCGGTCCGGACACCAACGGCAGCCAGTTTTTCATCATGCATGCCGACGTGCCTCTGCCGCCGAGCGATTACACGATTTTCGGCAAGGTGATTGAAGGTCAGGAGGTGGTTGATAAAATCGCCACCGCTCCGCGCAACGAGCGCAACGACCGTCCGAACGAACCCGTGACGATTCAGTCGATCAGCATCGAAGAGAAATAACGCGCGTTCCACGATCCCGCGCCCGTTGCTCAGTCTTTTTGTTTTGTCGCCCCAAGCTCTTTGGCGATTTCGCTTTCGAGCTGGTCGAGCTTGCCGAGTTCGGCTCTCTCCGCCGCCAGCACGTCCGCCTGGATCATGCGGTCGATTTCGTCGTCGCTGACCAGGTCCTCGCGCGCTCCGGTCGTCGCGCCGGTGCCGCTGCGGGCGGCGTCTTCCATCGAATCGAGGAAAATCTCCATGCGCTCTTCGATGCTGCCCGCCTGTGCGACGGCGCGCTCCCACTGGGCCTGGGTTTTGGTCAGATCCATTTCGCCAAAGACCCGGCTGATCTCGCGAGACATGAGGGTCATCGACTCGGCAAACTGCTGACTCGCCTGGGCCTGCTGCTGGATCAGCATCGCGTTCTTGATCGCCAGCAACTGGCGTTCGAGCATTTTTTTGACCGTCGCGGTTTTCTTCAGTGCCGATCGGATGAACTGATATTGCCCCTCGTCGCCGATCCTGCGGGCGTGCTGTGCGTTGTGGATGAAGTCCTCGGCGAATTTTTCCTGCTGGCGGATCGACCGTTC
>JADZCT010000129.1 GCA_020851455.1 Gemmatimonadaceae bacterium | reverse complement strand
ATTGTTGTCATCATCCGGTGGGGCATTGAAGCGTGCCAACTCTCGCTCATATTCGTCTGCTTCGAGCCAACGCCCGCCCTGCACCTGATGTTCGACCACCTTTTTGTTCTGGTTGAACCAAAGCTCAACCTCGACCTGATCAAAACAGCGATTCTGGCCCGAAGTCCGAAAGACTTTGCGCGCATAATAGGCGTGTGCATTGCCACTCTCTTCGTCGGTCTGGCTCAGCTCGTTGAGCAGGTCGATCTGCCCGATCAACGGCTCGTTGCACCGCCGACTGAGCAGATAGATCGACAATGTGCGGTTGTTGACGGTGGGTCGTCCTCCGCCGGTAAAAAGATTGGCAAGACTTTTTAGAAAGTTCATAGCTCCTCAGCAAACCGAGTCCGGAGACTTTTTGAAACGTGGCCAGGTTTCACAGCCCCAGCTGCACTCATTCTTTGTTGTTCAAGACCGCCACGCCTGGCAAGGTTTTGCCTTCCAGAAATTCCAGGCTGGCTCCCCCACCCGTGCTGACATGTGAGATCTGCGCTTCGACGCCGGCCTGGTAGACCGCGGCCGCGCTGTCCCCCCCACCGATGATGGTTGTGGCCCCGCGTAAGCTCGCCAAAATTTCGGCGATGGCGACAGTCCCTTGCGCAAAGACGGGAAATTCAAAGACACCCAGTGGGCCATTCCACAACACGGTTTTCGCCCCGGCCAACCAATTGCTGTAATGGGCAATCGTTGCCGGGCCAATGTCCAGGGCTTGCCAGTCCGCGGGCACATCTTCGATGCTGACCACCTGATTTTCGGCATCCGCGGCAAATTGATCGGCCACCCGCAGATCGACCGGCAGCCGGATGATGCCCGCGCCCCGCTCGACCAGATCGGTGGCGGTGGCAAGCACACTCTGCTCGACCAGACTTTTGCCCATCGGGTAGCCACTGGCAACCAGGAAGGTGTTGGCCATGCCCCCACCGATCAGCAGCGTGTCCACCTTGTCCAGCAAATGCTCGATCACCGCAATCTTATCGCTGATCTTGGCCCCACCCATGATCGCCACAAAGGGATGCTCGGGGTTTTCCAGCGCCTTACTGAGGAAGGTAAGCTCCTTCTCCATCAGCAGCCCGGCCACAGCAGGCAAAAATTGCGCCACACCAACCGTGCTGGCATGGGCGCGGTGCGCGCTGCCAAAGGCATCATTCACGTAGACATCCCCCAGCGCGGCCAATGCCTGGGCCAGGGCCGGATCATTCTGCTCCTCGCGTGGGTCAAACCGAGTGTTTTCCAGCACCAGGATCTGACCAGCGGGCAGCGCGGCCGCGGCTTGTTTGGCT
>JADZCT010000128.1 GCA_020851455.1 Gemmatimonadaceae bacterium | reverse complement strand
TCTTTCCCCAGCGGACTACTACTCCTTGAGGGCGTAACGCATGGCCTTCTCGACCTCGCGCTGAGCGTCCCGGGCAGCTTCGCTCTCGCGCTTGTCGTAAAGTTTCTTGCCTTTGCCCAGGGCCAGCTCCACCTTCACCTTGCCGTTGGAGAAATAAAGCCGCATGGGGATCAGGGTCAGCCCTTTCTCCTGGGTCTTCCCGATCAGCCGGCGGATCTCCATGCGGTGAAGCAGCAGCTTGCGCGGCCGCAGGGGGTCGTGGTTGAATCGGTTGCCCTTGTCGAAAGGGCTGATGTGCAGATTGTAGAGCCACACCTCGTTGTGCTGCACGACCGCGTAGGCATCCGTGAGGTTGGCCTTGCCCTGACGCAGCGACTTGACCTCAGTGCCCACCAGCACCACGCCGCACTCGAGCGTCTCGAGAATGTGGTACTCGTGACGCGCCTTGCGGTTGAGCGCGATGTTGCGCTCGCGCGGGGCGGGCTTATCGGTCAAGGGCGTAAAGCTCGCCGAACTTGGTCTCCAGGTAGCGCAGGAACGGCCCGCACTGGATCCCCTCGCCGGTCACCTTCTGCACGAGCTCCTTGGGCAGATACTTCTTGGCTCGCGAGTGCACGTGCTCGACCAGCCAACCCAGCACGGACTTGAACTGGCCGTTCTCCACCAGCTCGTCCACGTTGGGCAGGTCCTCCAGCATGCGCTCCCACAACTGCGAGGCTACCACGTTGCCGATCGAGTAAGTTGGGAAGTAGCCCAGGATGCCGTGGGCCCAGTGAATGTCCTGCAGGCAGCCGGACCCGTCGTTGGGCACGCTCACCCCCAGATACTCAGAATATCGGTCGTTCCAGGCATCGGGCACGTCCTTGATGGCCAGTTTGCCCTCCATGATCTGAAGCTCGAGCTCGAAGCGAATCATGATGTGCAGGTTGTAGGTCACCTCGTCGGCCTCCACGCGAATGAGCGATGGCTCCACGCGATTGATGGCCCGATAGAACTGGTCTACGGTGTAGCCGTGCAGTTGCTCGGGGAAGAAACCCGCCAGTTTGGGAAAATAGCG
>JADZCT010000046.1 GCA_020851455.1 Gemmatimonadaceae bacterium | reverse complement strand
TAAGCGCGCCGGCGCGTGTCCCCGGAGCAAGAGCTGCCAGCGGTACTCACCGCGAAGGCGGCGGATGTATGCGGGGCTGGGCCCCAGCACCTCAGGCTCCGCGCGGCCGGCGGCGTCACGCCGCGCGCGCAGCTCCGTCCCCACCCGCGACGCCTCTTCCAGGCCGTGTTCTTCGTCCGGGTGGTGGAAGGTGAGCCGCGCGAGACGGGCGAACGGCGGATAGCCCGCGCGACGCCGATGGGGTAGCTCGTGCTCGAAAAACGCGCGGTAGTCGCCCGTGGCGGCTGCCTGGAGGGCCGGCGCCTCCGGCGAGTAGGTCTGGATGATCGCGATACCCTGCCGGTCGCGGCGGCCGGCCCGCCCAATGACCTGCGACACCAGCTGGAACGTCCGCTCCGGCGCGGAGTACATCGGCAGGTTCAGCCCGACGTCCGCATCCACCACGCCGACGACCGTCAGCCCCGCCAGGTCGAGTCCCTTCGCCAGTACCTGCGTCCCGACAACGACATCGATCGAGCGCTCCTCCAGCCCCCGGACCAGTGCATCGTGCGCACCCTTTCGCGCGGCCGTCTGGCTGTCCCAGCGCGCGACGCGGGCATGGGGGAATGCGCGGCGCGCCTCCATCTCGATGCGCTGTGTCCCCGCGCCGAATGGCCGGTAGCGCGTGCTCCCGCAACGAGGACAGGTGGCGTCCAGCCGTCGCGTCCTCCCGCAGTTGTGGCAGACGGTCCGCGGGAGTTCGCCGTCGTCCGCCTGGAGGCTCATCGGCGTACCACACGATGGACACTCCGCGACGTTTCCGCAGTCGCGACAGAGGATGAAGCGCGCGCTGCCCCTGCGGTTCACGAAGAGCAGCACCTGTTCGCCGGAGCGCAGCGCGGCCCCCGCGGCCCGCACCAGCGCCCGGCTGAAGACGTGGCGGTTGCCCGCTTTAAGCTCCTCGCGCATGTCCACGATCTGGACCTGCGGTAGCACTGCCTCCGTGAACCCGCCGCCGGGCGCCGGGGCAAGGCGCTGTTCCAGCACCGCGTAGCCGATCTCCCCTCGCTCCGCGCGGTGAAAGGTTGTGATGTCGGGCGTCGCGCTCCCGAGCACGACCCTCGCGCCCGTCATCCGCGCGAGCTCTTCGGCGGCGGCCCGTGCGTGGTACCGCGGCTGCGGGTCGCTCTGCTTGTAGCTTGGCTCGTGCTCCTCGTCGATCACAATGAGACCGAGATCGTTCACTGGCGCGAAGAGCGCCGATCGCGAGCCGAGCACAACCCGCGCGCGCCCCTCATGCACGCGGAACCAGGTGTCGTAGAGCTCTCCGTCGCTCAGCCCCGAGTGGATGACCGCTATGGTCGTTCCGAATCGCTCGCCGTAGCGGCGGATTGCCTGTGGCGTCAGGGAAATCTCCGGCACGAGGATTATCGCGCCCCTGCCCGCTTCGAGCGTTTCCTGCACAAGCGTGATGTATACCTCGGTCTTCCCCGAACCGGTTACGCCGTGCAGCAAGGTTGTGCCGTCGCGTGCGCCGACCACGTTCGCGGCGGCCGCTTGCTCGGGCGAGAGCACGGGCGTGCCGCGAGACGCGAAGCTGCGGCCCGCGATTGGGTCGCGGTCGACCTGCACCGCCCGCTCCTCAACGAGCGCTTCGGCCACGAGCCGCGCAACGTGACGCGGCGTCACCCCGAGCTCGCGCGCCCCGGTCAGCGTGATCTCGCCTGCGTCCGCCAGCGCCTCGAGCAGCCGCGCCTCGATTGACCGCGGGTTCGCTGCGCGGAGCCGCTCCACCGCGGCGCGCGCTTCCGCCGGACCGCCCGCCAACGCGATACGCCGTTCAAAGCGTTCATGTCCGCGTGGACGAGCCAGGCCCTGGGCGACGGTCAGCATGCCCTGTTCCTGGAGTCGGCTCAGCCGGGCAATCGTCACCGTCCCGGCCGCTTCGCGGAGCACGTCAAGCGCGGTCCGGCCGTGCTCCGCGAGATACGCAAGGATCCGCTGGTCCGTGCGGTCCACCGGCAGCAGTGGGGGCACGTCGACCGGCGTCACCATCGTGACCGGCCGCTGCCCGAAGCCGGCCGGCAGACACGTCGAGACGCACTCCCAAAGTGGCGCGAGGTACGTCGCGCTCATCCAGCGCGCGAGCGCTACGTGAGCCGGGTCAAGAAGCACACGTTCGTCCGCGATCGCGGCGATGTCGCGAAGACCGCTCTCGGGCGTCTCACCTGCCGGCCCGAGCACAATGCCCTGCAGCACCTTCGCGCCGAACGGGACGAACACCGCCTGCCCCGGCTGCAGCGTCATCCCCAGGGGGACGCTGTAGCTGAACGCGTGCCGCGCGGGCTGACCGGCGTTCACCACGACGTCGACGATGTCCCCGGGCGCTGCCATGACGCGGCCATCGTCCGCTGCCGCCGTGGCAACCGGCAACGGGCCGCTTACCTCTGCCTCTGCCCGCCGTGCCACCGGTGGTAAGATCCGGCCGGGATTGGAGCGCCATGACACAGAAGATCTTCGACGTCCACATGCACTTCCCGCGTAACTGGGAGAACCCCGACGAGGACCCGGCGGGCATGGTCGAGCGGCTGGCCGAGACGGCCGTACGGGCAGGCATCACGAAGGCCTGCATGCTCACCGGCGGGCGATTCGGGCCGGGTTACGAACGCGGCATGCGGATCCTCGAGAATTATCGCGAGCTCTACATCCCCGTGGCGGTCATTGACCCCGAGGAGATCGGCCCCCGCGAGGTACGCGAGCTGTACGACATGGGCTATCGCGGGCTCAAGCTCATCGGTGTCGCACGTGACTACGACACGGCGGACTACATGCCGTCGTACGGGATGGCAGAGCGGCTGGGCATGCCGGTCCTGTACCACCTGGGCGTGATCGGAGGCGGGCTCGACTACTCCATCAACCATCCCCGGCGCGATGCCGCCGCGGCACAGCAGTACGACCGCTGGCAGGCGATGCTGGGTCGCCAGGGACGGAACCGTGCCGCCTCCGCCACACGGATGAGCCCGCTCCACCTCGACACGATCGCCAACCGCTTTCCGAACCTCCGCATAATCGGCGCCCACCTCGGCAACCAGGGCAACTACCAGT
>JADZCT010000127.1 GCA_020851455.1 Gemmatimonadaceae bacterium | reverse complement strand
TAGTTCGTGCCGCCCTCGGGGAGAAAATCGGGTCCGAGGGCTGGGAGAAATTCGCGCAGGATCTCGTAGTCCGCGCTGAGCGGAGCCTGCAGGAAGGACGTGCCGGAAAACACCACGAGCCCGACGCGTTCGCCGCTGAGTTTTTCCAGCAGGGATTGGATGAGCAGTTTGGTGCGGGCGAGGCGCGACGGTTTGACGTCGGGCGTGAGCATCGAACGCGAGAGATCGATGGCGAGGAGGATTTCGCGCGCCTGGTCGAACACCGGCTCCTCGAGGCGGCCCCATTGCGGGCGGGCCAGCGCGACCACGGCAAGGAAGAGGCCGGCACACAGCCAGAAGCGGGGGTGGAAACCGGCGGCCGCTCCGGCGGCCCGGCCCGCATCGACGACCTGCAGGGAGTTCGGGCCGGCCTCCGCGCGGAGGATCTTGGGCCGGGTCACGGCCTCGATGCGGCGGCGGTGGCGGAGCTCCCAGGCGATCAGCGCGAGGGGTGCGGCGAGGAGCCAGAGCAAGTGCGGCCACTCGAAGCTCATGCGAACGCCTCCCGGCGGAACGGCGACCGGGCGATCAGGGCGGCGCCGACGAGTGCGGTCAGGCCGGGCACCGCAAGCCACCAGAAGAGCTCGGTCGTCACGAGGTAGCTCTTGGCCTGGAACTCGACCTTCTGCGCGCGATCGATGGCGCGGAACGCGCGCTCGATCGTGCCGGTGTCGGAAGCGCGGAAGAAACTGCCGCCCGTCAGGCTGGCGATTTCGCGCAGCGTGCCCTCGTCGAGGTCGGAGAGCATGCGCCGGTAGGTGACCTTACGGCCCTGGTCGTCGTAAATCGGCACGGGGACATAGCCCTCCTTGCCGGAGCCGACGGTGTAGACGGGGATGCCGCGCGACTTCGCGATTTCGGCGGCCTGCATCGGTTGGAGCGAGCCGCGGTTGTTGGCGCCGTCGGTCATCAGCACGACGAACGCGCCGATGCGTTTGCCGCCGCGGTCGCGCTTGGCCTGTTCAAGCCGCGTGAGGGCGACGCCGAGGCCGTCGCCGATCGCGGTTCCGTCCTCGATCATGCCGATGCGGACGCGCGAGAGCTGGCGCGCGAGCCAGTCGTGGTCGAAGGTGAGCGGCGCCATGGTGTACGCGCGGCCGGAAAACAGCACGATGCCGATGCGGTCCGTCGGCCGCCGCTCGATGAAGGCCTGGATGACGGGCTTGATGGCCTGGAGGCGGTTGATGCGTTCGCCGTCCTTCTCGAAATCCTCGGCGCGCATCGAGGTCGAGAGGTCGATCGCGAGCATGATGTCGTAACCTTCCGAGCGCACCTCGCGTTTGTCCTCGACGCGCTGCGGCCGGGCGAGGGCGACGATCAGCAGCGCCAGCCCGGCGGT
>JADZCT010000045.1 GCA_020851455.1 Gemmatimonadaceae bacterium | reverse complement strand
CGCGCTCACGAGCGGCGCCGTGGTGCTCAACGAGACGATCAGCCGCTCGGCGTTCGTCCTCTCCATCCTGTTCATCTCGATGGCGTCGGCCCACCACCGTCTGGGAGACCCGGGCATGAGCTCGGCGTGGAAGGTGGTGAACACCAGCTACTTCATGTACATGGCCGTGCTCGCCTCCATGGTGCACGGGTTCACGATCCCGGCCGGCATGGAACTGGGCATGCGGCTCCGCGGCTTCACCAACGGGCTGTTCGAGTGGCTGCGGCGCGCGCCGTGGGGCGACCCCGGCTTCAGCGCCAATATCGTCTCGATCATCATCTTCGGGTTCATCGGCGGCATCACGGGCGTGACGATCGGCACGGAGCAGATCAACATCATCGTGCACAACACGCTCCGGGTTCCGGGCCACTTCCACGCAACCGTGGTTGGCGGCACGGCGCTCGCGTTCATGGGCGTCACGTACTACCTCATCCCGCTCGTCTTCCGCAAGAAGGTGGCCTTCTGGCCGCTCGCGAAGATCCAGCCGTACATCTTCGCCATCGGCATGGTGCTGTTCACGCTGTTCATGACGTTCGCCGGCAGCTTTGCCGTGCCGCGTCGCCACTGGGACATCACCTTCAGCCAGGCGCCGTTCGACGTTCAGATGAACCCGGCGGTTGACGTGGTGCTTGCGATCATGGCTATCGGCGGCCTCCTCGCCGCGACCGGCGCGCTGATCTTCATCGCGATCGCCGTCTGGTCGGTCTTCTTTGGCGAGTCGGTGGGCACGATCCAGCGCGGCGTGGCCGTGGCGGGGATCCCGCAGGGCCTGACGAATCCGCCGATCCATGCCGCCGACGTTTCCGCGCGCAGCGAAAAGCTGCACGCCGAGGCGAAGAAGTTCATCGGGCCGACACCGGGCACGATGGTCCTGGTGTTCGTCTTCCTCGCCGCATTCGTTCTCTACTTCCTCACGAACTGGAAGATGCTGTCGTTCGTCTGGAAGGTTGGCTGATCCATGGAGAGCATCCACCGCCAACGCATGGCGGTTGCCGCGCTTGCGGTGATCCTCGCGATCACCGGCGCGTGGTGGATGCTCGCCCTCTGGCCGACGTCGTCCGCCGCGCCGGAGTGGGTCGAGCGCACGCGGCTCGCCTGCTTCGGCGCTGCCCCCGGCGGACTCCCCAACAGCGGCGGCTGGCTGGTGATGATCGGCCAGCCGCTTGGGATGATCATCGTGCTCGTGGCGGCGTGGGGCGGCGACCTCCGCGCGGGGGTTGCGCGGATGACGCGGCACGTATCGGGGCAGATGGCGGTGGGGGCGGTGCTGGCTGGCATCGTAGCCGGCGTTGCGGGCGTCGCGGTACGCGTGTCGAACGCCGACGCCCGCCCCTTCATTGCCAGCACTACGGAGCAACTGGCTGCGGCGCTCACCCGCGTAAACGACACGGTGCCGACGATGCGCCTCGCGGACCAGCACGGGAACGTGCTGGATCTCGCCGCGTTCCGCGGCAAGCCAGTGCTCGTGAGCTTTGCCTTCGCCCACTGCGAGACGGTCTGCCCGCTGCTCGTGATGGACATGCTCGACGCGCAGAAGCGCATTCGAGCCGAGGCCGCGCGCGTGAGCCCGGACGCCACGGAGGCGGAACTCGACGCTGTCACGCCCGAGGTGGTCGTCGTCACGATTGACCCGTTTCGCGACACCCCGAGCCGCCTGCCGACCATTGCCAAGGCATGGGAATTCGGTAAGCACGCCCATGTGCTCAGCGGCCCGGTGGACGAGGTGGATCTGGTGCTGAACGCCTGGCGGGTACCGCGGGTGCGCAACGAAGCCACGGGCGACTACACGCATCCGGTAATGGTGTACGTCATCGGGCGCAGCGGCCGGATCCAGTTCGTCACGCCTGGCGGCGCCGACGTCATTACGGCAGCGATCCAGTCGCTGTAGCGGGCTCCGTCACGCGGGGCAGGCCCGGCGCGAGACAGCCCAGCGGGCGAAGCAACCCGCCAGGGGGGTGACGGTGTCATATTTGCCGTCGGCGCCCGCGGTCCATTCCCGAACCCCCGCCCCTCATATGCGCTCTCTGCTGCTCGCCGCACTCCTGCTCGCGCCCGTCTGCTTGCCAGCGCAGGGCGGACAGAACGCCGAACCGCCGCGCCGGCCACGCGTGTACCTCGATTGCCCCGACGACTACTGCGACACGAATTACTACGTGACCGAGATTCCGTTCGTGGACTTCATACGCGAACGCACGGATGCCGATGTGCACCTCCTGGTCACGTCGCTCGCGACCGGCTCCGGCGGCACCTCGTACACCCTCACGTTCATCGGGGTCGGCCGTCACCAGGGCCGTGGCGATACGCTCACCGCGAACATTGCCCCGAACTCGTCAGAAGTCGCCCGCAGACGCGAGATCGGGCGCGTGATGAAGCTCGGACTCGTACGGTACGCCATGGAATCGCCTGCCGCGCCGCTCCTCTCGCTTGCCTACGCCGCGCCCTCGGTCGCACCTGGCGCGGCCGTTACGTCACGCCACGACCCGTGGAACTTCTGGGTGTTCCGCGTGGGGGGCACCAGTAACCTTGGTGGTGAAAGCGAGTCGCGGCGCGCGTCCTACTCCGGCAGTCTCTCGGCGCGCCGAACCACGGAAGACCTGAAGCTTTCGTTCTCGGCCTCCGGCAGCTACAACGAGAGTCGGTACAGCTTCTCGGATGGAAGCGAGAGCTTCTTCGCCCTCCGCAGCTACAGCAACACGTTCCGCGCGGTGAAGAGCTATGGCCAGCACTGGTCGGCCGGGCTTTCCGGCGGGGCGGGGGCGTCGGACTACAATAACCAGAAGTTCTACGGTAACGCGTTCGCCTCGGCGGAATACAACTTCTTCCCGTGGTCCGACGCCACGCGCAACCAGTTCGTCGCGATCTATGCGCTTGGCGCGCGACACTTCCGCTACACGGACGAAACGATCTACTTTCAGACCGAGGAGACGCGCCCGCAGCAGCAGGCCATCCTTGCCACGAGCATGCGCCAGACGTGGGGATCGGTGAACGGCCAGGCGAGCTTCTCCCAATACCTTCACGACCTTTCCAAGTACAACATGGGAGTGTCGGGGAGCGTTGATCTCCGGCTTGCGAAGGGGTTCTCGCTCTCGTTGTTTGCGTCGGCTTCCAAAGTGCACGACCAGCTCTACATCGCCGCCGCGGGGCTTTCGCGCGACGAGGTCCTCACCCAGCAGCGGTCGCGCGCGACTGCCTACCAGTACTCGGCGTTCGTCAGTCTCTCGTACACCTTCGGCTCGCTCCTCAGCAACATCGTGAACCCGCGCCTCGACAACCTCGGCAGCGGCGGCACGAATGTGGTGATCTACTTCTAGGCCGATAGCGGGCGCGGCAAATGGCACCCGACACTGGCCGCGCAGCCGGGCGGCGCCTATTATCTGCGCATGCTACCCACCCGGTTCACGGCCCTTGGCTCGATAGTGGCACTTGCGGGCGTCCTCGGCGCGCAGGCGGCGCCAGTCAACGACGCGCCCAACCCTTACCGCGCCGTGGCTGGCTGGGCGAAGATGCCCGACGGCCGCGCGTGGGGCTCGACGAGTGCCGTAGCAGTTGACAAGGACGGCGTGAGCGTCTGGGTTGCCGAGCGCTGCGGGCAGAACGACTGCGTGGGGTCGCCGCTGGATCCGGTGCTCAAGTTCGACGCGAACGGGAACCTTGTGAAGCGCTTCGGCGCCGGGATGATCCGCTCGCCGCACGGGATCCATGTGGACCGCGACGGCAACGTCTGGGTGGTGGACTGCGCGTGCACTGGCGCCGGCGGCGGAGCCCGTGGCGGCCGGACGGGCGTTGGCCGCGGCGGCGCCGATCCTGCAGGAGGCCGCGCAGTGCCAGCGGCACCGCAGGCGCCGCTCGCCACCGGCCACCAGATCTTCAAGTTTTCGCCGGACGGCGAACTGCTCATGACGCTCGGAAAGGCCGGCGGCGACACGGCGATCGGGTCGTACTTCTTCCAGCCGAACAACGTCGCCACCGCACCCAACGGCGACATCTGGGTGGTAGAGGGGCACGGTGACGGGCAGGGCACGTCGCCCGCGCGGGTCCTTCGCTTCGACCGCGCGGGTAAGCTCACCGGCGAGTGGGGCACATACGCCGACACGACCAAGCGCGACGATCCGTTTTCGTTCATGCAGCCGCACGCGGTTGCGCTCGACTCGCGCGGCCTGCTCTATGTGGGCGACCGCAGCTACAACCGCATCAAGGTTTTCGATCCCGCAAACGGGATGAAGCTGCTCGCGACGTGGCACCAGTTCTCGCGGCCGAGCGGCATCTACATTGACGCGCACGACACCATCTACGTGGCCGACTCGGAGTCGGGTTCGGTGAGCCCGTCGCACTGGGCGTGGAAGCGGGGCATCCGGATCGGCAGCGTGCGCGACGGCAAGGTCGCCGCCTTCATCCCCGACCCCATGCCCACCTGTTACGCCCGCATCCAGGCAGCCGGCGCTCCGCCGTCGGCGGGCTCCGCCGGGCAACCGTGCGCCGGCAACACATGGGTGGCCGAGGGTGTCGCGGTGGACCGGAACGGTGTGATCTATGGCGCCGAGGTCGGACCAAAGGCGCTCATGAGGTACGTCCGGCAGCCGTAGTCCGCCACGACGTCCGGCCGCGGTAGCCCGCAGCCGCCTATGCCTCCGCCGGAGTCACCGGTGCCGCTGGGCGAGTGGCGCGCCGCCCGGGTCAGCGCCGCAACCAGGGCGGCATGAACGCAGTGAGCGGGACGCTTCCGTCGCGCTGGCGCTCTTCCTCCAGATGGCGCCCGCGCGCCGCCAGCAACTGGTCGAGCGACACATGCCCTACCACCTGCTCAGGGTGCCCGCGTGGGGTCACCACTAGCGTCGTGCAGCCACGCTCGGCCATCCGGTTCACGGCATGCGTCAGCGGGTCGTTCGGGTGGGTGGCGTACGTGCCCGGCTCGCGAACGGTGTCGCCATCGGCGGGCGTCATCACGTCGCGAACGAAGAGAAGTTCCAGCGGGTCGGTGGCGTACTCGCGGCTCAGGTGAAAGCCGCGACGGTCTATCTTCTCCGTGAGGATCGAGCGGCGGAGCGCGAGCGACGTGAAGGCGTTCGCCGCCATCACCGCGATCATGAGCGGCAGGAGCATGTTCACGTCGTGCGTGAGCTCGAGCGCGAACACTACCGCGGTGAACGGGACTCCCATGGCGCCGCCGAGGATTCCGGCCATTCCGATGAGGGGCCAGAACGCCACGCCGGCAGCCGGAAGCAAGGGCGCGAGCAGTGACCCCATCCCCGCGCCGATTATGAGAAGCGGCGCCAGCACGCCGCCCGACGTACCCGACCCCAGCGCGACCGCCCAGATCAGAGCCTTTACGATCGCCAGCGCTGCCGCAACGCGCAGGACGAGCGACCCGGCGAGCAGGTCAGCGATCACGTCGTAGCCCACGCCCAGCGCATGCGGGCTGATGAGTCCCCCCAGCCCGACGACGAGCCCTCCAATGGCCGGCCACCACATCCACGGGATCGGGAGCCGCTCGAAAGCGTTCTCCGCGGTCCACACTGCGTGCGCCATCAGTGCAGCGAGCGCTCCCGCGGCGAGTCCAACGGGGACGCACGCCGCCAGCGTGAGCCCGCCAGGCGGGGCCGGGAGGGGCGCCGTCGGGAAGAGCGGACCGGGGCCCAGCACCAGTGGACGCAGCGCGGCGGCGGTGGCGCTCGCAGCGGCAACTGGTATGAGGCTCCTGGGCTTCCACTCGAAGAGAAGGAGCTCCACCGCGAGCAGCGCCGATGCGATCGGCGCTCCGAAAGTGGCAGACATCCCTGCGGCCGCGCCGGCAACGAGGAGCGTCTTCCGCTCTGCCGACGTAAGGTGGAACCGCTGCGCGATGAGGGAGCCGAACGCACCGCCGGTCATGATGATAGGCCCCTCCGCGCCAAACGGGCCGCCGGAGCCAATGGACACCGCGGCCGAGATCGGCTTGAGGAGCGCGACCCTGAGATCCACGCGGCTGCCGCGCGTAAGGATCGCCTCGATCGCCTCCGGGATTCCGTGACCACGAATGCGGTCGCTGCCAAAGCGCGCCATGAAGCCGACCAGGAGGCCGCCCGCGGCGGGCAGGAGCACCGCCCACGCCCCGAGGTGGTTTCCGACCGGCGTGGCGGCGCCAAACGAGAAGCTGCCGTAGTAGAAGATGTTCGTGCATAGCGCGATCAGGCGCAGCAGCGCCAGCGCGACGACCGCGCAGAGCGCGCCGATGGCGCACGCGATCACGGCGATGGGAATCACGCGCCGTGTGACGGTGAAGTCGGCCAGGTGTGCCCGCGCGGCGCTAGCCATCGAGTCTTCGCGCTTCCGGGCGGACCAGCGTGCGCAGGGCGGCGTCGAGGCGGCGGCTGAGGGACGCGATTTTGGCGCGGTGCCTGCGCGAGAGGCGTTCCAGAACGGAGCCCCCCCGGCGTGTGAGGCGCACGATCACGCGGCGGGCGTCGGCAGGGTCGGCGGCGCGCGCGACGAACCCTGCGGCCTCGGCGCGGCCAATGAGCTCGACCGCGCTGTGGTGCCTTACCTGGAGCCGCTCCGCGAGCGTGGTGACGTCGGCGCGGGCTCCCTCAGGGAGCCCGCGTATGGCCAGGAGGAGCTGGTGCTGCTGCGGCTCGACTCCGGCCTTGCGCGCAGCCGCCTCGCTGAACGCGAGGAACTGCCTGATGGCGTGTCTGACGTCGGCGAGCGAGCGGTATTCGTGGCCTGTTACGGCTGGGGCGCGGGGCACTCTCCAATATATATCGTGTCACGATATAGTGGCGCGCGGGAGCGGCGCCGCGCCGGGTCGGGCGGCGCGCCCTATGCTGGCGCCTGCTTGTCCATTGCCTCGACGAACGCCTCGCGTGCGGCCGCCGCGCCGGCCCTGACAGCCAGCGGAAGGTTCTCCGCCCTTGCCTTGGCGCCGTCCACCAGCCCGGCGATCCGCTCGCGGGTCTCGCGCCCGGAGCGGGGGGCGAGCAGCAGCGCTGCGATGGCGCCCACGGCAGCGCCGGCGGCCGCTGCCAGCAGCAGGTCGGCGCCGCTGTAACCATTCCTGTCGCTCATGCCTCTTTCTCCTCGTTGACGTTGCGCCCGTGGGCTGCCCCGGCCGATTCCCGGTACGCGCGCACGCCCGCGGTGACGGCTACCGCGAGCGCCGTTGAAAGGTTCGCCGCGCCCTCGATCTTGCGCAGCACGGGGTCGAGGTGCGCCTTTGTGTCGGTGAGCGCCTCGCGCATCTGCCGCAGCGCGAGGTAGAGCTGGACGAGCACCGGCGCGAGCATCCCCACCAGGAGGGCGAGGAGCACCACCAGCGCTACTTGCAACGCATCCATGTGCAATCTCCTGTTGCTGGAGGGCGGCCGCTACGCGCCGTGGCACGTCAGGGCAGGGCCAGCGCCGTGAGCTTGGTGGAGCCGCCTCCGCCCTCGGCGTACACGATGTACTGCTTGCCCTGGTGCATGAAGGTCATTGGCACGGCTGTGTTGAGCGCGGGGATGGCTACCGACCCCGCCGGGCGACCGGTCGCCTTGTCGAACGCGTAGAGCCGCGGGCCGGCGGCCGCCCCGCCACGCGCGCCGCCGCCTCCGCGTCCAAGACCGTTGATGAGCAACGTCTTCGTAACGATCAGTTCCGGCTGGCTCGTGGTGTTTGCCACCTGAGGCAACGTCACGCCCTGCCAGAGTGTCGAGCCGGAGGGTGCGTTCGGCACGGCGTCGCGGTAGATGCCGCCGTTCGGCTGCCACCACTTCCTGTCGCCCGTCTTCATGTCGTACGCGGTGATACCGCCTGCTTCCTTCGGCTTCAGGATCGAGATGCCGTCAATCGTTGACCCTGGGCCCACCCGGCGGAACCCGCCGCGGCCGGCCCCGGCATCGGCGGGCGCAACGTATCCCGGCGGCATCGGCGCGGCGCCGATCAGCCCGCAACTGTTGTGCGGCGACGTGTAGTCGAGGTACGAGCACGGGTCTTTCTGCACTGCGATCGTCGTGAGCCCGCTCTGGCTTCCCACGTAGATCATCCCGGACTCTGGGTCGGCGGCCGTGCCGCCGTCAATGTTCACTCCGCCGCTGGCGCCGGGCGCGTACCACGAGCACTTGTACTCGCTCGGCCCGTTCTTCCCGACGCCATCGGCGGGCGACGCGGGAATGTAGTACGGGCCCATCCTGCAGAGCTTCGCTATCTTGAGCGCCGAATCCTTGATCGCGGGTGTGTAGTCAATAAGGTCGCCCTCCAGCAGTCCCTGCTGCGAGTACGGCGCCGGCTTCGAGGGAATCGGCTGCGTGGGCGACGCCTCCTCGCCCGGCACTTCGCTCGCCCCGACCCTGGTCTCGACGATCGGCCAGATCGGCGCGCCCGTCACGCGGTCGAGCGCGTACACCCAGCCCTGCTTTCCAGTGGCCGCGACGATCTTGCGCGGCTTCCCGTCAATCACCACGTCGAGCAGGTTCGGCGCCATCGAGATGTCGTAGTCCCAGATATCGTGGTGCGTCGCCTGGAAGTGCCACTTGCGCTTGCCGGTTTTCACGTCGAGTGCAACGACGCTCGTCGAGTAGAGGTTGTCGCCGAGCCGGTGGCCGCCGTATTCGTCCGCAGGGGGCATTCCCACCGGAACGTACACCATGCCCAGCTCAGGGTCGGCGGAGTAGGTGGCCCACGCGTCAACCTTGCCGACGCCCGGCGTGCCCACCTTTGAGCCGCTCTTCCACGTTTCGGCTCCGAACTCACCGGGCTGCGGCACCAGGTTGAAGTTCCAGAGTTGCTTGCCGGTCTTGATGTCGAACCCGCGGATGTGGCCGGGGATGTTGTGCAGGTTGATCGGGTAGTAGCCGTGCATCGAGGAGTTGCCGACGACGATCACGTTGCCCACGATGATGGGCGGCGAGCTCGATGCGATCTGCCCTTCCGCGGGGTCAATGCCGATCGTGCCGTCGGCGCCGGTCTTCGTCACTGGATCCCACTTCTCGCCCGGCTTCTCCCGGCGTGCCGGCGCTGCTTCCGAAATGACGAGCGGCCCGGAGTCATCCACGGCGAGCGGGACGAGCTTGTACCCAAGCCCGTCCTGAAGATCCACGATTCCGTTCCTGCCGAACGCAGGATCGGGCTTCCCGGTCTTCGCGTCGAGCGACACCATATGGTACCCGGGAGTCACGACAATCAGACGCTCGTTGACACCGTCCGTCCAGTACGCCGGACCGCGGCCCGCGAACTGGCGCGGTGCCTTCTGGTAGCGGATGCCTTCGTTGAACGTGTTCCACTCCCAGAGCGTCTTGCCCGTGGCCGGGTCAATCGCGTACGCGTAGCGGTGCGTCGTCGCGACGGTGAAGAGGCGACCGTTCGCGTAGAGCGGGGTGGTGCGGTAATACTCGTCTATGCCGTCCTTCGCCGCATTCCACTGCCATTTCACCTCGAGCTGGCTGAAGTTGGACGCGTTGACCTGGTCGAGCGGCGAGTAGCGTGTGCTCCACGCGTCGGCGGCCCAGTAGCGCCACTCGCCCGGCTTGTTGCCGCGCACAAGTCCCGTGCCCTGCCGCGCCACGGACTGCGTCAGGGGTACGGCGAGCGCTACGGCGGCTGACGCCACGAGCGTGCCCGTGAGGAACCGGCGGGGGGATGGCTTCGTCATTGTCACCGCTCCTTCCTGGTGGGATCCGGCTGGGTAATGCGAATCTTCGACAGCCGCGAGGCGTCCGGCACAAGCGCACCGCTGCCCGGCGGGAGTCCGTTGAGCTGCAGGATATACGCCACGACGCTCGCGTAGTCGTCGTCACTGATTGCGCCGGGGTTGTCCTCGGGCATGTTCTCCCGGACGAACTTGAAGAACGACGAAAGCGGCTTTCCGACGAGTCCCGCCCAGAAGCCGCCTCCGGTGTGGTCGGCCGGGGTGTGGCACGAGACGCAATTGGTGGCGTAGATATCGCGCCCTCGCATGGCCTGTTCCAAGGTGAACACGCCTGCCGATGCTGGCGTGAGGGAGTCCGTGGCCGTGCCTGTCGTTGATGCGCCACCCTGCGCGCGGGCTGCGCCCGCGACGCACGAGAAGAGCGCTGCCACCGCGTACATCCGGGCCGTGAAGCGGGGGAGGAGTCGGCTCGACATCGTCCAGAATGTACGACTCGGGCCGCTGTGGGGGAAATGCCATCGTGACCGATGGAATCTCTGGTCGCGCCGCAGCTCTTGCCCCACTCCCCGCCGCCGGAGGTATCACGTGCGCCCTCTCAGCGGTTGCCATGCGGTGTGCCTGCTCCACGCCGCCGCACCGGGTGACCTACACGGCGACAGGTGCGGTCAGGGCGGTGACCCCCGCGCGGTGAGGTACGCCTCGCCGCGCTGCATCGTCGCAACGAAGGACTCTTCGTCGCCAGCGGCAACGGCCGCGCGAAGGCGTTCGACGGCGTCATGCAGTGCGTCGAGTGCCTCGAGTCCGAACGTGTTGAGGTACTGGATCTCGAAGTACAGGTGAGGGTTCTCGGCCGCAACCCGCGCGGCGACGGCGGCCTGAGAGTCGAACGTCGAGCTCGACACGCGAGCCAGGTTCGCCGCAGCCGAGCCGCTCCGCGCGAGCGCATCGAGGAACGCGATGTTCACGGCGTGCGACAGGCCGAGCACGTACGCCATCTCCCGGTCGTGATCGTTCAGCGCAAGCTCCACCACTCGCGCCGTGGTTCCCTCGAACAGCGCCTTCGCGGCCGCATTCGCTTCGGCGTTGCCGGCGTCCACTACCACGACGTGCCGCCCGGCCAGCAGGTCAACCGAGGGGCCGAACATCGGGTGAACGGAGGTGATGCGCACGCCCGCGCGCGCGCATGCTTCGAGCCCCGGGCGGAGCGGCGACTTGAGCGAGCCTAGGTCGAACACGATGCCGGGCGGTCGCAGGCGCGCGAGTTCTTCGAGAATGGCCGCGGCGTCGCGCAGCGGCGCGGCAACGACGACGATGTCATGCGCGAGGTGGCCGGCTTTCCAGTCAGTGCGATGGGCGAAGCCCGCGAGCCTGGGCGGAAGCGGCACGGGGTCGGCAACCTCCACGGCGAAACCCTGCGCCGCCAGGAACCTGCTGAACCACGCGCCGATCCGGCCCGCTCCGCCAATCACCATGGCCGTGCGTCCCTCGCCCGTGCGCTTGCCCCTGATGCGCTGCTGCTCCTGCACGGCGAGCGAGTGGTGTATCAGCAGCGAGAAAAGCTGCTCGGCGAGCGCCGGTGAGAGGCCCAGCGCCTCGGCTCCCGCGCGCGCGCGGGCGGTCACTTCGCCCTCCTGCGCCGGATCCCTGAGCGCGCCGTCCGTCCGGTCCTTGATCGCGCCCACCGACGCGGCCAGTTCCTGGCGACGCGCCACGAGGGTGAGCAACTCAGCGTCGAGCTCGCCGAGGCGGCGGCGGAGATCGGTGAGCGTGGGGTCGGCTGGCGGTGGCTCGCGGCTCATGGCGGGGAATTCTAAACACCATTGTCGCCCGACTGTCAGCGCTGCGGTGCGTAACTTTCAAGCCATGGCAGGTTCAACGCGCGAAACGATCCTTACGGGCGACCGGCCCACCGGCCCCCTGCACCTGGGCCACTACGTGGGTTCGCTCCGAAACAGGGTGCGCCTTCAGGACGATCACGACCAGACGATCCTCATTGCCGACCTGCAGGCGCTCACCGACCACTCCGGCCGCGCCGCGGACGTACAGGAGGCGATCCTCCAGGTGGCGCTCGATTATCTCAGCGTCGGCATAGACCCCGCGAAGACCACGATCGCCCTCCAGTCGGCCATCCCGGAACTGTCGGAGCTCACCGTTCTCTACCTGAACCTCGTCACGGTGGCGCGCCTCGAGCGGAACCCGACGGTACGCGCGGAGACTGACCTGCGCGGCTTCCGCCGCGACATTCCTGCCGGGTTCCTCGTATATCCCGTGAGCCAGGCGGCCGACATCACGGGCCATCGTGCGACGCTCGTGCCCGTGGGCGACGACCAGCTCCCGATGATCGAGCAGACCAACGAGATCGTCCGGCGCATTGCGCACCTTGCGGGCCGCCCGGTTCTCGCGGAGTGCCGCGCCCTGCTTTCCGATACGCCACGGCTTCCCGGCACTGATGGCCGCAAGGCGAGCAAGTCGCTCGGCAACGCCATTTCACTCTCGGCGACCGCCGACGAGGTCCGCGCCAAGGTGCAGTCCATGTTCACCGATCCGGGCCACGTGCGCGCGAGCGATCCCGGAAAGGTCGAGGGGAACGTGGTGTTCGCCTACCTCGAGGCGTTCGACCCCGACCGCGATGGTGTGGCGGAACTCGCGGCGCGCTACCGCCGCGGCGGGCTCGGCGACGTGGCGCTCAAGCGGCGACTCGCCGACGTGCTCGATGCGCTGATTGCCCCCATTCGCGCGAGGCGTGCGGAACTTGCCCGCGACGCCGCGAGCGTGCTGGATGTCGTCACGGCCGGTACGGCGCGGGCCCGCTCGGTCGCAGCCGGCGTGCTCGACGACGTTCGCGAGGTGTTCAGCCTGGCGCGGCGCGGCCCCGCGCGCCGCCCGTAAGCACTCGCGCGATCATCGGCCTGCCTGCCCACACTGCCGCGGCCAGTACGGCGACGAGCAGTGCGGCCCGGAACACCATCACGGCAAACGCCGCATCGAGCGCGGGCGGTTCGATGCGGAACGAGCGGAACTCACCCCAGCGATCCGCCATCCAGTGCCATGCTACATGCGCCACGAGCGCCGAGGCGACGATCGTTCCCGCACGTTCCGGGATCCGCCGGAACAGCCAGTTCAGCGCCGGCACCGCCAGCAGCAGCACGAACACCTGCCCGATCTCAACGCCGACATTGAACATCGCAAGCGACACGGCAAGATGGTTGCCCGCGAACTGGAGCGACTCGCGCAGCGCGAACGAAAAGCCGAAGCCATGCACGAGCCCGAACCCGAACGCAATCATCCATCGGCGCTCCATCCGTGCGCCGATGATGTTCTCGAGCGCCGTGTACACGATCGAGGCCGCTATCAGCACTTCCACCAGCGGCGGGAACCAGAGGGCAGTGGGCGCATAGCCAAGCGCCGACGCAACCATCGTGACCGAGTGCGCGGCGGTGAACGACGTCGCGATCACGATGAGCGGCCGGAGCCGCCTGAACGGGATCACCAGGCAGATTATGAACAGCAGATGGTCGAGCCCGCCGAGGATGTGCTCGAATCCGAGCGAGATGAACTGTCCCGCGGCCTGGAACCATCGCGGCTCGAGGTGGACGAGCCCGGGGTCGCCCAGATATGTGAACGTGTGTTCGCCTCCGCTGGCGGGGAGGAAGTGCAGCACTGTCGTGGTGCGAACGCCCAGCCGTGCCAGCGTGGGCGCGATCGAGAAGCGCGAGCTCGCCGATTCGACCTGGTAAACGAGCTCCAGGTCAACAATGGCCTGCTGCCACGCCAGGTCCGTTTCGGGTGGCAGCGGCTTTTCACGGAAGTGGGCCACGGCGGTGGCGTATGTCTCGAACGAGCGGTCGCTTTGCAGCGAGACGCGCGCGTTCGCGATCGTTGCCGGCTCCACGAGCCGCGCGCCCTCGTAGAGCCGGATGTTGTCGGCGATCCAGATCTTCACCCCGTCGCGGAGAAGGGTGTCGAGGTGCGCGAGTTCGAGGTACCCAGGGCCGCGCAGCGGCCACTGGATGTCGCGCATTGCCTCGAGCGGCACGCGCGCGACGATGCGGTACGTGTTGCCTTCGGGCTTCAGGTAGGCGATGACCGCGACGCTCCGGGGAATCTCGTGAGCGGCGCCTCCCTCGGGGCTCGCGGCCACGAGCCCGGCGGCGGCGGTCGCGCCGACGGCGATCGCCCGGAGGCGGCGGAAGAGCCGGGCCGGTGCACTGGTGGCGACTGGACGCCGGATGCGTGCGAGCCGTAGAATCAATGATTGGCGCATTGCCTTGCACGAACTTCACTCCCACGCCGCGTATTCCGCAACCGCGCTCACCCCCAACGGAGGCAAGGAATGGAAGTGACCGGCAGGATTCTCGTGTGCGGATCGGCGCTGGTGCTTGGCGTGCTCGCGGCGCCGCCCGTAGCGCGCGCACAGCGCGCGCCGTCTGCTGGGGGCGCCGCGGCACGACCGCCGGCCCCCGGTTTGCAGCCGAAGCAGGTGCCGCGCTTCGCCGTTGACCTTCTCTGGCCGCGCCCGCTCCCCGCGCACGAACTGCTTGGCTCGGCCGTGGGGGTCGCGGTTGACGCCCGCGACCATGTGTTCGTGGTCCACCGGACCGACTCCTTCACGGGCCGCACCGAGACCGGCGCCGACGCCAACCCGCCCATAGGCGAGTGCTGCGTGAGCGCGAAGCCGGTCATCGAGTTCGACGCCACGGGCAACTTCGTGAAGGCGTGGGGCGGCCCGGGCAACGGGTACGAGTGGCCGCAGGTGCCAGCGGGCATCGCGATTGACCCAAAGGGCAATGTCTGGATCGCAGGCGCCGGCGGCCTCGACGGCCAGGTGCTCGTTTTCACGCGCGACGGCGAGTTCGTGCGCCAGATCGGCAAGGCCGGGCAGGCGCAGGCCGCCGGCGGTCGCGGACGCGCGGGCGGCCCTGACACGGCATACCAGGGAGTCTCTCCCGGGGCGCGCGGCGCGGCGCCGCAGGGGCGCGGACGCGGGCGGGGCGCGGCCCCCTCACTTCCGCCGAACAGCGCCAGCATGGAGATGTTCGGAGGCGCCACGCGCGTTGCCTTCAGTCCCGACGGCAGCACGGCCTTCATCGCCGACGGCGAACGGAACAGGCGCGTGGTAGAGGTTGACGCCGCCACAGGCGCGTTCCGGAAGTACTGGGGCGCCTACGGACGCGAGCCGAGCGACGCGCCGCAGGGCGCGTATGCGCCCGGCTCGACGCCCGGCCAGTTCAACGTCGTCGCGTGCGTCGAAACGTCGAAGGACGGATTCCTCTACGTGTGCGACCGCGCAAACGACCGAATCCAGGTGTTCACCCTCGACGGAAAGTTCGTGAAGGAGGCCGGCGTGGCGCCCGCAACGCTCGGAGAGGGCTCCGTCTGGGACATCGCGCTCTCCCGTGATGCCGGACAACGCTACCTCTACGTCGCCGACGGACAGAACGAGAAGGTGCGCATCCTCGACCGCGTGACGCTTGCCGAGCTGACGAACTTCGGTGACGGGGGCCGCATCCCGGGCGCGTTCTACGCCGTGCACTCGATCGCGACCGACTCCAAAGGCAACATCTACACCACCGAGACGTACGAGGGCAAGCGCGTGCAGAAGTTCACCTTTGGCGGCATTGGCCCGGTGACGAAGGCGAGCCAGGGAGTGGCGTGGCCAGGAGGTGCGCGATGATCCCGCGGCGAACCTTCCTCATTGGCCTCGGCTTTGCGACCGCAATCGCTGCGCTGGCCGCCGGCGAACGCGCACTCGATGCCCGTGCCCAGGGCCAGACGGTGCAGGCGCCGAAGTTCGAAGTTGACCCGCGCTGGCCCAGACCGCTTCCCAACCACTGGGTGCTTGGCAACGTGATAGGCGTGGGCGTGGACGCGCGCGACCACGTGTTCATCGTGCATCGCAACGATACGTTCGACGCGCAGAAGGAGGTTGGCGCCGCGCAGAACCCGCCAATCTCGGAGTGCTGCGTGCCCGCTCCGCCGGTGATCGAGTTCGACCCCGAAGGGAATGTGGTGAACGCGTGGGGCGGCCCGCCACCCGACAAGGCATACGTGTGGCCCACCTCCAACCACGGCATCTCGGTTGACGACCAGGGGAATATCTGGATCGGCGGCAACGGCGGGGGCAATGCGCAGACCGGGCAGGGCCCGGATTCGCACATCCTGAAGTTCACGCACGACGGCAAGTACCTCGCCACGTACGGAGTGCCCGGGCAGCCCACCGACTCGAAGTCCACCAGTCACTTCGGGCGCGTAGCCAAGATCTCGTTCGACGTGGAGGCGCAGGAGGCGTTCGTTGCCGACGGCTACGCGAACCATCGTGTGGCGGTGCTCGACATGAAAACCGGCGCGGTGAAGCGTTTCTGGGGCGCATACGGCAACGTACCCAGCGACAGCAACTATGGCCCGTACAATCCCGACGCGCCCCTCATAGACCAGTTCCGGACGCCCGTGCACTGCGCCGAGCCCACGAGCGACGGCCTCCTCTACGTCTGCGACAGGCCCAACGACCGTATCCAGGTGTTCCAGAAGGACGGCAAGTTCGTGAAGGAACAGCGCGTCGCGCCGCGTACGCTTGGCGATGGCAGCGTATGGGACATCGCCTTCTCGAGGGATCGGCAGCAGAAGTACATCTTCCTCGCCGACGGCAAGAACGAGAAGGTGTACGTGATGAACCGCCAGTCGCTCGAGATACTCACCTCGTTTGGCGACGGCGGCCGCCAGCCCGGGATGTGGTTTGCCGTGCACTCGATCGCCACGGACTCGAAGGGCAACATCTACACGACCGAGACGTACGAGGGCAAACGCATCCAGAAGTTCGTGTACAAGGGGATCGCTTCCGTGCGGCGCGGGCACCAGGGCGTGCCGTGGCCGTCCGCGCGTTGAACCGTCCGTAGATTTCAGGAGCGCACACTTATGAAGAGGCATTCCGCGCGCCTGGCGGTGGTCGCCGCCGGGCTAACCCTCGCATACCCGCTCGTGCCCGCACCGCTCGTTTCGCAGCAACGGCTCACGTACCCGCCCACGAAGAGAGGCAGCGTCGTTGACACCTATGGCAACCACAAGGTGCCCGATCCGTACCGCTGGCTCGAAGACCCCGACAGTCCCGAAACGAAGGAGTGGGTGCGGGCGCAGGCGGCGTTCACCGAGGCGCAGCTCGCCGCGCTCCCGATGCGCAAGTGGTTCACCGACCGCATCACGAAGCTGTGGGACTACCCCAGGACCGGCGTGCCGACAGTGGAGGGCGGCAAGCTCTTCTACTCCCGCAACAGCGGGTTGCAGCGTCAGGCCCCGGTTTACATGAAGGATGCGCAGGGCCGGGAGCGCATGATCCTCGACCCGAACGCGTTCAGCGCGGATGGCTCGATCGCGCTGGCGCAGTACGCGCCGTCGCCCGACGCGGAGCTGCTCGCCTACGGCACGTCCGAGGGCGGCGCCGACTGGAACGACCTGCGCGTCCGTGACCTCGCCACAGGACAGGATCTTGCCGATCGCGTCCAGTGGGTGCGCTTCTCCGGGATCAGCTGGACGAAGGACTCCAAGGGGTTCTTTTACTCGCGCTACCCTGAGGCAGCCGACCGGATGCGCGCCGAGCTGAAGGATCAGGCGCTCTACTACCATCGCATCGGCACGCCCCAGTCGGCCGACGTGAAGGTATATGCGCGTCCCGACCTCGCGAGCTGGTTCGTGAACGGCGCGGCCTCCGAGGACGGCCGCTGGCTCTTCGTCTTCATGGCAAAGGGCGCGGAGAACAGAAACCGGCTCTACCTCGCCGACCTTGGCGACCCGCTGAAGCCGAACATATCCGCTCCGATCCGTGCGCTCTACGAGGGCGACGACGCCGAGTACGCGCCGCTTGGCATCGTCGGCGCCACCATCTACCTCCGCACCGACCGCGGCGCGCCCAACCGCAAGGTCGTCGCCGCCGATCTCGCGCACCCCGAGCCAGCGCGCTGGCGCACGGTCGTGCCGGAGCGGGAGCATGCCATCGAGGCCGCCTCCATCACGAAGGATCGGATCGTCGTGCAAACCCTCGTTGATGTGAAGAGCCGGCTCGCGCTCTGGACATTCGAGGGCCGGGAAGTCGGCGAAGTTGCCCTGCCGGGCGTTGGCACCGTTGCCGGCGCCTCCACGCGCCAGGACGCGCGCGACATCTACTACGCCTTCACGTCGTTCCTCTATCCGGGCGCCATCTTCCGATGGGACGCGGCTGCCGGCAGGAGCGTCCAGTTCGACAGCACCGTCTCAACATTCGACCCTTCCGCGTTCGAGTCAGTGCAGGTGTTCTACCGGTCCAGGGACGGCACTCGCGTGCCGATGTTCCTCACCATGAAGAAGGGGCTCGCGCGCGACGGCTCAAATCCCGCGATGCTGTATGCGTATGGTGGATTCTCGGTCTCGACGCTCCCGTCGTTCAGCCCGTCGGTGATCGCGTGGCTCGAGCAGGGCGGTATCTGGGCCGTGGCCAACATCCGCGGCGGCGCGGAGTACGGCGAGAAGTGGCACGACGCCGGGATGCTCGGCAACAAGCAGAACGTATTCGACGACTTCATTGCCGCGGCGGAGTACCTCGTCGCCGAGCGCTGGACGTCGCCGCGCCATCTCTCTATCCGTGGCGGCTCGAATGGCGGGCTGCTGATCGGCGCGGTGATGGAGCAGCGTCCCGACCTCTTTGCGGTTGCGATTCCGCAGGTGGGCGTGATGGACATGCTCCGGTACGACCAGTTCACCGGCGGGCGGGCCTGGGTCACTGAGTATGGGTCCGCGCAGGATTCCATGGCGTTCGACTGGCTGATGGCGTACTCGCCGCTGCACAACCTGAAGCCGGGCACCTGCTATCCCGCGACGCTCGTCACTACCGCCGACCATGACGACCGCGTGGTGCCAGGTCACTCGATGAAGTTCGCGGCCGCGCTGCAGGCGGCGCAGGGATGCGCCAACCCTACGCTCATAAGGATCGAGGTGCAGGGAAGCCACGGCTATCGTCCGACTGACAAGGCCATTGCCGAGGCGGCCGACATCTGGGCGTTTGCGCACCGCTACACATCGAAGACAGGCACCGCGCCTACGCCCTGACGCGCAGACCGGCAGGCTGCTTGCGCAGCCTGCCGGTCGCCATCGGTACGTCGCTCCGCGACGCTGGTGCCGTTACTGGCAGCCCGCGGGTTTTGGCGCTGGCGCTCCGCCGCGTCCACCGCGGCCGCCGCCTTGCGCTGGCTGTGGTGCCGCTGCCCGGGGCCATGCGTTGTCGCTCGGGTCGTTGTCCGGGAACCGTCCGCACGGGTCGAACGTCACCGACGTGATCTGCCGTCCGCCGAAGTCGAGCACTGCATCGTAGCTCCGGCGTCCGTCGAACCACACGTCAACCGGCCACGTCACGAACGCGGTCGTCGCGTCAACCATGCGTGCGTTCTTCATCGGCTTGATCGCGGGGCCGTTCGCAGCGAAGTCCACCTTCAGCACCACCGGGCTCGGCATGCCGCCGGCCTGGTGCACCGTGACGGTGGTCTTGCCGCTGGCGGTCTTCATCCCTGAGATGGATCCGTTCACGCTCTCGGTCGTGAAGAGCCAGTAGTACCAGAACCAGTCGAGGTTCGTCTTCAGCGCCCGGTTCATGAAGAACATCCAGTCCCAGGGCGCAGGATGCTTGAAGCTCCACGCCTTGCCCCACTCGCTGTGCGCGCGCTGCACGGCGCTGTCGCCAACGATCTCGCCGAGCAGCGAGAGCATCAGCGGCGTCTTGGAGTAGGTGGTGAAACTGTAGAAGGCGGGGCCCGCGTAGTTGGCGTTCCACATCATCGGCGGTTCGAACTCGTTCCCGCTCGTGCGCCCGTAGCTCTGGCCGAGTCCGTTGAGGTTCTGCGGCTGGCCGTTGCGATCCCATCCGGAGAGCAGGTTCATGTACTGATTGAATCCCTCGTCCATCCAGCCGTACCATGTTTCGTTGTTCGAGACCGTCATTGGCCACCACTCGTGGCCAGCCTCGTGGTCCGCGGCGCCCTGGTTGGAGTTGATCACCATCGGATACTCCATCCCGGCGCTCGGTCCGTCCTGCAGGGTGAGCTGCGGGAAGCTGTACGGGAACCAGAGTCTGGAGTAGAACTCGAGCGCGTGCGTGGTGACGGTGCCTGCGTTGGCGTAGAGGTTGGCGCGCTCGGGCAGAAAGTACATGTACACCGGCACGTAGCCCTTGCCGGGGATGTTGGCGCGCGTGCCCTGCCAGACGTATTTCTTCGCCGTTGCCCACGCAAAGTCGTTCACGTTGTCGGCCACCAGGTGCCAGGTGAGGCGCGGCTCGGTGCTGCCGGGCGCCGGTCTGCCCGCGGCGGTTGCTGAGCCCGGACCGACTTCGTTCGGTCCGACGATCGTCGTGACGCCCTCGTTCTGGGTGACCTTGGCGAGCTGCGCGCGCGCATTGGCGGTGAGCACTTCGTCCGGGTTCTGCAGGATGCCCGTGCCGCTCACGATCCACCCCGCGGGCACGTTGATCCGCACGTCATAGCGCCCGAACTCGTGATAGAACTCCGAGGGGCCCAGGTAGAACTCGGTGTCCCAGCCGCGGAGGTCGTCGTACACGGCCACGCGCGGGAACCACTGCGTTGGCTGGTAGAGTGTGTCGGCCCAGCGCTGCGTCATCCGGTGTCCGCTGCCGTCCGGGCCGCCGGGAACCCTGTGGTTCCACTCCACCTTGAGCGTGGCGGTCGAATGCGGCGCAATGGCGCGCGGGAGTGCGATCGAGGCAACCGTCGAATGGCCGTTCAGGAGCGTGGGGCGCGTGAGCGCGGGCGCGCCCCCGCGTCCGCCGCGTCCTGCGCCTGGCGGCGGGTTGAGGTCCACGCTCTCCCCGTTCACGGACAGCGCCGTGATCACCGTCCCGTCCGTCTCCTCGGCGGGCACCCATGGCGCCGCGCGCGGGACGCCAAAGCGGAAGTGGTTCATCTCGAGCTTCAGCCCGATTGACTGCAGCGAGTCCGGGCTGTTGTTCGCGACGGTGATCGTCTCGCTGCCGTAGAGGCGCGACGTCGGTACGTCGAGGCGGACGTCAATCGAGTAGTCCGTCTTGAGTTGCCAGTAGTTGCGGCCCGGGCGCCCCGTCGAGTCGCGCGTTCCCGCTTCGTACGCGCGCCTGATCGCGTTCGTGATCGGGATGTCGCGGCGGATGGCGCGGGGCGGAATCCCCTGCGCCGCGACCGGCGCCACGGGGGCGAGAAGGGATGCTGCGCCAAGCACGAGCACTGCCATCTTCATGGTCATCGTTCGGTTGACCTCGGGGTTGAGCGCTGAATTGCAAGAAGATACTCTGCCCGCGCGGCCGTGGCGATCGGTGCGGGCGCGCAGCCGCCATGGCGGCCGCGCGCCGTGCGTCGCATGGCGCGGTATGCACCCGTGTGTGAGTTTTCCGTGCGTCGGCGTCTCCAGCAGGGTATGAGATCGCAGTCCCGGCCGCCCGGCCGCCTGGCGCGGACGACGACCGGTGCGCGGGTTAACCACGGAGATCCTCACATGTTTCGCAACTTTCCTGGACTTGTGCACCTTGGCGTCCGCGCGCTCCCGCGCCTCCTCGTCTCAGGCGCCATCGGCATCCTCGTGCCACTGGCCGGATTCGCGCAGCAGGGGGCCGGAGCCAGTACCGTCAACGCTTCCGGGGCGGCGTCAATCTCCGTTGAACCCGACCTCGCGCTGATCACGATCCAGTATTCGGCGGCGGGCCGCACGCCTGCCATCGCGGGGCGGGCGGCCGCCGAGCGCGCCAACGCGATCCGCGCTGCGATCATTGCGCTGGGCGTGCCGCCCGACTCGCTCCCGACCACCGGCGCAGGCGGCTGGCGCTGGACGAACCGGTCCGGCATCCAGGTGCGCAACGACATGCGGGACACGTCGTACGTCACCAACGACGCCTTCACCGTCCGGTTGCGCAACCTTGCGCTCGTCGGCCGCGTGATAGACACTGCGCTCGTGCGGGGCGCGCAGACGATCTCGAACGTCGAGTTCCAGGCAACGAACACCAGGGAGGTTGAGCTGGAGGCGATAAGGCGCGCTACCCTCGACGCCCGTGCGCGCGCGGCGGCCGTGGCCGCGGCCTCCGGCCTCGCGCTCGGCCGCGTGGTCGAGGTGAACGTCATCACCATGCCGGGCGCGATCGCGATGCCCGCCGCCATGAGCGAGGGCCTCTCGCTTGCCCGCGCCGCGGACGCCGGTACCACGATCGTGGCTCCGGAACTCAAGGTTCAGGTGAACGTGAACGGGAAGTGGGAGATGGTGGCGCGTCGGCGATAGAGAGGTCCGGGCAGGGCGCGCCAGGTCAACGACACGCCCTTTTCGCGCGTTTCCGGGTGTGGCGTGCGTCGCTGTAGAATTCGGGAATGCCGTTCGCCCGCCGCCCTACTTTTGATTCGGAGACAGGGATGCCCGTTCGCCCAATCGCCGCAGCGTTCTGCGCCGCGGCCTCGATAGTCGCGTTCCAGCCAGTTGCCGCCCAATCCGGCAACCAGGCGTGGAATCCGCAGGAGATCCTCAAGGCCGAGACGTACGTGAAGCCGCCCGAGAACATCGTGCGGATGGTCATGGCTCCCCGCGTGGATATCTCGTTCAGCAATCCCAGTCCCGACCGCTCGTGGTTCATCCGGATGTCGGGTCCCACGCGCGGCGACATCAAGGCTTACGGCAAGGGACACATCTACCTTGGCGGCCTGGAGGTTGACACGCTCGCCAACCGTGTTCGCGAGCTCACGCAGAGCACCGTCATCGCCCTCACGCTGGTGAATCCGCGCACCGGGGCGCAGAAGGCGATAGAGGCGCCCAGGGGCGCGACGCTCTCGTCGCCAGCATGGTCGCCCGACGGCAAGCAGGTTGCATTCGTTGCTAACTTCAACGCCGGTTCCTACCCGTTCATTGCGGACGTCGCCACGGGCAAGGCGGTGCAGGTGACGAAGGCTCCACTCCTTGCCACGTTCGTGACGGGCGTTGACTTCACCGCCGACGGAAAGTCGCTCGTCGTCGTGCTGCAGCCCGAAGGCCGCGGCCCCGCGCCCACGCACGGCGCCGACGGCGTGGAGGATGGCCCGCAGGTTCGCCTCTCGGACTCCGTGGCCAAGCCGCACCCCGTGTACGCCTCGCTGCTGCAGGATCCGCACGACAAGGCGCAGCTCAAGTACTACACCACGGGGCAGCTCGCTCTCGTTGACCTCAAGACGAAGCTGGTGAAGAAGGTGGGCGCGCCGCGCATGATTCGCTCTGTCGAGGCGTCGCGAGACGCTCAGTACTTCACGGTCACCCAGATGACGGAGCCGTTCTCGTACATCGTGCCAACCAGCTCGTTTGGCTCGGTGCGCGAGCTGTGGGATGCCGGCGGGAAAGTGATCGCGACGCTCGAGACCACGCCGCTCCGTGAAGGTGGCCGCGGCGGCGACGGCGCGCAGCCATTCGGCGGGCGCGGCGGAGGCAGCGCCAGCGACACCGGCAGGCGCAATATCCGCTGGAACCCCGCTGGTCAGGGCCTCGTTTACCTGCAATCAGTGTTCGCTGCCAACGGGAACGGGCGCGGCGGGCGTGGCGCTCCGGCGCAGGGCCGCGGTGGCGCAGGGGGCCGCGCTGGCGCGGGCCCCCAGGCGACGAGCGTCCGCTACATGAACTGGCTGCCTCCGTTCGGACCGGGCGACACGAAGGTGCTGTACGAGGGTGGCGCGCAGCTCGGCTCGATTGCGTACAGCGACGATGGCAAGGTGATGTTCGCAGCCGACAGCGGCACCGTGTTCGCCGTCCGCACCGATGACCCATCCAAGCGCTTCAACCTTGGCCCGGGCGTCACCCTTTCCGCCGGCGGCGGAGGTCGCGGCGGCTTCGGTGGCGCGGGGGGGCGAGGTGGCGCAGTCGGCGGTGATTCGACCGCGCTTGGCGGGGCGCTGCTCACGCGGCGCAATGCAACCGGCGAGAACGTCGTCATAGTCGGCGCCGACGGAAAGACCGTGGCGGTGCAGGGTATCCGCCAGCCCGGCGTCAGGTGGGCAACCGAGGCGCCGCGCCCGTGGGTGGACAAGCTCGACGTGGAGAACAGGCAGCGCGCCCGCATCATGGACAGCCCTGCCGATGGCTTCGACCAGTTCGTCGCCGCGCTGGACGACGACTTCTCCGCCCTCCTCTATTCGCACCAGTCGCCGACAACGATTCCGGACGTTTGGCTCAAGGATGCGGGCGGCGCAAGGAAGATCACGGCGAACGTAGACGTCGGACCCGAGGTGACTGGCGGTCAGCTCAAGCGCTTTCAGGTGGAGCGCCCGCGCGATGGCAACAAGATGTGGGTTGACGTCACGCTCCCGCGCGACTGGAAGCCCGGCCAGAAGGTGCCCGGCGTGATCTGGTTCTACCCGCGCGAGTACACCTCCGAGGCCGACTACGAGCGCTCGAAGTACAGTACGAACATCAACCTCTTCCCCGAGGTGCCGTCGCTGCGGCCGGCTTCATCCACCAAGCTTTGGGTGTCGCAGGGCTACGCGCTCATCGAGGCCGACATCCCCATCTGGGGCGACACCGGCCGGATGAACGACAACTACACCCGCGACCTGCGTGAGAACCTCGAGACGGTCGTGAACGCGCTCGTCGAGAAGGGCTACGTGGACCGTGACCGGATCGGGATCGGCGGCCACAGCTACGGCGCGTTCAGCACGATGAACGCCATCTCGCTCACTCCGATCTTCCGCGGCGCGATCGCGGGCGATGGCATGTACAACCGCACCCTCACGCCGTTCGGGTTCCAGAGCGAGCGGCGCAACTTCTACGAGGCGCAGGCCACCTACCTCGACATGTCGCCGTTCCTGCGCGCCGACAGGATCGTCACGCCGGTGCTCATGTACCACGCGCTCGAGGACCAGAACACCGGCACCTCGATCATCAGCTCGCAGCGCATGATGGCCGCGCTCCAGGGGCTTGGAAAGACGGCCGCGCTCTACATGTACCCGTACGAGGACCACTCCGACGACACGTACGCCTCGGACCTCGACATCTGGGCACGGTGGATCGCGTGGTTCGACATCTACGTGAAGAACTCCAAGCCGCAGAAGCTCGTGCCGTGACGGCTTCCTTCCCTACCAGCCGATCACGAAGCCAACGTACGGAATCCCCGGGAATACCGGGTCCGTGGCGACGTTCATCAGTGCGAAGTCGAGCGTGAATCGTTCGGCGAGAAACCGGGCGCCCAGCATGACGATGCCTTCGCTCGACGCCTTCTCTCCCCGGATGATGTAGTTCTCCGTGACGAGCGCGACGCGGCGCGATATGCGCCGCTCCGCGCCCGCCATGAAGGCCGGCTTGCCTTCGATTTTCGCGCCGGTGATGCCCTGCCCAACGCCGACCGTGAAGCTGTTGTCCGCGCTGCCCCAGGTGCCCACCCCGTAGGCGATGCCGCCGCTCTCGCCCCGGGCGCCGCCGTAGAGCGCGCCCACGGAAATGTTGAGCCGTTCGCCCTGGTAGATGCCCAGCTTCGGGATCAGCATCCAGATGTCGGTGTTCGGGATGATGAACGTTCCGCCGCCCAGCTGTATGCGGTTCGTCACACCGACGTTCAGGCTGGCGATGATCAGTTCGTGCACGCCGAAGTAGCCCGTTCCGCGCGCGAGTGTCCGGCCAGTGGGGCCGAACAGCAGGCGTGTGGTGTTCGTGTTCGGGAGCCAGTACTCCGGCTTGCCGCTCGCGTCCCGGTGCTCGGTGCCTGCGTTTCGGATGTCGGTCACGAATGACGCGGCCACTGCGTGGCGCCCCGCCGCGCCCAGGACGACCACCGAGTCGGCGTCGCGCTTCACAAGCTGGCCGTAGAGCACCGAGCCGTCCCTTAGCGTGACCCGCACGGTCGAGTCGCGTGGCGCCGCCTGCTGCTGGCGCTCCTGCCCGGTGGCGGGCGAGCGCAGGGCCGCAAGTGCCATTACGGCTGCAACGGCACCGATTCGGCTCAACACGGGCACCTCCCGGTAGTGGCGGTGTCTGAAGATCGCAGGCGCCATGCGAGGTCCGCCAGCGAACGTGTCTGCGCGGGCGGTTACCCGGAGACGGCTGCAGCCTCCTGCCGGGTGCCCCAACGGATATCGCGCGCGGACAGGCGCCTCGCCGGCCGCGATACATTCAAAGGATGGAAACAGCACACGACGTCCTCCGGCGCGCCAGGGCCATCGGCGTCGTCGGCCTCGACTCGCGCGTCAACCGGCCCGCGTACGAGATCGCTTCGTATCTCAAGGAACACGGCTATCGCATCATCCCCATCCATCGGGGGCGCCACCCCGCCGACGAAATCCTTGGCGAGCGCGCGTACGAATCGCTCCGCGACGTGCCGGGTCACGTTGACCTCGTGGACGTGTTCGTGCGATCCGACCAGACCGATCCCGTGATTGACGATGCAATCGCCATTGGCGCCGACTGCGTGTGGCTACAGGTCGGGATCACGAACGACGCCGGGCTCGCGCGCGCCAGCAAGGCGGGGCTTGCGACGATCCAGGATCATTGCGCGATGGTGGAGCACAAGGCGATGGCAGCGGGCGCCGATGGTTGAAGCGCGTGCCGAAACATCGCTTGTCTTCGATGTCCCCGGACACCGCATACCCGCGATGCTGACGCTGCCAGCGGACGACGTGGTTGGCGGCTACGCTGGTCCAGTGCTGATCGTCCAGGGAACGGCTGACTCCAGCGCCGGCGCGCACCACGCGAGGTCGTCGTCGCTCCGGCGGCGCGGGTTACGCCTCCCGGATCTGGTACGCGATCCGGTTCTTGTCGGTTCGTTTCACTCCGTACATCGCGGCGTCCGCAACACGCAGGAGTTCATCCGGCGATTCCGGCGGCGTCCGGAACGTCACGACGCCCATGCTCGCCGTAACCGGGCATGCGTGATCGCGCGTCGCCGCATGCAGCACAGCGTACAGTTTTGCGACGACGCGCTGGGCGGCGTCGCTGTCGGTCTCGGGGAGTAGCACGACGAACTCGTCGCCGCCGACCCTGGCAATCGAGTCAGTATCGCGCAGGTTGTCGCGCAGCGCCCGCACGACGACGCGCAGCGCACGGTCCCCCTCGGAGTGGCCTCGCTCGTCATTCACCTGCTTGAAGTCGTCCAGATCCACGAAAGCGGCCGTAAGAGGGTGGCCGTAGCGGCGGCTCCGGCTTATTTCGTCGGCGGCACGTTCGTGAAACGCGCGCGAGTTCATTGCGCCTGTCAGGAAGTCGGTGCGCGCCAGCTCGCTCTCTCGCGCGAGCGCCTGCCGGAGTTCGGAAACGAGCCATGCCATGACCACGAACATCGCCGCGCGGAATGCGCCGTTCCAGTAAATGGCGAATCCGCTGCCCCATACGTGACGATCCAGTACGTCGGCGACCGTCCATGCGACTACGGCGTACAGCGCCACGGAAACGCCCGCCCATCGCCCCGCCTTCCACGCCGCCGCGGCCACGGCAAACAGGTACAGGGAATCGAATCCGAGCTCGTATCCGGTGACGTAGTCCAGATACCCGAGGAACGTCGTCACACCGATCGCGCCGGCCAGCCACGTGGCCGCCGCCCCCCTCCGCTCCTGTCCCGCCGTTGCGGTCATCTCCCTGTCCTGCGTCGAAGTTGGTTCCCGATAAATACGCCGATCGTCGCACCGCGCTGGCAAGGCGACCGCGGCGCCTGAGCCACTGCCTGACCCGCCCCGGCTGGTCGCGACCGGGAAATGGCGCTGCGTATTTCTCCATTCCCGACGCCGTTCTCGTCGAGGCACCCTGTTACCTGACGGGAACGCACAAACGACTCGGCGAACCATACGACGCCAGAGGCGCCAAGGCGAAGGCGATCGAACACTTCGAGAAGTTCGTGGACCTCTGGGAGAACGCCGACCCCGAGTTGCAGGCGAAGCGTGCCGGGCGAGCTATAGTGTCTGGCTGGCATGTCCTGTCCCCGACGGCCCTGGTGGCCGTCGGCGCGAAACACCGGCGCTCGAGTGACTGGGCATACGATCCTGTTGTATCGGCGGGGGGCCGCGGGTCGGCTCGTGAGGCGCGATACCTCACCCGCCCGGCATGGAGCAGTCGCTGGACCAGCATCGAGCACTACGGTTCTTTGCGCTCGCCGTTGCATCTTTCCCTTGACCTTCACGGGAGATCGAGCGATGCGACGCCTCACATTCCTTGCCGCCGCAGCCGCAATCGCGGCTGCCCTGCCGTCCTCCGCCAGCGCCCAGGCCCGTATTCCGGGCGTGCGCGGCGACTTCATCGGCACCTATGGCGGTGTTGCCCGCAAGTTCCAGCAGCTCGCCGAGGCGTTCCCGGCCGACAAGTATGGCTGGACGCCGGGCAAGGGCGTGCGCACGGTATGCGAGGTGTTAACGCACATTGCCGCCGAGAACTACGACATGGGCAAGGCGTTCGGGGGGCCCGACGCGCCGAAGGAACTCGCAACTGTGGCGACCGAGACCTGCCTCGGCGACAAGGCGAAGGTGCAGGCCGCGCTCAAGGTGTCATTCGAGGCCATTGATGCGACTGTGCGCAACATGAAGGACTCGAGCCTGGAGGAGCCGTTCAAGCTCTTCGGCATGACCCAGCCGCGCCGCGCGTGGCTGCTCGCCACGGCCGAGCACTCGGGCGAGCACCTCGGGCAGCTCATCGCGTACGCCCGAATGGTCCAGATCGTCCCACCGTGGAGCAAGTGACCGGAGAGCGCGCCAGGCTACAACCCGCAGACGAAGAGGATTCGGAAGGATGCCACAAGTAATTCGTGCAGCGGTGATGCCCGCGCCGCACAAGCCGATCGAAATGCGTGAACTGCCCTGGCCTGAGCTTACGCCGGGGAGCGCCATGCTCCGCACCCGATACTCCGAAGTTTGCGGGACGGACGTCCACCTGCATCATGGCCAGCTCGCCGGCGTTCCGTACCCGATCATCCCGGGGCACGTGTCCGTGGGTGAGATCGCGGCGCTCCGGGGCGAGATGCGCGACGTGTTCGGCGAGCCGTTCCGCGAAGGCGACATGGTGACATTCCTCGACGTGCACGAGAGCTGCGGCAAGTGCTATGAGTGCCTGGTCACCAAGCAGACCACGCGTTGCCCTTATCGGAAGGTCTACGGTATCACGTACGGCCTGGCCGACGGCCCGCTGGGCGGCTGGGCAGACCACGTCTGGATGAAGCCCGGCGTGAAGCTGCTTCGTTTTCCAGGTGGCGTGGATCCCACGCTTTTCATCGCGGGCGGGTGCGGGCTCGTGACGAGCATCCACGCGGTGGAGCGCGGCGAGGTGAAGCTCGGGTCGTCGGTGGTGGTGCTGGGCGCTGGGCCAGTAGGCATCGCGGCGGCCGCGCTCTCGCGGCTGGGCGGGGCGTATCCGGTGATAATCGTTGGCGCGCCCGCGCAACGGCTCGACTTTGCCATGACGATGGGCGCGACCCACGCGATTTCGCTCGACATTCCCCACGAGGAGCGCGCGGCCCAGGTGCGCGCCCTCACCAACGGACGCGGGGCCGATATCGTGCTAGAGGCGGCTGGAGATCCGCGCGCGTTCTCGCAGGCGCTGGACCTGGTGCGCGACGGCGGTCGCGTAGTGATCGCGGGCCAGTACACCGACGGTGGCGACGTCACGGTCAACCCGAGCACTCAGGTGAACCGCAGGCACGCCGAGATCCGCGGATGCTGGGGGAGCGACTTCTCGCACTTCTACCGGGCGCTCTCGGTTCTCTCCCAGCAGGGCAAGTCGCTCCCGTGGGCTGGCGCCGTATCGGGCCGCTACGGGCTCGATCAGGCGGGCGAGGCGCTGGCGGCCGTGGAGCGACGCGACGTAATCAAGGCGGTTATCGAGCCCTGACAGCGCGGGTGGCCTGGCCGCTGCATATTCCTGCGACCCACAGGGAGGCGCGAAATGGTCTCGAGGCGTGACTTTCTTCGCAGTGCGGCCCTTGGCGCCGGCGTCGCAACGTTTGCGCCGCGGAACCTCCCGGGCCTTCGCGGGCTCGATGCCGCTGCGCCGCTCGACAGGATCGAACGCGCCGGGCTGCAGCTCTACACCGTCCGCGCGGCCATGCGCGACGACGTGCCGGGCACCCTCGCGCGCGTGGCCGGAATCGGATACAAGGAGGTCGAGTTCGCCGGTTACTTCGGAGTCCAGCCGGAACGGATCCGCGAACTGCTCGACCTCAACGGCCTGACGTCACCGTCCGTCCACACGGCAATCGAGATTCTCGAGCGGGACTTTGACGCGCAGGCCCGGGCCGCGAAGACGATTGGGCACGAGATGCTGATCGTCCCGTCGCTCGATACGCGCACGCTTACGGATGCGGCGTCGTGGAAGGCGATCGCCGCGCGGTTCGACGCCATCGGCCGCAAGGCTCACGGCGCCGGGCTACGCTTCGGCTTCCACAACCACGCCGTCGAACCCAGGCCCCTGGCCGACGGAACCGTCCCGTTCGACGTGCTCCTTCGCGAGACCGACCCCGGCCTCGTTGACTACCAGATGGACATTTACTGGATGGTGAAGTCGGGCGGCGACCCGCTTGCGTACTTCGCGAAGTACCCGGGCCGCTTCCGTTCCGTGCACGTGAAGGACGCCACCGCCGCGCCGGCGCTCGAGATGACCGACGTCGGATCGGGCGCGATCGACTGGAAGCAGATCTTCGCCCAGCACGCCAGGGCGGGCATCCGCCATTACTTCGTGGAGCACGACAACCCGTCGCCCGACCCGTTCGCCTCGATCGCGGCCAGCTACAGGTATCTCTCGGCGCTGACTTTCTGAGAACCGCAACGACCGTCCCCGGAGTACGCGCATGTTCGAAGACGCCGAACTTGGCCAGACCATTTCCAAGGAAGAGTATGCCCGGCGCAGCACGGAGCTGCGCGGCGCGCTCCTCGACGCGCAATACGCGCTCAAGGACTCGCGCGCCTTTCCGGTGATCGTGCTCGTGGGCGGCGTAGAGGGCGGCGGGCGCGGCGAGACGGTGAACGCGCTCACTTCGTGGATGGACCCGCGCCACATCGAGGTGAATGGCACGGGTGAGGCGTCGGACGAAGAGTTGGAACGACCGCGGCTCTGGCGTTACTGGCGCATGCTCCCGTCTGCAGGGAAGATCGGGATCTTCTTTGGTTCCTGGTACACATGGCCGATCGTGAACGCGGCAATGGCGGAGCGGCGGCCGCACTGGGCCCGGCTCGACCGGCGCGTCGCGGAGATCAACCGGTTCGAGCTGATGCTCGCCGACGAAGGTGCGCTGATCCTCAAGTTCTGGTTCCATCTCTCGAGGAAGGCGCAGCGCAGGAGAATCAGGGAACTCAGGGCGGACCCACTCACCCGCTGGCGCGTGACGAAGAAGGACGAAGACTACTTCGCGCGCTACGATCGCTTCCGTGAGGTGTCGGAGCGCGTGCTGCGCGACACGTCACAGGCGTATGCGCCGTGGATCGTGGTGGAGGGCGTTGACCGCCGCTATCGCGAGATCGTTACCGCCGAGCGCCTGCTCGACGGGCTGCGCCACCGGCTCGAGAAGCCGTCGGTACAGCCAGGCCGCACCGCGACCACCGACCCGAGCCCCGGCGTCGCGACCAAGCGCACGATCCTCACGCAACTCGATCTGACGAAGGAAGTTCCGCGCAAGCGGTACGAGCGGGACCTCGAGAAGTGGCAGGGGAAGTTTTCACTGCTCACGCGCCACAAGCGGTTCAGGAACCATTCCGTGGTGGTGGTGTTCGAGGGCAACGATGCGGCGGGGAAGGGCGGCGCGGTGCGTCGCCTCGCGGCGGCCGTTGACGCGCGGTTCATGCGCATCATCCCTGTCGCCGCGCCCACCGACGAGGAAAAGGCGCATCCGTACCTTTGGCGTTTCTGGCGGCACTTGCCACGCCACGGCAACATCGTGGTATTCGACCGCTCGTGGTACGGCCGCGTGCTCGTCGAGCGCGTCGAGGGCTTCTGCTCCGAGTGGGACTGGCAGCGCGCCTACGGCGAGATCAACGACTTCGAGGAGGAAATGACCGGCCACGGCATCGTGGTGGTGAAGTTCTGGCTCGCGATCTCCAAGAAGGTGCAGCTCGAGCGATTCAAGGAGCGCGAGGCGGTTGCGTTCAAGCGGTTCAAGATCACCGAAGAAGACTGGCGCAACCGGGAGAAGTGGGACCTCTACTCCGACGCCGTCTGCGACATGGTCTCGCATACCTCCACGAGGCGCGCGCCGTGGACTATCGTTGAGGCGAACGACAAGTACTTCGCGCGAATCAAGGTGCTCAAGACCGTTCACGACGCGCTGGAGCGCGGGCTGGAGCGTTGAGTCGCGGCCAGCCGGGAGGCAGCGGAATGAATGTCGGGCGACGGGCGCGGGCGGAATGACCAGCCAGCGGAAAAGAACGACGTACGACGTCTGCATCGTGGGCTCCGGGGCCGGCGGCGGCATGGCCGCGCACGCGCTTACCGCGGCCGGCGCGAGCGTCGTGATGCTCGAGGCCGGGCTCTGGTGGGACAACACCCGGGACTCGAAGATGCTCTCTTGGCCGTGGCAGACGCCGCGCCGTGGGGCGAGCACCAGGGAACGTCCCTTTGGCGAGTTCGACGCCTGCATTGGCGGCTGGGACATTGACGGCGAACCGTACACGCGCGCCGACGGCACCAGGTTCGACTGGTGGCGCGCGCGGATGCTCGGGGGGCGCACCAACCATTGGGGGCGAATCTCGCTCCGCTTCGGCCCCGACGACTTCAAGGCGAAGTCCAGGGACGGGCTTGGCGACGACTGGCCCATCTCGTACGACGACATCGCGCCGTACTACGATCGGGTTGACGATCTCATCGGTGTCTTCGGTTCGAACGAGGGGCTCCGCAATCACCCTGACGGCCGCTTCCTCCCGCCGCCCATGCCCCGCTGTCGCGAGTTGCTGGTCAAGCAGGCCAGCGACCGGCTCGACATCACTTGCATCCCGTCCCGACTCTCGATCATCACCAGGCCGATCCACGGCCGCATGGCGTGCCACTACTGCGGCCAGTGCAACCGCGGCTGCACGGTGAACGCCAATTTTTCGTCGCCGAACGTCCTCCTCCTTCCTGCGCAAGAGACGGGCCGGCTCACAATCATCACCAGCGCAATGGCGCGCGAGGTCACGGTTGACGACCAGGGACTCGCGACAGGCGTGAGCTACATAGACAAGGCCAACGGGGTGGACGCCCACGTCGAGGCGCGCGTCGTGGTGCTTGCAGCGAGCGCGTGCGAGACGGCGCGGATCCTCCTCAACTCCAAGTCGTCGCGTCACCCGGACGGGCTCGCCAACTCGAGCGGCATGGTAGGGAAGTACCTCACCGACACCGTTGGCGCCGGGGTGGCGGGGTTCATCCCGAAGATGGTGGATCAGCCGCGCCACAACTGCGACGGCGTGGGTGGCATGCACGTGTACATGCCGTGGTGGCTCGACAACTCGAAGCTCGACTTCCCGCGCGGCTACCACATCGAGGTCTGGGGCGGGATGGGAGTGCCCGGTCACGGATTCATGGGTGGCATTCATCGCTACCCTCCCGGCGGCGGCTACGGCAGGGAACTCAAGAACGACTACCGCCGGTACTACGGGACGACGATCGGCTTCGACGGCCGCGGCGAGATGATCCCGAACGAGAAGTCGTATTGCGAGCTCGACCCGCAGCGCAGGGACCGGTGGGGAATCCCCGTGCTCCGTTTCCACTGGGAATGGACCGACTACGAGCTGAACCAGGCGAAGCACATGCAGGAGACGTTACGTGCACTCGTCGCCGAGATGGGCGGCACGGTGTTCGACCCGATGCCGTCGCGCGATCGCGGTTACGGCATCGGGAATGGCGGCTCGATCATCCACGAAGCCGGCGGCGCCCGCATGGGTGACGACCCCTCCACATCCGTGCTGAACGCACGGTCGCAGGCGCATGACTGCAGGAACCTCTTCGTTGCCGACGGCGCCCCGTTCGTCGGGCAGGCCGACAAGAACCCCACGTGGACGATCCTCGCGCTCGCCTGGCGCGCGGCCGATGCGATCAGCGACATGATGAAGCGGAGGGAGCTGTGATCGGAGAGGCGGATTCCTCGCCGGACGGGCGCGTGAAGGAAGCCGTGTCACGCGGCTCCACCCGGCGCGACGTACTCAAGGCGGCCGTTGGAGCCGCAGCCCTTGCCGCGCTCCCGATCGGCCCTGCCGATGCCGAGCGCGCGACGGCGCACGTCGAAGCGGCGCTCGAGCGGCAGCGGCAGGGCGTGGCCTACCGGCCGCGCTGGTTCCAGCCCGACGAATGGCGGCAGATCAACATCATCGTTGACCTGATCATCCCGCGCGACGAACGATCGGGGAGCGCGACGGAAGCCGGCGTGCCGCAATACATGGACTTCTTCTGCGCCGAGTATGGCAACAGCTACGCCTGGATGCGCGATGCGCTCAGGTGGTTCGACGGCTTCTCGTACACCACCTTCGGGAGGTCGTTTCTCAAGGTCACCAACGCCGAGCGCAGGCGGCTGTTCGACCAGGTCGCGTGGCCGGCGAAGGCGGTGCCCAGCGTGCGCGATGGCGTGGCGTTCTTCAATCGCCTGCGCGACTTCACCGCGAGCGGATTCTTCTCGAGCCAGGCGGGCGTGAAGGATCTGGGGTACATCGGGAACGTGGCCCTGCCCGCGTGGAACGGGTGCCCTTCGGCGGCGCGGAAGCACCTGGGGGTGGATGGGTAGGAACCAGGTAACTTCCCTGCCATGTCCCGGCTCCTGGTCACCGGCTCGTCCGGCCTCATCGGCTCCGAAATGGTCGCCCACTTCGCCCAGCTCGGCTGGGACGTACATGGCGTGGACAGCAACCAGCGCGCTGTGTTCTTCGGGTCCGGCGGCGACACGCGCTGGATGCAGCATCGGCTCACGAGCACGCTGCGCAACTTCAGGCACCATGAACTCGACGTGCGTGACCGTGGCGGCATTGACCGGTTGCTTCGTGACCTCAAGCCCGACGCTATCGTCCACGCCGCAGCGCAGCCAAGCCACGATCGCGCCGCAAGCATCCCGTTCGACGACTTCGACACGAACGCCGTCGGCACGCTCAACCTGCTGCAGGCGGCGCGCACCCACTGCATCGAAGCGCCGTTCGTGCACTTCAGCACGAACAAAGTGTACGGCGACGCGCCGAACGAAATCGCCCTCGCCGAGCTCGATACGCGCTGGGACTACGCTGACCCTGCCTATGCTCACGGGATCGCCGAGGATTTCCGCATTGACCGTTCGACGCACTCGATCTTCGGCGCGTCGAAGGTCGCGGCCGACGTCATGGTCCAGGAGTACGGCCGTTATTTCGGGATGCGCACCTGCGCGCTCAGGGGCGGCTGCCTCACCGGCCCAAGCCACTCGGGGGTCGAGCTGCACGGTTTCCTCAGCTACCTCGTGAAGGTGAACGTAGAGGGCGGCACCTACCGCATCTTCGGCTACAAGGGGAAGCAGGTGCGCGACAACATCCACTCGCGCGACGTGGCCATGTTCGCCGAAGCATTCATCGCCGCGCCGCGTTCAGGCGAGGTGTACAACCTGGGCGGCGGCAAGGGCAACTCATGCTCGATCGTCGAGGCGTTCGGCATGGTCGCCGAGCGCACCGGCAAGCCGATGCGTCACGAGTATGTGGAACAGAATCGTGTGGGAGATCACATCTGCTATTACAGTGACCTTCGCAGGATGATGGCGCACTACCCGGGCTGGTCCATCACCGTCGCTCTGCCCACGATCTTCGACGAGATCGTCGAGGCGTGGCAGCGTCGGCTGAAGTGACGGGCGCGGGCGACGGAGGCGCCTCACCCGGCCCGCTCCCGCGCATCCTGCTGGCGACCGACGTTGACCTCTCCGCGGGAAGCCGCGGCGCCGGCCGCACACTCGTCAACCTCATCTCGCGCTACCCCGCCGACCGCCTCATGGCGCTGAGCACGAGCCATCGCGTGCCATTCGAGACAGCAGCAGGCCATCGCGTGCTGCCGGCCGCGCCCGGAGTGCCGGGGCGGGTGGCGCAGTGGCTGCGTCCGCGCATCGGGCACGTTGACGCCGCCTGGACACAGCTCCGCCCGCTGCCGCATGGCGATGCGGTGGCGCGGTTCGCTCCGGAACTCGTCGTGGCGGTGCCAACGAACGCGGTCGGTGTCGCGCTGGCCGGGAAGTGCGCCGGACTTGCTCCAATGGTCGTGTACATGATGGACGACTGGCTAGCGCACCAGCCCGGCGCGCGAATGGCGTTCGATACCCGGGCGCGCGGCCGGAACCTGCTGCGCCGCGCGGTCGCGTGGCTCGCGATCTCGACCTACCTGTCCAACGCGATGCGCGCGTTTGCCGGGTTGGAGCGGCCTGTCCACGTGGTGCACAACGCGGTGCGTACGGGCGATGCGATGCCGTCCGCGCTCGAGCGGCCCCGGAGCGGGCGCTTCAGGGTTGCGTACGCCGGATCCGTGTGGCCGATGCACTGGGACGCCGTCGCCGCTATCGCGCAGGGGATCCGGCGATTGCGCGAAGCTGGCAGCGACATGGAGCTCGTCCTCTTCACCGACCGGTTCTTCTGGGGCAGGCACGGGGCCCAGTGGCGCAGGTGGGGCGTGGTGGACGGCGGCCTCGTGCCCTACGACGCGCTGCCCGCCGCCCTGGCGGATTGCGACCTCCTTCTCGTCGCGTCGTCGTTCGACCCGGCGCAGGCGCACATGTCGCGGTCGTCGCTGCAAACCAAGGTGACGGACTACATGGCAGCGGGCAGGCCGATCCTGGCCTGCGGCCCGGCCGATTCGGCCTCGAACGTCTTCCTGCGGGAAAGAGGGTGCGCGTACTTCGCGGAAGACCCTTCTCCGGAGGCGATAGACGCGGCGCTGCGCGCCTGCGTGGAAGACCGGGTCGAGGGTCCGGCGATTGCCCGTCGGGCGTGGGTGGTCGCGAAGAGGGACCACGACATCGGAACGGTGAGCGACGCCCTGTACGCGTTCCTGAGCGACGTCGCGCGCGACCCGCAGGGGTGAACGACGAAGCGGGCGCCGTTGCTACCGGCGCCCGCTTCGTCGCTTCAGCCTGCCGGCATCGGCCCCGCAGCCCGCCGGCTTCAGGTTGCGGTGCTCCGCTCGCTGCGGCCTTACGGCTGTACCGAGAGCGATGCCTGCGCCTGCTTTGCCATTTCCAGGTGGCCCTGGAACACCGGCTGGCCCTTCTCGAGGAGCGCCTTCAGCTCCGGGTTCTGCGTGTTGGGCAGCAGCGTGCTGCTCAGCGCGTCGAGCACCTGCTGGTGGAGGGCGACCTCGTGGTCAATGTAGGCCTTGTCGAACGCCGCGCCAGTTAGCCCGCGGAGGTTGCTGAGGTTCGACTCGCCGTCCTGCGCGAGCGACTGGCTCGTAGGGTTCGACTCCGGCGTAAGACCGATCTTCTTCGCGAGTTCCACGGCCTGCTTGTTCACCGCGCCGTGGTCGGTGACCATGCTGCGTGCGAACGCCTTGATCTTCGCGTTCGACGACTTCTGGATCGCCAGCGCCCCTGCTGCGCTGTCGGCCGAGTTGGCCGTCACCACGATTGCCGCGATCTGCGCGTCGGTCGGGGGCGGCGCCGGAGCGGCCGCTGCCGAAGTGGTGGCGACCTGGCTGGCTGCGGCCGGCGTGCTGTCCGCCTTGCCGCTGCATGCAACCGCCGCGATTAGTGCGAGCACCGGGATTGCGACTTGCTTCACTGTCATACATGCCTCTGTGTGTGAGTGCTTCGTCTGCCTGCTGGCGCTCAGTGAATGTCGAGCGTCCCCTGCATGGTCGGGTGGAAGACGCAGTAGTAAGCGACGGTTCCCGTCCGTGGCGCGACGTACGTCCATGTCGCGCCCGCCGCGATACTGCCGGAGTCGAACGCCCCGTCCCGCGCCGTCACGGTGTGAGGCACCAGGTCTCGGTTCGTCCAGACGAGCGTATCCCCCGGCGCAACCGTTGCCGTCGCTGGCGTGAACGCCAGGTTCTCGATCGTCAGCGATACCGTCCTTGGCCTGGGCGCCGACCCGCAACCAGCGAGCAATGCTGCGCCCGCCAGCAACGACAGCGTCCGTGCGACCACGAGTCGTCGGTCATTTCGCTTCATGCCGCCTCCCACGCCTGCCTCCGCCGCGGAAGTCCTTCGTGCCTCTCATGAGCCGCGGCCTCATGCACTGACTCTAGCGACTCTCCGTGAATATGTCAAGAAAGACCTTGACATATTATGAACAACGGCCTACTCATCCGGGGATGGCGCGTGGCGGCAGATTCCATGCCATGCGGGAGCCAACCATGAAGCCAGCGGTCAGGCCAGGGAAGCGGACGGGGAACACGCGCGAGCGCATCCTCGCGCGACTTCGCCGTTCCAACTGGACGATCAACGGCCTGGCGGCGGAGCTGCGGGTGACGGACAACGCGGTGAGGCCGCACATCGAGGCGCTCGAGAAGGCGGGGCTGGTGGAGCGCGTGGACTTGCGCCGCAGCGGTGTAGGCAAGCCGGCGCACGTTTACGCTTTGACGCCCGCGGGCGAGGAAACCTTCTCGGAGGCGTACGCGCCGGTGTTGCACGCGCTGCTCCGGACGATGGTGACGCGCCTGGGCCCGGATGAGGCCGAAGCGCTGCTACGCGATGCCGGGCATCATGCGGCCGGCGGCCGGGCAGGCGGAAGTCTGCGGGCGCGTGCCGAGGCGGCCGTCGCTGCGCTTGGCGGGCTTGGCGGCGACGCCGAAGTGGTGCAGGGAGACGGCGGGAAGCTGTTCATCCGGAGTGCGGGATGCCCGCTGTCGAAGGTGGTCGTTGATCACCCTTCGGCGTGCCGCATCGCCGAGGCCATGGTCCGGCGGCTCGTGGGCGTCGAGGTGCGCGAGTGCTGCGACCGGAGCGGCCGGCCGCGGTGCTGCTTCGAGATCGGCTGAGGCGCGGCTGAGGTCCGGGGTGTGCGACGCGTCAGGCGTCGCACGCCGCGGAATATCCTGCGCTACTGCCTGGGCCAGGTATTGTCGGCGGGCGTGGCGTCCATCCAGATCCCGCCGTCGAGCGTCACCTTGCGGATCGCGCCCTTGCCTGGGAGCGTCACGGTCGCCGTCACCGGATGGTCGCGCCAGATCTCCGCAGTGCGGTGGAACCGTTCGGTCTTCCCGTCGTCGAACGTGACCACGATGTCAAACGGCGCGGGCATTCCGCCGACGTTGGCGAGCTCCACGGTGCGACCCCGTACGCCGCGTACCGCGATGTCAATGTAGTTCGGCTCGAAGTACCACCTGCGCCAGAACCAGTCGAGGTTGCGGCCAGTGACGTCGTTGAAGGAATAGAAGAAGTCCCATGGGATCGGGTGCTTGCCGTGCCACCGCTCCATATAACCGTGGAGTCCGCGCGCGAAGAGCGAATCGCCGAGCATGTCCTTCAGGGCGAGGTACGCGAGCGCTGGCTTTCCGTAGGCATTATTGCCCATCCCGGCGCGCATGATGTCGGCCGGGGTGATGATGGGCATGTCCGCAGACGGGGCGGGGTCGCGGATCCATCCCTGTACGCGGAATTGCCTGAACGACTCGCCGGCGCGCTCGACGCCCGTCGTCGAGACGTTGTACAGGTATTCGAGCGCAGTCGCCCAGCCCTCATCCATGAACGGGTACCGCGACTCGTTGGTTCCCATGTAGAAAGGGAACCAGGTATGCGCGAGTTCGTGCGCCACGACGAACCGCGAGAAGCTGGTGTCGGCGAATGCCTCGTCGTTTACCATCATGGGATACTCCATGTCGGCGAATCCCTGGAAGACGGTCGTCTTCTCGTACGGATACGGCACCCCGGGCCAGTTGCGCGAAAGCCACGCAAGCGCGTCGCCGGCGAACCGCACCATGTGGTGGAAATCCTCGGCGCTGTCGGCAAATGCCGCCTGTACGCTCACGCGACGTCCGCTGGCCGGGTCGGCGACCACGCTGCCCGCGTCCCACGCGTAGTGGTCGCTCACGCCGAAAGCCACATCCGACACGTTCGAGGCGGCGAAGCGCCACTCGAGGAGCGTATCCTGGCGCGTGATCCGGCCGGCAATCATATCGGCTCGGGTGGCGACGTGCACCGTCGTATCGCTGGCGAGCGATGCCTGGAAGCGGCCGAGCGCGGCGGGCGCGAGGACGTCAGCCGGATTTGCAAGCGTGCCCGTTGCCCACGCCACATAGTTGCGCGGGGCGCGCACCGTGAGCGCATAATCGTTGAAGTCGTTGTAGAACTCCAGCGATCCGGTGAAGTCCATCATGTCCCATCCGTTGTAGTCGTCGTACACCGACACGCGCGGGTAGAAGTACGCCACGAAGAACGTGGTCGAGTCAACCACCCCTTCGCGTCCGTGCGTGGTGGCGAGGTCGTAGTGCCAGTCGAAGCCGAGCCGCACGGAATCGCCGGGCGCGAGCGGGGCCTGCAGCCGGAGCGCGGCATTCGTGAGGGCGAGCGGGCCGTCGCGCCACTGCTGCTGCAAGCCGTTCACGCTGAAGGCGTCAATGTGGATGCCGCTGGTGTTGTCAGCCGGGTTCGTCGCGCCGATGTGCGGCGAGCCGGCCTTGTGCTCGTTCATGAACAGCTTGAGCCCGAGCATGCGGAGTGTGTCGGGACTGTTGTTCATGTACGTGATGCGCTCGGTCCCGCGGACGGTGCGCGCAGGCGGCTGCACGGTGACTTCTATCTCGTACCGGCCCCGGTTCTGCCAGTATCGCGGGCCGGGGCGGCCGTCGGGTGAACGCGTGCCGCGCGCATACGCTTCCTTGACGGACTGCGGCATGTACAGGGCGTCGGGCGACTGCGCGACGGCGGTCGTGACCGCAAGCAGCGAAAAGCCGAGCGGCATGATGAACGAACGGAACGTCACCGGCATGATGGTCTCCTGTGTGACAGTGCGTCGCGGCGTGGCCCGGCGCGCTGTTGCAGCCGGCCCGCCGTACCGCGCGCGGGCCTGCGGTCATGGTAACTGCGGGGTGCTTCGAGTGCAGGAGCCGTGCCGTCATGCCAAATTGCCTCCAGCGCCGCCATCGGCTGCGCACTACGGCCCGATTGGCCCTGAAGTTTCCACAAGGAGGCGGTATGTGGGCAACCCGGCTTTCGCTCGCGGCGGCGATCCTGCTTGGCGGGTTTGTCGTCGGCTGTGGAGAGCGCGCTCAGCGCGGAGGAGGAGCAGGCGCTGATGGTCGCGAGGCGATCCGCGTCCCGGCCGAGGCAAGGGACGCTGTCCTCCTGGAAATGAGGACGATGCTTGGGTCGCTTCACGATCTGCTGACGGCCAGCGTGCCCGGGGATGCGGTAGCGATGCAGGCCGCCGCGAAGCGTTCCGGCCTGGGCGCCGCGGCCGACACGGCGCTCGAACACCTGCTCCCGGAGAAGTTCCTGCAGCTTGGCGTGGCCACGCACCAGCAGTTCGACGACCTGGCGGCGGCCCTCGGTGCCGGCCTGCCGCGCGACAGCGTCGTCGTCCGGCTGTCCCGAATCACCGGCAATTGCGTGGCATGCCACGCGGCGTACAGGCTCGAAGCCCGCTGAACCCGATGCGGTGCAGTTGATACATTTTACTGCTGGTACCTCGACGGACACATTCGGAGGACGCATGGCAGGCAGGATGTTCACCGGCGCGATCGCGTGCGCCACGCTGCTCTCCCTGCAGGCAGGGGCGCAATCCGTCACCGACATGGCGGTGCTGAGGGGGCTTTCGCCCGTCACCGTCCTGTCGAAGTCCGAGGCCGGCCGCGCGGCGCTCGGAGCCAACTATACAGTCACGGGTGGCATCCAGACGGGCGAACTCCGGCAGCCGACGCTCTGGCAGTTCGCGGAGCAGCAGCAGCTTGCGCTGCGCGACGTGTTCATCACGCGTGGCAACCTCGCCCAGCTTGCCGACGGACTTGGCACGACCCTCGGCGCGGCATACGTGGCGCGGGCGCACTACGTGGACCGCGACACCTTCACGAGCATCTCTAAGCCGGTCGCGGACGTCATTGCCTACGCGCTCGCGGCTGCCCGTTCGAGTTCGAACTCGGGCAAGTATTTCTTCGCCAACCTCACGACCGACGGAAAGAAGCCCGTATCGGACGAGGCAAGGGCGATCATCGAGAAGAACGGCGGCGCTGCCGACATGTTCGGCAAAGCGTACGGATTCCCGGCTGGATCCGCCGGCGCGGGCCGATACGGAGATGCGCGTCCGTTCCAGACCGAAGTCAGTTTCGCGCGGATCGTGGGCCGCGACTACTTTGGCACGCCGTCCGACAACACGGTGTACAACCGTGGCCCGATGATGGACCTCATCAACAGCCCGTCGTTCCCGAGCGGGCACACGACATACGGCTACATGGGCTCGCTCCTGCTGGCCGTGATGGTGCCGGAGCGATATGGGGAGATGATCGCGCGCGGGGCCGAATACGGAAATAGTCGAATCATGGTAGGCGCGCACTACGCGATGGACGTCCTCGGCGGCCGGGCGCTGGCATACCACGACATGGCGCACCTGCTCGCCAACGACCCGGCCTACGTCGGGCAGGTTCACAAGGGAGCGCCGCAGATCGGCGACTTCCGCGGCGCAGTCGCTAAAGCGCGTGAAGACGTGCGAAAGGTCCTCGAGGCGGCGTGCGGAAAGCCGATGGCTGAGTGCGCGCGCGAAGACATCGGTCGCTTCAGCGACCCCGCGGCCAACGAGGCTTTCTACGCCTCGACCCACACGTACGGGCTGCCGACGGTCTTTCCCAGGGCAGCTGCCGCGGCGGTTGACGTGAACAGGGTTGCCCCGGAAGCCGGCTACCTGCTCACCGTCGCCTTCCCGTCGCTCACGCTTGCGCAGGCGAACGGCATTCTTACCCAGACGCTTGGCCCCGGCGGCGGGTTCATTGACGACGGGTCGCCGTTCGGCGTTTACTCGCGCATCAACCTCTACGCGGCGTCCAGGCAGGCGGCCAAGGTCGCCGCGACGAGGTAGCTGCAGTGGCGCTGCGTGTCGGGTTCATCGGCTCGGGCTTCAACACCCGCTTTCACATTCAGGGCTGGCGCGGGGTCCGCGACGCCGAAGTCACGGGCGTGTGGAGCCCCAACGCGGTGCGCGCAAGCGAGGCCGCCACTCTGGCGAAGAAGCTCGACGTTGGCTTCGCCCGGCGCTTCAAGTCCATCGCAGATATGGTCGCGGACCCTGAGATAGATGCGATCTGGCTCTGCGGCCCGAACCACGCGCGCGTGGAGAACGTCGAGGAAATCGTTGACACCATCGTCCGCGGACATGGACAGTTGAAGGGAATCGCCTGCGAGAAGCCGCTCGCCCGCAATGCCGCCGAGGCGGTCAGGATCCGCGACCTGGTGAAGAAGGCCGGGATCAGGACGGGATACCTCGAGAACCAGCTTTTCGCGCCTCACATCGAGGCGGGGAAGAACCTCATCTGGGCGCGCGGCGCGGCGACGACGGGCCGCCCTTACCTTGCCCGCGCGGCGGAGGAGCACAGCGGTCCGCACGCCCCGTGGTTCTGGCAGGGGAAGATGCAGGGCGGCGGCGTGCTCAACGACATGATGTGCCACTCGGCTCTCGTGGTGCGCTATCTCCTCACCAAGCCTGGAGAACCGCTCTCGACGGTAAAGCCGGTGCGGGTCACGGGCCACATTGCCTCGCTCAAGTGGTCGCGCCCCGCCTACGTGAAAAAACTCAAGGCCTCCATGGGCGGCGATGTTGATTACGCAAGGGCGCCCGCCGAGGACTTCGCCGCGATGCACGTCGAGTTCGAGACACCCGGAGGCATCGCGATCGGCGAGGCGACAACGAGCTGGAGCTACGTGGGCGCGGGGCTACGCCTATCGGCGGAGCTGCTGGGGCCGGAATACTCCATGAAGTGGAACTCTCTCGATTCCGGCCTGCAGCTCTTCTTCAGCCGCGAGGTTAAGGGGAAGGCGGGCGAAGACCTCGTCGAGAAGCAGAATGCCGAGCAGGGTGTCATGCCAGTGGTGCCCGAGGAATACGCGGCATACGGCTACACCGGCGAAGACCGTCATTTCGTGCGCGCGTTCCTGGGGAAGGAGGAGCCCCTCCTCACCTGGGACGATGGCGTGGAGGTCGTGAGGATGCTGATGACGGGATACCAGAGCGCAGAGCAGGGCAAGGCGCTGGCGTATCCGCCGAAGGGATTGGACAAGTACGTGCCGGGGGTAGCCCTCGGCACCTGGAAACCATAAGCCCACGGACACCGGCATATGCCATTCGGCCGCGGATTCTTCCTGGCGCTCGCCAAGAGCGATTACCTCAACAACCATGTCACGCGCTGGGGGTTCGTCCGTCGCGCGACGAAGAAGTTCATGCCGGGCGAGGCGACGGACGACGCCATGCGCGCCTGCGCGGATCTTGCAGCGGACGGCCGCGGCACGCTGTTCACCCGGCTGGGCGAGGCAATCACGCAGACCGCCGAGGCGACGGCCGTTCGTGACCACTACCTCCAGCTCTTCGACGAGATCAAGCGGAGGGGCCTTCCGGGGCACGTCAGCGTGAAGCCGACGCAGCTTGGGCTCGACGTGGACGTGGCCCTCTGCGAGTCGTACACGATGGAACTCGCCGCGAAAGCCGAGGCGACCGGCAGCTTCCTCTGGATTGACATGGAGGACAGCAGCTACGTGGACCGCACCCTCGCGCTGTACCGCAAGGTGAAGGAAGCCCACCCCGCGAGCGGTGTCGCGATGCAGGCGTACTTGTTCCGCACCCCGAAGGACGTGGCCGACCTGCTTCCCGTCAAACCGGTGATCCGCCTGGTGAAGGGCGCATACGCCGAGCCCCCGCATGTCGCGTATCCGCGCAAAGCCGACACCGACCGCGCTTACTTCGATATTTCGGATGCGATGCTGCGTTCTGCGCGCGAGGGCGGGTGCCTTCCGGTCTTTGGCACGCACGACGTCCCGCTCGTGTCGCGGATCGTCGCGCGCGCGAAGGAACTGGGCGTGGCACCGGGGCAGTACGAAGTGCACATGCTGTACGGGATCAAGGACGCCGACCAGCGGCGCCTGAGGCGCGAAGGCGAGACGGTGAAGACGCTCGTCTCCTACGGCAGCGCGTGGTTCAAGTGGTACATGCGACGCCTCGCGGAGCGGCCGGCCAACGTTGGCTTCGTGATCCGCTCGATGATCGGTTGAACCGCGCGCGGGCGCTGGTCAGGCGCGCAGCGCGGCCGCGATCTCCTCGAACGCACGCCCGTGAACGGTGCTCACACCCGTGTCGCGAGCTATGCGGCCCGCCGATGCGCGGGTGATGCTTCCGGCCGCGATCACGCGGATGCGGTCGCCGGCGCGCTCGACGAGTTGCCGGAGCTGCGGTATGCCCGCCTCCGCGGTTGGCGCGCCGCCAGACGTGAGAACACCGTTCACCTGGAGCGAAACCAGCAGCTCGAGTGCCTCATGCTGATCGCGCAGGCGATCGAACGCACGGTGAAACACCACGCGCAGCGGCGTCGCCACGGCGATCAGCTCGGCAAGCTGGCTCGCGTCAATCTCACCGTCGGGCGTGAGCGCGCCCACGGCGAAGCCATCCACGCCGAGCTCCTTCGCCACGGCGATGTCGCGCTTCATGATGTCGAGCTCGGCGTCCGTGTACACGAAGTCGCCCGCGCGCGGGCGGATGAGTACGTTCACCGACGGGAGCAGGTCGTCGAGGCAGCGCGCAATGAGCCCGGCGCTCGGGGTGGTGCCCCCGTCGTGCAGCGGCCCGCACAGCTCGATCCGGCCTGCGCCAGCCGCCTGCGCGCGCACGGCTGCGTGGTATGAGTCAACGGCTGCCTCGACGATCACGCCCGGCGCGGGCGAGTTCATTGACACCCGACGCTGTCCTTGCACGCTAGGCGACCTCGACGGCCTTCCGCGGCCGGAATACCAGCATGAAGATGAGGAAGATCGCCAGAGCCCCGAGGGCGGGGATCTGCCACACGCGGTACCAGTCGTGCGTCACCGCCCCGGCGGCATCGGTGGATGCGAAGCCCTGCACGACCGCGCCCGAGACCGCCGCGCCCACGAAGTAGCCGACGCCGTTGGTCACGAGGTTTATGAACCCCTGCGCGGCCGCGCGGATCTTCGGCCCGGCGCGCTCGTCGGTATAGATCTGACCCGCCACGAAGAAGAAGTCGTAGCACATGCCGTGCAGGATGATGCCAGCGTACACGAACGCCATCCCGCCGGCCAGCGCGCCCTGCTGGAACGCGAAGTACCGCAGCGACCAGGCCAGCATTCCTCCAAGCATGATCCACTTGATGCCCAGCCTCCGAAGCGCAAACGGAAGCAGGAGCATGAATCCAATCTCCGACATCTGCCCGAACGTCTGGATGAACGCGGGGTCGGGCGCCTTGATCTCGTTCAGGTACGGGTTGGCGAACGCGTAGTAGAACTGGAGCGGGATGCAGAGCAGGAACGACCCGATCGTGAACGTGAGGAAGTCCGGGGACTTGAGCAGTTGCAGGGCATCCAGGCCGAGCGCATCGCGGACGCTGAACGCCGTGCCGGCCGCCTTGGGCGGCGTGTGGGGCAGCGCGAAGGCAAACAGCCCCATCACTATTGACGCGCCCGCCGCGAGCTGCATTGGGAGCGCGAGCGCGTCCGCCTTGAGCACCTTGCCCACGACGATCCCCGCCACGATCCATCCAATCGTGCCGAGCACCCGGATGAGCGGGAAGTCCCGCCCGGCGTCCTCCACGTGGTGGAAGGATATGGAGTTGGTCAGCGAGAGGGTCGGCATGTAGCAGAGCGCGTATGCGATGAGCAGCGGATAGAACGTGCCCCACTCCGTCTGCCGCGACACGAACCACATCAGCACGCCGCCGGTGAGGTGGAGGGCGCCGAGCAGCTTCTCGCTCGCGAAGAACCGGTCGGCGACGATCCCCACGAAGAACGGCGAGGCTATGGCCGCAATAGCCATGGCGCCAAACGCATCGCCGATCTGGGTATCCGCGAAGTGCCGCGTCGTGCCAAGGTACGTACCCACCGTGACGTACCACGACCCCCAGATGAAGTACTGGAGAAACATCATCACCGAGAGGCGGAACCTGGCCACGCGCGCCGGATCCCGCTCTGGCTCGCTCACTTCCATTCCCTGATGCGCACGTTCCGGAACTCGAGCGCGCCGTTATGGTCACCCTGCAAGCCGATGTGCCCCCGCCGCGCGAGTCCGTAGTTGGGCCAGTCCTTGAACTTGCTGGCCGCCACCTTCGCCTTCCAGTCCGGGCTCCAGAGTTCGTACTCGACCACCTTCACGCCGTTCAGCCAGTGCTCGATGTGGGCGCCGCGGGCGATTATGCGCGTCTCGTTCCACTCGGCCGGCGGCCTGGCCGCGCCGCCCGTCCGTCCGTAGATGCCGTACGCAGCCGCGACGCTGGTGAGCTGGTTCTTGCCGTCGGGCGCGCGAGCGTCGTCGAGCAGCTGATACTCCGGCGCGCTCCAGTAGATGCGCGGGTACTCCTCGGTAGCGCGGTAGAAGATGCCTGCGTTCCCGCCCTCGCTGATCTTCCATTCGACGGAGAACTCGAAGTCGCCGAACTGGTCGCGCGTGATGATGTCGCCGGTCGGTCGCGTCTTCGAGAGCATGCCACCCTCCGCCTTCCACCCGTTCGGCATCGTGTCGGCCTGGTAGCTCCTCCATGCCGCCAGGGACCCGCCTTCCACGAGCGACCGCCATGGGCCTGGCTGCGCGGCCGACGCCCGCTGCCGGGCCATGCCAACGGAATGGAGCGCAACGAGCAGGCCCACGACGACTGCGGCGTTGGCTGGTGCGCGGCTGGACATCGTGACGCCTCCGAAAGGCGATTGTTGTGAACCTGTGGCCACTTCAAGATGCGGCGCGCCGTTCGGGCGCGAAAGACGGGACCCGGGTCAGGAGGGTTTGGCGGCGGGCGCTGCGTCGTTGCCCCCTTCCTGATACCGGAACGCAACGGCTGCGAGCGCCGCACCCGCGCAGGGACCGGCGAGGTATATCCACGGCGCAACCTGGTGGTCTGCCCCGAGCCACAGGGTGACGGCCGCTGTCGCGAACCCGATTGCCGGGTTGAACGACCCGCCGGTGATCGGCCCGATCCCGATCGCGAGCGCCATGACAGTCCCTCCGATCGCGAATCCGTAGTAGCCGTTGCCCGCGCGGCCCCGCCCCGTCGCGACGTGCAGCACCACGTAAACCAGGGCGAAGGTGCCCAGCAGCTCGCCTGCCATCACCTTCTGCCACGTTGCCTTCGCGTACGGATGGACGATCAGGGGGTCACCGGTGAACTTCAGGGCGAGAAGGCTCGCCAGGATCGCAGCCGCGAACTGCGCGCACCAGTACGGCGCCAGCCGTCTGGCGGGCAGTGCGCCGCTGAGGGTCAGCCCGAGCGACACCGCGGGGTTGTAGTGTGCGCCGGAGTGCGGCGCACCGGCGTACACCATCACCATGAGCGTGACCCCGATGCTCACCGCGGCAAGGTTCACGTCCTGGTTGACTGCAAGTCCGTAGCTGAGCACCAGGAAGAACGTTCCGATCGCTTCGGTGAACAGGGCGCGCATGGGATTCTCCGGTGTCGGGGCTGGCCTGCCGGCAAGGCGAACCCTTAAGTATGTCGCATCTGCGGTGAACGGTACTCCATCGTATTCAGCCAGGCGAGGGTCATCATGGTCAAGGAATTCGTCACCTTCCTCAAGCAGTACGGGGTCATCGGCCTCGCTATCGCCGTGATCATCGGCGGCAAGTTCAACGACCTCCTCAAGTCGGTGGTTGACGGCATTCTGATGCCGATCGTCGGGGCGCTGACGCCAGGTGGCGACTGGCGTGTGCTCACGCTGCCCATCGGCCCGGTGAAGATCGCGATCGGCCCCGTACTTGGCGCAACGGTTGATTTCGTGATAGTCGCGGCGTTCGTCTTCATCATCGCGAAGAAGATCCTGAAGGAAGAGACTGTCGCGAAGAAGTAGGCGCGCGCGGCGGCGGCTCGCGCCTCATGGACGCCGGGCTGGACGCCAGTCGCGGAGGAGGTCGAAGCCGAACTGGTATGCGTTGCCGATCGTTATCAGGCGGCTGCACGGGGCCGGTCCCGGGTCAATGGAGACGGCCGCCCCCAGCGTTCGCTTGGGGCGGTACTCCGCCGTCGCCCCAAACCAGAACGGCGAGTTGTTTGGCGTGCCCGCCGTGCTTCCGGTGCACACGCCGGTCGTCACGCTGATGAAGGTGTCGGTGCCGACCTGTCGGCCACCGGTCACCGCGAAGCTGCTGAGCAGCCCCTCGATCGGGTTGGTAGCGGAGAGCCGGGGATCGTCGCGGCCAACGGTAGCCACCTGCAGGGTGTTGAAGAACGGCAGTACCGTGCCGAGCGCGCCTTCGATCCAGCCGCCGAGGAACGAGGGGACGAGCGCCTGGTACGCCGTCTGCACAGTCGCCTTGCTGTTCTCGGGGACGGCGAACGAGGGTTTGCCGAACACGAGGTAACTGATGATTTCGCTCGGTCCTATGGCGGTCCCGAGGTCGCTCGAAAGGTCGAGTCGCGGGCGATCCGTGGTTCCGTAGAGGTGTGCGCGGATCGTGACGTCGTCACTCTCGGGCTGGCGCACCACGTACGACGCGTTGATGTCGAGCGCCGCGGGCACGTCGGTGGTGCCCTCCAGGATGACGGCCCCGCTGTCAACGAGAAACGTCCTCTTGAGCACGCCAAGGTCCACGCGGTACGTGCCGCGCGTGGCCTGTACGGTGCCGCTCACCCACGGCCGGTTGAGCGGCCCGAACAGCTCGACGCTTCCCGCCAGCTGCACGTTGGCTTCGCGCGAGCGCAGTCGTACGTTGCTGCCGAGGGTCACGACCACGCCTTCCGCGAGGGGAGTCCCCGGCGGGGGGGCACCCGTGGAGTCGGTGAGCGGGTTGCGCTGCCTGCGCTGCGGTCCGATCGTGAAGACGGCGTAGGGCAGCGTGACGTCGCCCGAAACTCGCGGAGAGCCAAGCTTCCCCGCGACGGCCAGATTCCAGTTCGCCTTCGTGGTGGCGAGCCGCGGGTCGTCAATCACGCGGAACTCGTGCGCAACCGAACGCATGTCAACCGTCCATTCGGTCCAGCGCTCGCCCGCGAGGCGCACGACGCCCCATGCTGCTGCCGTATCGCGCTGCGATTCCGTGTCCGATGCGCGAACGCGCTCGACTATCAGCGAGTCGCCAGCCAGCGTTATCGTCGCCGATACGCCACGCGCGGCCACCCCTGCCCGCGGCATCTCGAAGCCGCCATTGGCGAGCGTCAGCGCGCCGGACCCGCGTGGCTGCCGCAGCGCGCCGCTCACACGCACGTCGCCGTTCACGATTCCGGCGATGTTTCTCACGCCCGGGATCAGCCCCTCGAACTGCGCCAGTGCGACGCTGTCGGCCGTGAGACGCGCCGTCATGGGCGCATCGAGCACCCTCCTGGCCACGTCGCGAAAGGCGAGATCGAGCGGGATGTCGCCCGTAGCCGCGATCATCCGGCGGCCGCCGGACGACGCGTCGAGCGCGATGGCTGCCTTCTGATCCGCGTACCGGACGGTTGTCGTCACCGTTGGGCCTGCGCGGTCTTCCCAGCGAACGGAATCGAGCGTGGCGGCGGCATCTATCACCGGGGCGCTGCGCGTCCCGGACACGTGAGCGCGCAAGTCGGCGACGCCCGAGACCTGGGGCGGGACGATCCCCATGAATGCGACTTCACCAAAGCCGATCCGCCTGGCGACGACGTCGCCCCGGACCGGGCCGCGTTCTGGCCACGACGCTGAAGCCGTGACGACGGCGCCAAGGTTGCTGCGGAACGTGGCCGAATCCACTTCGACCAGGCCGGGGCGCGATCTCACGCGCGATGGCGCCGCAAGCTGCCACTCGTGAGATGCGACCGACGCCCGCAACGAGTCGAGCGTCAGATGAACGATGCTGTCGGACCACGCAAGCGTTGCGCCGCCGGAGACCGCGATCGAGTCTGCCGGCGCCGTGGCGGCCCAGGTGACCTCGCCGCGCTCGCCATTCGTGATGTGCGCGCGCGCGGTCACGGTGTCGAAGCGCGCCGGGCCGGCCGCGACTCCGTGCAATGCCGCCAGCGCGCTGCCGCTTCCGCGCCTGGGCAGGCCGGCGACTTCCACCGTGGCGGTCCCGGAGTCAACCGTCACGCCAGCGCCCGTGAGTCCGTCCACGCGCACGTTCGCTCGCAGCGCGAGCGACGCCATCGAGCCGGTCAGCACGCCGTCCGATACCGAGACGCGGCCCCCTAGGTCGGGGAGCGACGGCGCGCCAGCGCTGTCGAGCACGACAGCGCGCAGCACGGCGAGCGAATCCGCGAGAACCGAAAACGTGAGCGTGTCGGTTGCGCTGCTGTCAACGGCGAGCTTCCCGCGCGCATGCAGCGACCATCCGTCCGCAACGACTGCGACCGTGTCGAGGTGAAACCCGCCCGCGTCGAGCCCGGCGCGGATGTTGCCCAGTCGAATGGCCGACTCACCGATGCGTGATGTCGAGTCGAGCTGGAGCGCGACCCGTCGCGTGATGGCGCTCCCGTTGCTGCCCTCTTCCATTTCCGCCGCCACGGCGCCGGAGAGGCGCATCTCCGGGATGTCGGCGCGCGCAACGAACCGCCGCGGGTCGAGCCCCCGCACGGCGCCATCCAGCGCGACGCGCGTGCGTCCCGGGATGAGCAGCGCGGTGCCCGCAACGCGCAGCGATGCTTCTCCGTCGGCGAGTCTCACATCGAGGGCGAAGGTGTCGGCTGTCGCGGTCACGAGCACTGTACCATGTGGCGTGCCGCGCAGCGGGGCTGTCGTGAATCGGTGCGCCAGCGACGCGACGGCCACGGTGTCGAGCGTGACGTCGAGGTCGAGCCAGCGCCCTTCGCGGCCAGGGCGCAGCGTGCCCCGACCGGAAAGCACGCTGGCCTGCAGCGGCGGCTGCACGTGGCGCAGCCGCATGTCGTGAAACTCGATAGCGTCCGCGCCGCCCGATGCGCGCAGTGACCCTTCGATCGTGCCCGCGACGGAATCGGCTGCGGGCGCCAGGGCGCCAAGCGTCCTGATCGCGAGCGAATCCACCCGCACGCTGCCCTCGATGAGCCGCGGGCGCGACTCGGCGAGGTTGAGTGTGCCCGCCGCCCGGAGGCGGGACACCGCGCCAGCCCGCGTGTCGTGGAATGTGAAGGCAACCGAGTCAACGACGAGACTGTCCAGCGGGCCGCCGCGCGCGGCCAGCGAAATGGACGCGTCACCCTGCCACGCGGGACCAAGCACCGCCTCGCCCAGCAGTTGCCGCGCGAGGCCGATGTCGAGCGGCGCCACCGTGACCGCCAGATCGCGAAGCTGCGCGGCGCGCCCGGTCACGAACGCGCCCGATGCGCGTGCCTCGCTGTGGCCCGAGCGCACAACCAGGCCTCGCGCTTCGATGCGCATGCTGCCACCGCCGTCCGGCCGCACGGCGATGCTGCCCGAGATCGTCCCGGATGGCGGCAGCCTGGTAACCAGGGCGCTGAGGTCGGAGAATGAGAGCGAATCCACGCGCGCGTCGGCGGTGAGCATCGTTCGCCCCGCGACCGGCCATGCGATCCTCGCACTGCCGCCGAGGCGCGACGCCGGGAGCGTGAGGGAAGGCAGCTCGACCGACAGCGAGTCGTCCCACCATGCGATCCGCGCGCCGGCTGCTGCGGGTGAGAGCGCTGGTTGGTCGAGGTGGAACGAAAGGGTACGCAGGAGAGCGGATCCGCCGCCCGCCGTTGGCGACGAGATGGTGATCGCGCCAAGTGCGGCCTGCATCGCCGAGACTCTGTGGCGCACGGCCGCACCCCCGGGCGCGGTCCCGGCCTGGCTGATCTCGATTGTGCCCTCGCTGATCGCGACGCTGTCGATCGTAACGAGCCGCCGCTGCGAGGATGGCGTCGTCCGGCGGGGTGTACTTGCCGCCATGATCCGGGCGACGTTCCACTCGCCGCCGGGGGTCGCGTCGAGCCACACGTGCGGCCGCTCCACTGCCACCGTCCCGACTGCGACCTGGCCTCGCAGCAGCGCGCCGAGCTGGACGTCCAGCGTCACCTGGCCGATGGCCGCGACCAGTCGCCCGTCTGCACCACGGAGCGTGACGGAGTCCGCAATCCACGCGCCGCTTTCGCTCCGGCCAAGCGCGCCAACGCGGAATTGCGCGCCGCGCACGAGAAGCGACGACACCTGCTTCTCCGCGAGAACGCGGAGCCGCTCGTACCCCCATCTGGTGCCAGTGAGGAGGGCCACTACCGCTGCGGCAACCAGGATCGCGCCTGCAAGGAGCGTTCCGGTGACGATGAGCGTGATTCGCGCGCGCTGCGTCAGAACGCGTTACCGAGACTGAAGTGGAAGGTCAGCCGCGAGAGCACCGAGCTCGCACGCGCGGGGAGGAACGTTGCGGGGCATGAGTTCGCGCTCGGCGCCGTGCCGGCGCCGCGAAGCGGGTCGTCGCTGCCCGGGCTCACGCACACCGGGCGGCCACCCAGGCCTGAGGTCGCGCCGGCCGGAACGATGAAAAAGGCGGGCCCGGCTTCGAGCGCGTTGGGGTTGTAGCCGACGTCCATGCGGAACGGCCCCAGCGGCGTGACGAAGCGCACCCCGAAACCGGGCGTCGCGCGGGCATCGGCATTGATCACCTTGAATACGTCGCGCGTGTTCCATACGCGCCCCACGTCAACGAACGCAGCCCATTTGAGCAGGTCGGTGGGCCAGCCCCGCCGCGTCCGCAGCTCGATGTTCGCGATCCACATCGCATTGCCGCCGCCTGGCGCGATGCGGCTGATCGGCACACCCGGTCTGGCTACGCCGTAGAGCGTTCCGCCGGAACCCCTGATGGTATCAATCGCGCTCACGATGTAACTGCCGGGACCGAGCAGGTTCTGGTCGTATCCGCGCACCGTGTTCTGCCCGCCGCCGTAAAGGCGCTCCGACGGCGGAAGGAGCGATGCGCGGTCTTCCGGCACGATCACGTAGCCGACCTGTGCGTGCACTGCCGCGGTGAGCCACGACGTCACCGTGTTGTATGAGGCCGCTTCAACCATGAATCTCCCGAAGTCAATCGGAAGGATCTGGCCGATGGACGCATGCCCGTACCGCGCTTCGACCTGCCAGCGGTAGCCCGTCTGGGGGTCGTCGGTGGGGAGAAGCGGGTTCCACGCAAGCTGCGCGACGATCGTGTGCTGCGGCGTGCGCAGGAGGAAACTTGCGACATCCTCCAGGCGACAGAGCCCGAACTGCGTGCACGACACGGCGCGGTCGGCGCGGGTGCGCGAGTCCGTGAACTGGTACTGGGTCGTTACCTGCAGCCGCTTGCCGATCGCCTGCGTTGACGTGATGAGAGCGCCAAGGTCCGTCGTCTGCTCGTAGGTTCCCACCGCCGAGCGTCGCTCGCTGAAGAGCGTGACCTCGGGCATGAAGACCTGCCCGCGTATTGCGGGAAGCCCGCGCAGCCGGAGCGTCGCGCCGGCGTAGTAGTTCAGATGCTGGCTGTACGGGTCGCTGCGCACGCGTGGCGCGCAGAGCGATTGGAGCCCGCTGAAGGGTTCGGCAACGCCAATCTTCGAAATGCGGCCCGTGAATTCGATCCTGTGCCCCAAGCCGAAGATGCCTTGCTCCACGCTACGCGCCTGCGCCCGGAAGCAGTCGAGCGTGCCCCACCCAGCCGATGCGGCTATCCGCCTGCGGTCGCCCTCCACCGCCGTAAGGTCGAGGCCGATCGTGTCGCGCGCCGCGCCCGACGCGCCTGCGTTCGTCGTGGTGTCAACGCGCACCTGCCGGTAGAGGTCGAGGCCCGCGAGCGCGCGCTGGCCATCCGCGATGCGCCTCGCGCTGAACGCCTCGCCGGGTTCCACGCCGAATGCCTCGCGCACCGCGCGCTCGCCCAGGATCGGAGTGCGCCCGCTTGGCGTGATCCTGATGCCCACGCGTCCGATGTAGGTGAGCGCGCCTGGCGCGAACGCCATTCCAACCGTTCCCTGCCGGCGGGCCGAGTCGGATCGAACAGTCACACTGGGCGGCGTCGCGCGTGCGTAGCCGGCATCGCGCACGAGCGCGTAGACCGAGTCGGCGACGGCGTTCACCACGGAATCGTCCATCGGGCGGCCAACGAGCCGGCGCCTGAGCAGCGCCGAGTCCGCTCCCCTGGCGGGAAGCCCCGCGACGTCCACCCGCACGATCGTTACCGGACTGCCCTCGGCGATGTCGTACACCACCCGCACGCGACGGTCTCCGTGACGCACGAGGCGTCCGGTGACCTTCGCCGCGGTGAACCCGCGTGAGGCGTACTGGTCGCGGATGGCGGCCGCATCGAGGGCGACGTCTGCGCTGTCGAGGCAGGTGAAGCCGCCCCTCGCGAGGCCGAGCCAGGTTCTGAAGATGCTCGATCGCTCGACCGTCACCACCGACGCGGCCACGTCCGCACCGACGCGCCGCGCGCCGCGTATCTCGACGCCGTCCACCATGGGGTGAAACCGGGTGCACGGGTTTGCTTGCGCGCGCAACGCGGTTGGCGCGCCGGCGAGCGCCGCAGCGAGCCCTCCCCAGACGCCGGCGCGAAGCAAGCGGTCCTTGGTTCCCATAGACGACGGCAAATTACCCCGCCGCTAGCGTCCAGGGCCGCGCGGCTTCGCCCGCCTTGTTGGCGCGGCTGCCAGAGGATCCACCGGCCACTCGTGGCGCGGGTAGCGGCCGCGCATCTCCTTGCGCACCGCTGCATACGAACCGCTCCAGAATCCTCCAATGTCACGCGTCACCTGGATGGGACGCCCGGCCGGGGAGAGCAACCGGATCGTGACAGGCACCCGGCCTCCCCCAACGGCGGGCGAGGCCACGGTTCCGAACATCTCCTGCAGCCGAACGGCAATCGCCGGCGTCCGTGGATCGGCGTAGTCCACGGGCACGCGCGATCCGGTGGCAACGGCAATGTGCGTTGGGGCCAGAGTGTCGAGTTCGCGGCGGCGCCCGTGGCCCGCGAGACTGATGAGCGCCGATCCAAGATCGGCAGCGCCGAGTTGGTCCCATCTCGTCACGCCGCGCGCGGCCGGCGTGAACCATTCATCGAGTCGCGCGAGGAGCGCGGTATCGCTCACGTCGGGCCATGTCGCGTCGAGCGTTCGCGCGAAGGCGAGCCGTTCGCGCGCCTGGCGGGCCGATTCGCTCCATGGAATCGCGGCGAGGCCGCGTTCGCGCACCCGCGCGCTGAATGCGGCCGCGATCTCGTCAGCGTCGCGGCTCCTTGCCACGCGCTCGGCGAGCACGAGCGCGCCGAGCGCCCTCCGCGTGGCTGTTACGACCGACCCCGACGCCTCGTCGAAGCCCGATTCGCGCGTTTCCTCGATCTGCGATGCGAACAGGCGCTCGAGTGAGCCCGTGTCGAGCTCCGCTGCGATGAATACCCGGGCATCGTCGCGCGCGCCGTCGGTTTCGGCGACCGCGATTGCCCGTGCGCGCGAAAGCGGCGACGATTCCGCCACCACCGCGCCGCGGCCGTTCCGCAGCCGGAAGCGTCCTCCTCCGCGCGCGAGACCCACTCGATCAGGAAAGGCAAGCGCCACCAGTTCCGCCACGGCGTCGGCGCCCGGCTCGGCCGGTGAGCGCTTTCCCCCTAGCCGCTGCGCGATACGTCGCGCCTCCTCTCGCGCCCGCTCGATACGACCGCGATCCACCGATCGAGCTGCGATGGCGCCATCGCGCCGGAGCGCAGACAGGCGCAACCCGATGTCCGGGTCGAGCGCCGCATCGCCGCGCAACACGTCGCGGTCTGCAAGAAGCGCGGCAAGTTCCGCCGCAAGCCGCGCGCTGCCGCGTGCCGCGCCGGTTACGGCCATGTGCCCGAGCCGCGGGTGCAACCCCACTTCCGCTACCAGCTTCCCATGAGGGGTAACGCGGTTCCCCGCGTCGAGCACGTCGAGTTCCCTGAGGAGCTCGCGGGCCCGCTCGTATGCCGCGGGTGGCGGCGGGTCGAGCCACTGGAGGTTCGACGGATTGCCCGTTCCCGCCAGCGCGAGGTCGAGTGCGAGCGGCGCAAGGTCGGCCGACGCAATCCCGGGCGTCCGGCGCGCGAGCAGCGTCGAGTGCTCCGCCTCACTCCACAGCCGGTAGCACACCCCGGGCGCGACTCTCCCCGCGCGCCCCCGCCGCTGGTCTGCGGCGTCGCGTGAAACGCGAAGCGTCTCCAGCCGGGTCATGCCCGAACGCGGGTCGAAGCGCGGCACGCGCGCGAGCCCCGAGTCTACGACGGCTCGTATGCCTTCGATGGTGAGACTTGTCTCGGCGACCGACGTGGCGAGCACGACCTTGCGAGACCCGGGCGGCGATGGCGCGATGGCGGCGTCCTGCTCGGTGGCCGCCATGGAGCCGTGGAGGGCGTACACGCGCGGGTTGCCCGGAAGCGCAGCGCCATGCAGAGAGGCTGCGATGCGCCTTATCTCGCCGGCGCCCGGCAGGAAGACCAGCACGTCGCCGTCGGTCTCGTCGAGCGCGCGGCGTATCGCCGGTGCCACGCCGTCGAGCGTCCGCGCGCCGGGGCGCGGCGGAATCCAGCGCGTCTCTACCGGGAAGGCGCGTCCGTCCGATTCGATGAGCGGCGCGCCGCCCATCAGGCGCGCGACTCCGCCGCCGTCGAGGGTCGCCGACATCACGAGAATCCGCAGATCCGGCCGCACCAGCGCCGATGTGTGCAGCGCGAGAGCAAGCCCGGTGTCGGATACGACGCTCCGCTCGTGGAACTCGTCGAAGATCACGCACGCGATTCCCTCGAGCGTGGGGTCGCTCGCGAACATTCGCGTCAGGATTCCCTCCGTCACCACCTCGATGCGCGTGCGCGGCCCCACGGCCGCCTCGCCCCGGACGCGGAATCCGACCGTGTCGCCGGCCTTCTCGCCGAGCGTGGCGGCCATTCTCCGGGCAGCCGCCTTCGCCGCCAGGCGGCGCGGCTCGAGCAGCACGATCCGCCCCGTGGCCCATGGCTCGCCGAGGAGCGCGAGCGGAACCGCCGTCGTCTTCCCCGCGCCGGGAGGCGCCTGCAGAACCACGCGGGGGCTCGACTCGAGCGCCGCCAGGACGCGCGGGAGGACTTCGTCTATCGGGAGTGGCCGCCGGTGCACCGCCGAAACCTATCGCCGGCCGCCCGCGCACAGGTTCCGCGGCGAACCCCGATCCCGTTCGATACCTTGCCCTTATGCGACCAGTGAAGAAGCGCAGGGGCGCAAGCGCCAAGGTGTACGACAAGGCGTACTTCGACCGCTGGTATCGCGACCCGCGGCGGCGCATCGCCACGCCCGGCGACTTCGATCGCAAAGCGCGCCTCGTGGTTGGAATCGCCGAGTCGCTGCTCCAGCGTCCGGTTCGCACGGCGCTCGACATCGGGTGCGGCGAGGGCGCGTGGCGTGGCGCGCTCCGGCGCGCGCGAGGGGGCATCAGGTATGTGGGCGTGGACTCGAGCGCGTACGTGGTCTCGCGGTACGGCAACGCGCGCGGGATCCGCTACGGGACGTTCGGCACGCTGGCATCGGCCGACCTCGACGGCCCGTTCGACATCATCATCTGCGGCGACATGCTGCAGTACGTCGAGCCGCGTGAGCTGGCCCGCGGGCTCGACGCCGTGGCCGGCCTCCTGGGAGGCGTCGCCTTCCTCGAGGCATACACCACGGCCGACAGCGTGACCGGAGACCGCCGCGGCTGGTTTCATCGGACGCCCGCGTGGTACCGTCGCGCCTTCAAGAGGGCCGGCCTGGTGGCAGTGGGGATGCACTGCTGGGTGGGCGACGCCCTGCGCGACGGGGCCGCGGCGCTGGAGCGGATGCCCTAGCACCTGCGGACTTGACCCGTGCCACAGCAGGGGCAACCTTTCATCCGGATACACGGATGAAGCAATCGCCGCTCTTTGGCCGCCTGGCGGCCCTCTCGGACCCCATTCGCGCGCGGCTGCTTGCCGCGCTCGAACGCCACGAGCTCAGCGTCGGCGAACTGCACAGGGCGCTCCAACTCCCGCAGTCCACTGTCAGCCGGCATCTCCGTGCCCTCGGCGACGCTGGCTGGGTCGAGAGTCGCGAAGACGGCACGAGCAACCGCTACCGCATCGCGCAGTGGAGTGGCGACGCGTCTGCGCGCCGCCTCTGGAGCGCCGTGCGCGACGAACTCCACGGGATGGCCACCGTACGTCGCGATGCCGAGCGCGTCCGCGGCGTGCTGGACGAGCGCCACACCGCGTCGCAGAAGTTCTTTGCCACCACGGCCGGGCGCTGGGACCGGCTACGCGCGGAACTGTTCGGCGACCGCGTGGAACTCCTCGCGCTGCCCGGCTTGCTGGATCCCTCGTGGACCGTCGCCGACCTCGGATGCGGCACCGGACAGCTCGCCAGCGCGATCGCGCCGTTCGTTGCCGGCGTGATTGCCGTTGACGAGTCCGCGGCGATGCTGCGCGTTGCGCGGTCACGGCTGGCATCGCGCACTAACGTTGACCTCAGGCAGGGATCGCTCGAGGATCTTCCGATCGAGGACGGCGAGGCAAACGCTGCGCTCCTCTCGCTCGTGCTCCAGTACGTGGCCGATCCCACGCGGGCACTCGCCGGCGTTCGCCGGGCACTCGCGCCGGGCGGCCGCGCCGTCGTTCTCGACATGCGCGGCCATGATCGCGCCGACCTCCGCGAGCAGATGGGGCACGCGTGGCAGGGCATTGACGAGCCCCAGTTGCGGGAATGGAGCGCTGGCGCCGGATTCCGTGACTGCCGCTACGTGCCGCTCCCGACGCTCCCGGGCGCCAAGGGGCCGGCGTTGTTCGCGGCTGCGTTGTCGTGACCCCGACGACTCTTTCTCACCACCCTACCCACCACTTCCGGTCTCCATGGCAACCTCAGTAGCGCAGTCTCCCTTTGCCTCTGCATCCGCGGCTGGCCGCGTCCCGTTCAAGGTCAGTGACCTCGGCCTCGCCGCCTTCGGCCGCCAGGAGATCCGCCTCGCGGAGTACGAGATGCCTGGCCTGATGGCGCTGCGCGCCGAATACGCCGGCCAAACGCCGCTGGCGGGAGCGCGCATCATGGGGTCGCTCCACATGACTGTGCAGACCGCGGTGCTCATCGAGACGCTTGCCAAGCTCGGCGCCGACGTGCGGTGGGTGAGCTGCAACATCTTCTCCACGCAGGACCATGCCGCGGCAGCCGTCGTAGTCGGCCCGGGCGGCACGATGGACGAACCCGCCGGCGTGCCCGTGTTCGCATGGAAGGGCGAGACGCTCGATGAGTACTGGTGGTGCACCGACGAGGCCCTGCGCTGGCCGGGTGGCGGCGGACCCACCTTGATCGTGGACGACGGCGGCGATGCCACGCTGCTCATCCACAAGGGCGTCGAGTACGAGAACGCCGGCTCCGTTCCGCAGTACAACCCAGCCAGCGACAGCGAGGAGTGGGGCGTCGTGCTCGGATTGCTGCGGCGGGAACTCGCGGCCAATCCCGGCAGGTGGCGCGATACCGCGAAGGGAATCAAGGGCGTCTCCGAGGAGACCACCACGGGCGTGCACCGGCTCTACGAGATGATGAAGGCCGGCACCCTCCTCTTTCCCGCTGTGAACGTCAACGACTCCGTCACGAAGTCCAAGTTCGACAACCTCTATGGCTGCCGTCATTCGCTCACCGACGGCATCCTGCGCGCAAGCGACGTCATGCTCGCCGGCAAGGTCGCCGTGGTCTGCGGCTACGGCGAGGTGGGGAAGGGCTGCGCCCAGGCGCTGCGCGGCCAGGGCGCGCGCGTCATCATCACCGAGATTGACCCGATCTGCGCCTTGCAGGCCGCCATGGAAGGCTACGAGGTCCGCACGCTCGACGAGGTCGTCGCCACGGCCGATATCTTCGTCACGGCGACGGGCAACCTCGGGATCATCACCGCGAAGCAGATGTCGCGCATGAAGGACAAGGCCATCATCGGGAACATCGGCCACTTCGACAACGAGATTGAAATGGCCGGCCTCAAGGCCTGGCCGGGCGTCGAGCGCAACAACATCAAGCCCCAGTACGACGAGTGGATCTTTCCCGACGGGCACTCTGTGCTCGTCCTTGCCGAAGGCCGCCTCCTCAACCTCGGCTGCGCGACGGGTCACCCGAGCTTCGTCATGAGCTGCTCGTTCACGAACCAGGTCGTTGCGCAGGTTGACCTTCACCTGAACGCGCACGGCCTGCCTACCCTCTCGGGCACGTCGTACGACCGCAATGCGGTGTATACGCTCCCCAAGCTGCTCGACGAGAAGGTCGCGCGGCTTCACCTCGATAAGCTTGGCGTCCATCTCACGACGCTCCGGCCCGAACAGGCCGGCTACATAGGCGTATCAGTAGAAGGCCCGTATAAGCCGGATCACTACCGGTATTGATGCGGGCTGCGCGCCGCTCCGGCCGGAAGGAACACTCATCCACCATCCGACGATGCAACTCCAGCGAACCAACATCCTGCCTGCAGCCCTCGCCGCCGTGGCGGTCGTGGCCGCGCCGCTCGCCGCCCAGCGGGGCGCGAAGGGCGCGCCCCTCACCCGCGACGCGGCCCGCGCCCGCGCGGTCCGGCTGCTCTCTTCGACCCCGCTCGTAGACGGCCACAACGACCTCCCTTGGGCGATTCGCGAAGAGAAGGGGATGGAGCGCGACGTCAACGCCTACGACCTCCGGAAGCGAACCCCGCACCAGACCGACCTCGCGCGAATCCGTTCCGGGCACCTCGGCGGCCAGTTCTGGTCGGTGTATATACCGGGCGACTACCGCGACTCCGGCTACGCGCGCGTCCAGCTCGAGCAGATTGACATCGCGCGCCGCATGATCGCGAAGTATCCGGAAGCCCTCACCCCCGCGCTCACTGCGGCCCAGGTCCGCGCGGCGTTCCGGAACGGACACGTCGGCTCGCTGCTCGGGATGGAGGGCGGCCACGCCATCGAGAACTCCCTCGGGGCGCTTCGGGCGTATTACGACCTCGGCGCGCGCTATATGACGCTCACGCACAACGTCACGACGGACTGGGCCGATGCCGCGCTCGACAGCGCGAGGCACGGCGGCCTTACGAATTTCGGGAAGGAAGTCGTTCGCGAGATGAACCGGCTCGGGATGCTCGTGGACCTTTCGCACGTCTCACCCGGCACGATGAGCGCGGCGCTCGACGTCACCGAGGCGCCGGTGATCTTCTCCCATTCATCGGCGCGCGCAATCGTTGACCACCCGCGCAACGTCCCGGACTCCATTCTTCGCCGGCTGCCGAAGAACGGCGGCGTGGTGATGGTCACATTCGTGCCAGGCTTCGACTCGCCAGCGGTGCTCGCACACGGCCGTGCGCGAGCGCGGGCCCAGGCGGCGGCCCAGGGTCGCGCGGGGAGCGACGCGGCCGCGGTCGCCCGCGAAATGCAGGCGTGGGACGCGGCCAACCCGGCGCCCAAGGCGACGCTCGCCGACGTCGCGAACATGATTGATCACGTAAAGGACGTCGCCGGCGTGGACCACGTGGGGATCGGCGGCGACTTCGACGGCGTGGACGACGACCTTCCCACCGGACTCGAGGACATCTCGAAATACCCGGACCTCTTCGCCGAGCTGATCATCCGTGGCTGGACCGACGACCAGCTCCGCAAGCTCGCGGGGCAGAACGTCCTGCGAGTGCTGGAGAGTGCCGAGAAGGTGTCCACCCGTCTGCGGAAGGAACGCGCTCCGAGCACGAAGACCATCGAGGAGCTCGACGGCAAGCCGCGGGCACGCATGTAAGACGCCTGGCGCGCCGCGCGGCACAGGGCTGCGCGCCGCTGGCCGGCCCGGCGGCCGCGTATATTCCGGTACCGGACCTCCGCGCCTGGGCGCGTTGCGTCCAACCGCCACGCCGGACCCCGAATGACGCAGACTCCGCTGCACGCGCTTCACGCCGCGGGCCAGTCAATCTGGCTCGACTACATTGACCGGACGCTCATCCAGTCGGGCGAGCTGGCGCGCAGGATAGGCGCCGACGCCCTGAGCGGGATGACGTCGAACCCGACGATCTTCGAGAAGACGCTCGCTCAGGGCACTGCCTACGACGCGCAGCTCGCCACGCTGGCCGGGAGCAGCACGCCGTGGGCGATCTTCGAGGCGCTCGCAACGGACGACGTACGTGCGGCGTGCGACGCCTTCCGCGGCGTGTACGAGGCCGCGGACCGGGCCGACGGGTTCGTTTCCATCGAGGTTTCGCCCGGCGCTGCGCACGACGCCGACGCTACGGTGAAGGAGGCGCAGCGCCTCTGGGGCACGGTGGGGCGGCCCAACGTGATGATCAAGGTGCCCGGCACGGCCGCCGGCTGCGCCGCGCTCCGACGCCTCACGGCCGACGGCGTGAACGCCAACGTCACGCTTCTCTTCTCCGTGGCCGCGCACGCCGACGTGATCGAGGCGTACCTCGCGGGCCTCGAGGACCGGGTCGCGGCCGGAGCCCCGCTCCACGGCGTGGCTTCGGTGGCGAGCTTCTTTGTAAGCCGCGTTGATACCGAGGCTGACGCGCGGCTGGATGCGATCGGCACTCCCGAAGCGCTGCGCCTCCGCGGCACTGCCGCCGTGGCAAACGCCCGCCTTGCCTACGCGCTGTTCGCCGAGCGCTTCGCGGGTCCGCGCTGGGAGGCGCTCGCAGCGCGCGGCGCCCGCGTGCAGCGGCCGCTGTGGGCGAGCACCGGCACCAAGAACCCGGCGTACTCCGACGTGAAGTACGTCGAGGCGCTCATCGGCCCGCACACGGTCAATACCTTGCCGCCCGCAACGCTCGACGCGTTCCGCGACCACGGGCGCGTGGCGCGCACCGTTGACGCCGGCCTCGCCCAGGCGCGCGAATCGCTCGCCGCGATCGAGGCGCTCGGCATTTCACTCGACGCCGTCACTGACAAGCTCCTCGACGAAGGGCTCCACGCGTTCCAGAAGTCGTTCGACTCGCTACTCGCGGGGATCGAGCGGAAGATGGGCGCCGCTGCGCGGCGGCCGGCCGCGGCCGGCTCTTGAACCACGCCCGGACGAAGATCGTCTGCACAATCGGGCCCGCGTCCTCCGACGCCGGCACGATCGCGGCGCTCATTGACGCCGGCATGAACGTCGCACGGATCAACTTCTCGCACGGCACGCACGAGGAGCATGCGCGCGTGATCGCGGCCGTGCGAGCCGCCGCGCGCACCGCAGGTCGGCCAGTCGCCATCCTTGCCGACCTTCAGGGGCCTCGCATCCGAATCGGCGAGATCGCCGTTCCCGTTGAGGTTTCCGATGGCGGCGAGCTGACCTTCGTCCCGGAGCATGAGGCGTCGGGCTCCGATATGCCGGTCACGTACCCCGACCTCGCGCGGGACGTCGGTCCGGGAAGCCGGATCCTCGTCAACGATGGACTGCTCGAGTTCGCCGTAACCGAAGTGAACGGCAACCGCGTGCGGGTGAGAACGATACACGGCGGTACGGTCACGTCGCACAAGGGAATGAATCTTCCCGGCGCCGAAGTCAGCGCCCCGTCGCTCACTGACAAGGATCACGACGACATCGCGTTCGCCATTGCGCACGACGTTGCATACGTAGCGCTCAGTTTCGTGCGGCGCGCGAGCGACATAGACGCGCTGAGGGCGCTGCTTCCCAAGGGCATGCTCATCGTTGCCAAGATCGAGAAGGACAGCGCCGTTGACCGCATCGAGGACATTCTGCGCACGACCGATGCGGTAATGGTCGCGCGCGGCGACCTGGGCGTCGAGCTTCCGTTCGAACGCGTTCCGCTCGAGCAGAAGCGCATCATCGCGCTCGCCCAGCGGCACGGGCGCCCGGTGATCACGGCTACGCAGATGCTCGAGTCCATGATCGAGAACCCGAGGCCCACGCGCGCCGAGGCGAACGACGTCGCAAATGCCGTCATGGACGGCACCGACGCCGTGATGCTCTCGGCCGAGACGGCGTCTGGCAAGCACCCCGTGCTGGCGGTCGAGGCAATGCACCGAATCGCCTTCGCGGCGGAAACGTACCCCGTGGCGCGGGGAACCGGCCTCGACCGGCTCGACCCCGGCACCGCTGGCGTCGAGGAGACGATCGCGTCGGCGACGGTCACCGCCGTCCGGCTCATTGGCGCGCGCTGCGTGATCGTGTTCACCAAGAGCGGATTCAGCGCCCGCGTCGTCGCGGGGCGCCGCCCCGCCGTGCCGATCGTGGCGCTCACCGACCAGGAGCGCACCTGGCGGCAGCTCGCCCTCGTCTGGGGCGTGGTGCCGTTCCTCGTTCCGCACTGCGACACGTACGAAGAGATGGCAGGCGTCGCGCGCCGGCTGGTAATTCGCGAAGGCATCGCGGCCGCTGGCGACCGGGTCCTGATTACGGCAGGCGTGCCGTTCGACGTGCCAGGCTCGACCAACACGCTCAAGGTCGAGCAGATCTGAGTGCCCACGGCCCGATGAAGCTCACCTTCCTCGGCACGGGCACAAGCTTCGGCGTCCCGCAGGTCGGCTGCGATTGCGCCGTCTGCCGCTCCGACGACCCGCGCGACAAGCGAACGCGGGTGGGCGCGGTGGTCGAGTCGAACGGCACGCGGCTCCTGCTCGACACCCCTCCGGAACTGCGCCTGCAGTTGATTGCCGCCGGCATTCCGCGCGTGGACGCGATCATCTACACCCATGACCACGCGGACCATACCCACGGGCTCGACGACGTCCGCAGCTTTGCGTCGGACGGCTCCGGGATCGCGGTGTACGGGCCAGCCGAGGCCATCGAGAGCATCGCGCAGAAGTTCGCGTACATGTTCGACCGCACGCTGAGGCCGCTGCCAGGCACGTCGAAGCCGCAGGGCACAACCCACGTGCTCGCCGAGGGCGAGCGCGTGGCGATTGCGGGCTTCGACGTCACTCCGTTCGCCGTGCCCCACGGACGGACGCGCGTGTTCGGGTACCGCATCGGCGATATCGGGTACGTCACCGACGCCAAGGAACTGCCCGAGGCGGCATTCGATGCGCTGCGCGGCGTTCGCGTTCTCGTGCTCAACGCGCTCTTCCGCAAGAGCCACCCTACGCACCTCTCGATCGGCGAGGCGGTCGAAGCCGCCCGGCGGATCGGCGCCCGGCGGACTTTCCTCACGCACCTGACTCACCGAACCTCGCACGCCGAGCTGGAGGCCGAGCTTCCCGACGGGATCCATCCCGCGTTCGATGGGCTCCAGGTGACGCTCGACGAGCCGGATGCATGAAACAGGCGCTTGCCGGCCATACCCCGCCAGCGGGCTCCGACCCGTGACTCTCCTCCGGCTTGACGACGCCCGGATGCGCGCGTCGGCGGTTCCGTCGGGCGTCACGCCCGGGGAGTGGAATGACCTCACTATTGGATTCGGGGCTGTGCACGCCGCGGTCGTGAACGACCGTGCTGCCGGACGCCTGGGCTTTCTGGACCTCGAGGCGCAGGCCGCCGAGACAGACCGCGCGATCGCCTACGCGCGCACGCTGCGCGGTCGGTTCACCGACGTGGCCGTCCTCGGTATCGGAGGATCGGCGCTCGGCGCCGTCGCGCTCCGCAGCGCGCTGGATGCTCCGCCGGGAGCCCCGCGCCTGCACGTCATGGACAACTCCGATCCGCACTCCCTCGCCGGGCTCCTCGCCACTGCGCCCCTTGCCACGACGTACTGGATCGTCGTCTCCAAGTCCGGCACTACCGTCGAGACCCTGGCGCAGTACGCCATCGTCCGCCACCGGCTCGTGACGGCGGGGATCGAGCCCGTGCGCCACATGGCGTTCGTTACCGATCCCGTCGAAGGGCCGCTCCGCGCGATTGCCGTGGGCGATGGAATCACGGCGTTCGAGGTGCCAGCGAGCGTGGGAGGCCGCTTCAGCGCGCTCACGCCCGTAGTCACGCTGCCCGCGGCCCTCGCCGGCTACGATGTTGGCGCGCTGCTCGCTGGCGCCCGCGCAATGCGCGACGAGTGCATGGTTCCCGCGCTCGCCGACAATCCCGCTGGCATCTTTGCGTCGCTCCTCTGGCGCGCTCACCGGCGAACGGAGCAGGGAACCCACGTGATGATGCCCTACTCCGACCAGCTTCGCGACATCGGCCCGTGGTTCGTGCAGCTCTGGGCAGAGAGCCTTGGCAAGCTCGATTCCAGCGGCCTCCCCTCAGGGCCTACCCCACTGGCAGCGCGTGGCGCTGCCGACCAGCACTCGCTGCTCCAGTTGCTCATGCAGGGCCCGGCCGACAAGGTCGTGGTCTTCGTGCGCGTCGGCTCCCGTACCGTGGACCTGCCGATCCCGCCCGGCGGCGACCTGCCGGAGGCCGCCGCCTTCCTCCGCGGCCGTACGCTCGGTGAACTGATTGACGCCGAAGCGGACGCCACCGCCCGAGCGCTCGTGAGCGCCGGGAGGCCGAGTCTCACCGTAACCCTCGACGCGGTGAGTCCGCAGGCTGTCGGCGCCCTCATGATGATGCTGATGCTTGCGACCGTGTACGCGGGCGCGCTCTACCGGGTGGACCCGCTCGGCCAGCCCGGCGTGGAACTCGGCAAGCGTCTCGTGCGCGAGGCCATGGGGCGGCGAGCCTGACTCAACCGAAGGTCAACGTCCGGTTGGGTTGAGTATCTTTCGGCCATGCCCAAGCGAACCCCCCGTTCCCGCGCCGCCCGCACTCCAATGGGCGCAAAGACACACGCCACGCCGCGCGCCGTGCGCGGACGTACCGACACAGCCACCACGCCGGTCGTGATCCGCGGAGCCGTGGATCGTGACGGAACAGCAACCGCGGCCAGTATCCAGCTCCGCCTTGGCCAGAAGCTTGGCAAGTACTCCTGGCGCATTGACCGGCTCGACGTGGCGCTCAGCTCCAAGACGCCTGCGAAGGGATCAGCGGAGGCGGAGATCACGATTACAGCGCGAATGCCCGGCATGGGTGCCGTTGCCGCCGTGGCGTCGGCTGCGGACGTGAGATCGGCGTTTCAGGGCGCGCTCCGCGCTGTAGAACGCCTGCTCCGCAAGACCATTGACAAGAGGCGACGCAAGCCGGTCGTAGCCGCGCAGAAGACAAGCGCGCGCTCCAGGTAGGGTTCCGTTGCCCCGCCCGTCCGGGCGGAGCATCTTAACCGGCTGCACCGGTCGCAACGCGAGGCCGGGGCAGTCGGCCACCGCATATCCGTGACGCCCATGACTAACACCGCTGATTCCCCCGGATCCCGGCTCGCGTCGGCGTTCGGCAAGGCTGTTTCGGTCGCCGGCAACGCCGTGACCGTCGCCGATCAATCGGCCCTGTCCACATCCCGCATGGACGCACTCGTCCGCGAGGCGGTCTTTGGTGAGGCAGCGGTGCGCGAGGCGGCGCGCTGGCTCATCTGGGAGCTCGGCCAGGCCGTGGGGGTGTGCTCCGCTTCCATCCACGACCTCTACATCGCCCGCGGCCGCGGCGAGGTCCGCGGTTTCACGGTTCCCGCAATCAACGTGCGCGGCATGGCGTACGACACGGCGCGCGCGATCTTCCGCGTCGCGAAACAGATGGAGGCAGGCGCCTTCATCCTCGAGATTGCCCGGTCCGAGATCGCCTACACGGACCAGCGCCCGGCCGAGTATACGGCGGTGATGCTTGCGGCGGCGCTCCGCGAGGGATTCCGCGGTCCCGTCTTCATCCAGGGCGACCACTTCCAGGTGAACGCAAAGAAGTACGCGGCCAATCCTGCCGCGGAGGTGGATAGCGTCAAACTTCTGGCGACGGAGGCCGTCGCCGCCGGGTTCTTCAACATTGACATTGACACCTCGACGCTCGTTGACCTCTCGCACGCTGCGCTCGACGACCAGCAGCGGCTCAACTACGAGGTCGGCGTTGACATAACGCGGCACGTGCGCGCGCTCGAACCGAAGGGCGTGACCATCTCGCTGGGCGGCGAAATCGGCGAGGTGGGCACGGCAAACTCCACGGTAGCGGAACTCAGGGCCTTCATGGCGGGGTACAACCGGGTACTCGGATCACAGGCGAACGGAATGGCCGGGCTTTCGAAGATCAGCGTTCAGAGCGGGACTTCTCACGGCGGCGTAGTGCTGCCGGACGGCTCGATCGCGGACGTGAAGCTCGACTTCAACACGCTCCGGGAACTGGGCGAGGTTGCGCGCAGGGAGTACGGGCTCGCCGGCGCCGTGCAGCATGGCGCTTCCACGCTGCCCGATGCCGCGTTCAACAACTTTCCGAAGTGCGAAACGGCGGAGATCCACCTGGCGACTGGTTTCCAGAACATGCTCTACGAAGGTCTGCCGGGCGGCGTGCGCGACGAGATGTACGCATGGCTGCGGTCGAATGCGGCCGAGGAGCGCAAGCCCAGCGACTCGGACGAGCAGTTCTACTACAAGACCCGCAAGAAGGCGCTTGGCCCGTTCAAGCGGCAGTTGTGGGATCTGGGCGAGGAGGCGCGCACCGCGATTGGCGGCGCGCTGGAGGAGAAGTTCCGTTTCCTGTTCACGCAGCTCGCGGTCGGCGGAACTGCCGCCGCCGTCGAGCGCCACGTGCGACCGCTGGCCGAGCGCCGGCCGGCTCCGTCGGGGGGCGCGCAGGCCGTGCAGGCCGCGCCGGATGATCCCGACGCTGGTGAGTGAGGCGCCCCTCTTGCAAGGAGTTCTTGGTATGACCCGCAGGATCATCGTCCTCGCCGCTGGCGCCCTCGCGCTCGCGGCGTGTGACGGCTCGAAGAAGCAACTGGAAGAGACGCTGGCGCAGGTGCAGCAGATTTCGGCACAGAAGGATTCACTCCTCAAGGACGTGACCGCCACTTCGCAGTTCATCGCCGACATCAACACCGAGCTCGCCAAGGTTCGCAGTCGCGCAGCCGGCAAGCCGGTGCAGGGTCAGCCAGGCGAGATGGAGAGCAACCTGACGCCAGCGCAGCAGCGCGAGGCGATCAAGACCCGCGTTGCCGAGCTTGCGGCGCGCCTCAACGAGAGCGAGTCGCGGCTCACGGCCAGCCGCAACCGTGTGCGTGATCTGACCGCCGGCAATGCGGCGCTCGCGGCCCAGCTTGCCGGCTACGACTCTACCATCGCCTCGTTCCAGGTGATCGTGGACAACCAGAAGGCAGAGATCGCATCGCTCACCGAACAGGTGAACGCCCTTACCGTCGAGAACACGGCCCTGAAGCAGGACAAGGCGACCCTCACCCAGGAGAAGACGGCCCTCACCGAGGAGAAGGCGGCGCTGACGACGGAGAAGAACACCGTCTACTACGTGATCGGAACCGAGGACGAGCTCTTCAGGAAGGGAATCATCGCCAAGCAGGGTGGGCTCTTCGGCCTTGGGAAGACGGCGGTGCCCGCAGCCACGCTCGATCCGGCCTCGTTCACCGCCGTGGACCGCACCGAGGTGATGCAGATCGCGTTCCCCAACCCGGACAAGGCCTACAAGATCATCTCGCGGCAGGACGTCGCCGCGCTCGAGACCATGCCCGACAAGTCGAACCGCATCAAGGGTGGCCTGAAGATCACCGACGCCGTGAAATTCTGGGCGCCGTCTAAGTTCCTCATCATCATGGAGCAGTAAGCTGTCGCGTCCGGCCGTTGCCGAGTTCGGCCGGCGCTTCATGCGGAAGGTCGGGGACGACGACGTCCTCTTTCTCGCCGGCGGGGTGGCGTTCAACATACTCCTCGCCGGCGTGCCTTTTTTTCTACTGCTTGCCTCCGGACTGGGTTACGCGCTGGGCACTTCATCGGCGGCGGCAAACACCGAAGTCGCCAGGTTCATACGCGACCTGTTCCCCATGGCTGGCGACTCTTCGCATTCGCTGGTTGACCCGCTGCTCCGCGACATAGCGCGAACGCGCGGAACGGCGGGGCTGGTGGGCGCCGTCGGCTTCCTGTGGTTCTCGACGCGGCTGTTCGGCTCGATGAGGGCCGTGTTCAACCGCGTATTCGCGGTGACCAAGGGTCGCGGCCTCATCCTCGGCAAGCTGCACGACCTCGCCCTGACGCTGGCTGCCACTGCGCTGGCGGTCACTTACATCATCGCCTCTGCCTACATTGCCCTCGCGCGAACCCGGGGAGTCGCGCTGCTCGCTGACCTGGGCCTGCACGCCGATGCCCTCATGCGGCCGGTCACGTACCTCGCCGGCCGGATCATCACCATCGTGCTGCTCGTGGCGATCTTTTTCGCCGTGTACAAGTTCGTGCCGAACCGCTCCGTGCGCTGGCAGCAGGCGCTGGCCGGCGCGGCTGTCAGCGCGGCGATGTTCGAGCTTGCCCGCTGGGCGTTCGCGCTCGTCGTCCATCGCTGGAATCCGGCGACGCTCTACACCGGCGTGCTCGCGACACTTATCGTGGTGGTGTTCTGGGTGTACTACGCCGCCCTGATAGTGATCGTCGGCGGCGCTGCATCGCAGGTGGCCGAGGAGATGCGGCCGGCCCGCCGCTGAGCGCGTGGCAAGTCGGGGCCGCCGGAAGCCCTCCGCGCTTCACCGCGGGCCGGCTTCCCGCCATCTTGAAGTCGTGATTGACCTCCGATCCGACACCGTTACGCGGCCTTCGGCCGCGATGAGGCGCGCCATCGCCGACGCCGAAGTTGGCGACGACGTGCTCGATGGCGACCCGACCGTCCGCCGGCTCGAGGCGCGGGTTGCGGAACTGCTCGGGTGCGATGCCGCGCTCTTCTTCCCGAGCGGAACGATGGCGAACCAGTCGGCATTGATGACGCTCGGCCGGCCGGGGACGGAGTTCATCGCGCACGAGGAGGCGCATGTCGTTGACCGTGAGAAGTGCGCGGCGGCGATGCTCTCGGGGATGCAGCCGCGGCTCATGCGTGGTGCGGCGCGACCCACGCTCGATACCTTCCGCGCGGCGGTGCGGCCGTCCAGCCCGCACCTTCCGCAGGCGTCGCTCCTCTGCATCGAGAACACCCACAACTCCGGCGGAGGGGTCGTCACGCCCGCGGCGGAGCTCGATGCGATCGCAAGCGCCGCTCGCGCGTTCGGGCTTGGCGTGTTCCTCGATGGCGCGCGGCTGTGGAACGCCCACGTTGCCACCGGGACGCCGCTCGCGTCATTCGCGCGCGCGGCCGACCTGACGATGGTCTCGTTCAGCAAGGGGCTTGGCGCGCCGGTCGGGGCCGCCCTCGCCGGCCGGCGCGCGCTCATTGACGAGGCCCGCGACGCCCGGCGGCGCTTCGGCGGAGGGATGCGGCAGTCGGGAGTGCTGGCCGCGGCATGCCTGTACGGCATCGAGCACAACATTGGCAGGCTCGCCGACGACCACGCCGCCGCCGCCCGGTTTGCCTCCATCGTTGCCGAGGCGAATGGCGCCTCGGTGGTGCCACCCGATACCAACATCGTAATGGTGACGCTGCCAGCCGGCGTGCGGCCCGGCGACGTCGAGCGCGCCGCCAGCGAGCGAGGCGTCGGGATCGTGCCCTGGGATGCAACGCGAATCCGGGCCGTGACACACCTCGACGTCGCGGCCGCCGACGCCGAACGCGCCGCGGTCGCCGTACGCGACGTCATCAACGCCATTCAACGCCAGAGGCCGACTGCCTGATGGATCATTCCCAGGGATTCCTCAAGATCGTGGACGCCGCCCGGACTGGAGTGCGGGAAGTGACGGTCCATTACGTGAACGCCAGCCTGGGCAACGGGGCAAGCCTCGTTCTCGTGGACGTGCGCGAGGATCGTGAATGGGCGCTGGGGCACGTTACCGGCGCCGAGCACATCGGTAAGGGAATCATCGAGCGTGACATCGAGGCGCGGATTCCGGAGAAGGCAACGGAGGTCGTCCTCTACTGCGGCGGCGGATACCGGAGCGTGCTCGCGGCCGCCGCGCTCGCCGCCATGGGCTATACCAATGTCGCTTCCATGGCCGGCGGGTGGCGCGCGTGGAACGAGGCCGGCTACCCGGTGGATCTGTGAGTGACCACGCCGGGCGGATCCGCAAGAGCTTTGCGCGCCAGGCCTTCATGGCGCTCCTCGGGGCCCGGCTGGCCCGCGTCGAGACCGGCGAGGTGGACGTCGAGCTTCCGTTCAGGAGCGACCTGGTCCAGCAGCACGGGTTCCTGCACGCGGGGGTGACTGCTGCCATTGCCGACAGCGCCTGCGGCTACGCCGCGCTCTCCGTGATGCCGGAGGATGCCGCCGTGCTGAGCGTCGAGTTCAAGGTGAACCTGCTCGCGCCCGCTGCCGGGAGGCGGTTCGTCGCTCAGGGGCGCGTCGTGCGGTCAGGCCGTACGATTACGGTGGTTCGTGGCGAGGTACTTGCCTTCGACGAGAACGACGATGCCAGGCCGGTCCTGGCGATGCAGGGAACGATGATGGCGATCCGAGGGCGCGGCATCGCAGATTGAGTTCCAGACGGCGTTACGGCGGTATATTCCGATCCACTTCCATGCCATTGCCCAGGCAGCCGGATGGTCAGAGGCCTCCGCCGCGCCAGTCCCGCGTGCCGCCATCCGGCGCGGGCTCACTCGACACGAGATCGCTCGTCCGGCAGATCGTCGAGGAGCAGAAGAAGAGCAAGGCGGAGCTGCGCGAGGCGCTGCAGCGCACGGAAAAGCGTTCCAGTCTCGTGCCGGTTCTCGCCGCGCTCCTGCTCATGGCGAACGTCGCTGCGTGGGCCATCTTCCCACCAGTCCACAAGTCAACCGGCGACAGCCGGACGCCCGCAGAGGTCGAGCGCGATCTGCGGACGATCATTGCGTCGGCGGCCGGGCAGGTCGAAGAGTGGCGCCGGGGCCACGCGGGCGCCTTGCCGCAGTCTCTGTCGGAGGCCGGCGTTGCCGATTCGGGGCTCACGTACGCTGCTACGGACAGCACGGCGTACGAGATCCGGGGCGAATCCCGCGGCCTTCGTCTCCTGTACCGGTCGAATACGCTGCTCGGCGATTTCCTCGAAGCCGGGCTGGGCGGGCGTCCATGACGAGAGCGCGGATGCCGCGCGGCTTCACGCTCATCGAGATCATGATCGTGATCACGATCATCGGGCTCGTAGCGCGCATCGCGCTCCCGCGAGTCAGCCAGTTCCGGCTCAAGGGCCGCGCGGCAAGGATCGTCGCTGACCTCGAGGTCGTGCGGGGCGCCGCCTTCCACGTGCTCGGCGACAGCGCTCGCTGGCCGCTCGCTCCCGGCCTTGGCGTGATCCCGCCGGAAATGCAGGTGTACCTCCCGCCCGGGCTGTCATTCCATCCCGAGCCGGGGGTGGTGTACGACTGGCGGCTGACGGACATGCCCGGCGGCGATCCGGGGCAGGCCGGCGCCGGTGCGACGATGGGGATGGGTGCGGAGGTGGACGATCCGGACCTGCGTACCGAACTGCAGCGCGCACTGGCAGGCCAGGCGACGCTGACCTCCGGCTCGACCGTCTATTGGCTCCTCTGGGGCCCCACCACGCGGCCGTAGCGCCGGGAGCCTTCCAGCGCGTGGCGCGGCACAGCGCCGTTTGCGGCGGGACGGTATATTGCCGGTGCTCCAGGCCCCGGAGGGCGTAAGCCCGCCAACTCCGCCAGGGCCGAAAGGCAGCAACGGTACGTGGTGTCTCACGTTGCTTCGTCAGGCCTGGAGCATTGGCGCGGGGGGACGCCGGGACTCGGCGGCCCCCCGCGCTTCGTTCATGCGCTTCCCTGTGCCAGTGCCGCAACCGGGTGCGCGAGCGCCATCCCCGCCACCGTTGCCATGAGTGATGCACCGAGACTCAGCCCAACGTTGAGCGCCGCGCCGCGCCATTCGCCGCTTTGGAGCAGCGCGATTGTCTCGTACGAAAAGCTGGAAAAGGTCGTGAACCCGCCGCAGAACCCCGCCGTGAGGAGAGCCCTCGCCGATGGCGGAACCGTGCCGCCTTCCGCGAACAGCCGCATCAGGAAGCCGGCGAGCAGGCAGCCGGCAATGTTGACCACGAGCGTTCCAGATGGAAACGTCGTGGCGGCCGCCCTCTGGACTACCCCTCCCACCGTCACGCGCGCAACGCTGCCAAGCGCCCCGCCGATCGCCACGAGCCAGAGCATGAAGAATCCTCGCAAAAAAGAGAAAGACTCCCGCGAAACCGGACGTACCGGTCATCGCAGGAGTCATTGGTCGTCGCGGGACGACGGGTTGGGGCGAACTCCACCGCCCACGGTCAATTGCAGAGAAATCTACGCATCGGCCGGCTGGACGCAACATCGCGCCGTCCCGGCACTCCGCCGATGCCGGCGGTTCCATACGCGGTTAGCTTTCATGAATGTCGCTCGCGCTCGCCCGTAAGTACCGCCCGCGACGGTTCGCCGACGTGGCGGTGCAGACCCATGTTGCGACCACGCTCCGGAACGCAATCGCCCACAACCGGGTGGCCAGCGCGTACCTCTTCACCGGGCCGCGGGGCACCGGCAAGACCACCCTTGCCCGCGTGCTGGCGATGTCGCTCAACTGCGAGAACCGCCGCGCCGACCGCGAGCCGTGCGGGGAGTGCACCAGTTGCCGGCAGACGTGGGCTGGCGCGACCTCGCTCGACGTCATCGAGATTGACGCAGCCAGCAACCGGACCGTCAACGACGCACGCGACCTCCGCGAGCGCGTCATGTACGCTCCCAGCGGCGACGACCGCTACAAGGTGTACATCGTGGACGAGGCGCACATGCTCACCAAGGACGCGTGGAACACGCTTCTGAAGGTGATCGAGGAGCCGCCGCCGCGCGTCGTCTTCGTGTTCGCGACCACCGACCCGCAGGCGATCGCGAACATGGCAGCCCCTGTCCTCTCGCGGGTCCAGCGGTTCGACCTTCGCCGCCTCGCGCCGGCCGACATCCGCGCCCGCCTCGAGTCCATACTCGCGGCCGAGGGGATGAAGGCAGAGCCCGGCGCACTTGCCACGCTTGCACGCGCCGCCGACGGCTCCATGCGCGATGCGCTCACGCTCACCGACCAGGTGCTCTCACTCGGCACTGGCGTCGTGACCGAGGACCTCGTGCGGGAGACGCTCGGCCTCGTCAATGACGATGAGATCCTGGCCCTCCTCGGCGCCGTTGCGGAGCACCGTGCCGCCGACGTCTTCCCCGCCGTTGCCCGCCTCGCCGACGAAGGAGCCGACTTTGCGCTCCTCTTTGCCGGGTTGCTCGGCGCCCTCCGCATGGAGCTCGCCGTCGCGCTGGGCGCCGAGATGCCCGACCTCTCCGAACGGATGCGCGAGGCGATCGTGGCCTCGAAGGGAAGGTTCTCGCCGGGCGACATTCTCCGCATGTTGAAGCTCGCGGTGGAACTCGAACCCCACTTCAAGCGCAGCGCACAGCAGCAGATCCTGTTCGAGATGCTTCTCGTGCGGTTCGCCGTGATGGACCGCACCGTGGACCTCGAGAGCGTGATCCGGCAGATGGCTTCGCAGGTAGGGAGTGGCGGGTCGGCGGCGCCGGAGCGTCCGCGCGAGCCGAGACGCGTCACCGAGGGGGAACCCCGGCGCGAGGCAACGCGGAGCACCGGCGCGGCACCCGTGCCCGCAGGGGCCGCGCTCGCCGACGCCCCACGGCCCGACATCCCTCGCGTGGCCATTGACATCGAGCGGCTCTCGGCGCGCTGGGACGATCTGGTGGATGCCGTCCGGCTCGCTGGCAGGGGCTTGGTTGCGTCCGCCCTCGCGGAATCCACGCCCACCGCGGTTTCGAACGGAATCGTGACAATCCAGGCGCCAGGCGACGCACTGGGCACCGTCCTCGAAGGAGGCGCGGAATATGTCGTGGCCGCGCTACGCACGATGTTCACTGGAGCGACCCGCCTCGCGGTATCAGCCGCCGCGGAGGGCAAGGCACATGCTGCCCGGATGACGGAGGGCGATGTGGTGGCCGGGAGGGTCGCAATGCTGCGCAAAGAGGCCCCTCTCCTGAACGCCGCATTCGATCTCCTTGACCTCCGTCTCGTCGAGTGACCCGCGTTCGCAGATCGCACCGGCCGGACAGCCGGTCCAACCCGGATCCATTGAGCAACCACAGATGCCCGATTTCATGAAGGTCATGCAGCAGGCGCAAGAGATGCAGGAGCGCATGCAGGAGGATCTCGCGACCGTTACGGTCACAGGGTCGGCGGGAGCCGGCATGGTGACCGTCGAGGCGGACGGGAAGGGCGCTGTGAAGAAGGTGAAGATTGACCCGTCCGTCGTGAATCCCGCGGACGTCGAGATGCTCGAGGACCTCGTTGCGGTGGCCGTTGGCGACGCGCAACGGAAGGCCGGCGAGGCGGCGCAGGCCCAGATGCGCAAGATGATGGGGGGGTTGTCGCTCCCCTTCAAGCTGCCGTTCTAGGTCCGGGTCGTGTCGGCGATAGACGACCTCGTCACCGAGTTCTCGCGACTGCCGACGATTGGCCGGAAGTCCGCGACGCGGCTCACGTATCACCTGCTGAAGCAGCCGCCCGAGCAGAGTCGCCGGCTCGCCAACGCCCTGAGTACGCTGGTGGAACGGATCCGCAAGTGCGAGCGGTGCAACAACCTTTCGGAGGCGTCGCTCTGCGAATACTGTACAGATTCGCGCCGGGATCATTCCCTGGTCTGCGTGGTGGAAGAGCCGGGTGACATTGCTGCAATCGAGCGCACCGGCGAGTTTCGTGGGGTGTTCCACGTCCTCGGCGGACGGCTGGCGCCGCTCGATGGGGTGGGGCCGGACGACCTGGCGGTGAGCGGGCTTCTCGATCGGGTTCGGGCAGGGTCGGTCAGGGAGGTGATCCTGGCAACCAACCCCAAGCTCGAAGGCGAGGCGACGGCGCTGTATGTTCAAGAGCAACTGGCGCCCTTCAATGTGCTGGTTACCCGGATTGCGCGTGGCATTCCGGTTGGGGGCGACCTGGAATACGCTGACGGCGTCACGATCGCGCAGGCGATCGCCGCCAGGAGAGAGATGAAGTGAGGACGACACGGTGAGCGGTTCGGCGAGCTGGTCCTTCACCGAAGAGGACTTCAACGCGATCACTCAGGCGTTGCAGAAGTTCCTCTTCGACAGCAACGCGCGCTGCGCCCTGCTGGTTGATCGCACGGGCCAGCTCGTAGCGACGGTTGGCGAGCAGCTCAGCTTCGACCCGACTGCCTTCGCGACGCTTACCGCCGCCGACTTCAGCGCAAACGACCAGCTCGCCCGCATGGTAGGCGAGACGGACTTCAACTCGCTATTCCACCAGGGAGAGAAGGAGTCCATGTACCTCGCCGACGTCGCGCGGCGTGTGATCCTGGTGACACTTTTCGACAACCGCACGACGCTTGGCCTCGTGCGGCTCAAGATGAAGGAGACAGTGGCCGACCTGACCAAGCTCTTCCATGAAGTGTTCTCCCGCGGCGCGCCGGGCAAGGCGCAGCAGGGCGGCGTCCTCGCAGGTGCCGAGGACGAAATCGACAAGCTGTTCGGCTGAGGAGACCAGACTATGTCGATGATCAACTACGCCTCGCGCGAGATCAACTGCAAGCTCGTGTACTACGGCTCGGGCCTTGGTGGCAAAACGACCAACCTCGAGCACGTGTACGGCAAGACGAAGCCCGACACACGTGGCAAGCTCATATCGCTCGCCACGGAAACGGAGCGCACGCTCTTCTTCGACTTTCTCCCGGTTGACCTGGGAACCATTCGCGGCTTCAAGACGCGGTTTCACCTGTACACGGTGCCCGGCCAGGTCTACTACAACGCGTCCCGAAAGCTCATCCTCAAGGGCGTGGATGGCATCGTCTTCGTTGCCGACTCGCAAGTCGAGCGCATGGAGGCGAACCAGGAAGCCATGCAGAACCTGTACGACAACATGGCCGAGTACGGGTACGACCTCACCAAGATGCCGTTCGTTCTGCAGTACAACAAACGCGACCTTCCGAACGCCGCGCCGGTTGCGGATCTGCAGGCAGCCCTCAACCCCGGTTGGGAGGTCACCGACCCGGCGAAGCAGCGGGTGGCGCCCGATCCGTGGCACGCGGGCGAGAACCTCGTTTACCAACTCGAGACCGGTGAGTGGATCGAGCGCGCGCCATACTTCGAGGCCGTCGCGGTGACCGGCGATGGCGTGTTCGAGACCCTGCGCGCCATCAGCAAGCTGGTGCTCAAGACCCTGTCCTGAGGCATGCGGCAGTGACGAGGCGCCCGGCGTGAACCTCCCCAACTGGCTCACTGTCGGGCGCATCGCCTTTACGCCCCTGCTCGTCTGGCTTCCCCTGCAGGAGGATCCCGGATTCCGTCTGGCGGCGTTCGTCCTGTTCCTCGCGGTCGCCGTCACGGACTACTACGATGGCATGCTTGCCCGCACCATGGGGTTGGTCACCGACTTGGGCAAGATGCTCGACCCGCTCGCCGACAAGCTCCTCCTCATAGGCACCTTCGTGCCCATGTTCTGGCTGCAGGCGCCCGACAGCGACACGGTTCATGGCTGGCTTACGTCGGCTGGGCTCGTACGCGAGGCCGCCGAGCACTATCCCTTCGTGGTCAGCTTCGCGGGCGCCGATCTCCGAATTCCGCTGCCGTGGTGGGTGATCATCATCGTGCTGGCGCGTGAAGTGGCGATGACGATCCTCCGGCAGCTCGCCCACAGGCGCGGCACGGTGATCGCCGCCATCTACGCCGCCAAGCTGAAGACGGCATTTCAGCTCATCTGGATCGGCGCGGCGTTCTTCTGGTTCTTCTTCGCGACCGTGGACCGGCTCGACGTGCGCGACCGCGCTGGCTGGGGGCTCATTGCCAACGCGGTCGGCGCGATCGGCGCCATTGCGATGGTCGCGAGCGTCGCGCTTACGTTGTACTCCATGGCGATCTACCTCTCGCGCTACGGAAGGGTATTCACCCGCCGCTGATGCGCGCCGAACTCGTCACGATCGGGAGCGAACTCCTCCTCGGCTTCACCGTTGACGCCAACAGCGCCGTCATCGGGCGGCAGCTCGCGGAGATCGGGGTCACCGTCGTGCGCAGAACCTCCGTGGGCGACGAAGCCAGCGAGATCGCGGCCGCTGTCCGCGAAGCGCTCGATCGTACCGGAGCCGTGATCACGACCGGCGGCCTTGGCCCCACGAGCGACGACCTTACCAAGCCGTCCATCGCCGCGATCTTTGGCAAGGGCATGCGGCTCGACGAAGGCGTCCTCGACGGCCTGCGTCAGGCCTGGATCGCGCGCGGCCTCGGCCCGGATCTCCCCAAGGCAAACGAGTGGCAGGCAACCGTGCCCGATGGCGCAACAATCCTCACCAACCGCCACGGCTCGGCGCCGGGCATCTGGCTGGAGGATCGGCGCGGATGGGTGGCGATGCTGCCGGGCGTGCCCCGCGAGATGCGTGGCATGCTGCGCGACGAGATCCTGCCGCGCCTCGAGGTACGCTTGCGTGTTTCCGGTGAGAGCGCCAATGGCGCGCCGATAGTGCTCTCGCGAACCGTCAGGACAACGGGCATAGCCGAGTCGGCGCTGGCGGACGCGATTGGGCCGGCCACGGGCCCGCTTGCAGACGTTGCCCTCGCATACCTGCCGTCCTGGTCCGGAGTTGACCTGCGCGTTACGTCGTTCGATCGGCCGCGCGCCGCGGCCGGGCAGGCGCTGTCGGCAGCGGAAGGGGTGCTCAGGGCCGCAGCCGGCGCATACGCATATGGCTCCGACGCCGAAGACCTGGCTGCGAGCGTCCTCGACATCCTCCGCTCGCGCGGGCTCACGCTCGCAGCGGCCGAGAGCTGCACCGGAGGGTTGCTGGGCGCGCGGCTCACTGCTGTTCCGGGCTCCTCTGACGTATTCGTCGGCGGTGTGATCGCCTACTCGAACGACGTGAAGCGCGAACAGCTCGGCGTGGAGGAGGCGACGCTTGCCCGGCATGGAGCCGTGAGCGAGGAGACCGCCCGTGAAATGGCCCGGGGCGTGCGAGCCCGCTGCAGGACCGACGTGGCGGCTGCGATTACGGGCGTCGCGGGACCCGGCGGCGGCACTCCGGAGAAGCCAGCCGGCACCGTGTGCGTTGCCGTGGATACGGCCGCCGGCGTGGTATCGGAGCGTCGAAAGCTGATCGGTGACCGCGAGGAGGTGCGTCTCCGGGCTACACAATGGGCGCTCGATCGCGTACGACGTCTGCTGGCGCCCTGAGCGGACCGGCTGGCGGTTGCCCCGCAGCCGGTGTTTCCGCGAAATTGCAGCATTGTGACCAGAAGACACGCCTCCCCAGCATCCGACGGCGCCTCAGGCCCCGACGTCGCCGGCCAGGCAACATCCGAACCTGGGAAGCCAGGATCCAGCGGGCAGCCGGCGCGGTCAGCCGACGTCGCGGGCGTGGCGGCTGATGCCGCTGGCGACGCTGGTACCGCTGGTACCGCTGGTGCCGCTGACGACGCTTGGGTGCGCGACGGCTTCCTCGGCGACACCGCCACGAACCCCGCAGTTGACCCCGCCGCCGAGGCCATCGCGGCCCAGCATGACAAGTACCTCCGCCTGCTCGCCGACTACGAGAACTTCAAGAAGCGGGTGACGAAGGAGCGCCATGAGGCAGAGCAGCGCGGGATGGGGGTTCTCATCAGCGGCATCATGGACGCCCTCGACGACCTCAGCCGCTTCGCGCACCTCGACCCTGCCGGGACGAGCACCAAACTGGTGGTGGACGGCGCGGAGATGGTGGAGCGCAAGATCCTCAAGTCGCTTGCGGGGCATGGGCTCGAGGTCGTGAATCCCCTTGGCGCGCTGTTCGACCCAGCGTATCAGGAGGCGCTCACCACGGTTCCGGCAGAGTCGGAGCAGGACGACCACATCGTGGCGCAGGTGTACCAGGTTGGCTATGTCTTCAACGGGATGCTTCTGCGGCCGGCGCGCGTGGTCGTGAAGCAGTGGCGCGGCGCCTCGGAAGGATCGAGATAACCGCGCGCATCCATGGCATCGAAAGACTTCTACAACGTGCTTGGCGTCGCTGAGAAGGCGTCGGCCGACGAGATCAAGAAGCAGTACCGTCGGCTGGCAAAGCAGTACCACCCGGACGCGAACAAGGGTGACCCGAAGGCAGCGGAGCGCTTCAAGGAAATCTCCGAGGCGTACCAGGTCCTCGGCGACGAGAAGAAGCGCAAGCAATACGATGAGATGCGCCGGCTCGGTGCGTTCGACGGCTATTCGCCGTCCGGGGCCGGCGCGCGCGGTGGTCGCGCCTCGGGTCGGACGTCGGGCCCCGCAGGCGGCGCCAGCTTCGAGGAGTTCGACATTGGCGGTCTCGGCGGCCTTGGCGACCTCTTCAGCTCGATGTTCGGCGGAGGAGCGCGCCAGCGCCCGTCGGGACCGGAGCAGGGGCAGTCGGTCGAGACGACGCTCGAGGTTCCGTTCCGCATTGCGGCCGTTGGGGGCAAGGTTCCCATTGACCTCGAGGTGAACGAGGAATGCCGCACCTGCCAGGGCACCGGCGCTGCGCGCGGTGCGCAGTTGAAGACATGTCCCGAGTGCGGCGGACGGGGCACCATTTCATTCGGGCAGGGTGGGTTCGCAGTGAACAGGCCGTGCCCGATGTGCCTCGGCAAGGGAAAGATTCCCACCGCCAAGTGCCCCACGTGCGGCGGTTCCGGCGAGCAGCGGGCGCACCGCAAGATCAACATCACCGTGCCGCCGGGAACGGACACCGGGACGAAGATGCGTATCAAGGGGCAGGGTGGCCGTGGAATTCGCGGCGGCCCGCCCGGCGACGTGATCCTCACTTTCCAGGTGAAACCAGACGCGCAGTGGGCGCGCGAAGGGCTCGACCTCGTCGTGCGCACCGAGGTGAACGTCGCGCAGGCCACCCTTGGCTCGAAAGTCACGGTGGACACACTCGACGGCAAGCGAGTGTCCATCCGCGTGCCGGCCGGCACGCCGAGCGGCAAACGTCTGCGTGTGCGCGGCCAGGGGATAGACAAGGACGGCAAGCACGGCGACCTGATCGTCGAGGTCGCTGTGGTCGTACCCGACAAGCTCACCGGTGAGGCCGAGCGGCTGATGAAGGCATTCGCCGAGGCGTTGAAGCTCGAGTACTAGCCGTAGCCGGCGCCCTTTCGGCAGTCGAGGAGCCGCTGGCACTCCTGCGCAAGCACGCCACCTTCCACGGCCGGTGGATTCGCGCCTGCCAGCGCTGCCGCGTCGGTGAGCAGCGGGAACGGGCCGGTAGCGCCGCCGAGTGAGCCGGCGGGTACCCCGTATACCACGCGCGAGATTCTGGTCTGGCGCGCGGCGTACGAGCAGAGCAGGCATGGCTCCACCGTCGTGTAGAGCGTTGCCCCGGATAGGTCCAGCATGCCGAGCGCACGGCACGCAGCTCGCAGCGCCTCCACCTCGGCGTGTGCCGCAGGATCGAGCCGATCGCGCGTCCTCTCCCACCCTTCGCCCAGCGTGCGGCCGTCGAGCGCCACGACAGCGCCCACAGGCACGTCGTCCGCGTCGAGAGCGCGCGCGGCGAGCTCGATGCAGCGCCTCATGTGCCTCTCGTCACGTTCGGCCGTGCTGCCGTTGCCTGGGGTCATTGCCGCGGAATCTACAGCGTTGGGTGGTGATGCCGGATACTGCCGTGCACTCGGTCCGGATGCGATAATTGACAGGACGCGTCGGCGCACCAGGGGCGAGCGCGCCCGGTGACGCGACGAACGCGCCCTCCCGCACACACACAACAGTGAGTTCCGTTCCAGCTATATCCGGCAGCGGCGTAGCCGCGCCTGCCGCGGCGCGCCACGCGAGCCCTCGCGCAAGCGGTCCCCGCTTTGGCATCATCGGAGCCGTAAGCTTCGTTCACCTGCTGAACGACATGATGCAGTCGGTGATCGTCACGATCTACCCGCTGCTCAAGGACGAGTTTGCGCTCAGCTTCGTCCAGATCGGGATCATCACGCTCACGTTCCAGTTCACGGCGTCGCTCCTGCAGCCGGTGGTGGGGCTGGTGGCCGACCGGCATCCGATGCCGTTCTCGCTGCCCGTCGGGATGCTGTTCACGCTGGGCGGCCTCGTGCTGCTCTCGGTAGCGCCGTCGTACCCCGTGCTCCTGCTTTCGGTGGGGCTGATCGGCTGCGGGTCTGCGGTCTTCCACCCGGAGTCGTCCCGCGTGGCGCGCATGGCGTCGGGCGGGCACTTCGGGCTCGCGCAGTCGCTCTTCCAGATTGGCGGCAACACGGGGCAGGCGCTTGGTCCCGTGTTCGCCGCCGCCGTCATCCTCCGGCTCGGCCGGGCGAAGGCCGACTGGTTCGGCCTTGCCGCGCTGCTGTCAATCGTGATCCTGCTCCAGGTGAGCAGGTGGTACCATCACCACCTCAGGGCCCGGGTGCGCAAGCATGTGGTGGACGATACGCCGCGATTTCCGCCGCGCATGGTGAGGCGCACGGTCGGGATCCTGCTCCTCCTCATGTTCTCCAAGTTCTTCTACCTGGCGAGCATCAGCAGCTACTATGAGTTTTACCTCATCAAGCGCTTTGACGTGTCGGCGCACGTGGCCGCGCAGTTACTGGCCGTCTTCCTCTTTGCCGTGGCGGCGGGGACGCTCATTGGCGGCCCACTGGGCGACCGTATAGGGCGCAAGCGCGTGATCTGGCTGTCCATACTTGGCTGCGCGCCGTTCACGCTCATGCTTCCGTATGTGAACCTCGGCTGGACCGTGGCGCTGAGCGTCCTGATCGGACTGATCCTTGCGTCGGCCTTTCCGGCGATCATCGTCTACGCGCAGGATATGCTGACACACCGCATCGGGATGGTCTCAGGCCTTTTCTACGGCTTCAGCTTCGGGCTCGGCGGACTCGGCGCGGCCATCCTGGGCCTCATGGCCGACCACTTCAGCATCGAGTTCGTGTATCATGTGTGCGCGTTCCTGCCGCTGCTGGGGCTGTTCGCGGTATGGCTGCCGGACGTGCGCCCGCCAGGGCAGGCGCCGACGCAGCACGACGCGATTCCCGGATGAATCCGCCTCCCAGCACGACGTCGCCGTCGTAGAACACCGCCGACTGCCCCGGCGCGATCGCCATGACCGGCGTGTCGAACGCGATTTCCACCTCGCTCTCATTGATTCCGAGTACGGTAGCAGACGAAATCGGCGCACGGTGGCGTACGCGAACTCCAACCCGAGCCCCCACGCGGGGCGGATCGCCAAGCCAGTTTGGAGAATGGGCGACCAGCCCGCTTCCGTGCAGATCGCGGCGCGGTCCGACCACCACCGCGCGTGTGGCCGGCTCGATCGCGACTACGAACATCGGCTCGTCGAAACCACCCGGCAGTCCGCGCCGCTGGCCGATGGTGTATCGCGCGAACCCTTCGTGTTCCCCAACCGTCGTTCCATCCGGCAGCACGAACGGCCCGGGGACGAGCGCGGGGGCGTCGGCGGCCATCTCGCGGCGCAGCACGGTCATGTAGTCGCCGTCAGGGACGAAGCAGATCTCCTGGCTCTCGGCCTTGTCGGCTACCCGCGGGAGTCCCAGCTCGCGCGCAATCGCGCGCGTCTCATCCTTCGTCTGCGAGCCAACCGGGAGCAGCAGCCGCTTCAACACGCCGGAAGCGATTCCCCACAGGAAGTACGTCTGGTCCTTCGAGTGATCCACTCCCCGGAGCAGCCGGCCCTCCGCCGCGCGCGCGTAGTGACCCGTGGCGACGAACTCCGCGTCTATGGCGTCGGCCTTCGCAACCAGGTCGTTGAACTTGGTGAACGTGTTGCAGCGTACGCACGGCACCGGCGTGCGCCCCGCGGCGTACTCCGAGACGAAGTCGGAAATGACGTCGCGTCCGAAGTGATCCACCATATTCAGCACGTAGTGCGGAATCCCCAGCTGCTCTGCAACGCGGCGCGCGTCGCTGGTGGAGTCGAGCGAGCAGCAGGGGCGGTCGGGAAGCTCGGCGCCGTCCTCGAAGAGCTTCATCGTCGCGCCAACACAGTCGTATCCCTCGCGCACCAGCATCGCCGCGGCGACGGACGAATCAACTCCGCCCGACATCGCCACCAGGACCCTCGGCTTTCCGGCCATAGCAGTACTCCCCGCCGCTTCAGGCGAACGCCAGGCCCCGCGCCTTGCGCGCAAGCTTGCAGAATACCTCGATCGCGCGGTCTACCGCTTCGTCGGTCGTGAGCGCACCGATGCTCAAGCGCACCGAAGCGCCCGCCACCGCACCATGGTTGATGGCGGCGAGCACGTGCGACCCACTGGCGCTGCCGCTCTGGCACGCCGATCCGCCCGAGCAGGCGATGCCATGCAGGTCGAGCGCCATGAGCATGGACTCGCCGTCCACGCCAGGCACAGTCACGTTCAGCACGTGCGGCGCACGGATGGCCTCGGCGCCATTCACGATCAAGTCGGGTACCTGGCTTCGGATGCCCGCTTCGAGCCGGTCGCGGAACGCGGCGTACTTCGCAACCGCCGATGTCCGCTCGCGCACGGCCAGTTCGCAGGCGGTCGCGAACCCAACTGCGTAGGCCACGTTCTCCGTTCCGGGCCGGCGTCCGCGGTCCTGCGAGCCGCCAAAGAACAGGGGTTCGAGTACCGTCTTGCGACGAATGAACAGGGCACCGATGCCCTTCGGCGCGCCGATCTTATGCCCGCTGATGGACGCAAGGTCGAACGGCACCGAGCGCGCGTTCACTTCGTGCTTCCCGAACGCCTGCACGGCGTCGGTGTGGAACAGAATGCCGCTTGCCTTGCAGCACGTTGCGATTGCCGGCACGGGCTGCACCGAGCCAATCTCGTTGTTCACCCACATCACGGACGCCAGCGCGACGTCGGCGCCGAGCGCGGCGATGGCGCTGTCGAGCACCACGGTGCCGCTCGAGTCAACGTCGAGCATACGCTCGGTGGCGCCCTCGGCTGCTGCCTTGTGGACGCTCGAAAGCACGGCCTTGTGCTCGATTGGCGTCGTGGCGATCGTGCTGCGCCCCTTGCCCTTGCGAGCGCGCCAGCCGCCCAGCACGGCGAGGTTGTCGGCCTCCGTGCCGCCCGACGTGAAGCAGATTTCATCGCTTTCCGCGCCAATACACGCGGCGACGCGTTCGCGCGCTTCGTCCAGGGAGACGCGGGCCTCGCGACCCCATCGGTGCGTACTGGATGGATTGCCGAAGCGTGGGCCGTAGAACGGCGCCATCGCCTCGAGGACTTCCGGGCGAACCGGGGTCGTGGCGGCGTGGTCGAAATAGACGGGATCGTGCATATCCGAGGAAAGCTAACCGCTCTCGTGGTTCGAGCGCGGGGCTTTGATCGTATGCCGATGACGGCGGCGGGCCTGCAAGTTCCAGCGTGCCGGCGCGAAGTGGCGGGCGTCGTGTGGGTACATTCTCAGCCACGCCACCGTACCCAGGTCATCACCGCGTGAACTTCATCGGCCTCATCTTCCTCGTTGCCCTTTTCGTGCTCATCCCGCGCGGGGCGCTCCGCACCGCGCGGCTGCTTCGCCAGATGATCGAGGCAGGGGTGGCGATCCCCAAGCGGCGGATAGTGCTGTCGGCCATGTTCTCGATGTCGGTTCTCTGGGCGCTTGCGGCGCTCAATGCCAGCGCAATGGGCCGGGCGCTCTTTTCTTTCGCTGGCGCCGGGCCACGCGATCTGCTCGTTGGAGTTGCCGGGCTGGCCCTGCTCCTCGCGGCTATCCCCATGTCGCGGGCAGGCCAGAGTCCGGACGACGAGCGCCGAAGCGTGGTGTACCGCGTGGCGCCGCAGGGTCCGCGTGATCTGGCGATGTTCACCGTGCTGGCGCTGATGGCCGGGGTCGCCGAAGAGGCAGCTTACCGCGGCGTCGCGGTGTGGATACTTGCTCCAGTGTTCGGGAACGCGCTGCCGGCGATCCTGTTGTCGGCGGCCGCGTTTGCCGTTGCGCACGCAGTGCAGGGTGGCCGCGCCATCGCGATAGTGTTCGCCATCGCGCTCCTGTTTCATGCACTGGTGCAGATTACGGGAACGCTCGTGATTGCAATGGCCGTGCATGCCGCGTACGACATCGTTGCCGGCGTTGCGGCGGGGCGCCGGGCGCGCACGCTGCTCGCCCGTGATGCCGCCCCCGTTCGCGAAGCCAGCCATGAAGGTGGCGCAGCGGGCTAGAAGGTCGAGACCCCGAGCTGTGAGATGTCGTCCACGCGCATCGTCTCGTGCGTGTAGAACGGCTCGCCGAACCGGCAGCGAATGAGCGACCCGTAGTGCGCGGCCTGATGCCGGACGATGTGGTAGAGCGGGTCGCCGTTGGGATACACTTCGCCTGCCTGCGTGGCGCCATCGAACTGCGACGCGTAGCAGCGTATGGCCGCCATCTTCGTGTCGAACTCGTCCGAGACGTCCACCACGAACGTCGGCTTCACGTTGTCCTCGCGGTACGCGATCGCGTAGACGACCTTCCTTGGCCGGAAAGCGGGAAGGTCGGGCGCAACCTTCGCCAGCCCGGCGATGAATGCTGCGTCGCGAATCAGCGCGGCAGCCACGCGGTGGTCGGGGTGCCTGCCCCTTGGCGCGGGCGCGATCACGAGGCCCGGGCGCAGGCGCCGGAACGCCCGGGCGAGCAGCGTGCGCGTCTCCGGCGTATTGGTGATTCCCGCGTCGGGGAGGCCCAGATTCTCGCGCACCGGAACTCCCAGTACCTCGGCCGCGCGTGCGGCTTCCTCGGCGCGAAGCTCGGCCGAGCCGCGCGTTCCAGTCTCGCCCTGCGTGAGGTCGAGAATGCCCGTGCGGCGACCGAGCTTGACGAGCTTGGCCAGCGTGCCGCCACACGTGAGTTCAGCATCGTCGCGGTGCGCCGCCACGGCCAGGACGTCGAGTGGTTCCGTCACGACGGTAAAGATACGCGCGAACGGCGGTGGGGAATGCCCCACCGCCGTTCGTCATTCGAGCGCAGGGCGCTCAGGTGCGTGGCTAGCGTCCGCCGCCGCGCCGTCCACCCCTGCCGCGTGCGGCGTTCTCGTCGAACTTGGCCTTGTCGGCGTCCGACGTGAGGAGCGCCTTGAGGTCGCCGTTCCGCTTGTTGTTCTGCTCCGTCATCTTCTCGCGGAAATCAGCCGCCTGCCGGTCGAGACCAGCCAGCGCTTCACGGGCCGACTTGATGATCCCCTTCGCCTTCGCCGTCTGATCGGCATTCAGCGTGATACCTTCGAAGAGCCGCGCGAGGTTCATCGAGTCGGCGGCCTCCGGGCTCATCTGCATACGGCCGCCACCCATGCCGCCCCCGCCGCCGCCCTGTGCCGACGCAGCGCCCGCCATGACGGCGAGCATCCCGGCAACAGCCAGGATTTTCTTCATTGTGTGTTTCCTCGAGTGAAATGTTGGAACGTTTCGTGAGGCGAAAGTGCCGCACGTCTGCCACGCCGGAAATTACGCCGCGCCGCGCATTCCGGTTGAAGTCGGGGCGGGAAGGCGCTCCACTCCGCCAACCTGCACACGGCCCCTTCTGGCTTAATGAGACGCCGCCCGCCACGATTGGTTAGCTGTTAACCCTGCATTAAGCGAAACACCCCGAGCGGGCTGCCGGCGAGCGATACCCGCCTATTCGTACCGGAGCGCCTCGACGGGATCCAGGCGGGCGGCACGACGGGCCGGGACGACCCCGAACACGACCCCTATCCCCACGCTGACGAGTACGGCTATCGCAGTGAGGCCAACTGGCGGGGCGGACTGTATCGCGAGCAGCCCGCTGATGCCCCGGCCGGCCGCCAGCCCGATGACGATCCCTATGAGGCCGCCGATTCCGGTGAGCGTTGCGGCCTCGATCAGGAACTGCATCAGGATGTCGCTCCGCGTCGCGCCAAGCGCCTTTCGAACGCCGATCTCCCTGGTCCGCGCCGTGACGGAGACCATCATGATCGCCATCACCCCGATGCCACCCACGAGAAGCGCCACCGAAGCGAGCACTATCATCACGATGAAGAACGTGCCGGTGATCGAGTTGAACGTGTCGAGGATCTGGTCCTGCGTCATGATGTCGAAGTTGTTGCGGTCGGACGGCCGGAGCCGGCGCATTTCGCGCAGCGCCACCGTGACTGCCGCCTGCGCGTCGGCCACAGTCACGCCGTCTCTCGGCTTCACGCAGATGATCAGCCCGTTGGTCTTGTCTATGCGGTATGCGTGGTACACGTACTGGAAGGGCAGGATGGCGTTCTTTTCCGCACCCGGCGGGGCGAAGATGTTCTCAGGCGGCACGTAGAGCCCGATCACCTCCACTGGCTTGCCGCCGATCAGCACGGTCTTCCCGATCGGGTCGATCCGTCCGAACAGCTTGAGCGCCTTCTCCTCCTCGATGACGGCCACCGCGGCGCCGCTCCTCAGTTCGCTGCTCGTGAACCATCGCCCCGACGAAAGCTCGCCCCCCTGGATGTCAGGGTAGTGGTCGTCGGCCCCGAACACCACGCCCGGCTGCGTGCGCTCGCCGCGGTACTCGATGCGCGCCTGCGCCTGTGCCCAGATCCCCGCGTAGCGTATCTCCGGCAGCAATGCCAGACGCTCGGCTTCTTCCGCGGTGAGGTCAGGCCGGACGCGGATCCACTTCGGCGGGCTCTCCGGGTTCACCGGTGTCGTGTTGAAGACTTTCAGCACGTAGAAGGTTGTGGGCCCCGCGACCTGAATTGCGTTGGTGATCTGCTGCTGGATGCCCTGCACGATGGACGCCATCGTCATCACGGTGGAGACGCCGATCACTACGCCCAGGATCGTAAGGCCGGAGCGCAGCTTGCTCGCGCGCAACGCGTCGAGAGCGATCGCGAAGTTCTCCCGCCATGTGCCGGGTGAGAACTGCCGGAGCCGCGTCACGCCGATCTCCCTGGCTCGCCGCGCCTGTGGCGATGCATCGCCGTCACTCGGCCCGCATCGCGGATATCGGGTCGAGTCGCGCCGCGCGCCGCGCGGGGTATACCCCAAACAACACTCCCACGCTTACCCCAAGCAGCAGTGCGACTGCCACCGACCACCACGTCACCCTGGCAGGCAGCGGCGAAACCTGGGCTACGATGATCGCGAATGCCCATCCGCTGGCGACTCCGATCACCCCACCGGAGCTTGCAAGGGCGACCGCTTCCACGAGGAACTGGCGCTCGATGTCGCGCGCGCGCGCGCCGACCGCCTTGCGGATGCCGATTTCGTGCGTTCGCTCCGTGACGGCCATGAGCATGATGTTCATGATCACGATGCCGCCCACCACCACGCCGATCGCAACGACGGCTGGGATGACGCTGAATAGCACGGCCGTGAGCCGCTTCCAGAAGTCCACGAGCGCGCTCGCGGTTTCCACCGAGAAATCGGATTCCTGCGCCGGGCGCAGCCGGTGCGCGAGCCGCATCGCCTCCTCGGCCCTGGCCATGCCGCCGGCCACCGACGCGGCGTCCTTCATCTTCACGGAGATCGTGGTCGTGAGCCGGCGCCCGTACAGCATCTCGTAGCGCGTGAGGGGGACGAGGGCGAACCCGTCGAATGACTGACCGAGCACGCGGCCTTTGGCCGCCACCACCCCCACGACCTCGAACTGGTCGAGGCCGAACCTGACGAACTGGCCGATCGGGTTGGCCTCTTCGAATAACTTCTCAGCCACGTCGTGCCCGATCACGGCTACGGCGCGCCGCTGCTGGATGTCAATGTCCTGGAGCCCGCGGCCCTGCTCGATGCGGTAGTCCTGCACTTCCTGGTACGGAGGCGTCGCACCGAAGACCATCACGTCGCCAACGGTGCGCCCGCGCCAGGTGACGTCGGTCTGCGGGGTGGGGTACCCGGATGTAAGTCCGATGGCTGCGGCGTCGGGCAATGCGTCTTCCACGGCCCGCGCGTCTGCCTCGGAAATGCGTGGACGCCGCGCCACGCGTTTCCACATCTCATCGTCGAATAGCCCGACCTGGATAGGGGTGCGGCGCACCTGGAACGCGTTGGTGCCGATGACCGCGCCGGCGATGTTCTCCTGTACGTACGCGTTCATCCCCTGGATGATCGCGACCACGGCCACGAGGAACGCCACGGAGACGATGATCCCCAGCAGCGTGAAGAAGGACCGGAGCTTGTTGGCGCCGATCTGGCCGAATGCGATTGCGACGACGTCCCTCGCGCGCACGCCGAAAGATCGAACAGCCGCCGCCTGCCGGGAAGCCGCCTGCCGGGAAGCCGCCTGCCGGGAAGCCGCCTGCCGGCGGAACCGGCGCGGGAACGGTGGTCAGGGACTGCCACAGGATCGTGCTTCTCGTTATGCCAATGAGCGTGAGGAAACTCTTCAGTTTCCGGGCGCGGATCGTGGCGAGCGCGAGGCGGGCCGCTTCGAAACCGGGCACATCGCCACTGCGTGGGCGTGCCCGTGGCGGTTTCGCGGGCCTATTCGTGCCGCAGCGCTGCTACCGGGTCGAGCCGGGCCGCCCGCATTGCCGGCAGCATGCCGAATGCGATGCCGGTGAGCACGCTCATGGCGAACGCGGCGAGCACGGCCAGCGGCGGAACCGATGCGGCTATTGGCGTCGCGTGCTTGACGACCAGCGCCACTGCCCAGCCGAACGCGAGTCCGATCATTGCTCCCGTCGCGGTCATCGTAGCCGCCTCGACGAGGAACTGCCAGAGGATCACGCCCCGCGTGGCGCCAAGGGCCTTGCGCACTCCGATCTCGCGGGTCCGTTCGGTGACGGAGATCATCATGATTGCCACGACGCCGACTCCACCCACCAGGAGCCCCACGGACGACAGCGCGATCATCACGAGGAAGAACATGCCGAAGATCTTGTTGTAGACATCCAGGAGGCGGTCCTGCGTGATGATGGCGAAGTTCGACTCACGGCTGGGCCGGAGTCCGCGGATTCCCCGGAGCGTTGACGTGACGTCGTCCATGGCAACGTCCGGCCGCACGCCGTCGGCCGGCTTCACCACCAGGCCCATCCACTCGACTCGCGCGCCGAGGTGTCTGGTGAGGGAGGTGATGGGCATCGAGATCCGTGGACGTTCGCCGCCTGAGACAAAGCTCGCGTTCTCGTTGTACACGCCAATGACCGTGAACGGGCCGCCACGGGCCGAAGCGCGCCCCGCCGTGGCCAGCAGCACCTCCTTGCCGACCGCGGGCTCGTCGCCAAAGAGCCGCTGCGCGGCGACGGTGTTGAGCACAACGACCCGCGCCGCGGCGCGAACCTCGGGCTCCGTGAACACGCGGCCGTCGGTCATCTCGGGCGGGTTGAGGCGCGGCCAGTTCGCGGTAGCCCCGGTGATGTTCGCCGACGGCAGGTAGCGGTCACGGTAGCGCACCGATGCGTTCCAGCCCTGCTGCGCGCCCACTTCCGCCACGGATGGGAGGCGCTGCAGCACATTCACCTCGCTGAATGCGATCGGGGGGTTGGAGCGCCAGCGGCAGGAGTCGCCAGAGTCGTCGCATGCCTCGAACACGATTGGGAATCGCTGCACGAAGAACGTCGTCGGACCGGCGGACTCGAACTGCTGGGCTACGCTCTGGTTGATGCCGTGCACGGCAGCCGAGATCACCACCACGACGAAAACGCCCACCGCGACGCCAAGAATCGTCAATCCCGCGCGGACCTTGTTGCCGCGCATGGCCTCGAAGGCGATGCCGACGCCTTCGAGTGACATCCTGAGCCGGCCAAAGAACCCCATAGCTATTCCTGCCGGAGCGCCGCGATCGGGTCGAGCAGCGATGCCCGGCTCGCGGGGTACACGCCGGATATCACCCCAACGCCGGCCCCGATCGCCACGCCAACGACGATGGACCATGGCGCGACGAATGTTGGCATCGGCGTAAGGCTGCGAACCATGACGGCGACCGCGGCGCCCGCCCCGATGCCGAGCATCGCGCCGAGCGTGCTGAGGGTGGACGACTCGATCAGGAACTGGATCAGTATGTCGCGCCGCTTCGCCCCGAGCGCTTTCCGGATCCCGATCTCGTAGGTGCGTTCGGCCACGGCGACGAGCATGATATTCATGATCACGATCGCGCCGACCACGAGCCCGAACGCCGGCAGCGCCACGCCGGCCAGGACGAGGTACCCGCGGATCTTGCTCCAGAAGGCGAGCGCGGTGTCGGCGGTTTCGAGCGTGAAGTTGTCGGCCTGGGCGGGGCGGAGCTTGTGGCGCGCCCGCATCACGGCGCGCACACGCTCCTGCGCGTCAGTCATCATCTCGGGCGCGGGCACCTGCACGACGATTGCGTCAATCGCGTGCGGCTCGCTGTTCAGCATCCGCCTGACGGGCGCGCGAAACGGCGCGTAGATGTAGTTGTCGAACGACATTCCGAACGCGCTTCCAAGCGACTCGCCGACCCCGATCACGGAGTAGAGCCGGCCGCCGATCTTCACGTTTCGCCCGATCGGGTCCACGGTGGGGAAAAGCCGCTGCTTCAGGTCGGGGCCGATGATGACTGAGTTGGAGCCCTGGCTGAGTTCGCCGGCGGTGAAGAGGCGGCCCTCGGTTACGCCGAGCCGCTTGATCTCGAAGTACTGGCCGTCAACGGCCGTCACCTGGGCGGTGCGCGGCCGGGAAAAGGGCGACTCGACCTGCACCTGGCCGTCGGAGTACATGGACCACAGCGTGCCGTCCGGGAGGGCATCCACGACCGGCTGCACGTCGCTCTCGAGGAGCCGCGGCCTGCGGGAGTACTCGCGCCAAAGCCCCGGATCAACGTCGCCGATGTTGATGTTCGGACGGCGCCTGACCTCGAAGGAGTTGAGCGCGATGAGCTTGCCGACGAGATCCTGCTCCATGTACCGTCCCATCCCATCCACGATCGAGACGACGGCGATGAGAAACATGACGCCGATGCACACGCCAAGCGCGGTGAAGAAGCTCTTGAGCTTCTGCACCCTGATGGTGGCGAGTGCGAGACGGACTGCCTCGAAGAATGGCATGGCGGCCCGCGATCGTGCGGGCTAGAACCCCATCTTGGCGGCGAACTTCTCGCGCCGGTCGTCGCTCGCTATCACGCCGTCGCGGAGGACGACCACACGGCGGGCGTGGGCCGCGATGTCGGGCTCGTGCGTCACCATGATCACCGTCTGCCCGGTGCTGGCGAGGTGCTCGAACACGCGCATGATCTCCTCGGACGTTGTCGAGTCCAGGTTGCCGGTTGGCTCGTCGGCGAGGAGGATGGACGGCCGGTTCACCAGCGCCCTCGCGATGGCGACGCGCTGCCGCTGGCCGCCCGAGAGCTCATTCGGGCGGTGATGCACGCGTTCGCCGAGCTGCACGGCCTTCAGCGCCTCGAATGCGCGTTCCTTGCGCTCGGCCGACGACACGCCGGCATAAACCAGCGGAAGCTCGACGTTGTGCAGCGCCGAGGCGCGGGGCAGGAGGTTGAACGTCTGGAAGACGAACCCAATCTCTTTGTTCCGGACGCGCGCCAGCTTGTCGTCCTTCATTTCCGAGACGAGCTGCCCGTTCAGCCAGTACTCACCGGCGTTGGGCGTATCCAGGCAGCCGACGATGTTCATGAGCGTGGACTTGCCCGATCCCGACGGGCCCATGATCGCGACGTACTCGTTCCGGCGGACGGCCAGGTCCACCCCGCGCAGGGCGCGCACGATCTCGCCGCCCATGTCGTACTCGCGTGTCAGCCCGCGCGTGACGATAACCCAGTCCTTGTCTGGCGCGCTGCCGGCGGCGGAGACGACGACGCGCCGCTCTGCGGTCGTTGACAGCGATTGTTCTTCGAGTTCGTTGGTCACGGTGCCTCAGCTCCCGGGCTTCTTGGTTGTGTTTGCGGCTTGCGCGGCCGGCGCCTCACGAACGGTCGCGCCGTCCTTGAGCTCCCGGATCGCCTGGTACGTGCCGGCAACGATTCGCTCATTCCCGGTCAGCCCGGAAATTACCTCGAAATACTTCTCGCCGGCGATCCCTACCTTTACGGGCCTAAATGTCACTTTGTTGTCGGCGCCAACCACGAAGACGCCCTCGACGTCCCTCTTGCCGACCTGCTTCGCAGGCCGCGCGCGGCCCGGGATCGCGGCTGTGTCGCTGTTAGCGATCGCCTCGTTCTCCCGGACGGTGAGCGCGATGATCGGGATGGAGAGGACATCCTTCTTTGTGGCCGTGACCACCTTCGCGGTCGCCGAGAAGTCGGGCCGCGTGTCCCTGGGCGGGTTGAGCAGCCGGATGGTGACCTGATAATCCACGGCCTGGTCGCTGGCGGCGGATGTCGCGGCGGCGCCGCGGGTGGAGCTGTTCGCGATCTCGACCACGCGGCCCACGAAGGTGGTGTCGGGGAAGGCGTCGAGCTGTACCACGGCCGAATCGCCGACCGAAATTCGCGAGATGTCGGTCTCGTCCACCTTGACCTTGGTCTCGAGCTGCGACATGTCGGAGATCGTCAGCAGCGTGGCTGCATCCTTGTTCAGGGTGCCCATTATGGCCGTCTCGCCCGCCTCGATGTTGAGCCGCGTGACGCGACCGGTCATGGTGGCGTACAGCGTCGTCTTGCCGAGCTGCAGCTCGGCGTCCTTGAGGCTCGCCTGCGCCTGCTCGACGTTGTACCGAGCGGCCTCGACCATGGCGGTGTTCACCTCCACCGCAGTCTTGAGCTGCTCGATCTGCTCCGCGGACACCAGGTTCGGGTTGCTCTGCCGGATCTCCTGCGAGCGCCGGTAGCTGCTCTGCGCCTGCTGGAGGTTGGCAGCCGATTGCGCCGCGGCCGCCTTCGAGTTCGCGACGGCGGCCTGCGCCCGCTGAACTGCCGCCTCGTACGTCTGGGGGTCAATCTGCAGGAGCAACTGGCCTTTGGTTCCCCAGTCGCCTTCCTTGACGGCAAGCTTGGTGATGCGGCCGGTGATGTCGGAAGCGACATCAACCTTGGTGTGCGCCGCCACTTGCCCGCTCGCGGTCACCGACGCAACCAGGTCGCGCTTTTCCACGCTCTCGATCCGCACCTCGGCTGCCTTGTTTCCTCGCTTCGAGGCCGCCGCGGCCGCGAGCCCGCCGGCGGCGACAACCACGATTCCGAAGATCACGAACTTCGCAGTCTTGCTCATCTGGTCAGGCCTCTGGGTCAGCGGAGTGGGTGTCCGACCGCGTTTTCGAGCGCGGCGTACGACCGGTGGAACTCGTAGAGGGCGTCGATCCGGTCCGTCTCCGCCTGGGCGAAATCACTTCGTGCCTGCTGAAGGTCCACGAGGCTGTTGAGGCCCACGCGATACCGCTCCTGAGCCAGGTCGAGCGCGGCGCGGGCCGCGCCCGCATTCTGCTCCTGGAGGCGGAATGCGCGGTAGCCAGCGACGAGCGTCGTCCACGCCGACGTGACGTCGGCGGTGAGCTTCAGTTCCTGCGCGCGCACCTGGTACGACGCGTCCTGCTTCGTCGCGGCGGCGTCCTGCAACTGCACCTCGCGCGAGAATCCGTCGAACAGCGGAAGCGACAGTCCCAGCGAGAGACTGTACGGGTTAGACGCGAACTTCAGCGGAAAGTTGTTGTTCGACGCCCTGATGGCACTGGCCTGCGCATCGGTGAACTGGATGGCGCTGCACTGGGCCGTGATGCCCGGGAGCCCGGCGCCGCGGCGGATGCTGTCGGTGGTGAAGCAGTTGGCGCGGCCGCTGGCCGTTTGCGCCGAGGCCTGGTTCACCAGGTAATTGGCGTCGGTGTACTGTTGCGAGAACCCTCCGAATGACGCGCTGGCGGAGAGTGACGGCAGGTACGCCCCCTGGGCTGCTCGGTACCCCGTCTGCGCGGCCCGCTCGCGGAAGTGCAGCCCCGCAAGCGTGGGGTTCGACTGACGGGCCATCTCGATGAGCGGCCCGACCTGAAGGGCGGGCTCTGTCACGTCGAAGCGCGAAGTGAGCAGCACCGAGTCGGGCTTCGGCACACCGATCTGCTGGAAGAGCTGGAGCGTCGCCACGTCCGCCAGGTTGCGGGCCCTGAGTGCCGCGACCTGCTGCTGGCCCACCGCGACCTCGGCGCGCATTACGTCGAGCGACGTCGCGGAGCCGACGCCGGCCTTCGCGGTCGCGAGTTCGAGCTGAAGCCGGTTCGAGATCACAAGCGAGTCCTGCAGCGCCGCACGGGCGGCGGTCTGCAGGACGAGCAGGTACTGCTGCGTGATGCCAGTGACGAGCGCCTGTTCCGTGGTGCGCGCGTCGGCGCCGGCGGCGTCTTCGTTCTGCTGGCTCCGCCTCAGGTTGGCGAAGGTGCTGGCGCTGAGCCCAAGGTTGAGGTTCAGTCCCCATGAAGAGGAGAGCATGTCGGAGTTGCTGCCAAAGGCCATGCCGGCGAAGAACTGCGGCTTGCCCTGTCGGTAACTGGCCCCGAGCGAGGTGCTGGCGCTGGGGAGGAACGCGCCGTAGGCGTTCCTGACGGCGTTGCCGGCGCGCCGGGTCGCGTTGATCGCCTGCAGGTAAGCCGGGTTGTTGCGCCTGGCGAGGCCGATCGCGTCTTCGAGCGACATTGACGTTGGCACCTGCTGCGCGCCCACGGGGCCGGCGGCAAGGAGCGCCATGGCGGTCAACTTCAGAAATTGCATCAGGATCGGACCCTCGTCAGTGCTGGTGATGACATTCCTACGCCATCACCCCGGTGGTGGTTTCACACGTTTGCAGTCAGTCCCGCAGCGCGAGCAGCCCGAGCGCCGGCACCACTGCCTTGATGATCCGGCCGGCCCGGTCAACCCACACCTCGCGTGGAGCTCCGGCCCCCTTCGTATGGAGGACCAGGTGGGTCGTGTCGAACTGCCGCAGGTCAATCGAAATCCTCTCGGCACCGGCCGACTCGACGCTCACGGAGTCAACGGCGTTGCGGCGGGGCGCAAGAACAGGCATGGGCTTGCCGGTTGCTCCGCGTACGACGAACCAGAGCTGGTGAACGATATCGTCGTCGGCTGCCACCGTGCCGTGCGGCAGGAGGAACTCCCGTGCGGACTCGCCTTCCGGTGTCACGAGCAGGGATGCGTACCGCATCCCGGTGGCGACGCCCGTGTACGTCTCGGTTACGACCCCGCTGTCGCGGACCTCGCGCTGGTAGCGGAGCGGTGACCCGGCCGTGTCGGTGTTTACGCTGGGCGTGACGCGCCGGGACCCGGTGGCGACGGTGGCCTGGGCCACGAGCATGCGCCCGTCCGCGCCGGGCGCCTCCCGAATCGAGAAGTCCTCCCTTCCGATCCGGTCCCCGTCGCGGTACAGTGTGAAACTGCCTTCGTCCAGGATGCGCACCTGGGCGCTCGCGGGGAAGCCGAGGGCCAGCGCACACACGACGGCGGCGGCACGAAAAATTGCCATCCGGGAAAGTTAGCGGAGCCAGGGGCCGTGCGCTGGCGGGCTCTGCGCGCGTATAATCCGCTCGTGCAAAGACTTCCGAGCCGCTTGTGGGCGGTGTCGGCGGCCGCAACGCTCCTGTTCGCGGGCGCATCGCTGCGAGCGGGCGGAGCCGTGGCCATCGCCATTGTGCCTGCCGGACTCCTGCTTGCCGCGGTCGAGGCATGGCGCCGGTGCCGGACGCCGGCAACGCTGGGGTTCTCGGCAGTTCTTGCGACTCTGGCAGCCGTCCAGGTCTGGTCCATACAGCGCGAACGCGTCTTTCTCAGGTCGCCGGATGCCGCGCGGCTGGCGATCGAAGGGCGCGCATCGGCCGCGATGACGAGCCGTGTCCAGGCCGAGGGCGAAGAGCTTCGGCGCCTGGCCGGTGAGGCGCTTCGGGTCCGGTCCGATGGGCCCGCCGCGTTCGCGGCCATGGAGCGGCTCCGCGCCGGAGTGGGGGCGCGGTCGCTGGTGCTGGTGCGCGGCGGGTCGCTGGCGGCATGGTCGGGGCGCTACCTGGGCCCGCTGGACTCCCTCGATCGGCCCGTGGGCATCGCCGCGAGCGACTTCTACCTCATGCTCTACGCCGTGGCAACTGCCGGCGGTGACCGCGCCGTGGCTGCCTCGCTCATTCATGCGGCGCGCCCGGCCGACGCCCTTTCGCCGGCGATGGAGCGCGACGTGATCAACGCCACTGGCGTCGAAGGATTCCTTTACGCGCTTCCCGCTGGCGCCGACGACACGACTGGCGTGGCGCGCGTGGGGGGGAGCGCCGTGCTTAGAGTGAGGGCAGTGGCGCCGGCCGCGGCGCAGGTGGAGCAGCGCCTGCAGGAGCAGGGGCGCGGGCGTGTGACGGCGCTACTGGCGCTTGGGCTTGCGCTGTTTGCCGCCGTGATGTGGCGCGCCGGCGGCACCGTCCGGCGTTTTGCCGCGCTGGCGGTCGTGCTCGGGGTGATCGCCCTGGTGCCGCTCGCCGACCTGTCTAACCGGACTGCGCTGTTCAACCCGGCGTTCTTCTTCGTTCCGGCCGGCGGACCGTTCACGGGAAGCGTCGGCGCGCTGGTGATCACGGCGGCGGTGGCGCTCGTGGCGGTACTTGCGGCGCAGCGCGCCGGACTGGTGCCGCGCGCGCGCGTTGCCGCTGGCACCGTGGTCGTTGCGGCGGCCGCAGCGGGGCCATATCTGCTGGGAGCGATCGCGCGAGGAATCCGGCTGCCGCCAAACGGCGCGTCGGTCGTTCTGTGGCTAGCCTGGGAAACGACGGTGTTCGTCACGGCGCTCGCGGTGCTGTACGCGGCAATGCTGGCTGGCGCACGCGCGCTGGGGCTGCGCCGGGGCGCGCCTCCCTGGGTGGCGCCGGTGGCAGCCGCCGGGGCGACCGCCCTTGCGCCGCTCGTCCTGCAGCCGCGCGGTGGGTTGCCCGAGTGGTACACCATCCTCTGGGTCGGCACCGCGGTGGTGCTGGCCTTCACACGGCCCGGCCGCTCAACGTTGTGGTCGGCCGCGGTCGTCGCCGCGTTCGGGTCGGTGACGGTGGTCTGGAGCGAGACGGTGAAGGCGCGGGTGCGGCTCGCCGAGCAGGATGTCGGCAGTCTCGCGCAGCCGGATCCCGCAGCGCTCGCCCTCGTGAGCCGCTTTCCGGGAGTTCTGGATTCCACCACCGCGCCGCGCACGCGCGTCGAGCTGCTTGCGCGGTTTGCGGCGTCAGACCTTGCCAAGTCGGATCTGCCGGTTGACGTGACCTCGTGGACTCCGGGCGGCAGGATGATGGCTGACCTCCGCGTGGGAATGGCGCCGGGCACGGCGCAGGGCGTGGCCTACTTCGCGCGGGAAGCTGCGGAGGAGATGCGTCCGGTGCTAACGAACGCGCCCGGCGAACCGGGGATGCACACCGTGCTCGCGTTCCCACACGCCGACCGGACCGTGACCACCGTTCTCGTGGCGCCGAGGACGCGCCTCGTGACGCCGGATCCGTTCCCTGTGCTCAGCGGCCTCGCGCGGGCGAGCGACGCTCCCGGCGAGCCGCCGTACGTGCTGCAGTCGGTGCCGCTTGGCCAGGCGCCGTACATCTCGACGGAACCCGATTGGACCCGGCACGGCGATGAGCTCCACGGTGACTGGTTCCTCCCGCCGCTTGGGGGATCCATGCTGCACGTGCGGGCTCTGATCCCGCTCGATGGGTATGGTGCGCTGACCACCCGCGCCGCGCTCATGGTGTGCCTGAACCTGGCACTGGTGGGCGCGCTCATGCTCCTCCTCGTGGTTGCCGACGGCGGGGCGCTGGCCTGGTTGCAGGGCCACGGACTGCCGTGGCTGCGCAGCTACCGCGCGCGCCTCACGATCGCCCTGTTTGCCGCATTCCTCGTGCCCACCGCGGCATTCGCGGCGTGGAGTTACCGCCGGCTGCAGGAGGAAGACGCGGAAGTACGCGAGCTGCTCGTGCAGGAGACGCTCCGGGGCGTTACCGCTGCGTCCGAAATGGGACTCGACACCCTGGCCGTACGCTTCCAGACCCCGTTGATGCTCTACGCCAACGGGACTCTCGTCACGGCCAGCGACCCGGTGCTCATGGCCCTCGCGCCGATCGGGCGCCTTTTGCCCCCGGCCGTGGCGCGGGCATTCATCGAGGACGAGAACGGGTTCGCCACTGCCGAGCTGGCGGTCGGCGGCCAGCACCTGCGGTTTGGGTTCCGGCTGGTGGCCGACTCTGCGTCGTCGGCAAGCCTGGTGCTGGCAGCGCCAGGACGAACGGCCGAGCCGGGCTTCGATCCGCGTCGGCGGGATCTTGGTTTCTTCGTGCTGTTCGCGGCGGTTGCCGGAGCGCTCGGCGCGCTGTGGCTGTCGGGAGCCGCCGGACGCGCGTTTGCGCGCCCGATCGGCGAGTTGCGCGAGGGCGCCATCGCACTTGCGGCAGGAGAGCGTGAGCCGCAGCTCAGGCGCGATCCGCCACTCGAGTTCCAGCCCGTCTTCACGGCGTTCCGTCAGATGGCCCGCGACATCGAAACCGGCCGTGCGCGCGATGCGCAGGCGCACCGCGTCCTTGCATGGGGCGAAATGGCCCGCCAGGTGGCGCACGAAATCAAGAACCCGCTCACGCCCATGCGGCTCGGCGTGCAGCACCTCATCCGGGCGAAGGATGATCCCCGCGTGGACTTCCGGCAGGTGTTCGACGCGAACACCGCGCGGCTGCTCGACGAGATTGACCGGCTCGACGAAATAGCACGCTCGTTCAGCCGCTACGGCACGGCTCCGGACGCTCAGCAGCCGGCCGAGCCGGTGGACGTCGCCGAGGCGGTGCGTGACGTGGTGCGGCTGGAGCGTCTCGGTGGCGAGGGCGGAGTCGCGTGGGATGTGGAAGGAGCCGACGCTCCAGTGCTGGCGATGGCCCGCGCGACGGAACTGCGCGAGGTCCTGCTCAATCTGCTCGAGAATGCGCGGCTGGCCAGATCGAAGAACGTGCGCGTGCGTGTTGCGGGCGTGGGAGGCAAGGTCGTCGTGACGGTCGCCGATGACGGACACGGGATCGCCCCCGACGTGCTCCCGCGCATCTTCCAGCCGCACTTCTCCACCCGCACGAGCGGGAGCGGCCTCGGGCTGGCCATCAGCCGTCGCCTCATTGACGGATGGGGCGGGGCGATTGCCGTGGCCAGCGGCACTGGGCTTGGTACGACGGTAACGGTGTCACTGGTTCCGCCCTCGACCGCCTGACAGTTTTAGGCAACCCACAATGGCGACCAGCGACCAGCGCGATCCCGCGACGCGAACGACCGAACTGCCGGAGCACCTCGTGTCGTGGCAGTTGCCACCGGGCTGGCAATGGGGGGCGGGCGGCTTGTTCGTGGACCACCGGCATGTCCAGGAACTGCGTGACTCGCTCGACCGCTCGCTCGCCCTGGTTACGGCGCCCGATCCCGCGCACGAGCGCTGGCTCTTCGCGGAGGCAAAGCACCTCGCGCAGCGAAGCCATCCCGCAATGCCGACCACGTACCACTATTGGTCGGGTAAGGCAGCGAACCAGCGGGGCCCGGGCTATCTGCGCCGGTGGATCACGGGCGAAACGGTCGGCGCGCGCACCAGGCGGCTGGGCACCGAGACCGTTCCGTACATGCTAAGCGTGCTGCGGACGGCCGGATCCGCGCTCGCGTACATGCACGATTCGGGGCAGGCGCACGGGGCTGTGTCGCCCGATGCATTCTACGTGACGCCTACGGGCCGCATCTGGCTCCTCGGGTGGGCGTGGGCCGTTCCGCGCGAGGTGGTTCCGGAGGGGATCGTGCCTGACCCCCGTTGGACTCCGGCGCCGCCGGAATGGTCCGTCGGCGGCTGGGCGCCAACCCCGCTCAGCGACCAGTGGCAGCTGGCGGCAACGTGCTTCGCCATCCTGAGTGGCGAGGCTCCGCCGAGCACGGAGATTCCTCCGGTGCGCTGGGCGCGTCCCGATTGTCCGGCCAACGTGGCCGATCTGCTCGACCGCGCGCTCTCGGTGAATCCCGGCGACCGGTTCCACTCCGTTGGCTCGCTCCTTCGCGTCGTGGACAAGATCTCGTCGGGTAGCTCGCTCCTTGCCGGGACCGAGACGTCGTCGGGTGTATTCCAGTCAATGGACGAGGAACACCGGCTCCGGTGGGCCACCGGGGACGACTACGAGGTTCTGTCGGCGCTTGGCTCCGGAACGTTCGGTTCAGTGTGGCGCGTGCGCGATCTGTCGCTGCAGCGGGAGGTGGCGCTCAAGATGCTCCACCCAGCGGTGGCGCGGAGTGAAGACGCCGTCGAGCGCTTCCGCCGCGAGGCGCAGCTCGCCGCCCGGCTTCAGCACCCCGCGATCGTCCCGATCTATTCCTGGGAGCAGAAGGGCGGAGTACACTGGTACGTGATGGAACTAGAGGACGAGGGCTCGCTCGGCGACCTCGTGCGACGTCAGGGCGTGCGTACCGTTGCGGAGATCGGCCCGCAGGTAGCGTTCATCCTCGACGGACTCGCCGCCGCCCACCAGCACGGAATCATCCACCGTGACCTCAAGCCGGAGAACATCCTCCTCAGCCGATACCGGCACTGGCGGATCGCGGACTTCGGCATCGCGCATGCGCTCGGTGAGGGGGCCGCGGGGGCAAGCGGCACGCCTGCGTTTGCCGCGCCTGAGCAGCTGCTGGGCGAGCCGCAGGGCGGCGCAGCGGATCTCTTTGCCGTCGCGGCGATCGCGTACTACGCGCTGACGGGGAAGCCGCCATTCGCGGGGTCAGACACCCAGACGATCCTTGCCGCGCAACTGGCCGGGCGCGTTGATCTCGATCCCATCCCGGGCGAACTGCACGATTGGTTCCGGCGCGGGCTGGCCGCGGACCCGGACAAGCGCTTCATGGACGCCGTGCAGATGCGCAACGTATGGAACAGGGCGATGCGGGAACTGGCGCGGCCCTCGGGCGAGTACGCAATCACGGATCGAATCCGCCGCGCTGCCGGGGAACTGTTTCGGTAGGCGGGGTCAGGCGCCGCCGCGGACCGTCTTGATGTTGACGAACTCGCGGATGCCGTGCACCCCGACCTCACGGCCGAAGCCAGACGCCTTGACTCCGCCGAACGGAAGGCGGGGGTCGGAGGCGACCATGGCGTTCACGAACACCATGCCGGAATCAAGTTCCGCCACGCAGCGGTCGGCCGTTGCCGGGTTACGTGTCCACACCGCCGCGCCGAGCCCGAAACGCGTGCCGTTCGCAACGGCGATTGCCTCGTCCACTCCGCGCACCCGGAAGATCGGCGCAACCGGGCCGAAGAGCTCCTCGGTGCCGGCCGCGCTGTCGCGGGGGACGTCGAGGAGCACCGTCGGCGCGTAGAACCAGCCCGGCCCCTTCACGAGCGCGCCCCCCGCCGCCACGCGGGCGCCGGCGGCCACCGTGCGCGCCACCTGGCCGGCGAGGTCGTCGCGGCCTTTCGAGGTGGAGAGCGGCCCCACGTCGGTGCCGTCGCTGGCCGGGTCGCCCACGACGAGGCCGCGTACTCGCGCCACGAACCGTGACTCGAAGTCGTCCGCGACGCGCTCGTCCACGATGAACCGCTTGGCGCAGATGCACGACTGCCCGTTGTTCTGCATGCGCGCGGTGACGCCTACCTCGACGGCGCTGGCTACGTCGGCGTCATGAAGAACGATGAACGGATCGCTGCCCCCGAGCTCGAGAACGGCCTTCTTGATCGAGCGTCCGGCGTGTGCCGCGACGTCGCGCCCGGCTACCTCGCTGCCAGTCAGGGTGACCGCGGCCACGCGCGGGTCGGCAATGATGCGGCCTACGGAGGAAGCCGGCACCAGCAGCGTGGTGAAGAGTCCGTCGGGGGCGCCGGCCTCGCGGAAGATCCGCTCGATCGCAAGCGCGCATTGCGGGACGTTGCTCGCGTGCTTGAGGATCATCGCGTTACCCGCGGCAATCGCCGGTACCGCGGCGCGGATCACCTGCCAGTACGGGAAGTTCCACGGCATGACGGCGAGCACCACGCCGATCGGGTCGTAGCGGACGGCACCGGTGATGCTTCCGTCCGAGAACTGCTCCGTGGCGAGCGCAGCGGCGCCGTGCGCGGCGTAGTGACGCGCGGCCATGGCGCACTTGGCAACCTCGGCGCGGGCGGAGCGCAGGGTCTTGCCCATTTCCATGGTCGCAATGGCAGCCAGCGCGTCGCGGTCCGCGTCGAGGCGGTCGGCTACTGCCGAGAGGAGCGCGCCGCGCGCCTGGGGCGTGGCCTGACGCCACGAAGAGGCAGCACCAATCGCGCGCTCGAGTGCGGCGTCAACTGCGGCGTCGCCAAACGGATCGAACGACCGGACCAGGACGCCAGTGGCCGGGTTGATGGATGCGATCGTCATGCAGTGCAAACTATTGCCCGCCGCTTGGCGCGCGTGGGGCCGGACATGCGGGTGTCACCCGATATAACATTCAGGGATGCATCGAGGTGGAACCACCGCGCTGCTGGTGGCCGTTGCGTGCGTCCCGGCGGCTGCCGGCGCACAGCGCGCCGACAGCGTGCGCGCCGACAGCGTGCGGACGCTGGACCAGGTGCGCGTCACGGTGACGCGCACCGAGCAGACCGCGCAACGCGCGCCCTGGGCGGTTGACGTGATCGGGCGCGGCGAGATCGGCGGCGCGCGGGCGACCGTCGGCATAGACGAAGCGCTCAACGACGTGCCGGGAGTAATCGTCTTCAACCGGTACAACGCGTCGCTCGACCAGCGGCTCTCCATCCGCGGCGCCGGCGCGCGCGCCAACTTCGGAATTCGCGGCGTGAAGATCCTGCTCGACGGCATCCCGCAGTCGCTCCCCGACGGGCAGAACCAGCTTACCAACCTGGACCTTGCGGACATCTCACGCGTCGAGGTGCTACGCGGCTCGGCGTCGTCCCTTTACGGGAACGGATCGGGAGGGGTCATCGCGTTCGAGACCGACCGCTCGGCGTCGGACCCGTTCTCCGCGAGCGCGCGGGCGACGGGCGGCTCGGGCGGCCTCAGCAAGGTTCAGGGCCGCGTCGCCGGGCGCGGCGAGCATGCCGCGGCATCGCTCTCGGTATCGCGCACGCGCGCCAACGGCTTTCGCATGTTCGACACGTCCGAAACGAGGCAGGCGATGGCGACGCTCGACTACGCCCTGTCTCCCGCGCGAACGCTCCAGATCCGCGTCAACTACGCCGACGTCCCTGTCGCACGGAACCCAGGCGCGCTCACCCCCGCTGAATACGCGGCCAATCGTGATTCCGCGGCGGCTGCGAACATCAACCGTGGCGCCGACAAGGCGCTCTCGCAGGCGCAGTTCTCGGCGCGACTGCAGGGCTCCGGCGCCAGCCGCGACTGGGCGGTGGCGGGCTACGTCCAGCGTCGGTTCGTTGACAACCCGCTCGCGACGACGCCCCCGGGCGCGCCGTCGGGCGCGGCGGGAGCTGCGATCGGCACGCTGTCCACGCTGAACCGCTGGGTCACCGGCGCGCGCGCCGATGCCTCATGGCGTATCACGATCGCAGGCGCTCCTTCGACGCTCAATGCAGGCGCCGACATCCAACGTTCGTTCGATATCAGGCGCAACCGCAGGGCGACCCGCGGAGTTCCCTCGACGCCCGCCGATACCGTGTTCCTCGACCAGGGCGAGGGCGTCACGGGGATGGGGCCGTTCGTCTCCGCGCAGTTCTCGCCGGTGGCGCCACTCACGGTGAGCGTGGGCGCCAGGCAGGACTGGGTCGCGTTCCGCGTCACCGACAACTTCCTTGCCGACGGCGCCGACAACTCGGGTGAGCGCGCGATGGCTGCTGCGAGTCACCATGTTGGGGCGAGCTGGGTATTCAACCAAGCCGTGGCTGCGTACGCGAACCTCGCGCTCGCATTCGAGACGCCGACTACGACGGAGCTTGCCGCGCGGCCCGGCGGAGTCGGTGGATTCAACCCCGACCTCGGGCCGCAGCATATTCGCACGGTCGAGGGCGGCCTGCGCGGCGATGTCGCGTCGGGTCGGTTGCGCTACACGCTCACTGCCTTCGAGGCGAGATACACCGACGCAATCACGCAGTACCTCGAGACCAACGGGCGCGCGTACTTCCGCAACGCAGGCGCTACCCGGAACCGCGGCGTGGAGGCGGGGCTGGCCGCTTCACCCACGCCATGGCTTGGCGCTTCGCTCGCGTGGACGGAGTCGCGATTTCGCTTCCTGAGCTACGTGGCATCCCGGACATCGGCGATCAGCGACACGCTGGACGGAAAGCGTGTGGCTGGCGTGCCCGACCGGTTCGTGCGCGGCACGCTGCGCCTGACGCCCGGCGCATGGACGCTCGAGGTCGAGCAGACGTGGAGCGGCTCGATGTACGGCGACGACCGGAACACCGTGCTGGTGGATGGATGGGGTTCAACCAGCGTACGCGCAGGGTGGCAGGGAACGATTGGAGGCACGAGGTTCGCGCCGTTCGCCGCGGTGAACAACGTTGGCGACACGCGCTATGTCGGATCGGTGACAGTCAATGGAGCCGCGGGGCGGGTGCTCGAACCTGCCCCAGGCCGGAACTTCTACTTGGGAGTGGAGACAGGATGGCGCGTCGTACGTTGAAGCTGCCCCCCGCGGAGCAGCCGTTCGAGGTAAGGAAATCGAAGATAGCCGGGCTTGGCGCGTTTGCGACGCGTGGCATCAGGAGAGGCGAGCGGATCGTCGAGTATCTCGGCGACCGGGTCTCGCACAAGGTGGCCGATGCGCGGTACGACGATCACGCGGAAACGGCGCACCACACATTCCTTTTCAGCGTCAACCGCTCGGTGGTGATTGACGCGTACGTGAAGGGGAACGATGCGCGTTACATCAACCACTCGTGCGACGGGAACTGCGAGTCGGAGATCGAGCGCGGCCGCGTGTTCATTGATGCCATCAAGAACATCCGCAAGGGCGACGAGCTGACGTACGACTACGCCTATGGGCGCGATGGCAGCGAGACGGCGGAGGAGGAGACGGGCCTCTACGGCTGCCGGTGCGGGAAGCGCGCGTGCCGTGGGACGATCCTTGAGGAAATCAGCGAGCGGCGGCGCAGGGAGCTGTATGGCCGCACGCGGCATGGCGCAAGAAAGCACGCGGCGTCCCGGCAGGGGCACGCCGGGAAGAAGAAGGGGCGGGGAAAGGCGAAGAGCAGATAGCCGTGGCCGGGGTTCGGCTACGGTGCCCTGCCGCCCACTACCATGTCGTGCACGGCCGAGTCCCATGCGGCAAGGGCGCGGTCGTCGCGGGTCAGCAGCGACACGACCACGCCAACGAGGAACGCGCCCGGAATCGTCACGATGCCCGGGTTGCGTAGCGGGAACCACGCGCTGGTGTGTTTCAGCACGTCCATCTGGATTACCGGCGACAGGTAGATGAGCGCCAGAGCGCCGCACCCGCCAGCCAGCATGCTCGCGACGGCGCCGGCGGTCGTGTAGCGCCGCCAGAAGATGGAGAGCACGAGGGCCGGGAAGTTCGCGCTTGCGGCTATCGCGAACGCCAAACCCACCATGAACGCTACGTTCTGGCCCTTGAATGTGATGCCGAGGACGATCGCGAGGATGCCGAGCGCGAGCGATGACACACGGGCAACGCGCAGTTGGCTCTGGGGTTCCGCCTCGCCTTTGCGGACGACGTTGGTCCAGAGGTCGTGCGAGAGCGCCGCTGCGCCCGACAGGGTGAGGCCAGCGACCACCGCGAGGATCGTTGCAAACGCAACCGCCGCGATGAAGCCGAGGAACGGAGTCCCCCCCAGGAACTCGGCGAGCAGCGGCGCCGCCATGTTGCCGCCGGCGTCAACAGCCCGGATTGCATCGGGGCCGACCAGCACCATGGCGCCGAATCCGAGGATGAACGTGAGCAGGTAGAAGAACCCTATGAGGCCAGTCGCGATGAACACGGACCGCCTCGCGGCCGGCGCGTCGGGCACCGTGTAGAAGCGCATCAGTATGTGGGGGAGCCCCGCGGTGCCGAACATGAGGGCCAGCCCGAGCGAGATGGTGTCGAGCGGGTTCGCAACCAGCTTGCCCGGGGCGAGCACCGCGGCGCCGTACGCGTCGCTAGCCGCCGCGAAGAGCGCGACCGGGTTCATGCCGAAGCGCGCAAGCACTAGCCCCGCCAGGAGGGCCGCACCTCCCAGGAGCAGCGCCGCCTTCACGATCTGCACCCAGGTCGTGGCGAGCATGCCGCCGAAGAGCACGTACGCGATCATCGCTGCGCCTACTATCACTATCGCCGTGTTGTACGGAAGCCCGAACATCAGCTTGATGAGCGTCCCGGCGCCCACCATCTGCGCGATGAGGTAGAAGACGATCGTGGAGAGCGTCCCGAAGGCCGCGGAGAGTCGCACCGGTGTCTGCCGAAGCCGCACGGCCACCACGTCGGCGAAGGTGTACTTGCCAAGGTTTCGCAGCGGCTCGGCGATGAGGAAGAGCACAACGGGCCAGCCGACGAGCCATCCCGTCGAGTAGATGAGCCCGTCGAAGCCGCTCGTCGCCACGAGCCCCGCGATCCCGAGGAAGCTCGCTGCGCTCATGTAGTCGCCTGCGAGCGCCCATCCGTTCTGCCCCGCCGTAACCGTGCGGCCCGCCGCGTAGAAATGCTCGGTCGTGCGCGTGCGCCGCGCGGCCCAGTACGTAATGCCGAGCGTGATCGCGATGAAGATGAAGAAGAACACCATCGCGACGGTGTTCGGCTCGCCGATGGCGGTGGCGGGGCCGGCGGGCGCTGCTTGCTGCGCCGAGGTGGTGAGCAGGCCGGGCAGCGCGATCACTTGCCTGCTCCGTCAAGCGATGCGATCCCTGCGTCGAAGTGCCGGTTGGCCCAGCGGACATACACCCAGGTCAGCACCCACGAGAGCACGATCACGAGCGCGCCGGCTACGATGCCCACGGTGAGCCCAGGGATGATGGGCGTGGCCATCACGTCCTTGCGGTACGCGATGAGGAGTATGAATCCGAAGTAGATTGCCGCGACGACGGCGGTGAGCGCGATGGCAATGCGCCAGCGTCTGGCGTGAAGGTCGTGCGAACTCATCGTTTCCACTCCTTCGTGACGCGGGCGGTGATGATGAAGTCGAGGCGCGGGTAGGAACGGATCAGGTACTCGTTCCCCTGCCGTCCGATGCTGTCCTGGCTGGGCACGTTGGGGTAGCCCTTGTAGAGGGAGTCCACCACGCTGTCCATGCCCTGGATGACCTGGCCGAGCACGGCAAAGCGCGTCGTGTCGAGCCGGGAGTTGTCGCCGAAGTTGATGTAGAGCTGCGTGGATCGCGTGTTTGGTTGTGTTGCCGCTGCAAACGAGACTGTGCCACGCACGTTGCTCTTCCGAACGGGGTCGTCGTGCAGGCGGATGCCACGCCACGCGCGCGTGACCTCGGGATCGCCGTTGAGCCCGAACTGCGCGACGAACGGCTTGCCGTCCTTGCCGTTCACGACCCTGAAAAACCGGACTCCGTCGAAGAAGCGCGACCGTACCAGGTAGTACACGCGGCCTGCGCCGAGCGGTGCCCAGTCGCGGTGCACGCGCATGGTGAACGGCCCGCGCGACGTCACGAAGCGAACGTCGAAGCTGTCGGGGCCTGCGGCCCGCAGGAGTGCCGTGTCCGGCGGCGCGAGCGGGTACGGACGGGGCGCCACGCCGAGCGATACGCACGCCGCGGACATTGCGGCGGCTGCAATGGCGCCCGCAACGGCGAGGCCGCGGGCGGACGGACGCGTAAGGGCGGGGGAGCGACCCGGCATCGCCCCAACGATGCGCGATGGCGCAGGGATCGGCAACGGGGGTGCCGGCTGGTCGCCCCGGGTCAGTGCTCTTGCGTCAGCCCTTGGACGAGCCGCGCGGTCCGACGCTCGACGGCGTCCGCGGCCACGGCGATCGCCGTGGCCGTCTGTTGGCTCGGCCCTCCCACCTCGATATCGGATGCCGTCTTGATGGCGGCAACGTACCACTTGCCCCACGTGTCCACGATGTGGCGCTCGAGCACCTGGTTGCCGCCCTTGGCGATCTCCTCGCGCGAGAGGGCATACTCGGCGTCGAGCCGGCGGAGGGCGGCGTCGCGCACCTCTGAAATGACGGTGCGGGCGGTCGCGCCGTCTGCGGACGCGAGCACGAGGCCGCTCACGAGCGCAGCAGTGCCCACGTTCTGCAGCGTGGCCGGCGACACCTTGTCAATCCGGTCGCCGTCGGTGTGGTAGAACTGGTCGGTGAAGTGCCAGAACAGTGCCCCCGGCTTTCCGTTGTTCAGATAGGCGGAGTGGTCGCTTCCTCCCTCGTACGGGTTGGTCTTCACCACCCACCCCGTCGCGCGCGACTGCTCGAGGCAGATACCGAGGAGGAAGTCATTGTAGTAGTGCGGTCGCATCGCCGACTCGTCGAGCGGGCGCCCGCCCCACTCTGTGTGATGGTCGTCGCCGCGGGTCCAGATCGCCGACGGGTCGGGCATCTTCTCGATCAGGAAGGTGCCGCCCGTCTTGTCCGTGTCCTCGCCGGTCATGTCCAGACTGAGACCCCAGTGAACGTCCTTGAGGCGCACCGTGTCCTGCTTGAGGTAACGGTCGGTGACGCGGATCTCCTGGCCCCACAGCATGGTGATGGTGCGCTTAGGGTCAACCTTGTCGGTGCGCACCAGTTCCGCGAGGGTGCGCGCCATCTCCGTCAGCGTGCCAACGCCCGATGCGTCGTCGTTTGCGCCGGGTTCCTGGACGTGCGCGCTGTAGACGAAGCGTTCCTTCGGTTTAACGCTCCCGCGAACTTCGGCGACTATTGCAAGTTCCGTGGCCGGGTCAATGAACTGCGTGGCAACCTTCACGGTCACCCGCGTCGGGCCGCGTTGCGTGGCCTCGATGAGCTGACGCCGCGCGTCGTTCGAGAGACTTATGCCCCATGCCTTGCGCGCCGTGTCGTAGGGTACGGACGAGAACTGGATCGAGCGCGTGTTCTTCTCGGGCTGCAGATACGCTGGCATCGAGTACGAGAGCACACCGATCGCGCCGCGCCGCACCACCGCTTCCGTGAAGAGGCGGCCCACTGGCGCATCCGCAAAGACGATCCGTCCGGCGACGTTGGCCGTGTCGAGCGCGCCTGGCGAAAACGGCGCAATGCGCACCACTTCAGCCGTGACTCCCGCGGGCGGGGTGGAGAACGAGTTCGTCGCGACCATGTTGCGGTTCGTCGCGAAGTCGAGGACCGGAGGGCGTGGGCCGCCACCGGCAAGGGCGAGGGATGCCGAGAGCGGGTTCCACGCGGGCGAAGCCATCGGGTAGCGTTCGACGCGGTACGTGAGCCGATCGGATGGCCTGGCGCGCGATTCCTCGACGTACCCCGCCGCGGCCAGCCGCGACGCCACGTGCGCGATACTCGAGTCGAAGCCGGGATTTCCCGGCCAGCGCACGAACCGGTCGAGGTACGCGACGGTTTCGAGGGCGCGCGCGCCGGAGAGTCGCGGCCTCACGAGCGCGAAGGCGGCGTCGGCGGCGGGGATTGCGCTCGCGCCCTCCACGGCACTCCGAGCCTTCCCGGCAGCGATGACGGTTCCAGTGGCGGCGCCGACGATTCCCGCGATGCCGCCGAGCAGGAGGAGCGTTGCGAGCATGGCTGCGCCGCGCCGCCGCGCTCGCTCGCGATGGAGTGACTCGATTCCGGGCATTGACTTTCCTCTCAGAGGATCTTGGGGTCGTACACCAGAAGAACGGTCGCGCGGCGCGCCACGCCGCCGTTGCGGTAATCGAAAGGCACCGTGATCGTTCGCGCCGAGAAGCTCCCGTTCAGGATGTTCAATCCTTCGCCGCCGCGCCTGGGGTCGGGCGCGAATTTGAGTTCGCCGCCGGCGCGCGACCACGTGCCGTAGATCGTCATCTTCTGCAGGGGCTCGCGCATGGCAGCCGCAGTGCCCTTCGCCGCGAGGGTCTGCTTGTAGCGGAGCGAGGCCCGGAACTCGCCGTTGGCGCGCAGCGCAAGCACCAGTTCGTCGAACTCGATTATGAACCTGGTTCCGCGGTCGTCGTCGGCAAGGTCGGTGTAGGGCAGCGGCTTCCCGTCGAGGCGCGAGGAGACGTACGTGCCGATCGTGACCGAGCTGTCCATCACGGCGGTTGCGGCCCGTCCGCGCGCACCTCCCTGAAAGCTCGCGGAGCGTTGCGGCGCCGCGGCGCCGACCGCCATGGCAAGCACGACCATCGCCGACAAACGCGCGAGCCGCACGGCGCGAACCGCGAAGCATGCCCTCATCCGGCGGAAGCTAGCGACGGCGCGGCCGACCGGTCGTGCTTGCATCCGCGGGAAAGGGTTGCGGGAACTGCTGCATGTCGTCCTCTTTAACGGCGGCGTGAATACCGCCTGTCTGCAGTTGCGGCGCCAGTGCGCTGCAACCGTGGCGCCCCCCGCGTGTCGCACCGGCCGCAGTCAACCTTGGCCACACTCATGAGGGCGCAGTATTGAAAGCTAAGGGTACGCTGGTGACAGTGCTGTTGGCCGCGATTGCGATTGCCGCTGGCTGGTCGCTGCGGCGCAGCGCGACCGAGGGCCACGCAGTCGCTGTGGCGGATTCCGCAGATGCGCGGCTGCACCCCGACACGCTGCGCAGGGGCGAGACGCTTGACCTCCTGCTCAGGCGCGGTGGACTCGACGGCGCCACCGTGGCGCAGGTCCTCGCAGCGGCCCCGATGCTCGACCCCCGCCGGGTCCGCCCGGGGCTTGCGGTCGAGTTCGACCGTGCGAGCGACTCGGTACCGTCCACGGCGATCAGGTTCAAGCTCGCGGTAGACAGGATCCTCCGGATATTCCGAACCGACAGCACGCGCTGGGCCGCGGTGGTGGACACGCTGCCGTGGGTAACGGACACCGTGCTGGTGAACGGCGCAGTTGACGCAAACCTGTACGATGCGCTCGGCGGGTCCGGGGCGGAGTTGTTCCCGGGCAGCGCGCACCAGGCGCTCGTCCTCGAAGTCGCCGATGTGTACAAGTTCCGGGTGGACATGTCGCGCGACCTGCGCGCCGGCGATTCAGTGTACGCCGTGGTCGAGAGGCAGCGCGGTCCCGAGTCCACCACGCGCGTGGCGCGCGTGCTGGCCAGCCGCCTGTTCGTCGGCGGCAAGCCGATCGAGGCGTTCCACTACCGCGTACCTGAGTCCAGCAGCGCGTACTACGACGACGACGGCAAGTCCCTCTCGACCGCGTTTCTTCACTCGCCAATTGACTTCGCCCGGATCACGTCGGGATTCGGCGTGCGGTTCCACCCGATCCTCAGGATCAGCCGCCCTCACCGCGGCACCGATTACGGCGCAGCCACGGGCACGCCGATCCGCGTGATTGGTGACGGCACGGTGACGCGTGTTGCCAGCGAGCCCAGCGGATTCGGAAACGTCGTCGAGGTGCGCCACCCGAACGGGTACGTCACCCGCTATGCGCACATGAGCCGGTTCAACCGCAGCGTGGCCCGCACCGGGGCCCGCGTCACGCAGGGAGAGGTGCTTGGCTACGTGGGTATGACCGGGCTGGCGACCGGGCCGCACCTGCACTTCGAGATCCTCGTGCGGGGCGCCCAGACCAACCCGGCCGCGGCGCTGCGTAATGTGTCGGGCGTGCCGCTGCCGAAGAGCGCGCTCGCCGCCTTCGGTACCGTGCGGCGCTCGCTGGCCGGGCTCCTCAACGGGGCGGCGGGCGTGGTGCACGCGGCGGTTGCCACGGCACAGGGCGCCGGGGCGCGCTGTGCGCACCCCGGCGCCGCAAGCGGCGCTACTTGTTGATGATCACGTAGCGCTCGAGGCGCTTCAGCTCGCCGGGCTTCTGGCGCAGGTACTTGCCGATCTCCCGCTGGAACTGCTCCATCGAAGTCCATGGGCGGTATTCCTCGAACTCGCGCTTCCACTGGCGCGTGCCCACCCCGATGCTGGCAAACGTGTCCATGATGTCACTGGTCCACGTGTTGAGATCAATCGGGATGAAGAGGTACTGCTCGATGCGATCGGCCTCGCCGGCATTCGATGCCTTGGCCAGTGCGGCGTGGAACGTCGCGAAGTTTGCCCACGGGCGCCCTGCCTTGATCGCCTTGAGCTTGGCGGCGTCAACGCCGGGAATCAGCGACAGCTCGGCGTCCGTCCCGCGGTTCACGTCCACGTGAACGAACATCTTCGCGTAGGCCTCGGTTCGCTGCGCCTTCGAGAGGCCGCGCGCAGCGAGAATGCTGTCGAGCGGCACCGGCCCCAGAATCGGGCGCGCGTCCTTGAGGGTCGTGGCGATGGCTTCGGTGACGTGCGGTACGGTCTTCATCGCACTGTCGGTCGCAACGTTTGGCTCGACGAGGCCCATCTGGCGGCCAAGCTGGGCGTGAGCCGACGCCGCGCTCGCGGCGAGAGCGGCGGCGGTAGCGAGGATGGTGAGTCTTCGGTTCATCTGGGTGAATCCTCTGTGGAGGCTGTGCCTTGCCGCGCCGGACGGCGCGTGGCGGGATGCCGGAAGGTGAAAAGCAGGCCGAGGAGGCCGAACTGCACCATCGTGCCCGGCGCCAGGGCGGGCGTGCTGCCGACAATCGCTTCGCGGTATAGCGCCATGCCGGAGAGCGACGGGTTGGAGTCGCGGGCGTAGTCCACGTTTCCGCGGAAGTGCTGCACCACGCCCACGCCGCCGCTCACGATGAAGACGACCATCAGCGTCCGCATCGCGTGAATGGCGGCTGTGCCTGGCTGCCACGCACACCATGCAGTGACGATGAGGCCGAGGGCGAGGAGCACGAGCGGCACCCACTGGAACACGCCGTCGGTGTGCTTCAGGAGGAAGAGCTCCACTTCGGTGCCGACGAACCCGAACGCGAGGATCGCGAGCAGCGCGCGACGGCAGAATGCTTCGATGGCTGTTTCGGTCATGCCAACGTTGAAGATACGCTGTTACGGGAGTGGTGTCAGCTGGGAATCCCAGAGTGGCGCGCCGGCGCAGGGACGGTGCAGGCCGACTCCGAGCCTGCTTATCGGAAATCCCGCGACCGGTGCGTAACCGGTTCGGCGTCGAGTTGCTCGAACGCCCGCCCAACCACGTTGATCGAGGATTGCTCGCGGCTCACGCGGCCGCGGACGATGAGGAACTGGGCGTGCTTCACCGCGGCCTCGTTCGGTTCTACGTCCTCCCTGCGCACCACGATGTTGATGAACCCGTGCTCGTCCTCGAGCAGGATGAAGATCGTTCCGTTGGCTGTGTACGGACGCTGCCGGATCACCACGAGGCCGGCCACCGCCACTTCATCCCCGTTGCGCAACCTTGCGAGCGAGCGGCTGTCGGCCACGCCGCTGGCGGAGAGCGCAGTGCGGTAGCGCATCATCGGGTGGCCGTTGATGCTCACGCCGGTTGTCTGATAGTCGAGATGGATGGTTTCGTCGCGCGTCAGGGGTGGCGGGGCGTAGGGCGCGTTACGGGCGGGCGCGAGCGGCAGGCGGTCGTTCATTGCGCGCAGCGCCTCCCACGCGGCCCGGCGGCGGTCGGGCTGCCATACGGAAAACGCGCCTGCCTGCGCGAGCGTACCGGCCTCGATGCGGGTGAGGCGCGCGCGCTGCACAGCGTCGGCAATGGAAGCAAACGGCGCGGTCGCGCTTGCGGAGCGCAGCGACTCGAGCGCGCGCTCCGAGAGCCCGCGCACGAACCGCCACCCCACCCGCAGCGCCGGGTGCGGGTACAGGCGGGGCGGCCCCCCGCGGACGAAACGCTGCTGTGCGTGCTTTCGCTCCTCCGTGAGCGGCGACGCTGGCTCGGTGGTGCACTCCCATCTGCCGCGGGCGAGGCAGGGCGGACGCACCTCGACTCCATGCCGCTTTGCGTCGTGCATGAGCGTGGCCGGCGAGTAGAATCCCATCGGCCATGCGTTGAGGAGGCCAAGGTAGAACTCGGCGGGAAAGCGCGCCTTGAGCCACGCTGTGGCGTACGCGATGAGCGCAAAGCTCCACGCGTGCGACTCGGGGAACCCGTAGTTAGCGAATCCCTTCAGGTCGTCAACGATCGCCTGCGCAGTCGCGGCCTGGATGCGCGGCGTGATGTCGTTGTCAATCATCCGTTGGCGCAGGCGGTCGAGCGCGGCGAGGAGGCGCGGTTCCTTGCGGAGGTTGCCCATCGTGCGGCGCATCTCGTCGGCCTCGCCGCCCGTATAGCCCGCGAGCGCCATGGCGATCGCCATTGCCTGTTCCTGGAAGATCGGGATGCCCTGCGTGCGCGCGAGGATCGGCTCGAGCGCCGGGTGCGCGTAGGTTGGCGCCTCGTGCCCGCGCCGGCGGCGAGTGTATGGCCGAACGAACTTTGCCTGGATGGGGCCCGGGCGAATGAGCGCCACCTGCACGACGATGTCGTACAGCTTCTCGGGTCGCGTGTGCACGATACTCGCTATCTGCGCGCGGCTCTCTACCTGGAAGGTGCCTACCGTCTCGCCAGCGGAGATGAGCGCGTAGGTGGGCCGGTCGTCGGTGGGGATCTCGTACATGCGCGGCCGCCTGCCCGTGCGAAGCTCGATCGCGTCGAATGCGCGCCGTACCATCGAGAGCCCGCCAAGCCCGAGGAAGTCGAACTTGGGCACGCCGATGGCGTCGAGGTCGTCCTTGTCGAACTGGATGATCGTGCGGCCCATGCTGGTCTGCTCGATAGGGAGCCACGAGCCAAGCGGCTGCGCGGAGAGGACGAATCCGCCCACGTGGGTGGCGCGGAGACGCGGGAGGCCGTCGAACCCGCCAATTGCGCGGAGCAGCGCCTTCACGCGCGGCGACGCAACGTCCAGCCCGGCCTTGGCGGCGTACCTCTCCTGCATCTTCACGGCGGCGTCGAGCGGATCGTAACGATGGAGCCGCTTGGAGATGGAGGCCGCGATCTGCTGCGGGTAGCCGAAGGCGCGCATCGCGTCCTGCACCGCGTTGGGGGCGCGGTACGACTGCACGGTGCACGCGATGGCCGCGTGCGGACGCTCGTAGCGCCCGTACACGTAGTCGAGCACCTCCTCGCGGCGGTCGTGCTCGAAGTCCACGTCAATGTCGGGGGCGTCGGCCCTGCCGTCCACGCGCACCTCGGAGAGAAAACGCTCGAAGAGGAGCCCGTGCTTCACGGGGTCTATGGGTGTGATTCCGAGGCAGTACACCACGACGGAGTTTGCCGCGCTGCCGCGCCCCTGGCAGAGGATTCCGCGCGACTGGGCGAAGCGGACTGCGTCCCACATCACGAGGAAGAACCCCGCGAAGCCGAACCGGCTGATAGTCGCGAGCTCGTGCTCGATCTGGCGGCGGTGCGCTTCCGGGATGGAGTTGCCGAGCCGCTCGCGCGCGCCCTCGTACACGCGCTCGCGAAGAAATGCGTCGGGCGTGGTGCCGCCTGGCACGGGGAAGGAGGGGAGCGGCGGTCTCAGCCACGAGAGGTCGAACGAACACTGCTCCGCGACGTGGGCCGCCTCGTGCAATCCCGACTCGCATCCTTCCCAGCGGCGGCGCAGCATTCCGGGCTCCATGAGTTTCCACTCGCCGTTGGGGTGGAGCACGCCCGCGCGGAGCGCTTCCTCTGCGTTCATTCCATGGCGGAGGGCAGTGAGGAGGTCATGCACGAGGCGTGAGGTGTCGTCCGTGTAGCGGGCATCCTGCGCCGCGACCCACGGCACCCCGGTGCGCCCGGCAAGCCGGATCAGCTCGGCGGCCAGCGCGGCTTCGTGGCCGCCCGTGTGATGGATCTGGACTTCGATCGAGAGGCGGCTGCCGAACACTTCGCGCCACGAGGCGATCAGGCGGTCGGCGCTTGCCATGCGGCTGTCGGCGCTCGCGCCGCCTTGCCGATCGGCGCCCGTGGTCGCAGCAGCCCATCCGCCATCGCCGCGAACGAGCGATGCAAGCGCGCCGGACGCAGGGCCCGTGAGCATGTGCAGGCCGCCGGAGTGCTCAGCTACCTGCGCCCATGCAATGTTTGGCTGCCCGCGGCGGAGTCCGGCCTCCGTCTTCTCCCATGCGTTCCAGTGGCCTACGCGCGAGTGCGTTACCAGCGTGGCGAGGTTGCGATAGCCCTCCTCGCTCCGTGCCAGGAACGCGGCCGGACGCCCGTCCACCACAAGTTCGGCGCCCGCGATGACCTTGATTCCGTGTTCCCTCGCCGCGAGCGCCGCGCGGACGAGCGCGCCGAGGTCGGCGGTATCGGTGATTGCGATGGCGGAGTAGCCGAGGGCCGCCGCGCGGCCAATGAGCGCCTCGGGTGTCACGGCGCCGTCATTAAAGGAAAAGGCGGTATGGGCGCGGAGTTCGATTGCGGGAGCTGGCATCGGTATCGGATCGGGCTGAAGAAGATACCAAAGAAACACCGAAATACAAGGAATGACTTGTTGATGGCTCGGCACTCTTCGTAAGGAATGACTTGTTGATGGCTCGGCACTCTTCGTTAGGGAAAGCGCCGGTTGATCGAAGAGTCGGCAGGTTTCGCTGCCGCCGCCAGCGTCAGCGCGAGTCCGGTGTTTCCCTACAATGCCGTCCCCCTTTCCCGGACAACGTGCGCCGATCCGGCGGGCAGATTCCGGCACCGATTCATGTCGAGCTATTCGCACCCCCGGGCGCACGAATGGACCCGCCCTCTCGCCCAAGGGGTCGTTGGGCTGCTCATCTTCGAGGCTCTGACCGGGCTGGCTAACTACCTGCTGCCGTTCAGCGTCGCGAACCAGGTGATGGTGTTGCTCCATACCGCTGCGGGGTTCGTGCTGGTGATCCCCTACGTTGCCTATCAGTGGCGGCATTGGCGCATCTACCGCTCGCTGCGCACCACGCACGTTTCGCTTACGGGCTACCTCGCCATGGCGATGGTGCTGCTCCTCATCATTTCGGGGCTGGTGCTCACGGCGCAGGCGCTGTTCGCAACGCGGATCTCGCGCGCGTGGGACGTAGTCCACCTGCTTTCGACGGCGGGACTGCTGGGGTCGCTGGTTCCGCACGTGGCCACGCTTTTCCGGCGCGCGTCGAATGCGGCCGATGGCACTGAACTGAAACCGGCGTCGCGCGCATTCGCGCGCCGGGCGGGAATCGTGGGTTTCGCGCCGCTGCTTCTGGTTCCGGCGATCGTCCTTCTCCACAAGCCGGTTGAACTGAACAACGAACTGCCGGCGGACTACAGCTACGTGTTTGGCAAGGACAGGCCGTTCGCGCCCAGTCTGGCGCGCACGGCGAGCGGCGGCGCGTACGACTCGCGCTCGCTCAGCGGGTCGGCGTCGTGCGGCAATGGCGGCTGCCATGTGGAGGTGTACAGGGAGTGGGAGGCGAGCGCGCACCGCTACGCTGCGATGGACCCCGCGTTCCAGAAGGTGCAGGAACTGATGGGCGAGCAGAACGGTCCGGAATCAACGCGCTATTGCGGCGGCTGCCACGACCCGATTTCGCTTTTCTCGGGCACCAAGAACATCTTCGCGGGCGACCTCACGAACCTTGCCGGCTACCAGGAAGGCGTGTCGTGCATCTCGTGCCACGCGATCCGCGAGACCGACACGAAGGGCAACGCGGCGTTCGTCATGACGCAGCCGGGCCGCTACATGTTCGAGTACTCCGACACGGTTGGTGCGCCACGGCTGATTCGCGACTTCCTCATCAGGGCGTACCCGCGGTACCACGTCGCGACGCTCGAGCACAAGCTCTTCAAGAGCCCCGAGTTCTGCGCGGGCTGCCACAAGCAGTTCATTGACGAGGAGATCAACAAGGTCGGCTGGGTGCAGCTCCAGAACCAGTACGACAACTGGCGCACGGGACGCTGGAACCATCCGGGTGATGCCAAGACCACCATCGAGTGCCGCGAATGCCACATGCCACTGCAGGAATCGAAGGATCCGGCGCGCGGCGACGACCTGGACTACAACCGCAAGCCGTCGGACGGCAAGCATCGGAGCCACAGGTTCCTGGGCGCGAACCAGTGGATCCCGACGATCCTGAAGCTGCCTGGCGCCGAGGAGCACGTGCGTCTCACGGAGCAATGGCTGCGCGGCGAAATCACGGTGCCCGAGATCGCCGACAAGTGGCGCGACGGCGGCGCGGTGCCGGTCGCGCTGCGCGCGCCCGAGGTTGCGCGCCGCGGGGAGAAGGTGACGGTCGAGGCGTCGCTCAGGAACAACAAGGTTGGCCACGACTATCCCACGGGACCGCTCGACATCATACAGTCGTGGGTGGAACTCGAGGTCACCGATCAGGACGGGCGCGTGGTATTCGAGAGCGGCATGCGCGACTCGGCGAACTTCATCGAGCCGGGGTCGTTCATGCTCAAGGCCGAGCCGGTGGACCAGAACGGCAACGTGATTGACCGGCACAACCTCTGGGAGATGGTTGGCGTGCGGTACCGCCGCGCGATCTTTCCGGGGTACTCCGACAAGCAGGAGTTCACGTTCAGCTACCCCGGCCACGCGAAGGAGCTGCACGTTCGCGCGCGGCTCCTCTACCGGAAGGCTGACCAGTTTCTGCTCAACTTCCTCTTCGGCGCGAAGTCGGGTATGACGGCACCGATCACGGTGATGTCGGAAGACAGCAAGGTGATTCGCGTGGCGGGCGATGACTGACGGCTCTCCGGGAGCGCGGGCCCGCCGCGCGCCGAGCCGGCGCCGGCGCCAGATACGAGTCGTTGCCGGAGCTGCGGCCGCGTTTGTCGTTCTCGCGGGCGGGGCTGCGTGGGCCCTGCTGGGCCGGAGCGGCACGTACAAGCCGGGCGAGAAGATACAGGGGATCACCTCGGAGCTCGACCGCGCCGTGCCCGACGACCATCCGCGCGTCACGTTCACCGACGTAACCCGCGCGGCGGGGATCAACTTCAAGCACTTCAGCGGCGTGCGCACCTCGCAGCTCCCGGAGGACATGGGCTCCGGCGCCGCCTGGGGCGACTACGACGGCGACGGCTGGGTTGACCTCGCGATCGCGAACGAGGCGGGCCCGATCACGATGACCGATGCCGAACGGCTTGCATCGCCGGCGCGCGCGCGGCTGTACCGCAATAATCGCGACGGCACGTTCACGGACGTCACCGACGCGGCGGGAATTGACTTTCGCGGCTGGGGGATGGCCGCGTCGTGGGCGGATTACGACGGCGACGGGCGGCTCGACCTGCTCTTTACCGCGTACGGGCACAACGTGCTGTACCACAACGATGGCAACGGGCACTTCAGCGACGTGAGCGCGTCGTCCGGGATCGGGGGACCCGAGGGATTCTGGACCGGCGCGGCCTGGGGCGACTACGACCGCGACGGCCGCCTCGACCTGTACATCACTGGCTACGTGAACTACCGGGCAACACCCGATCCCACGGCGGCCGGCGTGGCTGACGTTGAGAACCCCGCGACGATCAACCCAGCATCGTTCCCCGGCATCAGCAAGCTCCTCTTCCACAACGACGGGAATGGCCGTTTCACGGAGCGCGCGAAGGCGGCGGGCGTGGACAATCCCGCGGGACGTGGCCTGGCGGCGGCGTGGGCGGACTTCGATGGCGACGGCTGGCTGGACCTCTACGTTGGCAACGACGTTTCCGACAACATGCTGTACCGCAACAAGCATGACGGCACCTTCGAGGACATCACCCACGCCGCGCACATCGCGGACTACCGCAGCTCGATGGGGATCGCCGTTGGCGACTGGAACGGCGACGGTCGCATGGATCTCTTCCTCACGCACTGGATCGCGCAGGGGAACGCGCTCTACTCGAATGTGCCGCCGGCCGGGCAGCAGGCCGTAAAGGCCGCGCCGCTCAGGTTCGTGGACGAGTCCGACCGATACGGGCTGGGCCAGGTTTCGCTCGACTACATCGGGTGGGGGACGTCGTTCATTGACTACGACCTCGACGGTCGCCCGGACCTCTTCGTCGTGAACGGCAGCACGTTGCAGCGCCGCGACGACCCGACGAAGCTTGGCGCAATGCGCCCCAGGCTTTTCTGGAACCGGAACAACGAGAAGGGGTTTTTCGACGTGTCGCCGGTGAGCGGCGCGTTCTTCGGCTCGGCCTATGTGGGTCGCGGCGCCGCCTTCGCCGACTTCGACAACGACGGCGACATTGACGTTTTCGTCACGACGAACGGCGGGCAGGGATACCTGCTGCGCAACGATGGCGGCAACGCCAACCACTGGCTCCAGGTCGGGCTCCGCGGCAGGACGAACACCCAGGGGCTTGGGGCGGTGGTTCGCATCGTGGCCGGTGGGCGGAGCCAGGTGCGCCAGGTGGGTGCCCAGGCGTCGTACCTCTCGCAGAACGAGGCGATCGAGACGTTCGGGCTGGGCGCGCTCACCAGTGTTGACACGGTCGAGGTCACGTGGCTCGGCGGTCGGAAGACGACCATCGCCGGAGCAGCGGCAAACCAGCGGATTTCGGTTGACGAAGCGCGCGGGTCCGTTGCATCGCGCGATGCCGCGGAGACGAGCAGCCGCGGCGCGGCAAGCGATCGTGCGAGCGTCGAAGAATTCTGGAAACTGATGCGCGAGGCGTCGTCGCTGCGCGTGGACGGGAAGTACGCGGAAGCGCTCGGCAAGTACGCTGCCGCCCTCGCGCTCAACCCGTCGCACGCCGATGCTCTCTACTACACCGGAACGTTGCAGCTCGACCTCGGCGGCTTTGCCGAGGCAGAGGCGGCCTGGAGGCGGCTGCTTGCCGCGGATCCGCGGAGCCCGCGGGGGCTCTCGCAGATGGGCGCGTTGTTCCTTTGCCTGGACCCCGGAGCGCCGCTCCGCCCCGACTCGGCGGACAAGTACCTCAATGCGGCCCACGACGTGAACCGCGAGAACACCGGGCCGATGGTTCACCTGGGCGAATCGGCGCTGTTGCGTGGGAACAGGGCGCGCGCGGGCGAATTGTTTCGCTCGGTGCTGGCGACCCATCGGTCGAGCCCGCAGGCGCACTTCTACCTTGGCTACCTCGCGCTGAAGGCAGGCGATGAGGCGGGCGCCCTGCGCGAGTTTGAGGCGGCTCGCGCGGCGCCGCCCGCGGCCGCGGTGGCAGGCGCAACCAACGAGGGTGACACGAAGACCGGGTCCGCCCTGAGGGCGGCGAGGCGCCGTTGCGGGCAGTTCGAGTCGCTCACGGCGAATCTTGCGCAGGGAGACGCCCGCGCGCTGATGCGCGAACGCTACGGGCGGCTCGACAGTCTGCTTGCCGCCGCGCGGCGCTGACCTGGCGTCGCTGACTCAGCGCCGCCCGATTACCCGCGTGTGGTATTGGCGCAGGTAGCGCCTGTGCACGGCGTCGTCCGGGTACTTCTCGCCCGGAGCGTACGGATACTCCTTGATGGCATGGAAGGGCAGCGGATCGGAGGTCGTGCCGAGCGCGGTGTTCAGGTCCGAGTCCTTGATCCAGCCGTCGGAGAAGAGGAGGAAGTCGCGCGTCCAGCCGGATGGCGGGGGCGGGATGGTGGCGTCGAACCGGAGGGTGACTTCGTCGCCGGGCGCCATCACCACGAACATGTCGTCGGAGGCGCGAAGGAGCGGGAGGACGTCGCCAAAGCGCGTGAAGCGTCCGGTGATCGGACGCCATGCGGGATCGCGCGTGACCTTGTCGTAGTCGAACCACTGTGGCCCGTAGCGGCCGCCCTTGCGGTGCATCTCCGAAGCGCCGCGATAGTGCAAGTCGGCGGACTGCAGCGTGAGTTCCGTCATCTTCACGGGGCTTTCAGGCGCCTCGGTCGCGACGAATGCCTGGTCCCAGTAGATCTGCATGTTTGTGCGGATGCGCACGTGATGGTCGCGGGTCGGGAACTTGCCGGCGAGGTCAACGACGATCGTCTTGTCCTTGCCCGAGGGGAAGCCGATGTCGGCAGCCGGCTTCCACGCGCCGGATGCGTCGCGTACCTCGAGCACTGGCATCGCGGGCTTGATGCGCGTTTGCTGCGAGAGCGCAACGTTGATGCTGGCGTCGGTGGGGTAGATCCAGCCGCGCAGGTAGAGGGCGGTGCCGTGCGCTCCGGCGTCCGGGCCGAGGTCCATCACGAGTTCGTGCGGCTCGACGATGCCCTGGAACTCCGTCGCGACGAGGTTCGACACGTAGATGTCGTCCTTGTCCCGGATGGCGGGGAGGACGTCGCGGCCGCGCTCGTCTACAGCGCTGACGGGGGGGTGGCGCTGCGTTGCCATGAAGAGGCGCGGTGTCACGGCTGGGCCGGGCGGGACGAAGCGCTCGTCAACGTGCACCGTTGCGGAGTCCGGATGGTCAACCGCGATGAGCCGGAGCTGGTCGGCGTAGGCAGTCTCCCAGAGCTCTTCCGTGAACTGGAGAACGTACTGACCGTTCCGAGCCTGGAGGAGCGAGCCGGGAATGCGGAGGTACTCCTGTGACGCTCCCGCCGGCGCCCACGCGGTGCCGCCAGCCATCAGTCCCATGGGCATTCCGAGCGCGCTGCGCCACATGACGTCGGTAACGAACTCGAATCGCTCGCCGTTCCACGCGTAGAGGAAGGCGCAGCTCCCTTTGAGGATCTCGTTCTCGAGCACGTCCTGGTCAGAGCCCGGGAAGAAGATCACTTCCGGAACGCCGTTGGTCCATTCGACGCGCAGGACGTCGGCCTTCAGGCGCGTGCCGAGTCCGAAGCGCGTCACGGGCGAAGTCACGGTGCGGGTCTGCACCACGTCGCCGACGCGCAGCTCGAGTTTCGATCCGATACCGAAGTCGTTGTTCTTGCCGCTGCCCGTGCGGAGCGCGGAGAGGCGCACCTGGACGTAGAGATTGGCGTTGCCGCCTACGTTTCTGATCGCGCGCGGACCGGTGGCGGCGTCGGCGGTGACGAAGTCGGCGTCACCGTCGTTGTCGAAGTCGCTGATGGCGAGCGACGTGGCGGCGATTCCCGGTGGAACGAGCGAAGATCGGTCTTCGAACGCGGTCTTGCCGTCGTTGCGGAAGATGCGCAGTCCGCTGCCGGTGAAGGCGTTGCCTGCCGCGGCCCCTCCGGCCTTGTCTGGCTTGCCGACGGCCACGATATCGAGCCAGCCATCGTTGTCGTAGTCGGTGAACTGGAGCGAACTCACGGCGATCTGCCTCAACGCTGCGAGCGAGCTGCCGCGCCGGGCGTCGCGGGTGAATGTTGCGTTGCCGCGGTTGCGCCACGCGACGGGCTCGCCTCCGCCTGGCGGCGCGACGATGATGTCGAATGCGCCGTCATTGTCGTAGTCGCCGACGGCAATCGCGCCAGCGGCCCCCGCGTTGACGAGTCCGGCCGCCGCGGTGGCGTCCTCGAACCGGCGCGCGCCGACGTTGCGGAAGAGGGTGAGCCCCGCTGCGCCGCGGCTTACCAGGAGGTCGGTGCGGCCGTCTCCATCGAAATCGGCGAACGCGATATCGTACGTACCGCCGCCAGGCGTGGGAGGCGCGGCGACATGGAGGCCGTAGGCAGCCGTCTCGTCGCTGAACGTGCCGTCACCATGGTTCTGGAGGGCGCGGAGCCCGCCTGGTCCGACCGCGACGATGTCGAGATCGCCATCGTGGTCAATATCAACGAAGGTCGCCGTCGTCGCGCCTCCGACATCCGAAACGCGCGCCCGCGCCGTCACGTCTTCGAACCGCTGTCTGCCGGTATTGCGGAAGAGGCGGCCCCTGCCGTCGGCGCCAATCGCAAAGAGGTCGAGGTGCCCGTCGTTGTCGTAGTCGGCCCACATGGCGAAGGTTGCGCCGCCGGGGAGGTCGAGCCGTGCCGCCTTCGTAACGTCCTCGAATGCTCCGTTGCGAGCCACGTACAAACGCGGTGTGAACGCCTGCGCCGACGCGTCCCACGCAGAGACGAAGAGGTCATCGTCGCCGTCGCCGTCGAAGTCGCCCGCGGCCACGGTTGACGCGCCCGTCGCCGGCGCGCCTGCGCCTGCGGCAGGGAGTTTCAGGTCTGCGGTGACATCGGCGAGCCGGACGGCGTCGTCAACGGCCTTGCCGAGTGACGTGACACGCTGGGCGATGTCGAGTCGCGGGCTGAACGTGAGAGCGGGCCTTCCGACCATCGGGCCGTTCGGCCCCTTCACTGCGCTCAGCGCCGACTGGTAGGCCGGGGTGAGTTCCATCGCGGCTCGGAACTGCGCGAGCGATGCGCGGGCTTCAGCGAGCTTGCCCGCGCGGAGCAGCGGGAGGGCGACACCGTACGGCCCCAGCGCCTCGCGCGGCGGCTCCGGACGGATGCGGCGGATCTCCTCGATGGCGCGCGCGGCGCTGTCGGCGAGGCCACGCGAAGCGAAGGCGTCGAGTTGCGCGAACCGGACGGCGATGTTCGTGGGCGACTTCGCGATGATCCGCCTGAGCAGGCCAAGACGGCTCTCTGTGGCGGCAGCGCTGGAATCGAGTTGCGCGAGCGCGAAGAGCACGGCGGGATCGTCGCCCGCGGTCCGTGGCTCGAGCACGGCGCGGGCTTCGGCGGGGCGCCCCTGCGCCGCGTACACGCCGGCGGCGGTGAGCGCGATGCTGGCGGAGGTCGAGTCGAGGGCGAGGGCGCGCCTTGCCTCCGCCTCGGCTTCGACGAGACGTCCGCCGCGGAGGTATGTGAGCGCGAGGTTGGCATGGCCCAGTGCCTCGCCCGGCGCGATGGCGATAACGCGCTTGAACTGCGTCTCCGCATCGGCGAGCTGGTCCATCTGCAGGTACGCAAGCCCGAGCGTCCGCGCGGCGACGAGACTCCCCGCGTCCACGGGGCGCTCGCGGCCGCAGCTCAGCAGCGCGGCAGCCGCGAGCGGAGCCGCGGCGCGCAAGAATGGGAGAGACCTGGGGTTCAACACGCTCCTCGGCGCTGAACTCTAGGCTTGGACGCCGGGTCGGGCAAGCGTCGCCATGCGCGGAAGTCGGAGCCCAACCCCGCCTCGTCGACATCAGCGCGTGCGTGTTCGGTCTGCGGTGGCTCGTGGCTGCACCAGCGCCTAGATTGGCGGCATGAAAATGCAGCGCACGCGCAGGGTGGTTGCCGCGGCTGGTTTCGTCGCCGGCATCGTCGGCGTGATAGCCCTCAATCACCGGGCGGTATTTCCGCCAGCGAGCGCGGAGCATCCCGGGTTCGTCCTTACCGACATCACCCTCGCGGCCGGAATCAACTTCGTGCACCACCGGCCAGTGCTCGACCCGCGGCTCGACAACATCGCGCCGCACATCGCGGGCGTCGGCGCCGGCGTGAGCGTGATGGACGTCAACGAAGACGGCCTGCCCGACCTCTACTTCACGAACAGTCGCTTTGGCGAGCCGAACGCCCTCTACGTGAACAACGGCGACGGCACCTTCCGTGACGTGGCACGCCAGGCCGGTGTGGCTGACCTCAACTCGCCGGATGTGGGCGTCTCGATGGGCGCCGTCTGGGGCGACTACGACAACGACGGGCGCGAGGACCTGCTCGTCTATCGCTACGGCAAGCTGACCCTGCTGCACAACGAAGGCGGCCTGAAGTTCCGCGACGTCACGAAGGAGGCGGGCCTCGACCGCTGGGTGAACAGCAATGGCGCCATCTGGTTCGACTACGACCGCGACGGGTTGCTCGACCTCTACGTCACGGCGTACTTCCGCGACGACGTGAACCTGT
>JADZCT010000126.1 GCA_020851455.1 Gemmatimonadaceae bacterium | reverse complement strand
GGGGTCAACACAATTTCCCACACGCCCCGACGAGCGGCCGCGATCTGCTCCGTGCTAACGGGAATGGTCCATTGGCTGCGATGTTCGACTGCTTTATCCCATGCATAACGGTTGTAGCGATAAAGCTCTTGTGGATTCATAACCTATCCTCGCGCTTGATCCAGTGTTCTAGCACCAGTTGTTTTGCATCGTGTAGTGAAGGAAAGACGCGATAAGCACGTTCCACCACATGGGGTGAGGGGTGCTTGATCTCCGGCACCATGACGGTGACCATGCCGGCGGTGGAGGCTGCCAGAACGCCGGCCTCTGAATCTTCCAGCGCGAGACAATAGTGGGGCGCAATGCCCAGTCGTTCCGCTGCACGCAAAAAGATATCGGGCGCCGGTTTGCCATTGGTAATCTGATCGCCAGAGATGATCAGGTGGAAGCGGTCGGCAAGCCCGGCCTTTTGAAGCGTAAAGAGCGCTTCGGGATAGGCGGTCGAGGTCGCGACGGCTTTGGGAATCTGGTGGGTTTCCAGCAAGTCGAGCAAGTCGAGCAGACCAGGTTTTTGAGGAACGCCATGTGTATTCACATGTTCATGCCACAGCCGCGGCCACAGCTCGAGAAAAGCCGGCATAGGAAAGGCGTCATCGACTGCGGCCTGCAAAATCGCATAGCAATCTTCCAGTCGGCGCCCAGTAGTGGCCACCAAGGTTTCTTCGTGCAAGTGGTACCCAAAGGTTGCCGCCGCCTCACGCCAGGCTAGTTGATAGATTGATTCCGTATCGACCATGAGGCCATCCATATCAAAGACAACCGCACGCAGATCGCCGAGAGAGGTAGAGTGATTCATATCCGTTTTGCTCATTTCTGATGATGATTGGACGATACTTTATCGTCCATTGTCTTAACCTAAAGTCGCTCAAGGATTAGCGCGTTTGGGCCAGCGTACGGTAGCGGAAGATTGCCAGCATGACCAGCAGGGCCGTGGTGCTATAGGTAACGGGTAGCCCAACAAAGCGTCCAAGCGAG
>JADZCT010000060.1 GCA_020851455.1 Gemmatimonadaceae bacterium | reverse complement strand
GCGCGTGGCATTGGACGTCGGACACGTACCCGGCGGACGCGATCAGCCTGCGGGCGGTGACGAGCGACAACTTTGTCGTAATCGACATCACGGGAGAGCCCAAGGTGATTGCCGAGGTGGCGTTTCCGGCGGCACTGGTGGAACTTCATGAAAAGGCGATTTATCTGCATGAGGCGCGCCAGTACCAGGTGGAGAAGTTCGACTACGAGCAGCGCAAGGCGTTCGTGCGGCAGGTGGAGTGCGATTACTTCACGGACGCGATCGACTATACGCAGGTGAAGGAACTGGAGCGGTTCGCGGAGGCTCCCCAGGCCGAGGCGCTTGCCGCGCATGGCGAAGCGCGGGTGAACCGCCAGATTGTCGGCTTTAAAAAAGTAAAGTTCTACACGCTGGAAAATGTGGGAGCGGGACAACTCTCGATGCCCGAACAGGAGATGCATACCACTGCGTTCTGGCTGCACTTTCCGGAACAGTTTCTCGCGCGGTTCCCCGATCTTTCGCCGGCGCAGAAACTGAACGGGCTTTCGGGGCTGGGGAACGCGATGCGCGCCATTGCGGCGCTGCTGTTGATGTGCGACCCCCGCGACCTGGGCCTTGCGATTACGGAGGATATCGCGCAGGGGCAGAAATCCTTCGAGCCGGACCTGTACCTGTACGACAACTACCCTGGAGGGATCGGGCAGAGCGGCCCGCTGTTCGAGCTTCGAGGGAAACTTCTGGCGGCCACGCTGCAATTGATCACGGCGTGCCCGTGCGAATCGGGGTGTCCGAGTTGCGTGGGTCCGGCGGGGGACACGGGTGATGGGGCGAAGCAGGCGGCGCAGCGGTTTCTTATCGGGTTGATGAGTGAGGCTGTTCGCCGGGCAGTGTAGCGTACGATTCCAGCTTCGCAAGCCATTCGTGGAAATGAGGGCAACGACCGCGCAGCCTCTCCATTCCGATATGGCGGGCAATGTTGATCCCCTGAACTGTCTTGCGGAATCTGGGGAACTCCTTCAGGATGCGCTTCGGCGGCGAGGTTTCCGGGCCATCGTCAATATGCTCTGGCGTGGGGAACAGTGCAACCGCGGCGCAGAGCCGCTCCATATGGGTTTTTTGGCGCCCTGGAAAGTCGTCTGCGAGACGGTACAGGTCGACCATGGTCGTGCGCAGGGCGCTCCTATCATCAGCCAGCCATCCGAGGAGGCTCTTTTCGCAGTCTTTGGTATGTCACCGCTCCGCCACGATAGACCGCTCCGCCACGGCGGCCAGTCTGCAGAGCCCTGCCGAAGAGAAACACCTGACGCGCATGGAACTCAGGGGCCATCACCCGATTTACGAACTCTTCCTCGGCTTGCCCTTCGACCACGACGTTTACCCGCAACATCAGGCCGGTCTTCCCCCGATTACGTTCTTCTCCCACAGTTCCGAGAGAGTGTATTCGTCCAGCCACGCACGCAGGGAATTCTCGTCGAGTCGAAACGGGATTCCCGGCCCACCCGGTCCACGACAACGACAGCCTCGGGTTTCATTCGGTCGACAAGCGAAACTGGAGCAAGAGAGAGTCCGCATCGGGCTCCAATTCGAAATCGGCGAAAAACGGCAAGACCGTCTTAATGGTTTCCACAACGCGACGGTAGTAGGGGAATCTCTGGGTCTTCAGCCGGTGCGGGAAGGGCGCCAGGTTCCCCGCATCCTCCTTCAACCAGCGGTTTTCATTCAGGCGCCACCGCTCCCTCATGCGTGAGGTTCTGGATGTGTTGTGAAACTGGTGGACGATGATCTTTCGCAACATTCCCTTGATTGATCGAGCTGTGACGTTGTCCACCACCGCGAGTTTGGACTCTTTGTGCCCCGCATCCAGGCTCGTCCACTTCGCACGCGAGGAAGAATCCGCGCGCGAAAATCGAAACTTCTCTTCGAGGAAGATGAAAGTATCGCCAGCCGCGTAGCCCAGCCGGAAGGCAAACTCGTTGATGCCTTTGGGGGGTCTCCAACTCAATATGTACGGATATCTGCCGCGTCTTTTGGGGACCGTCATGCAGGAGCTTGCTCGCACCCCCGCTTTCCCCCACATGAGTCCGCAAGTCTCCGTTGAGCAAGTAGGAGAGTAAGCGAAAGAAGGCAATCAGATTCGACTTCCCTGCGCCATTCGGGCCGATCAAGACCGCAAGATTACCAGGCTCGAATCTGGCTTCCCGGATCGTCTTGTATCCCTCGATGGAAATCGACGGCAGTTTCATCTCCAATCAGTCTAACGCTGGGTTTCCATTGCCGTATCGACTATTCTCCACGGTCAGCCTGCGGCCGTCGGTACGCACGGTTACGAGGCCCGATTGGTCCGAACGCAGCACCTGCGTGTGCATACGTTCGAGGCGCTCGAGGACCTCGGGGTGCGGATGGCGGTACAGATTGTCTTTGCCCGCCGAGATGAGGGCGAAGGCGGGGTGTGTTGCATCGAGGAACACCCCAGTGGAGGAGGTCTTGCTGCCGTGGTGGCCCACTTTGAGGACATCCACGCGGTCCAGGGAGTGGAGCATGGCGTACTCCATTTGCCGTTCGGCGTCTCCCATAAGGAGGAAGGCGTGCTTGCCGTAGCGGAGGCGGAGTACGAGGGAGTCGTTGTTCGAGGGCGCGTTGCGGGGAAGGTAGTCCGCGGGAGGGGAGAGGACGTCGAGCAGGGCTCCCGCGAAGTCACGAGTGTCGCCCTGGCGCGGGTGCAGGACGCGCGCGCCCACCTGGCGGGCGTGCTCGTTCATAGCGTCCCAGGAGGCGCTGTCAGGTGTTGCTCCGGCCCAGACCTCGCGGGGGCGGAAGTTGTCGATCAGAGCGGGAAGACCCGCCGCGTGATCGTCGTGCTGGTGGGTGGAGGCGAGGATATCAACGTGTGTGATGCCGCGGTGGAACAGGTATGCGGAGACGACATCTTCACCGATATCCATCCTTGACGTGGCGCGTTTGCCGAAGGCGGGTATCCCGCCGCCATCCACGAGCATCCAGCGGCCATCGGGAAGGCCTACCAGCAGGGAATCTCCCTGTCCGACGTCGATCATCGTGAGTTCGAGCGTGTTCGAGATCCCCTTGGGCGGGAAGGGATGCCAGGCGATGATGCCGAGGAGCAGCAGGGCGGGGACGAGCAGCAGCCTTCGCCGCAGCACGGCGAGGAGGACGAGGGAGACCACGAAGGCGGCGCTCAACAGGAGGGGCGGATCGGGGATTCTCCAGTTGCCGTCCCAGCCGATGTGCCATTCAGTGATGCGCCGGGCGGCTTCGATGAGCCATCCGGTGAGCATGGCGATCCAGCGCCAGCCCGTGAGCAGTGTGGTAAACCCGACGGGAACAGCGATGGTCAGGAGCGGAGTGACGATGAGGTTTGCGCTTAAGGCCGAAAGGGGGAGGCGATGAAAATAGAGCACCATGGGGAGAGCGAGCCCAAGTTGTACGGCGGCGGAGACAAGGAAGCCATGCCAGAGAAACAGGGCGGCCCAGGCGGGGATCCGGATCAACCATGAGGCAGCCCGCCGGGGTAGCCGTAGAAGCAGGCTGAGGGTTTCGGCGAGCAGCCTGAGTTCGATACGGAATTGCGCGGCGGCGGGAGCGAGATGCAGATCCTTGGCTGGATCGTCGAGGCCGCGCAGGGCATGCAGGCGAAGGGAAGCGCCTTCGCCTGCCGGGGAAGCCAGGGCTCCCAAGGCAAGCACCGCGAGGAAGGTGAGCTGAAAGCTTGCGTCCTGGTACTGTTGTGGATCGAAGGCGAGGAATCCGAGGGCGAGGGCCGCAAGCAGGTTCAGCAGGCGGCATTCGCGGAAGAAGAATCCACCGATGGCGAAGAGGGTGAAGCCTCCGGCGGAGCGGACGACGGGCGCCTGCCAGCCGCACATTCCGGTGTAGATCCAGATCAAGACGGCGGCGGCGAGAGCGGCCGTCTGGCGCCGCATAGACAGCAGACGGAGAAGCCATAGCAACGTCATCGCGATGATGGTGACGTGGAGGCCGGAAACGACAATACCGTGGTAGGCGCCGGTTCGCCGGTATCCGTCCGCCCACTGGCGTTCGAACCGCGAGGACTCCCCGATGAGTAGAGCCTGAAGAATTCCCACGGCGTAGGCGTCGCCCGCAAACAAGGTTTCGATGCGGGTGAGGGCCGAGGCGCGGAGCCTGTAGATCCATCCGATCAGGGCATGGCCGCAACGCCCGCCAAGGATGCGCGGCTTCGAATGAGGAGCGGCCGAGGCCGTCCAAAAGACACGCTGCCGGGCGAGGTAGCCTTTGTAGTCGAAGGCGCCGGGATTACCGAAGTTACGCGGTTCGCGCACCTTCACCGCCAGTTCCACCATCTGCCCGTAGGCGAGGGCGGGTGGAGGTTCTCCTTCGGCGAGGTAAAGGCTTACACGTGCGCGGGCGTGCGGCGCCAATTCCAGGACGAACTGCTCGCGGCCTTCGGAAAACGCGGGGGGCCCGACCACGCAACCAGCGATGAGAACGGTTTCTCCGGGCTGCGAGTCGATGCTCGGGTCCGGTCCCGGCCGCAGGCAGTGTTCGGCCGCGGCTCCGGAGAACAGAAGCAGCCCGAGCAGATACCGGCTCCGGTAGCGGGACAGGGCTGCTCCGAGGCCGGTAACAGCCAGGGTTGCGATGAGTTCTCCTGAGGAGAAGCCGCAGGTTGCCGAAAGCAGGACACCACCGAGAAAGGCCAGCGCCGGCAGGAGCAACGGGTTACGGGAGTGCACTCCCTACGGTAGTAGGGTGAGCGGGGAGGGACTCTCACACGGGCTTGGTGGCGCGCACAAAGCCGCTGTAGAACTTGTCG
>JADZCT010000125.1 GCA_020851455.1 Gemmatimonadaceae bacterium | reverse complement strand
CCGCGTCGGCGCTCGAACGCGACGCGCCGGAAGACCTCGACCGGATCGAGGCCGCATGGAGGGCAGTGCTGGAGGCCGCCGACGGCGGCACGGAAGAGGACACCGCGCGCAAGAGACTCGAGGCGATCGCGCAGAAGCGCCGGGTCGCGGCCGATGCGGCGCTGGCCAAGTTCATCGCGGAGATCGAAGAGACCGCACGCGATGGCGATTACGATGCGGCGCTGGCGCGGTTCTCGAAGTTCGACCCCAAGCTCTACCACGAGCAGACGCAGGAGAAACTCGACGCTGCCGCGGCACGCATCCGCGAACGCGCGCGTTCCGAAGGCGAGAAGCTGCTCAAGGCCGCCGACGAGCACGCCACCGCCGGACGGCGCGCCGAGGCCCTGGCCGCCTTCCGCGAAGCCGCCGCGTTCAAGTTCAAGGAGACCGCGGAGACCGCTTCGCAGCGCATCGGGGCGCTGGAGGCTGCGCTGGAAGCCGAAAAGGCCGCCGCCGAACTGGCCGTCGCCGAACGCGAGCGCGGGTTCCTGGAGTCGATCCAGAAGCTCGTCATCGCCCACAAGTGGGACGACGCCAAACAGACGGTCCTGGCCGCGCGCAATGACGAGGTGCTGGCCGCGCGCGCCGGCACCGTCGACGCCGTCGGCGAGGCCCTGCTGGCCCTGGACGAACTCCACGCGCTGATCGCGCGGCGCCTGGAGCAGGCGGGCAAGTCGGGCCTGAGCTACACCGGCGCGCAGAACGTATACTACAAGCTCGCCGACGGCCGGCTTCACTACGCCACCGTCGGCATCAATCACCGCACGGACAAGAGCGCCGCCGGAATGACCAACGAGGAGCTGCTGGGGCTCAGCGGATTGCACACGCCCGAAGTGGACAAGATCATCGACGCCGAACTGTTCCAGAAGCTGGCGCCCGAACGCGGCCTGTCGGTCGCAGGGCTGCTGGCCTTGGCCGGCGAACCGGCCCAGGCAAAGGTGCTGCTGGGCAAGTCGGCCGCGAAAGGCGGCGAAGCCCTCGCGAAAAGGGCCGCCGTCTGGACCGGCCTGCTGAACGTGCTGGAACACGGCGCGGCGGAGGCCACTG
>JADZCT010000044.1 GCA_020851455.1 Gemmatimonadaceae bacterium | reverse complement strand
CTGCAAGACGCAGGCATGCCGGTATTCCAGCCTGAGGCGGCACACGCGGTATTCCTCGATGCCCGGCGGTTCCTTCCCCACCTTCCCCTGGAGAACCGGCCGGCCAAGGCTCTGGCCGCGGCCCTGTACCTGCAGTCGGGGATCCGCGTCGACGAGCACGTCCTGCCGGAGGCGCTCGCTCAGCGAGGAATGGCGGTGGTCCGCATCGCGGTGCCCGCGCGGCGCTACTTCGATGACCAGCTCCGTTGGGTTGCCGGCGAGGTGAGGACCCTGCACCTGCGGCGCGGGGAAGTGCCTGGACTGGAGCCGTTTCCGGCGCCGCCCGGTCTCGCAGGTTCGCTGCACACGCGGTTCCGCCTCGCCACCGAAGGAGTGACCCCATGACGTCCACCGTGTGTTCGCGCGTTCTCGATCTGGCCGCGGCCGACCCCGACCGGGCGTGCTTCCAGGTCCAGGCCGGTCTGCTCGACGGGTCCTTGCCGGCGTTCCTCCCGGTGAGCCGCGGAGCGTTCGCACGGCAGATCGCCGCGGTGGGCCGGCGCCTGCGGCAGGCTGGAGTCGAGAAGGGAGACCGCGTGCTGTGGAGCCTCCCCAACAGCGTTGCGTGGGTCGCGCTGGACCTGGCGTGCCAGGACCTGGAGGCAGTGTCGGTGGTCGTGCACCCAGCGACCCCGGATGCAGTCCGCGATCGCATCCTCGTGCAGGCGTCGCCGCGGGTGGTCGTGGTGGATGGATCCGCGACGTGGCAGCCGCGATGTCCCAATGTCCTCCATCTGTCGGAGATCGAGTGCGCGCCACCGGAGCGGACGGCCGCTCGCCTCCGACCGAGCGCCATCGCGCCCGGGAACCTGGCCACGGTGATGTACACCTCGGGCTCCACGGGCGAGCCGAAGGGCGCGGAGCTGACGCATGAGGGGCTCTACGCCAATGCCGCGGCGACCGCCGAGGCGCTGGGACTGGCGCCCGAAGACGTCGTTCCCGCGGTCCTGAGTTACAGCCACAGTGCCGGGCGCACTGCACTCCTGCACAGCGCCCTCTGGGCGGGCTGCTCGATCGCCGTCCTGGACTGGATCGACCTGGAGGCCGACGCTCAGCTCGTTGCCGCGGCGGGCCCTACCACCCTCGTGGTGGTGCCGCGCGTCCTCGAGCGATTGCTCCACGGTTGGCGGGAGCCGGCCTGCCTGCAGCGGGGGGATCCGTTCGCCCGGCTCACACGCATCCTCGTGGGTGGCGCGAGCCTCCCGGCCGGGACCATCCAGGAACTCGAAGCGCGCGGTGTGAAGGTGTTCGAGGCCTATGGCGCCACGGAAGCGACCTGCACCGTGACGATGCAACGGCCGGGTCACGAGCGCAGCGGTACCGTCGGGCGCCCGCTCCCGGGAGTCGAGGTGCGGATCGCGGACGACGGGGAGATCCTGTGCCGCGGCGCGAACGTGATGCGCGGCTTCCATGGCGACGCCGCAGCGACCGCGGAGGCGCTCGATGGCGACGGCTGGCTCCGCACCGGCGACCTGGGATCGGTGGACGAGGACGGGTTCCTGCGCCTGGTGGGACGCAAGAAGGACGTGTTCCTCGCGTCCGACGGCAACCACTTCGCTCCGGCCAGGATCGAGGCGATGCTCGAGGCCGTGCCGGTGATCGCCGAAGCCGTCTTGTGTGGCGACGGGCGGCCGTTCGTCGGCGCCTTCGTCGTGCCGCGCTTCGATCGCCTGCGCGGTCCGGACCTGGAGCCCCACGCCTCGGGTCCGCGGCGGCCCGTGTGGCCTCGGGCCGCACGGGACATGGCCGATTGCGCCAGGATGGAACGGCACCTGATGGTCGAGGTGGAGGGCCGGGTGAACGCGGTCCTCCCGCCCTGCCAGCGCCTGCAACGGATCCGAGTCCTGCCCGAGGGATTCCCCGCGGAGATCCGCGCCGCCACCGCCACCGCGAAGCTCAGGGTGCAACGCGGCCGGTTCCTCGAGGCGTTCGGCCCGCAGATCGAGCGGCTGTACGGCAGCGTCCCCTCGGACCTCGCGGTCGCACGCGCCGCGTTCGCGCGGCCGCTGCGCGGGCTGTTGGAGCCCGTGCTGCGCTTCCACGAGAGTTGGACCGGAGCGGATCCGGACGGGCCCGGAGGCGCGGCGCCGATCCCCGCGGGGGACGCCTTCCCCGAGGCGCCGGAGCACCCGGAGGCGATCCTGGACAGGTTCGCGGAGCGCGTCGGCCGGGAATCGATCCGCTTCGCCGCGCCCAACTATGCCGCGCACATGACCTCGTCCCTGCCCGGCATCGGGATCGCCGGGGCCGCGTTCATGGCGGTGCTGAACCAGAACCAGGTGTCCATCGATGCGTCGCCTGCGACCACGGCCCTGGAGCTGGAGACCGTGCGCTGGCTCGCGGACCTCGTGGGCTACGACCCGGCGCAGGCGGCCGGGATCGGCGCCGCCGGCGGCAGCATCGCCAACATCACGGCGCTGCTGGCGGCCCGGAACCGCGCCCTGCCCGGCTCGGCGGATCATGGGGTGCGACCCGAGGACGGCGGCGCGATCGTCGTGTCCCATCGCATGCACTACTCGTTCCGCAGGGCCGCCGAGCTGCTCGGCCTGGGCGGAGATCGTGGGCTCGTCCGGATCCCCGTGGACGCGACCAACCGGATCGACGTGGACCAGCTGCAGCGGCGCCTCGACCGGCTCGACCTGGCCCGGCGCAAGATCGTGGCGCTGGTCGCCATCGCGGGGACTTCCGAGACCGGGAACGTCGACCCGATCGCGGCCATGGCGGACATCGCGGCGGAACGAGGGCTCTGGTTCCACGTGGACGCGGCCATGGGGGGCGCCGCGCTCGCGTCTCCGCGCCACCGCGCGCGCTTCGCCGGGATCGAGCGCGCCCACTCGGTCACCGTAGATCCGCACAAGTGGTTCTATGTGCCCTACCACTGCGCCTACGTGCTGTTCCGTGACCGTGCGCTCCTGCGCGAGGTCGAGCTCAGCGACCCCCACTTCGTGGTCCTGCGGACCGGGGAGGCCGACCTGGGGAAGTGGTCGATCGAGGGATCGCGCGCGGCGAATGCCGTGAAGTTCTGGATGGTGGCACAGGCGCTCGGCCGCCGCGGCTATGCGGCCCTGGTGGACCACCAGATCGAGCTGGTGGCGGAGCTCGCCACGCTCGTGGATCGCTCGCGGGACCTGGAGCGCCTGAGCGTCCCGGAGCTGAACATCCTGTGCTTCCGCTTCGCGCCGCGCGACCTGCGGCGCGCCCTCAAGCGGCTTCCCGTCAGGAGCGTGCAGGCCCGCGAGATCAACGCCTGGCT
>JADZCT010000043.1 GCA_020851455.1 Gemmatimonadaceae bacterium | reverse complement strand
TCGAGAGTATGAGCCGCCGCCCGATTTCCGCGGCGTTCATGCCGCGGCCCCATTGAAGCACGTGAAGCGCGGCGCGAGTCGACCTGATCGCGTACGATTTCCGCGGCGTTCATGCCGCGGCCCCATTGAAGCGGCTTCCCGAACCTCGGCGACTTCTCGACCGCGCCGAAATTTCCGCGGCGTTCATGCCGCGGCCCCATTGAAGCGTATTCGCGGCCCATCGTGTTTCGGGAGTTGCGGGGTATTTCCGCGGCGTTCATGCCGCGGCCCCATTGAAGCACTTGCTTGCGTAGAGCCATCGTTGCGTTTCCCGCGATTTCCGCGGCGTTCATGCCGCGGCCCCATTGAAGCCTGCTACTGCTTGCGTGACGTCACGGCCCGTCACGCATTTCCGCGGCGTTCATGCCGCGGCCCCATTGAAGCCCAGCATCACCGGGATACTTGTCAATCCATCCAGCACATTTCCGCGGCGTTCATGCCGCGGCCCCATTGAAGCTTTAAAAACCAAATGCTGGAGATGATCCGAGAACAGATTTCCGCGGCGTTCATGCCGCGGCCCCATTGAAGCCCGCCCTCATCGTCACAGCTAGCCAAACTGCGGCAATTTCCGCGGCGTTCATGCCGCGGCCCCATTGAAGCGCGAGCAGTGACGACGAGGGCGGCAACCCGCGTTGCGAATTTCCGCGGCGTTCATGCCGCGGCCCCATTGAAGCTCACTCTATGACCGCTGCCTGGAGACGATCAGGTCATATTTCCGCGGCGTTCATGCCGCGGCCCCATTGAAGCCTGGTGGCGCTTAGCCGCGTCGGCCGCGGCCAAGCCATTTCCGCGGCGTTCATGCCGCGGCCCCATTGAAGCTCGCATCTCGCGGGCGAGCACACGCGGCTCGTGACGTGATTTCCGCGGCGTTCATGCCGCGGCCCCATTGAAGCCCACGACCGCGCCACTCTGCACGTCGGGGCGCACATATTTCCGCGGCGTTCATGCCGCGGCCCCATTGAAGCTACACGGCGAAGAAGGCGAACGAGGACCGACTGGCGATTTCCGCGGCGTTCATGCCGCGGCCCCATTGAAGCTTGAGCGGCCCCGCCTCCATCCCGGCACTGAATCGGCCCGGGATTGTCGGAGGCTCGGTTAGTTGAGTACCAAGGCCGAGGTCTCGGCCTGGGTACGGTGGAACTGCTCCTCGAACTCCGCCGGCGGAACATAGCCCAGCGGTTCCATCAGGCGCTGACTGTTGTACCAGGCCACCCATTCCAGCGTGGCATACTCGACGTCTTCGAGGCCCTTCCACGGCCCGAGATGATAGATCACCTCAACCTTGTAGAGACCGTTGATCGTTTCGGCGAGCGCGTTGTCGTAGGCGTCGCCGCGGCTCCCCACCGACGCTTCGATCCCCGCTTCGAGCAAGCGATCCGTGTAGCGGATCGCCAAGTATTGCGCCTCCAAGTCGCTATGGTACACGAGCGGCCCCTCGAGGTCGCGGTCGTACAGCGCCTGCTCCAGCGCATCCAGCACGAGGTCGCTCCGCATCGACTTCGACGCTCGCCACCCCACGATGCGGCGCGAGAACGCATCGGTAATGAAGGCGATGTGGATGAAGCCGCTCCACGTCGCGACGTACGTGAAGTCCGAGACCCAGAGCTGGTTGGGCCGCGTCGCGGTGAAGGTCCGCTGCACCAGGTCCAGGGGACGATCGGCCACCAGATCCGGGATCGTGGTCCTGACCGGGCGGCCGCGCACCACGCCGCGAAGGCCCATGGCCTTGTAGAGGCGCAGCACGGCGCACCGCGCCACCGTCCGCTTCTCCCGCACCAGTTCCTTCCACACCTTCTTGCCGCCATAGCGGCGCGTGCTCGCCTCCCACACGCGCTGGACCTCCGGCCGAAGCGCGGCATCGCCCCGGGCGCGCGCCGGCCACCGCGTCGGGCCCGCTTGGCGCCGTTTCTGCTCGTAGTAGGTCTACGGAGCGATCGGCAACACGCGACAGATCGGCTCGACTCCGTACGCCTTCCGGTAGACGTCGATGAACGTCACCATCAACTCGGTCGGCGGTCGAGCTCCGCCGCTGCGAAAAACGCCGACGCCTTGCGCAGGATCTCATTCGCCCGGCGCAGTTCCTTCACTTCGCGCTCCAGCTGCCTCAGGCGCTCGGCATAGGTTGTGGCCAGACCGGGGCGCTGCCCCGTGTCGCGCTCGTACCGGCGGATCCAGGATCGCAGCGTCTCCGGGGTGCAGCCGATCTTCTCGGCAATCGACTTGATCGCCGCCCATTGCGACGGATGCGCCGGGGCCTGCTCTCCGACCATCCGCACCGCGCGTTCACATACTTCGGGGGAAAACCGTGTGGTTCGTGCCATGACTCCAACCTCTCAGAGATTGGAGCCTCCGACAATCCCGGGCCGATTCACGTTATGCGTACAACCGCCGTTCGTGCTAGATTGGAGTGTCCAAGGAGAACTCCCGATGCCGCTCGCGTTCACGGCCGTTTTCAAAGAAGCCCCGGAAGGCGGATACGTTGCCTTTGTTGAGGAACTTCCCGGCGCCAATACCCAGGGCGCAACGCTCGACGAAGCGCGGGACAATCTGCGCAAGGCCGTCGGGCTTGTACTGGAGGCCAATCGGGTGCTGGCGGAGCAGGACCTGGCAGGCGCCGCGGTGATTCGCGAGCCCCTTCTTCTGAGCGCGTAGCGTGGGGCGTGAAACGCGCTGACCTGATTCGCCATCTCGATGCTCATGGCTGCCGTCTTCTGCGCGAGGGCGGCAGTCATTCTGTTTACATCAATCCGGCGGCGCGCAAGGTGTCGACCGTGCCGCGGCATCGCGAAGTGAAGGAGTACCTGGCGCGCAAGATATGCCGGGACCTTGAAGTCCCGGCTCCCTGACGCATAACCACGCGTTGGTGCTGGCAACCGTGGGCCTGTCCGAAGCGACCGGGCGGCGCTCGCGCGGTGGAACGCGGGGGCGTGTTGTCAGTGATCGTTTGAAATTCCCCACCTGCTGACACTTGGAATTTCCTACCCTACCTCACAAGGCGGCAGGGATGGAAGACGGCCGGCAGGACGTGGCCCCGGTAGCGTTGACGACACCCTGCGCCTCGACGGAGGCTGCGGTCCTGAAACAAGCGATGGTCGAAGAAGCGCTCGCCCGGCTGGGGCGAGGCGAGACGGTGCGGAACTACATCTGGCGATTGGGGGATGGGCGAGTGACGAGATGCCGAAAACCGTCTACCGCGAGCGCGATCTTGGGGCGGCGCAGGTGGAAGCGAGCGCGATCAAGGCGCGGATTCGAGGGGAAGTTCCGGCCCCTGCCGAGGGCGCAGAAGGGGCGAAAAACGTATCCCTTTCGTATCCCCGAGGCCCCAACGACCACAAAGAGGGAGGTGCGAAGTGAAGCCGAAGGCATCCTGTAACAAGAGAAGCCGCAACGGCTTGCGTTGCGGCCCTCTGAAATCGGGACGGCGGGATTCGAACCCGCGACCCCCTGAACCCCATTCAGGTGCGCTACCGGACTGCGCTACGTCCCGCTTCCACTCGCGCCGCGCGTCACGCAACGCGAGAGGCATCTAATGTAACCAGCCGGCCGGGCCTGCGCGCATACTCCGCGCGCGGAACCCGCCGCCAGGCCTTCCGGACGCTCCGCTACCGGCTTACGGCCACGGCTTCACCCGCTTGCCCCACGTGGGGGAGGCGGGCTCGGCCATCATCCGGTTGACTGGATGCTCCCGGAGCTGCCGCATGGCCTCCTCCACTGCCCGCTCGAGCTGCGGGTCGCGCCCGGCGGCCTGGTCCCTGGGCCAGTTCTCGACGTCAATGTCGGGCGGGATGCCCACGTTCTCCACGTCCCACTTGCCTTCGCGGTTGAAGAACCCGCCGCGCGGCGCGATCATCGAGCCGCCATCCACGAACGGCGGCGTATCGGCGGTATGCACGAGCCCGCCCCACGTGCGCTTGCCGACGAGCGTGCCAACCTTACGGTACCTGAACATCCACGGCATGAGGTCGCCGCCGGAGCCAGCCATTTCGTTGATGACCATCACCTTGGGGCCCCAGATACCCGCGGCGGGTGATGTGAACGGCACGCGGTCGCCGGCAACGTTGTTGAAATAGCCATCGAAGTTCCGCTGGAGCACATCAACGATGTAGTCTGCCGCCTGCCCGCCGCCGTTGTAGCGCTCGTCAATGATCGCGCCCTTCCTGTCCTGCTGGGCGAAGTAGTAACGGTTGAACGACGTGTACCCCGGCACGCCGGTGTTGGGCACGTACACGTACGCCATCTGCCCCTTCGACAGCGAGTCCACGAGCCGCCGGTTGTGCTCGATCCACGCGCGCGCGCGGAGCCCCTGATCGTTCGCGGTCGCCACCACGGTCACGCGCCGCGCGCCAGTCATCCCGGGCGTGGAGTTGAGCGTGAGCACGACCTGCTTGTTCGCCGTGCCGTCGAGCAGCCGGTAGATGTTGTCGGTGCCAGCGAGGTCCGTCCCGTTCACCGCGAGGATGTAGTCGCCCTCGCGTACGTCGAGTCCTGGCTGGGCGAGCGGGGCGCGCAGGTCGGGATTCCAGCTCTCGCCGTCGTAGATCTTCGCGATGCGGTAGCGCCCCTGTTCGATCCTGAAGTCGGCGCCGAGCTGGCCCGCGGTTGATTGCGGCACCTCGGGCATGTCGCCGCCGCGGACGTACGAGTGGCCGATGGCGATCTCGGCGCCCATCATGTCAATCAGGTAGTTCAGGTCGGCGCGGTGACGCACGAACGGAAGAAGCTTCGAGTACTCCTGCCGCATCTTCGGCCAGTCGGACCCGTGCTGGTTGGGCACATACAGGTAGTCGCGCTGGTTGCGCCACCCTTCATTGAAGATCTGGGCGAACTCGGCCTTGGGATCCAGGAACGACCGCAGCGTGGCATCCAGGCGCCCCGCCCCTGCCTGCGGCGGCTGCTTGTCGGCGTCAACGATGAAGAGGTTCGCACCGCCGCCCACTCCGCCACGTCCGCCGCCGGCGCCGCCGGTGCGGTAAAGCAGCTTGTGCCCGTCCTGGCTCACGTCGTAGTCGGCAATGCCGGTCACGAACGGACCGGCCCGCCGGTCGCGCAACTGGTAGCGGTGGAGGGTGCTACCGCCCGCGGCCCCGCCGCGGCCGCCGCCTCCGGTTCCGCTCGCCGGCACGGTCTCGACGAAGAACACGGTTCCCGGCGCGCCCGCCTTCACGTTGCCATACTGCCGTTCGGCCACCCCGGGCACCGGAACGATGCGCCCGGCGATGCCGTCGAAGTCAATCTCCACGGCGGGTGGGCCACTGGCGGCGCGCGCCTGCTGCGAGGAGGCGTCGGTGGCTGCGCTCTCGTCGCTCTCCGGGGCGAATGGCGTCGGCTCTCCCTTCCTGAGCACGGTGAGGTAGAGCGCGAAGGTCTCCGTGTTCCCCTGGTTCGTCATGTCGAGCCACTGCGAGCTGAGCCCGAAGCTCGTGGAGCCGAGGAACCAGAGGTATTTGCCGCTCGCATCCCAGGCCGGCGAAATGACGTCGGCAAGCCCGTCCGTCACCTGCTGCGCGGCGCCCGTCGCGGCGTTCACCACCACCACGGCTTTATAGAGCGAGTTGAGGTGTTTCACATACGCGATCCAGCGCGAATCCGGACTCCACACGGGATTCATCGTGCGCGTGGGGATCATCCACGGATCGTCACCCATCACCTTCGCCTGCCCGCTCGCGACATCGAGCACCCAGAGCTTGAGGTCCGTGTCGGTGTAGACGATCTTCTTCCCGTCGGGCGACCACGATGGCGTGTAGTAGTGCTTGGCGTTGGGCAGCGCGATCTCGCGCGCGGGCGTGAGTCCGTCGGCCGACTCGATGTACAGCCGGTACTCACCCAAACGGTCGCTGAAGTACGAGATGGACTTGCCGTCGGGGCTCCATGCCGGGTCGCGCTCGGCCGAAGACGACGAGCTCGCGATATTCCTCACGTCGCCCTTCTCGGCGGGAATGGTGAAGACCTCGCCGCGCGCCTCCACGACGGCGCGCTTCCCCGTTGGCGAGAGCGCCATATTCACGATCCGCGACGAGACGTCCTTCCACTGCGGCATCATCCACGGGAAGTCGCCGGCCACGGTGATTGGTACCACGTGCTCCCTGCCCGTCCTCGGATCGAACTCGTGGACGTACCCGCCCTGCTCGAACACGACGACGCCTGCGCCGGCGTCGAGCGTTTTCACGTCGAAGTCGGCGAAGCGCGTGGCCTGCGCGACTTTCTTCGCTTTCGTATCGTACGACCAGACATTAGCGACGCCGTCCGCGTCGTCTATGTAGTACACGACATCGCCGAGCCATGCTGGATCCATCTGCTTGGAATCTTTCCAGCCAGCGGGCGAGTCGGTCTCGAGCGTCTTGAGGTCAACGATCCAGATCGGTCTGTTCTGGCCGCCGCGGTAGTTGCGGCGTTCCTCATCCCAGGAGCCGTTCATTCTGTAGGCCACGCGGCCGCCATCGGGCGAGAGCTTGCCCTGGTAGGCGCGCCCGACGGGCAACGCTACCGGCAGTCCGCCGTCGAGAGCCACGGTGAAAAAACGCGGCTGGGCGCTGGGGCCGAAGCTTTCGCGGTTCGACGCAAAGAGCACGCGCTTGCCGTCGGGAGTCCACCCCTGCACCACGTCGCTCGAAGCGTTCCAGGTGAGGCGCTTCGGCTCGCCGCCCTCGATCGGCACCACGTACACATCCACGTTGCCGGCGTACTCGCCGCTGAAGGCGACGAGCCTGCCGTCGGGGGAGATCTTCGGGCTCTGCGTGGCGCCCTGGAAGCTCGTGATCCGGCGGGCCGCGCCACCGGCGCGATCCACCACCCAGACGTTCTGGGCATAGGTGAAGGCGATGTGCTTCTCGCTCACTGAAGGAGCGCGCAGCATGCGCGTGAGCGGATCGTCGGCGGGACGGAACGCTGCGGCGGCGATGGCGCCCGATGCAACGCAGGCGGCGGCGAGGAGGCGTGAGAGTCTCATGATGGCATTCGTGTTGAGAGGCCCGGCTGTTCGTAACCTGTAATGATGTGACATGCCATCGTGCAAGGGCGGTGGTTGCGTGCCGCAGGCCGCGCCTTGTAACTACCGCTCGAGTGTGACAACTTCCACCCCCAAGTAACGGCAGGGTGCGGCAGAGGCACCGCGGGCCTCGCACCCGCCCGGAAAGCAACCCGCGTGTACCCCCATTCCCGAGGGATCATGTTGAACATCGAGTCTCCGCGCCGCGCGCGATTCCTGGCGACGGTCGCCGGCCTCGCCCTGTGTGCGGCGCCCGCGATTGCCTTCGCACAGTCGGGCACGATCGCTGGCACGGTCAGGGATCAGACATCGCAGGCGCCACTGACCGACGTCCGAATCGTCATCACGGGCACGACGCTCGGCACCCTCTCGAACCAGCAGGGGGAGTTCCGCCTCGTAACCGTCCGGCCCGGCCGCGCGATCGTGAGCGCCTTCCGCATTGGCTACAAGCCCGCGGTTGACACCGTGAACGTCGTTGCCGGCCAGACCGCGACGGTCTCGTTCAACATGACCGAGTCGCTCGTGAATCTTTCCGAAGTGGTCGTGACGGGCACCGCGGGCAACCAGGAACGCAAGGCGCAGGCAGCCGTGGTGGCATCGCTCCAGACGGCCGACGTCCTCAAGGACGCACCGGTCATGTCGGTGGCGAACCTGCTCCAGTCGCGCGTCCCGGGCGTCGCGCTCAGCGCCATGTCCGGCACCGCTGGCACGGCGACGACGATCCGTATCCGTGGTGCGTCGTCCATCACACTCTCCAACCAGCCGCTCATCTTCGTTGACGGCGTCCGCATGAACGAGGGCCAGATCGGCGCGGGCGCGGGCGGGCAGTCGTACGACCGCTTCAACGACCTCAGCCCTGACGAGATCGAGAGCATCGAGGTCGTGAAGGGGCCCGCGGCCGCCACGCTGTACGGCGCCGACGCGAGCGCGGGCGTGATCCAGATCATCACCAAGAAGGGAAACCCGGGCAGCAACCGATTCATCCAGTCGGTGCGCATGGAAGGCGGCACCGTTGACCGCAACTACAATCCACCCGATAACTACGGGCTGTGCACGGCGGCCCTGGCCGCCTCGACCAGCACCAACCCGCTCTGCCGCGGACAGGCGGTCGGCACACTCGTGCACGACAATCCCCTCCTTCGCTCCAACTCGTTCCGCACCGGCGCCGACTACGCGTTCTCGTGGAACGGTCGCGGCGGCGGGCAGAACTACGGCTACAACCTCTCGTACAGCTCGCAACTGTCGCACGGCGTGGTGCTCAACAACAACTTCGACCGCTATAACGTGCGCACGAACGTGAACTTCGTGCCGACCGACCAGCTCACGTTCGACGTCGGTGTCGGGTTCGTTCAGAGCCTCGCGCAGGTGCCCAACAACGACAACAACATCTACGGCTGGCTGGGCGGCGCCATGCTCGGCAGCCCGCTCACCGTTTCCGACGCCGCGGCCCCGTCCAACAACGGATGGTACGGCTTCAACCGCGGCAAGAGCGCGATCGCGGCGATTGACAGCAGGATCCTGACGCACCGCGTGATGACGAACTTCCAGTCCACGTACGTTCCGCGGCCGTGGTTCAACAACCGCTTCACCCTCGGCCTCGACTACGCCCAGGACGATCAGCGCAACTTCTTCCCCAAGAACGACAGCACATGGTACGCCGGCGCAGCAAACACCGGCAGTCTCACGGCAACGTCGCGCGAGGCGGAGCGCTACACCTTCGACTACCTCGGCAACCTCCGCAACGAGCTCAGCAGCAATTGGGAAGCCAACCTCTCGTTCGGCCTCCAGGTCGTTTCGACCCGCAATACGTTCCTCGGCGCCACCGCGCAGGGTTTCGTCACCAACGCGAACAATTCCGTGAGCTCCGGCGCCACGCTCTCGGGCAGCGGCGGCTTCACCGAACAGCGCCAGTTCGGCTACCTGGGCCAGGTGCAGTTCGCGAACGCCAACAAGCGGTTCGTGCAGTTCGCCGTCCGTGTTGACAAGAACTCGTCGTTCGGCTCCAGCGCCCCGGCGTTCGTCCTTCCGAAGGTCGGCGTCAGCTGGTCAATCTCCGACGAGGGCTTCTTCGACAAGTGGTCCAAGTACGTGAACACGCTGCGCTTCCGCGCCGCGTGGGGCACGACCGGCCGCTCTCCGGCGCCCGGCAGCGCGCTCACCACGCTCGTCGCCGCGGCGTACAACATCTCCGGCGCCACGGGCGCAGGCGCAATCCCCGGCAACCCGGGCAACGCGAACCTCAAGCCCGAGAAGGGCACCGAGTTCGAGACCGGGTTCGACGCCGGCTTCCTCAAGGACCGGCTCTCGGCCGAATTGACGTACTTCCGGAAGACCACGAACGACATGATACTCGCGAAGCCGATTCCGCCATCGCTCGGCTTCAACTCGAACCCGCTGGCAAATATCGGGTCGGTGCTGAACGAAGGCGTCGAGCTCTCGCTCAACTACGACGCGTTCCGGGGCCGCAACCTCGGGTGGGTCGTGAACGCAGGGGTAAGCACGCTGCACAACGAGATCACCAGCCTCGGCGGCCTGCCGTCGTTCGCGGCCGGCGGCTCCACCCGCTTCATCGAAGGCCAGCAGCTTGGCGTGTTCGTGTCCAAGAAGGTCCTCAGCATTGACGAGGCCACGAACCTCGTCACCGTCGCCGATACGCTCACCCCGATCGGCAACCTCTACCCGACCGTGGAGTGGAACCTCACGAACACCGTCACCATCTTCCGCAACCTTCGACTCTCGGCGCTGCTCGATTCCAAGCGCAACTTCAGCGTGTTGAACAACACGGCGTACTTCCGCGAGACGCAGCTCGTGCGGTCGAACCTCCGCATTGACACGACCGCGCTGTCACGCCGCGAGCGGCTCCGCCGCTACGGCAACCTTACCCCGGGCAAGCCCGCGTTCGTCACCGACAAGGGCAACACCGCCGTGGTGGGCGACGTGATGGACGGCTTCATCGAACCCGGCGACTTCACCCGGCTCCGCGAGCTTTCGGCGACCTACATGATCCCCAAGTCGTGGCTCGGCAACTTCGGCGGCACGGTTTCGGACGCTTCCATCACGCTTGCATTCCAGAACGTGAAGCTCTGGACGAACTATTCCGGGGCCGACCCGGAGGTCAATGCGCAGTCCGGCGCGTTCTCCCGCGAGGACTTCCTCACGATGCCGAACCCGAAGAAGACAGTCCTCCGCGTCAACTTCAACTTCTAATGCGACCGCGAGCGCACAATCACATGAATACCAGGATCACACGCGCGGCGACGCGCACCTTGGTGGGTGCGACGCTGGCACTCAGCGTCGCGGCCTGCTCCGACAAGTTCCTGCAGGTCACGAACCCCAACGTCATTGACGCGGCAACCGTTGACCCCGCGTCCGGCGCAGCCACGCTGGCCGCGTCGGCACAGCAGAACTTCGCGACGGCATACGGGTGGCTCGCGCTCTATAGCGCATGGTTCTCGGAGGAGTCGAACGTCTCCGATACGTTCCCCACCAGGAACGAATTCGGGTTCCGCCAGGTCTCCGACCTGAACACATCGCTCAACGGAGACGTCTGGCGGCCCATTTCACTCGCCGCCGCCTCCACGAAGATCGTGCTCGACCTGAACTTCACGGATCAGGCGACGAACATCAACTACGCCCGGGCGGCCGCGTTCCGCGGATTCGCGTCGCTTCACATGGCCACGGACTTCTGCGTCGGCACGCTGTCGAGCGGTCCGTCGCTCAACACCGGCCAGCTCCTCGACACGGCCATCTACTGGTTCGGCCAGGCGGTCACTGTTGGCAACGCCAACGGCAGCGCCGACGCCAAGACGCTCGCCAACGCGGCACTCGCAGGCCGCGCCCGGGCCAAGCTGCAGAAGGGCGACAACCCGGGCGCGATCGCGGATGCGGGTGGCGTGCCGGCTGGCTTTGTGTTCAACCTGAACTACACCGACGACCTCGCCAACCGCGGCCGCCTCTCGAACATGCTCTACCAGTTCACGTACGACCGCGGCTCGATCAGCGTCGCGCCGGGCTACCGAGTGAGCGACCCGCGCGTGAAGTACCTCGGCCCGGGCCAGACCACGCTGCAGCCCCAGGACGTGGTGCCGGGCGGGTTCTTCGCCCAGAACAAGTACCCGGGCTACGCCGCGCCGATGCGTCTCGCGTCGAAGCTCGAGTCGGACTACGTCGCGGCCGAAGCGTCGCAGAACGCCGCGCAGATCATCACCTTCGCGGGCACGCGCCGCACGGCGAACGGAATGCCGGCCTACACCGGCGGCACCGACCTCGCCAGCGCCATGAAGGAGCTCTACTACCAGCGCGCCTTCGAGTTCTTCCTCGAGGACCGCAAGCTGGGCGACTTCCGCCGCTCGGCCGCCTCCACCCCGTTCATGACGGCCGCTGGCGCGCCGTACTTCAAGCCGGGTTACCCGAACGTCGGCACGCAGACCTGCTTCCCGCTGCCGCGCGTCGAGACGGACAACAACCCGAACTTCGGCACCAAGAAGTAGCCGGCAGTACGCAACACCGACGGCCCGGGCGCTCGCGCGTCCGGGCCGTCGTCAGTTCACGGTGTGCACGAACTGGGCCACCTGCTCCGCGTGCGCCTCGCCGTCCGCCTCGCCGATCGCGATGAGGCGCTCGAGGTAGTCGCGCTGGAACAGCACGAGACTGAGGAGGTCCGGACTCGTCGTGTCCTTCGTGCCAAGGCCGCGCAGGAGGTACTTCACGAACGCCGGGAGTCGCGCCTCGTAGTCGCGCGCCAGCAGGCCAAGGTCCTGCGACGGCCGGATGACCATTATCTCCACCTTCCTCATCCCATCCCACCGCCCATCCGGCACCGCATCGAGCAGCCGGTTGATCATCCGCATCCGCGTGACGTCCTCGTCTATCATGTCGAGGAACACGGCGTTGTACAGCGATCCGAGCACCTGCGCGGGCGGAGGGTAGCCGGCGACCTGCGGCGATGCTGCCTCCGCGGTGGTACGCGAGTAACGCGTGGAGATGGTGATGACGTGCGTTGCGCCCAGGTGCAGCGCGGGCGAGAGCGGCGAGGTCAGCCGGATGCCTCCGTCGCCGTACCATTCGTCGCCAATGCGGATGGCGGGGAACAGCATCGGCAGCGCGCTCGACGCCATCACGTGCTCGACCGTCAGCTTCACCGCGGAGCTCCGCCGCGAAGGGCGCTGCCACAGTTGGAGATCGCGGCCCTGAACCCACGTCATCGAGCGATGGGTTCCATAGCTCGTCGCTGTCAGCGCGACCGCGCCGAGCGTGCCCCGCCCGATGTTGCGCGCGATCCCCGCGATCGTGCCGTCGGCGTCCGGGACGAGGCTGTGCGTGAGGAAGCGGCGAAGTGGCTGTGTGTCCACCATGCCACGCATCGGCTCGGCCCCCGTGCCTATACCGCCCGACGCAAGCCGCGCGCCCCAGCGGAACATGTTCTTCATCAGCGGCAGCCCGCGCACGTCGAACACCTGATCCGGGGTGAGTCCGGCCCAGAGGCCCGCCATCCACTCCGTCGCGCTCGCGAACGGCCCCTCGTGGGCTGCGAAGTGGATCACGTTCACGGCGCCGGCGGAAATGCCAGTCAGGATTTCGAAATGAACGTCGGGGCGACGCCGCGCGATGCCGCGCAGCACACCGGCCTGGTAGGCGCCGTGCGCGCCTCCGCCACCGAGCATGAGCGCGAGCGGCACGGTTCCTAGACGGCGCCCTGCGTGGTCGGCGTCGCCCCCACGGGGACGCCGCCTGAAGCCGGCGCCGACGCGGGCTGCGCTGCCTTCGCATGCCTGAACTTGCCCGCCCACTGGTCGAAGTACGTGTAGATGACCGGCGTCACGTACAGCGTTATGAGCTGCGAGAATGCCAGGCCGCCGACGACCGCGATGCCAAGCGGACGCCGGCTCTCGGCCCCCGCGCCCGTGCCCAGCGCAATCGGAAGGGTCCCCACGAGCGCGGCCGTCGTGGTCATCATGATGGGGCGGAACCGCACAAGGCACGCCTCGACGATCGCCTCCGGTGCCGGCTTGCCGCCCTCGCGCTCGGCCGCAATGGCGAAGTCAATCATCATAATTGCGTTCTTCTTCACGAGCCCGATGAGCATGATGACGCCAACCCACGCATAGACCGAAAGTTCCGTGTGCGTGACGAGCAGCGCGAGCAGCGCGCCGAGCGCCGCGAATGGTATCCCTGAAAGTATGGTAATCGGATGGATGAAGCTTTCGTACAGGATCCCCAGCACCACATAGATAACGAAGACGGCCACCGCGAAGAGCGCGAGGAGCCCCCGCTGGGTGTCCTGAAACGCCTGCGCAGCGCCGAAGAAGCCGGTTGATATGCCCTCGGGCACGGAACTGCTCACCTGCCGCGTGATCTCGTTTTCCGCCTCGCCGAGAGAATAGCCCGGCTTCGTGTTGAACGAAAGCGTGACCGACGGCTGCTGCTGGGTGTGGTTCACCTGCGACGGTCCGAGCGAGTGCGACACGCGCGTTACGCTGGAGAGCGGCACGAGCCGCCCCGCCGCGCCGCGCACGTACAGCAGGTCGAGCGCCGCCAGGTCGCGCTGGAACTCCGGCAGCAGTTCGAGGATGACCCAGTACTCGTTGTCCGGCGTGTAGATGGTTGACACCTGGCGCGAACCATAAGCGTTGTAGAGCGCCTGCTCGATCTGCGCGGGAGTGACGCCATACAGGGCGGCGCGATCGCGATCCAGTTCCACAGACGCCTGCGGGTTGGAAACCAGCAGATCGGAGCTCACGTCGCTGAGTCCGGGCATCGCCTTGAGCTTCGCCTCGGCGTCGTGGGCCGCGGCATAGAGCGCCGTGAGGTCGGATCCCGTGAGCGTGTACTGGTACTGCGCGCGCGACGAGCGGGCGCCTATGCTGATGATGGGCGGGTTCTGGAGGTATGCGTTGAACCCCGGGATCGCGCGGAGCTTGGGGCCGAGCTCGGCGATCACCTGGTCGGCGTTGAGCTTCCGCTGCGCCTTCGGCTTGAGCTTGATCGTGAGCCGTCCCTGACTGGGCGACGCCGACCCGCCGCCGTACGCGGTGCCGATGTTCGAGAGCACGCCGTCCACGTTCGGATCCGCCAGGGCAATCTTCACCGCCTCCTTCTGGTGGCGGATCATCTCCTCGAAGCTGGTCCCCTGCGCGGTCTCGGTGGTCGCCTGAATCCGGTCGGTATCCTCGCTGGGGAAGAACCCTTTCGGCACGGCCTGGAAAGCGACCACGGTCGCAATCACCGACACTCCCGCGAGCGCCATGGTCGTGCGCCGATGCGTCATCGCCCAGTGGAGGGTGCGGGTGTACGCGCGCAGCGCCCATTGGTACAGCGCCTCGAAGGCATCGAGCACGCGGTTGCGCGTGCCATGAATGCGCTGCGCGTTGAGGAACCGCGCCGAGAGCATGGGCGTGAGGGAGAGCGATACGAACCCCGACACGAGGATCGCCACCGCGATGGTCACCGCGAACTCCCTGAACAGCCGGCCCACGATCCCTCCCATGAAGAGCAGGGGGATGAACACCGCAGTGAGGGATAGCGTCATCGAGAGGATGGTGAACCCCACTTCCGAGGCGCCGTCGAGAGCCGCCTGCATCGGCTTCTTCCCCATCTCCATGTGGCGCACGATGTTCTCGAGCATCACGATCGCGTCGTCCACCACGAAGCCCACCGCGAGCGTGAGGGCCATCAGCGACAGATTGTCGAGACTGAACCCCAGCGCGTACATCACCGCGAACGTGCCCACGATGGACATCGGCAGCGCCATGCTGGGAATCACCGTGGCTGGCACGTTGCGCAGGAAAAGGAAGATCACCAGCACGACGAGCGCGAGCGTGATGAGTAGCGTCAGCTTCACGTCGCGCACCGATTCGCGGATCCCCTGCGAACGGTCCATGTACACGTCAACCGTGACCGACGCCGGAATCTGCTCGCGGAGCGCGGGCAGCACAGCGAGCACGGCGTCGGCTACAGCGACGGTGTTCACGCCCGGCTGCTTGTTGACGGCGAGCGAGATGGACCGCGTGTCGTTGAACCACGCGGCGATACGGTTGTTCTGGACGCCGTCCACGACCTTTCCGAGGTCGCCCAGCCGCACCGGCGCGCCATTACGGTAAACGACGACGAGACTCCGGAACTGGTCGGCGCTCGAGAGCTGCCCGTTGGCCGACAGGGTGTAGGAACGGTCGCGGCCCCAGAGCACGCCCGTCGGCAGGTTCACGTTGTTCTGCGACACCGCGGTGGCTACTTCGTCAATCCCGATTCCCCGGCTGGCCAGCGAGCGCGGGTCGAGCTGGATGCGCGTCGCGTACTTCATCGAGCCGAAGACGTTCACGCTCGAGACGCCGGAGATCGTCGAGAGCCGCTGCGCCAGCACGGTCTCGGCGTATTCATCCAGCTGCGAGAGCGGCATCGTCTCGGACCGGACGTTGAAGATCACAACCGGGAAGTTCGCAGGGTTCTGCTTGCTCATCGAGGGCGGCACGATCCCGGCGGGCAGATCGCGAAGCGTGCGCGAGATCGCCGATTGCACGTCCTGGGCGGCGCCGTCAATGTTGCGGTCGAGCGTGAACTGCAGGCTGATTGACGTTGACCCCAGGCCGTTGGTCGAGGTCATGTTGTCGAGGCCGGCGATCGTCGTGAACTGCTTCTCGAGCGGGGTGGCGACGGACGACGCCATCGTCTCCGGGCTCGCGCCTGGGAGACTCGCCGACACGGTGATCGTCGGGTAGTCAATCGTGGGCAGGTCGCTCACCGGAAGCTGTCGGTACGCCAGCGCGCCGAACACGAGCACGGCCACCATGACCAGCGTCGTCATGACCGGCCGCCGGATGAAGAGCCCAGTGATGTTCATGGCGTGGCCTTGCCCTGCTTGTTGCGGATGTCAACCGCCGCGCCGGGAACGAGGCGCGACTGGCCGTCCGTGACGACGCGCGCGCCAGCCGTCAGTCCCGACTCGACGACGATCTGGTCGCCCACAGCGCGCTCGACCCGGATGGGCGCTACCTTCGCCTTCCCGTCGCCGTCAACCTCGAACACGAACTGTCCGCTGTCCTGCCCGGGCATTACCGCCGTGCCCGGCACCAGCAGGGCGTCGGGCTGTACGTACAGCTCGAGCGCGACCTGGACGAACTCGCCCGGCCAGAGCGCGTTGTCGGCGTTGTCGAACCGCGCCTTGAGCGTCACCGTGCCGGTCGTCGTGTCAACGCCGTTGTCAATGAAACTCAGTGAGCCCTGGATACCGCTGCTGCCTTGGCCAGCGGTCGCCGTCGCCTTGAGCGGATGGCGTCGCGAGTATTCCTGTACGCGGCCGAGGTCGCGTTCGGGCACCGCGAAGCGCACCACGATGGGGTGAATCTGGTTGATGACCACCAGCGGCGGCACCGCGCCGGGACGCACGAGGTTGCCCTGGCGCACGAGCAGCGCGCCGGTCTTGCCCGAGATGGGCGCGCGGATCGTCGCGTTGTCGAGGTTGAACTGCGCATTCGCCACGGCCGCGCTGTCGGCCCGCACGACCGCAATCTGCGCGGCCGCATTGGCGGTCGCCTGATCCGCCTGCGAGCGGGTCACGTAATCCTTCTGCACCAGCGCGGCGTACCGGTCGGCGTCGCGGCGCGCGTTCTCGGCCTGCGCGACGTCGCGGGCCAGCATCGCCCGCGCCTGGTCGAGCGCTGCCCGGAAGGGCCTCGGGTCAATCTCGAAGAGGACATCGCCTGCCTTCACTTCGTCGCCTTCGCGGAAATGGACAGCCGTCAGCACGCCCTGAACCTGCGACTGCACCGCCACGGCCTGGATGGGCTCGACGATGCCGTTGGCGGTGATGACGTACGGCGCCGGACCGCGCGCGGCCAGCGCCACTTCCACCGGAACCCGCGCGTGCACCGGATCGGGCTTCCTGCTGCACCCGGCCACGGCCAACGCGCCGGCAACAAGGCATATCAGGGCTGGCGCCAGCGCGGCGGGACCCCCTGCCACGCTTCGCGCCGGCGCTGGCGCCGGCGCCGCCGTTTCCACCACTGCAGTTCCGGTCTCCACGTTATGGCCTCGCCGTATCCAGGGTCCCGCCGTCGTGAGCGAGCTGCACCAGCGCCGCCCGCAGAGTCCACCTTGCCTGCACGTCCTGCGCGCGCGCGTCGGCCAGCGCGTTCTGCGCCGCAAGCAGGTCCAGAATCGAGCCGACCCCTTCCGCGTACCGCCCAACAGCCACTTCCTCCGACTGGGTCGCGCTCGCCAGCAGGTCGGCCGCCGTCGCCACGCGCTGCGCCGCGGTTCGCACGGCATAGTACGACGTGAACACCTGGGCAACCGCGGCTATCCGCGCCTGCTCGGCGCGCGCGGCGGCCGCGGCCGCGTTCTCTTCGGCCGCGGCGATGTCGGCCTGCCGCGAAAGCCCCGAGAAGAGCGGAACCGAAAGCCCGAACGTGACCGCGTACGTCTGTCCTTCCAGCGCCGGGTTGTTCGAGTACACGTGACCAGTGTTCGCGCCCAGTGTCAGTGAGGGCAGCGCCGCGCTCCACGCAGTGCGCACCAGGTGCTCTCCCTGGCGGGCAAGGGCACGTGCAGCGGCTACGTCGGGCCGGTCGCGCACCGCGCGCTCGATGATCGAATCCACGCTCTCGAGCATGTCCGGGATCGGCGCCGCGGTAGTATCAACGGCGACATCGAATGCCGTATTTGCGTCCAGGCCGCACGCGGCCGCGAGCGTCGCGCGGGCCGCCTGCACCGCACCCTCTGCCGACTGCGCGCCCAGGCGGGCCTGGCCAAGCGCCGTTCGTGCCTGCAGCACGTCGGCAATCGTGGCCAGGCCGACGTCATGCCGCCGCTCCGCGGCCGCGAGGTTCGCCGTAGCCGTCTGCACCGTGGCGCGCGACGCATCACGCAACCCCAGGGTTGCCTGCTGATTGAAGTAGGCCAGTTCCGCCTGCAGCGCAACGTTCTGGAGCGCCGCGTTCTGATTGAAATCGGCGGCGAAAAGGGCTTCGTGCGCCGCCGCCATCGCGCCGCCCCGCGCGCCAAAGTCGAAGAGTACGTACTGCAACTGCGCCGATACCGTGGTCGTGGTGCGGTCCGACGGAATGCGCGCCGGGTTCTGTGACACGCTGCGCACAGGCCCGCCAGAGACGGCCCCGTCCAGCGAAGGCAGGTACTTCCCCCGGGCAGATGCATACGCGGCCGCAGCCGCGCGCGCCTGCGACCAGTTGATCCGCGTCTGTGGGTTGTTCGCCAACGCAAGATCCACGACGTGAGCCAGCGTCAGCCGCTCCATGTTCGCGCCTGCCCTCGCCGGAACCCCGGAGCCACGCGCAGCACGCCTGGCTTCGGATGGCGTGAGCGTCCTCGCCGCCCCCGGTGGGGCAGGCCATGCAGCCGCTGGACTCGCAGCCGCCGCGGGGGATCCGTCAATCGTCCGCGGTGGAGTGCACCCTGCCACCCCAGCCGCTGCCAGCATACCCGCCCAACCAGCAATGACCGGCCATTTTCTCGCCGGCGTCACACCGCATGACAGCACGCAGACCTCGCAAGCACGCGCCAGCGGCGGAAGCCAGCCACCCCCTGCCGACGCGCTTCAAGTTATTCTGGGGGGAGGCACTACCGGAAAGTACGCGCCGCTCACCCGATGTGCTGGGCGCACTCCATCAGCGCCCTCCGGTTGCGCGGTGGACGCGGGTCGCTCCCGATAACCATTATATGGCCATGGCGAATCGCACGTCCCACGCCGTGATCCCGGGCGGCGGAACTGCGGGCGCGCCAGTGCCGCGCCCGCTCCGCCTGCCGCGGGTGATGCTGCTGGGGCTCACGGTTGCGTACCTCGTGATCGGTGAGATCTTCGTCATCGCGCTCGCCGAGTCCGCCCGCGCCACCACCGCCGATGAATTGGAATCGAGCGTCACGGCGCTCATCGGGGCGATTGACAGGGTTGCCGACCGCGACAAGACCGCTGCCGCGGTGGCTGGCGGCATGGGCGAGACATCCGCCGCCATAGGGAGTCCAACCGCAGCGAACGCATCGGCGCTGCGTTTTCGGCTCAGCCCGCTGCTCGCCGCGAACCGATTCGCAGGGTTCGTACTGCTCGATCACGCAGGGCGCGTCGTCCGGGTGGCCGGCGACGATCCGGCCACTGCGGCGACCATTGCGCGCATCCCGGCACTCGCCACCTTGCCCGCGGACGGCCATACCGTGGTGTCGCCCGTCGAGGCCGCCGCGATTCCTGTAGCCGACGTTGACGGCACCGTACGCGACAGCGTCCCCGTCATCTTCTTCACGGCACCCGCGCCCGGCGGGGCAATCGTGCTCCGCGCGCTCGCGGCGACCCGCATAGACCCGATCCTCAGGAGGCGAAGGACAGGCCAGAGCGGAGACGCGCTCGCGTTCCGCCGCGACGGGTTCCTCGTCGCCGGCACGCGATTCGACCGCGCCCTCGCAAGCGCGGGCGCGATAGACGCAGAGCGATCCGCCAGCCTCCGGCTCCGGCTGTTCGACCCCGACGACTCCGTTGCCGGCGCTGGCAGCGCGTTCTCGCGCGTCGCCGCGGCCATTGCGCGCGGCAAACCAGGGTCGAACGTCGCGGGGTACACGAATGCCCGCGGCGCCAACGTCGTGGGCGCGTGGGGCTGGAGCGTGCCGATGGGACTTGGCGTCCTCATCGAAGTGAATGAAGCCGAAGCGCTGCGGGAGTACATCGTGCTGAGGCGCATCTACTGGGCGCTCGCGATCGGCATCATCCTCACGAACCTCGCAGCATGGCGCGGGCTCCGTTCCGCGCACCAGCTCCGCGAGCGCCGAAAGGCCGCCGAACGGGACATCAAGGATCGCGAGCGCACCCTCAGCGCCATCATTGACTCGTCGCCGAACGCGATCATCGTGCTCGACTCCGACGGCTGCATCGTGCGCTGCAACGAAGCGGCGGGCACGGTAACGGGCCACGCGCCGGCCGAGATGGTCATGCGGCCGCTCGCCGCGTTCCTGAGGACGGGCGCGGCGCCCGACGGGACGGACCTTCCCTCATTCCTCGGCGCGGCCGGCGCCTCCGCGGAGATACTGCGCGCCGACGGCGCAACCCGTCCAGCGGAAGTCCGCTGGTCGAGGTTCGACGCCGACGGCGAGTGGATCTACACGGTGATCATCATTGACATCGCCGAGCGCCAGCAGGCGGAAGGTGCGCTCATCCGGGCCAAGGAGGCGGCAGAAGCGGCCGATCGCGCCAAGAGCGAGTTCCTCGCGATGATGTCGCACGAGATCCGCACGCCCATGAACGGCGTCCTCGGGATGACAAATCTCCTCGCCGATACGAGCCTGACGGCCGAGCAGCGCCAGTTCGTCGAGGCGACGAGCCGGTCGGCCGACCTCCTGATGAGCGTCATCAACGACATCCTCGACTTCTCGAAGGTCGAGGCCGGCAAGATGACGATCGAGCCGATCCCGTTCGACCTGCACATGGCGGTGGAGGAGGTCGCCGAGATCCTCGCCCCGCGCGCGGTGGAGAAAGGCGTTGAGCTCGTCATGCGCCTGAGCCCTGCCGCCCCCCGTCGCGTCGTCGGCGATTCGGGGCGCATACGCCAGGTGCTGCTCAACCTCGCGGGAAACGCGCTCAAGTTCACGGAACGCGGCCACGTGATCATCAGCGTTGACGGCGTGGCGTCGGAAGGCGGCGCCGCCCGTTTCCGCTTCGAGATAAGCGACACGGGGATCGGAATCCCGCGCCTTGTGTTGCCGGAGCTCTTCAGTCCCTTCAAGCAGGCCGATGCGTCAACCACGCGCCGCTTCGGCGGCACCGGCCTTGGCCTCTCGATCAGCAAGCGGCTCGTGGAGCTGATGGGCGGCGAGGTAGGCGTACAGAGCGCCGAGGGCGTCGGGTCCACCTTCTGGTTCACGATCTCCCTCCCGCTCGACACGAGCCCGGCGCCCGAGCAGCGGTCTCCCGCATCGCTGGAAGGCGTGCGCGCGCTCGTCGTTGACGACATAGACGTGAACGTCCGCCTCCTCGCGGAATGGCTTCGCAGTTGGGGAATGCGGGTGGATTGCGCCACCGCGGCCGTGCCGGCGCTGAAGCTCATGGCCGCGGCGCAGCAGCGCGGCGACCCGTACCGCCTGGTGATCCTCGACTACCTGATGCCCTCGATGGACGGCGAGGAGCTTGGCCGTGCGATTCGCGCCGATGCGACGCTTGCGCCCTGCGGCCTCATCATCGCCACTTCCGCCGCGCAGCGTGGCGACGCGGCGCGGTTCGAGGGGGCCGGCTTCGACGCGTACCTCACGAAGCCGTTCCGGCCGGGCGTCGTAGAGGCGGCATGCGAAGTCGTGCTCGGCCGGCCGGCGGACGCGTGGCGGAGCGAGCGGATCGTCACGCGGCATTCGCTCGCCGAGCGCGCCAGCGACGGCGCGCCCGGCCAGCCCCTCCCCGAGCGCGCGCAGCCCCCCGCCATGGGCGCCAACGGGTCGCTCCGCGTGCTCCTTGCCGAAGACAACCCCGTGAATCAGATGGTCGCGAAGGCGCTGCTCGGCAAGCTTGGTTGCCGCGTGGACGTTGCGAACGATGGAGAGGAAGCAGTCCGCATGGCTGCGGACGCGGACTTCGGCGTCATCTTCATGGACGTCCAGATGCCGCGAATGGACGGGCTCGCCGCCACGCGCCGGATACGCGCGAACGAAGGTTCGCGACGCGACAGTCGCGCGTACATCGTCGCGATGACCGCCAACGCAATGCAGGGCGATCGCGAACGCTGCATTGACGCGGGCATGGACGATTACGTCACCAAGCCAGTGTCGCCTGAAGCCATCAGGGAAGCGCTTGGCCGCAGCCAGGAAGGCCGCCAGCGGCGCGAGCCCACACCTGCTCCACGACCCGCTCGAGCGCCCTGAGCTCGAACGGCTTCTCGATTACGGGCGCCGCAACGGCAGCAACGAAGGCGGCGACATCGGGCGACGTGGTATCGCCCGTCGAGAGGATGAATCGCTCGGCCGGAGGCGCTGCCGCTGCCCGCGTTCGCTCGTACACGTCCATTCCGCTCACGCCGGGCATCTTGAGGTCGCACAGGACGACGCTGTAGATCCGCTGCGCTTCCGGCCGCAGGAGGCGCGTGAGCGCGTCGGCGCCGTCGGCTGCCTCTTCCACGATCCAGCCCTTCCGCGCGAAGTAGCGTCTGAGCGCCTGCCTGATTGGCGATTCATCGTCAACGATCAGGATCGTGTTCTTGCGATCCGGCATCGCCCGCGGCGCCGAGAGCGGCTCCGAAACTGGCGCCTTGTCGGCGATGTTGCGTTGCATGGCCGTATCTTCACCACGGACGCGCAGCATCGGCGCCTCCGCCCCGGCGGGCCGTCTCGGCGAAGACGAAGCCGGACCGGCGTCGCCGAGCGGCAGACGCAACGTGAACCGCGCTCCCCCGCCCAGGTCGGGCGGGCGGTTCTGTACCGCCAGCGTGCCGCCATGCGCCGTCACGATGCCAAGCGAAACGGACAATCCGAGGCCGACGCCGTGGCCCGTGGCCTTGGTCGTGAAGAACGGCTCGAAGATCTGCTCGATCACGTCGGGCGGGATCCCCGGGCCGTTGTCTTCCACGGCCACTTCGAACGCGTCCGGCCTGACCCGGCTCGTGATCCGCACGCTCCCGCCGGAGCCAGCTGCCTGAGCCGCGTTCGTCACGAGGTTGGTCACCACCTGCTCAAATCCGGCGCGGTCGAGCGGAACCGGCGGGGCGTCGGCGGCGATGTCGGAATCGAGCGTGACGCCCTGCAGCGCAAGACCCGGACGCATCGCGCGAACGAGCGTCTCCAGCACCGGCCCCGGTTCCACCGGCACCCGCGGACGGGCGGCGTCGCTCCGCGAAAACGTCAGCAGGTCGCGCACGATAGTGCGCGAACGTAGCGCCTGCGACTGTATCACCTCGAGCGCGACCCGCTCCTCCGGCAAGCGCGCGTCAGCGAGCATGTCCTCGGTGAAGTTGAGGATGGCGGCAAGCGGGTTGTTGAGCTCGTGCGCCACGCGCGACACGAGACTGCCCAGGGAGTCCACGCGGCCCGCATCGGCCAACCGCTGCCGGAGCCGCGCCCTCTCCTCCTCCGCGCGCGCCAGTTCCGTCTCGTCAGCCCAGAATCCGGCGCCGCCAACGATCTCGCCATCGGCGCCCCGCAACGGTACGAGGTGCGTGCGCAGCCGCCGCTCGCCCGAGGAGAGGGTGATCCTTCGCTCGAACGTGACGCGCTCGCCACCGGCCAGCACGCGCGCCGCCGCGAGCTCGTGCTCTTCGGTGAAGCCCCACACCGCGCCCAGTTCACGGATGTGCTTTCCAGTTACCGCACCGTGTGCGGCTTCGTACGCTGGCACCCACTCGCCAAGCGCCGACGTCGCGCGCAGATCGTGGTCGAACGTCACGAACCCTGCCCCAAGCGAGTCGAGCACCAGGGTGAAACGCTCGTCGCGCTCGCGCAACTCGGCCTGTTGCCTCTGGGCGTCGGTCATGTCACGCGCGATCACCACGACGGCCGGCTTCCCGTCAAGCAGGATGGGGAACACCGACGACTGCATCCAGCGCGCTTCGCCGCTCTTCCTGATGTAGCGTGCCTCGGTCCGGACGGCTTCACCGGCCAGCGCCCGCGCGAGCGCGGCGCGAACACGCGGCCAGTCTTCAGGCGGGAAGAGGCTCTCATTGGGCAGCCGCTTGATCTCCTCCCACGAATATCCCGACTGCTCGACCGTCGCAGGATTAACGTCGAGGAAATGACCGCCTTCGTCGAACGTCATCACCATGTCCGACGCGGAATGCACGAGCGTCAGGTAGCGCGTTTCGGCGTCCCGGATGGACTTGATCAGCGAGCGCTGAATCCTCACGAGGAGGAATACCATTCCAAGAGCCGAAGCGACCCCCGCCACTACGAAGAGCCAGTTGCCGCGCACCGGCGGAAGCCCTGCCGGCGATGGCACCGCGCGCGGCCCGTACACGCTCAGCAGCAGCAGGGCCGCATAGACAACCACGATCAGCGCGGAGATCGCTCCCGACCACCGCCTTGGCAGCGTCGCGCTGGCCACGAGCGCCATGTACGAGAAAAAGACCACGCCGAGCAGTTGCGCGCCGTCGAGGAAGAAGTACGCCACCCCCAGGGAGACCACGTCCCCGGCCACCGACCACGCATAGCGCCGCAACCTCCGCTCGTACGAAGGCGAGCGCATGGCCCATCGTATGTAGAGCTCGTGCCACGCTACCCACGCCGCGAGCACGGCATAAACGCGCCAGTCCACGTGCGCGCCCGCAACTTGCGCACCGGCAATGATGAGGGCCGCCACGCCGAGCGTCAGGCGTTGCCTCGTCAGCGTCCCGGTCATCCAGCCCGCGATGGACGGCGCCACGTCACGGGCGGCCGCGTCTGCACCATGCATGGGTGTGCCCCGGGAAGTCACGGCCGCAAGATATTCACCGCGCCCGCGGCCTGCCTCCCCGGCCGCATGCTACCTGCTATGCGTATGCATCAGGTCAACCAGCTCGTCATACATCGCCTCGGCCTCGACGTCACCCGCTCTTATGGCCGTCGCGGCGCAGTGCGCGAGATGGTTGCGGAGCAGTTCGCGCGCAACGCCGCGGAGCGCCTCGTGCACCGACGACACCTGGTTGAGGATGTCGGCGCAGTACCGATCCTCGGAGACCATCTTCTGCAATCCCCGCACCTGCCCCTCGATCCGGCGCAGTCGCTTGAGGTTGCGTTCGCGCACGGCTGGGTCCACGGCAACCGCCTTCCTGCCCGACCCGTGGCTCCCGGCCTCGCACCCGCACGCCGCGGCTGAGCCGTGGCTCTTCACGCGATCCTCGCGCCGCGCAGCCGCAGGCTGTTGGTCACCACGCTCACCGAACTGAACGCCATCGCGGCGCTCGCCAGGATCGGACTCAGCATCACCCCGAAGGCGGGATAGAGAACGCCCGCGGCCACCGGGATGCCGATGACGTTGTAGACGAACGCCCAGAAGAGGTTCTGCCACGTGGTTCGCATCGTCCGGCGCGACAGCGTGATCGCGCGCGCGACGCCGTGCAGGTCGCCGCGCATCAGTACCACGTCGCCCGCCTCGGCGGCAATGTCGGTTCCCGCGCCAATGGCGATCCCGACGTCGGCCTGCGCGAGTGCGGGCGCGTCGTTGACGCCATCGCCGACCATCGCCACCACCGCGCCCTGGGCCTGAAGGCGCCGCACTTCTTCAACCTTCCCCGCCGGCAGCACGGCCGCGACCACGCGGTCTATCCCAACCTGAGCCGCCACCGCCCGCGCGGTGCGCTCGTTGTCACCGGTCAGCATCACCACGTCGAGGCCAAGCCCCCGCAGTCGCGCCACCGCCTCGGGTGAAGTCGCCCGCACCGGATCGGCAATCGCGACGAGCCCTGCAAGCGTACCGTCAACTGCGGCGTACACGACCGTCTTTCCTTCGGCTGCAAGGCTCGCCGCAGAGGAAGCGAGCGGCGCCACATCAATGCCCCAGTCGCCCATCAGCGCGTCGTTGCCCGCAACCACGCCCGTGCCCGACACGATTCCCGTGGCCCCCCGCCCTGCATGCGCTTCGAACGTCTCCGCCGCCTCGGTCTTCACCCCCTGCTCGCCGGCGTACCGCACGATCGCGTCGGCCAGCGGGTGCTCGCTCGACCGCTCCAGCGACGCGACGAACGCCAGCCAATCGCGCGCCTCGCTCCTGCCGGCCGGCACGACGTCGGTCACCGCTGGCCGCCCCTCCGTCACGGTGCCGGTCTTGTCCAGGACCACCGTCGTTACATCGCCAGCGCGCTGCAGCGCCTCGCCGCCCTTGATGAGCACACCCAATTCAGCGCCCTTTCCCGTTGCAACCATGACGGCGGTCGGCACCGCGAGCCCCATCGCGCAGGGGCACGCGATGATCAGCACGGCAACCGCAGCCGCAAACGCGCGCACAAACGGCGCCGTATCAACCGAGAAATACCAGATCGCGAACGTGACGATCGCGATGGCAATGACGGTCGGCACGAACACGGCCGAGATGCGGTCGGCAACACGCTGGATCGGAGCGCGCGATGCCTGCGCGTCGCGCATGAGGCGAACGATCTGCGCGAGCACGCTGTCCTCGCCAAGCGCCGTTGCCCGGTAGCGCAGCGCGCCGGATCCGTTCATCGTGCCGCCGATCACGCGGTCGCCGACGCCCTTCGTGACCGGCATGGACTCGCCGGTAAGCATACTCTCGCTCACCGCCGAAGCCCCGGACTCGACGATGCCGTCCACCGGGATCCGCTCGCCGGGGCGCACCTGCACGAGGTCTCCGGCCACGACGCCCTCCACCGGCACGTCAACCTCCGCGTCTCCGCGCACCACCCGGGCCGTCGCGGGTTGCAGGTCCGCAAGCGCCTTGAGCGCGTTCGTGGTGTTCCGCTTGGCGCGCGCCTCGAACGCGTTGCCCGTGAGGATCAGCGCGATGATGATGATTACGGCCTCGTAGTACACATCCGGCTGCACCCCGGCGCGCGTGAATACCCACGGCGCGGCGGTGGCGATCGCCGAGTACAGGAACGCCGCACCCGTGCCCACGGCAATCAGCGTGTTCATGTCGGAGCTGCCGTGCCGCGCGCCCGCCCAGGCCCGCACATAGAAGTCCCGGCCGGCCCACACCATCACGCCGAGCGTCGCCGCGAAAAGCACCCACGCTATAGCCGGCGTCGGTATCGCGTACAGCCACGGCAGCGCCGAGTGCACCGCCGGATCGAGCGTGTGCATCACCCAGCGGATCACCGGATCGGCCATGTCCATCCCGCCGCCCGATGTGCCGCCGGCCATCAGCGGCATGGATACGACCATCGCAACCGCGCCGACGAGCGCCGTGACGATCGCCTTCCGCCGAAGGTCGGCGAACTCCGCCGCCACGGCGCGATCGCGCGCTTCCTGCTCCTCGAAAGCGCTCCTGTCGGCCGAGACCAGATCGGCGCCGTACCCCGTGTCGCGTATCGCCTCCACGAGTCGCTCCGGCGAGACAGTTGCCGGGTCGTACGTAACGGTGGCCGTGTTCATCAGCAGACTCACCGTGGCGTCGGCAACGCCGGGCTCCTTCTGCAGCGTGCGCTGAACCCGCGCCTGGCACGCCGCGCAGGTCATCCCGGTCACCGGGATCCTGACGCTCGCGGCGTGCGCCGTGGCGGTCATGCCGCCCCCACCACCCTGTATCCCTCGTCCTCGACGGCGCGCCTGACGCGCTCCGCTGGCGTCGCCCCCGGGTCGAACGTCACGGTGGCCGACCCGACTTCGACCTTGTCAACGGCCACGCCCGGCAGTGCGCCAAGCGCCTTCGACACTGCCTTCACGCAATGCCCGCAGCTCATCCCCTCGATCCGCATCGTCATCGTCGTCACCTTAAACCTCCGGTTCCGTTGCAAACTATATACCCCCCTCCCCTATGTCAACCGGCCCGGCCCGGAGGGCGCCGAACGGCATGGGCGCCAGCCGGATAGTTTGGACGGATGACACGCAACGAACAGCGCGACGCACTCGCGCCGCGCCCCGAGCCGGCGCCATGACGGCGTCCGGCAGCCGCGGCCTCGCGACCGTCCTGTCGCCCAGGTCAATCGCGGTGATTGGCGCTTCCAGACGCCAGAACACGATCGGCCACCAGATAGTCCACAACCTCCTCGCCGACGGCTTCACGGGCGTCGTGCACGCGGTGAACACCAAGGGCGGCGCGATCGCGGGACTGCGCGCGTACCCGACAATCGCCGAGATACCGGGCGGCGTGGATCTCGCGGTGATCGTGGTTCCCTACTCGCATGTGCAGGACGTGGCCGAGCAGGTCTGCGCGACTGGAACGAAGGCGGTGGTCGTCATCTCCGCGGGGTTCGCCGAGGTTGGAGAAGCGGGAGCAACGCGCGAGCGCGCGCTCGCGGCGCTCTTCCAGCAGCACGGCGTGCGCATGGTGGGACCAAACTGCATGGGCGTGGTGAACGCGGATCCCGCCGTCTCCATGAACGCGACCTTCGCCCGCGCCATGCCGCCCTTCGGTTCCGCGGCGTTCGTCTCGCAATCCGGTGCGCTCGGCCTGAGCATCCTGGATCACGCCCGCGAGTACGGCATCGGGATGTGCCAGTTCGTCTCCGTCGGCAACAAGCCCGACGTGAGCGGCAACGACCTGCTCGAGCTCTGGGAGCACGACCCCGCGGTGAAGGTGATCCTGATGTACGTGGAGAGCTTCGGCAACCCGCAGCACTTCCTCGAGATCGCCGCGCGGATCACGAAGTCGAAGCCGATAATCGTCGTGAAGTCGGGGCGGTCACGGGCGGGCGCGAGAGCCGCTTCGTCGCATACGGGCGCGCTCGCTGCGAGCGACACGGCCGTAGAAGCGCTGCTCGCGCAGGCGGGAGTCATTCGCGCGAACACGGTGGAAGAGCTGTTCGCGATCGCCGGGGCCTTCAACGTGCACACCCTGCCGGCGTCGCGCCGAACCGCGGTGCTCACGAACGCCGGCGGCCCCGGTATCCTCGCTGCCGACGCCCTCGACGCGGCGCGCATCCCCCTGCCGGACCTCGACCCGGCCACGGTGCGCACGCTCACGCCGCTCTTCCCGGAAGAGGCGTCAATCCGCAACCCGCTCGACATGATCGCCTCGGCGTCCGCGCCGGCTTACACCACCGCGCTCACCGCCCTGCTGGCTGATCCAAACGTTGATACGGCCATGCCGATCTTCGTGCCGCCGTTCGGGATCCGCCAGGAGGACGTGGCCGAGGCAATCGCCGCGGCGGCGCGTACCAACGAGCGAAAGCCGATCCTCGCCGTGCTCATGGGCCGCGAAGGGCTGCCGGCCGGGCGCGCCGACCTGCTCGCCGCCGGGATCCCGACGTTCGTGTTTCCCGAGTCGGCGGCGCTCGCGCTTGCCGCGCTCAACCAGCACGTGGAGTGGGCAGCGAGGCCGCCTCGCTCGCCAACGCCGCTTCCGGTTGACCGCAAGCGCGCCGCGGCAATCCTCGATGGCGCGCGTACGGCGGGGCGTGAGCGCCTCGACGAACTCGAGGCGCTCGACCTCCTCGACGCCTACGGCATACCGGTTGCGCCCGCGCGGCTCGTCCCGCTCGACCCGCCGGCCTTCGACGCGCGCCTCACCGCTGCCACCGACGCGGTGGGCTATCCGCTGGTGATGAAGGTCGTCTCGCCGGCAATCACCCACAAGACTGACGCCGGCGGCGTGCGGGTGGGCATCGGCTCGGCCGCTGAAGCCGCAGAGGCATGGGCGAAGATGAAGGCCACCGTAGGCGAACGGGCGCCCGGCGCGACGATCACCGGCGTGCTCGTGCAGCGAATGGTGAGCGGCGGGCGTGAGACGATCGTTGGCGTGATCCGCGAACACGGGTTCGGCCCACTTCTCATGTTCGGTCTCGGCGGCGTGTTCGTCGAGGCGCTGGGCGACGTCGTCTTCCGGCTCCCGCCGATTGACGAACCCGAGGCCCGCGACATGCTGCGCGGCATCCGCGGCGCGAAGATCCTCGACGCGATCCGCGGGCAGCCCGCGGCCGACAAGGCAGCCCTCACCGATGTATTGCGCCGGATCGGACAGCTCGCGGCCGACTTCCCCGAGATCGCCGAGCTCGACGCCAATCCCGTGCTCGCCCAGGCGACTGGGGCCGTGGCGCTGGACGCCCGCGTCCGGATAGCGCCCAAGTGACGAGCCGCGCGCTTCGTCCCCAGGAGACGGAGCGCGCGGCTGAAGGAGAGCGGGCGACCGGACTCGAACCGGCGACGTCCAGCTTGGGAAGCTGGCATTCTACCAACTGAATTACGCCCGCACGCCCGCTGCGCGGGCGCAGCGGCGGTCACGGCAAAACCTACCGGCCCACGCATCGAGAGGCAAGCGCCGATGCCGCTCCGGCAGCCGCTCCGGCGCGCGCGGCGCACGCCTTGCGCGCACCCTTTCCACGCCCCGCGACGCCTGCGCACTCGCCTTAACGGCTTCTTTGTGCACTCCCGACTCCCGCAACCGCGGGCGCCCGGGCAGCTTGGGCGGGTCAGCACACACACACAACGAAAGCTGTTACCAAATGCACCCGAGTCATGCGCGATGGATGCGGCCCGGAGCCGCGGCCTTGGCGCTGTTTGCCCTGGCCGCCCCTCATTCCCGCGCCGCCGCACAGCAGCCAGGGGCCGCTCCGCCCAACGCGTGGCGGCCAACGCTCCAACAGGTGGTGGACTCCGCGTTGCGGGGCAACCCCGACCTGCTCATAGCGCGCGCCCGGGTGGACTCGGCGTTCGCCGAGCGCAGCATCGCCAGGTCGGTGCCCAACCCCACCCTGCAGGCTGCGCCGGGCGTCCCCTCGCAGTACAGCGCCGGGATGCTGCTCGATGTTGGCCCGCAGCGGTTCTATCGCGTGCGCGCCGCGGGCCTCGCAGCGTCGGCGGCCCGACTCGACCTTGCGGACGCCACCCGCCAGGCGGTGTTCAACGCGCGTGCCGCCTTCGCCGACCTCCTCCTCGCCGATTCGCTGCTCGCGATCGCGCGCGAGGACCGCGACGCTCTGCGCGAGTTCGTCACGGCCGACTCGATCCGTGTTACGACCGGAGACGCTCCGGCACGCGTCCTGTCGCGCAGCCGTCTCGAACTGGCCCACGCGGAGGCCGCGCTGGCTGGCCAAGGGTCGGCCCGGCGCGCTGCCGCCATCCGCCTCCAACTGCTCCTCGGTGCGCAGCGCACCGACACCGCCTTTTCGGTGGACGGAGGGCTCGAGTATCGCCCCGTGCACGTGGTGTACTCGGCGGCCGCTGCGCGCGCCGCGGCCGCCCGCCTACGACGCCGCCGAGCTCGACGGCATCGTGCCGTCCGACCTGAAGAAGCAGTACGACGTGCGCGAGGCGATCGCGCGCCTCGTCGATGCGTCCGAGTTCGACGAGTTCAAGGCGCTCTAC
>JADZCT010000124.1 GCA_020851455.1 Gemmatimonadaceae bacterium | reverse complement strand
TTCGAAAAACCCGGTGCCAGGCTGCGCAACGTCTTTTGTATTTGGCTGAGCTCGCGCTTAGCCATCATATGCTCAGCCAGGATTTGATCGAGAAATTGCGGCTCGAACACAGGAATTCCGCACTGCAATGACAGTCGCTTGTCAGCCAATGGGGCGGGGGCCGCTGGTGTGGTCATGGACAAGATTTACTTTCCTTGCGAAAAAGAAAGGGAAAGCATATCAGTTATGCAACCGCAGGCAAAGGTGAAGAGCTTAACAGAGTCCAGGTTTTCGCATGTAAGCACTCCCAAGGTTAAGCCGGTGTCAGAATTGACGGCAATCGGCATTCTCGTTTAATGTTGACGTCACAGCGCATGAATCCATGAATTCACGCTCATATTGACACTCTCGTTCGATGCTTCCCAGATGAACATTCTGATTACCGGCGGAACTGGATTCATCAGCTCTCATATCGTTGCCGCCCTGCTGGCGGCAGGACATGAGGTGTCCACGCTTTCGCGCAGCGGAGAGTTTGCGGTGCCTCTAGGAGAATTTCAGCGCAGCTCCAACCTGCGCGTGGTCAGAGGAGAAATTACCGATCGAGACCTGCTCAGCCAGGAGATTCCCAGAGCCGATGTGGTCATACACAATGCCAGTGCGGTAGGTGCGCAAGGGGCTCAACGTTTGAGCGGAGCGTATGTTGATACCAATGTCGGTGGCGCCAATACGATTGCCCACGTCTTGAGCAATGTCCCGCACTCTGTGAAAAGCGTCATCATAGGTTCTTCCATCAGCGTATACGGAGAAGGAAATTACACTTGCGCCCAGTGCGGCATAGTCCGGCCTCTGGTCCGTCGCGCCGGCACTTGGAGAGTGGAAAATGGCTGGAATCCGTCCTGCCCGGTTTGTGCCGGCAAGACATTGCCATCATTTACACCTGAGACGGCAGCCCGGAATGGGGAACATCTCTACGCAATCACCAAAAAGTATCAAGAAGACCTGCTCACCCTGGTCGCCAACAATTGCGAAATCCCCCTCACTATCTTTCGTTATGCCACTGTTTATGGACCAGGACAGAGAGCGCAAAATCCTTACATGCAAATGATCGCCAGACTGAGAGACTCAAAAGCGCCTATCATCTTCGAAGACGGGTTGCAATCGCGCGATTTCATTGAAGTAAGTGATGTAGTGAGGGCCAACATGATGGTGCTGAACTCTACTGAAAGTGCAGTGAAAGCGTTCAACATCGGCTCTGGTGCTCCGCGCGATATGATCGATTTCGTCAAACAGCTC
>JADZCT010000123.1 GCA_020851455.1 Gemmatimonadaceae bacterium | reverse complement strand
TTCTTCAGAAAATTTTTGTTGAATATTGGGTAGTATGTAGGCTTCTTCTAGTTTGCTTATACTAAGTTGGTCGAGTGGATTAAAGGTGCGTATAGACTCCACTTCATCACCAAAAAACTCAATTCTGTAGGGTGCATCATTAGAAAATGAAAAAATATCTACAATACCTCCTCGTATAGAAAATTGACCTGGCTCTATTACGAAATCGGTTCGTTCAAAACTGTACTCATTTAATATTTCGGTAATAAATGAAATATTTATTTTTTCGTTTACGCTAATTTTTAGAGTGTTTTGTTGTATGGTTTTTCGTGTAACTACTTTTTCGGAAAGAGCCTTTGGGTATGTAACTACTAGTGTATTTCTATGGTGTTGCAACGTATTCAGCACTTCGGCTCTTTGTAATACGTTCGCATTCTCTGTTTCCTCTGTTTGGTATGGCCTTTTAAAAGATGAGGGAAAGAAAACGACAGAATGTTCCGGAAGTAATTGTTGTAAATCGTTGAAAAAATAGGCTGCTTCTTCTTTATCATTTAGAATAAAAATATGCTCGCCTTTTAAAAGGGTATAAGCAACTGAAGCAATAAGTGTATCAGACGATCCCGTTAATCCTTTTGCAAATATCTTTGCAGAATGCTTATCTTGCAAGGTACTTAGCAGAGCTTTAAAAGCACTCAACTCTTTTACTTTTTGAAATATTTCCTGCAAACTCATAAAATAGAAATTCCCCCATTTTTTAATAAAGGGGGTGTGAAGGCCAAAATTATACAGTTTTTAGATAGAACTCCACGGAGTCCTTGTTATTATTTTTTTCTCACAATCATCAGGCCATCGCGAATAGGAAGTAATACATTTTCTACTCTATTGTCGTTTTGTATTTTCATATTAAAATCAACCAATGCATTTGTTTCTGTATCTAACTTTTCGTAATCTAATAGCACTTTTCCACTCCACAACACGTTGTCTGCAATAATAAATCCACCCACACTCAGTTTATCGAACACCAAATCATAATAAGCAGAGTAATTTTCTTTATCAGCATCAATAAAAACTAAATCGAAAGTAATAGGAAGAGCCGGAATAATTTCTAAGGCATTGCCAATGTGTAAAACTATTTTTTCTTCCATTCCTGCTTCCTGAAAGTACTTTTTTATAAATTCTTCCAATTCATCATTTAATTCAATAGTGTGTA
>JADZCT010000042.1 GCA_020851455.1 Gemmatimonadaceae bacterium | reverse complement strand
TAAGAGACGCGGGCGGCGCGCCTGGCGGCGCGCCGCCCACCCGTGACGCCTCGAAGACGCCGACAGCGCTGGGTCGGGTACGACCCGAACCCGGGCCATCCGGCCAAGGGCTCAGTCGAGGAGCGCGTTGAACAGGAACTTGAAGGTGCCGTGGGTCTGCGAACGATGCTGCGTGCGAAACCCTATGAGCACCGCGCGTCCCTTGCCCACGCTGGCCGAGACCATCGCCGCCCTGCCGGCGATGTACTGCTCTCCGTCGAGCTGGCCGCTCCTGAGCACATCCTTACCAGGGTACGAGACGACAACGTCAACACGCGCGGTTGGCTCGGTGATGTCCCACGCCTGGCAGCCGTCAAGCCACGTAACGAGCGCCTGCGAGGGCATTCCGTAGCCCAGCGGCGTGAGGTTGTTCACGTACGCGTTGAACGTCGAGCCGGGCGACCAGAACTCCTTGGATGTCCGGCCGGCGACGACGTTTCGGAGCGGAAGGTTGAACGCCTGGACTGCCAGGTCCGCGGCCTGCGCGAACGTGACGAGGGTCCCGCCCGCTTCGACGAACGCCTTGAGCGCGGCGACACCATCGTTGCCGAACCCCGTGCGGTACTCTGGCGGCGTACTGGCGCCGCCGCGTCCGCCAGCGCCACCGCGGCCACCAGCCCCGCCGAACGCCGCGGCGGCAGACGCGCCGAGCAGCGTCCCGATGTTGTCGGACGGGATGACAATCACGTCGTACTTCGCGTTCAGGTTGCCTGCCTTCAGCTCGGCGTCCTTGAGGCTGGCGACCGGGAACTCCCACGTGTCGAAGATGAACTGCGTCCAGCCCTGGTCCATGTTGCCGCCGCCGTAGCGCTCGTACATGGCGATGCGCCGCGGCGTCATCGCGTGGCTGGCCGAAGCGAGGTCGGCGTCGAGCGCCATGAAGTCAACGCCGGTCCTGCGGGCGATGTCGCCCACGAGGTTCGCGGGCGCGGAGGCGTCAACGAGGAAGTCGCCCGGGTTGGCGCCGTTGGCCGCGCGGTCCACGCGGCTGACGGGAACCTTCGCGGCGAAGAGGAGGTTCACCGCGTGCACGGCGTCGTTCAGCGCGCCGCTGAGCCGGTAGCCGCGCGAGCCCTTCGTCACCTTGCCCACTGGCGCGAGGTTGGCTTTGAGCAGCGTGGACTGGGCCGCCGGGGCGGTACCGAGCGGGTCGGTAGTGACGCCCATGAACTCGGCCATGACATCGGCGCTCATATCGTACGGGCGGATGGGCGTTCCGTCCTGCTCGCGCGTGTAGGCGTTCTGCGGGTAGAAGGTTCGGCCCAGCAGCCAGCGAGCAACGCCCATCTTGGGTTGCGCCATCGAGACGATGTAACTGCCCGCGCCGTACTGCCTGCCGTCGGCGGTGAACGCTGCGTTGGCCTGCTGCACGTCCAGTCCCTGGCCGAGGAGCTTGTTCACCATCTTCGCGGCGGTAAGCGGGTCGTGCTGCGCCGCCGGGATGACGTACGCCTTCACTTCGCCCGCGGCACCACGCTCGGTCTGGCGCTTTGCCTTTAGGTAGGCGTTGTCGAGCACCATTTCGCGGTTGCGCGCGGCGGCATCGAGCGTTGCCCACGCGGAGACCTTCTGCCGCTCGACGATGTCACGGAGGCGCCACGTTCCGCCTGGCCAGGGGTTGGGGAACGTGGTCTGCTCTTCGTACCGCGGCAGGTTGCGCGGGCCACCGGAGAGCTGTTCGGGCGTGATCTCGAGAGGCGACGCAAGCCGCGCCGACGCCGACTCGGTGAGCATTCCCGCGATGTTGTGAAACGGGGCGATCCAGTGGAAGCCAAGGTGGCCCCAGCCCGAGTAGATGGCGTAGTTGATGGCGCCCGACAGATTCGCCTCATCTTCCTTTGCGGCCATGTGCGCGCCAAACCACGACAGCTCGCGCCACACGAGCGGATCGGCGAACGGGCGCACGGGATCGGCGTACGGCGGCAGATAGATCCGCGCGTTGTTGCTGCCCATGTGGTGATGGTCCACGTACGCCTGCGGCTTCCAGTCGCGGAACAGGAGCTTACCCATGTACTGCGCCTCGACCATGTTCATCATGAACGCGTCGCGGTTGTTGTCGTGGCCCACGTATTTCTGGTATAGCCACGGCGGACTCGATCCCTCATACTCGGTGCCGACGTACTTGTTGTACCAGTCGGTGACCATGACCTGCCCGTCAGGATTGAAGCTGGGCACCATGATTGCGATGACGTTATCGAGGATGCGCTGCGCCTCGGGGTCGGTGCGCGCAACGAGGTCGTAGATGAGCTCCGGCGCCATCTGCGATCCGCCGATCTCGGTGGCGTGCATGCTCATGGACTGCAATACGACTGCCTTTCCGTTCTCGACGATGCGCCGGATTTCGGCATCCGGCACGCCGCGCGGATCGGCGAGTTTGAGGTTGTCGGCTCGGATCTGCTCGATCCGCGCAAGGTTCGCAGGCGAGGAGATGAACACCGCAAGGAACGGGTTGCCCATGCTCGCCGGCCCCATGTTCACGACCTTCATGCGGTTGCTTTCCTTCGCAAGCTGGTTGTAGTAGTCAACGAGCTTGTCCCACCGCGCCATCTTGCGGTCGGTACCCATGCGGAAGCCGAAGTACTTCTCCGGTGTGGTGATCGCAGGGTTCACCGTCGGTGCCGGCAGCGTGGAAGGCGCCGTCGCCGCCGGCGGCAGCCTGGATGCCTGGGCATTGGCCAACGCGGATGGGGCGGAAAGGATGAGGCTCGCGCAGGCGAAGGCCAGCATCGCACGGGCAACGCCGGCAGTGCGGAGCGTCGTGCGCGGAGAGCTGGGGGTTGGCATCGGTCGGGCCCAGGGTGAAGGTGGGGCGCCGCCGCGCGGAGGTCCCGTACGACGGAGTATTGCGCCAAGGCCTACATTACAGGACCGTTAACGCAAGCGCCAGAGGCCCTGCGTTCTTCTCCTCAGGTGGAGGCTCGATGTCACCGAATCGCCGCGACTTCGTGAAGGCGGGCGTTGCAGCCGCAGCCGCGACCATCGCCGGACCACGCATCGTCACCGCCTCGCCGCCACGCATCGTGCGCGTGGGCCGGGGTGAGCCAGTCGCGGAGGCGCTCGCGCTGCAGGCGATAGACGTTGCCCGCAGTGCGGGCGCGCAGTATGCGGACGCGCGCGTTGGGCGCTACCGACGCCAGTCCCTCGGGACGCGCGAGCGTCAGATCACGGGCGTGTCTGACGCCGAGACGTACGGGATCGGCGTTCGCACCCTCGTTGACGGCGCCTGGGGGTTTGCGGCGACGGCGGACCTCTCGAAGGACGGCGTGGCCCGGTGTGCCCGCGAGGCCGCGCGACTCTCCCGCGCCGCGAAGAAGGCGATGCGCAAACCCGTGGAACTCGCCCCGGTCACGGCGGTGAAGGGCACGTGGGTCACGCCAATCGCGCGGGATCCGATTGACGTACCGATCGAGGAGAAGGTAGCGTTGCTCTTCGCGACGAACGAGGCGGCGCTCAAGGTGCCGAAGATCCGTTTTTGCACGTCGGGGCTGCAGCTCCTGCGGGAAGTGAAGACCCTCGCGACGACCGAAGGCACGCTCACGACCCAGACGTTTATCCGCTCGGAGGCGTCGTTCTCGGTTACGGCGGCCGACAACGGGATCACGGAGAGCTTCTCGGAAGAGCTGCCGCCGCGCTCGCAGGGATGGGAGTATATCGAGGCCCTCGACCTCCCGGGCCATGCCGCGGAATGGGCGCAGGTCGCGGTGGAGAAACTCACCGCGAAGAGCGTGGACGCCGGAGTCTACGACCTGATCCTCCAGCCTACCAACCTCTGGCTCACCATTCACGAATCCATCGGGCACCCTACGGAACTTGACCGCGCCATGGGCTACGAGGCCAACTTCGCGGGCACGAGCTTCGTGGCGCCACCGGGAAAAATGATCGGCAAGCTGAAGTACGGACCGGAATTCATGAACATCCAGGGCGACCGCACACAGGAACACTCGGTAGGCCTCTGCGCGTGGGACGACGAGGGCGTTCCGGCCGACAGTTGGCTGATCATAGACAAGGGGATCTTCAGGGAATACCAGACGACGCGTGAGCAGGCGCCGTGGGTATCGGCCCTCACCGGCACCACGCGCTCGCACGGCTGCTCGTATGCCGACTCGTGGAGCTCGGTCCAGTTCCAGCGGATGCCAAACGTTTCGCTCATGCCCAACGGGAAGGACGTCACGCTCGACGACATAATCGCGGCGACTGACCGCGGCGTGATGATTCGCAACAGCGGCTCGTGGTCCATTGACCACCAGCGCTACAACTTCTCTTTCTCGGGGCAGGCCTACTACGAGATTCGCGGCGGCAAGGTCGCGGGGATGCTGAAGGACGTCGCGTACCAGGCGGTGACGCCCGTCTTCTGGAACTCGATGGACATGCTTGGCGGCAAGTCGTCGTACTGGCTTGGCGGCACGTTCGGTGACGGCAAAGGGGAGCCGGGCCAGTCGAACTCGATCAGCCACGGCTGCCCGCCGGCGCGGTTTCGCAACGTGGACATCATCAATACCGCGAGGACGGTCTGATGGCGCCGAAATCACTCCTCCAGGGCGAAGCGAGCTTTCTCTCGCGCGATGAGGCGAAGAGACTCGCCGACCGGGTCGTGTCGTTCTCGAAGGCCGACGACGTTCGCGTGAACATCCGGAGCGGATGGGCGGGTAACACACGGTTTGCCGGCGGGCAGGTTACCACGTCGGGCAACACGGTTGACACGTCCGTCACCGTCCTGAGCCGCATCGGGCGCAAGCAGGCCTCCACCACCACCAACGTGCTCGACGACGAAAGCCTGCGACGTGCGGTGGACCTCTCGGAGCGGATGGCGAAGCTCTCGCCCGATGATCCGGAGATGATGCCGGAACTCGGGCCGCAGCAGTACATCGCTATCCAGAACATGTTCGAGAGCACCCGGAACCTGACGCCGGAGCAGCGTGTGGCGGCCGCCAACGCCGTGATCGGCGCGGGCGAGGAAGCTTGGAAGGGCGCCAGGTCGGAGGGCTCGCTCTTCACGGCGGGATTCCTGCAAGCCACGGCCGGAGCAAACGCGGTAGCGAACAGCAAGGGCCTCTTTGCCTACCAGCCGTCGTCGAACGTGAGTCTCAGCAACACGGCGCGGACGCCGGATGGCACTGGCTCGGGGTGGGCGAGTTCCAGCGCGCGCGACTGGGCGAAGGTGGACGCCGCATACCTGGGCAGGCGCGCGGCGCAGAAGGCAGTGCAGTCGCGTTCTCCAGCAGCGCTCGAGCCGGGCTTCTATACGGTAGTGCTGGAACCCGCGGCGTCGTCGCAACTCGTGGGCCAGGTCGCCGGCGCGCTCAACGCGCGTGCCGCCGAGGAGGGGCGCAACGCTTTCTCGCTCCGGGGCGGCGGCACGAAGCTCGGGCAGAAGGTGTTCGACGAGCGCGTGACCTTCTACTCGGATCCGGCCGACCCGGAAGTGCTCGCCGACCCGTTCGACGGGGAGGGGTTCCCGGTGGGGCGCCATGTGTGGATCGAGCGGGGCGTGCTGCGTGAACTGCAGTACGACCGCTACTGGGCCGAGAGGAAAGGCGTCAAGGCCACAATGGGTGGCGGCGGGCGCGGACGCGGCGGCGGTGGCGGCGGCGGATTTGGCGGTGGCATCAGGATGACGCCGGGTGCCAAGACGCTCGACCAGCTCATCGCGGAATGCAGGCGGGGCGTGCTGTGCACGCACTTCTTCTACACGAACGTGCTCGACCCGAAGACCATGCTGCTCACCGGCATCACGCGCGACGGCACGTTCCTGATCGAGAACGGTCGGGTGGTGCGGCCGGTGAAGAACTTCCGGTTCAACCAGAGCATCGTGCAGATGCTCAACAGCATCGAGGAGATCGGGCGTCCGGATCCGGGCGAACGCGGAACCTCGGCGCCTCCAATGCGGGTCACCGACTTCAACTTCGCGAGCATCTCCGACGCTGTGTAGCGGCGCTGGAGCAGGTCGGTCGTATATTTGCGGTGGACACCCACGGACGGTTCGTCATCTCTCGGAGGCATGTCATGAAATTGATCGTGCTTGGTTCGCTCGTAGTTGCCGGAGTCGCGTCCGCCCAGGACTCTCCTCCGCCGACTCCCGTTGCCGTTGCAGCGGAAACACGGGCGCTCGTGACGCTGCCCGCGAAGGGAGGGGCGAAGCTTGCCGTCTCGACGCCGGCCTTCAAGGACGGCGCCGACATTCCGTTCGAGAACACGCAGTACAAGGAGAACGTGTTCCCCGGGCTCACGTGGAGCGTGGGACCGGCTGGCACCAGGTCGTACGCGATCATCATGCAGGACGTGGACGGCCGCATGCGCGGAGCGTCCAACCCGATCCTCCACTGGACGATGGGCAACATTGCGCCCACCGTCACTCGGCTCGATGCAGGGATGACCACGCCGCCGACAGGGACTGTCTACGGCCCGAACTACCGCGGCGCCAACCAGCCGTACCTTGGGCCCAGGACGCCTGCTGGCCCGCGGCACCGGTACCACTTCCAGGTCTTTGCGCTCGACACGATGCTGCCGCCGGAAGCGTTCGCCTCATATGATGAACTGACGGCGGCAATGAAGGATCACGTGCTCGCGAGCGGTGAGGTCGTCGGACTCGGCCGCATCATGCCGCAGGGCGGGTACTGACCGGGGCGGCGCGCGGACGTGGCTGAGGGCGCGATTGACCTTCGCGGGCTGAACAAGCCGGAAGCGTACGAGGAGGCGGCCGGAGCAATAGACCGCCTGCTCGAGGGCATCAACGACCCGGTCGCGGCTATGGCCACGATCAGTTCAGTGGTGCACTACGGCTTTGGCTACTTATGGACGGGATTCTACCGCAGGGTCTCCCCCACGCTGCTGCGCGTGGGTCCGTACCAGGGCACGGTCGGATGCCTCGAGATCGAGATCGGGCGCGGCGTTTGCGGCGTCGCTGCGGCCGAGCGTCGTACAGTGGTCGTGCCCGACGTCGCGCAGTTTCCAGGCCACATCACATGCGATCCGAGGTCGCGCTCGGAGATCGTCGTGCCTGTGTTCGACGAAGCGCGCAACGTGATTGCGGTGCTCGACATAGACTGCGCACGGCTGAACGCATTCACCGAAGAGGACCAGCAGGGACTGGAGCGGATCGTGGCGCGTTTCGCGCGGGGCGCATAGCCTCATGCGATGCGCCCCGCGGCTTCTCCCGGCTACGCGTGAATCATGCGGCCCATCGCATCGAGTGTCGCCTCGGCGATTGCCTCCGAGAGCGTCGGGTGCGCGTGGATCGCCAGTTCGATCTCCTCGACGGTGAACTCGTTCTCGCGGGCCACGGCCAGTTCATGGATCATCTCCGTGGCGTGCGCGCCGACGATGTGCGCGCCGAGGATCTCGCCGTACTTCGCGTCGCGGATGATCTTCACAAAACCGTCGGTCTCGCCTGAGGTGCGCGCGCGGCCGTTCGCGCTGAAGGGGAACTTGCCCACCTTGTAGTCGAGCTTCATCTCCTTCACCTGTGCCTCGGTGAGCCCGATGCTGGCAACTTCGGGATGGCAATACGTCGCGTTCGGAATATTACCGTAGCTGAGCGGGTGGAACGTGTGCCCCGCGATCACCTCCGCGACGATCATCCCTTCGCGCTCGCCCTTGTGCGCGAGCATCGGCGGGCCGGCGACGTCGCCAATCGCGTACACGCCGTTCACGTTCGTCTCCATTCGCTCGTTGATCCGGATAAACCCGCGATCGGTCATCGCGACGCCGGCTTCCTTGAGCCCAATGCCGTCGGTGACCGGCTGGCGACCCGTCGCGACGAGAACGACGTCTGCTTCCACCTCATGCTTCGCGCCCTGCGCCTCGACGGCCAGCTTCACCGACGACTTGCCGGCCCTGGCGCTGGTGAGCTTCGCGCCGGCCATCACGTCAATGCCGCGCTTCTTGAAGGCGCGGGCGACTTCCTTGCCTGAGTCTTCGTCCTCGAGGGGGAGGACCTGCGGCATCGCCTCGATGAGCGTGACTTTCGACCCGAATGCGTTGAACACGTCGGCGAACTCGCAACCAACCGCGCCCGCGCCCACGATGGCGATGGACTTCGGCGCCTTCTGGAGGACGAGCGCCTCGTCCGACGAGATTACCGTCGTCTTGTTGAGGTCGAGCCCGGCCTGCGGCAGACCCTTCACGCGGGATCCGGTCGAGATCACGACTCCCTTCGTCGCGGTGTGCGTTTCCGTCTTGCCGTCGGCCGTGACCTTCACGGTCTTGTTCGGGCCGAGCACGCCAGTGCCCTTGATCCAGGCGACCTTGTTCTTCTTGAAGAGGAACTCCACGCCCTTGGAGTTCTTGATGCTTACGTCGCGGGAACGCTTCATGGCGACGCCGTAGTCGGTCTTCACTTCGCCGACCGTCACGCCGAACTCGGCGGCGTGCTTCAGCCGATTGGCGATATTCGCGGCCTCGAGCAGCGCCTTCGCCGGGATGCATCCCCAGAGGACGCAGGTGCCGCCGAGTCCTTCCTTCTCGACGACGGCGGTGTTGAGGCCAAGTTGCGCGGCGCGGATCGCGCCAACGTATCCGGCGGAGCCGCCGCCGATGAAGATCACGTCGTAAGTCGCCATTTGGATGCCCAGGTGAGCGGAGTCGGTTGCGTGTGTTGGTTCAGTAAACGAGCATCAGCGGATTCTCGACCATGCGGCGCAGCGTCTGCAGGAACCTTGCACCCACGGCGCCGTCAACAGCGCGGTGGTCGCACGACATCGTGACGCGGAGCTTCTTGCGGAACGCGACCGAGCCGTCGGCCGCCTTCACGGGCGTATCCTCGATGGCGCCAATCGCCAGAATGCCGACTTCCGGCGGGTTGATGATCGCCGTGAACTGGCCGACCTGCATCATGCCGAGGTTGCTCACGGAGAATGTCGAGCCGGTGAACTCCTCGGGTCTGAGCTTCCGTTCGCGCGCCCGCGCGGCGAGTTCCCGCGCCTCGCGGCTGATTTGCGCGAGCCCCTTGGCGCTTGCGTCGAAGATCACCGGGACGATGAGGCCGTCGTCGGTGGCGACGGCCATGCCGAGGTGCACGCGGTTCCAGCGGCGGATGCTGTCGCCCAGCCAGTGGGCGTTTACCTCGGGGTGTGCGGCGAGGGCGGTGGCGGTGGCCTTCAGGATGATGTCGTTGAACGAAACCTTGTACTCGGGGCCCAACTCCGCCATGGCCGCGCGCATCTCTGCCGCGCGCTCCATGTCGAACTCGGCGGTGAGGTAGAACGTCGGGATCGGGCCGATGGATTCCGAGAGCCGCCGCGCGATCGTCTTGCGGATCTGCGTGAGCGGCGTGTCCGCGTAATCGGCGCCTCCGGCGACGGCGGCCGCCGATCGCGGCGCGACGGCGCCGCGGCCGCTCCCCGACGCCGCTGCGGCTTCGACGTCACGCTTGATGATGCGACCGCCAGGGCCGGATCCCCGGACCGCAGCGAGGTCGAGCCCCTGCTCGCTGGCAAGCCGCCGGGCGAGCGGCGACGCGAGCGAGCGCGCACCTGCGCCCGCCGCCCTGGCGCCTGACGTTGCGGCAGATCCTTCCGGAGCGACCGCCGCTACTGCGGGAGCAGGAGGAGCAGACGCTGGCGCCGCACCCGCCGGCGGCGCACCGGATGGAGCCGCGGGGGGAGCGACCGGTGCCGGTGGAGCTGCGGCAGCGCCCCCGGAAGCGCCTGCAACGATCGCCGAGATGTCCTCGTCGTTCGCCGCGATCACGCCAACGAGAGCGCCAACCGGCGCCGTCGTCCCTTCGGCCAGGACCTGCTTCCTCAGGACGCCGTCGCCGCGCGCGACGAGCTCCATGATCGCCTTGTCGGTCTCGACTTCCGCGAGCACGTCGCCGTGCTTGACGGCGTCGCCCTCGCTCTTCACCCACTTCGCCAGGCGACCTTCCTCCATCGTCGGGCTGAGGGCTTCCATGAAGACTTTCGTTGCCATGATGTCAGTTGGCAGGAGACGTGCCGCGGGACGCAGCGCGCGTCCCGCGGCGTTCAATCGAGGTACATGACCTTGCGGACGGCGGCGATCGTCTTGGGGACGTCGGGCTTTGCCGCCTTCTCGAGCGCCTTCGCGTACGGCATCGGGACGTCGGCCTGGTGCACGCGCAGCACGGGCGCGTCGAGGTGGTCGAAGCAGTCGCGCTGGACATAATCCACGATCTGCGCACCGATTCCCGCGACCTCCCAGCCTTCCTCGAGGACGACGGCACGGTTCGTCTTACGTACGCTCGCCGTGATCGCCTCGATGTCCATCGGGCGGATGGTTCTGAGGTCAACGACGTCAACCCTGATGCCGTCCTTCGCGAGCTGGTCGGCCGCCTGCACGGCAACCAGCGCCATCTTGCCGCTGGTGATGATCGAGCAGTGGTCACCCTCGCGCTTGAGGTCGGCTTTGCCGAGCGGCACTACGTACTCGCCGTCCGGCACCTCGCCCTTGGTGTTGTAGAGCATTTCGCCTTCGAGCACGACGACCGGGTTGTTGTCGCGGATGGCGCTCTTGAGGAGTCCCTTTGCGTCGTACGGGGTTCCGGGCGCGACCACCTTGAGCCCCGGGATGTGCGCTACCCACGATTCCCACGCCTGCGAGTGCTGAGCCGCGAGCTGCAGCGCGGCGCCGTTGGGACCGCGGAAGACGATGGGCATCGGGTACTGCCCGCCCGACATGTAGAGCATCTTGGCCGCCGAGTTCACGACCTGGTCGAGCGCGAGGAGGGCGAAATTCCACGTCATGAACTCGATCACGGGCCTGAGCCCAACCATGGCGGCCCCGACGCCCACGCCGGCGAAGCCCAGCTCGGTGATTGGGGTGTCAACGACCCGCATCTCGCCAAACTCGTCGAGCAGGCCCTTCGAGACCTTG
>JADZCT010000041.1 GCA_020851455.1 Gemmatimonadaceae bacterium | reverse complement strand
GGCCACTCTCCACCGCCTTCAAGGTCTCAACGATCTGCGTCTCGCTGAACTTTGACCGGCGCATCCCCCCCTCCAAAGGGCTCGCCAAAGTCTACCTCCAACCGTCTACCTGAGGGGTGAGCTTACGGATCGCGTAGGGTCGCCCGAACGCGCGGGCTATCACCCCACCATCCGCCGACGCGCCGACTCCACTCCCGCTACCAGCGCTTCGACGTCCGCGGAACCGTTGTATACGTAAAAGCTCGCCCGCGTCGTCGCGTGCACGTTCAGCGCGCGCATGAGCGGCTGGGCGCAGTGATGGCCGGCCCGCACGCACACGCCGTCGGCATCGAGGAGCTGCGACAAGTCGTGTGGATGCACGCCTTCGAGCGTGAAGCTGACCACTCCCGAACGCGCTTCGGGCGATGGGCCAAGCACTGTCACGCCCGGAATGGCGGCGAGTCGCTGGCTGGCAAGGCGCATAAGCGCCTGCTCGTGCTGGTGCACCTTCTCCATGCCGAGCGCGGTGAGGTAGTCGCACGCCGCAGCGAGGCCAACGGGTCCCTCGACGTTGGGCGTGCCGGCCTCGAACTTGTGGGGCAGCACGTTCCACGTGGTGGTCGCATCGCCCACATACGAGATCATGTCGCCGCCCATCTGGTAGGGTGGCATGGCCTCGAGCAGCTCGCGCCGCATCACGAGCCCGCCAACGCCCATGGGCCCGAGCATCTTGTGGCCGCTGAAGGCGTAGGCGTCCACGCCGAGCGAATCAATCCCCACGCTGAGATGCGGCGCGCTCTGCGCGCCGTCGCACACGGCAAGCGCGCCAACCTCGTGCGCCACCGCCACGAGCTCATGCACGGGGTTCACGGTGCCGAGCGCATTCGACACGTGCCCGAACGCGAGCACCCTGGTGCGGGGCGTGACGAGCGACCTCAGCCTGTCCATGTCGAGCGTGCCGTCGGCATTCAGTTCGGCGATCACGAACTCGGCGCCGGTCTCATTGGCAAGCACCTGCCACGGGACGAAGTTGGCGTGGTGCTCGAGCCGCGTCACCACGATCCTGTCGCCACGTTTCACGTTGGCGCGGCCCCACGCGGCCGCGATGAGGTTGAGCGCCTCGGTGGTCCCGCGCGTGAAGATGAGGGTGTCGGCGTCGGTGACGCCAAGGAATCTGGCTATGCGGCCGCGCGCCTCGTGGTACGCCTCGGTCGCGGCGGCGGCAAGTTTGTACGCGCCGCGATGAGGATTGGCGTTCGATGTTTCGTAGTACCGCGCGATCGCGCGGATCACGCTCGCGGGTTTCTGCGAAGTGGCTGCGGAGTCGAGGTAGTGAAGCCCGGGGTTCGCGGCTAGGACGGGGAAGTCGGCGCGCGGAGCGAGCGCGCCGATCTCAGGCGCCATTGCCGCCGGCCCCCTGGCCGTCATCCGTGGTCGCAGTGCCGCCACCCTCGAGCGCCGCCTTCATCGCGTGCCACGCGAGCGACGCGCACTTCACCCGCAGCGGAAACTTCGACACGCCCGACAGGGCCTTGAGCGAGCCGAGGTCGGCGCCGGTGGGATGCCCGGTGATGAGCGCGTGAACGTCGTCGAACATCTTCTCTGCGCCAGCGCGCGTCTTGCCTTTGATTGCCTGCGTCATCATAGAGGCGCTGGCCTTGCTGATGGCGCAGCCCTGGCCTCTGAACGTCACGTCGGCAATGGTGTCGCCGTCGAACTTCAGCCACACGCTGATCTGGTCGCCGCAAAGAGGGTTGGTCCCGTCCGCGTGCGCAGTTGCGTCGGGCAGGTCGCGGAAGTTCTGCGGCCTGCGGTTGTGGTCGAGTATGATGCTCTGGTAGAGTTCGTCCAGGTCAGGCACGGGTGAAGCGCTCGAACGCGATCTTCTCCAGCCCATCACGCAGCTCGTCGAGTTCCACGGTCTCGAGCACCTCGGCGGCAAACGCATAGGTAAGCACCGCGCGCGCATGGTCGGCACCCATACCGCGGCTCTTCAGGTAGAACAGCGCGATGTCGTCGAGGCGGCCTACCGTGGCGCCGTGCGTGCACTTCACGTCGTCGGCAAAGATCTCGAGCTGCGGCTTCGTGTCCACCCGCGCGGTGGGCGAGAGGAGCAGGGCATGATTGGTCTGCTTGCCGTCGGTCTGCTGCGCTTCGGGCTCGACGTAAACCTTGCCGTTGAACACGCCGTGCGATTCGCCGTCGAGAATTCCCTTGTACAGCTCGCGGCTCGCGCAGCCCGGGGCGATGTGCTCGACGATCGTCTGGTGATCGGCGTGCTGCGCTCCGTCAATGAGATAGAGCCCGTTCAGCCGGACTTCCGCACCCTGGCCGGCAAGCCTGGTGTACGTGTTGGTGCGCGAGAGCGCGCCGCCCGACGCGTAGCTGAACGAGTGGAAGAGCGAGTCGCGGCCCTGCGTGGCCTGCAGCGTGCCCACGTGGAACGCTTCGCGGCTCTCGCGCTGTACCTTGCAGTGGTAGAAGCGCGCGCCGTCCCCGAGCGTCGCCTCGCCAACGCCGTTGGTGAAGTACTCGACGCCACGCTCGGATATGTAGCTCTCCACCACCGTCAGCTCGGCGCTGGGCTCGAGCACGACGAGCAGGCGCGGGTGGATCATGCAGCCGGCGGCCTGCTTGTCAACGAGGTGCAGCACGTGAAGCGGCATCTCTGCCTTCACCCCGCGTGCAACGCGCACCACGAGGCCGTCCTGCACGAACGCGGTGTTGAACGCGGTGAATGCCTGCGCGTTCCACGCGGCAAGCTTGCCGAGGTGCGCAGAGACGAAGTCGGGCTGCTCGGCGAGCGCCGCCGTGAGGGTGGAAACACGCACGCCCCTGCCAAGCGATGCAAGCGACGAGTGCGAGGGCTCGAACTGGCCGTTCAGGAACACCGCACGCGCCCAGGAGGCGTCGCCGACGGCGCGCTCGATGAGCCCGCCGATTGCCGCCGATGACTGCGCGCCCTTGAGCGGCCGAAAGGTGCGTTCGGCGATCGGCGTCACGCTGGTGTAGTGCCAGTTCTCGTTCCTGGTCGTCGGGAAACCGATGCTGTTGAACTCGGCGTGCGCGGCCTTGCGAAGCTCGGCGAGCCAGGCGGGTGAGCCCGGCGCGGCCTCCGCGGCGGCAAACGCCTCGGCGTACTTGGCGAGTGCCGCGCTCACGCTGCCTCCAGCACCCAGTCGTAGCCGCGCGCTTCGAGCTCGAGCGCGAGTTCCTTGCCACCCGACTTCACGATCTTCCCGTGTGCCAGCACATGGACCTTGTCCGGGACGATGTAGTTGAGCAGCCGCTGGTAGTGCGTCACGACGATCGTGGCGTTGGTTGGCTTCTTGAGCGCGTTCACGCCGCCCGCCACCACACGCAGGGCGTCAATATCGAGCCCGGAGTCGGTTTCGTCGAGAATCGCGAGCTTCGGCTCGAGCACCGCCATCTGAAGGATCTCGTTCCGCTTCTTCTCGCCGCCCGAGAACCCGGCGTTCACCGAGCGGTGGAGCATGTCGGGGTCCATGTCAACGAGCTTGAGCTTCTGCTCCATCACGTCGAGGAACTCCATCGGGTCAACCTGCTGCTCGCCGCGCGCCTTGCGGATCTCGTTGTACGCCGAGCGGAGGAAGTAGGCGTTGGTTACGCCCGGAATCTCGACGGGGTACTGGAACGCGAGGAAGACGCCGTGCTGCGCGCGTTCCTCGGGCTGCAAGTCGAGCAGGTTCTCGCCGTCGTAAACGATGGAGCCCTGAGTGACCTCGAAGCCCGGGTGCCCAGCAATCACCTGCGCTAGCGTGGACTTGCCCGACCCGTTGGGGCCCATGATCGCGTGCACCTCGCCCGCGTTCACGGTGAGCGATACTCCCTTCAGGATTTCTTTCCCGCCTGCGGTGGCGTGGAGGTTCTCGATCTTCAGCATGTCAGTTGTATCCTGCCGTTTCCGGTTGCGTCGCCGCGATGCCGGCGGTCGCGCTTGTGTTGGTCCTAGCCGACTGATCCTTCGAGCGTGATGCCAAGGAGCGCCTGCGCCTCGAGGGCGAACTCCATGGGCAGCTCCTTGAATACTTCCTTGCAGAACCCGCTCACGATGAGCGAGATGGCGTGCTCGGCGTTGAGCCCGCGCGCCTTGCAGTAGAAGATCTGGTCTTCTCCGATCTTCGATGTGCTGGCCTCGTGCTCCGTGGTGGAGCTGTTGTTGGCCACTTCTATGTAAGGGAAGGTGTGGGCGCCGCAGCGGTTCCCGATGAGCATCGAGTCGCATTGCGTGTAGTTGCGCGCGCCCTCCGCCCTGGGCAGCACCTGCACCCGGCCGCGGTACGAGTTCTGGCTGTCGCCCGCGCTGATTCCCTTCGAGATGATCGTGCTCTTCGTATTCCTGCCGCGGTGGATCATCTTGGTGCCCGTGTCGGCCTGCTGCTTGTGGTTCGTCACGGCCACGGAGTAGAACTCGCCGGTGGAGTTGTCGCCCTGCAGGATCACGCTGGGGTACTTCCAGGTAATCGCCGAGCCGGTCTCGACCTGCGTCCACGAGACCTTGGCGTTGGCGAACGCCTTGGCCCGCTTCGTCACGAAGTTGAAGATCCCGCCCCTGCCGTCCTTGTCGCCGGCATACCAGTTCTGGACGGTGCTGTACTTCACCTGCGCGTTGTCGAGGGCGACGATCTCGACGATCGCGGCATGAAGCTGGTGGGTGGAACGCTTGGGCGCCGTGCACCCTTCGAGGTAGCTCACGTACGAGCCTTCATCGGCTACGATGAGCGTGCGTTCGAACTGTCCGGTCTCGGCGGCGTTGATGCGGAAGTACGTCGAGAGCTCGATCGGGCAGTGCACGCCCTTGGGCACGTAGCAGAACGAGCCGTCGCCAAAGACCGCGGAGTTGAGCGCGGCGAAGAAGTTGTCGCTGTAGGGAACTACGGAGCCGAGGTACTTCTGCACGAGGTCAGGATGGTTGTGCACGGCCTCGTTGAACGAACAGAAGATGATGCCGTACCTGGACAGTTCCTCCTTCATCGTGGTGCCAACCGAAACGGAGTCGAACACCGCGTCAACGGCTACGCCCGCGAGCAGCTTCTGCTCCGTGAGAGAGATGCCGAGCTTCTTGTAGGTGTCGAGCAGCTCCGGGTCAACTTCGTCGAGCGACTGCTTGGGCTTCACGCTCGTCGGCGCGGAGTAATAGCGCTGCGCCTGGTAGTCAATCGGGTCGAACTTGACGTTGCCCCAGTGCGGCTCGGTCATCGTGAGCCAGCGGCGATAGGCCTTCAGCCGCCAGTCCAGCAGCCACTCCGGTTCCTGCTTCTTCGACGAAATCAACCGGATCACGTCTTCGTTCAGGCCCGGCGCCAGCGTGTCGGACTGGACTTCCGTAACGAACCCGTACTGGTACTCGCGATTGACGAGTGTGTCTATGGGCGAACTCATGTCGAGCAACTTACTCGGATTTGGGCCCTAATTCAATGAGACCGTTGCACTTGCGACTCTGCCGGAGTGCCCGAGAAGGACACCCAACTCATGCCGCTGTAGCGGTTTGCGCGGTGCCTGTGAGGGACGCCCCAGCCGGGTGCATCCCATAAACATCAGCGATTCAGGTCAATCCTGCCAGTTCACGAGGGGCAGCACGCGGTGCGATGTAGCGTCGCTGATGATGTTGATGAGGCCTATCTGGAGGCCACGTACGGAACGGGCGTAGTTGACGAGCCCGACGACCACGCCGTGCTGGCCGCCTTTGATGATGCTGCCGACGCCGTTGATCGAGAACCCCTCGAAGCTGCCATTCTGCGCGATACGCAGCATTCCGGGGGTGAGCACCACGGCGTGGGCGTGTTGCGCGCCGACGCCCACTCCCCCGACGGCGGCGCCGACGAGTTCAACGGCGCCGGCTCCGATGCCGCCGATGGCGAGGCCCTTGAGCCGGCCGCCCGAGCCCACGCCGACGCCGCCGATCATGACGCCGGTCGCGTTGCCGCCGGCGCCGATCCCCACGCCGCCTATGCCGATGCCCTTGAAGCTGCCGCCCGAGCCCACGCCGACGCCGCCGATCATGACGCCGGTCGCGTTGCCGCCGGCGCCGATCCCCACGCCGCCTATGCCGATGCCCTTGAAGCTGCCGCCCGAGCCCCCGCCCACGCCGCCGATCATGACGCCGGTCGCGTTGCCGGCGGCGCCGATCCCCACGCCGCCTATGCCGATGCCCTTGAAGCTGCCGCCGGATCCGAGGCCTACGCCACCCAGCGCGACGCCGCTAATGTCGCCGCCAGTTCCAAACCCGATGCCGCCGACCCCAATGCCGCGCAAGCTGCCTCCTGCGGCGCCGCCGATTCCGCCGATTCCAATGCCGCGGAGGTCGCGTCCAGCGCCGAAGCCGACGGGTGCGATGGCCGCGCCGCGAATATCGCGCGATGCGCTGACGCCGAGGGCTGCCGCAGCGAGGCCGCTGATGTCCTCAGCGCCAGTGCTCGGGAGTCCGAGCGCGAGCCCGCGCACGCGTCCCGACGCTGGACGGTGCGGCTCCCAGATGGTGACGTTCACGCCGTCCACGCGCCGCAGGCCACGGTCGCGGAAGTTGATCCGGAGCCCGACCACGTCTGGCACGTTGCCGATCGCGATTACGTAGCGTGTGCTGTCCTGCGCGGGTGAGGGGCGCGGAGCGGCTGCAAGGAGCGCAGCCACGGCAACGAAGGCACTGAGCGGACGTGAGCGACTGACAATCATGGCGGGGCGAGGTTGAGAAGAAGGATCGGTTCCGACATTACTCTGTACGTCGCCAGGTGGCAGCGGGTTTCGCTGGCGTGGGGGCAGGGTCGGCGCAGCCGGACTTCACGGATGGCGTAGTGCGAAGTGGTGACGCGGCCGGTTGGAGCATCGTGTAGCAGGTGTGACGTTCCGGCGCTCGATTGTTACCGCTGCGGCTGCGTTCCTGGGCGCGTGCGCTCCCATAGTCCGTCCGGTGGTCACCTCGGTGCCTGCACCTGACGAAGATGAGGCGGCGGCGGACGTTCCTGCGGAGTCGCCCGCGCCGTTCGGCATGCTGACGCCCGGTGACCCTGCAACCGATGCCGACCTTGGCTGGCTCAGGGAGACCGGGCTGATGGTGCCGGTGCGGGGCGTGTCCGCGGCGAAGCTCACCGATTCGTTCAACGCCGGGCGAAGTGGCGGCCGCGCGCACGAGGCGCTGGACATACCCGCGCCGCGGGGCGCGCCGGTGGTTGCCGCCACCGATGGCACGGTGCTGCGCGTGGGCACGAACAAGCTTGGCGGGAACGTGGTCTGGATGGCCGACTCCGGGCGGCGGTTCGCGTACTACTACGCCCACATGGACCACTCGGCGAAGGGCTTGAAAGCGGGCGATATACTCACGCGCGGCACGGTGATTGGCTACGTTGGCACGACGGGGAATGCACCTCGGAATGTGCCGCACCTTCATTTTCAGGTATTGCGGATGGGCAACCAGACACAATGGTGGAACGGCACGCCGGTGAACCCGCTGGGGTTCATCGTTGACGCGCCCGTGGCGGCGCCGTCGCGGCAGCCGCGATGACGATGCGCGGCAGAGACAAGGCATCGCTGCGTTCGGAGGCGAACCGGCTGAAGGCGACGGTGCATGTGGGGCAAGCGGGTGCGTCGGCGGCCGTGGTGAAATCGCTCGACGACGCGCTTCGGACTCACGAGTTGGTGAAGGCTCACCTTCCCAAACGGGCTGACGCCGAGCCGAAGAAGCTGGCGCAGGACCTGGCCGCTGCGACTGGCGCGGAGGTGATCCAGGTGATTGGCCGCACGGCGACGTTCTACCGTCAGAACCCGGAGCTGGAGCGAAAGGAGGGGGCTCCACCCCCGTGGCGCTGAGGGTTTTCCCGGCGGCATCCATGCCGCGCCGTTGCCCGGGCGCAGCCAGCTGGGCGCTTGCCTCACGCCCTGCATCTGTCATGACGAACGGATTAACTTCGGAAAGCGCCGCAGCGGCGCTGCGAACCCGAGGAGTGTCATGCCGTACGTGATCACCGAAGCCTGCAAGGGCGTGAAGGATAAGGCGTGCGTCGAGGTGTGCCCGGTGGATTGCATCTACGAGGGCCCCGACCAGCTCTACATCCACCCCGACGAGTGTATTGACTGCGGGGCGTGCGAGCCGGAATGTCCGGTCACGGCGATTTTCCCGGACGAAGACGTCCCTGCGGACCAGCGGCATTACATCCAGATCAACCGCGATGTCTTCAACTCCGACGATCCGCCAGTGCGGCCAACGCGCTAGGTGAGCCAGAAGTCGTCTGCGGGATCCGCGTACCTCCAGTCGGACGAGGCGGTTTCGTCGTTCCTCTCGGGGCTTGGCCGCGTCTCGCGGCTGGGGCTCGACACTGAAGGCGCGAGTTTTCACCGGTTCGTTGACCGGATCTACCTGATCCAGCTCTCGACAGACCGGCAGCATGCGATCATTGACCCGCTGGCGATCGCCGCGCCGGCGGGGCTGGGCGCGCTGCTCGAAGATCCGGCAGTGGAGGTGGTGTTCCACGACGCCGACTACGACCTGCGGCTGCTGCGGCAGGACTATGGCTGGCAGGCGCGCAATGTGTTTGACACGCGCGTGGCGGCGCAGTTGCTTGGCATCACGGCGTTCGGACTGGCGGCGCTGCTCGAGCGCTACTTCGGCGTGAAGCTCGACAAAAAGCACCAGCGCGCCGACTGGTCAATGCGCCCGCTCACCGCGGGAATGCTAGAGTACGCGGCGCAGGACACGCTGCACCTGCTCGACCTGCGCGATCGCCTGGCCGACGAGCTTCGCAGGCGCGAACGGTGGGCGTGGGCCGCGGAGGAGTTTGCGCGGCTGGCGGACGTGCACTGGGAGCCCGCCGAGCCCGAGGGCGCGTTCCTGCGCATCAAGGGCGCGCGCGACCTCACGCGGCGCGAGCTGGCGCTGCTGCGCGAGCTGGTACAGTGGCGCGATGCGCTGGCCCGCACGCTCGACAAGTCAACCTTCCGCGTGGCCGGCAACGAGGTGCTGATCGAGGCGTCGCGCCTTGCGCCGCGGTCGCGCGATGCGCTGGGGACGATCAAGGGGATGCCGCGTGGAATCGTGGAGCGTCAGGGCGGCGAGGTGCTCGCGGCGATCGAGCGCGGACTCGCCGTGCCCGAGGGCGATCTGCCGAAATTCCCGAAGGGCAAGCGCTACGCGCGCGACCCGGAGTTCGACGCGAAGGTTGGCGCTGTGAAGGCGGTGCGCGATGCCGTCGCAAAGCGGCTGGAACTGGACCCAGGGGTGCTCTGCTCGCGCGACCGGCTCGAGGCGGTCGCACGAGCGCTGCCGCGCGAAATGGATGCCTTCGCGGCCATCACCGAGCTGCGAAAGTGGCAGGTTGCGGAGCTCGGCGCGGGGTTCATCGAGGCGCTGCGGCCTTATTCAGCCGTCCCCGCGAGCGCCAACCAGCCGGATCAGAACCCGAGGTAGGCTCTTACGCGCGGGTCAATCCGTTGGGGGCTCCACGGCGGCGACCAGACGAGGTTCAGCTCGATGTTTCCGACGCCCTCGATTTCCTCGAGGGTGTGCTGGACATCGTCGGTGATTTCCGGGCCGGACGGGCAGGCAGGCGTGGTGAGACTCATGTCAACTTCAACGTCGTTCCCGCTGACCCGGATGTCATAAACGAGGCCAAGGTCCACGATGTTGAGGTTGACCTCGGGATCCTTGACGCGCCTGAGCGCGAGCTTCACGAGGTCAACGGTGATCGGGGCACTGGTGGCGGGCGCCTGTGAATCGTGCGCCTCTGCCGCCTGCGTCGGCGCGGCTCCGTCAACTGGGTTACCGGGGTACGTCATCCCCTGAAATGTACACGATGGGGACGAAATCGCTCAGGATTGCACGTTTGGGCGCGGGCTGGCCTGTGCTCTGCCGGGACACTCAGGGGTGCCTGGTGGGGGATGGCGCGCGGGGTGCGGGCTTTCTGGCTGGAGCGCGGCGGGCGCGGGAGTTCCAGTCTTCGGCGAGGTCGGCGCGGAACGACGCCGGGATCACCGGGATCGCGAGGTCGCTGTCGAGCACCGACATTGCGGCAATGTCGGCAATGTCTTGGCGCACGTCGGCAATGACGAGGGATGGCCTGCGCGCGCGCGCTTCGTACACGCGGTTGGTGAGGATCACCACGAAGAGGTCGCGGTCGGGGTCAATCCAGAGCGATGTGCCGGTGAACCCGGTGTGGCCAAAGGCGTGCTCGTCGAAGTAGTCGCCTGCGCCGTGCTCGCCGTTCCCTACCTCCCAGCCGAGGGCGCGGGCGGAGGCGACGACGCTGGTGAAGAGCCGTACGGTCGAGTCGGCGACGATGCGGACTCCGTTGTACTCGCCGCGGTTGAGCATCATCTGCGCGAAGATCGCGAGGTCGGACGCTGTGGAGAAGAGCCCAGCGTGCCCCGCCACGCCGCCGAGCGCGTAAGCGTTCTCGTCGTGCACCTCGCCGCGGAGGGGGTGGCCGCGCGGCGGGTACATCTCGGTTGGCGCGATGCGGAACTTGAGCGAGTCGGCGGGGCGGAACATGGTGTTCGTCATTCCAAGCGGGCGGAAGACGCGTGTGTCGAGGAACTTGTCGAGCGGCATGCCGGAAGCGGCTTCGACGACCCATCCCATGAGGTCGGCGCCCAGGTCGGAGTACATCATGAGGCGGCCGGGGGTTGTCGAGAGCTTCGTGGTGACGACCATCTCGCGAGCCTGCGCGGGCGACTTCGCCTTCTTCCAGAGCACGCGGCCCGGCGCGAGTCCGCCGCGGTGGGCGAGCAGCATGCGAATGGTGACCTTGTCCTTGTTCAGCCCTACGAAGTCGGGCACGTAGCGCTGGACCTTGTCGTCGAGGCGAATCCTGCCCTCGTCGTAGAGGACCATGAGCGCGGTGGTGGTGCCCACCACCTTGGTGAGCGAGGCGAGGTCGTATATGGACTTGCCGGTGCTCACGGGCGTGGCGGCCGTGCCGTTCCATGCGAGGCGGCCGAAGGCGCGGTCGTAGACGATCGCGCCGCGGCGCCCGACGATCACCGCGGCGCCTGGAAATCCGCCGGCGGAGATGCCCTTCTGCACCACCCGGTCAACCAGTGCGAGCCGGTCGGGCGACATCCCCACCTCGACCGGCGGCCGCACGACGAGCCCTCCGCCGTGGAGCGAGGCCGCAAGGGCCGCAAGGGTGAGGAAGCGAAGCACTTACGAGTGGTTGAGTACAGGTCTTGCGCTGGCACGCGGCCGCGTTCAACTGCAACAAGTACGCCACGGCCCCGCAGGTGTCAAGACGAGCGCGCGACACGGGTAGCAACCGACCGGGTAAACCCTGCAATAGGTTGCCGTGACAGAATAAGTGGATCCGATGCCCCCGACTGACCAGATCACGATCCGTCGCGCCATCAACGGCGACGAGGCCGCGCTGCGTTCCATCTGGACGCAGCACGCGCCGCGCATAGACGCGGTCGTGCGGAGGCTGGTGGGGGATCCGGACCTGGCCGAAGATGTGGCGCAGGAGGTATGGATCCAGATCTTTGCCGCGCTCCCGAGCTACCGGTGGGAGGCGCAGTTCTCGACGTGGGCGCACCGTATCGCGGTGAACCGCACGCTGAACGTGCTCCGGTCGCGGCGGCGGCTGGCGCAGCGGGAGGTGGAGATCGAGGAGGAGACGTTGTCGGTGGAGCACGAGGGCGAGCGGGCGTTGGTGGCGCAGTCAATTGACGAGGCGGTGCAGCAGCTCTCCTCTGGCGCGCGTACGGTGTTCGTGCTGCACGATGTGGAGGGGTATACGCACGAGGAGATCGCGCAGGAGCTGGGGATCACCTCGGGCGGCTCGAAATCACAGCTCTTCAAGGCGCGCGCGAAGCTTCGCCGGCTGCTCGCGCACCTGGTGGATGGCCCGAGTCCGGCGAAGGGAACGCATGAGCATGTCGCATCTTCCTCCTGAACGACTGGCGGCGCTGGCGGACGACACGCCGACGCCGATCGAAGCGGCGCACATTACGACGTGCCTCGAGTGCACGGCCGATCTGGCCGCGCACCGCCGGCTGCAGAGGGCCGCGGCCGAGGCGAGCGCGACCGCGGTTGCGCCTTCGTACGGGTTCGATGCGCTCCTCCCGCGACTTCGCGGGCAGGGAATCACGCAGGCGCCCAGCCGGCGTGCCGCGGTGCGCCGCTGGACGGTGCGCGTCGCGGCGGCGCTTGGCTTTCTCTTCGTTGGCGGCGTCGCCGGGAGGATGTCGGCCGGCGCGCCGTTTGCATGGCGAGGCGCCGCGGAGCCCATCCCCGCGGCGCTGGCGAAGCCGGTTGCATTCGCGTCGCAGGACGACGCGATGAAGACGCTGGTGGCATCGCAGGAACTGTACCAGAACGCCGCCGCGTACCTTGCGGCGCAGGACACCACGCAGCACTTCATCGGACTGAACTCGGATTCGTACCGCACGCGCCTTGCCGCGCTCGACAACATGGCGGCGGCGTCGCGCACGGCGCTTTACCGGTCGCCGCAGGATCCGCTGCTGAACCAGTACTACCTCGCGTTCCAGACGGCGCGCGAGCAGACGCTGCGCGCGCTGGCTGTCTCGATGCCGGCGACGCAGGTGCTGGAGAAGTACTGAGATGCGTCGCGTCGCGTTGATGGCTGGCGCGGCCGCCGCGTCACTTGGCTTTGCCGCGGTGGCGGAGTGTGGCGCGCAGCCGGTTCGACAGCGCCCGGCGCGGATCGCGCCGGATTCCGGGCGCATGGATTCGCTTGCCGCGGTTAGCAACAGGATGGCGATGGCCGAGGGCGAGCTCATGCGGCTCGCGGCGCAACTGATGACGTCGCAGGAGGCAGAGCAACGGCTGGCCGAGGCGCTGCGCGAGGCAATCGTGGCGCGGGTTGTGGACGCGCGCCTGCGCGATATCCAGACGCAGCTTTACGCAGCGGCGGCAAGGAAGACCGCGCTCGCTTCGCGGCTTCGGCTCAAGTGCGCTCAGGATACGCTGGGGCCGGAAGGGTACCTCGGCGTCAACTTCACGGGAATAGACGTACGCCCGGAGAGTGACGGCCGCGCGCTGTACTACTTTCCCACGAGCCCGGAGATCGTGTCGGTGGAGCCGGGATCGCCGGCGCAGCGCGGCGGGCTGAGGGCCGGCGACCAGCTCACGGCGATAGGCGGGTACGACGTGGCGAGAGCGGTGCCGCTGGACGCACTCCTCAAGCCGGGGGCGCGCGTCGTCGTGCGTGTGCTGCGCGGGGGGCGCGAAGAGAGCATCGCCGTTGTGGTCGGGAAGCGGCCGGACGACGCGGCGTCGCCGTGCACCTGGGCGGAGGAGGCGTTGGTGGCGTCGAGGCTCGCGCCGCAGGTGACGCTCGGGTTGCCCCCTGCGCCTCAGGCGGGGCAGCGCCCGCCCGCGATGCCGAGCCGGGCCGCGCCGGCGGGCGGCATGGTGAGGGGGCTCTTCTTTGGCCGTCCTTCGCGGCCTGATTCGGTATCGGACTCCGCGCGCGCGACGTTCCGGGCGGAGTTCGCCCCGATCGCGCCCTTTGCGCCGGCGGGGAACATGATCGGCGGAGCACAACTCCTGCCGCTCGATGCCGACTGGCGCGAAACGGTGGGCGTGGACAAAGGACTGCTGGTTCTTTCCGTGGCCACCGGCACGCCGGCCGAGGCAGCGGGGCTGCGCAAGGGTGACGTGATAGTTTCCGTGGCCGACTCGGCCGTTGCATCGCCTGTTACGCTCTGGCGGCGGTTCAGCGAGGCGGGGCCGCAGGGCGTGACGCTGAAGGTGATGCGCGCGCGGCGGCAGACCAGCATCGTGCTGCGCCCGCGCGATCCGCGGCAGTAGTCAGCGCCGCGCCGTGTCGGCGACGGCGCCCGGGGGCAGCTTGTAGATGAGGTTCGCCGTGCGCAGGTCGGTCAGCGAGAGCTGCATCGAGTGCACGCGCGGGGCCATCACGTCGTCGGGGTTTGGCGAGTGGTCGAGCCCGATGAGGTGCCCGACTTCGTGCAGCGCGATGGCATGCACCGCGTCGCGATCGTACGCCTCGCCGTTGGCGGAGTGAAGCGCCAATTCGATATCGGCGCCCAGGATCCACCAATTGACATCGCGTACCCAGTAGGTCTTGCCCGCGGCCTGATCGGGAAAGTGATCGAGCCAGCGGACGCGCACCTCGGCGTTCGTGGAATCGTGGATGAAGAGGAATCGGATCGGGATGCCCGCGTTCGACCAGGTGAAGAATGCGTCGCGCACGCGGTCGGGAAAGTCGGGCCAGAAGTCGCGCACGTCCGGCGAGCGCTGGATCCAGACGGTGATCGGGTCGTTGCGCCGGTCAACCCAGCGCGCGATGTGTCCGTTGCGCGCCTTGAGGATTGCGCCGATGTACGTGAACCCGCTCGCGACGGCAAGCTCGTTGCCAATTGCCACGTAGTCCTTAGGGGGCGGCGGCGGGAGGTCGGAGCGGCGAACGCTTACGAGGTCGCCTTCCTGCGTGCGGAGCTCGACTGTCTGGCTGGCGGTGTCGGGCTCGCTGCCCCGCTGGCTGCGCGTGCGCACGGAGCGCACGGCTTCGACCGCGACGAACGCGGCGAAGGCGGTGCCGACTGCAATCAGCGCGATCTCGCCGCGTTTCATCTGCCGAGGTCGGGTGCGTCGAGAAACTGACTGACGATCCGGAAGAACCACTCCGGCTGTTCCCAGAACGGCATATGCCCCGCGCCGGTTATGACCTCGACGCGCGCGCGGGTGATGACGGCGGCGGTCTCGTGGGCGAGGCGCGGCGGCAGCACGTCGTCGCTGCCGTGGATGAGGAGCGTCGTTGCGGCCACGCGGGCGGCGTCGGGGCGCCAGTCGTAGCCTTCGCGACGCAGCAGCGCCGCCACGGCGGCGCCGGTCTGGCTGGTCTCGGGTGGTGGGCTGAAGCCGCCGATCCTGGTTGGATCGGAGAAGTAGGCGGGATAGATGGCGCGCGAGTACTCGCCATGGGTTTGTGGGTTGTCGTCCTGAAGGAGACGGGGGTCGAGCGCGGCGAGAACCGCGCGATCGCGCCCGTGGAGGCGCGCGAGGGCTGCTTCGTGGAGATCCGCGATCCAGTCGCTCGTGACGCCGACGGCGTCAACCATCACAAGGCGCCGCGTCCCCTCCGGGTCGCGCGCGGCGGCGAGCATCGCGATTCCGCCGCCCCACGAATGACCGAGCACGTCCCACCGCGCGAAACCCATGGCATCGCGGATCGCAGGAACGTCGGCGGCGTCGAACTCGACGCGTGACTGGCGCGGAGCCGGCGCGGCCTGCGAGGCACCTCGTCCGCGGAGGTCGTACAGGATCACCTGGCGCCCCGCCGCGAGCGGCGAGAGCGCCGGCCAGAGGAGTGCGTGGCTGTAGATCATGCCGCCTGTGACGCACGCAAGCGGAAGCGATCCGGGCACGGCCGGCGACGTGAAGACCGCGAAGTCGAGCCCGCGGGCGTTCACCATGCGCTTCGTGAGGCGCGGGGTGCGCGGCTGCGTTCGGCGGAAGGCGGCGTAGCGCTCGCGAAAGGACGGCGGCAACGATCGCTCGATCGGTTGGTGAAGCCAGAGGGTGCGGTCTCGAGGTGGCGCTATGCCGTGCAAGGTATCCCGGGTGCGAGGGGTGAGCATGCCTGCCTCAGCCGTCGTGGCCCTCGTAGGGCTCCATGTGAACTAGCACGGACTGCACCTGCGGGAGGGCGGACCGGATGGCACCTTTCACGCGTCCGCTGAGCACGTGTGCATCGTGCAGCGGCATGTCGGGGTCGGCCTGCACGTGGATGTCAACGAAGTACACGGCGCCTGCACGTCGCACTGCAAGCTTTTCAGTGCAGCGGACGCCGTCCACGTCGTTGGCTGCCTGCCGCACCTGTTCCATGATGTCGCCGCCGGGCGCGCGGTCCATGAGGTCATGAAGCGCGGGTTTCAGCAGGATCGCACCGTTCCATGCGATCACGCACGATGCGGCGAGCGCGCCCCAGTCGTCAGCCGATTCCCATCCGGGGCCGCCGATGACGGCGATCGAGATCCCGACGAATGCTGCCGCCGAGGTGATCGCGTCGCTGAAGTGATGCCACGAGTCGGCCTTCACGGCGGGGCTTCCCGTCTCGTTGCCGACGGCTGCCACGCGCCGCGCCAGGACCCACTTGATGACGATTACCGTGACGAGGACGCCCAGTGTCCACGGGGCGGGCGCGTGGTGGGGCGTGCGGATCTCGAGTATGGCCTGGACGGCGATGCCAACCGCCGCGCCGAGGAGCATGAGGGAGACGGCGGCGGCGGCAACCGACTCGGCTTTGCCGTAGCCGAACGGGTAGTCGCCATCGGGGTCGCGGGCGGAGAGTCGCAGCGCGCCCAGGACGATCGTTGACGACAGGATATCGCCCGTGGACTCGACGGCGTCGGCGACGAGGGCGTAGGCGTTGCCGACGAGCCCGGCGACCAGCTTGGTGATCGCCAGAACCGTGTTAACGAGCATGGCGGCTTGCGTCGCGCGGATGCCGCGCGCGCTGGCGTCGTGGTTATGCGCCATCGGGTGTGAAGTTACGCGCCGGCCGGCGGATCAGCAGGCCCTTCGTTGCCCGGTCCGCGGAGGTTGTCGAGCACGGCGTGCGCGTTCCGCTGCAGCCCGTCCAGCCTGGCTCGCTTCATGGCGGAGTTGCGAAATGCCGTTGCGTATGCATGGGCGTCCATCGCGAGCCATTCGTCCGCCAGCGCCCTGGCGTCGTTGCTCCCCAGGTTGCCACGCGGCTTGAACGCGGGTTCCCGCGCCTCCCGGGCGAACTTCACGTTCCAGGGGCAGACCTCCTGGCAGACATCGCAGCCATAGAGGCGCGCGCCGACGCCCTCGCGCAGTTCGGGCGGGATGGGACCGCGAAGTTCGATGGTGAGGTACGAGATGCACCTGGCGGCATCGAGCACGCGCGGCGCGGCAAACGCGCCAGTGGGGCAGGCATCGAGGCAGCGGCGGCACGTGCCGCAGTGGTCGGTGGCGAACGGTCGGTCGGGTTCGAGCTCGACATCGGTAAAAAGCGCGCCAATGAAGAAGAACGAGCCGATGTCGGGGTTGATGAGCATGGCGTTCTTGCCGATCCAGCCGAGCCCGGCGTTGCGCGCGAGTGCCCGCTCGAGTATCGGGCCGGTGTCAACGTACGAGCGGGTCTTGCCGCCGGCTTCGGTTCGCAGCCACTCGCCCAGTTCGTCGAGCCGGTCCCACATGAGCCGGTGGTAGTCGTCGCCACGCGCATAGCGCGCAACGGGCCCGCCGGGTTCGGCGCCGCCGTAGTCGAGGGCAACGACGAGCGCGAATCGCATGCCGGGCTTGGGGCGCGTGGTGTCGCGGCGCACGTCGACGTTGCGGTGCATGTAGTCCATCGTCGCGGCGTATCCGTTGGCGAGCCATGCGTCGTAGTGCGCGGCCTCTTCCACCGGTCCGAGCATTGCGATTCCGGCGAGGTCGAACCCGGCTGCATACGCCTGCGCCTTGAGCCGCTGCGAGAGCGTCACGGCATTCGCCGTGCCCAGCGCGCGTAGCGAATCACGTCGGTAACGGGCGGCACGGCGTTATGGTCGCCATAGGCAGTGTGCATGCGCCACGCGACGTAGGCGCGGTCGGGCAGCGGGAGGAACGGAGGACGGCGGTACCAGTCGCGCGTGCGGAAGCGCCAGGCCACGCGCAGTAGATCGGCGGCCAGCCGAGGGGAGGCGATGGCGCGGAGCGCGAGGCGTACCGACAGACCGGACCAGCTCATTCCATTGAAGATCGTGTGAGAGCCGCCGCCGATCAACGTATGGCGCGCAGTATCATTACCGTCACGATGTGGATGCTCCCGGCGCTCCCCACCATGAGCTGGTTCGCGGTGCACGGCTACTACCGCGTGACTCGCGGCGGAGCCGTTCCGCCGGCGTCCGGCCCGGAACTGATCGTGGCCAACCACACCAACTCGCTCCTCGACGTCGCCTTCGTTGTGGTGGCATCGCGGCGCCGCGTACGGTTCATGGCCAAGGCGCCGCTTTTCACGTACCCGGGGCTCGGGTGGCTGGTGAAGGCGGTGGGGTCGGTGCCGGTATACCGCCGGCAGGACGACCCGAAGCTGGTTGCGCAGAACCTCGACGTGTTCCGCGACGTGTACCACGCCGTTGCACGGGGCGATGCGGTTGGGATCTTCCCCGAGGGAATCGCGCACAGCGCCTCGGGACTGCAGCCGCTCAAGACGGGCGCGGCGCGGATTGCGCTTGGCGCCGCGGCGGAACTGGGCGGGCGCGCGTTCCCGATCGTGCCGATCGGCATGGTCTTCCGCGACCGGCGCGCTTTCAGGAGCTCGGCGCGCGTGGTCGTTGGCGAGGCATGCGCGTGGGACGACCTCGCGAGTCGCGGCGCGAGTGACCGTGAAGCGGTACGCGAACTCACGCGGCGCATCGCTGCGTCCATGCGCGCGGTGACGCTGAACCTTCACGCGTGGCAGGACGAGCAGCTCGTAAGGATGGCGGAGCTGGTCTGGCGCGCCGAACGCGGCGGCGAACCGGGCGCGGAGGCCGAGTTGAGCCGTCTTGCGGCAACGACCGACGCGCTTGCGCGCCTCCGGCTCGGCGATGACGGCTCGTGGCGGCAGGTTGCGCGCCAGGTTCGCGCGCACGAGAGGATACTCGGCCGACTTGGCCTCACGCCAGCGGCGCTGCGTGCGCGCATGGACGCCGGTTCCGCCGCGGCATGGCTGGCTCGCCGACTGCCGATGATTCTCATGACGCCAATCGCCGCGCTCGGCCTCGTCCTCTTCTGGATTCCGCGCGCTCTGGCGGACGTCATCGGCACGCGTGCCTCGGTAAAGGAGGGCGAAGACTCCGTTCCCACGTTCCGGGTGATGTACGGCGGCGTGATCTTCCTGGTCTGGTTCCTGCTGCTTGCAGCCGCAGCCGGGGCGCTCTGGGGCGCACTGGCCGCCGTGGTGACTTTCGTTGCGCTGCCGTTGCTCGGGCTGGGCGCGCTGGCGATAGGCGATTCGCGCCGGTTCGTGTGGCAATCAGTCAGGCAGTACTTCGCGCTGCGCCGTCACCCGGAGCGTGTCGAGGCGCTGCGGCGGCGGCAGGGGGAAATCGCGCGCCATCTCGACGAGCTGCTGAGCGAGGCGGGCAGCTAGAGCCAGCTCGTTCCGTCGGAGGGCACGCTCCCTGCACCGAGCGCGTCGGCAGCGGAGGCGAAGACATCAACCGTGCGGAGCGGAGTGCGCGCGGGGGGCCGGTTCACCAGCAGGGGGACGAGCATGTGTTCGCGGTGGAGCGCTCCGTGCGACGACGCGTGCGGGATGGGTTCGTAGCGGGAGCGCAGGTCCCAGTCGCGCGCGGCGCTGACGATCAGGTCGCCGGCGCGCGCACTGGATGCGAGGGCGGCGATCTGCACGAGCGCGTCCGGGTAGTCGCTGCCACGCAGAGCTGCGTGGGCGTCGGAGGCGTCGAGCGCGTGCACTGCTCCAATGCCGAGCGGGTCGCCGGACGCTGGCGTGTAAGAGTAGCGGCCTTCGGCGACCGTGACGAACCCCGAGCCGCGGCCGCGCGCGCGCACGTCGGCCCGGTCCGGGCCGTGGGGGAGGATGAGCAGGTCCGTTGACGGGCGCTGGAGGAGGTGGTCGGCCAGCCATCCCCAGCCAGGCTCGAGCGCGGGCCACCAGGGCCGCACGCGGTCGGAGAGGTCAAGGTAGAGGTGCGCCATGGCATTGCCACTCACCATCACGGCGGCACGGTGCCTGAAGCCAAAGACCCACGGGTGTGCGCGCGTGCGGACGCCCCACGACGAGACGAGGCCCGCGAGGTCTTCGTGCCACTTCACCGGGGAGTGCCCGTGGTCGCTCACCACCCAGAGGTGCATCGAGCCCCAACGGCCGTCGGCCTCGGCGTCGGCGCGAATCCTGGCGGCGGTGGAGTCAACGATCTGCATCGCGCGCCTGACGGCGGCCGAGCGGTGGCCGGCCGCGTGGGAAGTCTTGTCAATGCCAGTGAGCGCGCAGAAGGCGAACGCCGGCCGCTCGGCGGCGATGCGGCGTGCGACGTGGGCACCGACACGCTTGTCCATCGCGAGCCATCCCTCGACGTTGCCCGAGAAGTGCGTCAGGGCCGCGCGAACCACGAACAGGGCGCCGCGCGCAACCCTGTCGCGACGGGGAAGGCCGCGCTCGATCACGCTCAGCGCGCCGAGCCGTGAGCCGGCAAGCTCGAAAAGGGTCGGCGACGCCGGGTCGGCATCACGCCCGGTTGAGCCCATGTCGAAGCCCACGTAACTGCGTGACCACGAGGGCCAGCGGGTGGCCGTGCGGGCGCGGTCGTACCAGCGGATTCCGGGAAGTCCTGCCTGTCCCGGGAAACGTCCCATGAGGAACGGTGCGTACGCGGGGCCCGTGACCGACGGGAAAACCGTCGTCACCTCGTGAAGCCCGCCCTCGGCGCGCAGCCGCGTGAGGGCTGGGAGCTCTCCGGCGTCCATCGCCGCCGCCAGGGTGTCGGGGCGAGCCCCGTCGGCGACGAGGATGACCACGGTTTCCCGGGGTGCGCGGTCGCGGTGGTGCACGCGTGAAGGTAAACTCCGTGGATGCCGAAACGCACATCATCGCGCGGGGCGGCGTCCAGGGGGCGCGCAGCGCGAACCGGGCCGCCGGCGATGGACGCAAGCGCTTCCGCGACGAACAATCGCAATGGCGCGAAGCACGTGGACGATTCGATTCGCCCGCCCGTTGGCCCCGCGCTCACCGAAGACTCGAAGTTCCTGCAGGGCATACTCCAGGGCGACGAGTTCACGCGCAGCGACACGTGGCGCGTGCTCCGCATCATGGGCGAGTTCATCGAGGGGTTCGACAAGCTAGCCACGCTGCAGAAGGCCGTCACCGTGTTCGGGTCGGCGCGCACCACGCCCGAGGATCCGCAGTACGCGGCCGCGGTGGACGTCGGGCGGTGCCTCGCGAGGCGGGGTTTCGCGGTGATCACCGGCGGCGGGCCCGGGATCATGGAGGCCGCGAACAAGGGCGCCCGGCTTGCAGGCGGCCACTCGGTCGGGTGCAATATCGAACTGCCGTTCGAGCAGGGAACGAATCCTTATGTGGATACCGTGGTGAACTTCAGGTACTTCTTCGTCAGGAAGACGATGTTCATCAAGTACAGCGCGGCGTTCATCATATTCCCCGGCGGCTACGGAACGCTCGACGAGCTTTTCGAGGCAGTAACGCTCATTCAGACGGGGAAGATTTCGCAGTTCCCGGTGATTCTCTTCGGGCGCCATTACTGGGCCGGGATGTTCAGGTGGATCCAATCGCGCGTGGTGGGCGAGGGAAAGATCTCACCGGGGGACGTGGACCTGATTACGCTCACGGACGATCCCGAAGAGGCGGTTGACATTGTTGCCGCGGCGTACGCGGCGCAGGTCGCCGCCGAGATGAAGTAGGCAGGGACGAACACAACGAAACGGGGACGGCGACCAGCGATGGCCAGCAAAGACCGGAAGCGCAAGACAGCGGCGGCGCCGCGAAAGGCGGCGGTAAAGCGCGCAAGCCCTGCCGGGCCGAAGGCGGCACAGAAGAAAGCGGCAGAGGCGCGCGAGGCCAAGGGGGTGAAGCACCTGGCCGCGGAGAGAAGCCGGTACCTGCGCGGCGCGCGGATCGCGCCACGACGGATTGACGGCAACGAAACGGTGGCGGAACTCATCGAGGGCACATTCCAGGCGTACAACGCCGGGCGGTTGCGGGACGCGGCGCAGCTATACGCAGAGAAGATGCTCGACGACGGCACGACTATCGGCCTGACGCTCACCGGTGCGCTCACCCCGGCAGGGCTCGGGATGAGCTGCATCATTCCGCTCATCGAGGCCGGATTCATTGACTGGGTCATCTCGACCGGCGCGAACCTCTACCACGACACGCACTTCGGGCTTGGACTGGCGATGCACCGGGGCAACGCGACGGTGAGCGACATAGCGCTGCGCGAGGAAGGCGTGGTTCGCATCTACGACATCTTCTTCGACTACGACGTGCTGCTCTCGACCGACGCATTCTTCCGTCAGGTGCTGCGCGGGCAGGAGTTCCAGCGCACGATGTCGAGCGCCGAGTTCCACTGGCTTTGCGGCAAGTACGTGGACGAGCGTGCGCGGGTGCTGGGCGTGGAAGACAAGTCGCTGCTGGCTACCGCGTACCGGTATGGAGTGCCGGTGTACAGCCCGTCGCCGGGCGACTCGAGCATCGGGATGAACGTGGCCGCGCTCGCGCTCGAGGGCGGCAGGTGCATCATTGACCCGAACCAGGACGTGAACGAGACGGCGGCGATCGTGCTCGGCGCAAAGAGGGGCGTGGGGCGGAGGAAGGCGGGCCGGAGCGGGGTGATGATCATGGGCGGCGGAAGTCCGAAGAACTTCGCGCTGCAGACCGAGCCACAGATCCAGGAAGTGCTCGGCATTGACGAGAAAGGGCACGATTACTTCCTGCAGGTGACCGACGCGCGCCCCGACACGGGTGGCCTCTCGGGCGCGACGCCGTCGGAGGCGGTGAGCTGGGGCAAGATTGACCCCGACCGGCTGCCGGACGCAGTAGTGTGCTACGTGGACACGACCATCGCTCTGCCGCTCATCACGAGCTACGCGCTGGCCAGGCGGCAGCCTCGGGTGCCCAAGCGGCTCTATGATAAGCGGGCGCTGTTGCTCGCGAACCTCACAGAGGAGTACCGCAGAGCCAACGGCTGACCTGCTGGGCGCCAGCGGCACTGCACGGCTCGATCTCCCGCAAGAGAGGTGGAGGCGCGGATGTCCGGAGCATGGCAGTTCACGTCCGAGTGGCACGTCATCGCGCAGGCGCTGGCGGTGCTGCTTGCCGTGCTCGCGACGGGCCACGCGCTGCTTTACAAGCGCGACTCCCGTGCCGTCGTCGCGTGGCTCGGTTTCATCTGGCTCGCTCCCGTCGTCGGGCCGGCACTGTACCTGATCCTGGGCGTCAACCGCATCAAGCGCGAGGCAGTGCTGCTGCGCGGCGGCATGGAGCGGTACCAGTCGGAGTCCGGTACGTTCGCGTGTCCGCCGGAGCTGCTCGAGGAGCAGTTGCCTGAGGACGCAACGCACCTCGTTCCGCTCGCCGCGGCGGTGGCGCGCGTCTCAGGACGGCCGCTTGCGCCAGGAAACATGATCGAGACGCTCGTCAACGGCGATGCCGCCTACCCCGCGATGCTCGAGGCGATCGCGTCGGCGAAGCGCTCGATCACGCTCGTCACGTACATCTTCGACCGCGATTCCGTGGGCCTCGAGTTCGCCGATGCCCTTGGCGCGGCGGTGAAGCGAGGGGTCGAGGTCCGCGTGCTGATTGATGGAACCGGGTCTCGGTATTCATGGCCGTCCATTCTCAACGCGCTTCGCCAGCGCGGCATCCCCCATGCGCGACACCTTCCCACGTATCCGTGGAAGCTCTCCGCGATCAACCTCCGTAACCACCGGAAGATCATGGTCGTTGACGGCGGCCTTGGCTTCACCGGCGGAATGAACATCCGCGTGGGGCACTGGCTGGGCCGCAACCCGCGGAGTCCGGTTCAGGATATCCATTTCCGGCTGCGCGGGCCGATCGTGGCGCAGTTGCAGGAGGCGTTCGCCGACGACTGGCTCTTCTCGGCGCGCGAAGCGCTGCGGGGCGAGGCATGGTTCCCGCGCCTCGACGCTGCGGGAGGCGTGCTCGCGCGAAGCGTGGTTGACGGCCCCGACGAGGATTTCGGAAAGCTGCGCTGGACGATCCTTGCGGCGCTTGGCGCGGCGCGGCGGTCGGTGCGGATCATGACGCCGTATTTTCTCCCGGACCAGCCGGTCATCTCGGCGCTTAACGTTGCGGTGATGCGCGGGGTGGCGGTGGACATCGTGCTCCCGTCGAAGAACAACCTGCCCTTTGTGCACTGGGCGTCAGTGGCGCAGTGGTGGCAGGTGCTCGAGCACGGGTGCCGAATCCACCTCACTCCGCCGCCGTTTGACCATTCCAAGCTGTTCGTGGTTGACGAGAGGTGGACGCTGATCGGGACGTCGAACTGGGATCCGCGCAGCCTGCGGCTCAACTTCGAGTTCAACGTGGAATGCTACGACCGCCCGCTTGCCGCGTCGCTGGCGTCGCTGGTTGACGCGCGGATAGCGGCGTCACGTCAGGTGTCACTGCGCGACGTGAACAGCCGGAGCCTGCCGGTGCAGCTGCGCGACGGCGTCACGCGGTTGTTTACGCCGTATCTCTGACGCGTCCGGGGCTCGCTCAGGCGCGGGGCGCAGCGCCAGCGGTTGCCGAGCCGGACCGGGCGGCTATCTTTATCGGATAGCGAAGGCGCCCGGTCGAGAGTGGACGAGCCGGGCGCGCAATTTTTCTGCCCCTCCCACTCGCCGACGATCATGATCGAGGCTCTCAAGCAGAAGCTCAACGAGGAAGCCGACAAGCTGCGATACGAACTCAACGTGACGCTGCCGGCTGAGATCCGGCGCGCCGTCGAGATGGGCGACCTGCGCGAGAACTCCGAGTACAAGGAGGCGCTCGAGCGCCAGAAGTTCGTCCAGGCGCGGCTGGGCCAGCTCGGCGAGCGCCTTGCGCGGTTGTCGTCAATAGACATATCGCAGATCCCGGCCGGGTCGGTGGGCCTTGGCTCGAAAGTGACGGTCCAGGATCAGGACACGAACGAAGAAGAGACGTATCACTTCGTGTTTGGCGACGCGCTGGAGCTGGAGGACAATCATGTAACGATGGCGTCGCCGATCGGCCGTGCGATGCTCGGCAAGAAGGCGGGCGACCTCGTGCTCCTGAAACTGCCAGCTCGCACCCGCAGGCTGAAGATCGTGGACCTGGTGACGATCCACGACGCTCCTGCGGAGTCCTAGGGGGCGCCGCCGGTCCCGCTGCCGTCGTCCCCCGACGCCATGATGTCGGCGGCCACGGAGCGCGTGGCGAGTCCGCGAACGTAAGCCGTATAGCGCTGCGGAAAGACCGCCACGTGGTAATGCGGCGGGCGGTGCTCCCGCGTGGCCTCGATCACGCCGGTTCGTTCCAGTGAGAGGAGCACGCGGTCGAGCCACTGCCGGCACTTCGCCACCGAGCTCACCCGGAGGTCAACCGCCATCCCTGTAGGGTGAACGGACTCGCCGGACGCGTTCGCCGGCTGGCTGTTGCTGGGGCGCGTGAGGCTGGTGACCGTGAGCGGTTCGCCGCAGGCGGCGCGATGCTGCGCGCCGAGCCGCTGTACGAACAGGCGGGTGGCCGGGCGGGCATAGGGATGCGAGACCCCCGCCAGATCAACGCCAGCGCTTGCTTTCACGCGGACGAGGAGGCCGAGCCGCACGAAGCGGGCAACGTCGCTGGCGTTCACCAGGAAGGTGAAGTCGTTCGAGACCGCAACGCCATGCTGGCGTTCGACGGACTCCCTGGATCCACGAAGCGACTGAGACGGGGCTGCCGACAAGGCGACGCACGGTGCAACCAGGAGCGCCGTGCGAAAGGAGCGGGTGCTGGACATCGTCTTCAAGGACGATCCAGCAGGCCCCGGGGTCAGGAATCAATCGTGAAGAGCCGGGCGACTTCGCTCCGGTACGCTTCAACCTGCCGTGCGCACTCGGCTTCGTCCCAGCCGACGTGCCTCGCGACGGCCGCGGCAACGCGCGGGGCCGAGGGAATCCCGTGGTCGCGTGAGGCATACGCGACCTTGGTGCGGCGCACCATGATGTCGGTGAGCGTGCAGGCAAACTCGCGCTGTACCGCGCACACCGCGTCGCCCAGGTTCCATACCTGGCCTTCGACGATGGGCTCGAAGAGCGCGCCAAAGACCGGGGGGCGGTCGGGCGCAGGGAGCTGCCGTTCCGCGGTAGTGCACTTGCGTCCGGCGATCCGAAGGTGCTGGAGCACACGGTCCACGGTCTGCTCGGCGATGAGCCGGTAGGTGGTGAGTTTGCCGCCCGAGATCGCGATCACCCCGAGCGGACCCGATGTGATGAGGTGCTCACGGGACGCGGATGCCGGGTCACCCTTGTTCCCGGCGGAAACGAGCGGGCGGATTCCTGCCCAGGCGGCGACGACGTCGCGCGGGCCAAGCTGCGCAGCCGGGAAAAACGCGTTTACCGAGCGGAGCAGGTAGTCCACATCGGCGCGCGTGGCCCGTACTTCCGCGGGATGGGCATCGGTCTCGGTGTCGGTCGTGCCGACGATCGTCTGCTCGCCGGCGGGGAGGCAGAACATCACGCGCCCATCCACCGCGGAGATCATAGTGATCGCCGCGTGGTTGCCAACGCGGCGCGCGGGCACGGCGATGTGCACGCCCTTGGTGCCGAGCACCGCCGGCTTTGCGAGCGGGTCCTCCATTCGGCGAATGGCGTCCGTCCACGGGCCCGTTGCGTTCACGACCGCGCTGGCGCGGACCGTGATTGCCTTGCCGCTGATGGCATCGCGGACCGTCGCGCCGTTGGCGACGTCCCTCTCGCGGGTGAGGCCCGTGACTTCGGCGTGGTTGAGGACCGCGGCCCCGTGCGAGTGGGCGTCGAGGACGTTGGCGAGCGTGAGGCCTGCGTCGTCAGTGGCGGCGTCCCAGTACTGCGCGCCACCCTTCAGGCCGTCTCCGGCGAGCGCGGGCTCGGAGGCCAGCACGCGCGCTGCGGAGAGGCCGTGGTGGCGTCCCACGTTGCGGAAGAGCGCGAGTGCGTCGTAAAGCCCGAGCCCTGCCTGGAGCTTCCAGCGCGGGATTCTGGCGCCACGGTATACCGGCCATGTGAACCTGAGGGGATGGACGAGCTGGGGCGCGATGTGGAGGAGCGTGCGACGTTCCCGGCTGGCTTCGAACACCAGGTGGAAGAAGGCGTGTTCGAGATACCGCACGCCTCCATGCACGAGTCGCGACGACCTGCTCGACGTGCCGCCGGCGAAGTCATCTGCCTCGATGAGCGCGACCGAGAGGCCGCGCAGGGCCGCGTCGCGCGCGATGCCGGCGCCGGTGATTCCGCCGCCAACGATCAGGACATCGAAAGTCGAGGCCTGGAGGCGGTCGAGCGCTGAATCGCGCCAGGCAATTGCGGGCGCGTCGGCATTGCGGGAAGGCACGACGTGAATATCGGAGGGCGACCTGAACGGGGCAACGATTCGAGGCCCGCTTCCCCTCGCGGCGCAGGGCCCCGTGAGCCAGATTCATCGTAATGTCCCCGGTCAGTTCCGCCGTGAGTGCCCGCCGCGTTGCGATCATTGCCGGCGTGCGAACGCCGTTCGCCAGGGCGGGTACGGTGCTCAAAGACATCAGTGCAATCGGGCTTGGGAAACTTGCGGTGCGCGACCTCGTATTCCGCACCGGCATAGACCCTGCCTCGGTGGACCTGATTGCCTTTGGCACGGTAGTGCACTCGGTCCTCGCGCCCAACATAGCGCGTGAAGTGTCGCTGATGCCGCTGTTTCCGAAGAGCGTGCAGGCATGGACGGTGAGCCGCGCATGCGCGTCGGCCAACCAGGCGATCACCGACGCCGCCGACCAGATCGCGCTCGGGCACGCGGAGGTGGCGATCGCGGGGGGCGCGGAGTCGCTTTCGCAGGTGCCGATCCTGCATACGAGGAAGTTCGCCGACGCCCTCGTTGCGGCGTCGAAGGCAAAGAGCGCCGGTGCGCGTCTGGGCGCACTCGCGCGCATCCGTCCGCGCGACCTCATTCCCGTCACGCCGGCAATCGCCGAGCCGACCACCGGCGAGACGATGGGTCAGTCGGCCGACAAGATGGCCAAGCTCAACCACATTTCGCGCGAGGACCAGGACGTGTTCGCGTTGGCGTCGCACACCAGGGCGGCCGCCGGCACCGCGGACGGACGCCTGGTCGCGGAAATCGCGCCCGTGTATGTGCCGCCGGCGTACGACGGCGGGATGGCCAGCGACAACGGCATCCGTGCGGACACCTCGTTCGAGAAGCTTGCGGCCCTGAAGCCCGTCTTCGACCGCAAGTACGGCACGGTGACGGCGGGGAACTCGTCGCCGCTCACCGACGGTGGTGCGGCGGTGCTGCTCATGAGCGAGCAGCGCGCTGAGGATCTTGGAATGACGCCAATCGCGTTCATCCGGAGCTACGCGTACGCGGCAGTTGACCCCGGCGAACAGCTTCTGCAGGCGCCCGTGCTGGCCGCGCCGATGGCGCTGAAGCGCGCCGGGCTCACGCTCAAGGACATTGACCTCGTGGAGATGCACGAGGCCTTTGCGGCGCAGGTGCTCTCGAACCTGCAGGGATTCGAGTCGAAGGAATGGGCGGCCCGGGGCGGGTTCAGCCGGCCGATGGGCGAGGTTGACCGCTCGCGCCTCAACGTGATGGGCGGCTCGATCGCGCTTGGCCACCCGTTTGGCGCCACAGGCGCGCGAATCACGACGACGCTCGCCAACGAGCTGCGGCGGCGCGACGGCCAGTTCGGGCTCATGACGGTTTGCGCGGCGGGCGGGCTGGGTTTCTCGATGGTCGTGGAGCGCGCATGAGCGGCGCCTTTGCCGTCGAGCACGACGACGGCGTCGTGATCGTCACGTTCGACCTGCCGGGCGAGCCCGTGAACAAGCTCTCCCAGGCGATCATCGCGGAGTTCGACGCGGTGTTCAGCGCAATTGAGCGCGACATCACGCTCGACAAGACGGGCGCAGTGGTGATCATCAGCGGGAAGCCCGATTCGTTCATCGTGGGCGCCGACATTGACGAGTTCCTCTCGTACAAGACGGCGGCCCAGGCGCAGGAGGCAAGCGCCCAGGGCAAGTCGCGGCTCGACGTCCTCGAGAAGTCGCACGTCCACGTCGTTGCCGCGATCCACGGCGCATGCATGGGGGGCGGCCTGGAACTGGCGCTTGCCTGCCAGTACAGGATCGTCACCGACCACCCGAAGACGGTTCTCGCGCTGCCGGAGACGCAGCTCGGGCTGATACCCGGGCTTGGCGGAACGCAGCGGCTGCCGCGTTTCGTGGGCTTGCCAAACGCGCTCGACATGATCCTGAGCGCGAAACACATCCGGGCGAGGAAGGCGGTGCAGATGGGGCTCGCGGAGGAGGTCGTCCACCCGAGCATTCTCAAGGCGGTCGCAATCAGGCGCGCTCGGGAACTGGCCATGGGCAGCATGAACCGGCGCGCGCCGCGGCTTGGCATCGGGGCGCGGCTGCTCGGCAACAACCCGCTCGGCCGTACGATCGTGCTCAGCCGAGCGCGCGCGACGATTGCGCAGAAGGGGCGCGGCAACTACCCGGCGCTGCCCGCGGCAATCGAGGCTGTGGTTGCCGGCTACGCTCCGCGCGGGCAGGGGTTCGCCACTGAGTCGCGCCTGTTCGGCGAGATGGCGATGACCCGCGTTTCGCGCCAGCTGATTGACGTCTTTTTCGCCACCAACGCGCTCAAGAAGGATACAGGCGTGGAAGGTGGCGGTCCGGCTCCCATGGCCATCCCGCGGATGGCCGTGCTTGGCGCGGGATTCATGGGAGCCGGGATCGCAGCGGTGAGCGCGCAGAGCGGAATCGCCGTACGCCTCAAGGACGTGTCGCGCGAGCAGGTGGGCCACGGCCTGGCGGCCGCGCGCGACGCGTTGCGCGAGCGCTTCACGAAACGCCACGTCACGCGGCAGCAGTATGAGGACCAGCTTTCGCTCGTCGCGGGGACTACGTCATACGAGGGATTCCACGGCGTGCCGCTGGTGATCGAGGCTGTGTTCGAGGACCTCGAGGTCAAGCAGAAGGTGTTGCGCGAGGTGGAGCCGCTGTTGCGGGAAAATGCGATCTACGCCACGAACACGAGCACGATCCCGATCGCTGAGATCGCCCGCGCCGCGGCGCGTCCGGAGCGCGTGATTGGCATGCATTTCTTCTCACCCGCGCACCGGATGCCGCTGCTCGAGATCGTGGTGACGCCACAAACCGCGCCCTGGGTGATCACGACGGCGGTAGCGTTCGGAAGGAGCATCGGGAAGACGCCGGTCGTGGTACACGACAACCCTGGCTTCTTCGTGAACCGTATTCTCGCGCCGTACCTCAATGAGGCGGGCCGGCTCTTCGACGAAGGCGTCGCGATCGAGGACATAGACGGTGCAATGCTCGACTGGGGATTTCCGGTAGGGCCAATCACGCTGCTCGACGAAGTGGGGCTCGACATCGCCGCGAAGTCCGGCGCGATCTTCCTCAAGGCGTTCGGCGCGCGGCTCGAGCCGTCATCCGTGATGGAGCGCGTGCTCGGTTCCGGGCGGCTGGGCCGCAAGAACAGGCACGGCTTCTATGCGTACGACTCGAAGGGCAAGCGCCAGGGGGTGGATCCGTCGGTGTACGACCTGCGGGAGCGCCGCGGCGGCGCTGCCAACGTGTCGAAGGGTGAGATTCAGGAGCGGCTCGCGCTCGCGATGGTGAACGAGGCGATGCGCGTGCTCGACGAGGGCGTGGTGCGGCAGCCGCGCGACGGCGACGTTGCCGCCATATTCGGCATTGGGTTCCCGCCCTTCAGGGGCGGGCCGTACCGCTTCGTGGACGCAACCGGGGCGGAATCTCTGGTCAGGCGGCTCGAGGCTATCGGCCGTACACACGCCGGGCGGTTCGAGCCGGCTGGCGGCCTTGTGCGCCTCGCGGGCAGCGGCGGCAAGGTATATACCTGAGGCGGGCGGGGCGACGTTCGGCAGGACTCAACGATCATCATAACATCCGGAATGCTGATGCGAATCCAGTGTGGAGCACTTCTCTTTGCGGCGTCCGTCTGCCCAGTCGGGCTCGCGGCGCAGCAGACACGCGCAGAGCGCACCAACTACATCGAAACGTCCACCCATGCCGACGTGGTCACGTTCGTTGACTCGCTCCAGCTCCGTGGCGCGAACATCCACGTGGGTACGATCGGAACGACGACGCGCGGCCTCGCGCTCCCGTACATCATCGCCTCGCGACCGCTGGTGACCACGCCGCTCGAGGCGAAGCGGCTTGGCCGGCCCATCGTGTACATCCAGGGCAACATCCATGGCGGCGAGGTAGAGGGAAAGGAAGCTCTGCTGGCGCGAGTGCGCGATCTTGTGTTCGAGCCGAAGCCGAACGTGCTCGATTCGGTCGTGCTCGTGGCTGTGCCGATCTACAATGCCGACGGCAACAACGACTTCGGGCCGCAGGCGCAGCGCCGCGGCGCGCAGAACGGGCCGGAGCAGGTGGGGCAGCGCCCCAACGGCATGGGCCTCGACCTGAACCGCGACTATATCAAGGCGGAGGCACCCGAGACACGGGCGTCACTCGCGATGTTCAACGCGTGGGATCCGGACGTGTTCGTTGACCTGCACACCACGGACGGTAGCTTCCACGGGTACGCGCTCACGTACTCGCCATCGCTTCATCCCGCGGCCGCAGTGGCGGGCGGCACGTTCGGCGGCGCGTTTGCCCGCGACTCGATGCTCCCGCTCATCCGCCAGCGGATGCGCGCGCGCCACAGCTTCGAAGTATTCGACTACGGCAACTTCTCGGGCGACGAGGGGCCCGCGGCGCAGGGCGAGCCGCGGTCGTGGTCCACCTACGAGCACCTGGCGCGTTACGGCACCAACTACTACGGCCTGCGCGGGCGCATCTCGATCCTGAGCGAGGCGTACTCGCATGACCCGTTCGAGCGCCGCGTGAAGGCGACCTACGCATTCGTGAGCGAGATTCTTTCAGTCACGGCGCTGAAGGCGCGCGGCGTGCTTGCGCAGTCGCGCAACTCCGACGCAGCCCTCGAGGCCGGCAAGGTGAAGTCCGTGCCGGTGCGCGCGGTGATGACGCGGCATCCGGCAACCTTGCCGGTGATCGAGGAGGTCCTCGACACGCTGCCTGAAGCCAGGGGCCAGATGGCGCAGATGGGATTCGGGCGTGGACGGGGCGGGGGCGGCGGGGGTGGCGGGGGTGGCGGCGGGCGCGCGGGCGATCCTGCCGCTGGCGGACGCGGGGGTATGGGCGGCATGCCGGGGGGCGGAGGCCGCGGGTGCCCGTGGCCGCTGAGCGAGCCCGGGGTGCGGTGCGGATTCCGCCGCGCGGGCAAGTTCGTCACCGTCAGGATGCCGGTGAAGGATCGCTTCGACGCAACGCTGTCGGCGACGGTGCCGGTCGCGTACATCGTGCAGAAGTCGGCGATGCCGGACTCAGCGCTGCAGCGCCTGCGGCTGCACGGCGTGGTCGTCGAGGAGGCAAAGCTCACGGGCGACGTTCCGGCCGCGGAGGCGTTCGTCGTGGACTCGATCGTGCGGCGCGCGCAGCCGTTTCAGGGTCACTCGGAGACCAGGGTGGAAGGGAGATGGCAGCAGGGCGCGCCCTCGCTCGCGGGCGCGGATGTTTACGTCGTGCGCACCACGCAGCCGCTTGGCGTGCTCGCGGTCGAACTGCTCGACCCGCGTTCCGACGACGGTCTCGTGACGTGGAACTTCTTCGACGCGGCCCTCGGCGCCGGCGCCATCGGCAAGCAGTTTCCGGTGATCCGCACGAAGCAGGCGATCAACTTCCCCACGCGGATCATCCAGTAGGCGGCGCGTGCACCGCGGTCGGTTCCTGCCCCCTGATCCGTCGAATGGCGACGAAACGACGGTCGGGGGGTATGCCGCCGTGCACGGGAGGCCCGCCGCTCTCGAGGGACGCAACGGGATGTCGTACTCGATAGGCATCCTGAGCGATACCGTCGAGCCAGGCCTGGCGGGCGGCAGATTTGGAGCGTACCTGGTATTCGTGCAGTGGTCGAGACTCGGCGCCCAGAAGGCGGACGGGCACGTCGAGTCTGACTTCCTCGTTACCGCAGCCGCGGCTGACGAAGCCGAGCGCCTCCTTGGGGAGATGACGCTCGATGAGGCGCAGCGCGTGCTCGACGGCCTTCTGCGTGCGCGCGACGGCGACGCCGGTCGCCGCTGGTGGAGCATGACCGAAGCCGATGACGAGGGCAGCGCTTGAACGGGGAGCGCGCAGTGGTCCTGGGTGGCACCGGCGGCGTGTGGATGGTGCGGGCGAGCTCGGGCGACGTTCACGACGCGGCCCTGCGCGGCCGCCTCAAGCAGGAAGGAAGATCGAAACTCGCCGTGGGCGACGACGTCACGGTGGAGCGTGACGAGCGCGGCGGCACGTGGGCGATCACGTGCATCCATGACAGGCGCTCCGTGCTTTCGCGGCGAGCGCCGGGCGGCGCACGCGCGGAGCGGATCGTCGCTGCCAACGTGGACCAGGTGGTGGTGGTCTTCGCGATGGTGAAGCCAGAACCGCATGTCAGGATGCTCGACAGGTTTCTGGTGATCGCAGAAGGCAACGACCTAGGGGCGCGCATAGTGCTCAACAAGGTTGACCTCGCCTCCGCCGAGGACGTTGACGCGCTTGCCGCGCCCTACGAAACTGCGGGGTACTCCGTGCATCGCACCAGCGCCAGGCAACGCATCGGGCTCGACGCGCTGCACGACGCGCTCGCGGGGAAGGTCTCGGCGTTCACCGGGCCATCGGGCACTGGCAAGTCGTCGCTGCTCAACGCACTCTATGAGGGTCTCGACCTGCGCACCGGCGCGATCAGCGAGTCGGTGAACAAGGGGCGGCACACCACGGTGGGCGCACGCCTGGTGCCGCTCGAGGACGCCCGAGGCGGCTACGTGGTGGACACGCCCGGGCTGCGCGAGGTAGGGCTATGGGGGCTTCCTCCGGACCGCCTCGACCATTGCTTCCCGGAGTTCAAGCCGTACCTGGGGCAGTGCCGGTTTCAGGATTGCGCGCACGGCGCGGAACCCGGTTGCGCGGTGCGCCAGGCCGTGGAATCAGGAGTGGTAGCGGCCGCGCGCTATGAGAGCTACCTGAAGTTGCGCGCCGAGACGCCCGACCCCGGGAAGCACTGGGAATAGGGACGGCGAGTCACGGAGAGAGGCGAGCGATCGTCCACGACCCTTCGCTTCCGTGCTCGTAGCGGAGACGGTCGTGCAGGCGGTTTGGCCGGCCCTGCCAGAACTCGATCGTCTCGGGCACCACGCGGTAGCCGCCCCAGTGGTGGGGAAGCGGAACGTCCGTGCCCTCGGGATACTTCTTGAAGAAGCTGATCACCTCCTGCTCGAGCACCTCCCGGGCCGCGATCACGCTGCTCTGTAGCGACGCCCACGCGCCAACCTGGCTCCCGTACGGGCGTGTGCTGAAGTACTTGAGCGACTCGGCCGGGGAAATGCGCGCAACGGTTCCCTCGATGCGCACCTGGCGCTGGAGCATGTCCCACCAGAGGCAGAGCGCGGCGTGCGGATTGGCGTCGAGCTCGCGGCCTTTCCGGCTCCGGTAGTCGGTGAAGAACACGAATCCCTTCGGATCCGCGCCCTTGAGCAGCACCATCCGGAGCGACGGCTTGCCGTCGGGCGTGGCCGTGGCGAGCGCGATTGCGTTCGGGTCAATGAAGCCAGACCGCTCGGCCTGTCCGAACCACTTCTCGAACTGGCGGAACGGGTCGCGGTCCATGTCTCTTTCGTCGAGCGATTCGCGCGCGTATTCCTGGCGCAGGGCAGCGAGATCCATGACGTGCAATATTGTTCAGGGCAGCGGAATAAGTGAAACGGCCCGTGCCCGCGCGGGCCCGCCACAACCACGAAGCAGCGTGGCACGTACCGCCGCCGATCTTCTACCGGAGAAGCCAGCGTGAGTGAGAGCACGGCCTGTCATCGCGAGGATTCCACCCGGTTGCCGCCGGTTCGTTGCGCGCTCGTCACCGTGAGCGACAGCCGCACCGAGGCGAGCGACGAGTCGGGCGCGCTGATGGCGCACCTTCTCGAGTCCGCGGGCCACCTGAGCGTGAGCCGCGCGCTCTTCAAGAACGACGAACAGGCTGTGCGCAGCCACGTGCGCGCCCTTGCTGACCGGGACGACGTGGACGCGGTGCTCCTTACGGGAGGCACCGGCCTGAGCGCGCGAGACCGCACCGTCGAGGCGGTGCGGTCACTGTTCGACAAGGAGATGCCAGGGTTCGGCGAGATCTTCCGCATGCTCTCGTTCCAGGAGCAGGTGGGCACGGCCGCGATTCTGTCGCGCGCAGTCGCCGGCACCATCAACGGCCGGCTGGTGGTCTCGATGCCGGGCTCGAAGGCAGCGGTCGAGCTGGCGCTCACCCGCGTCCTCCTGCCCGAACTCAGGCACCTGGTGCGCGAGCTGAAGCGTTGAGGTCGAGCGACCAGGTCACGGGCATCTCCGGGTCGAGCGTGTCGCGGACGGTGCAGTGTTTGGTCACGGAGAGCTCGATGGCCCGCATCGCCCGTTCCTCGACGATCCCCTCGCCGGCAATCCGGAAGTGGAGGTGTACCTTGGTTATCCGCCGCGGGATCTCAGGTGTGCGCTCGGCGGTGACGTCGCATTCGACGGACGACGCCGGCATCCGCATCTTCTGGAGGATGAGGACCACGTCCACCGAGACGCAGGCAATCAGCGCTTCCAGGAGGACCTGGGGCGGGCTGGCGGCCACCTTGGTATGGCCGTCAATGATTTTCGCGGGGACGCCGACGCCAACTGGGCCGGTTTCGAACCGGAGATCGCCGATCCACTTGAGTCCCACGCGCAGGTCGGGGCGTACTTCGTCGGCTGAGCCGGGGCGGTCGTTCTGCACGATTGATGCTCTGGTGATTGGTTGAGTAGCGTGTTGTGGAACTGGATTGCGCTGGCGCCGCCCGTCAGCCCACGCGCGTGCCGTTGGGCACGGGCTGGCCGGGCGCGAGCAGGATCACATCGGCCGCGCTGGGCATCGCGCCAAGCACCAGGCACTGGCTCACGAACCCGGCAATACGGCGCTCGCCGATGTTCGTGACGGCCGCCACCTGGCGCCCGACGAGCGTCCCGGGCGTGTAACGCACCGTAAGCTGCGCGCTCGACCGGAGCACGCCGAGCTCCGGCCCGAAGTCAATCTCCATGCGGATCGCCGGTTTTCGTGCTTCGGGAAACGGCTCGGCGCTGAGCACGGTTCCGATCCGGATGTCAATTCCGAAGAACTCGCCGGGCGCTGGCATGCCGCGCCTACTGCTCCGGAACCGTCTTTACCGGCGGAGCCGCTTCCGGCACGAGGGTGAAGACGGCCATGGATTCCCGGCGCATGTACTTGCGGGCAGCGTCGCGAAGCTGCTCACGCGTGACCTTGGCCGTCATTTCCGGCGAGCGGAGCCAGTCGCGCTGGTCGCGGCCATCCTCGGCCGCGTCGCGCATCGCCGACATCCATGCGCCGTTCTGCCTGAGCGCGGTTTCGTGCGCGCGCACGGCGCCTTCGCGAATCTTCACGAGGTTGGAATCGGACACGACCCCGGCCTTGATCGAGTCAATCACGGACCACATCGCGCTCGTCAGTTCGGCCTGGCGTTCCGGCGCGCTCCCGAACGAAATGGCGATCTGCGAGCGTTCGTACGGGATGTGGCTGCACGACGCCGACACAGAAACGCCGTACGTGCCGCCCTTGTCCTCGCGCAGCACCTCGCGCAGCCGGATGTCGAGGAGGCCCTCGAGGGCGTCGAGCACGATCCGGTTGGCATAGCTGTAGTCGCAGGGGCCGTGGAAGACGATGCGGGTTATGGCCTTGGGTTCGATGCCTCTGCGCACCTCTCTCGCGACCGTGCCGAATGGCATGCGGATACCCAGGTCGCGTGCGGTTTCGCGACGTCCGGTCGTGGGGAGCGAGGCGATGTACCGCTCGGTGAGTGTGCGCACCGAGTCGAGGTTGAAGCTCCCGACGAGAAAGAAGGTGAAGTCGTTGGCTCCCGCGAAACGCTGCCTGTAGAGCGCAAGGGCGCGGCGGATATCAACCGAGTCGAGCGAGGCCGCCCGGAGAAGGCGCGTGCGCGGGTTGTGCTGCGTAAGAACCATTGAGATCGTGTCGTTGAACACGCTCTGCGGGTCGTTGTCCTGGTTGGCCTGCACCGAGCGTACCAGGTTCACGAACGCACGATATGAGGCGCTGTCAACGCGCGGCTGCGTGAAGCGCAGGTACGCGAGCTGGAAGATCGTCTCGATGTCCTTGCGCGATCCGCTGCCGGAGAGTGCTTCGCTGTAGCTGCCTACGGACGCTTGCACGACGGCGCGCTTCCCGGTGAGCTTCTTCTGCAGCGCGACGGGGTTGAAGTCGCCGAGCCCGCCCTGCGTGACGGCAAGTGAACCAAAGGAAGCGTCCAGGTCGTCGTGGTCGCTCACGAGAGAGACTCCGCCGGGGCTCTGCGCGGAGAGAAGGACTTCGTCTTCCTTGAAGTCGGTTTGCTTGACGAGCATCTTCGCGCCGTTGGAGAGCGTCCACTCGAGGATGCCGGTTTCCGGAAGGATGCGTTCGGCGGTGATCCGCCCGGGCACTGGGGCAGCGGGTACGAGTGGAGCGTCGGTCGTCGAGTCCACGTAGGCAGTGACCGTTGCCGTAGCCGCCGTCGCGAACACGGCGAGCATCGCGTCCCGCGTGGGCATCGTCGTGCCCGGGGCGTCCGGGCCTGCAACGAACACGACCCTGTTGGAGTCGCCTGGCGCGCGGCGCGCAACGGTATTTACGTCGTCGAGCGTGATCGTGGGGACGATCTGGTTGGCAAGCGCGAGTTGCTGCTCGATCCCGATGTCGGGTTCGCCGGAGGTTGCAGTGCTTACGTACGCTGCGGCGAACCGCGCCGATTCGGTCTTGTCGCGCTCGGCGTATGCCTGCTCGATCGAGCGCATGTAGTTGGTGCGGGTCCGGTCCAGCTCACCCTGCGTGAAGCCGAAGCGCCTCGCCCGCTCACCCTCGACCAGCAACGCCTCGGCGGCCGCCTGGAATTCGTTGTCCTTGACACCTGCCCGGAGCTGGTATGCGTCCTTCGTTCGCACGACCTCCCCGCGCCCGCTGCCGGCGTACGCGAACGGCGCGTCGGGCCGCTGCATGATCTCGGCGAAGCGCTGGTTGAGCATCGCGTCATGGAACTGCCGGACGAACGTCCGCCGCAGGTCTCCCACCGTGCCCAGTGTTGCGTGGGGCCCGAGCCAGAGCAGCGTCACGTCCTTGCCGGGATACTCCTTGTCTGTCTCGATGGAGACGTACGTGTCGGCATGGTCGGGCACGCCGGCGAGGGTGCGCGGCCTCGGGTTGGCGGGTATGGGGATCTTCGCGAAGCGCGCCTCGATCTGCTTCACCATCGAGTCGGGGTCGAAATCTCCCACGGCGACCACCGACATCAGGTCTGGACGGTACCAGTCGCGGTAGAACTGCACGGCGGCTGCGGCCGGGAAGGTTTCGAGGCTTTCCCTGGAGCCGATCGGGAGCCGATCGGCGTAAAGGGAGTTGTTCAGCATCACCGGGATCTGCCGGTCGGATACGCGGGTTGTGGCATCGCGCCCGGTGCGCCATTCCTCGATTACCACGCCCCGTTCCTTCTGCATCTCGGCGGCGTCGAAGGTGATCGCGTGGGCCCAGTCTTCCAGAATATCGAGCCCAGTTGCGACGAATCGGGCCGTGTCCGTGGGAACCTGGAGCATGTACACCGTTTCGTCGAATGAGGTGTACGCGTTGACGTCGGCGCCGGGGCGCATCCCGATCCGTTCCAGAAAGTTCACGATGTCGCCCTTCGGGAACCGTCGCGTGCCGTTGAAGGCCATGTGTTCCACGAAGTGAGCCACGCCGCGCTGCTCGTTGGACTCGAGGATCGAGCCGGCGTTTACCACGAGGCGCAGTTCCGCGCGGTTTGCTGGCCGCGTGTTGCGGCGTACGAAATAACGGAGGCCGTTGGGGAGCCGCCCCGTCTTCACCGCGGGGTCGAGTGTGAGCGGCGTAGTGGGGCTGGTCTGCTGCGGCTGGGCTCCGGGGGCGCCCTGCGCCGGCACGGCGGCCGGGGCTGCCGTGAGGAGGGCCAGAAGCAGCCCCAGGGTACGCGCGGCCGGGCCGTACGGTGTGACTCGGTGGCTGGACATGGCTAACATTAACATGTGCGGGGCAGCCCCATGAAGAGCCGCTTGCGCTAATCACGCTGCGGGTGCAGGTTCGTTTCCCAACAGCAGCGCCCTCATGACGAACATTCTATACGAACGGACGATGGCAGCGGGGGCGGTGGTGCGGATTCGCCGCATCTCCGCCGCTGGTGCTGAGCCCGTTCGCGCCATCATCGAGGTGGACCGCCGCGCCGGCACGCCGCGAAAGTCGGGTGGCGGCGGCACGCCGCCGCCGCTCATGGCTGTCGAGGGGAGCACCGACGCCGAGGTCACCGCATCGCTGCTGCCGTTCGCGGTGGAAGACTCCGCGGTGGCGCGCCTGATGGCGCAGCGCGGCGCGCAGTGACGGCCTGACAGGCACTGATACCGCGCGCGACGCAATGATCGGAGATCCAGTCAATCCCCGTCGGCTGATGCTTGGGGCAGCGAAGAAGCTGCTCCTCGAGCCGGCTCAGCGCCCGCTGCCGGCGCCGGCCCACGTCGGGCCGCCCCGGCTCACGACAGACCTGCTTACACGAGGCACGATGTCACGCAACCGCAACACCATTCTCGACAACCTCGACGAAATGTACCGCGAGGCGTTCGAGCGCGCGAAGGAGTCGGGTGACGACGCGCAGCTTCAGTCGCTCGATTTCGCCTACAGGCGCGAACAGCTCTACTTTGAGATCCTGCTCGACATCAGGGACGCGATGGAGCGCAGGTAGCGCCCAGCGCGCCCGGGCCCCTGTCCTCTCATCAGTACAGGGCCATCTCCTCGTAGGCCTTCACGAAACCGGCGGTTTGCGGCAGGATCGCGTCTTCGAGCTGCGGAGCGTAGCCAACGAAAGTGTCGGTGCTTGCGAGGCGCCGCACGGGGGCGTCGAGCCAGGGGAAGCACTCATCGGCGATCCGCGCGGCGATTTCCGCGCCGTAGCCCCACGACTCCGCATCCTCGTACGCCACGATCACGCGGCTCGTCTTCTTCACCGATGTGAAGACCGCCTCGCGATCCCACGGTGAGAGGGTCCGCAGGTCAATCACCTCGACGTCAATCCCGCGCTCGGCCACCTCGCGCGCCGCAACGAACGCCCGCTGAACCGTTGCGCCGTAGGTTACCACCGTGAGGTCGGCGCCTTCCTTGACCACGCGCGCCTTTCCGAAGGGAATCATGAAGTTGGCGCCCGGGTACTGGCTCTTGTTGTACGTCTGGCGGTACAGGTGCTTGTGCTCGAGGACGATCACCGGGTCGTCGCAGCGGATGGCTGTGCGCAGAAGACCATTGGCGTCGAGGGCATTGCTCGGGCAGACCACGCGCAGACCCGGGCAGTGCGTGAAGAGCGACGCGCCGGTCTGCGAGTGGTAGATGGCCCCGCGGATGTAGCCGCCGTACGTGGTGCGCACCACGACTGGCGACGTGAACAGGTTGTTGGAACGCCAGCGCATCGTCGCCAGCTCGCCGCGCAACTGCATGTATGCCGGCCAGATGTAGTCGAAGAACTGGATCTCGACGACCGGCTTGAACCCGCGGTGTGCGAGCCCGATTGCGCGTCCGATGATGTTGGCCTCGGCCAGCGGCGTGTTGTACACGCGGTGCCCGCCGAACTCCTTCTGCAGGCCCCATGTCGCCTTGAACACGCCGCCCTTGCCCTTCACCTTGCCGAGGTACTGCTCGCGTGAAACGTCGGCCACGTCCTCGCCGAAGACGAGGATTCGCGGGTCACGCCGCATCTCGTCCTTCATGCATGCGTTGATCAGCTCGATCATCGTCGTCGGATCGCCCGTGAAGCTGGGGTCGTCCTCGGTGTCGAACTGCTCGCCGGTTGGATCCACGTCGGGCGAGTACACGGCGAAATGCACCGTGTCGGCGGCAGGTTGCGGTTGCGCGGTGGCGTCGTCGGTCGCGGCCAGGGCGATCGCGTCAACCTCTTCGGCAACGGCCTTGATCTGGGCTTCCGTGGCATGGCCGTTCGCGACCAGCCACTCCGGGAAGGTCACGAGCGGGTCGCGCGCGGCGTCGGCGTCGCGCTCCTCCTTGGGGCGGTACAGCACCTCGTCGTCCGAAAGCGAGTGCGAGTAGAGCCGAACGACGCGGGCGTGCACCAGCGCCGGGCCGCGGCGCTCGCGCGCATGCTGCACGGCGCGCTGCATGGCCTCGTACGACGCAACCAGATCGCACCCGTCCACCTGCTCGATGTGCAGACCGGGGAACGACTTGAACAGCTCAGAGATCGAGCCGCCTGGCGTGTTCACCTCGACCGGAACCGAGATCGCGTAGCCATTGTCCTCGACGAGGTAAACGACTGGCAGCTTCAGGTTGCACGCCGTGCTGAGGGACTCGTAGAACTCGCCTTCGCTCGTCTGCCCCTCGCCGGTGGTGGCGAGGACTACCTCGTCGCCATGGAACTGGGGGTCATCGAGCTGCGACTGCGATGCCCGCAGCGACGCCTCGGCTGCGCCGACGGCCTGCAGGAACTGCGTGCCCGTCGGCGACGACGCCGACACGATGTTCGCGCGCTTGTATCCCCAGTGCGACGGCATCTGCCTGCCGCCCGAGTTCGGGTCCGCGGCCGCACCGACCGCCGAGTAGAGCATTTCTGCGGGGGTCATCCCCAGCGTCAGGCAGAGCGCGCGGTCGCGGTAGTAGAGGTAGAACCAGTCGTAGCCCGGCTTGAGCGCCATCGCGGCCGCGGTGGTGACCGCCTCATGGCCCGCGCTCGATATCTGGAAGAAGGCCTTGTTCTGGCGCTTGAGCTGGATCTCCTTGTCGTCAATCCGGCGCGACAGGAGCATCGTTCGGTAGGCAGCGACGAGCTGGTCGCTGCCGAGTGCTGGTGCGGCTGTGGCGCGGCGCGCCCTGGACGTTGTGGCCATGCCGTAAAACTACCCCAGTCCGGGGCAGGGTGGAACGCTGAAACCGGATTCCGGGCCCGTTACCGCTTTCGCGTTCCGCGCGTCATTTTCCCGAATGCGCGGCCGCTCTCCCGGCCGCTCACCGGAGGCTCATGGACCGTTCGAGAGGACGACCCGCCGAGCAGACGCAGCGACCGCCAGGGCCGCGCGATGGGCCGCCTCGCTGGAGCCTCCACCACATTTCCGCCACCCCGCACGGGCACTGCATCACCGCCCCGTTGCGGGGTGTCGCCGTTCTGGCCCTCAGTGGCGAGGTGTCATGTCCCACCGGAACGTCTACCGCATCACGCTGGCCCGTTCACCCCGTGGCCTGGCCCGCCATCGCCGTCGCGTGCCCGCACAGTTCCAGAAGCGGCACGTCAAGCGCGCGACTTTCCGCGATTGCGGGCGAAGGTGCGTCTACTGCGGTGCGTTCGTAGGGTTCGACGACGCGACCCTTGACCACGTGGTGCCGCTCTCGCGGGGCGGCGACCACTCGCCCGGCAACCTCGTGGCGGCGTGCAGCGCCTGCAACCAGCTGAAGGGGTCGCAGCTCCCGCTCGACTTCTTCATCCGCCACCCGTGGGCGGGCGCGAACTTCATGCGCTACGCGCGTGCGGTCCACCGCGGACTGAAGCGCGGCGCACGGCGCGCCGTTTCACTCCACTTCGCGCAGGCGGCCTAGCCGCCTCACCGGGCGGCGGGTCCACGCCGGGGCAGGCCCGCAGCTGCTCGAAGGCCAGCATCACGCGCTTGCGCCCGACGCCCCAGGCGTAACCCCCCAGCGCGCCGCTGCCGCGCAGCACCCGGTGGCACGGGATGAGCCAGCTGATGGGGTTGGCGCCAACGGCGTTGCCCACGGCGCGCGCCGAGCCCGGCTCGCCAATCTCGTTCGCGAGCGTCCCGTAGGTGGTGAGCCCGCCTTCCGGAATCGCGAGCAGCGCCCTCCAGACCTTGAGCTGGAAGTTCGTACCCTTCACGTGCAGGGAAAGCGCCGTGGCGTGGCGCGGGCCGTTCGCGGGGAACACCTTGGCGATCGCGCGCCTGGTCGCCGCCTGGTCGCGCACCATATCCGCACGCCGCCACTCCTTGCGGAGCTGTGCGAGCACCCCGCCGCGCGAGACGGGATCAACGAACGCGAGGTAGCAGATGCCGCGGGCGGTCGTGGCAATTAGGCACTCGCCGAACGGCGTCTGATGGAACCCGTAGGTGATGCGGATCCCCTCGCCCGCGCGCGAGACATCGCCCGGCGTCACCGCCTCCGCGTTGAGCACGAGGTCGTGTGCGCGCGACGGCCCGGAAAGCCCGCTGTCGAGCGCCGCGTCGAGCACGCTCCTGCGGTCGCGGAGCAGCGCGACGAGCCGTGCTGCGGTCCGGTGCTGCAGGTACCGCTTGGGGCTGATTCCCGCCCATCTCGTGAAGATGCGCTGAAAGTGCGACTCGGACAGCCCCACGTGCCGCGCGACGTCGGCCAGGGAGGGCTGGGCGCTGGCGGACGAGTCGAGGTACCGGATCGCGCGCTCGACCCGCGCGTAGTCATCAACAGAACTGGAAGCCATGTGTTGACGCTATGCGCCCGCGCTGCTCGACTCAATCCGATTCTTGCGGCGTCGCGACACTGCCGCGCGCTCGCGCCGGACGAACTCCGCGCAATGGAGCCGGTGCATGCGGCCGTTCCGGGCTCAGTAGTCCACGGGCCGCAGGTAGCTCTCGCCGATCGCGCTGTTCGAAAGCATCGCCACCGTAGGCAGCCGGCGCTTCCAGTGGGTGCCGTCGAGCCGGGAGCGCACCTGCTCGACCTCGCGGGCATTGAATCCGCGCGCAATGAGTTCCGCCGCGGTCCAGCCGCTCAGCAGCCAGTTGAGGATCCCGTCCGCGCGGGCATAGGTGATGCCGAGGTCGCCCTCGTCGGTCTGCCCCGTGACGAGATCCGCCGTTGCCGGCTTCGACACTATTGATTCGGGGATTCCGAGGTGGCGCGCAAGCGCCCAGACCTGCGTCTTGAAGAGGTCGCCTATGGGGTTCACCGGCGGAGAGTCGTCGGCGTGCCACGTGAAGTAGCCGAGCAGCCGCTCGCTCTTGTTGCCGGTGCCAACCGGGAGGGCGGCGTGCCTGGCGGAGAGGTCGAAGAGGGCGATCATCCGCAGGCGCGCCATCACGTTTCCGCGCCGGAGGTCGCTCGCATCCGGTTCCTCGGCGAGGTAGCCGTCCACGGCTGCGCTGATGTCGAGAGTACGTTGCCGCACGCCAAGCTGATCCATGACGAGCTTGGCGTCGGCAAGCGAGGAAGGGTCCGACGTGCGGTACGGCAGCCGCACGCCCAGTACGTGCGCCGGACCCAGAGCGCGCGCGGCAAGCGCGAGCGACACTGCCGAATCCACCCCGCCAGACACGCCCACGATTGCGTCGGTGAAGCCGCGTCGCGCGAACTCGTCGGCGAGGAACGCCACGAGCCAGCGTTCGACGAGCGCGGGGTCAATGTCGAGCGGTGGCGGCTCCCCGCGGCCCGTATTCCCCCCGCGCACGACCGTGAGCGGCGCACCGGCGCCGCCTGCGCCCCTGGGTGCGGGCCTGGCGGTCCCCGTGACGGCCTCGTCACTGGCGGAGCGCGACACTGGCGGCTGCAGCGTACCGGCGGACACACGCTCCAGTTCGGCGCGCAGGGCTGGGAGCGCGGTCCGGAGATCCGAGAGCAAGGGCGAGTCGGCGCGAGCCCGGGTGATGTCGCCGAGGTCGAGGTCGGCGGTGACCAGCGCTTCCTCCCAGAGCGGCCCACGCACCCGCAGGTCTCCTCGCGGGCCGAACACCCGGCATGCGCCGGGGAACACCTTGCCGCCCTCGCTGCCGACGAGGTTTGCGAGCGAGACGTACACGCCGTGCTCGGCGGCTATCTCCCCGGCGAGTCGCTCCCAGCGCGTCACCGAAGCCGGCACCTCGCTGCCGGGCGGGTGTGGGTGCGTGCCGCGCGCCGGCGCCGCCGCGACTACGAAGATCACTTCCGCGCCGTCAAGCGCCGCGATGGTGCCGGCGAGCGAGTGCCATGCATCCTCGCAGATGAGGATCGCCGCGCGCCCCCAAGGGGCGTCGAAGGCGCTGATTCCGTACCCGCGCTCGATGAATCTCTCTTCGTCGAACAGTCCGTACGTAGGGAGGAAGTTCTTCCTGTGCACGTGGAGCACCCGTGCGCCGCCTGCCCCGTCGAGGGCGATGCATGCCGCGGCGTTGCGCAGGGTGCCCGCGTCTTCCTCGTAGAAGCCAAGCACAGCAGCAATCGCCCCAGAGCCGTCCGCGTCAGCGTAGGCCGCGGCGATCCCGGCGGCCGTCGTCTCCGCGGTGGTGGCCATTTCGCGCACGCCACCTTCCACGAAATAACCCGAGAGAACGGTCTCGGCGAACTGCACGACGTCCGGCCTTGGGTCGAGGCGGGATGCCTGCGCCAGGATCTCGCCTATGCGACGTGTGTTGGCTGCCACCGCGCCTTTCTTCGGGCGGAACTGCGCTATGGCCAGGCGGATCTGCGGCATCGGTCTCCTGAGCGGGTCTTGCAGTGCGGGAGCGGCGGGCCAGCGGCGCGGCAGCGGCCCGGCCTACGAAAGCTCGCACGCGTTTGCGGCAGGCGCCACGACTCGGGGAACTCGTTGCGTTTCAACGGGTTGAATGGATGGATATGTTTCATCGGATGGTGCAACGGAGTGGCCAGGCGACGAGGTTGCTGCTGGCAGCGCTGGTGTTGTTCGCACCTGCGCTGGCGGAAGCACAGGCCAAGGCGCAGCGCGACAGCGCGCCGCCGGAAGCGGCATGGCAGCTCGTCACTCCGCCGCAGTCGTCGCTGGTGTACGCGCGTGACGGCTCGCTCATTGGCGAGATCGGGCGCGAGATGCGCACCTTGGTGCCGCTCGGCACGCTGCCCACCTACCTCTCCGACGCGTTCATCGCGGTGGAGGACCAGCGGTTCTACAAGCACAACGGCGTTGACCTTGTCGGCATCGCGGCAGCCATCAAGGACAACCTGCTTGGCTCATACCGCGGCGCGAGCACCATCACGCAGCAGCTCGTCGGGAACATGCATCCCGACATCATTGATCGCCGCGATCCCTCGCCGATGCGGAAGCTGCGCGAGCAGAGGGCGGCGCTCGAGATGGAGCGCCACTACACGAAGGCGCAGATACTGGAGGCGTACCTCAACCAGATCAACTTCGGGCACGGTTGGTACGGCGTGGAGGCCGCGTCGAGGCACTACTTCGGCAAGAGCGCGTCGCGCGTGACGCTGGCGGAGGCGGCGACTCTGGCGGCGCTCCCGAAGAGCCCAGTGCAGTACGACCCGTCGCGCTACCCCGACAGGTCGCGCGCCCGGCGCAACCTCGTCCTCGATCTCATGGTCGCGCAGAAGATGGTTTCGCGGGCCGATGCCGACGCCGCCAAGCGCGAGCCGATCCGCACCGCGCCGTACGCGGGCATGAGTGCGCCGTCGCCGTATTTCGTGGACGCGGTGCGCGCCGAGGCCGAGCGGGCCGGGGTTCCGGTGGCAGACGGGGGCTATCGAATCTACACCGGCCTCGATCCGGCCCTGCAGCGGGCGGCGGTGTCGGCGCTCGCGGACGAAGCCAACGCGATCGAACAGCGGCCCGGCTGGCGCCACCCGACGCTGGCGAGGCATCCGCGCGGCAGCACCGACTTCCTCGAAGGCGCCGTGGTGGCGATTGACCCGGCCACGGGCGACGTGCGCGCGCTGGTTGGCGGGCGCGACCATGCCCTGGCACCGTTCAATCGCGTGACCAACGGGCTTCGCCAGCCGGGATCGAGTTTCAAGCCCTTCCTGTACTCGCTCGCCATCGCCGACTCCATCCCGCCCAACACGATCGTCGCCGACACCGCGCTCACGATTGTTTACGACAAGCAGGTGTACCGGCCCGGCAACTCCGATGGCGAGTTCCTGGGCCGCATGACGATGCGCGATGCACTGGCGAAGTCGCGCAACCCCGTTGCCGTGCAGCTCTGGCAGAAGTTCGGCGCGGATTCCGTGGAGGACTGGGTGCGCCGATTCGGCGTCACGTCGGACGTTGCGCCGTTTCCATCGAGCGCGATTGGCGCATCCGTGGTGCAGCCGCTGGATTTCGTCGCCGCGTACACCGCATTCGCCTCGCTCGGGCGGCCGGTGGCGCCGCGCCTCGTTACCCGCATTGACGCGCCGGATCGGCGCACGGTGTTCACGTCGGGTGTAGATACGCTGCCCGCGGTCATGGACTCTGCCGTGGCCTGGCTGGTGCGCGACATGATGCGCGACGTGGTCGAGCGCGGCACCGCAACGGCTGTTCGCCGGATGCTTCCCGCGGATGTGCCGGTCGCGGGCAAGACTGGCACGACCGACGACAACACAGACGTCTGGTTCGTGGGCATGACGCCGGAGATCGTCGCGGGCGTGTGGCTGGGGTTCGACCGTCCGCAGCCGATCGCCGAGCGCGGCGTGGCGGGCGGCTCGCTCGCCGCACCGGTCTTCGCGCGCATGCTCGATCGCGGCGGGTACGCCCAGCCGAGCGAGGCATGGAACTCGCCGCCGCCTGGCATAGCCACGGCGCAGTTGGATCGTTCGACGGGAAAGCTCGCTACAGCCGATACCCCGGCTGGCCTTCGGTACACCGAGTATTTCCTCAAGGGCACCGAGCCCGGCGCGCTGGGTTTGCGCGTGGCCGCCTTGTTTGCCAACGGCCCGATCGTCTTCTAGGTTCACGCGCACTCCCCCGACAATGACGGACTCCATCGCCTTGCGCCTGGCCCGGCCGGCGCGCGCCGCCCGCGTACTGCGCGCGGGCGCAGCTCTGACTCTCGCGTTGCTCGGTGTCGCGGCGTGCGATGCCACCTCGCCGCCTCGGCCGGCATCGGTTGACGCGGCTGCTGCATCAGGAATCGCCGGCACGGTAGGCATCGCCCTCACTCCCGCACCGCAGTTCGTCGTGCGCGACGCCAGGGGCAACCCGCTCTCGGGCGTCGAAGTGACGATCGTCGTGACGTCGGGAGGCGGAACCCTCGTTGGAGCGCCCACCCGCACGTCGCAGGGTCCGACGCCGGTGGGAACCTGGACGCTTGGCACCAGGAGCGGGCCGAACGTGCTCACCGTTACCGTGAACGGCATCCCGCCCCTCACCATCACCGCTGCCGGCACGCCAGACGTGCCCGCGACGCTCTCCGTCGTGACTGGCGACACCCAGTCGGCGCCGGCCGCTTCGGTGTTGCCGGTATCCGTGGCTTTCCGGGTAGCGGACAGGTACGACAACGGGGTTCCCGGGCAGGTCGTCTCGTTCGCCATCTCCGATGGCGGCGGGCTGATGTCTGGCTCCGCTGTTTCCACGACTGACGCGTCGGGTGTGGCTCCGGCTCCCGCCTGGACGCTCGGGAAGTCGGTTGGCGCGCAGCGCATGCGGGCCACCGCCGGCGTGCTGACCGCGACGGCTACCGCGACAGCCGCCTCCAGCTATCCGCTTTCGGTCCGGTTCTTTGGTGCGCAGGTGGATCCGGCCATCCAGGACGCATTCATGGCTGCCGGGCGCCGCATTCAGGGCATTGTGACCGGTGCGGTCGCGCCAGTGGCGCTGACGGCATTCGACATCACTGGCTGCGGCATCACCGGCGTTGCGCCGCTGACCGAGATCGTGACTGGCGTGATCGTATACGCGCGTGTCGCGCCGATTGACGGGCCGGGAAAGATCCTGGGCCGCGCGGGACCGTGCTATTTCAGGATTGCGGGCGGCGCAACGATCATTGGAGTGATGGATTTCGACGTGGCTGATCTCCAGTTGCTGGTCAGCACGAACCGGCTCAATTCCGTGATTCTGCACGAGATGCTGCACGTGCTCGGGTTCGGCACGATGTGGATCAACAAGGCGCTGATCACCGGGGCCGGCACGCCGTCGTCGTCGTACACGGGGGCGCAGGGGATTGCGGGCTGTCTCTTCCATGGCGGAGGCGGCAACTGCGCGGTATCGGTGCCGCTCGAGACGGACGGCGGGTCGGGTACGCGCGACGCGCACTGGCGCGAGGCGACCACGAGTACGGGCATCGGCTTCCGGAACGAACTGATGACGGGCTATGTGGAAGCGCCGGGCGTGCCGATGCCGCTCAGCCGAATGACAATTGGCGCGCTGGCCGACCTCGGCTACGTGGTAAACCAGCTGCCGTACGACGACTACACGGTCCCTGGCACGGCGGCTGCGGCGCTGTTGCGGATTCGCGAAGGTCAGGGCCTTGGGGCCATGGTGCTCAACGAAGAGGTGCGGCAGCCGATCGGCGCGGTGGACGCTGGCGGCAACGTGTACCCGCCGGAGAGGATACGATGATGCGCACAGCGCTGCTGCTGGCTTTCCTGGCTGTCGCCGGTTGCAGCGGCGCAAAGGCGCCGGGGCCGGAATCGGCTCCCGCGCAGCCCGCGGCAGAGGCGATGCCCGCGCCGCAGCAGGGCGCCGCCGAGGGTGCGGCTCCCGCGCCCGCTCCGGCCGACACCGCCCCGAAGCGGGCCGCGCCGCCGACAGGCGACGAACGCCTGCGCGACAGCGCGTTTGGCCCGAAATTCGCAGTTGACTCGACCGGCAAGGTAGTGCCGGTCAAACGCCCGTAGCAGCCCCTTACACCACCGCCATCTTCTTCGCAGCGGCCTCGTCCACCAGGGCGAGCTTGAGCACGTCCTCGAGCGTCTCCACGGTGTGGAACGAGAGCTTCGCCTTTGCTTCGTCCGGAACGTCTTCGAGGTCGGCCTCGTTCTCCTTCGGCAAGAGAATCGTGCTGACGCCCGCGCGCAGCGCGCCAAGCACCTTCTCCTTCACACCACCGATCGGCAGCACCCGGCCGCGCAGCGTGATCTCGCCCGTCATCGCGATGTCCTTCCGCACGGGCCGGCCCGAAAGCTCGCTCGCCAGCGCGGTCGCAATCGCTACGCCCGCGGAGGGGCCGTCCTTGGGGATTGCGCCAGCGGGGACGTGGATGTGCGTCTCGACAGGACCCAGGCTCGACTTCGGGATCCCGAGCCGCTCGGCGTTCTTCGTGACGTAGGTGAACGCGGCCCGCGCGGATTCCTTCATCACGTCGCCGAGCTGTCCGGTTAGAACCAGCGCGACGGGCGCCCCCTGGCTGCCCTCGCCGCCGCCGGCCTGTGTGAGCGGGCGCGTCGAGGCCTCCACGAACATGATGTCGCCGCCCATAGGCGTGTAGTACATCCCCGTGGCGACGCCCACCTCGTTCTTCTCTCCGATCTTCTCCGGCCGCACCTTCGGTCGCCCGAGCAGCTCGCGCACCTCGTCGGCTGAGATGTGGCCGTCGTCAATGATGACCTTCTCCTCGCCCGAGGCAATGCGGCGTGCGACCTTGCGCGCCACCGCGCCGATCTCGCGCTCGAGCTGCCGCACGCCGCTCTCTCTCGTGTACCTGGTCACGAGCGACGCGATCGCCTCGTCGGTTAACTGCACCTTCTTGTCGGCCAGCCCGTTCTCCTCGAGCTGGCGCGGGATCAGGTACTTCTTCGCGATTTCGGCCTTCTCCCGCTCGGTGTAGCCCGCGAACTCGACGACTTCCATGCGGTCCAGGAGCGGGCCCGGAATGTGCTGGATGAAGTTCGCCGTGGCGATGAACAGCACCTCGGACAGGTCGAACGGCACGCCGAGGTAGTGGTCGGTGAAGGTGTCGTTCTGCGCGGGGTCGAGCACCTCGAGCAGCGCGCTCGACGGGTCGCCCTGGAACGAGACGCCCAGCTTGTCCACTTCGTCGAGCAGGAAGACGGGATTCTTGGTGCCCGCCTGCTTCATCCCCTGGATGATGCGGCCGGGCATCGCGCCCACGTATGTGCGGCGATGCCCGCGGATGTCGGCCTCGTCGCGCGCGCCGCCCAGCGACACACGCACGTACTCGCGGCCAAGCGACCGCGCGATGGACTTGGCGATCGAGGTCTTACCAACGCCCGGCGGACCTGCAAAGAGGAGGATCGGTCCCTTGGCCATCGCGCGCGCCTTGGCTTCCTTCTCGTCGCGGATGGCGTGGTCCGCATCGCCCTCTCCCTTCTTGAGGGTCGGCGTGGCGTCTTCCTTCTTCGCCCGCAGCTTGCTGGCCGCGAACTCGCCGGTCGTCTTGATCTCTTCGGAGAGTTGGTGCGCCCGAAGCTGACGCACGGCGAGGAACTCGAGCACGCGATCCTTCACGTCCTTGAGCCCGTAGTGGTCTTCGTCGAGCACGTGGATGGCGTGCGGCAGGTCGAGCTGGTCGTCGGAGCGCTTGTTCCACGGGAGTTCCGCGATCCACTCAAGGTAGGTGCGGATGACCTGCGCTTCCATTGACTCGCGCCCGGACCGCTCGAGGCGGCCAAGTTCCCGCTCCACCTCCTGGCGTGCCTCCCTGGGGAGATCGAGCTTGTTGAGCTTCTCCCGGAGCTCCTCGATCTCCTTTGCCTGGTCGTCGTCGCCGAGCTCTTTCTGAATGGCCTTCATCTGCTCCCGCAGGAACATTTCGCGCTGGCGCTCGCCCAGTTCTTCCTGCACCTGCGACTTGATCTCCTCCTGCGCCTCCAGCAGCGAGATGTTGCGCTGCACGTGCACGAGCACGCGGCGCAGCCGCTCCTCAACCGACTGTGTTTCGAGGAGGCCCTGCTTCTCGGCGACAGAAAGTTCGATGTAGCCCGCCACCAGGTCGGCGAACTTGCCGGGCTCGGTGACGGCGTCGAGAACCTGGTGGACCACTTCCTCCGGGAGCCCGCGCTTCTCGCCAAGCTCGGCGGCGCGTTCGCGGATTTCCTTGTGGAGCGCCTCGAACGCCGGGTCCTTCTCGTCGAGCGGCAGCATGTCGTCGGTCTTCATGACGACCGCCGACAGGAAGCCGTCCGCCTCCGTATAATGCAGCGCAGTGGCGCGCTCTTCGCCCTGGAGCAGCAACTGGACGCCACCCAGTCCGCGGTTCACCTGCCCGATGCGCGCGATCACGCCCATCGAGTACAGGATCTCCGGCGACGGCTCCTCGGCGTTGTCGCGCTGTGCGACGGCAAAGACCGCCCGATCGCCCTTCAGGGCTGCCTCGATCGCGCGCAGCGTGCCCGGACGCCCGGCGGCGATTGGCGCCGCGAGCCCCGGAAACATGACCGTCCCCCTGAGGGGAAGGACGGGAAGTGTTAGTCGTGTGCCCATTGTCAGGTGCCTGTGTCCCTCGGTCGGTGCGATGGCGGTGTTCCTGCTCCCTCATACCCGCCCGGATCCCGCATGGTGCAGACGCAAGACTCGTTCCGGCCTGACATACGACAGTTCGGCGGGGTTTGCAACCTTGCGGTGCCTGTCTGACGTAGTGGCATGACAGTTCGGACGCTTGGCCGCGCTCGCGGCAGTCCCGTCCGGCGTCGCAAACCTGCCATGCGCGGCTAGTCTGTGCTATGCTTGCCTCTGCCCTTCCTGCACTGACACCAGTGGACGAACCGTCAATCACGCAGTCCGACGCCGAGCTGCGCTCGCACGTCGAGCGCGTCCTTTCGCCCACGTACGAGCTCGAGCGGGAGATCGGGCGCGGCGGGATGGGGATTGTGTACCTCGCGCGCGACACGCGGCTCAAGCGGCGCGTGGCCGTCAAGCTCCTGCCACCGGAACTGAGCTTCCGCAGTGAGATACGCTCGCGCTTCCTGCGCGAGGCGGAGACGGCGGCCCAGCTCTCGCACCCGAGCATCGTCCCGATCTACAGCGTGGATGAGCGGCAGGGCCTGGTTTACTTCGTTATGGCGTACGTGGACGGCGAGAATCTCGCGAAGCGAATCCACGAGCGGGGCGCAATCGAGCCGACCGAGGCGAGGCGCATACTGCGCGAAGTGGCCGACGCGCTCGCGTATGCGCATGACCACGGCGTAGTGCACCGCGACATCAAGCCCGACAACATCCTGCTCGACTCCGAGAGCGGCCGCGCGATGGTGACCGATTTCGGCATCGCGCGCGCCGTGACCGACGGCGGCGACACGCGCCTCACCGCGACGGGAATCGCGATCGGCACGCCTGCCTTCATGAGTCCGGAGCAGTCTGCCGGCGAGCGCGCCGTGGACGGGCGCAGCGACATTTACTCGCTTGGCGTGGTCGCGTACCAGATGCTCTGCGGCGACCTGCCGTTCGTTGCCGGCAACACTCCGGCGCTGCTCGTGAAGCACCTGAGCGAGGCGCCCGTGCCGATCGAGCGGCGGAATGCCAGCGTGCCGCCGGACCTGGCCCGCGCGGTGATGCTGTGCCTGGAGAAGAGCCCCGACAGGCGCTTTGCCAGCGCACACGCGCTCGTCCTCTCGCTCGACACGGGGACGGCGCCCGCTATCCCGGCGACAAGCCCCGAGGTTCTGCGCGCCGCGGAAGGCACGGCGGCAAGGCCGTGGCGCGCGCCACGTACCGTTCTCGCGAGCGAGTCGCCCGCAGGGACCCACCCCGGCGGCAGGGGCGCCGGGCCGGCGGCTGGGATGGATGCCGAGGTGACCCCGGACGAGGTCGTTCGCTGGCACGCCGCTCCCGTGCAGTCGTTCCGGAAGAACGTCATCCCGTTCCTGTTCCTCACGGCGTTCTTCGCCGTCATGCGCGTGGTGAGCGGGACGAATCTGCTCTTCATCAGCGCGTTCTGGGGGATCAGCATTGCGTACAAGTACGCCCGGCTATGGAGCGACGGCTACGACTGGCACGACGTGTTCCGCGTTCCGCGCGAGCGGCTCTTCTGGGACGCGGTCTCGGAGTGGTTCGCGCTCAACGTGGTGAGCAGTTGGAACAGGGAGAAGCGCATCGAGGCCCGCGCGCGCCGCCGCAGGGAAGTGGCCGCCGGGATGCGGCCAGGCGGCGGGACCGGCGCCATCGGCGAGCCCGACGTAGCTGCGCTTGGCTCAGGCCAGAACGCGGCTATCGCGCGCCAGGCAATTGCCGACCGCGACGAGATCGTGCAGCTCGTCAATGCCCTGCCGCGCCGGGAACAGCGCCGCGTGACTGACGTCCCGGCGACGGCCGTCAAGCTTGCCGCATCGGTGGTGGGGCTCGTCGTGCGGCTGCGGGAGCTCGACCGCACTGGCCCCGAGGGCGCATCAACCGAGGCACTCGACGTCGAGATTAGAGTGCTCGAGGGCCAGGCCAACCCGCTCGACCGCGACGCGAGCGAAGTGCGGGTGAGGCGGCTGGCGATGCTGCGTCGGCAGCGACGGGGAGCCACGGCCGCCAGCGAGAGGCGCAGCGAGCTCTCGGCGAAGCTGGAGAACTGCGCGCTGATGCTGCAGAACATGAAACTCGACATGCTGCGGCTCAGGACGGGCGATCAGTCGTGGCAGCACGTCACGACGATTGCAGAGCAGGCGATGGCGGTTGCTCGCGAAGTGGACAACGCCATGTATGTGGCCGACGAAATGAGGCGTGTGCAGGATCGGCCTGGCGGACCGACTTCCGGCGAACGGCGGAAGTAAGCCCCGTGACGGACGGCGCCCGCGCAGATGAGCTTCGCCGCCGCGTCGTCGAGGCGGTGGGTGTACAGTACGATGTAGGGGAAGAGATCGGCCGTGGCGGAATGGCGGTGGTGTATCGGGCGCGCGACCGCCGCCTGAAGCGCCCCGTCGCCCTCAAGGTGCTTCCGCCGGACCTGGCGTTCCGGAGCGACGTGCGCTCGCGGTTCGTCCGCGAAGCGCAACTGGCCGCGCAGCTGGCCCATCCGCACATCGTTCCCATCTACTCCGTTGACGACACAGCGGGCGTCGTCTGGTTCGCCATGGGCCTCGTCGAGGGCGAGTCGCTCGCATCGCTCCTTGCGAGCGACTCGCGTCCGGAGGTGCCGCTCGTCCGCCGCATCCTCCAGGATGTCGCGTCGGGGCTGGCGTACGCGCACGAGCATGGAGTGATCCACCGCGACATCAAGCCGGACAACATCCTCGTGGAGCGCGCCAGCGGTCGCGCGGTAGTCACCGACTTTGGCATTGCGCGCGCCGCAGAGGGCGATCTTCGGCTCACGGCTACAGGGGCCGCGGTCGGCACGCCGGCGTATATGAGCCCCGAGCAGGCGATGGGCGAGAAGGACGTGGACGGGCGGGCAGACGTATACGCGCTGGGCGTGGTGGGCTGGCAGATGCTGGCGGGCGAACTGCCGTTTCACTCGGAGAACACGCCCGGGATGCTGATGAAGCACATCTCCGAGGCGCCGCGGCCGCTCCCGGAGGTGCGGCCCGGCCTGCCGGCGAACCTCGTGTACGCGATCGAGCGCGCCATGTCCAAGTCGCGCGACGACCGCTGGGCAAACGCGGCAGCGTTCCGCGACGCGCTCGACGAGTCGGCAGTCGCCGCCAGCCCGGGACCCATCCACGGGGCCGACCAGGGGCCGTCGGCCAACAAGCCGTGGCGGTTCGACCCAATGCGCGACCCGGCGCTGGCCACTGGTCCCGGCGCCGAGGCCGTCCGTCAGTGGCGTGAGGAACGACGCGCCTGGCGCGACCGCAATCGCCAGGTCCCGATTGCGCACGAACCGCTCTCGCGGCGGGAAGAGCGCGAACTGTGGCGCGCGACCGCTACGCCCGAAGAACGGCTCCGCCGCGTGCAGGGTGCCATCGCGCGCTACGCAATGACGAGCGCGCTCCTCGTGGGAATCAACTTCGTCACAACGCCGCACTTCCCGTGGTTCATCTTCGCAATGCTGGGCATGGGCGTGAATGTGGCCAGAAAGATTGGTGGCCTATGGGCCGACGGGATCCCGCTCCACCGGCTGTTCTGGCGCCAGCCGCGCGCCGCGCGAGGGCCGCACAACACGACTGCGCCCGCATCGGCGGCTGGCGAGAGCGGTGGCGTGCGCGCCGTCGCGCGACGGCCCGCGCCCGACCTCTCCGGCGTACCGCCGGAGGTGCTCGACAGCGCGCATGGCGCTGCCGTGCGCGAAGCCGCCCATGCACGGCTGGTGATCATGGACGTGGTGAAGCGACTCTCTCCCGCTGACGCCGCGCTCCTCCCCGACGTGGCCGAGGCGGCCAAGGCGCTCGAGGAGAGATTGCGCGCGCTCGCCTCCGCGCTCAGCCAGATGGACCGCGACGCGCCACCCGCCGCTCTGACCCAGCTCGACGAGCGCATTGCCGCGGCGAGGGCGTCGGGCGATCTCGGCGCCGAGGCCGAGCGTCGGCTCGGCCTGCTCGAACGCCAGCGCACCACGCTCCGCGACCTCGTCGGACGCCGCGAGGCGCTTGCCCGGCAGTTCGACAACGCGAGTCTCCTGTTGCAGACGATGAAGCTCGACATGCTCCGCCTGCAGTCTGCTGGGGTGGAATCCAGGCTGGCGGACTCGACGCTCGCGACGCAGGAGGCTCGTGCGGTGGTCGCGGACGTCAGGCGCGCCGTCGAAGCCGCAGACGAGGTGCGGAGTCTTCACACGCGTCCGGGTGGATGACGAATCCGGATCATCTGGACCGCCACCCGTAGAAATGCCGTAACTGGCTTCAGGTCACTGGATTCCGGTGCGCCGCGTGGGCTGGCGCATTTCCCCGAATACGCTTACGTTGACGGCGCACGAGAGACCGGACAATCGTCAGGTCGCAAGTTATTGACCCACAACGAGTTGGTATGACTGAGCCCGTGGTTGCACTGCCGCCTGCGCCTACAGTGAGCGTCTTTCCGCCTCTGCCTGCGCCGCTGGAGCCGTTCGATTTTGGCTTGGGATGGCTGCTGGATCATGCCGCGGCGCCTATCAAGTACCGCTCGTTCAAGGAAGTCGCCGACCTCCCGGTAGAGTCCGGCTCGGCGATCGCCAACCTCCCGTACACGTTCCTGCCAGCGCTGCGGCTGGCGGTTGCGCAGGCGGCTGACGGCACATGGGGCAACGCAATGCTGGCGCTGCCGACCCACCGCGCGACGGACTGCGCTGGGATCGGCACGATCCACGCCACGCGCAGGCTGGTCGAGCTCGGCTGGGACAAGGAATCGCCGCCCATCCACCAGGCGCGGCGTGTGCTCTTCCGCCTTCTCGCCGAGGACAACGACCCGGCTCTGCTGTTCGAGCTCGCACCCTCCGCATCGCGGAAAATGGATGCTGACGCACCGGCTCTTGCGCGTCGGATGCTGCGTGAGGCAGCCGCGGCAGTGCTCGCCCAGGCGGGGTTCGAGGGCGACCCTCGCGTGCGCGGCGCCGCCAGCAGGATCCTTGGGCGCATCTTCAGCTTCCTCGACAGCCCCGTTGCCGAGAAGCCGTGGATCCGCGTGGGCAACAAGCAGGTCCTTGCGGCGGAAGCGTGCCCGCCCACCGTGCACTCGCTCCACATGCTGGCGCACATGCCGCTCTTCCGGAGCGAGCACTACAAAGAGATGGAGGCGCTGTACAAGTGGCTCGTGCGGCCGCTGCCGCGGCAGGCGAAGGTGCAGCTGATCGGGAAGCGGCTGGTGAATGTCCCGCTGGCGGTGCTGGGCGACGAACTGCCGCACCGCAACGCAGTGGAAGCCGACGTCCCCGCAGCGCTGGGGTGGCTCGAGCTGGTAGCGCGGCTCGGCTTCCTTCGGCGGAACGAGAACTGGGTGAAGATGCACGAGCGATTCATGGACGACTGTGACCGTGACGGCGTCTGGCACCCGCATAAGGGCATGGCCACGCCCCGGAGCGCGAACCCTTGGTGCTGGGCGGCCTACCCGATCGAGCCGGAGCACGCGGGCGACGATCGCTGGACGGACGTCACGTTCCGCGTGGGGCTGATCGCGCGGCTCTCGGGGCGCCCCATCAACCTGATCTGACGCCACGAGGCGTCGGCGCTCCTGCTTCACGGGGCCCGCAGCCATGACAGCGACGCGACTGGCTCCCGCGGAATGGTTTCCGCACGGATGGGAGGGCATCACGGCCCGGCGCGTCACGCTGCCCGGCGGCGTCACGCTGCGCGTCGTGGAGGCGGGGCCGGAGAACGGCCTCCCCGTGGTGCTCCTGCACGGTTGGGGGGTGTCGGCGTACCTGTGGAGGCATACGCTGCGCGGGCTGGCTGCGGCGGGTTACCGGTGCTACGCGCCCGACCTCCCGGGGCACGGCCTCTCGGATGCACCCTCGGCCAAGGGGGCGTATTCGCTTGGCGCCTTCGCGGGCCACATTGAAGCGCTGTTCGACGCCCTCGGCCTCGACCGCCCCGTCGTGATCGCCCAGTCAATGGGCGGACGGATCGCGGCGGAACTCGCCGTTCGCGGACGGTCTGCGCAACTGGGGCTCTTTGGCGCAGTTGGATTCGGGCAGGTGACGCCGGTGGCCGCTTACGCGCCGTTCATCCCCGAGATCGTTCCCGCCATTGTTGGCGATCTCGCCCCAGCGCTCGTAACGAGGCAGATGGTGGAGATGGTGCAGCGCCGTGTGCACGGGAAGCTTGGCTGGTTCACCGCGCGCGACGTAGACGAGTACTGGGCGCCGACGCAGTTCCCGGCTACGGTGCGGGCGCAGTTGCAGATGCTGCGCGAGTTTCCGTGGGAGCCGCTGTCGCCAGCGATGGCTGGCGCACTCGGGGTCGAGACGCTTGTCGTCTTCGGCACCGCCGACCGCACGGTGCGTCCGCGCGACACGGCGGCAATCGTGACCGGGCTGCCCGCCGGGCGCCTCGAGTGGGTGGAGGGCGGTGGACACGTGGTGATGGAGGAGGTTCCCGACCGGGTGAACTCGATGCTCGTGGAGTTCCTCGGTTCGCGGCGCTAGGTTTCGGAGTGCTGAAGCGACTGGGTTTCTTGCGCGGATTGTTGGGGGGGGCTGAAGGCGACGCTCCCGGCCGCGCGGCGGCGGATGAAGGGCCCCTGCCTGCCCCCGACACGATTTCCGACCCCGACGACGAAGGCGGTCCGGCCGGATCCGTGGCGCCCGCGGTGGAGCGGCTCATCGAGGCGGGCGTGGAGGACGTAAGCTCCGGGCCCGCACCGGAGCCCAGCGGTGCGCTTGCCGCGGCAGAGGCCGCAACCGTGTCTACGACCTTCGCCGACCTCGGACTGTCGGCGCAGGTGCTGCGGGCGCTTAAGGACGCGGGATACGCGCATCCGACGCCCATACAGCAGGAGGCCGTGCCGCTCGCGCTCAAGGGTCGGGACCTGATCGGCCTGGCGATGACGGGCACGGGCAAGACCGCAGCGTTCACGATCCCGATCGTCGAGCGCCTCGCCGGCGGGCCGGCGCGTACGCGCGCTCTCATCCTCACGCCCACGCGCGAACTCTGCCAGCAGGTCGAGGAGAGCTTCCGCAAGTACGGCCGCCACAGCGGGCTCAAGGTGGTGAGCGTCTACGGCGGCGTCGGTTACGAGCCGCAGACCAAGGCGCTCCGCGGCGGCGTTGACGTCGTCGTGGCGACACCGGGCCGGCTACTCGACCACCTCGAGAAGCAGAACGTTTCGTTCGACCGGATCGAGGTGCTCGTGCTCGACGAAGCCGACCGGATGCTCGACATGGGCTTCGCGCCGCAGATCAGCCGGATTGTGGCGCAGGTTGACCGGTACCGGCAGACGCTGCTCTTCAGCGCAACGATGCCCCCGGAAGTCGAGGCGCTCGCCCGCAAGTATCTGCGCAAGCCGGTCGTGGTGCAGGTGGGGCGAAGATCGGCCGCCGCAACCACCGTGCAGCACTACGTGTACCCATGCCCACGCGACAAGAAGACGTCGCTCCTGGCGGCGCTGATCGGCGAGCACAAGATGGACTCCGTGCTCGTGTTCACGCGCACCAAGCATGGCGCCGACCGCGTGGTCCGCAACCTCAAGCGTGACGGTATAGACGCCGATGCGCTGCATGCCGACAAGACGCAGGGCCAGCGGACCAAGGCCCTCGCCGACTTCAAGTCGGGGAAGACGAAAGTGCTCGTGGCGACCGACATCGCCCAGCGCGGTCTCGACATCTCGAACATCACTCACGTGGTGAACTACGACGTGCCGCAGCAGGCCGAGGACTACGTGCACCGCATTGGCCGTACGGGACGCGCTGCGAAGACAGGCAACGCGTTCACCTTCATGAGCGCCGACGAGATCGCCATGGTGCGCACGATCGAGCGGGTGCTCGGCCAGCCGATCCCGAGGATCTCGGTGCCGGGGTACGATTTCGGGACTTAGCGCGCCGGTCAACGGATCGCGACGCGCCCCAGCCGCGATGTGGTGACGGTGTCGGCTCGACGCCCGCGGGTTACGACGATCGTGGTGTTCGCCGCACCGATGCCGAGGCCCGTGGGCGCGTAGGCAATCGAGGTGCGGGTGACCGCCAGGCGCACGCCGCGGCGCCGGGTGAGGTCGCGCGTGAAGATGGTGTCGTCGCCGGCCAGCGCGTGGATGCGCCCCGTGCCGGCATCTATCGTGACCTGCACGTTCTCGCCGCGCATCGAGGCCGCGTTGCGCGCCGTCCAGAGTCCGAGCGTCACCTCGTGTGCGGCGGCCCGGACGTTCAGGCGGTCAACTATCGTTACGATGTTCGGCACGGCAACAGCCGCGGCAATCGCCAGCAGCGCGAGCGTCACGACGAGTTCTATGAGCGTATTGGCACTTCGCGACGGCACTGGGCGCTCCCGGCGGGCGTCCCGATGATGTACGTTCCCGCGCGGTGCCATGCGTCATCACCACATTGCGCAGGCCATCGAATCGCCGCGGTGCCGCGGGTGAGCGGCGCGCGTTACGACCGGAGGGTCAGATGATTATCCATGTGCTCCGCGGACCCCGTGGCGCGCGGTCGCGCGCAGCCGTAGTTCTCGCGGTTGCAGGAGCGACGCTCTCAGGCGGTTGCGCAACACCGAATTCGCTCACAGCGATGCAGGGCCAGCTCCTCGAGGCGGCCGACGCGGTGAATGATATTCGCGTGAACATGGGCGCCATGCAGGAGAAGCTTGACTCGCTCACGATTGTCGTGGCCAAGCAGGACTCGACGATCGAACGGCTCGCGAACGCGACCGGTGTGCAGGTGATGAAGTAGCGGGCCGGGCGATTACCGGGTCCGCCCGCTCCGCAGGTAATCCACCGCCAGGGCGGCCATCACGCGCACCCCAACCGGGAGCGCGGAGTCATCGCCCTGGAAGAGCGGCGAATGGTTCACTGCCGCAGTGCGCCAGTCGAGGTTGGCCGGCGTGACGCCCAGACTGACGAACATTCCTGGCACGCGCGCGGCAAAGCGGGAGAAATCCTCGCCAGCCACGCTTGGCCGCGACTCGCCAAACCGGTCCTTGCCAGCCACGCGCTCCAGGGTGGGCGTCATCCGGGCCACCAGGCCGGTATCGTTCATCGTCACGTCGTAGCCGCGCGTGATCGTCATGCTTGCCGTTGCGCCCGCGGAGTGGGCGATGTCGGTCGCGATGAGCTGCATCCGGTCGTGGATTGACTTGCGCATGGCTTCGTCGTAGGTGCGGATAGTGCCGATCATCCAGACGCTGTCGGGGATGATGTTCTCACGAAGTCCGCCCTGGAACGCCCCGACCGTGATCACCGCCGGCGCGGTCGTGAGGTCCACCTGGCGGCTGATGATCGTCTGGAAGGCAAGCACCATCTGCGAACCCACGACAATGGGATCAACGCCCGAGGCGGGGAACGCGCCGTGGGCCTGCTTCCCGTGCACGATGAGGCGGAAGGCGTCGGATGCGGCGGTGGTCGGCCCCGCGCGTACCTGCACCATCCCGATCGGGCCCGGCCCCACATGCAGGCCAAAGACCGCATCCACCTTCGGGTTGTCCAGCGCGCGGTCAGCGATCATCGGCCCGGCGCCCCCCTTTGGTGGCGACTCCTCCGCGGGCTGGAAGAGGAAGACGACAGTACCTGGAAGCTGCGCCTTCATCCGAGACAGGACGGTCGCCGTGCCCATCAGCATTGCCGTGTGCATGTCGTGACCGCAGGCGTGCATCACGCCGGTCTCGACGCCGTTGTACACCGTGCGAACCGTTGACTTGTATGGCACGGCCACCTGCTCCGCCACGGGAAGCGCGTCCATGTCGGCGCGGAGCGCCACCACCGGGCCAGGCTTCGCGCCCTTCAGCACGCCAACCACGCCGTTGCCGCCAACGCCGGTGCGCACCTCGATGCCGAGCGAGCGCAGGTGGTCGGCGGCGAGCTTCGCCGTGCGCACTTCCTGGAACGACAGTTCGGGATGCTCGTGGATGTCGTGCCGCCACGCAGCGAGCTGGTCAGCCATCGCGGAGGCCTGGCGGTCTATCTCGGCGGCGAGCGCGTCCTGACGCTGGGCGGAGGCAGGCGCGGCGAACGCCAGCACGGCTGCCGACACAGCAAGAGCCCGGATCTTCACGTGGTCTTTCCTTGCTCAGGTAATCGAACGGCGGTTGCTGGACGGAACGCTACGCCGATTGCGCCGGTGGCGCCACGTGGCGCAAGGTGCCGATATTCAACGTTTACCCAACCTGGCTCCGCAAATGCGTGTCACCATCGAGTACTGCGTTTCCTGAAGCTACGAAGCCCGAGCCGTCAGTCTGGCGGCTTCGATTCGTGAACGATATCCCGGCGCGGAGGTCACGCTCGATGAGTCGGGCGGCGGTCGCTTCGAGGTGGTCGCGGACGGCAGGCCCGTGTTCGAGAAGTCGAAACTTGGCCGGCATGCGATGCCCGGCGAGGTGATGGCCGATCTCAAGAAGCTCTACCCCGTGCCCTGACGGCCAACTGGTGACCTGACGATGCGCGTTGCGATTTCCACGGGCGGCGGCGATGCCCCCGGCCTCAATGCGGTGATCCGCGCCGCGGTGCTTTCCGCGGTTGACCGCGGCTGGCATGTGCTTGGCATCAGGAAGGGCTATGCCGGGCTCCTGGGTGACGACGATACCGTCCCCCTGGGACGCGACGACGTGCGCGGCATCGGGCACCTCGGCGGCACCATCCTGCGCACGACCAACCGCGGGAACCCGTTCTCGTATCCCGTGAAGCAGGCCGACGGCAGCTTCGTCGAGGTGGATCGTTCTGATGAGCTGATCGAGAACGCGCGCAACCTTGGCATCAACGCGGTGATCGCGATTGGCGGCGACGGCAGTCTCCGCATTGCTCAGCGGCTGTGGGAAAAGGGGCTGCGCGTGGTGGGCGTGCCGAAGACGATAGACAACGACGTGAGCGGCACGGTCACGACCTTCGGCTTCGACACAGCCGTGACCACGGCGATGGACGCGATTGACAAGCTGCACACGACCGCCGAGAGCCACGATCGCGTGATCGTCGTCGAGGTGATGGGGCGCCACGCCGGGTTCATCGCGCTCTACGCGGGGCTCGCCGGCGCGGCACACGTGATCCTGATTCCCGAGATCCCGTACGACGTCCAGAAGGTCTCCGATGCCATCATGGCGCGCGAGCAGCGTGGGCGTCACTTCGACGTGGTGGTGGTGGCCGAGGGCGCCGTGCCCAGCGGTGGCGAGGAATCAATCATTGGAGCATCGCTCCCCGGGCAGGACAGGCGTGTAGGCGGGGTGGGCGAGCGCGTAGCGTACGAGATCGAGAAGCGCACCGGCAAGGAGTGCCGCACGATAGTTCTGGGGCATCTCCAGCGGGGGGGAATGCCTACCGGTTACGACCGCCTGCTCGCCACGCGGTTTGGCGGCGCGGCCGTCGAGGCGGTGGAGGCCGGGAAGTGGGGGCAGATGGTCGCGCTCCACTCGCCGCACATCGTGACGATTCCCATCGAGGAGGCGCTTCGCACCCCTCGGCGGGTGGACCCCAACCACGATATCGTGCGCACTGCGCGTCACACGGGCATCAGCTTTGGCGATTGATCCGCGCGCCGGTTCCTTTTCGGTATCACGACGGAAAAGCCGGCGAACCACTGCCGGGAGTGCGGGTAGTACCTTGGACAGGGCGATTCATGGCTCGTGCGTGGCGCGAGTGGTGGCTGGGTCGTCCCGGACGGGGTACAGTTGCAGCTTTCGGAGGCGCGGTGGCACGAGGTAGCGTAATCGTGGCGTGTGTTGCGACAGCGTTTGCGGCGCCGGTATTGGTGGCGCAGGCGGTGCCACCAGGCCAGGACACCGCGAGCGTTGCCATCCCCGAGTCCGCGTGGCCACCGGCAGGGATGTGCCGCGTATGGCTTCGCGGCGTGCCCGAGCGGCAGCAACCGGCGCCGACGGATTGCGGAACCGCCCTTCGCACGCGGCCGCGCGATGCGACGCTCCTGATGGGCCAGCCAGCTCAGGAAGGCAAGCAGCTCATGAACACGCTCTCGCCGGCCGGCAGGGCTGCGCACGGTGTGCTGGTGCAGGATTCGTCCATGATGCGGCACAACCCGGCACGTGGAGCGCGCGGCACGCTGGCACCGGCCTCGTCCAGGGTGACGGTGCCGCCCAGGCCGGATTCGTCGAAGCCAAAGGCAACCCGGAAGCCGCCGGGGCCGCTGGAGCCCTGAGGCGCACGGTTCCGCATTTCCGGAAGAAATGACGACGAGATAGAGGTGATACTGGGGCCCCCGTTCCATGGAGTGGCGTCGCGAGACTGGGGAACCGCCTAGCTTCCATCCCTGATGGCGCACCCCGACGCGCGCTCTCCGCTCAAGAGGAGCGTCCACGATCCGTATCTTCCGCCCGACCGTGAAGCTTTTGTTGCGGCGGGCGCCACGCGTCGCATCATCGTCATTGCGCCCACGCGCGCGGCGTGCGAGACCATCGAACTGGCTTTCACGCTCGATATCGAGACGCTCCTCTGGCGCGAGTACGGCGACGAACTCACCCGTCTTGCCGAGCGGTTTCGAGGCGAAGACCTCGCATGGCGCCCGGGGGTCCGGCGGCGCGGCTTCGGCATCGTCGCGGGCACGGGTACGGGAAAGACGCTGGGAATCCGCCCCATCGCCCAGGTGCTCCTCGGCACGGACGAGCTGCGCGTAGGTGTGATCAACCGCGAGCGCGAGGCCACGCCGGACTCGCCCACATGGAACGTGGTGATAGTCACCACGGGAATCGCGCGCCGCTGGTTCCAGGACGGCGATATCCGTGCGCAGGATACCCTCGTGGTTGACGAGATCCACCAGACGAGCGCCGAGCTGGAACTCTGCCTTGCGCTCGGCAAGCGCGTGGGGTGCCGCTTCATCTGGCTCTCGGCGACGGTGGACCCCACGGTCTACGCCCGCTATCTCGACGCGGCGTCCACCGTCGAGAGCAGCGCGTTCGATCCGGCGAAGGCAGCCGACGTGCAGGTGGTGAACAAGCACCCCACGGGCTTCCTCGACGACCGCTTCATGCAGCGCGTGGTACGGGAGAAGCGCGGCGTGGGCGTGTTCCTCCCCACGCGCGCCGCGGTGGAAGAGGCGGCGACCGACGTGGCCGCGCGGTTCCCGCGCATGACGGCGCAGTTCTACCACGGCGGCGAGCCGATCCGCGTGATCAGGCCGTTCCTGGAAGGGAGCGTGGAGAAACCATACCTGCTCGCGATGACGGCTGCAGGGCAAAGCGCGCTCAACGTGCAGGGGCTAGATACGGTGGTGATTGACGACACGCGTTTCGCGAACCTCGTCGAGAACGGGCGGAACGTCCTCACCAAGGTGCATCTGGGCGCAAACGAAATCCTGCAGATGGCGGGGCGTGTGCACGGACGCGTGGCGGGCGGCAGGGTGTTCATCCTGTCGGACCGCGACATTGCGTTCAGCGCGCTGCGGCCCACGGCACCGGAGTTCCAGCTTGCCGGCGATAGCCAGCGCGTCGCGCTCACCTGTGCCGCGCTGGGAGTGCGCGCCGACGAGCTCGATCTGCCGGTTCCGCTCGACCGGCCGGCGTACCTGCGCGCGATCGAGCTGCTCGAGGCGCGCGGGATCGTCGAGGACGGCAGGCTCACCGCGTACGGCAGAGCGGTGGAGGCGATGCCGGTTGACCGGCCGTGGGCCGAGTTGCTCGTGCATTGCGACGACACGCTGCTGGCGGTCGTGGCGGTGATGGCGGGGATCGAGTCGCTCCACCGAATGACGCGCGAGGACCGTGACCTGGGCGGGCTGATCGTACGCGGGAGCGACAACCTCACTGCATACAACGTGTACGCGGAGGCGTTCACCAGGTGCGGGTACATGGGCGAGGTGTACGGGCTTCCGCGGCACCTCTTTGATGAGAGCGTGGAGCGCTGGGCGGAGCGGCGCGGCGTGCTGGTGAAGGCGATCGAGGACGCTGCCCTCGCCATGGCCAGCGTGTACCGCGCCGTGCGCCTTCCACTGCCGACGGCGATGCCTCTCGCCACCGAGGCGGTCGAGCGCAGCTTCGTTGACCTTCTCGCCCGACTCGAGCCGTTCGACCTCGTGATAGACGAGATGACGGCATGGGGCGAGGAGGCGCGCGTTTCGAAGACGAGCGTGGCCGGCACGTGGGGCGCGATCAGCGGAACGCTGCGATTCTTTGCCGACAAGTTCGGCGTGCCACGCGCGGGAATCGAAGGTACCAACGTGCCCCTCGCGCTCGTACGGAAGTACTCAACAGCGAGCAAGCCCGCGCTCGTGTTCGACCCGAAGCACAAGCAGGCGCCGCTCGCGATCGAGCGACGCGTGAGCTACTTCGGGTTCGAACTGGAGCGTGAGCGAGAGCCGGTGCGGGAGTTCCCGCCGGGGCTCGAGGAGGAAGCGCGCCGGGTGCTCGCGCTCGCGCTGGCACGCGGCGAGGCGCGGCACGCAGCCGTGCCTCGCAACCAGCAGCCAATCGAGCAGGTGCGCGAGGCTTGGCGCAGGAGCGGAGGGCGCACCATGCGGCTCGGCCAGGCGGAACTTGCCGCGTGGTATGAAGCGCAACTGGGCGCGACGCGAACCTTCCAGGAGTATCGCGCGGCGCCCCTGCGATTCAACGCTGACGCCTTCGTGTCGCGCGAGGAGCGCGACCGGCTGGCGCGGCTGCCCGGGGCGATGGAGATTCGCGGCCGCACCTGTCCGCTGCACTATGAGGTAGAGGAGCAAGGCGGCGCGCCGCTTGGGGTGGCGCGCGTCGTGATGCCCGAGAAGGTTGCGCGCGGCCTCGTCGCCGAGGAGTTGCCGGAGTTCGACCGCCCGCTGCGGTTCACGGTGACGCGCGGTGGGCGGGGCGCGGTGAAGGCGGATTCGCTCGATGAGCTGCACGACGCCCTGGCGCGGCCATTCACCGACGATGAGGCGACGCGCGCCGGCACGTGGCGCGAGCGCGGCCGTGGCACGGTCCGGCGTGGGCTGGACGACTCCGGAGCGCGTGGGCGGGGCGATTCCCAGCCACGCGAACGGGGTTCGATCCGCGGCGACAACCGTCGGCGCGGGCCGGGATCCCACCGCCCTGGTTCGCCCGCGGGGCGCGGGAAACGACGCGGCCGCTAGGAGGCGCTTTCGGCGCGGACCTTCTGGCGGTGCCGCGAGGCCTTGGCCCGGTTCCCGCAGACGGACATTTCGCACCACCTGCGCTTGCCGTTGCGGCTCGCGTCGTAGAACACGCGGACGCACTTCGGGCTCGCGCACCTCCGAACGCGCGGGAGCTCGTCGTGCACGAGGGCGTCGGCGGCCGACTCGATCACCGGTACCAGAAGCCCGGCGAATACATCGCCCGCCGTGACGAAGTTGCGCACGAAGCCGCCGTCGGTGCGCGGCTCCACGCGCCGGCTCCCGGCGCTGCGGCCGAGGATGCGGTTGATCTCGGCAAGCGCGGCGTCCTGCGCGCGGCGGTCGTCCAGCCCATGCTCGGCAAGGTTGCGCAACACGTTGCGGAGCCGCCGTGCCTCATGCAGCGCGGTGGTGGCAGCCGTGGGCTGCTGGTGGGCGCGGCGCAGCATCGAGGCGGCGCGCTCGTCGTCAAGCACGCGCACGGCGCCGAGCCAGCCGATGTACGTGTCGAAGTCGTCGAGCGCGTCGGCGGCCCGGCCGCGCCTGATGACTGCGCGGTCGCTGTTCACGAAATCGAGCCACAGCCGCTCGCCGATGAACCGGGTGTACCCGGCAGGGGGCGGAGTGATGGATTGGTCAGGAAGCTGGAGGACGGCGGTCATGACTGGTTGACTCGCTCCGATCGGTTGGGTGGGACGCCGGGCTCCGCTGCCGGAGCCCGGCTGCCGCGTTCACGCCGGGCCTGAGACGCCAGTTGCGTACATGCGCGGCTCCTTCACTTTCTCTTCGTAGACCTTCGGCGCGCGCCAGCTCAGCACCGGACGCCCACCGCCGCGCAGGACCTTGTCGGCCACCGATCCCATGAAGAGCCGCGACAGCCCGCGTCCATGGTTCGACATCGCCACGAGGTCCGGCTTCGTGGCCTCGATCCGCTCGAGGATTGCGCGCGTCGGGTTCGTGGCGACCTCCACCGTGGCGGTCGCGCGCAGTCCGGCGGCAACGAGGTCTTCCGCAGTGCGGTCGAGCGCGATCTTGGCGACGTCCGCCGTCGGATCAATGCCAAAGCGATCCACCTGGTTGCTCTCGAGCGCGTTGAGCACATCGCCCGCCCACGGGGGTGAAACCACCCGATAAAGGTCAATCGTCGCGTCCGTCGTGGCGGCGATCTCCCTGACGAACGGAAGGATGGCTGCTGAGAGCTCGCTCCCGTCGAGCGGTACGAGGATGCGATCGAGTACCAGCGGCGCTTCAACGGAGGCCTTCGACATCGCGAGTACGGGGCACGCGGAATGCCGGATGATTCCGTCGGCGACGCTGCCGAGCCAGTTGGGCGCCCAGCCGCCTGCGCCGTGCGTCGTGCACACGATGTAGTCGGCGTGTCGCTCCTTCGCCGCAGCCACCACCTCCTCCGAGGGAGCGCCCACGCGCATCTCGAACGTGACCTCGAGCTTGAGACTCGTCTTGAGCTCCGCGGCTTTCTTGACGAGCCAGCTCTGTGCGATCTCGCGGATCCTGTCGTCGAGCGCGGGGTCGGGGATGGCGACGGCCGATTCGGCCGTCGCGTAGGCGATCACGGGAATGTGGACGCGCACGAGGTGAAGCGACGCCCCGAGTGCGCGCGCGAGATGCGCCGCGCGGGGCAAGGCGGAGTCGGCCAGTGGGGAGCCGTCGAGCGGTACGAGAACGAGCCGGGTCATGTCACCTCCGTCGCTGTTGCCCGTTGCGTGCGCTGAAGTGCGCGCTGCCGGGCCATCCGTGCAACTGAACGGTTACTCATTTCACGTGCGGACGCCGTCGGCAAACCTACGAACCGGTTGCGCTGGTTTCCCCGACACCCCGGGGCGGAGGCGCTGGGCCCGGGCGTTGCCGTCAGGAGCCCGGCAGAGCACTCGAGGGGAGGCTCGCGACCCTGGACCGGCGGCGCGCAAGGCGCTGGAGCCCGTCGTATGCAGCGTACTTGTACACATCCGAGAGCGTGGGGTAGTTGAAGACGCTCTGGATGAAGTAGTCAATGGTTCCGCCAAACGATAGCACTGCCGCAGCTACGTGGATCATCTCGCACGCGCCTTCCCCAAACACGGAACAGCCAAGCAGTTGCTGGTCACCTGGGCGGAAGACGAGCTTTACGAATCCCTCGAGGTCGCCGATGATCTGGCCACGCGGATTGAGGCGGAAGCTCGAGTGGCCGATCTCGTACTCGAGCCCCTTCTCCCGCGCCGACTCCTCCGTCTCGCCGACCATGGCGATCTCGGGCACCGTCCACACCCCGTAGGGGAGGACGGGTGAGAGCTCCTGTTTGTACTTGAGCTCGAAAGCGTGGCACATGGCGACCCGCGCCTGCTCCATCGAGGTTGCCGCGAGCGCGGGGAAGCCGATGACGTCGCCGGCCGCATAGACCGTTGGCACGGTGGTCCGGTACCGCTTGTCAACGAGCACGAAGCCGCGGTCGTTGGTGCGGATTCCGGCTTTTTCGAGCCCGAGATCGCGCGTGGAACCCTCGCGGCCAACGCTGTACAGCACGGCGTCGGCTGCGATCTCCGTGCCGTCGGTGAGGGTCACGACCGCGAAGCGCGAGCGCTCGGCTTCATCAACGCGGATATCGCGCACCTCGGCGTTGAGCATGACCTGCGCGCCGAGGCGGCGGGTCATGTCCGCCCGCAGCGCCTCGCTCACCTGCGCGTCGAGTTGCGTGAGGAGCCGCTCGCGGGCGTTCACGATGGTGACGCGGCAGCCGAGTGCGCCGAAGATTCCCGCATACTCGCACCCGATGACGCCGCCGCCGATCACCACGAGGCGGCTGGGGATGGACTGCATACGCAGGATGTCGTCGGAGTCGAGCACGACCTCGCCGTCGAACGGGATCGCGGCGGGCCGGAGCGGGTGGGAGCCCGTGGCCAGGAGGATGGTTTCGGCGGTTAGGCGCCGGGTTTCGGTGTGCCGCGTCACCTCGACGGTATGGCCGTCAATGACAGTGGCCGACCCCTGCACGACCGTGATGCCGTGGCGCGCGAAGTTCTCGTCAATGAGCTGCCACGACGCCTCGACGACCGCGCGCTCGCGGAACATGAAGTCGGCGATCGTGATGTCTGGCTTTACGTGGTACTCGACTCCGTACAGCCCGCGCTGGCGCAGGCCGGAGAAGTAGAGCGCTGTCTCGCGGAGCGTCTTGGAGGGAACGGTGCCGGTGTTGACCGCGGCGCCGCCCGGCCTGGGTGCGCGCTCGACTACGCAGACGCGCTTGCCGAAATACGCGGCCTGCGCGGCTCCCTTCTCGCCGGCAGGACCGGCGCCGATGACCAGCAGGTCGAAATGATCGGCCATGTGGGGTAAACGGTACGCACGAGAAGGCGGTCGCACAATGCGGAGCGCCCGGTTCCCGGGCACGGAAGCGGGCCGGCCCTTAGTTTACGAGGGTACCATGACTGCTGACGCTGCCCGCTATTTCCGCAAGGGTTTCGGCCTGGGCGCCGAGGTGAAGGAGGCCCTTGCGTCCGATTATGCCGGCCGGCTGGTGGACTTGCTCGTCGAGCGCGACTACCGGCTCGAGGCCGCGGGCGTGACGGTGCAGATCGCGCGCGAGTTCGGGTTCTGTTACGGCGTGGAGCGCGCGGTTGACTACGCCTACCAGGCCCGCAGGCGGTACCCCGACCGCCGGATCTTCCTTGCCGGCGAGATCATCCACAACCCGCACGTGAACGCGAAGCTGCGGGACATGGGGATCGAGTTCCTCAAATCGGGCGAGGCGGGATTCGACTTCAGTCCCGTCAGCCCCGAGGACGTGGTGATCCTGCCGGCGTTCGGGGTGACCATCAGCGACGCCGAGACGTTGCGCACCAAGCTGGGCTGCATCGTCGTGGATACGACGTGCGGGTCGGTGCTGAACGTCTGGAAGCGGGTCGAGAGCTACGCGAAGGACGGATTCACGTCACTGATACATGGCAAGTACTACCACGAGGAGACCCGCTCGACCGCATCCCAGGCGAGCAGGCATCCGGGCGGCACCTACCTGGTGGTCCGCAACATGGAGCAGGCGCGGGATGTCTGCGACTACATCGAGGGCGCTGGTCTTGCCCGCGAAGCGTTCATGGAGAAGTACCGCGAACAGGCAAGCGCGCACTTCGACCCGGACCGGCACCTGCAGCGCATCGGCGTGGCCAACCAGACCACGATGCTCGCGCGCGAGTCCCTCGCGATCGCGAAGGAAGTGGGCCTTGCCATGGAACGCCGTTTTGGCGCGGAGCACCGCGCGGAGCACTTCCGCTCGTTCGACACAATCTGCAGCGCCACGCAGGACCGGCAGGATGCCGTGAACCGGCTCCTCGAGGAGCCGCTCGACATGATGGTCGTCATCGGCGGCTACAACTCGAGCAACACGATGTCGCTCGCGGCGATCTGTGCACGGAAGGTACCCACGTTCCATATCTCGGACGCCTCGTGCATTGACCCGGAGGCCGACTCGATCCGGCACCTGCCGGTGGGCGCGAAAGCCGAAGTGACGGTGGACCTCTGGCTGCCCGATTCGGGCGCCGTGCGCATTGGCCTCACAGCAGGCGCGAGCACGCCGAACAACAAGATCGGCGAGACGATCGCGCGGATCTTCGCCACTCGCGGGGTAGATCCCGCAACGATCGGCTGACCGTGGTGCGGCGCGGCGCGTGACAGCCACGCAGGGCGCGTCCGCCGTCCGTGACGCATCGCCCGACCCAGCATTCGCCACCCTCAGGGCCGGCGACGCAGCCGTGACGCTCCTGCCGAGTCTCGGGGGCCGCGTGCGCGACGTGTGGCTCGGCGGCCGGCAGTGGCTCTGGCATAACCCCGACGCGCGATTCACCGTGTCTGACGAGGATGCCTCGCTTGGCGAGGCGGTGGGGTCGGGCGGCTTCGACGAGTGCTTCCCGACGGTGGCGGCCTGCAAGCTGCCCGGCTGGGTGGAGGGCGCAGCGGGCGCGAAGATTGCCGAGCGCGGCGCGCTCTGGCAGCAGCGGTGCGAGACGACGATTGGCACCGATGAAGGGGGCACCTCGGCGCAGTGCCACTGGACGATCCATCCGCTGGCATTCGTGTTCACGCGCACGGTCACAGTCCGCCCGGAAGGGGTTGTGGATTTCGCCTATACTGCCCGCAACGACGGCGCGCATCGCCTGCCGTTCCTGTGGGCCGCCCATCCGGTGCTCCCGCTCGGGCGCAGGACGCAGGTCGTCCTGCCCAAGGGGGCAAAGACGAGGATCTGGATGTCGGACGGAACGGAAATCGCGGCGGACGAGGCTCTGCACGAGTGGCCCCGGATACGAAGTGGCGTGCGGCTGGTGGACGTATCGCGGCCGGCGGCGGTGGGTGATCGTTTCGCCTGCACGATGTTCGTCGAGTTGCCGCGCGCCGAGACCGCGATCGCCGTGCGCGAAGGCGACCTGACGCTGGAGATGCGGGTACATGGGCGCGAGCTTTCGCACGCGGGTATCTGGATCAATCGCGGCGTGCTCGCGCCCACGGAGCGCAAGCGTCCGCTCATCCGCCTTCGCCGCCCGCGCGCGTACTCTACGCTCACGATTGGCCCGTGTCTGGGCGCGCCGGAGTCGCTCGCCGACGCGCTTGGCGACTGGGAAACGGCGCGCTGGATCGAGCCTGGTGCGACCGCCCGCTGGGCAATGACCTGGCGCGTAACCAGGCCGGGCGGCGAAGGCGCCACATGAACGGCGTGACCGGCAACGCCGTCGTGCGCGCGATGATGCGCGGCGTCATTGATTACGCCGGCCTCTTCCCTCCGGCTGCCGCCAGTATGGACGCCGCCGTTCGGGACTACGGCGCGCAGCTTCGCGGGCCGTACTCGTGGATGCTCGGCAGGTTCGTCGTGCCAGTTGCCCGTCTGGAGGAACTTGCCGCGTCGTTTGCCGAGCATGCGGGCGCTGCGCCGCCACGGGATCCGTGGCCAGTGAGTGTGCTTGCCCGCGCATCGGACGCTGCGGCGCTGGCGGCGTTCAACGCACGGTATGGCGCGCGTCTCAGGATTGAGATGGTGGAGGCGCCGCCGGTCGCGCCAGGTGACGTCAACGGCCTTGCGTCACTGGCGGCATCGTACGGCGTGTACGCGGAAGTCGGACTCGTGAGCGACCCCGCGGACATCGTCAAAGAGCTTGCGCGTCGCGGCATTCGGCCGAAGGTGCGGACCGGCGGCGTGAAGCAGGATGCCATTCCGTCGCCTGGCTCTGTTGCGCGCTTCATAGCTGCGTGCCACGCGGCGGGCACGCCGTACAAGGCAACCGCGGGACTGCACCACGCCTGGCGCGCCGAGTACGCGCTCACCTACGAGCCGGCGGCGCCGTGCGCGGTGATGTTCGGGTTCATGAACGCGCTGCTTGCCGACGCTGCGGCGGCCGATGGCGCCACCGTTGCGGAGATCGAGCGCGTGCTCGCATCCGGAGCCCAGGCATTCCGCATTGCCCATGAGTCCATTACGCTCCCTTCCGGCCGAGCGGTTGACGTGTCGCTCGCTGCGCGTGCACGCGCTGGCGGGCTACAGTCGTTCGGCTCGTGTTCCTTCGGCGAGCCGGTGGCGGATCTCCACGCGAGAGGGCTCTTGTGATTGACCGGGCGCGAACCGACGCAACGCATGACCCGTCGCTGCGATCCTGGGTGGACTCGGCGAATGCGCCCCAGGCCGACTTCCCGGTCCAGAACCTTCCGTTTGGCACCTTCCGGCGCGAATACGAGGAGCGTCCACGGGTGGGCATTGCCATTGGAGATCAGGTTCTCGACTGCGTGGAAGCAGCGCGGGCCGGTTGCTTCGACACGCTGGATCCGTCCGTTCGCGATGCGCTGCACGGCTGGTCGCTGAACGGCCTGATGGCGCTGGGGCGCGAGGATGCCCGCGCTGTGCGCCATGTGGCCAGCTCCATGCTTGCCGCCGGGGGAGCGGCCGCCGAGGCGGCACGCGAGATTGCGGATCGCATCCTCGTGCCGGTGTCGCAGGCGTCGCTGCTCGTGCCGGCGGAAATCGGCGATTATACGGACTTTTATGCGTCCATCCATCATGCGACTCGCGTCGGGGCGCTCTTTCGGCCGGATAGCCCGCTCCCCCCCAACTACAAGTGGATTCCGATCGGCTATCACGGACGGGCGTCGTCCATCGTTGCCAGCGGCGCGCCCGTGCGGCGGCCGTCCGGGCAGGTACGGACGGGCAGTGAAGGTTCGCCGGTGGTTGGTCCGTCGGCGGGCCTCGACTACGAGATCGAGCTGGCGATCTGGGTGGGCGGCGAGAATGCGCTGGGCGCTCCGGTGCCCATCGCTGCTGCCGCCGACAGGGTGTGGGGGCTCGGCCTGCTCAACGACTGGTCCGCGCGCGATATCCAGGGCTGGGAGTACCAGCCACTGGGCCCGTTCCTGTCGAAGAGTTTCGTTACGACGGTGTCGCCGTGGGTAGTCACGACCGACGCGCTCGAGCCGTTCCGTGCGCCGCTCGCCGCTCGACCTGAAGGCGACCCGGCACCGCTTCCGTACCTCGACGATGCCTCCGACCGCGCGCGCGGCGCGTTTGCCGTGACGCTCGAGGTTTCGATCCTGACGGCAACGATGCGCGCGGCCGGACTCGCGCCGCACAGGTTGTCCGTGGCGGACGCCTCAACGCTCTACTGGACGCCCGCGCAGATGATTGCGCACCACACGAGCAACGGCTGCAACCTCCGGCCGGGCGACCTGCTCGGGAGCGGAACGGCGTCCGGACCCGGCGACGAATCACGCGGATGCCTGCTCGAGATTGCACGCCGCGGCGCCGCGCCGGTTGTGTTGCCTGGCGGCGAGGCGCGCACGTTTCTGCAGGACGGCGATGAGGTGATCATGCGCGGCTGGTGCGAACGTGACGGAGCGCGCCGCATCGGATTCGGCGAATGCCGGGGGACGGTGCGCGCGGGCGGGTAAACTCTGGCGGGGCCGCTGCCCCGGGGAGAGCGGATGGCCGGCATCTGGACTGATCTCATGACCCTTGGCGTGCCTGCGGCGGAGAAGGTCGCGCGCACGGTCATCGTGTACGGATTCCTGATTGCCGGGCTACGGCTCTTCGGCAAGCGCGAGCTTGGCCAGCTCAATCCACTCGACTTCATCGTGCTGCTGCTCGTCTCGAACACGGTGCAGAACGCGATCATCGGGAACGACAACTCACTTGCCGGGGGTCTCCTTGGCGCGGCGGTCCTGTTCATCATCAACGACCTGCTCGTGCGCTACTCATATGCTCACCCGCGCTTTCGCCGCGCGGTCGAAGGACGTCCCGACGTCCTCGTGCACGAAGGGCGTATCCTTCGGCACGCGCTGGAGCGGAACTTCATCACGAAGGAGGAGCTCCTCGCGGCCGCGCGCAAGCAGGGCGTGCAGCACCTTTCGGACGTGGAATCGGTGCGGCTCGAGGTGAGCGGCGCGCTCAGTTTCGTGGTACGCGAACCAAGCGCTGCCGACACGTTCCGCACGGAAGTGCTGCGCCGGCTGGAGGCGATCGAGCGGCGGCTTCCCCCAGCCGCTGCCTGACGACCCGCGCCGTGCCTGGCATGGCGGCGTCTCCGTCGGCGCGATCCGACCGGCCTGTGCGGGGAACCCGGGCTTGTCGCGGGCGGGCGGTGTCGCAATTGTTCGGCACCCTCACCGGATGCCCATGACGTCTGGAAAGACCGTTTCTGCGCGTGACAGCACGGGGATGCCAGTGCCGCTCGAAGCGGCCGCAGACGCCCTCTATCGCGCCGCATGCGAGGCCGCGCGGCAGCACGAGCGCGTGGGCAGGCTGAGCAAGGCGGGCGCGCACCACTCCGAAATGCAGGAAGCGGCCGAGTTGCGCGACGTGACGCATCGGCACCTCAAGGAGCGCGCCGCGCTGTACGAGGCGTCGGCCGCGGGCGGACGGGGAGACCGCGATGAAGCATACTGGCACGCGGCAAATGCGCTCTGGCACGCGGCGCGCGACTACGGTCGCCGTCACGCCGGCTACGACGCCGCCGCGGCGAAGCTCGGCAAGCACGACACCGAGCGGCTCAGTGCCCTCGCGCTCGAGTATGAACTCGAGGCGTCAGCCCTGCTCGCCATGCGGAACGCCATGGCGACCTACAAGAAGCTCCGCCCGGACGTTGCGCTGAGCTGACGGCTCGTCCGAACTCAGCCGTCCGTCGGGACCGGCACCGTGAGTACCCCCGACGCCAGCGCACGCTCGGCGATCCCCTTCATGCGCGCGTCCTGGTTGCGGTCCATCGCGCGGATGGCGCGCCGCGCCCTGCGCGCAGCCGCGGGGACGAACAGCTTCGCGTGGTCAATGTCGGCCGCTGCCTTGTCGGCGCCGCCGGCCTGCTCGATCGCCCATGACGCGCGCACGAGCGTTGCCGACGCGACGTAGATGTCAATCGCGGCGTTGGCCATGCGCTCCTGGTCGAACTGGCGGTCAATCACCGACTTTCCGTGGCGGAACAGGGCGCGCTCGACACCGAGCGCGAGGTCGTGGATGTTCTCAGCCACCATCGCCGCCTCGGCTGCGAGCGCGGAGTGGACGCGGGCGAAATCCGGCTTGCCGAACTGCTTGCGCGCGCGTCCGCGCACGTAGCTGGAAATTGCACCGATAGAGTTGATCGGATCCTTGATGGCCTCCCCGAGCGCCTTGATCTCTTCGCCGGGCTGCTGCAACCCCGAGAGCGCGATGAGAACCCGCTGGATCTCGTTCGTACCCTCGAATATGAGGTTGATGCGCGCGTCGCGCACCGCGCGCTCGTACGGCGCTTCCTTGGAGTAGCCAATACCGCCGGCGACCTGCATGGCTTCGTTCGTGGCCCGGACGATAAGTTCCGACGCGAACACCTTGCATGCCGCGGTCTCGAGCGAATAGTCAACGCCGCCCCGGTCCATCATCCCCGAGGCCACCATCCACGCCGCGTCGGAGGCGTACACGTCAACGGCGAGCGACGCGAACTTGCGCTGGATCATCTCGAAGGTGCCGATCGGCCGGCCGAACTGCTCGCGCTCCTTCGCGTACACGAGCGCGGTCTCCATGATGTGCTGCGCGCCGCGGGTGGACGCGGCGGCAAGGCCGAGGCGGCCGGAGTTGAGCACCTCGAGCGCGATCCTGAAGCCGTGGCCAACCTCACCCAGCATATCCTGCACCGGTACCTTCACGTTCTCGAACGTCACACCTCGCGTGTCGCTCGCCTTGATCCCCATCTTCTCCTCGAGTTTGCCGAGGGTAATGCCCGGCGAGCGCGCGTCCACGATGAACGCCGTCACGCGCTCCTTCTTCCTGCCGTCAGCCTCCACCGGGACCTTCGCGAAGACGGTAAACAGCCCCGCGAAGCCCGCGTTGGAGATCCACATCTTGTTGCCGTTGAGCACGTAGTGGCTGCCATCGGCGCTCGGGACGGCGGTAGTACGCATTGCCTGCGCGTCTGAGCCAGACCCCGGCTCGGTGAGGCAGAATGCCGCAATGCACTCGCCCGTGGCGCACTTCGTGAGCCAGCGCTTCTTCTGGTCGTCAGTGCCGAAGAGAGTGATTCCCTTGCACCCGATGGACTGGTGGGCGCCAAAGTAGACCGCGAGCGCCGGGTCGGTGGCCGCGATCTCGCCGAAGACGCGATTAGCAACGATCGCGTTCGCGCCGAACCCGCCGTACTCCTCCGGGATGTTCAACCCCATGAGTCCGAGCTCGGCCATCCCAGCGCGCACTTCATCGGCGAATCTGCCGTCATGGTCGTGCCTGGCGGCGTCTATGTTCGACTTGGCGAACTCGCGGAACGAATCGAGGATCGCGGCGAGACTCTCCTTCGTTTCCTTGTCGGGCGCAGGGAAGGGATGCAGCAGTTCTTCGCGCAGCTCGCCGAGGAACAGGCCGCGAGTGAAGGAGTGGTTGTGGTCTGGATCAGCGAGGTGTTGGGCCATGGTGACACCGTGGTGTTGGTGCGCTTGTGTGCTTGTCGTTGTTATGCAACATATCACGTTCGCGCAGCGTGCCCGCTCAACGCTCGAGGCGGAACCCCGGGTCCAGGCCGGGCCGCTCTTTCGCGTTCGCGACGGGCCATCCGGTGAGAAACATCCACTGCGTCATCCGGGTGAGTTTCGGGTACTCGATGCGGTCCGGGTTGTCGCGCGGGGTGTGGTAATGTCGTCGCCAGGGTTGCCGTCGAGCGCGCTACTGTTGCGTACGGGCCCTCGCCTTGCGCAGCACCCGTGTGCCGCCGCCAGCGATCACGGAAAGCGGCTGCAGCGCCAGCGCGGTGGCGAGGTACCATAGCGGCTGCCCCGGCTGCGGCTTCAGGAGACTCGATACGGCCATCAGGAGCACCATGGCTGCAAGTATCAGGACGTGCGCGAAGTGGCGGTTTGGCGCGAGCGCCGCCGTACTGTATCCGCCAAAGCCGGCCGCGAGCACGCCGCAGGTGAGTACCGTGGCGAGGAACTGGGTGCTCAGCACTCCGGGCTGCAGGCCGAGTACGACGCCTGCGATGACGGTCGCAATAAGCAGCGAGAAGGTCATGATCGCGAATCCGCCAAGCAGCGCGATCACGCTCTTGATCATCGAACGTTCCTGGCGCGGGGCGCGCCACCGGTCTCGCGGGCCTGAACCCCGGCGGATGGCATCAGGGGGCTACCTGTCGGCGAGGGCGGATGGCGCAAGCGCGCCCAGCGGCTTGTTGACCCCGGTCACGATGCGCCGGTGGAAATCCATCTGGCCGAGGTGGTACGCGAGGTGTACCGCGAGGTGGCCAATGAACCGGCCCGTGGGAAGCCGCACGCCGCCGACTTCGAGCGGGAACGGCTCGTCGAGGCGCGATTCTTCCAGCGTCGCGAGCGCTCGTGCGACTTCATCGGCCGTTGCCTCGATCTGCCGCACGAGCTCGTCGCGGTCGGTACCGCGCAACGCGAACTCGGCATCCCGGTTTCGCCGGTAGTCGCTTCCGCCAAGCTGCGCGCCGATGAACCAGCGCAGGTTGCCGGCAATGTGCAGCGCCAGGGTTCCCGCGGAATTCGGGAGACCTGCCGGCAGCGCCCAGATGGATTCGGTGTCGGGGTAAGCAAGGAGTTCATCGCGAACGGTTGCCAGTTCGCGGCCAAAGAATCGCGCGTAGTCTCCGATCACATTCACGGTTCCCGGTCCGGTTTCATCAACATCGCCAAGATAGCCAACGGCGGCTGCGCTGGTGAGGGTGTGTTCCATGACGATCCTTGCCGTGCCGCTTCCGGCCCATGTGTCGCGTCCGGCTCGCGTTGCGTATTATCGGGCACGGGAGGATACCACGAAATGAACAGGGCATTGCGCGCAGGCCTTGCGGCGGGAGCCGCGCTCACTCTCATAGCTGCACACGCCGAGGATCCGCCGCTCCGCGGGTTCACGGCTGAGTCAAGCCGGATCCAGCGCGAATGGGAGGAGAAGTTCCGGGCAATTCCTGATACGGGGCGGATCAGGGCAATGCTGCGCACGTTGGCGGCACGGCCGAATCACCTTGGCTCGCCCCACATGAAGCAGAACGCCGAAATGGTACGCGACGCCTTTCGTTCCTACGGCTGGGAGGCGGAAATTGAGGAGTTCCGGGTTCTCTTCCCGACGCCGAAGGAGCGCGTACTCGAAATGGTCGCTCCGGTGAAGTTCACGGCGCGCCTCGACGAGCCGGCTCTGAAAGAGGACCCTTCGACATCCCAGAAGTCGGAGCAGTTGCCCACCTACAACACCTACTCCGGTGAAGGCGACGTCACCGCCCCGCTCGTGTACGTGAACTACGGCACGCCGGCCGACTACGAAGTGCTGGAGCGGCAGGGCGTGTCGGTGAAGGGCGCCATCGTCATAGCCAGATACGGCGGAAGCTGGCGCGGGATCAAGCCGAAGGTCGCGTACGAGCATGGCGCGGTGGGTTGTCTGATCTACTCCGACCCGAAGGACGACGGATACGCGCAGGGCGAAGTGTACCCGGCGGGCCCGTGGCGCCCCAGGGATGGCGTGCAGCGCGGCAGCGTCATGGACATGCCGGTGTATCCGGGCGATCCCACGACGCCGGGCGTTGGCTCGAAGGAAGGCGTGCAGCGCCTCGACTGGAGGGACGCAACGACGATCATGAAGATCCCGGTGCTGCCCATCTCGTATGCCGACGCGCAGCCGCTCCTTGCCGCGATGACGGGGCCGGTCGCGCCCGCCGCGTGGCGCGGCGCTCTCCCGATCACCTACCGCATTGGTCCCGGCCCAGCCCGGGTCCACCTCAAGCTCACGTTCAACTGGGACATCGTCCCGCTCTACGACGTGGTCGCGAAGCTCCGCGGCTCGACTTGGCCCGACGAATGGGTCGTGCGCGGCAACCACATTGACGGATGGGTAAACGGCGCCAGCGACCCGCTCGCCGGCCTCGCGCCCGAGCTCGAGGAGGCCCGCGCGATGGGCGAACTCGTGAAGCAGGGCTGGCGACCGAAGAGAACCATCGTCTACGCCGCATGGGACGGCGAGGAGCACGGCCTGCTCGGTTCCACCGAGTGGGCCGAGCAACACGCGACGGAACTCAGCGAGAAGGCAGTCCTCTACATCAACACCGATGGCAACGGCCGCGGCTACCTCGGCGCGAGCGGTTCGCACTACCTCGAAGCGCTTGTAAACGACGTTGCCCGCGTGATCCAGGACCCCGAGACGGGCGAGACGGTGTGGAAGAGAATGCAGGCGAGAGCGATCCAGAACGGCGACGCGAGGACGAAGGCCGAAGCGCGCGGCGCGCGCGAGAACCTGCGCATCGGAGCGTTGGGCTCCGGCTCCGACTACACGCCGTTCATCCAGCATCTCGGGATTCCCACTCTCGACCTTGGCTATGGCGGCGAGGACGGCGGTGGGATCTATCACTCGATTTACGATACGTTCGCGTGGTACACGCGCTTCAGCGACACGTCTTTCGTGTACGGACGCGCGCTGGCGCAGACCGTCGGCACCCTCGTGCTGCGCACCGCCGGCGCGGACGTGCTCCCGTACCAGTTCGACCAGCTCGTCGAGACGGCGCGCGGCTACGTGGGCGAACTCAAGAAGCTCCGCGACGACGAAGCTGCGCAGATCGCCGAGACAAACCGGCAGCTCGACGAGGGAACCGCGCGGCTCGCGAACGACCCTTGGAAGCCCGTGGCTCTGCCCGCTCGCCAGCCGCTGGCGCCGAGCCTCGAGTTCAGCCGCCTCGACAACGCAATTGACTCGCTATCGGCCGCCGCGCAGCGCTACGACCGCGCCATGCAGGTCGCCGTGGCGCAGAACCTCGCCTCGGTCGCGCTCGGCCAGCTGAATGGCCTCCTGCGCACTGCGGACCAGCAGATGCTGATTCCGGAAGGGCTGCCGAAGCGCCCGTGGTTCAAGCACTCGCTGTACGCTCCCGGGCTCTACACCGGCTACGGAGTGAAGACGATGCCCGGTGTGCGCGAGGCGATAGACCTCCACGACTGGCCGCTCGCGAACGAGCAGATACTGAAAGCGTCTGCCGCGCTCGGTCGCGAGGCAGCGCTGATCCGGAAGGCCGCCGACGTCCTCGAGCGGAAGGGTATCGTGCCCTGACGGCTGCTCAGGGCAGAGGGCGGGCGTCGGCGAGCAGCGCTGACGCCCGCCCGAGCACCCGGCTTGCGCTCCAGCCCGCGGCGCGCAGGTCGCGCACTCCGGTGTCGCCGTCCGACTTGCTCAGCTTGACGCCCCCCGGCTTCCGGATGAGCCCGTGGTGCAGATACTGCGGCATCACGGTTCTCCCGATCATTCGCGCCAGGCGGACCTGCCTTCCCGTGGACGCAAGCAGATCCTCCCCGCGCACGACGAGCGACACGCTCTGGTCGAAGTCGTCAACCGTCACGCAAAACTGGTAAGTCCAGTTGCCATTGCGGTCGCGTACGAGCAGATCGCCGCACTGCTCTGAGGGATCCTGTTCCTGCGGTCCCAGCCGCAGGTCGTCGAAGCGCTCGCTGCCGGGCACCATGCGTACCCGCCGCGCGGGGGTCGAGGCCGGGTCAACGCGGCGATCCCTGCACGTTCCCGGGTAACGCGTCTCCGCGTTGGGTTCGTCGCCGCCCGTTGACGCGATCGCGCGACGCGAACAGGAACATGGGTACGCGAGCCCGCGCGCCTCCAGGTCGGCGAGCACTTCCGTGTAACGCGCGCCGCGATCGCTCTGGCGCGGAACTTCCGCGTCGGGCATGAAGCCAAGCCAGTCGAGATCCTCGCGGATGGCTGCCTCGTACTCCGGCCGGCAGCGCGTCCGGTCATGGTCCTCGATGCGAAGCAGGACGCATCCGCCTCGCCGCCCCGCCTCGCGCCACACAGCGATCGCGTTCGCTGCGTGGCCGAGGTGGAGGAAGCCGGTTGGCGCGGGCGCGAACCGGGTTGTCGTCTGCAGAAGGCCTGCTAGTTGCCTGCCTGAAGTTGCTTTGCCACCTGCTCGGCCTGCTCCATGACCCGGAGCAGGTTGCCGCCCCACAGCTTCGCGATCTGGTCTTCAGTGTAGCCGCGCTTCACGAGCTCGATCGTGACGTTGATGGCTTCGGGGGCGCAGTTGTAGCCGTCCACGCCGCCGCCGCCGTCGAAATCGGAACTGATGCCTACATGGTCAATTCCAATCTTCTTCACGGCGTAGTCAATGTGGTTTACGAAGTCCTGCACGTTCGCGCGTCGTGCAGCTGGCGCGGGGTACTTGGCGTTGATCTCGTCGAGCTTGGCCTGGAATCGTGTGCGGGTGGCGTCGTCCATCGCGGCGATAGGGTTGCCACGGCCGCCGCGCCCCGGCCCCATCCCGCGCCCAGCGCCGCCGGCGCCACGACCGGTTGCCACCGGGTCCGCAGGGGGATCGCCGATAGAGCATGCCGCCGAGCGCGCCGCCGCTCCGCGTCCGCCGCCAAACCCGGCCGCACCAGCGCCTCCGCCACGGCCAACCGCGTTCACCGGGAGGCTGAACTCCTGTGCCAGCGCTTCGATCGCCGCGGTCCGCTCCCTGGAAGGCGCCGGCGTGCACACGACGTACGACGAGAAGGCCACAGTCTGCATCACGCCCCCGTTCTTCTTGAGCGCCATGAGCTGCTCGTCATCCAGGTCGCGCGATGCCGTCGGGCAGAGGGCGCGGATGCTCGAATGCGATGCAATGACCGGCGCCTTGCTGTTCGCCATCACCCACATGTTCGACTCCTTCGACGGGTGCGAGATGTCGAGGAGGATGCCCCACTTGTTCGCCTCGGCAACCACCTGCTTGCCGAACGGGCTCACGCCGTGCCACTTCCACTCGTTGTCGGCCTCGCCGGTGTTCGAGTCCGAAAGCTGATTGTGGCCGTTGTGCGCCAGCGAGAGGTAGCGGGCGCCGTAGTCGGCGAATTTCTTGACCCGCGTTATGTCGTTGCCGATCCCGTATCCGTTCTCGACGCCCATCAGCGCGACCAGCTTGCCGCTCTTTACGATGCGGCGCACGTCGGCCGCGGTGCGCGCGATTTCGATCCTGTCGGGTGCCATGCGCTCGGCGAGCTTGTGCACCGCCTCGAACTTCGCGACGTCGGCGTCGTAAGCGCGGTCGAACCCGGCCTGCGTCAGGTCGTCGCTCTGGCCGACGTAAATGGAGAAGAAGATGCCGTTGTACCCGGCCTTCATCTTGGGGAGGTCAACCTGCCCGCGGAGACCGGTCACGTAATTGGGCGGCTCGTCGCGCATGTTCGACGGGTCGAAGTCAACATGGGTGTCGAGCTTGATCACGCGATCATGGATGGCCTTGGCTTTCGCCACTAGCGCGGCGTCCTGCGCGCGCATGGCCGGTGCTGCGGCCGCAATGCCGAGAATTGCGAGCGAAAGGCTGAGACGGTTTGACATCGGGGCGTCCGGGATGGGTTGAGGGTTTACGTACGGTAACGTACTTCCCCCGTCCGGCGCTGTCGAATGGGGGGGAATCCCCCCTGTCCAGCCGGCGCCGCACGCGGTAGAGTATCCGGTGAACTGTCGGACCCCACCCCAGGAGATTCGCAATGGCTGGCGAACAGAACAAGCCCGGCGCTCAACCCCACCACCACGCCCATATCGGGACCGCCGACCAGGGCGCGCCGATCGGGCAGATCATCACGGTCGGCCTCATCGTCGCCGTGCTGGGCGGCGGCGGCCTGTGGTACCTCAACCGCAAGGGCGAGGACAACCGGCTCAACACGCTCTTCAAGTCATCCGAAGTGCGGCATATCGGCACGTCGAACGGCCAGCGCGGCGAGGTGACACTGAGCGACGGCTCGACCCTGAAGATCGGGCCTGCGACGCAGCTCACCATCATCCCGAACTACAACGAGAACTTTCGCGGGATAATGGTGGACGGCACCATCGCGATGGACGTGAAGGCGTCACCCGGCACACCGATCGAAATACGCGGCGGCGGCGGCGCCATGGTGCTCGACGAGGGCTCCGTGGTGGTGCGCAGCTACGGCGACGAGGGCGATGCCACGTTCAAGGTCATTTCGGGGAAGGCGGTGATTCGCGCCAAGGAGGCGCGCCGCGAGGTCACGGGTCCCGTCACGCTGTACGTGAGCAAGGACTCGGTGCTGAGCGATGCGAATCCCGCCAAGGCCGACCTGGCCACATCGTGGGCCACGGGCAAGGTCGAAATCAAAGACACGCCGCTCAAGGAGGTGCTGGTACTCTTCAACAAGTACTACGCGCTCAACCTCAAGGTTGCGGACGATGCGCTGCTGACGCGGTCGGTCACGATGGAGGCGGATCTCGACTCGAAGCAGAAGGCCATTGATGCCTTGCAGGCGGCCGCGTTCGTGAAGTTCGGTTACGACGGCTCGACGCCGATCCTCCGGGACGATCCAGCTGCCGCGGCAAAGGCCGCGAAGGCGAAGAAGTAGCGCAGACGGGCTCCGTCCGCGTTCCGGAAGCACAGCGGGGCTGCCCCGGAGGGGGCGGCCCCGCTTGCATTCATTCGGCCCGCAGGTCAGGGGACGCTGAGCAACTGCACCGTGTACACGAGAATGGCGTTGCCCGGAATGGCATCCGTGCCATCCGCGCCGTACGCCAGCTCCGGCGGGATAATCATCTTGCGACTGCCGCCCACGCGCATGCCGATCATCCCCTCGTCGAACCCGGCGATCACCTGCTTCGGGTTGGCGCCCACGGTGAACTGCAGCGGCGCCTTGCCGACGCTCGTCTGGATGGTGATTCCGTTCGCCAGGTAGAGCGTGTAGTGCAGCGTAACGTGGTATCCCGCCGCGACGGTTATTCCGGAACCTGCCTGGGTGTCCTGGTAGTAAAGCCCGCTCGCAGTCTTCGTCATCTTCGCAAGGTCAATGCCCAGCGACGACGCAAACTGCGTGTTTTCGATATTCGTGGCGGGTGCTACGGGAAGCTCCGGCGTGCACGACGCGCTCGCAATGGCGAGCATGGCGGCACAGAGCACTGAACGGGCGGGCACGGGCATGCGAAGGCAAGTCCTTTGATGGTGGGCCGGCGGAGAGCCGTCGGCGCCCCCGAAACCTAGCGATGCGCGACGGCTGCCCCCAATCATCACTTACTCGATCCGGTCGGCGAGCCGGCGCCCGTACCACATTCCGGCCCCGAACCCGACCATGCTGAGGATAAAGGCCGTCATGATCCCGGCATGCGCGCCGACCCACCATCCCGCGGTGCTCCCGACGGTCGTGCCTATGAACGACATCATCTTCCGAATAGCTGCTCCCGCGTCACGAATTACTCCGTGGGCGGCCCGGCAGGGTGGTCAGGCCAGTTGTGCGTCCACTGTCATCGGTACCGCGGAGAGGGCCCGCGATACGATGCATCCAACCTTGGTTTCCTCGGCGAACTTCCGGAAATCAGCGGCCGAGAGCCCCGGTACGTCACCGCGTGTCACGAGATCAATGCCGGTGATGGAGGGTCCCGAGGCGCCAGTCGTGAGGCGCACCACGGCGGTGGTGTGCACGCTCCTGGGCTTGTGGCCGGCCTTGGCAAGACTGTTGGAGAGCGCCATCGAGTAGCACGCGGCGTGCGCGGCGCCCAGGAGCTCTTCCGGGTTGGCCTCCTTGCCGCTCTCGAACCGGCTTACGAACGAGTACGGCCCCTCGAACGTTCCGCTCTCGATCTTGATGGTGCCGCTGCCGGTCTTGAGGTCTCCGTTCCAGCGTGCTTCAGCGCGTCGGTCCATGTGCGTGTCCCCCGTGCAGCCCCGGCCGGCACTTCATGCCGCGGGGCGGTTGGATTGTGTTCATACCCGCATCCGCAAGCTATAGCGATTGCACGTGCCCGGTGGCTGCCGCGCGGATCCCCGGCGGGCCAGCCGGGTTATCTTATTCCTGCATCTCCCTGGCCCATTATCCGAAGGAGCTCATACCATGCGGTGTCTCACCGGTATTGCAGTGGCATCTGTAGCGCTCGCGGCTGTTGCCGTCCGCCCTTCATCGGCCAGCGCCCAGGCCAACGAGGAAACGCGGCGGGTGAGCGGTGGCGGAATCTCCGTGCCCGGCTGGATGGGTAAGGTTGACGACCGGGAGGCAGGGCAGGGCCTGTCAGTCAAGGATTCGCGATTCATGTCCATGGGCGGCAGCCTGCATGTCGTTACTGGACCGGCTACCACCTTCTGGAACCCGGCCAACAAGGCGTCGGGCGACTACACCGTGAAGGCGACGTTCAACGAACCCAAGTACATGGAGCTGAACGACCACCCGCATCCGTACGGAATCGTGATTGCCGGCAACGACATGGGCACCGACAAGGGCACGTACCTCTACTGCGCGGCCTACGGCAACGGCGTGTTCATCGTGCGTGGGTTCGGACCGGCTGCGTTCCAGATGAACGGCGGCCGCGGCCAGCCGAATGACGCCGTGCACAAGGCCGAGGGCAAGGGCAAGCCGGTGTCGCAGGACATCGCGCTGTCGGTCAAGGGCGACAAGGTCACCTGCAACATCAACGGAACCGATGTCGCCACCTACACCAAGGCAGATCTCCAGGCCAAGGGCCTAAGGTCAACGGATGGTGTGTACGGCGTGCGCTTCGCGCATAATACGGAAGGCCTCGTTGTCGGCCTCAAGGTGACGAAGCCGTAAGAAGCGGCGATGGGGAGTGAAAGGCCGCCGCAACCCGTTGGGTTGCGGCGGCCTTTTCGTCCGTACCGCGGTCAGGCAGGCAGGCAGCCGACCCTGCGCGGCGGCGGAGGGCCTACGGAACGTACGCGATGCAGTCAATCTCGACGCGCAGCCCTTCGCCCGGCAGCCCGGCCACCTGCACTGTGGTGCGAGCCGGGCGGTGGTCGCCGAATGCCTTGGCGTACGCCTCGTTCATCGGCCGGAACTCCTTCATGTCGAGGAGGAAGACGCCGCAGCGGAGCGCGTGTTCCAGGCCGGAGCCGGCGGCCTTGAGTATTGCGTCTACGTTCCGCAGGCACTGCGCCGTTTGCTCCGCCACGCCGCCGCCCACGAGCTTGCCGGTCGCGGGGTCAGTGGCGCCCTGCCCAGAAACGAACACGAGCCGCTCGAAGCCGGTCGCCGGCGAGTACGGGCCGGCCGGCTTCGGAAGGCCGTTGGCTTGGATGAAGCGGTGCGGAGCCATTCAGGCCTTCCTCGGCGCGCGCAGCGCCGCGGTGACGCGCGTCATGCGCTCGTGGGCGTCGGACGCGACCTGCTTCACCGCACCCGAAAGGCCACTGGCCGTGGCGAGCATCGCCTCCGGGTCGGTAAGGCGCACGATCGAGTGTCCGGCGTCTGTCTCCTCAACTGTAACATTGCACGGGAGCAGCAACCCGACTGCGGGGTCGGCGGAGAGAGCGGCGTGCGCAAGCGGCGGGTTGCATGCGCCGAGGATCGTGTACGGGCGGAAGTCCTTGTCGAGTTTTTCCCTGAAGGTTGCCTTCACGTCTATTTCGGTAAGAACTCCGAATCCTTCGGCCTTGAGTGCGTCGCGCACGACTGGAATGGCGTCGGCGTGGCGCATCGGGAGCATGACCTCGAAGCCCAGCGCCCGCTCAGATTGCGACTGATGGGATGGCATCGTCATTGACCTCGGTGCGGGAGGCCTTCATCGCCTCCCACTCTTCGCGTGATATCCGGCGCGCAGGTGCGCCGCCCCAGCGTTCGCGCGGACCGATCCGCGTGCCGGGAAGCACGGCGGCGTGCGGGAGCACCGTTGCGCCCTCTCCCACGACCACGTCGCCCATGATCGTGGCCTTCTCGCCGATCACCGCGCCGCGGCCGATGACGACAGGAGCGATCACGAGCCGTCCGTTGCCGCCGTAATGACAAAATACCGTGGCGCTTCCCCCGATGACAGCGTCGTCGCCGATGGTGATCATGTTCACGTCCGAGAAGAACTCGCTCGTGATGTGCACGCGACGCCCCATCTTCATCCCCATCGCACGAAGGAATAGCGTGCCGATCGGGGTCGCGGTGACGAACGGCAGCACCGTGAATCGCACGAGGTAGAAGAGCCCGTTGTGCAGGTACCACGGCAACGAGGCGGCGGTAAAGTAGCCGCCGGAGAACGCCCGTAGCCGCGTGGGGAGCGCGAAGTTGAATCCTGGCACCACGATGAGCAGCGCGAGGCCCCACAGGAAGAAGCTCGTGGCGACCAGTGCGCCAAGCGCGGGCCAGCGAATCCATGAGCCGATGGTCGCCACCCTGCCGCCTACGGCCGACGCAACGCCGAGCGGCACGGCTGCGGCCATGCCCACGGCGAGCGTGGCGACCGCGTAGAGGATGACGCCGGCGGCCAGGTGAGCGGTGCGCGGGAAGCGGCGTATGAAGCGGTCAATGATCCCGGATGGCGCCGGGTTGTCGCCGGGGGTGAATGCGCGCACGTTCGCCTATCGCCTTCGGCGGTCAGGGTGGTGCGGTACGATGGCGTCGTGCATGGTCGTGGGTCTGGCGAAATCGTGGAAGAGGGGGCAGGGCTTCCGTTGGTCACCGGAAGAGATCTCGATGGGTATCGTCGCGAGGTGCCCGTGGTTCCGGATCTCCCGGCGCACCGGCCACCACTCATAAAGGTACATCTGCATCGGCCGCCACATCGCCACCCAGCCGGTCATGGTCGGGTCGGCTCGCACGTACACGGCCCATACGGTTGGTGTGCACCGAAATAGTGGTGCACGGCGTCAGCTATGGTCGCGGCTTCCTCTCTCGTGAACTCGCGCGCAACGCGGATCCCGCGTCCGACGGCCTCGGCGGGAGGGATCTCGCGCGACCAGCCGACGGTGAAGCGCCCAGCCTTTGCGTCCAGGTCCTTCACGAGAGAAGGCGACGGATACAGTGAGTTGATCACCTGCTGGACGTCGCGAAGGCGCAGCTCGATGTACTGCACTCTGCTCTACGCTGACGGGGCTGGGCGGAGGTAGCGGGCAAACCACTCGGCTGTCAGGCGCGCTACCTCTTCGAGCGTGCCGGGCTCCGGGAAAAGATGCGTCGCGTGGGGCACGACCTTCATCGCCGAGTGCGCGCCCAGCTTCCGCCGCGCCTCGATGTTGAGGCCGATCACGACTGGGTCGCATTCACCCACGATGAGCAACGTCGGCGCGCGTACGGCTTGCAGCCGGTCGGCGGCGAGGTCAGGCCGCCCGCCGCGCGAAACTACCGCGGCAACGGCGGTGGGGGTGTCGGCCGCGGTTACGAGCGCCGCGGCGGCGCCCGTGCTGGCGCCAAAGTAGCCAATCGGCAGGCCGCGAAGGCGCGGCTGCGTCGCTACCCACGCGGTGACAGCCGCCAGGCGGGCCGCGAGGAGTGGAATATCGAACCTCAGGCAAGCTGTCTCGGCGTCCGCCATTTCCTCGGCTGGCGTGAGCAGGTCGAAGAGCAGCGTCGCCAAGCCATAGGACTGGAGCACTTGTGCCACGAGGCGATTGCGGGGGCTGAGCCGGCTGGAACCGCTTCCGTGCGCGAATATCACCAGGCCGGTGGCGTTTCCCGGGACCGTCAGATCCCCGGCGAGCACGCTGGTCGCTCCGGGAATGGGGACCGTGATCGTCTGTGGCACCGCGGCCGGCTGAGGTGTGTAGCCGTGCGCGCGCGTTCCGTCGTTCATGGGGCGCTCGGGTATGTCTTGGGCAACTCGATGCCGCCGCGCTCCCAAGGCGCCGTCCGTTCCAACGGCTCCACCGCACACGGCCGCGCGATCCTTGCCGCGGCGTCGGCCAGCAGCGCCCGGACCTCCTCGTCCGTGGTTTGCCTGAAGTCCCGGTAGAACGCGCCCACGCCGTAGAACGGCTCCGGGAGCGCGACGAACGCGACGTCGTCGGCCAGTTCCGCCAGGTCGCCGGCCGCCTGGCGCGACACGACGGGCGCAGCCGCCACGATACGCCCGGCTTCCATCGCACGAAGCGCGCGGATCGCTGCCATCATCGTGGCCCCGGTCGCGACTCCATCGTCCACAACGATCACGGTGCGCCCGCGCACGTCCGGGAAAGGCCGCGCGCCTCGGTATTCACGCTCGCGTCGGAGCAACTCTGCTGTCTCGTGCTGCACCACGCCGTCAATCGTGGTCCGGTCAATTCCAAGCTGCCCGAGGAGGGAATGCATGAGAACCAGCACCCCGCCAGCGGCGATCGCTCCCATGGCGAGCTCCTCATGCCCCGGGACGCCGATCTTGCGCACGACGAGCACGTCCAGAGGCGCGTCGAGGGCTGCCGCCACCTCGTCTGCGACCGGGACTCCGCCGCGCGGGAGGCCGAGTACCAGCGGGTCGCGCAGCGGTTTGCCGCGCAGCTCATGACCCAGCGCTGCGCCAGCATCACGGCGATCGTGGAAGAGCGTCTGCATGATCAGTTCCCGCGGAGCAGTCGAGGCACGGTGGTTCCGCGACATCCGGTCGGGTCGGCACCGCGAATCCCCGGCTTTCCGTACTAATCCTGCGAGGCCCCGTATCAGCGCTCAATCGGCGAAAGCATCACCGCCGCGTGAGGGAACGGCTTACATCTGGTGGTTCCAGGGGAAGTCCACCAGGCCCGTTCGGCAGCAGGTAGGCACTTCCGCGCGCAACAACGCCAGCGCGCGCGTGGCCTTGGTGAGGAAGTCCTGCGTTGCCGGGACCTCGTGTACGCGGGGATGTGGCGACCAAAAGCGCTTCAGACGTTCGTCAATCACCGCCGCCTCACGTGCCGTCTCGGTGCGCAGCGGGTTGGTGTGGTCGTAGCCGTTGTCGGCCGACGGCGTGCGGAGGTGGATCACTGAATCGTAGCGACGCAGCTCGGCTTCGAGGGTCGTGCCAACGGAGGAAAAGAGGTCACTTTCGCCCAGCCAGTACGCGGCGCCGTCAACGGTGCCGCGGTCGCAGAGCACCACTGCTGCGTTCTGTGCGTCCGCCACGCACTCGAGTTCGCGCTGCACGTGGAAGATCGCCCGCTGGCCCGCCTGCCGCGCGGGCACCTCGGCGCTGCGCGGGAACCCGCCGCCAAAGACGATCCCCGCCGCTTCGCGCAGCCGCACCACGTGCCTGCAGAAGAAGATCCTGATCAGCTCGAGCACGGCTGTCTTGCCGGAACCCGGCCCCCCGGTGAGGACGATCCGCTTCCGTGCATGGTTGGCGGCGCAGTCGCAGGAAATCATTGCCTGTCCGGCGTGGCTTGTGAAGACATCAGATCCTCATGCGGTCGAATGCACGGCTTCCGAGCCACACCATGGCGGCGAGGAACACGCCAAGCACTCCGATGTCGAGCGCGAGCGGGAAGTGCGCCGTGCCCAGGATCGCGTGGCGAAGGGCATCAACGGAGTAAGTCAGCGGATCTGCGAGCACGAACGGCGTGAGCCACGCGGGCAGCCGGTCAATCGGGAAGAGCGCGCCCGAGAGGAAGAACGCGGGGAAGAGCAGAAAGCTCGACACGAGCTGGAAGCCCTCGGGGCTGTCCATCATGGCCCCGACGATGAGTCCGACGCTTACGAGTCCCGAGATCGCAAGGGCAAGGATCAGCAGCGCCGCGCCGAAGGACGCCGGCGTGATGCTGAGGCCCGGGAGGATACCCGCTGCGCCCAGGATCGCGCCAAGCACGAGCAGGATCAGCGACTGGACCACGGAGTCGGTCGCGCCGCCTGCCACCTTGCCCAGGAACACGGATGTCCGCGAGATGGGCGCTACGAGGACCTCCTTCAGGAAGTCAATCTTCCGGTCCCAGACGATGTAAACACCAAAGAAAACCGAGGAGAAGAGCGCGGCCTGCGCGAGGATCCCGGGGAAGATGAACGCCTGGTAGCTCGTGCCGGGCACAGTGACGTTGCGCCCCAGGCCGCCTCCAAAGACGACGAGCCAGAGGATCGGGTTCACGATTGACGCGACGATCCGCGACTTCTCGCGGAGAAAGACTTTCCACTCGCGGTACCAGATGGCGGCTATGCCGCCTATCTCGTTCCGGAGCGCAGCCGCATCGAGCGCTGTGCCCATCCCCCCTCCGCCGACACATCCCGCATCTCGCGGCCCGTGTAGTGCATGAATACGTCTTCGAGCGTTGCCGGACGCACCTCGACTGACTCGACCGGCCCGATCGCATGGAGCACCGGCTGCAGCGCGGTGCGCGCGTCGCGGACGGTGATCGCCACTGCGCCGTCCTGGCGCTCGATGCGCTCGGCTATCCCAAGCGCGCGTACCGCATCGAGACCGGGTGCGGCCGCGCGGACGGTAATGACGTCGCCTCCCAGGACGGTCTTGAGCTCCGCGGGCGTATCGAGCGCCACGATGCGTCCGTGATCCACGATCGCGATCCTGTCGCAGAGTCGGTCGGCCTCCTCCATGTAGTGCGTCGTCAGCACCACCGTGATCCCCTCGGCCTCCACCAGGCGCTCGACGTAGTCCCAGATATGCTCGCGCGACTGCGGGTCGAGTCCGAGCGTCGGCTCGTCGAGGAAGAGCACCCGCGGCCGGTGCATGAGACCGCGCGCGAGCTCGAGCCGGCGGCGCATCCCGCCCGAGTAGTGCTTGACGATCCCATCCTTGCGGTCGGTCAGGTCAACCAGCTCCAGCACTTCAGAAATGCGCCGCTCCCTGAGCCCGGGCTCCATGTGGTAAAGCATGCCGTGGAGCTTGAGGTTTTCGTAGCCCGTCAGGGTGTCGTCGGAACTCGGGTCCTGGAACACGATCCCGATCGAGCGCCGCACGTGGAGCGGCTGCGTGACGATATCGAATCCGCCGACCAGCGCCGTTCCGCTTGTGGGGCGGAGCAGCGTCGTAAGCATGAGGAGCGTCGTTGTCTTGCCGGCGCCATTCGGGCCGAGCAGCCCGAAGAACTCGCCTTCGCCGATATCGAGCGACAACCCCTCGACGGCCGCGAGCGACCCGAACTCGCGCCGGAGGCGATCCAGTGCGATCGCGGGCACGCTACTCCCGGCCTCGTGTTGCCAGACCGCCCGAACGCTTCATGAGCGAAATTTGCAGTGCGGGACTGCCACCGGGCAACGAGGCGTTGCGCTCAGGCGGGACTTCCAGCGTACATTCCTGCGCCCCCCCCTTGCTCAAGTGTCCACGTCGAGGAAGAGGTCGAGGTGAGTACTCCCGCGGCGGCATCGCAATCGAAACGTGACGATCCCCGCCGCGATGCGGGCGCCATCCCGGCTCGCACCGGCGAGCTCGCCCGGCTGGCGGGGCTCGACGCCGACGCCGTGCTCGTGCAGCTCGGAACCTCGCGCGGCGGGCTCACGGACGACGAGGCAGCGGCGCGACGGGCCAAGGTTGGCCCGAACGCCATCGCCCACGAGAAACCGCCGGGGTGGTATGCACAGCTCTGGCATGCTTTCCTCGCCCCGTTCAACCTCGTGCTGGCCGTCCTCGCGACCCTTTCCGCGGCGACCGGGGATCACGAGGCGGGCATCATCATTGGCGTGATGGTCGTGCTCAGCACGGGCCTCCGGTTCGCCCAGGAATTCCGGTCGAGCAAGGCAGCCGAAGAGCTGAGGGCCATGGTCCGCACGCGCGCCAGCGTCGAGCGCCAAGGCGATGACTTCGCGCCCGAATCCACCCCGGCCATGCGCCGCCGTGAAGTTCAGATGGACGATCTGGTGCCGGGTGACGTCGTGTATCTCTCGGCGGGCGACATGGTGCCCGCCGACGTTCGCGTCCTCGCAGCCAAGGATCTCTTCGTCAGCCAGGCCGCGCTCACCGGCGAGGCCCTTCCGGTCGAGAAGAGCGAGCACGCGATAGCCGTCACCGGCTCTCCCGGGCTGACTGAACTGGCCTCCATCTGCTTCCTCGGCACGAGCGTCGTGAGCGGAACGGCGAGCGCCGTGGTCGTGAGCACCGGCAACCGCACCGTCGTTGGCGGGATGGCGCGGGGGCTGGTTGGCCAGCGCACGATGACCGCGTTCGACATCGGCGTGAAGAAGGTGAGCTGGCTGCTGATCTCGTTCATGCTTGTCATGGTGCCCGTTGTGTTCCTGATCAACTGGCTCACCAAGGGAAGCCCGATGGAGGCGTTCCTCTTCGGGCTCGCTGTTGCCGTGGGGCTCACTCCCGAGATGCTGCCGATGGTCGTGACAGCGAACCTCGCCCGCGGTGCCGTGACGATGTCGAAGCACAAGACAATCGTGAAGCGCCTGAACTCCATCCAGAACTTCGGCGCGATGGACGTCCTCTGCGCCGACAAGACTGGCACGCTTACGCAGGACAAGGTGGTGCTGGAGCGCTACGTCAATGCGATCGGGGAGGAGGACGACTGGGTCCTTTCGCTCGCATACCTGAACTCTTACTACCAGACGGGACTCAGGAACCTGCTCGACGTGGCGGTGCTCGAGCACGGGGAAATCAAGCGCGAGATGGCGATTGACAAGGCCTACGGCAAGGTTGACGAGATCCCGTTCGATTTCTCACGCCGGCGGATGTCCGTCGTGGTGGACCACGAAGGCCGGCACCACCAGCTCATCTGCAAGGGCGCGGCCGAGGAGATACTTGCGATCTGCACGCAGGTGCACGACGAGGATCGGGTGATTCCCCTCGACGCCACGACGCTGGCGGACGCGCGCGGGCTCGTCGCCGAGATGAACGAGGATGGGTTCCGCGCTGTAGCCGTGGCTTACCGTGACTTCGAGCCGCGCAGCGGGCCATACCACGTGGCCGACGAGTCGGGGCTCGTTCTTGCCGGCTTCATCGGGTTCCTTGACCCGCCCAAGGAAACCGCGGCGCCCGCGCTCCGCGCGCTGGCGGCCCACGGAGTGGCGGTGAAGATCCTCACCGGCGATAATGACCTCGTTTCCCGGAAGATCTGCCACGATGTCGGGCTCGACCCGGGCCGCATCGTCCTCGGCGCCGAGATCGCGGGGATGGATGACGCCGCGCTTGGGCTGCTGGCGCACGGTACGACCGTCTTCTGCAAGCTCGCCCCGGATGACAAGGTCAGGATCGTGCGATCGCTGCGCGCGGCGGGTCACACCGTGGGGTTCATGGGCGACGGCATCAACGACGCGGGGGCGCTGCGCGAGGCGGACGTCGGAATTTCGGTGGACTCCGCCGTGGATATCGCAAAGGAGTCGGCCGATATCATCCTGCTCGAAAAGAGCCTAATGGTGCTTGAGCAGGGAGTAGTCGAGGGGCGCCGCACTTTCGGCAACACGATCAAGTACATCAAGATGGCCGCGAGCTCGAACTTCGGGAACGTGTTCAGCGTGCTCGTGGCGAGCGCGTTCCTGCCGTTCCTGCCGATGCTGCCCGTGCAGATGCTCATCCAGAACCTGCTGTACGACGTGTCGCAGACGGCGATCCCGTTCGACAACATGGATCCCGAGTACCTCGCCCAGCCGCGCAAGTGGCGCGCGGATGACATCGGGCGGTTCATGGTGCTGATCGGCCCGATCAGCTCGATCTTCGACATTGTCACATTCGCCGTGCTGTGGTACGTGTTTGGCGCAAATGCGCCGGCGCGGGCACCGCTCTTTCAGGCTGGCTGGTTCATCGAGGGGCTGGTATCGCAGACGCTGATCGTTCACATGATCCGCACGGCAAAGGTGCCGTTCGTGCAGAGCCGCGCAGCCGCGCCGGTGCTCGCGATGACAGGTCTCGTGATCGCCATCGGAGCGTGGATTCCTTTCACGCGGTTCGGTGCAACCACCGGATTCCAGCCGCCGCCGGCCGGCTTCTTCGCGTTCCTCCTGCTCATCCTCATTTCCTACATGGTGCTGACGCAGATCCTGAAGGTCAGGTACATCCGGCGGTTCAGGGCGTGGCTCTGACCCGCCAGCCGCCGCTACTCGCCCGGGTGATAAGTGCGCTCCGTGTGCCCCTTCAGCTGGTTCGGATAGAAGTACACCGGCCGAAGGTTCCCGGTGACGAAACGCTCGGCCTGGTCGTTGAAGTGTCTCGACTTCACGTCGCCGCTCTCGCCGCCCGCCGTCACCGCGACGGCACGCACGCTATCCTTGCCGAACTCGACTACCGCCACGAAGCTGTTCCCGCTGGTGCCGTACCACTTCTTCGTGTTCGGGTACGCGCGCGCGCCGTAGGACGCGAGTGACCCGTACGTTGCCGACGGAAAGCCAACCGGGATACTCGGCTTGGAGTCGTCGAACTGCGGATCAATCGTGTTCACGATCCGCTGAAACCGGTTGACCTCACCCCACGGAGTGTTGCACTTGCCGAAGTCCTGCGTGAGCTTCTCGCACGCCGAGGCCAGTGCCTGCAGCCGCGCCTCCGCCGTCGGCGCGCCACCCGCCGCCCCGCCACGGCCTCCTGCCGCTGCGCCACCCCTGGCACCGCGCCCCCCCGCTCCGCGGCCCGCCTGCTGAAGCGCCGTCGTGTAGAAGATCGCGAGCGTGGTCGGCACGGACGACACGCTCCATCGAAGGTCCCACTTGCGGAGTTGCTCGACCTGGTCGGCGACCCTCGCCTTCAGCGGGTTCGAAGCCGGCGTGGCGTCGTATGCCTCGACCAGCGCCGGAATGGACTGCTCGAACCCGGGCAGGTAGGTGTCGAACGCCGCGGCGCGCAGCCCCTCGATGTCGAAGTCCTTCTTGTTCTCGAGCACCATCACCGCATGACGCCCGCGCGGAGACTCGCTCCCCTTGTCAACGTAGGGCGGGAAATCCTCACGTCTGGGGCTGCTCGGTCCCGAAGCTGCCCACGGCCAGTCGTTCGAGTTGTACGCCCATCCGCTCGCCGGATTCACGGAGTTGGGAACCTCGTCGAACGGTAGCAGCCCCTTCCATTCAGTGGCCGGGTCACTGCCGTCCACCGGCTGTCGCCAGTCGAACTTCGGGTCACGCCGCGGCACGAAGTTCGAGAAGAAGAACGCGATGTCGCCGTCGGCGTTCGCGTACACCGTGTTGTTCGACGAGTTGCCGTGCAGCGCCATCCACTTCTTGTAGTCATCCATCGTGTGCGACTTGGTGCGCATGTAGCTCTGAATCAGCGCGTTCACCGGATCCTGCATCAGCCGGTACGCCACCCACTTGCCGCCCTGTGACCTGATGACGGGTCCGAAGTGCGTGTAGTACACGGTGAACTCGCGCTTCGCCATCCCGGAGGCCGTCTTGTACGGGATCGTGACATGCTTCGCGATGAAGGGACGCTCTTCGTTCCCGTACTTGTAGTAATACTTCCCATCCTTCTCCGAAACGGTCTCCAGGTAGTCGTCGGTTGCGTCCACCGCGCTCGTGGTATGCATCCATCCGGCGCGCTCGTTCCAACCCTGGTAAATGAAGAACTGGCCCCACGTCGCGGCGCCGTAGGCATTGAGCCCCTCGCCGCTCGTCATCTGGAGCTCGGAGCGGAAGTAGTGCGAGGTGTGCGGGTTGATGAGGAGCAGCGCGCGCCCGTTCCTGGTGTTCTTCGGCGCCACCACCATCCCGTTCGAACCACGCGGCTCGCTATCATTGTACAGACCGTTGGCGTCGAAGGTCGCCGCTCCCGCGCGTTCAAGCGCCGACCCGGCGCCGACGCCCGCGCCGTCGTCACGAGCCGAGCCCGGCTCGGCCCTGAGGCCGGTCCCTGAGTAGAACGCCTGGATCCCGTTCAGATTCACCGCCTCGATGTCGCCGCCGATCGATCCCTCGCTGAACGTGAGCGCCATCCACGGTTCGAATCTCGCGATCACGCGTGGCTTCACGCTCTGGTGCGTCGCGAGGTAGTAGTTGAGCCCATCGGCCCACGCTACCATCAGCGTCTGCAGCCAAGCGGGGCTCTTCCCGTAGAGCGCCTTCATGGAATCCGGGTCAATGAAAAGCTTCATCCGCAGATCCCGCCAGATCGCCGCCTCACCCTCGGCCTCTGCCAGCCGGCCCTGCGAGTTGATGAAATTCGTCTCGACGCGGTTGAAGTCGTCTTCCGCCTGGGCGTACACCATGCCGAATACCGCGTCCGCGTCGGTCCTGCCGGTGATGTGGGCGATTCCCCAGTCGTCGCGGACTATCGTGACGTCGCGGGCCCGCTGCTGCCACCTCGCAACGTCTGCCTTGGAGCCAGCAACCGATGGGCCGATCGTCGTTCGGGGCGCCGCCGGGCCAAGCACGGTTGCCGCGATGGCGAGGGCGATGACTGACTTCCGCATGGCGAACTCCTGCACGATGGATGCCGGGGGATGGACGCGGACGCGCCGCGCCATGATCACCCCAAAATGCAGCGGCGGCGGGGTGGTTGGCGACCCACCCCGCCGCCGCTGCCCGCATCGCGGCCTACCAGAGCAGGTTCGGACGTGCCGGAACCTTGAGCTCGATGCCCTTGCCTGGCGTCAGCGGAATCAGTTGCGTGGCCTGTACCTCTTCGCCCTTCGGGTCGAGGAGGAAGCTCACCTCGTGATCGCTCGTGATTGCGGGGTCGAGAGCAAGGGTCTCAGCCGCGCCTGGCGCAACCATGCCGAGTGACTGTTCGCCGTCGAACGCCTCGACGAACACCTCGACCGGGACATTGCGGTGGTTCTCGACCAGCACGAAACTGGCGTTGTCGGCAACCGGGCTTGCCACGACCGGCTTGTGAGCCGGCTTGGCTGGCGCAAGCGAGAGGAACGCTGCGAGTGCGAGTGGGAGTGCGTTGATCATACATCCTCCGGAGTTTGGGCGTCCAGCCGGACGCCATGCTGCATCAGGTCATTCCCTGCGGCGTTGCGTTCACCACTGCGTGTCCGCGCACGCCCTTCTGTAATCCTTGTACCCCGGGAGACGCTCGCTGGCGCCCCGCGTTTGCTCTGCAGCGGGGCGTTAGCGGCTTCTTAGCGCGCCTCTACGCGAGGTGAACGCGGTGCAATGACCCTGTCATCTCCGGAAGGGTGTTGCGGGCGCCGGCCGCTACGGCTTCTGCTCCACCGGCCCTCCCTTGCCGAGCATTCTGTCGCGCGCGGCCTTGAACTCGTTGCCGGGGCGCCACTCGGGAATCTTCGCGGCCTCTGCCACGCGGTAGCCCATGGCGAGGTACAGGTCGAGGTCCTTCACCGCTCCCCGCAGGTCCCAGTCCGGCTTGATGTCGTCCTGCGGCGTGTGGTAGTACTTCGTCGTGTATTCGTCGCGCTTCTGCTTGCCGTACTCGGGCGGCTTGCCGATGAATTCGATCCCGCCTTCCGCGTAGAACGCGGGAACGCCTTCCTTGGCGAAGTTGAAGTGGTCGCTGCGGTAGTAAAAGCCCTTCTCCGGTTCCGCGTCCGGACGAAGGGTGCGTCCCTGCTCGGCCGCCGCGAAGCGCGCGTAGTCGTCAAGCTCCGATGCGCCGAGCCCAATGACCGTCAGGTCCGCCGTCTCGCCCGCCGTATTGAGCACGTCCATGTTGATCACCGCGGCGGTCTTCGCAAGCGGGTAGATCGGCTGCGTTGCATAGTAGGCCGACCCAAGCAGCCCCTGTTCTTCCGCGGTCACTGCCAGGAAGAGGATCGAGCGCTTTGGCGGCGTTGGCATCGCGGTGAACGCCTTGGCGATGGCGATGAGCCCGGCGGTCCCGGTCGCGTTGTCGGCCGCGCCGTTGTAGATGCTGTCGCCGTTCACCTTCGCTCCGATGCCGAAGTGATCCCAGTGGGCGTCGTAGATCACGTATTCGTCTTTCAGCACCGGGTCGCTGCCGTCGAGTCTGGCGATGACGTTGCGCGAGTCAACGGTGCGGAGGGTGTTGTCGAGAGTGAGGCTCGCGGTCACGCCAAGCGGAACCGGCTTGAAGTCGCGCGTCGCGGCGCGCGACTTGAGCGAGTCGAAATCCTGCCCGGCCATCGCGAACAGCGCCTTCGCCTTGTCGAGCGTAATCCACGCCTCGATGTTGGAGCGGGACATGTTCTTGTCGGGTGTTACCAGGTCGAACTTCTCCGCTGCGTTGCCCTGCACCACGGAGAACGGGTAGCCCGCGGGCCCAGTCTCGTGGATCACGATTACGCCGGCCGCCTTGTGCTTCGCGCCCTGCTCGAACTTGTACGTCCAGCGTCCGTAATACGTCATGCGGGGCCCACCGAACTGCGACGTGTCGGCAAGCGGCGGATCGTTCACGAGCATCACCAGCGTCTTGCCCGCTGCGTCGAACCCCTTGTAGTCGTCCCAGTTGAACTCGGGCGCTTCCACGCCGTATCCCACGAACACCAGATCGGAGTTCTTGATGGACGCGCTCGTCGCGACGTGCTTCGTCCAGGCCACGTAGTCGTCGCGCCACTTCAGCGATTCGGTCTTCCCGGCCTTCGCGAACGTCATCATGGGCGCGCCCTTGACGGTGATCCCGACCAGCGGGACGCGCTGTATGTAAGTGCCGTCCGTATTGCCCGGCTTGAGCCCAAGCGCCTTGAACTGGGCCTCGATGTACGCGACCGCCTTGTCCTCCCCCGCGGTGCCCGGGGCGCGTCCCATCATCGAATCGGCGCTGAGGGCGCGAATGTGCCCCATGAGCATCGCGGTGTCGATCGCGGCGAGCGCCGCCGCTGGCAGTGGCGGACCGGAGCCGGGTCCGGATCGTCCACCACAGGCCGCGGCTGCGGTGCAGCCAACGAGGATGCCAAGCGCATGCCGGTTCATTTGTCGCCTCGCGGTACGGGGTGCGTGACGAGTACTATAGCTCCTTCGGGCGGCCTCCGTGCGAAATCGCCGGGGCGCGTTGCCGCGTGACTCGCTGGGTGGCCATACTACCGGCGACCAATACCCGGAGAGCATGCGTGGAACGTCGCGATTTCATCATGAAGGCAGCGATCGGCTCGGTCGCCGCCAGCGCGAGCCAGCTGATTCCAGGCGCCGCCGAAGCAATGGACAGCGCGACTCCTGTCTATGCCGGCCGTAAAATCCTGATAGCCGGCGGCAACTTCAACGGCGCATGGATCCGTGAAATGGCGCGGCTCACGGGCAAGCCCAGACCCCGCGTCTGTTACCTGCCAACCGCGAGCGCCGACAGCCCCGCCGGCACCATCACCTTCTTTCGGAGTTGCGCGCCCCTGAGCGTGGAGCCATTCGTCCAGGGCAGCTTCATCGAGTCGCTCTCCCAGAAGCAGGGGTGGGACGAGGTGCTGCTTTCGATGGACGCTATCGTGGTCTCCGGCGGCAACACCCTCAATCAGCAGGCCATCTGGAAGGCACAGGGAATAGACGCAGTGCTGAAGGAGGCGTGGGACCGCGGCATCGTGCTTGGCGGCGCGAGCGCCGGTTCGCTGTGCTGGTTCGACGAAGGCACCACCGACTCACGCCCCAAGACGCTCTCGGTGGTGAAATGCCTTGGCTTCCTGTCCGGGAGCCATTCGCCCCACTACGATGCCGAGGCAGGGCGCCGGCCGCTCTACCACCGCCTCATCGGGTCGGGGGAGCTGCAGCCCGGCTATGCGTGCGACAACGACGCCGGGATCTACTACGAGGAGAAGGAGCCGAAACGGTTCCTCAGCGCCCGCGAGGGTGCCGGGGTCTACTACGTGAGTGCTTCGGCGGGAACGGTTGTGGAGCGGGCGTTCGAGCTCGAACGGCTTGGCTGAACTGCACCGGGCCGGTGGCTTGGTGCCACCGGCCCGGTGCCGTGCTGCTGGCTGTGCATCACCACCGCTGCCTTCGTCACTGAGTCTCGGTCTCGTGCGCCGTGGCCGTCACCGCTCCGTCCGCACTCCCAACCGTGATCGTAACATCGTCCACCCCGGGCGCGCCGGTCAGCGTAAGCTGCACGGAGGCCGTGCCGGTGGCATCCGTCGCGATGGAGTTCACCGAGAACGTGCCACCGTCATCGTCGGCGAAAGTCACCGTCGCGCCGGGCACCGCGTTCCCGTATGCGTCAAGCACCTGCACCGTGATGGGCGCGAGGGTCGCACCCTCGGCTGCCGACTGGTTGTTCCCCGACACCACCGTGAGCTGCGCGGCAGGTCCTGCGGTTGCTATCTCCTCGACGACCGCGCCTTCCACGCCGCTCTCGCTCGGGATTGAGGCTATCAGCGTGTCGGGCTTGGCCGCAGTACCGAGCGTCCATGATACCGAGACCTGGCCGTTTGCATCCGAGGTTATCGTCGTTGGTCCCGCGACGGACCCATCGCCGAACGGTACGTACACCTCGACTGCCACTCCCGGAGCTGGCTGCTTGTTCCGGTCCGTGACCAGCAGAACCACCGGCTGTCCGAGCGCGGTACCAACCTGCACCTGCTGTTCCGCTCCGCTCACTATCGAGACTTCGTGGTTCGGCGTCGTGGCTGGTTCGGTGGACGTATCCTTGCACGCCGCTGCAGCCAGCGCTGACGCAAGGATTGCGCCAGCCATGATGGCGCGGCGCGATTGGCGTGACGTACTGTTGGTGGGCATCCTGTGATCTCCGGTTAATGTTCCGGGTGTTCCGGCCACTGCGCGTGGTGCGTACACTCGTGTGTTGAGTAGAACGCGCGAGTGCGGCCGCTGTTCGCAGGAGCCGCGTGTCTTAACGGGTTCTTTGTGGGGGCGTCTGCCGGCTGCGGTCCGCGGAGCGCAGGGAGCACCTGCAACGGAGAGCGGCACTGGTGTCATACGCTGAATCCATCCTGGTCATCGAGGACGACGAGCGCATTCGGGAAATCGTCGTTTCCGCCCTGCGCGACGTTGCCCGCGTCGTTCGCGGCGTCGCCACCGCCTCTGATGCACTGGCGAGCATCAGGGCTGAGCCACCAGGCCTGGTGGTACTCGACCTTGGCCTGCCGGACGCCGACGGCGGGGATACATGCAGGAGGATCCGCGAGCTCAGCGGCGCGCCGATCGTGGTGCTTTCCGCCCGCCACCAGGAAGCGGAGAAGGTTGCGCTCCTCAATGCCGGCGCGGATGACTACGTCGCCAAGCCGTTCAGCCTCCCTGAATTCGTCGCTCGCGTGCTCGCCCAGCTGCGGCGGGCAAACATGTATGGGAGCGGAAGACCCGAGAGACTGGCGCTTGGCGACCTCGTCATTGACCTCGATCGCCGGACAGCCGCCAGGGCCGGCGAGCCAATCCGGCTCACTCCTGTGGAGTGGAACCTCCTGCGAGTGCTGGCTGCACAGCCCGGCCGCACCTTCACCCATCAGCAGCTCTTTCACGCCGCATGGGGAAAGACGTACGGAGATGCACAGCAGCACCTCCGCGTGCACATCACGCACCTGCGCCGCAAGATCGAGCGCAATCCGGCCGATCCGGAGCTGATCGTTACCGAGCCGGGTGTGGGGTACAGGTGCGAGGCCCCGCCAACCGGCGGCCACGTCAGCGATCCGTGACATGACTGAAGCCGTGCGTCAGCCCCCACGCCGGCGGCTGGCCCTCTGGGCGGGGTGGCTCCTCGCGATGGCGGCCGTCACGATCGTGCTCCGGGTGACACGCGAGGCGGCGGACTTGTCGCACGTCGAGCTCGTGTACCTGTTGCTTGTGCTGGGCGCGAGCGCCACGGGGGGCGGCGCTATCGGAGTCGTGATGGCTGCCGCATCGGTAGCGTGCATTGACTTCTTCTTCCAGGAGCCGTTCGACCTGATATCCGTGGACAAGCGCGTGGACATGCTCGTCCTCGTCACGTTCCTCCTGACGGCGATGGTTGCCACGGCGTTGCTCACCCGCGCGCGCCGGCAGGCGGCCGAGGCGCGACGGAGCGCTGCCGACGCGCGCCGGTTCGCAGACGAAGCCGCACGCGCAGAAGCGGCAGCCGAGGCAAGCCGGCTCAAGGAACTGACACTGGCCGCAATGTCGCACGACCTGCGAACGCCGCTCACCAGCATCAGCGCGCATGCCCAGGCACTGGCGGCTGCCGGCGACCCCGCCGGCGTCACCATTGCGGAACAGGCCGCGCTCCTCTCGCGTCTCGTCGAGGATGCGCTCGGGTTCGTCGAGACGGACATCGGCACCCAGGCGCGCGACGTCGAGGTGAACACCGCCGACGACGTCATCGGTGCCCTGGTGCGGCAGACGAGGCCGCTGCTCGAGGGCAAGCATCTCGTGGTTGATATCGGCTCCGCGGATCAGCCACTCCTCGGCCGGTTCGACTTCGTCCAGACACTGCGCATCCTCACCAACCTGGTGGAGAACGCGCTGCGCTATACCGCGGCCGGTGGAAGCGCGGACGTTGCGGTTGCGGCAGTCGGAGGCTGGCTTCAGTTCACAGTTGCCGACCGCGGGCCCGGAATTGCGCCATCCGAGGCCGAAGCGGTGTTCACACCGTTCTACCGGGGCGGATCCAGGCCCGCTGGCCGCTCCGGGCTCGGGCTGGCGGTCGCTCGCCGGCTCGCCACGGTGCAGGGCGGCACCCTGACCCACGCATCCCGCCCCGGCGGCGGCACCGTCTTCACGCTTCGGCTGCCACCTGCGGGTGGTACGGAGTAGCTTTGTCGCGATGCCGCCACCGTGGCGGCGCGAGTCGGTGGACACCTTTCCCCAGCATCATGAACCGCACACGCCTCGTCCTCATCTCGGCAGCAGCGGGCGGCCTGCTTGGCGTACCCGCAATCGCACAGCAGCAGACCGCCTTCCCCACGAGCGACCCCGTCATCCAGCGCATCTGGCGCCTCGGTATGGACAGCTCGTGGACCGAGCAGCTGTCCCAGACGTTCATGGACTCCATCGGTCCACGCCTCACGGCCAGCCCCGGCCACCACGCAGCGGGCGACTGGGTGGTGAAGATGTACAAACAGTGGGGGATTGACGCGAAGAAGGACCAGTACGGCACATGGCGCGGCTGGCGGCGCGGTGTCTCTCACATTGACCTCATGCAGCCGCGCGTTCGCTCGCTCGAGGGCACGATGCTGGCGTGGAGCCCGGGCACCGGGGGGAAAGCCGTCACGGCCGAGGCGATTATTCTTCCGAAGTTCCAGGACAGCACGGAGTTCGTTAAGTGGCTGCCGCAGGCCAGGGGCAAGATCGTTCTCCTCTCTCCCGAGTGGCCGACGTGCCGCCCCTCTGAGGACTGGCTGCGCTGGGGCACCCCCGAGGGAATCGCGCGCATGGACACCGCGATCGCGCGCATGCAGCAGGACTGGGCGGTGGATCGTGACTCGGCGAAGCTCTACCGCGGCACCGGCTACTCACTCGCGCTTGGCACCGGCACGCTTGGAATGCGGCTCGAGAAGGCGGGCGTCGCGGGAATGATCAGTTCGCGCACCAAGTTCAGCGGCTTCGCGAATCCGTTCGCGCAGGCCGGCGGCCGCGGAGGCGCAGGCGGGCGCGGCGGGTTCGGCGGCCGCGGCGGCGCGCCGGGCGGCAACAGCGCACGCGGCGGCGGCAGGACTGCGGCCCTCACCCAGGCCGACCAGGCCCGGTTTGCAGGACCCGGCGGCAGCGGCGGATGGGGCACGATCGAGGTCTTCGAGACTTACAACACGGTTGCGCCTGCCGTTACGCTCACATGCGAGGATTACGGCCTGGTCTACCGCCTCGCGGCGAACAAGCAGAAGCCAATGGTGCGGCTCGACCTCGACGCGCAACTCCTCGGCGAGCAGCCAACGTTCAACGTCATCGGCTCCATCAAGGGCACCGAGAAGCCCGACGAGTACGTGATGCTCTCGGCTCACTTCGACTCCTGGGACGGCTCCTCGGGCGCGACCGACAACGGTACCGGCACGATGATGGCAATGGAAGCGATGCGCATTCTCAAGCTCGCTTACCCGCACCCCAGGCGGACCATCATGGTCGGCCACTGGGCGAGCGAGGAACAGGGACTCAACGGATCCACCGCGTTCACCGAGGATCACCCCGAGGTCATGAAGGGCCTGCAGGCGCTCTTCAACCAGGACAACGGCACCGGCCGCGTGCAGTCCATCAGCTCATCCGGACTCACCAGCATTGGGAGTCACCTGAAGGCGTGGTACGAGAGGCTGCCGGGATACTTCACCGACTCCACGAGCGCCAACGCGGTTTCGTGGAGCTTCAACGACGTTCCGACCGGCAACCCGGGCGGTACTGACGGCGCGGTCTTCGCCTGCTTCGGCACGCCAAGCTTCGGCCTGGGCGCACTCAACTGGAACTACAGCACGTACACCTGGCATACGAACCGCGACACGTACGACAAGGTCGTGTTCGATGACCTCAAGCACAACGCGACCCTCGCGGCAACGCTCGCGTACCTTGCATCCGAGGATCCGCAGTTCATCTCGCGTGAGCGTTCACCGGGTACATGGCCCGCCAACTGGCCGGAGAACTGCGGCAAGGCGCCCAGGAAGACCAAGCCGCGCCTGTAGTCGCGGGAACACGAGGCGCGTGAAGCAACCAGCCCCCGCCGTGGCGAAGCGCCGCGGCGGGGGCTCTCGTGTCGCGGCGGCCTGCCGCCCCGCACCAGGCGTTCAGGAAGGCTGGATCGTTCCCTCGCGCGATGGCCCCAGCAGCCGCAGCGCTTCCTGGCGCGCGTTCTCCTCGTTGATCCCGGCGTCTATCAGAACCTGAGCCGCAGGGCACGTTGGTTCGTTGAGAAGGCCAAGCAGCAAGTGCTCCGTGCCGATGCAACTGTGGCCAAGGTCGCGCGCCTCTTCTTCCGCGTACGCAAAAACCTTCCGCGCCTTGGTGGTGAGCGCACGCTCCAGCGCGACTCCTTCCGGAAAGTGTCCGCCTTCCTCGATGACCACTTCCAGCCGCTTTCGCAGTTCGCTGGGCGGCAGCCCAAGGTTGCGCACTACGCTTGCTGCCATTGCTTCTTCCGACGCGACGAGCCCGAGAAGCAAGTGCGCCGTCCCAACGTATTCGTGGTGACGGCGCACGGCTTCATCATTGGCGATCTCCACTGCCTTTCGCACACGCTCGGCGAGGTGGAGATCAGGCGAAACGTTGATCATGGGGCGATCCCTCCGTGGCGGCTGATGGCGGACGCGAGATTGGGCTCCAGAGCAATCGCTGAGGGCTCCGCTTTCCATATGTTGCAGAAATCCGGGCCGGTTTGCAAATCAGCTCTACCCCGACATCGTGTAGTGCATCGCGCCATGCGCGCCTGCCCGACGCTTCCCGAGCGTGCTCCGTGCTGTCTCGTTCTTCGACAGTCCAGCCGTGGCACTCGTCGCGCACGGCGGCATGCGCCATCTTACGTTACTGTTTCAGGCGCTGGCAGTCTCCCACTCCGAGAGCAGCACGCGCGCGCGAGGCGCGAACGCGTTGCGATTGGCTGGCTTGGAGTTTCGGTGCTGTCGGATAACGATTCGGAGGCACTTCACAGATGCGGCGACTGCTGGCACCGGCGATGCTTGTACTGCTCGGCGGGTGCAACAACGACACAACGCTTGCTCCCAGCAGGCCGATTACCGCCGTGACAGTATCGCCAACCTCGAGTTCGTTGCTGGTAGGCCAGACGGTGACGCTCACTGCCTCGGTGTCCGGCGGCTATGGCAGCGCCACCGTTGCGTGGACAAGCTCGAATCCGGCCGTGGCGACGGTCTCAGACGCCGGAGTCGTTACCGCGAAGGCGCCCGGGACAGCGAAGATTACCGCGGCCTCCGGGGGCCTGAGCGCCACGGCTGACGTTACGGTCACCACCGGCGTCAGCTCTGTCACGGTTACCGCGCCGCTCACCGCGCTCGTGATTGGCCAGGCCGTGCAGCTCGCGGTTCAGGTCGTTGCCGCCATCCCGGCCCCGGCCGTCACCTGGGCAAGCTCCAATCCCGCGGTGGCGGCAGTCTCCGCGAACGGCGAGGTGACGGCCCGCGGCGCCGGCAATGTCTCGATTACGGCGTCCGCCGGAGGCATCAGCGGCTCGGTCGGCCTCAGCGTGACTGCGGGCGCGGTAGATCGCGTGGTCGTCTGCGACCGCGTTGCGGTTGGATCGTGCTCGAACCTTGCGCATCTCACCGCACTGGGGACTTCCGTGTCGGTGCGCGCCTTCGCGTACAACGCCGTCGGCGCCGATATCTCGTCGGTTTGCACGTTTCAGTGGGCGCCCAGCGCGAACGGCGTAGTGATGATCGCTTTCGTCGGAGACGCTTCGAAGCGCGACGCGCTGATTACGCGTGCCGGACCTGGCACGGTGTCCATCGTGGTTGCGTGCGGCGCCGTGCCGGGGGTGTTCACGGTGGATGGCCTGGAGCCGCCTCCTCCGCCGGCGACGCCCTGACGCTGAGGTGTCGCGCCGTCCGTAAGGACGAGTACTCGATTTCTTCCGGCCCGTCGTAGCAGGGCTGCGGGGTACAGCAGCGTGGTCGCGCTGCTATCGTACCCATGATGCGCGCCCGTTCTCCGTCTCCCTGGTATCGCTCCGACTCCGCGCTCGGCATCCTCCTGATCGCCGCCGTCCTGGCGGCTTACTGGCCCGCGCTTGCGGGCACGCCGGTCTGGGACGACGACCGGCATATCACGAGCGCGACGCTCCAGGGCTGGGACGGCCTGCGCCGCATCTGGTTCACCCTTGGCGCAACGCAGCAGTACTACCCGGTCCTCCATTCCGCCTTCTGGGTTGAGTACAAGCTGTGGGGCGAGCTCATGCCGGGCTACCATCTCGTCAATGCCGGCCTGCATTCGCTCAGCGCCTGTCTCCTGGTGCTCGTAGCCCGCGCACTCGGCGTGCGCGGAGGGTGGATCGCGGCGTTCATCTTCGCCCTGCACCCGGTGCATGCGGAATCGGTCGCCTGGATATCTGAGCAGAAGAACACGCTCTCCCTCGTGTTCTATCTGCTTGCGGTCCTGGCGTGGCTGCGGTTCGATGATTCACGCTCGAGCCGTGCCTGGTGGGCGGGGTTCCTGTTTTTCGCGCTCGCGCTCGGATCGAAGACTGTAACGGCAACGCTGCCGTGCGCGCTGCTGGTCGCGGCATGGTGGAAGAGAGGACGCATCGAATGGAAGCGCGATGCTGCACCCCTTGTCCCGTGGCTCGTGCTTGGCATGGCAGGGGGCCTCCTCACGGCGTGGGTCGAACGTCACCTGATTGGCGCGGAGGGCGCGGAACACACACTGTCCATCGCAGAGCGCCTGCTCGTGGCCGGGCGCGCTCTCTGGCACTACCTGGGAGCGTTTGCGTGGCCGTCCTCCCTCGCGTTCATGTATCCGCGCTGGACGCTCGACGCGCGGAACGCAGGCGGCTGGCTCTATCCAGCTTCTGCACTCCTGCTCCTGGCGGTCTTATGGCGGATGCGGCGGCAGGCGCGCGCGCCGCTCGCCGTCTTCCTCGTCTTCGCGGGAACGCTCTTTCCGGCGATTGGCTTCCTCAACGTGTACCCGTTCCGGTACAGCTTCGTTGCCGATCACTTCCAGTATCATGCCGACGTTGCCCTTGCGCTGCCGGTCGGCGCCACACTGACCCTGGCGCCGGACTTCTTTGCGCGCGCGCTGTCGGGGCCACTCGCACGCGCGGCGCGGACATCGCTTGCCGCGCCGGCGCTGCTCGCTGCGGCACTTGCGGTCCTCGGCGCGCTCACGTGGCGGCAGGCAGGAGAGTACCGCGACGCCGAGAGCCTTTACCGGGCCGTGCTCGCCGCGAACCCCGCAAGCTGGATGGCGCACAACAACCTCGGCCGCATGCTCCTGCGCCGTGCCGACGGCCTCGACGAGGCGATCGCGCATTTCGAGGCGGCGATCGGGCTCAAGCCGGATCACGCCCGGGCGCATTACAGCCTCGGCCTCGCACTGCAGAGGGCCGGGCGCGGCGCAGAGGCGGTGCCGCACCTCGAGGCAGCCGAACGGATGGAGCCCTTCAATAGACCGCTCGTCGCGAGCGCGGAGTACCTGCTGGGACTCGAATCACTGAGCCAGCCGCATGGAGCCGCGGATGCCGTGCGGCACTTCACGGCATCGCTCGTTCTGATGCCGGGCGTAGCGGACGTGGAACAGGCGCTGGCACGGGCACGCGAGCAGGCCGCGCGCGATTCGGTCTCACGCTGAACCTGCTACCCGGCCGGATCTCAGCGCTACCGCTTCACGTGTCCAGGTGGAGCACGCCCTCGCAGACGATCACGCTCGACCCACCGACCCTTACCGCCGTCACCGTGCCGTTCCGCCGCTCGGCCTCTACCTCGACTATGCTCGGCCGCCCCATCTCGAATCCCTGCTCGACGACCCAGCCCAGCGGTCCCCCTGTGCCCGGGCTGCGCGCCGCGAGATAGCCGGCGAGAGCAGCGCATGCACTTCCCGTAGCAGGATCTTCCGGCACGCTCAGGCCCGGAGCAAACATCCGCGCGCGAATATCCGAACCTTCACGTTCAGGGTCGAGCGCGAAGACGAACATCTCCGGCGCGGCGAAATTGCTCAACTCCGCTTCCCATGCGTCGAGACGCACGCGCGCCCGGCGGACGGCGTCACGGTTGCGCAGCGGAATGAAGAGAAAGGGCAGGCCGCACGACCATACCTCGGCTGCCCAATCTCCGCCAACGAGGTCGCCTTCGTCCAGCGACAGCGCGCGCGCAAGGTCCCCGGGCTCGGGCGGTAGCGGCCCCCTCTCCGGCAGCTTCGCGACCGAGAGTCGCGAGTACGTCGGCACGCCGTCGCGAGCGCGGATCGTCACGGGCACCGGCCCGACACCTTCCTCGAACACGATGCGCGTTTCCGGGCCCTGGAGCTTCACCTCGCCCGCGTGCGCCAGAACGTACGCGGTGCCGACCGTCGGGTGGCCGGCGAATGGAACCTCCCCGCCTGGCGTGAAGATGCGCACGCGCCGCGTGTTGCGTGGGTCGGATGGAGGCAGCACGAACGTTGTCTCGGAGTAGTTGAACTCGCGCGTGATCGTGAGCATCAGATCTTCCGGAACCCCACGGGCGTCGGGAAATACCGCGAGCTGGTTGCCGCCAAACCGGCGGTCGGTGAACACGTCGGCGGTGAAGTAGCGTGCCTGCACGAAAGCACCTCTAGATGAGCGGTGAGTGGCCGCGTGCAATATCGCCCGGCTGCCGCAGCGCCCGCTCATGGCCGGCTGGTCCTCCCTGAGAGGCGCCGTATCGCGTAGTTTCGGCATCGTGCCGACAGACACCGACAATGGCCCGCAGGGCAGCATGTATCCGGGCCTTGCCCGCAAGCGGCTGGCGAACGCGGAGCGCACTGCCGGCGTGAGTCACGGCCCGATCTACGAGGCCGTTCTCGCCGCCGCGCTGCCGCTCGCGAAGGAACGAGTGCTTGACTTCGGCGCCGGTACCGGCGCGGTCGCCGCCCGGCTCGCCGCGGAGCCGCTCGTTACGGAATCGGTCGCGGCCGACATCGTGCCCCCTGCGTCGCCCCCGCCACCAGGCGCGGTACGGTGGATCACCGCCGATCTGAACGAGCCGCTGACACTCGAAGCGCATCAGTTCGATCTCATCACGGCCGTCGAAGTCATCGAACACCTGGAAAATCCGCGCGCGACTGCGCGCGAGTGGCTGCGGCTGCTCAAGCCAGGCGGATCGCTCGTCATGTCAACGCCAAACGTCGAGAGCATCCGGTCTCTGCTTGCCCTCGTGTTTCGCGGGCACTTCCTTGCGTTTACCGAGCCATCGTATCCTGCCCACATCACCGCGCTCACGGCGCAGGATGTGAAGCGAGTGCTGCGCGAAGCGGGCTTCACGGAAATCCGCATCGGATACTCGAACGCCGGCCGTGTGCCCAGGTTCGCGTTCACATGGCAGCACGTCTCGCTTGGCACGTTGCGCGGGCGTCGCTTCTCCGACAACCTGATTGCAGTAGCGCGCGCGCCGTAGCTGTTGACCGCGCTCTCGGTGCAGCAACCGCACTCGTACGCGTTCCCGATCGCCGAGCGATTTGCTCGTTGTTCATTGTGGAACGATTCGTTCGGCATTCAGTGCGATGCGTCTCACTCTATGACCATCGCGGACTCATTCGCTCGGGATTCGCTGCGTAGCGAATAACCCTACATCGGGTGTGGTGGAAACCTTGATTGACCGGGTGTGACCCGCCGGACACCGTTCGCGCGGATGCGCTTCTGCACGGCGCCGCGCGGCACTTCGCTTTTGTGCTGCACGAGCCGCGCGGTCTGTGCGAGAGCGCAAGCGGCTGCCTTCTCCCCGTTGCGAACCGTGGAGCTGCTCCTCATGACGCAAGGCGCGACAAGACGCTTCACCGTCGGCATGCCCTGCCGCCTGCCGGGCGCACTGATCACGCTGGCATGCTGTGGAGTCCTTGGCGTGGCGGCGCCGCGCGGCGCGCGCGCGCAGACGGCTGCTGACGGACAGACGCTGTTTGCGGGGATGTGCAAGGCGTGCCACACGATCGGTGGCGGGGCGCTGGTCGGGCCGGATCTCGCCGGTGTCACGAAGTTGCGCGCGAAAGACTGGCTTGCACGCTGGATCGCGGCGCCCAGCAAGATGCTGGCGGCTCACGACCCTACCGCGACCGAGCTGTTCAACCAGTACAACAAGGTCACGATGCCCGACTTCGGGCTCACTGCGGCGCAGGTCGCGTCGGTGATTGCATATCTGGAGAGCGGCGCAACGACGGCTGCCGCGGGATCTGCCGCTCCCGCGCCACTGCCGGCCGGGGAAGCCGCGCGCGGGCGCTCGTACTTCGTGGGCGGCACCGGCTTCACGAACGGCGGCCCGCACTGCATCTCGTGTCACAGCGTCGCGGGGCTCAGCTCGCTCGGCGGCGGCAACCTGGGGCCCGACCTTACCAACAGCGGATACGTGAAGTCCGAGCCGGCGTTTGCCGCATTCATAGGCGCGCCGTCTACGACGACGATGGCCGCGATCTGGGCGAAGACTCCGCTCACCACGCAGGAGCAGGCGGACCTCTACGCATTCCTGAGCAAGGCGGCAGTGCAGCAGCGCGAACCGGATGCGCTGCTGCAGATCGCGCTGCTCTGTTTTGCGGGCGCCGCTCTGATGGTCGTGGTCGCGCAGCTGTACTGGCGCAAACGCTCGAAGGGGGTGCGGAAGCCGATGATCGCGCGGACGTACTCGATGAAGCGGGGATAGCAGCGCACGGCGTCCTGCGCAGCGCAGGGCGAACGACGCCGTGACAATGTCGCGGTACAGACAACGGAGCCGCCGAACATGGGTTGGATCAAGGATCTGATCAAGCCGGAGAACCGCCAGTGGGAGCAGCTCTACCGGAGCCGCTGGCAGCACGACAACATCGTGCGCAGCACCCACGGCGTGAACTGCACGGGCGGCTGCTCGTGGCAGGTCTACGTGAAGGACGGCATCATCACGTGGGAGATGCAGCAGGTGGACTACCCGCTGCTCCAGGACGGCCTTCCTCCCTACGAGCCACGCGGCTGCCAGCGCGGAATATCGGCGTCGTGGTACGTGTACAGCCCGATTCGCGTGAAGTACCCGTACGCGCGCGGCGTGCTGCTCGACTTCTGGCGCGAGGCGCGCAAGACTATGGAACCCGTGGAGGCGTGGGCGTCTATCGTGCAGGACGAGGCCAAGCGCAAGCGGATCCAGAAGGCGCGCGGCAAGGGTGGATTCCGCCGCACGAAGTGGGATGAGGTGCTCGAGATCGTCGCCGCGGCGAGCCTGTACACGGCGAAGGAGCACGGCCCGGACCGTGTGTTCGGCTTCTCGCCCATCCCGGCAATGTCGTACCTCTCCTACGGCGGCGGCTCGCGCTTCCTGCAGCTCTTCGGCGGCGTGAACATGAGCTTCTACGACTGGTACGCCGACCTGCCGAACGCGTTCCCGGAGATCTGGGGCGACCAGACCGACGTCTGCGAGTCGGCCGACTGGTACAACAGCAAGTTCATCGTCTCGATGGGCGCGAACCTCAACATGACGCGCACGCCCGACGTGCACTTCATCTCAGAGGCGCGGCACGAAGGCGCCAAGTTCGTCGTCATCGCGCCGGACTTCTCGCAGGTCGCGAAGTACTCCGACTGGTGGATCCCCGTAAAGGCTGGCCAGGACACGGCAATCTGGATGGCCGTCAATCACGTCATCCTCAAGGAGTACTACGCCGACCGGCAGGTCCCGTACTTCGTGAATTACCTGAAGGAAAACACGGACATGCCGTTCCTGATCGAACTCGAAAAGGACGGCGATTCGTACAAGGCGGGGCGCTATATCCGCGCCAGCACGGTGAAGCGCTACGAAGGCGTCGAGAACGGCGAGTGGAAGTTCCTCGTGTACGACGTCAAGGCGAACTCGCCACGCATGCCCAAGGGTGCGGTCGGCGACCGATGGAGCAAGGAGAAGGGCAAGTGGAACATCAAGATGGAGGACGGGCTCGACGACCAGCCTATCGAGCCGGCCGTGTCCTTCCTCGGCTCGCAGGACGAGACGGCGAACGTCGCGTTCTTCGAGTTCGCCGAGCGCAAGGCCGCGATTCGCGGCGTCCCGGCGAAGTGGATCGAGACCAGCCAGGGCCGAAAACTGGTCACCACCGTATTCGACCTCGTGATCGCGCAGTTCGGCGTGGGCCGCGGCCTTCCGGGCGACTACCCGAAGAGCTACGACGAAGTCGGCGCGTATACGCCCGCGTGGCAGGAGAGCTACACCGGAATCGGACGCGAGACGGTCATTCGCCTTGCCCGCGAGTTCGCCTCGAACGCGGAGGCCACCAACGGCAAGTCAATGATCATCATCGGCGCAAGTATCAACCACTGGTACAACAACAACCTCGTGTACCGAGCGCCGATCTACGCCCTCATCCTCTGCGGGTGCTGCGGCGTCAACGGTGGCGGAATGAACCACTACGTGGGGCAGGAAAAGCTCACGCTGGTAGCCCCGTGGACGTCACTGGCGTTCGCCCTCGACTGGCAGAGGCCGCCGCGCCAGCAACAGTCGCCCACATGGCACTACGTGAACAGCGACCAGTGGCGGTACGAAGGCAACTTCACCGACTACGCCCATGTTCCGCCAAAGACGAAATGGGCCAATGGCCATGCGATTGACCTCGAGGCAATGGCGGTTCGCATGGGATGGATGCCTTACTTTCCGCAGTTCAAGGCCAACTCGCTCGACGTTGCCAGGCAGGCCGAAGAGGCGGGCGCGAAGACTCCGGAAGACATCGCCAGCTGGACGGCGGGGCAGCTGAAGGACGGCAAGCTCGAGCTTGCCGTGGACGACCCCGACGCGCCGGAAAACTGGCCGCGCGTCTGGATCATCTGGCGCGGCAACGCGATCCAGTCGAGCGCCAAGGGCCACGAGTTCTTTCTCCGCCACTACCTCGGCACGCACGACAACATCATCGCCGAGGAGCACGCGAAGGACAAGGTCAAGACCGTCAAGTTCCGCGAGCCTGCGCCACGCGGGAAGATGGACCTCGTGGTTGACCTCAACTTCCGCATGGACTCGTCCGCGCTCTACTCCGACATTGTGCTCCCGGCGGCGTTCTGGTACGAGAAGAACGACCTCAATACCACGGACCTCCACTCGTTCGTCCATCCGCTTGGCCAGGCCGTGCCGCCCGTGTGGGAGTCCAGGACCGACTGGGAAATCTTCAAGGCATTCGCGAAGAAGATCAGCGAGATGTCGGGCGGCGTCTTTCCGGAGCCCGTGAAGGACGTCGTGATGGGGCCGCTGCAGCACGATACGGCAGACGAAATCGCGCAGACCGACGTGAAGGATTGGCGCGCGGGAGAGTGCGAAGCGATCCCGGGCAAGAGCATGCCGCACTTCCGTGTGGTCGAGCGTGACTACGCCAACCTCTACAACAAGTTCATCTCACTCGGCCCCCGGCTCCGCACCGAAGGCGTCAGCGGTAACGGCGTCCACGTGCCGGTGGCGAAGTTCTACGACGACCTGCTGAAGAATCCTGTCGGCGGCTCACCCGACCCCCGTCACATGCGCTGCGTCGAGTGGGGTGGCAACCGGTACCCGTCCGTCGAGGACGCGCTCGACGCCGCAAACGTCCTCCTCTACCTGGCGCCGGAAACCAACGGCGAGGTGTCGTACGCTGCGTTCAAGCACGAGGAGGAGAGGGTCGGTATGCCGCTCGCCGACCTGGCCGAAGGCGTGCGCGACGTCCGCATGACGTTCTTCGACCTCACGCGGCAGGTGCGGCGAACGCTCATCAGTCCATGCTGGTCGGGAATCGTGAACAACGGACGCGCGTATTCGGCCTGGTGCATGAGCGTCGAACGCCGCGTGCCGTGGCGCACGCTTACAGGCCGCCAGCACTTCTACATTGACCACCCGTACTACATGGACTTCGGTGAGAATCTGCCGACGTTCAAGCCGAAACTCGTGACGAAGCCCGGCGACTGGAAGAAGATAGGCGACATCGTCAGCAGCCCCGTTGACGACAAGAGCCTTATCCTCAACTACATCACGCCGCATGGCAAGTGGAATATCCATTCCACCTACAAGGACAACCACCGCATGCTGACGCTCTCGCGCGGCATGGATCCGGTGTGGCTGAACGACAAGGAAGCCGAGAGCGTCGGCATCCAGGACAACGACTGGGTCGAGGTCCACAACGACAACGGCGTCGTGGTCACGCGCGCGGCCGTCAGCGCGCGCGTGCAGCCGGGTACCTGCCTGTATTACCACGCCGTTGAGCGCACGATCTTCATCCCCAAGTCGCAGGTGAGGGGCGGCAGGCGCGCGGGCGGACACAACCGCCTGACGCGCACGCGGATCAACCCGGTGGAACTGGCCGGCGGATACGCCCAATTCACGTACGGCTTCAACTACTGGGGGCCGATCGGCGTGTTCACGCGCGACACGTACTGCGTGGTGCGCAAGATGGAGAAGCTGGAGTGGTGACCGTGCGGTGCGGCCCCCGCCGCACCGCGCCGCCGGCTCACGAAGTGCCGCAGTACTGACCTAACGGAGCAAGGCATGGATATTCGCGCACAAGTGTCAATGGTCTTCCATCTCGACAAGTGCATCGGATGCCACACGTGCAGCGTCGCGTGCAAGAACATCTGGACCGACCGCAAGGGCACCGAATACATGTGGTGGAACAACGTCGAGACGAAGCCTGGCACGGGCTACCCAACCCTCTGGGAAGACCAGGAGAAGTACAAGGGCGGGTGGCAGAAGGACAGTTACGGAAAACTGCAGCTCCGCCTGCACAGCCGGCTGAAGGGAATGGCCAATCTGTTCTTCAATCCATTCCTGCCCACGATTGACGACTACTACGAGCCGTGGACGTACGACTACGAGAACCTGTTCAACGCGCCCGAAGGAGACGACCAGCCCACCGCTCGCGCGGTTTCGATGATCACCGGCAAACCGATGGACTCGATCGAGGCGGGGCCCAACTGGGACGACGACCTCGGCGGCTCCCCGGTCTACGCCCGCAACGACACGAACCTGGATGAGCTCACCGAGGACGAGCGCGAACAGCTCAACGAGCTCGAGCGCGTCGTTTTCTTCTATCTCCCGCGCATATGCAACCATTGCCTGAACCCAGGCTGTGTCGCGGCCTGCCCGCAGGGAGCCATCTACAAGCGCGGCGAGGACGGGATAGTCCTCATCTCGCAGGAGAAATGCCGCGCCTGGCGCATGTGCATTTCCGGGTGTCCGTACAAGAAGACCTACTACAACTGGTCGTCGGGCAAGTCCGAGAAGTGCATTCTCTGCTTCCCGCGGCTCGAGTCCGGCCAGCCGCCTGCATGCTTCCACTCGTGCGTGGGGCGCATCCGCTACCTCGGAGTGCTGCTCTACGACGCCGACAAGATCGAGCAGTGCGCCTCGGTGCCCGACGACCAGCTCGTCGAGGCCCAGCGGAACATGATCATGGATCCGTTCGACCCTGCCGTGATCAGCGCCGCGAAGGCCAACGGGATCTCCGACGCGATGATCACGTCGGCACAGAACTCTCCGGTGTACAAGTTCGTCATGAAGTGGCGGATAGCCCTCCCGCTGCACTCGGAGTTCCGGACGCTGCCCATGCTGTTCTACGTGCCGCCCATGCTGCCGGTCCTCGCCAAGACCCGGGACGGCACGTACGACGTCGCGGGGCTCGAGAACGAGAACCTTGGCGCAATGCTGAGTTCCCTCGAGAAGGCGCGCATGCCCATCAAGTATATGGCCAGAATGTTCGCTGCCGGCAACGTCGGCGAGGTGGAGGACGTGTACCGGAAGCTCATCGCAGTCCGGATCTTCAAACGCGCACAGAAGGTCAAGGACTACGGACAGGCGGAGGTGGATTCCGCCCTCGCACAAGGCAAGACGAACGCGGAAGAAGTGGAGGCGATCTTCCGGCTCACGGCGCTGCCGACGTACGAGGAGCGCTTCGTCGTCCCACCGCTCGGCCGGGAGTCGGCGGTGGAAGCGTGGGAAGATCCGCTCGATCACAAGAGGGAAGCGGGCTTTGGCAACCTCGTCCAGATCACCCGAAGGCGGTTCTAGCCCAAGGACCCGCCGTTCGCGGCGGCTGCCCGCAGCGGCAAAGGTCCGTGCCACACGTTCCTGGAGGCGATTCGATGTACACTGACACAGAACTGCGGTCTCTCATCGGGGCGTTCGCGGCAGTGCTCGAGTATCCAGCGGGTGCGACGCTCCGTGCGGCCGCCGATGCCGAGCAGGCGCTGCGGGAGAGCGACACCGCATCCGCGGCGCTGCTCCGGGAGTTCCATGATTATGCCGCGGCGCTCCCTCCCGGTCGGCTCGAGGAGATCTACACAGGCACATTCGACCTCGACGCGGCCTGCCACCCGTACGTCGGCTATCACCTCTTTGGCGAGACGTACAAGCGCAGCGCCGTCCTCGTCGAGCTGAAGTCGCGCTATGCGGCCGAGGGGTTTGCCGTTCCTGCGAACGAACTGCCGGACCACCTCGCGATCGTGCTTCACTTCATGGCCGTTACCCGCGACTCGGCGCTCGGTGAAGAGATCGCCCGCGACGCCCTGATGCCCGTGCTCGACCGGATGACCGGGCGCGCGAAATCGGAAGGCTTCGACGAAGACCCCGAAGCGCCCACGGAAGAGAAGGATTCGGAGAAGCGCACTCCGTTCCACGGGACTCTGGAGGCGCTGCGCTCCGTGCTGCATGCGCAGTATGGGGCAATCACCGTGGCGGAACCCTCTGCCTGAACGGAGAATGCGATGTTCGACACCGCCCTTCTGATCGGATTTCCCTACGTAGCGACCGCCGTTGCGATCGCAGCGACGACCTACCGATGGGTCTTCGACCCGTACTCGTACTCGAGTCAGTCGTCGCAGTTTCTGGAGAACCGCGCCCTGTTCTTCGGCTCCGTGCCCTGGCACTACGGCATCCTCACCATCCTGCTCGCGCACATCGTGGCGCTGTCGTTCCCGGGCACGTGGGGCCTCTTTACCGCCGACCAGAACCGGCTGTACGTCCTCGAGATCACGGGGCTGTCGCTCGCGCTCATGACCACGGCAGGGCTCACGATCCTGATCGTGCGCCGGATCTTCAACGTCCGCGCGCGAGCCGTAACGACCGCGCTCGACTGGATCCTCCTGGTGTTCCTGCTCCTGCAGGTCGCGCTGGGCTTCTGGGTGGCGTACTACTATCGCTGGGGGTCCGACTGGTTCCTGCACACGGCCGCGCCTTGGCTGATCTCGCTCGCGAAGTTCCGGCCCGACATCACGTCCGTGAGCGCACTGCCGTTCTGGGTGAAGTTCCACTTCATCAACGGCTTCGTGATTGTGCTGCTGCTGCCGTTCACGCGCCTGGTGCACCTGCTGGCGTATCCGTTCTCGTATTTCTGGCGTCAGCATCAGATCGTCATCTGGAACCGCGCGCGCGGCCAGCGTCGCGTGTCTTAGGCGCCCGGCCCCCTGACGCCGGGAGCGCGCGATGAGCGATCGGGCGAAGGCGATCTCGGTTCTCGCCGCCAGCACCGCGGCGTTCGCGGTATGCTTCGCCGTATGGATGATCTACGGCGTCCTCGTTACGTACCTCGTTGACCGGCAGATCTACGAGTTCACCAGGGCGCAGCAGGGCTGGCTCATAGGCGTGCCCGTGCTCTCGGGATCCGTTCTGCGGCTGCCGGCAGGCATGCTCACCGATCGCTTCGGCGGCCGCTACACGATGACCGCGATCATGCTCGCCGCCGCACTTGCGCTCTACGGCGTGAGCGTCGCTGACGGGTTCTGGCAGCTCTTCTTCGGAGGCCTGGGGCTCGGCGTGGCGGGCGCGTCGTTCGCAGCCGGCGTCGCGTACACGAGCGCCTGGTTTCCCCCGAACCGGCAGGGCACCGTGCTCGGCATCTTTGGAACCGGGAACGCGGGAGCGGCGCTCACCGCATTGCTGGCTCCCCGACTCCTCCAGGAGTTCACGCACAGGGGCGCCGAGCCCAATGGCTGGCGGATGCTGCCAAGGGCTTACGCGCTGGCGCTGGTCGCGGTGGCCGTCGTGTTCTGGCTCGCGACCTTCTCGCGCAAGGCAGTGGCCGCCGGACCCACGCTGCGCCAGCGGCTTGCGCCGCTTGCATCCGTGAGGGTGTGGCGGTTCGGACTGTACTACTTCCTGCTTTTCGGCGGGTTCGTGGCGCTCTCGCAGTGGCTCATTCCGTACTACGTGAACGTCTACGCGATGAGCCTGGTGTCGGCAGGCGCGCTCACGAGCGTGTTCTCGCTCCCCGCCGGACTGTTCCGTGCGCTCGGCGGGTGGCTGTCCGACCGCATTGGCGCACGGGCCGTCATGTATGCGGTACTCGCCTCGTGCCTCGTGATCCTTTCCCTCCTCTTTCCGCCGCGGCTCGAACTGGACGCGCCGGGGCAGGGGCTGACTGCGTTGCGGGCGGGAGTGGTTGAGAAGGTGTCGGAGCACGAGATTGTAGTCGGGCAGGATCGCTACGTCCTCCAGGATGAGCATGAAGGGGCCGCCGAGGTGAGGTTCGGCATCCACCGCGATGCAACCGAAGGGTTCCTCCTCCTGCCCACCGCATCGTTCCGCAGGATTCCCGCGGTGGCTCCCGGCGATACCGTCGTCCGCGGGCAGCTCCTCGTCCGCGGTGTTACCAGGGTCTACTTTCAGGCCAACAGGTGGATATTCACCGGGCTCGTGATGCTGCTTGGCGTTGCCATGGGCTTCGGTGGCGGCGCAGTGCTCAAGCACGTGTCCACTTACTTCCCGGGCCAGGTAGGTACCGTGGGCGGAGTAGTTGGAATGCTCGGGGCGCTCGGCGGCCTCGTGTGCCCAATTGCCTTTGGCTATATGCTCGATGCCACCGGGATCTGGACGACCTGCTGGATGCTGCTCGCGGTCATAGCGTTCGTGTGTCTCGTATGGATGCACATGGTGATCAGGCGGATGATGGTCACGAGCGTACCTTCGCTCATGCGGCAGGTCGAGCAGCCGGTCCAGTCGTCGTGACCACAGCGGGCGCGCTGCGCGCGGCACTCCGGCGCGTCACCGCCGACCTCTCGCCGGCCTACTTCGCGATGGTCATGGCCACTGGCATCGTGTCCACGGCCGCGTACCTGCTGGGCATGGCATGGCTCGCTTATGGACTGTTCGCCATCAACGTAGTTGCGTACTGCGTTCTGTGGATACTGTACGTGACACGCGCAATCGAGCATCCCGGCCGAATGGTCGCGGACCTGTTCCACCACACGCACGGTGCCGGGTTCTTCACGACCGTGGCTGCCACCTGCGTGCTCGGAGCGCAGTTCATCCTGCTGCTCGGCGACTACCGCGCGGCATCCGCCCTGTGGGTGCTGGGCCTGGTGCTGTGGGTCGGCGTCACCTACACGGTATTCACCGGCCTTACGATCAAGGAAGACAAGCCACCCATCGAGCGGGGGATCAGCAGCACCTGGCTGCTGGCCGTGGTGGCCACGCAGTCCGTTGCGCTGCTGAGTTGCCAGCTGGCCAGCTACTTCGGCCCGTACCGGCTGGCGACGAATTTCTTCGCGCTCTCGATGTGGCTGTGGGGCGGGATGCTCTACATCTGGATGATCTCGCTCATCTTCTACCGCTACACCTTCTTTCGCTTCTCGCCGTTCGACCTGACACCCCCCTACTGGATCAACATGGGAGCGATGGCGATCTCGAGCTTCACCGGCGCGCAGCTCATCGAGAATACGCCACACGCGCCGTTCCTCAGCTCCACGCTTCCGTTCCTCAAGGGATTCACGGTCTTCTACTGGGTGACCGGCACGTGGTGGCTGCCCATGCTCGCCATCCTCGCGGTCTGGCGGCACATCTTCAGGCGCTTCCCGTTCTCGTACGATCCGCTGTACTGGGGCGCGGTCTTCCCGCTCGGCATGTACACTGCGTCCACGCTCGCGGTCGGTGAGTCAATGAACCTGCCGTTTCTCGAGCCCTTCCCGCACTACTTCTTCTACGTGGCGCTGGCCGCCTGGACCGCCGCTTTCGTCGGGCTCCTTCGCACCATCGCGAAGTTCCGCCTCTAGCCCCAGGCGCCGGGCGCGATCATCCCCGAGTGCCACGAGGGATCCCACACGAGGTTCGTGCTGACCTCCTCGATCCCCTCCACGGCGCCGACCGCTTCCAGTATCCCTGCAGTGATGATGCCTTCCATCGGGCACCCGCGGGTCGTGAGCGTGTGCGTAACGACGGCCCTCCCGTCGGCGATCGAGACGTCGTAGACGAGTCCGAGCGTGACGATATCGAGCCCGATCTCCGGGTCAATGACCGTGCTCAGCGCGTCCCATGTTGTAGTGGTCAGTGCATCCTGTTCAGGCATTACCGCGTTGGCTATGGCCTTGCAAGGCCGGTGATATTCTATGGTTGTTACCACCGCATACGGTGGGCGTGACGCATGTCACAGTGAATGTATGCGACAATCGTCACGCACCCGTCTCCGCTGGCGGCTCAGGTTCTGAACATCCATACCCCCCTCAGGCATCCGCTTCCGCATGACGCAGCTTCCGTTGGACAACGAGCAGATACTGGATGAAAGTGCCGTCCGTACCGCGCTGGCAACAGTCAAGTATCCTGGAATGTCTCGCGATATCGTCGCGTTCGGCATGGTGGAGCACATCTCCTTGTGTGGTACGCAGGTAAAGGTCCATCTCGGGTTGCGCACCACGGATCCGGCTATCGGCCCGAGGATCAGGGACGCAGTAACGGCAGCCGTGCAGGGGGCGGGCGGAACCCACGTCGAGGTCGAGATAGGTCCGCCGAGCATCAAGCAGCATCCCAAGGTGCCAAAGGCCGCACCCGACCCTTGGTCTGAGCAGGTGAAGCTTGGGCGTGTACGCCACGTCATCGCGGTCGGGGCAGGGAAGGGCGGGGTGGGCAAGAGCACGGTCGCTGCCAACCTTGCGTTCGCGCTGCGCGCCGAGGGCATGCGCGTCGGCCTCCTCGACGCCGACATATACGGGCCCAGCTTGCCCATCCTCCTGGGGGTCACAGACGGGAACAAGCGTGTTTCCATGACACCCGAGCAGAACATTGTCCCGGTCGAGGCGCATGGCGTTCCGCTGATCAGTTTCGGCTTCTTCCTCGGCGACGAATCGCCCGCGATCTGGCGCGGGCCGATGGTGTCGAAGGCCGTTACGCAGTTCTCGCGCGGCGTCCTCTGGCCGGACCTGGACATGCTCATAGTTGACTTGCCGCCAGGCACGGGTGATACGCCGCTTTCGCTTGCGCAGGCAGTGCACCTTTCGGGTGGAATTGTCGTTACGCAACCGCAGTGGCTGGCGGGCGTCGAAGCCCAGAAGGCGGGCAGAATGTACCGCCAGCTCGACGTGCCCCTGGTCGGCGTGATCGAGAACATGACTGGCGTCTACGGCCACGGCGCGGGCGAGGCCGTCGCCCGGAAACTCGAAACGAAGTACCTCGGCGCCGTTTCATTCGACGCGCGTATGATTGCCGAAGGCGATACCGGAACGCCGACCGTGCTTGCCCGTCCTGAGAGCGAGGCCGCGGCCAGTTTCCGCGCGATCGCCAAGGCAGTGATCGAGGCGTTGCCGTGACCGGTGGCAGCGTGGCGCCTGGCGGCGGTGCGGCGCCCCGTGGCGGAGCTCCGGCGGGAGCGGGGCCGGTCCCTGGAGGGATGGTCACGCCGGGCGGCATGGCGCCGCAAGGCGGCGCTTCGCTCCGGTTGCCGGCCGAGCACTTCGTGGCTGGTATCGTATTCCTCGTTGCGGGAGGAGCCGGCCTCGTCTGGATTGCGCCGGAACTGGCGCGCGGCCTGTACCAGTCGCCGCATGTTGCCGGAGTAACGCATCTCTTTACGCTGGGCTGGCTCACGACCACGATCTTTGGCGCGCTGTACCAGCTGATCCAGGTCGCGCTCGGCGCGTCGGTGCGCTCCGAGCGGCTCGGGCATGTCGGCTTCTGGTTCTTCGTGCCCGGCGTGGCTGTGTTCGCGCCGGGCGTGATGACGCAGTCGGTGGTGCTTCACCACGCCGGGCTCACGGGGATAGGCATCGGTCTTGCGTGCGCAATCGTGAACATCGCGATGTCGCTGAAGAGCGCGGCCATTCGTGACGTCGTCTGGTATTCCGTTGCGGTCTCGATGACGTACCTCTGCACGACGTTTATCCTCGGCATCGTCCTGGTCCACAACATTCACACCGGGTTTCTCGGTGGCGGCCGTGTGACGACGGTTGCCATTCACCTCCACGTCGCGATCATCGGCTGGGTGCTGATCATGATTGCCGGCGTGTCGAGGCGCCTGCTCCCGATGTTCCTGCTGTCGCATACCGTCAGCCCGCGGCTGAACGCCGCCAGCGTAGCGTTCCTGGCGTCCGGCCTTGCCATCCTGGCGTGGGGGCTGACTGCAGCCCCGCCATCCGTTGCGTGGGCCGGGCTCGTGCTGATCGAGGCCGGACTGGCGGCGTTCGTCGTTCAGGGCGCGCGCAACATGCGCGCGCGCAAGAGGCCGGGGCTCGACGCGGGGTTGCTGCACGTGCGCGCGGCGCTGGTCGTGTTCGTCATCGCCGGACTGCTCGCGCCATTCGTGCTGCACCGCGGAGCGGATCATCGTGGGCTGGCCACGATCTACATTCTCACGGGCCTGCTGGGCGCCATAGGGGTGATGGTGATGGGACTGCAATACAAGGTCGTACCGTTCCTCGCGTGGGTGGCACGGTACCGCGGCCGCGTGGGGCGTGAGCGCGTTCCGGTGGTTGCGCAACTCACTTCGCCGCGCGCGGGACGCGTGGGGCTTGCGCTTGCCCTGGGAGGCGTGGCTCTGCTCGACCTGGGTGTCATCATGGTTCAGCCACTCGTTGCGTACGCCGGCGCCGCGCTCTTCTTCGCTGCGACGGTCAACTTCATGCTTCAACTGCGGCACGCCGCATGGGGGACAATCGCATGACGCGCGGAGCCAGGAAGGAAGGGCCGGTGTTGCCCACCGACCGGGTGTCAGACGTGCTTGCACGGGATGAAAGGCTGGTCGAGGTGTTCGTGGGAGTGTCTCAGCACTTCACCAAGCTGCGCAACGCCGGAATCCGGAAGGTCATGGCGCGTCTCGCTACGGTCCAGCAGGCAGCGCAGCTGGCGGGTGTGCCGTTGCAGAGTCTCCTCGACGCGCTGAACAGCGCGCTGGGCGTCGCATCGCCGGCGGCGACAGCCGCGCCATCTGGCGACGCGCCCGTCGTGCAATCCGCGAGCAGCGACTCACGGAGCCCGGGCGCGCCTGACGCGACCGCATCCGCTGGCGCCGCCGAGCCTGCGTGGATACATGAGCGCGTCGTGGATCTCGACGTCCGTCCGGCCCTCGCCGCGGGCAAGGAGCCATTTGATACCATCATGGCGACCGTCGCCAAACTGAAGCCGGACGAAGTCCTTCGCCTGCGCGCCCCATTCGAGCCGGCGCCGCTCTACGCCGTGCTTGGCAAGCGGGGGTTCGAGCATCATACGCGGCGGGATAACCCGGACGACTGGTCCGTGTGGTTCCGTCGCAACCCGGAAGGAGTCGCTGCCCGGCCAGCAGCAGCCGCGACCGCTGGCTCCGCGCAGCAGCCCGGCGCAGTGCGTGCTCCGGCTGCCCCGGGGTCGGCGGCCGCATACGGCGTGGACGTCGTGCTGGACGTGCGCGAAATGGAGCCGCCGGAGCCCATGGTTCACACGCTCGAGGCGGCCGAGAACCTCGAGGCCGGCCAGGTGCTGCTTCAGGTCAACGTGCGTGTCCCGGAGTTCCTGCTGCCAATACTGGATCAGCGCGGGTTCTCATACACTGTGGACAGGGTTGCCGCGGACGAGGTGCACGTCCGGATCCAGCGCTCCTAGAAGCGTTCGCCCCGTGCCTCGCGCGTTGCGCTCCCCGCAGCGCGGATCCGTGGCCACATCGCGATGAAGAACGTCATGATGCCAAGAACCTGCGCGATGCCGCTAGCGACGATGATCCAGCGCAGCGCACCGGAGGCCACCTTCAGGCGCGCCATCTCGCCCGCCACGCGCACCGCCGTACCAGTCGTGATGAGCCACCACGCCACCCGCACCCACCCCGGCTTGTAGCGTGCGTCGTCCTTCTGCGCACGGGGAAACATCCAGACCGCGACGCCGAGGATCATCATCATCACGAAACCGACGAGGATCGCGTGCGTGTGCGCGCTGGTCTCGTACGTTGACGGGCGAACGTCGTAGATCTCGCGGCGCACGAGCATCCATGCGCCAAGCGCGAGACCAACGAAGAGGAACACAATTGCCGTCTTGATGAAGCGGCGGACCAGCGAATGCACGGTCTAACCCGCCTACGGGCCGCGCGGCCGCGCGGCCGCCGCGCTCGCACGCGGACGCTCGGTGCCGATCGTGCGCCAGATGTTGTACACGAACATGTACGCCGCCGCTGCCGATACGGTGCCGCCGACAATCAGCAGGTGCACCCCGATCGCCGCGGAATGCGGGCGCGCCAGGAACCCGACGACCAGGAGCGCGAGCCCCACGTTCGCGACCCACCATTGCACCGTCGCAAGTCGCGGGCTGTGAACTCTGCTCCCGGTGAACCGGGGAATCACGTGGTACGCGATACCGTAGATCATCATCGTCACGAAGCCAAGCACGTTCATGTGCGCGTGCGCCGGCCGGTAGATAACCCATGCGGGATGCGCGGCCATCGCCAAGCCCAGCGCCACGCCAAGCGAAAACCATGTGAGGCTCGCCTTGATGAAGGCGCGCGCGTACCAGTCCATCAATCCTCGGTGCGCACCGGCGAAGGGAGGGTTGTGGCAATGCCGGGCGAGCCGTGAAGGTCGCAGGCCCATGCCAACCATTGCGTGACGATTGTCACAGCGTGCTGCATCACTGTAGAATGTGCTGTATGGGCGAGATCGCACAACTCCTTCACGCGCTTCCGCTCTTCCGCGAGCTGGACGAGCAGGCGCTCGAACAGCTCGCGCAGCGTTGCGTTGCGCGCGACATGAGCGCTGGACATGTTCTCTTCACTGCGGGCGACACTTGCCGCGGGCTCTTCATCGTGCAGTCGGGGCGCGTCCGCATCTATCGCGTGAGCCAGGAAGGAAAGGAACAGGTCCTTCACGTCGAAGGCGCAGGCAGCCCGGTCGCGGAGCTGCCCCTGTTCGACGGCGGCCAGTACCCCGCGTCCGCCGTGGCGATCGAGGCCGGTCGGCTCGTCTTTGTCCCACGCGGTGAGTTCGAGGCCGTCGTCCGCGCGAATCCCGACTTTGCCGCCACGGTGATTCACGGGCTCGGCCGCCGGCTTCGGCACCTCGTCCATGTTACGGAGACGCTTGCCTTTCGCGACGTGGCCGCGCGGCTCGCGCACCTTCTGGCCGGCTACGCCGACGACGCAGGAGCGGTCGCGGGAAGGCCCGTGGAGCTTCGCCTTCGCCGCACCCAGCGTGAGCTTGCGATCGAGATCGGCACCGCGCGCGAATCCGTGTCGCGCGCGATGAAGGCCCTCCGGAAGCGAGGACTCATCCAGGCCGTTCCGGGCGGGCGGATTCGCATACCCGACGTGGAACGCCTTCGGGGCATCGCGCGCGGAGCGGACGTACCGCCCTGAACCGCGCAGCGAGTTGCCCGGACCGCTTTCAACCGCTTGGCGCGATGCGCGGCTTCGTCATGGATGCTGTTCGCTGCGTGACAGCGCAACGATCTTCCAGAACAGCTCGCGCACCTCGTTTTCCGGGAGACCTTCGCCGCGCGCGCAGCGCGCCGCATGCGACACTACCGCGGCCTCCCGCGGCGGATCGGCGATCGGCATCGCACTTGCGCGCTTCAATTGCCCGATCTCGCGCACCACCGACATCCGCTCGGCGAGCAGCGACACCAGGTCCGCGTCTATGCGCTTGACTTCCTCGCGCAGCCGCGCGATGTCCTGAGCCATTGCCGCGGTCATGCTGCCGTCCGTTGCCCGGCGGGTTGCCCAGCCGGCGCAGACCTGCCCACTGCTGCGGCAACGGCCGAGACTCCGGCCATGAGCGCAGCGAATGCGGAGAAGCTGATTGTCTGCTCCGCGTCGGAGCGGGCATGCACGGGATCGGGGTGTACTTCGACGATCAAGCCATCGGCGCCAGCGGCAATGCCTGCGAGCGCCAGCGGCGTGACAAGGTCGGCCCGTCCGCCGGCATGACTCGGGTCAACGATCACCGGGAGGTGAGTCTCCCGCTTCAATACGGGAACGGCGGCCACGTCGAGCGTGTTCCGCGTCGCGGTCTCGTACGTGCGAATGCCGCGCTCGCACAGGATCACCGACCCGTTGCCCTGCGCCATTATGTACTCGGCGGCCATCAGCAGCTCGCTGATCGTTGCGGAGAGCCCCCGCTTGAGCAGCACGGGACGGTGAACTTTTCCGACTTCAGTGAGCAGCGGGAAGTTCTGCATGTTGCGCGCGCCGATCTGCAGCACGTCGGCGTGCGCAGCCACGAGCTCCACGTGACGCGGATCGAGCACCTCGGTTACGATTGGCATCCCGGATTCACGCCGTACCTCGGCGAGCATCGAGAGCGCAGGGATACCGAGGCCTTGAAATGCGTATGGTGACGACCGCGGCTTGAAGGCGCCGCCGCGAAGCATTCTGGCCCCGCTCTCCTGCACGGCGCGGGCGGTCTCACGCAGCATCTCGGCGCCTTCCACCGAGCATGGACCGGCAATCACAACCACGTCCTTTCCCCCGATCACCGTGCCGGAGGGATCCCCGAGCGCTATCGTGGTGCGGCCCGCCGAGAACTCCCTGGATGCGAGCTTGTATGGCTTGAGGACCGGTAGCACGTCTTCCACTCCCGGAAGGCTACGCAGCCCCTGGTCGGCGAGCAGGGCGTCGTCTCCGATGCAGCCGATGACCGTACGCTGTTCGCCACGTATGAGGTGGGTGCGCATCCCGGCCGCTTCGACGTGCTCGACGATGCGGTCCAGCGCGTCCGGCGTGATTCCTGCCTGTGTTACGATGATCATCCTTGTCCCCCGTTCGAGAGTGGTTGCGGGGGCCGGATCGCCGCGGAACCCAAAACGCAAGGGCCCGTGACTCTCACGGGCCCTGTCGCGTTTCGATAACTTGCCGCGGTTCGTTCGCGCGCTATCGTCCGCCGGACTCCGTGAGGAGCGGCGTAAAGTAATAGCTGGTGAAGGCGGCTGAATGCGGCATAACCTGTATATGCTATCTGACCACGCTTTCCAAGTCAATCCCCGCGTAGCGTTTCAGGGCGAACCCGGCGCTTTTGGCGACCTCGCCATTCAGCGCGCATGGCCGGCCGGCGCCATTGCCGTGCCCTGCGGGACTTTCGATGCCGTGCTCGATGCTCTCGTAGCTGGTGCGGTTGACCTCGCGGTGGTTCCCGTCGAGAACCTCATCGTCGGGCCAGTGGCGGCCGCGCTGGAGGCGCTGGAGGGCAGGGCTAGCCTGCTGGAGTACGCCTCCGACCTCCGGCTGCCCGTGCATCACGCTCTGATGGCGCCCCGTGGCGCGACGCTGGAGGGCCTCCGCACGGTGCGGAGCCATCCTGTAGCGCTCGCCCAGTGCCAGCGTTTCCTCACGGCGCATGCGTGGATTGCGCCCGTGGAGCATTTCGATACTGCCGGGGCCGCGCGTGACGTTGCCGGCGATGGGGACGTGACCGTGGGGGCAATAGCCAGCGAGGCGGCGGCGGAGCGGTACGGGCTGGTCGTCCTTGCGCACGGGGTGCAGGACGCCGCCGACAACTGGACCCGCTTCGTGGTGCTGCGGCGCGCCGGCGTGCGCACTGCGTGACTGCGCCTGGTGGCACCCTCTGGACGATTGGCCACTCGACGCGCCCGTGGCCGGTGTTCGAGGCGATGCTGCGCGAGGCCGGAATTGAGGTACTCGCCGACGTACGCCGGTTTGCCGGGTCGCGGCACAACCCGCAGTTCTCGCATGATGCGATGCCCGCCGCGCTTGCCACGGGCGGGGTCGAGTATGCGCCCTTCCCGGGGCTCGGCGGCCGCAGGAGGGCAGATCCCGACTCTCCCAATGGCGCATGGCGCGTCGAGGCATTCCGGGCCTATGCCGACCATATGGCGACGCAGGAGTACGTCGAGGCGCGGGATCGCCTCATGACGATCGCCCAGGCACGGCGGACCTGCGTCATGTGCGCCGAAGCGGTGTGGTGGCGATGCCACCGCCGCCTGATCGCGGACGACTTCACCGCGCATGGATGGCGGGTGGTGCACCTGATGGCGCCCGGGAAGTCGGTAGTGCACAGCCTCAACCCGGCCGCGGTAATGCTCGACGGGGTGCTCCGGTATCCCGGGCCGTCCAGCGGTCCCAGTGGTGGGGCGTAAGCTCTGGTGGGCGCCTTCGGGCGGCTTCCCCTGTCAGTCGCCCGGAGCGGCGCATATAGTATCACGCACTGCGGACCGCCCATTTCCATTTTCCAGAGACGTGGTGAACTGATGAAGAGAACCATCGTGGCTTTGTGTGCTGTATGTCTTGTCGCGCCGGCCTCGGCGCGCGCGCAGGAGCGCGAAGACCGAACCTTGCTGACGCAGGCGCAGATGACCGCGATCATCAACGAGGTTTCCGGGGAGCGCGCCATGCACCATGTGCTCGAGCTGGTGCCGTACCAGCGCGTGCGGCTCCCCTCGGAGTATGCCGGGCAACTGCGCGAAAGCCGTGTAATCGCGGAGTTCGCCAAGGAGTACGGGTTCAGCAACGTCTCCATCGAGAGCTTTGGCACGCCGGGCACGGCCTGGCAGCCAACGGTGGGCGAGCTTTGGGTGACCGCGCCCAGGCCGGTGAAGCTTTACGACATCCACGACATCGCGCTCTCCCTCCCATCGCTGAACGCCAACGGCGACTTCACGGGTCAGCTCGTGGACGTGGGTCCGGGCCGTGCGCAGGACTTCGAGGGAAAGGACGTGAAGGGCAAGTTCGTTCTCTCGTCGGGTTCGCCGAACGCGGTGTACCAGCAGGCCGTCCAGCGCGGCGCGGTCGGGGTGCTCGGCGTGAGTGCCATCGGATTCCAGCGCTCGGTTGACTACCCGACGCAGATCGTATCGTCCACCGTGAACGTGCAGCCCGGAACGGTAGCTTGGGCCGTGACTCCGGAAGTCCAGCGCAATCTTTCGGCGCAGCTCCTTCGCGGCGACCCGATCACGATCCGCTCGATCGTCAAGAGCGTCGAAGTGCCTACGCGCAACGAGTACGTGCACGCCGAGATTCCGGGCGACGGCAGCACCGCGCAGGAAGTCGGCATCAGCGGTCACCTGTACGAGGGCCTGATCAAGCAGGGCGCCAACGATGACAACTCCGGTTGCGCGCTGATCCTGGAGATCGGCCGAGCCTACATCAAGCTGATCAACGAAGGCAAGCTCCCGCGGCCCAAGCGTACGATCAACTTCCAGTTCGTCCCTGAAATCTCCGGGACGAACGCCTACCTCAACGCGCATCCCGACAAGGCGAAGAACATCATCGGCACGCTGAACTTCGACATGGAAGCGATCCGCATCGCCGACAGCCGGAGTTATTGGGTGCTGCAGCGCACGCCGGACACGTTCCCGTCGTACATCAACGACATCGCGCAGAGCATGATGGAGTACATCGCCGACATCTCGCGCGAGCGCGTGCGTTTCCGGAGTCTTGGCTACGCGCCGTCGCAGCCAGTCGAGTCGCCGCGCGGCAGCAAGGACGCTTTCTACATCAAGATTGATAAGCACTACGGCGCCAGCGACCACGTGACGTACATGCAGCACGGGATTCCGTCGGTCATGTTCATTACGTGGCCCGACATGTGGTACCACTCGTCGGAGGATACGCCCGACAAGCAGGATCCCACTCAGTACAAGCGCGCGGCGGCAGTGGGCCTCGGTGGGCTGGCGGTGCTCTCGACCGGCACCGACGAGATTGCCGCGCGCGTCGCGAGCGAGAACCTGGGGCGTGGGCTTTCGCGCATGGGCGAGTCGCACACGAAGGGCCTCGGCTACATGGCCGACGCCGCCAGCGGCCCCTCCCTCACGAATGCCTACAAGGAGGCGCGCATAGCCATCCGGCACCAGGCGGACGTCGAGAAGGCCGTCATGCGCACGGCGAGCGTGCTCTGGACGAACGTCGGTGACGGCCAGACGAAGACGGCCGCGTTCGAGCCGCTCATCGAGCAGCGCGCCAACTCGCTCCTCAACGAGGTGAAGGCGGCCTACCAGCTTCAGGCGTCGCAGCGGGGCGTGGCGGCGACTGAGCCCGTCCAGACTCCGGAGGAGAAGGAGGCCGCGGGGCTGATCGTGCAGCAAGTTCCTGCGCCGCCGGGCGGTCGGGGCGGTTTCGGTGGCGGTGGCGGCGGCGGGCGCGGCGGCCGTGGTGCAGGCGGCCCCTCATTGCCGGACGAGTACAACGCCGAGTTCGGCATCCTTCTTGGCAAGAACATGACCGCGCTCCAGATTCGCGACTTCCTCTCCGGGGAATTCACGCCGCTGCCCCTGGCCGACGTCATGGCCGTGCTCCGCGCGCGCGAGGCGGCGGGTTCGGTCAAGCTTGTGCCCGTGGCCGGCAAGTAATGGCCGCACCGCGGTTCGACTTCGGCAAGGTCGCGCCCGAGGCGCTCCACCTGTTGCTCGGCTTCGAGCGATACGTGCACGCCAGCGGGCTCGATGCGAAAATGATCGAGCTCGTGAAGATGCGCGCCTCGCAGATCAACGGGTGTGCGCGCTGCCTGGACATTCACAGCAAGGATGCGCTGGCGCTCGGCGAGACTGCCGAGCGCCTGGATTGCGTGGCGGCGTGGCGGGACGCGCCGTTCTACAGCGCTGCGGAACGCGCCGCCCTGGCGCTGACCGAAGCCGTCACGCTGGTTGCGAACGAAGGCGTACCGGACGACGTGTACGCCGAAGTCCGCAGGCAGTTCGGCGAGCGGCAGACGGCGGATCTCGTCGTGGCGATCAACGCAATCAACTGCTGGAACCGAATCAATGTGACAGCGCGTTCCACGGTCGGCGACCACAAGGCAGGCGGTCACAAGCGGGTGGCAGCCCGCGAATGACGCAGGTTACCCTCCCTGGCTGCCCTCGGCGGCGAGGTTCCGGCTAGATACTGTCGAGCGACGCGCTGACAACGCCCTTCAACGCACGAACCGCCGTCGCCAGGCGCTCGAGGTCGTCGGGCGTCCTGGCCGTTACCACGAACTGGAAGCTCTGGTGGACCTGCCCGGGCGCCGTGATCGGCTCGGACAGCTCGACTTGGACCTGCCCGAGGGCTGCAGCGGCTTCGACGGCGGCGCTGGAGATCTGCGCTGGATCGAGCTCAACGATCAGCGAGCGCATCAAACGGCGGTTCGCGTGAATCCGATTCTCGATTGGCTTCAGCGCGATCAGAATGCCAAGAATGAGCACCGTGGCTGCGACGGCGGGGAGGTACAGGCCTCCGCCGACTGCGAGGCCGATCGCGGCAACCGCCCAGAGACTGGCAGCGGTGGTGAGTCCACGAATCACGTCGTGGCGCAGGATGATTGTGCCGGCGCCGAGGAACCCAATGCCGCTCACGACCTGCGCGGCGACGCGTGACGGGTCGAGCACAACGTCCGAGCGGCCGAGGGCGTCGGCGAATCCGAACGCCGAGACCAGCATGACGAGTGTTGCACCCACGCAGACGAGCATGTGGGTGCGAAGGCCGGCCACCCAGAGCAGCCGCTCGCGCTCGAGCCCCACCGCGCTTCCAAGGAGCGCGGCGAGCAGCATGCGCGCAATCATCTCGGTAGAACTCGGCATGGCTATTTCACTGCGTGCTTGTCGAGGATTTCCCTGAGCACCGCCGCCTCGTTCATCCGCTCCTCACGGCTGGCGAAGAGGAGCGTGACCTTCTTCTTCTTAGCCGCCAGTTCCTTCAACTGCGCGAGCGCCGGGTTCGCCTTCAGTTCCGCGCGGTAACGCTTCCTGAACTCAGGCCACTTCTCCGGGTCGTGCGAGTACCACTTGCGCAGTTCGGTGGACGGCGCGACTTCCTTCATCCACAGGTCCACTCTGGCCCTGGCCTTGGCCATGCCGCGCGGCCAGAGGCGGTCAACCAGGATGCGCATCCCGTCTTGCGCGGCGGGTGGTTCGTACACGCGCTTCAACTCTACGGTCATGGTATCTCCCGCCGCGCGGAGCGCCGTACGCGCGACAACAAGGCGACGGCGCTCCGCGCCGGCAATGTCACTTGCGCCAGTAGTTGTTGGCCGCCGCGACCGTCTGGAAGTTGATCGCGATTACCTGCGATGCGGCCGTCAGCGAATCGGCGGAGTTGGCGTACTCCGGCCTAAGGCGCTTGAGTACCTCGCCGTCGGGCTGTGTGTACTTGACGCCGCGGCGGCTGAGCGTGATGGCCAGCTCGAAGCCTTCCTGCGGCGTACCGGTGATCAGCGATGTGAGCCATGCGTCTGCCACGATCTTCCTCCTGTATGCTGACTGTTCGAAACATATCGCGAACACCGCCGCGACGAACAGCATGAGCGTTCCGACGTACCGGAGCTGAATAACAGGTATTCCATTGGGGCCGCCGTGCGCTGGCCGCATGGGCTCGAGAAGGCAGCACCTTCTGCCTGTGCCGGGTTATTGCCGCGTAACCGACCCCCTGATTGGCGAGCCGTTGCGGACATCCTTGTGAAGCCCTGCTTCGTCCAGCACGACCTTGCCGCCGACGAGCACGAACCCGACTCCCTCCGACGGTGTCTCAGGGTGCTCGACGGTCGCCCTGTCGCGGATGCGTGCGGCGTCAAATACGACGATGTCGGCGTCGGCGCCAACCTGCAGGCGGCCCTTTCGCCTCATGGCGTTGGTGGCCAGCTCAAGCCGGCGCGCGGGAAGGAGGGTCATCCTCGCGATCGCATCCATGAGCGTCAGCGTCTTCAGTTCGCGCACATGGACCGCGATTGTCCGCGAGAATGCGCCCGATGCGCGCGGGTGGTTGTTGTACCCCGGTTCCAAGATCGCATCGCTTCCGATCATCACGTACGGGGCGCGCAGAGCGATTTCGTTGTCCTCTCCCGGGATCGCGTACGCGACGGCAAGCTTCCCGAGCTTGCGGTACTCGAGAAAGCTCTCCTGGGTGAGGCGCTCGCTCGATCCGCCAAGCTGAAGGTCGCCGTAGGAGATGCGGAACCGCTGCTGCCATCCCTTGTCGAACCGGGCGCTGTTCAGGTAGGTCGCCCAGAACGTGTAGGGATACACGCAGGCGGTGATGTCGAGCCCGGATGCCCGCGCGGAATCGAGCAGCGCGATTGACCGGTCCATCGAAAATGTGCCGCCGGTGCTGTTCAAGTGGTCAATGTGCACGGCCGCGCCTGTCTCTCTCCCATACGCGATGATTTCACGCAATCCGTCGAGGTTGGTCCCCGGCTCTTCCATGTCGGAGTACCGGGCATGGAAGAACGCGGGGACGCCATGCGCGGCCGCGAGCGCCATTACAGGGATGATTTCTTCCGGACTTACGCCAGGAAAGTACTCGAGCGAGAAGGAGACCCCCAGCGCGCCGCGGTCGAGCGCGCGTTCCGCGGTGGCGACGAGCTGCTTGCGCAGGGCCGCCGGTGCGGCGGCATAGCGGTTGCCGATGAGCTGCGCACGGGCCTGGTTGTAGAAGAACGATACGCCGTAGTTGAGCGGAGGCCGCTGCCTTGCCATGGCACCATACCAGCGATCGGGGTCGGTGGTACCCCCATGCATGGCGAGGTTCGTCGTTACTCCGTCGGCCAGCTTGGTCCACACCCCCGGTTCGACTGGATCGTACGAGAGGATGTCAATGAACCCCGGGGCGACGACCAGTCCCGACGCATCAATGGTCCGCTTGCCCGTGATCGAGTCACCGGTCACCGCCACGATCGTTCCGCCGGAGATCCCGACGTTGAGGACGGAGTCCACCTGGCGCTCGGGATCCATGACGCGGCCGCGACGGATCACGATGTCGTAGGCCGGCGCCGGCGGCGCGGGCGGCGGCGCGGATGGTCTGGTTGCGTACCCTGCCGGCACGCAGAAGAGGATGAGGAGCGTGAGCGAACGGGGAGTCAATGCAGGCCAGTCGAGGATGGGTGGGGTCGGTCAAGTATACGGGTGGGGTGCGTGATCGGCTCGCTGGATGCTATGATTCCCCGGGTCAAATGCTAATGAGGTAGTCATGAAACCCCGTGCCGGGGGATCCGCCGACATTCGCAGGGGAGGGCTCGTTGGGGCTGAGGCGACCCGCGCGAAGGCGCCGGATGCTCGCGCCGCCCTTTCGCGCTTTGCGTTCTACAGTCACCTCTGGGTTGGCGTGATCTTCACCACGGCGCTCGTGGTGATTTCCGTAACTGGAATCCTGCTCAACCACAAGCGCGGACTGGGGCTGATGCCCGACGTGGTGAGCAAGCCGTCGGCGCCGTTCGCGGCGGCGCTGCCGCTGGCCCACCTCGCACGGGTTGCGCTCGAACATGCAAGCACCGGCGGCACGGAGTACGCCGAGCGTGACATAGACCGGATGGACGTGCGGCCACGCAGCGGGTACGTGAAGGTGCGGTTACGGAACGCGGCGTCCACCGAGGTTACGGTTGATATCGGAACCGGTAACGTGCTCCACATGGGCCGTCGCGGCGATGTCTTTCTGGAGAAGCTGCATTCGGGGGAGGCGTTTGGCGGTATATGGGTGCTGATCAGCGATGCCGCGGCGGTTGCCCTGGTGCTGGTCTGTGCAACGGGGTACTGGCTCTGGCTCGCGCCCCGGCTGCGTCGCAGCGGCGCCACGGGAGGTGGCGCATGACCGTCGCACTGATGTTCCTTGGCGTGTTTCTGGTGCCGACGCTCCTGCTCATCGTGGGCCACAGGATACGGCGACGCGCACCCCGCTGGCGGCGCATGTTCTGGGGAGCGATCGCTGGGTACGTGGTTGCGATGGTTGTGGGTACCGCGGCTGGCATATTCCCGCCCGAGGCGTGGGGGCCCGCGGATTTCTGGCGCGGCCTCCTAGGGCTTGGAACTTTCCTGCTGGCACCAGCGGTTGGTGCCGTGATTGGGATGGCGACGGCGACCCGGAGGTCGCAGGCGGCGTAGCCATGCGCGTGGTGCGGCCCGTTCACGGGCGGCCGCACGGAGCATGGCTGCGTGCTACTTTCTGGCGGCGCTGGCGCTTCCGGCCCCCGCGAGTATTTCGGCTGCCGCTTCTCCGATGTGTTGGACGCACGTTTCCATCTGGGCACGCCGCGTCCGGAAACTGAGCACGCAAACGCGTCCCACGTACCGCGGGCCGACCTGCGCGCCGGTGAGCATTACCTTGCCGCGCAGGGTGACGCGCTCCATCAGGTTGCGCGTCGCCGCGTTCTGCGCCTCGAGCGACGGCAGGGCAGGGCCTTCCAGGTGGAACGCGAAGAGCGAAAGCTGCGGCATCGCGTCCATCGCGATTCCCGGGATCCGCGCGACCTGCTCGGCGCCCCAGACCGCGAGCTCTCTTTTCTCCGCGACTGCCGCGCGGAAGCGCGCTGAGCCGAAGAGCTTGACCGCAAGCCAGACGCGCAGCCCGGGATATCCACGTGAGAGATCGGGGCCGTACTGCGCAGGGTCGTAGAACTCGAGCTGGTTGTCCGGGAGGTAGCCGGCGCTGGAAGCGTGTACGGCACGCAGGGCCTCGCCGTCGCGCACGAGGAGCGCGCCGGTGCCGTACGGCATGAACATTCCCTTGTGTGGATCGAGGGTGAGCGAGTCGGCCTGCGAAAGCCCGGCAAGGAGCGGCCGCAATTCCGGGACCATGTGGAAGAAGCCGCCATAGGCGCCGTCCACGTGGTGCCACATGCGCTCCCGGGCCGCGATGGCGCCAACGGATTGCATCGGGTCTATCGCCCCGGTGTTCGTGGTGCCGGCGTTCGATACCACCATGAACGGGCGCAGCCCATCTGCGCGGTCGCCTGCGATCGCTGCCTCGAGCAGGTCCACCCTGATGCGATAGTGGTCGTCAACGGGAATCATGCGGACCCGGTCGTGCGCGATGCCGGCGAGGCGCGCTGCCTTCACGATCGAGTGGTGCGACTGCGACGACACGTACAGCGTGCCGGGCCGGATGTCGAGACCCAGCAAGCGCTCGCGTGCGCAGAGGATGGCGTTGAAGTTCGCCATCGAGCCGCCGGTGGTGAAGAGCCCGCGGGCGCCCGCCGGGAACTGCATCCATTCACGCAGCCAATCGAGGGCGTTTGCCTCGAGCTGCACCAGTGCTGGCGCTGCCTGCCATATCCCGGTGAAGCGGTTCGTGGTATCGGCGATGAAGTCCGCCAGCGCCGCGGGATACAGCCCGCCGCCGGGGATGTAGGCCATGTAGCCCGGTCCCGGCGTGGTGAACGAGCGTGGAATGCAATCGTAGAAGAGCGGGTCCAGCAGGGCGTCGAGCGGGGCGCCGTCCTCGGGTGGCCCCTCGCGCAGCGACCTGCAGAGCGCGTCAATGTCGTCGTAGCTGCCGCGCGATGGCATCGTCGAGAGGGAGGCGAGGTGCGCGACGGAACGCCGCACCACCTCCTCACCCATGGCGCGCATGTCGTCCGGGGAGAGTTCGAGGCTGGCCGGGTCACGGCCGTTGGTGTTTGCAGTCACGAGTGTCTTGCTGATTGAATGTTCAGTTACCGCGATACCGCCATACCGCTGCTACGACGCCTCTGCGCGCGAGCGGACACGCGCAGCTCAGGCCGCGGCCTTCCTCGACCGAAGCCATGCGTCGAGACTGACCGGTCCTGCGCCCCAGGCGGCGAACAGGAGCCAGAGGAACGAATAGAGCAGCACCACCTCTCCGCCGTTTCGCCACCACCAGATCTGCCCGCTCGATCCGAAGTGCATCCAGAAGTATGCAACCGCCATCTCGCCCGACACGATGAAGGCGATGGGCCGCGTGAACAGCCCGAGGATGATGCAGATTCCGGCGAAGAACTCGATGGTTCCGGCCACACCGAACCGGCTCATCATGTCGGCCGAACCGCCTCCGGGGCCGAACCCGCCAAACCAGCCCATGAATTTCTGTCCGCCGTGGGACAGGAAGGTGAACCCGGCGGCAACCCTGAGGGCTGTCTGCGCGAATATGCGGAACCTCTGGTCGAGTTGGGCGTCCATTGCTCACTCCTTGGATGCAGAAGACTCCGGGCCGGCGCTGGGAAAGTTCATATATAGGCAAGGGTCGGCGGTGCCGCGACCGGTGGCCCCGGCGTATCGTTCATGGTGCCGCCGCGGTCCCGTCGCCGGCCAACCCTCAGGAGCATGTCAATGCGCGCTTTCGGACTGGCAGTCCTGCTGGCAGCGTTACCGGCACCGGCGTCGAGCCCCCCTCGCCCCGCCGCGCGGTCGGCGGAAGTCATGAGCTGGGTGCCGCCCTACCAGCTCGATCAGTCGCGGCAGGCGCTCCTGCACAGGGCCGGCGCCATCACCGCCGACCAGTGGCTCACGCGCATGGGGTTGCAGTTCTGGCTCCCGACGGAAGACGGTGGCGTGCGGTACGTCACCCACGAAGAGCCGGTGAGCGACTCCGTCGTTGCCTGGTTTACGGCGTGGGCGCGCGAGCGCGGCGTGAAAGCCCTGCTCACGATCTACAACCACGACGGCAAGAAATGGAACTGGGATCTTGCCCGTGCGGCATTCAAGGACAACCAGGACGCATTCGTCCGGAACCTCGTGGCGGAGATGGACCGGCACGGATTCGACGGAATTGACCTGGATCTCGAGGGCAACGGTTCGTGGGAGCAGGATCGCGCGGTGTTCGCGGAGTTCGTGAGGAAGCTCTCTGCGGCGCTGAAGCCGCGCGGGAAACTGCTCACGGTGGACTCGTTTCACAGCCCGTGCTTCAACGCCCCGAACATGGCTTGGTGGGAGGACTGGAAGGGCCAGGTGGACGCGATTCATTCGATGGGCTATGGCGACCTCTACGAGGGGAGCACTCAGACGTTCAGCCCCGAGAACGGGCCAGTGTGCGCCGGTGGCGAGTCAATCTTCAGGTTCAGCTGGCAGGTCAACTGGGGAAAAGCGCACGGGTATGACCCGGCGCAACTCCTGCTTGGATTCCCCGGGGGGCGCTACGAGTGGGGGCAGGGGGGCAAGGGGCGCACGCTCGCCGACCATCTCGCCGAGGTCGCGGAGCACGGGGCCGGCATCTGCATCTGGGACATTCCCAGCACGCTCGGCAGCCCCCGCGACGGGCGGTGGGGAAGCGAGGAAGCGTGGGCCGCCCTGAAAAAGTTCAGGAACGGTGCCTGACGGACAGGAGGCGCCGTTCCTGAGTGGCCGATCGCTCCGCCCTGGGTGAGCCCATCCCGGAGCGATCTGCGGCTTACGACAGCCCGACGATTTCTCCGGTGTCGCTGATGGACATTCCCTCGGCAGCCGGCAGCTTGGGCAGCCCTGGCATCGTCATGATGGAGCCAGCCTTCGCAACGACGAAGCCAGCGCCCGCGGACCCGTAGACCTCCTTCACGGTAATCCGGAACCCGGTCGGGCGGCAGAGGCGCGCGGGATCGTCGGTGAAGGAGTACTGCGTCTTGGCGATGCACACCGGCGTCTCGCCCATGCCGTTCGCTTCGAGGTACTGCACCTGTTCCTCGGCCGCGGGCGTCAGGTCGGCGCCATCGCCGCCGTACACTTTGCGGACGATGGTGTCAATCTTCTCCTTGATGGACTTCTTTACGTCGTAGATCGGCGCGAAGTTCGACTTCGTGGTCTTGAGCATGTTGAGGACTTCACGCGCCATGTCCTCTCCGCCGGCGCCGCCCTTGGCGTGAACCTCGCAGAGCACGACGCGAACACCGAACTTCGCGGCGTAGTCCTCGACCATCTTGAGCTCGCGTTCGGTGTCGCTTGCGAACCGGTTGATTGCGACGATGAGCGGAAGGCCGAACTGCTGCACGTTTCTGATGTGGTGCTCCAGGTGCGTGAGCCCTTTCTCGAGCGCGCCAGTGTCTTCGGTGGTGAGCTGCTTCTTGTCGAGGCCGCCCTGCATCTTGAGCGACCGTACCGTTGCTACGAGGACGGCGCCGTCGGGCTTGAGGCCGCCAAAACGGCACTTGATGTCGAAGAACTTTTCCGCGCCGAGGTCGCTGCCGAACCCGGCTTCGGTGACGACGACGTCGCCCAGCGCCAGCGCGCTCTTCGTTGCGAGGATGGAGTTGCAGCCATGCGCGATGTTGCCGAACGGTCCGGCGTGCACGAAGGCGGGCCCGCCCTCAAGAGTCTGTACGAGGTTCGGCCGGATGGCGTCCTTGAGCAGGATGGTCATGGCGCCCTGCGCCTTGATGTCACGCGCGCGCACGGGCCGGCCGTTGGCGGTTCGGCCGAGGAACACGTCGCCGAGCCGCTTCTCGAGATCGGCGCGGCTGGTGGCCAGCGCGACGATCGCCATCACCTCCGAGCCCGGGATGATCACCCATCGCGTGTCGCGTTCCACGCCGTTCGTTCCGCCGCCGACGCCAATGCGTGCATGGCGCAGTGCGCGGTCGTTCATGTCAATGGTGCGCGGCCAGCTCACCTGTGCGGGGTCGAGGCCCGTCGCGTTGCCCTGAAAAAGCGAGTTATCGAGCATCGCGGAGAGGAGCGAGTGCGCGCTCGATATTGCGTGGAAGTCGCCGGTGAAGTGGAGGTTGATGTCCTCCATGGGGATTACCTGCGCGTAGCCGCCGCCTGCCGCGCCGCCCTTCATTCCGAATACCGGCCCGAGCGATGGCTCGCGCAGGCAGAGGACGACGTTCGTGCCGATGCGGCGCAGCGCCTGGGCGAGTCCTGCGCTGACCGTGCTCTTGCCCTCGCCCGCCGGCGTTGGGCTGATTGCCGTGACGAGTACGAGCTTGCCCTTCTGCGGGCGCTGGCTCACCTCGAGCGGGATCTTCGCCTTGTACTTGCCATAGAGGTCAATGTCGTCGGGGTCGAGGCCAATGTCGCGGGCTACGTCAACGATGGGGCGGGGCTTGACCGATTGTGCGATCTGGATGTCTGAAAGCATGCGGCTGCGGTATCGTAGAGGTATTGAAGGGAAGGGTGCCGTGCCGCAGCAGGGGCTGGGGGCGCGGCGAAGGTGCCTGCTTACTGCGAAGGGCTACGGGACAATACGTTCAGGGTGAGTGTATACGTTGGCGGTAGCGCCTCGGAGCTGGCCAACCAGGGTGAACCCGGACTCGTCGGCGAGGCGAATGGCGAGCCCAGTGGGGCGTGATACAGCTGCGAGCATCGGCGCGCCCGCCACGGCGGCTTTCTGGACGAGCTCGTAGCTGGCGCGGCTGGTAACGACGAAGAACCCGCTTGCCGGATCCACCGCGCTCCCCGAAGCCGCGGCGCCCCGGGCCAGCGCGCCGATCACCTTGTCGAGCGCGTTGTGACGGCCAACGTCCTCGCGCACCACGAGCAGGTTGCCGGTGGCATCGGCAAACGCTGCAGCGTGTACCGCGCGAGTGGCGTTGTTCAGGTCCTGGAGGCCCGCCAGCGACTCGCCCGCACGTGTGAGCGCGTCGTGCGTGAAGGTCGCGCCGGACCGCACGGAGCGGGGTCCGCGCACCGCAGACTCGACGGCGTCAATCCCGCACAGGCCGCAGCCGGTGCGGCCGGCGAGGGCGCGCGTGCGCTTGGCAACCCTTGCCTGTGCCGCCGGCGGGATCTCCATCTGGATCTCGATGCCCCGGGCGTGCCGCACCACGTCAATGCGGGTGATGTCCGGCCCGTGCTCGACTATCTCCTCGCTCACCGTGAACCCCACGGCAAGGTCTTCGAGGTCCGCTGGCGTGCACATCATGACAACGTGCGGCTTCCCGCCGTACACGAATGCGACGGGAACTTCTTCCGCGACGGCGACCGACGCGTCCAGTGCCGCGCCGCCGACGAGGCGCAGGAAGTTGCGTGGCTGCGACGGCGGGAGGTTGCCGAGCGATGGAGTGAGGGCGTCGGTCAGTCCGCCTCTCTGTTCTGCACGTGCTGCCAGCCGAAGCGGCCCTTGATGCAGAGGTTGCCGAGCGTCACGTCGTTTCCGAACGGGCTCGTGGCCTTGACGATCTCGCCGTCCTGCACGTGCAGGGTCAGCGTGCAACCCACGCCACAGTACGGGCAGATCGTGTCCGTCGTCGTCTGCTTCGACTCATCCCATGTGTTGTCGCCGCGCATCTGCCACTCACGCCTTGCGATCAGGGCTCCAGTGGGGCAGACCGCGATGCAGTTGCCGCAGTAGACGCAGGCGCTGTTGGGAAGCGGCGTGTCGAACTCCGTGGAGATGTGCGCGTCGAAGCCGCGCCCGGCCACTGCGATGGCGAAGGTGTTCTGATGGTCGTCTCCGCAGGCCTGCACGCAGCGATAGCACAGGATGCACTTGGAATAGTCGCGCACGTAAAGCGCGTTGTCGTCCTTTACCGGCCGGGCCACGTTGGCGGCGTCGGGTCCGAACCGCTCGGGCCTGGCATCGTACTCCGCGATCATCTCCGGCGTGCCTGGCGAGATCGAGAGGTCCACGCTCGACCCGAGCATCTCCAGGACGAGCCGCCGGGTGAGGTCCACGCGCTCGTTCCGCGTCTTCACCTTCATTCCCGGCTCGACTTCGCGTGAGCAGCTGGGCACGAGCGTGCGCGCGCCTTCCAGCTCTACCATGCACACGCGGCATACGTTTGCGGGCGTGAGCGTCTGGTGCCAGCAGAGGGTCGGGATATCCTTGCCAAGCTTCTTGCAGGCGTCGAGGATCGTCGAGCCTTCGGGAACGCTGACGGCCTCGCCGTCAACCGAGATCTCGACCATTGCCTTCGGCTTCGACGACGGGCGCGAGAGCCTGACGAGCTGCTGGTGTGCTGAGGACATGTGACTGCCTGTTGGAAAGTATGGCCGGTCAGGTAGGGGATAGACCGAGGCGCTTGATCGCGCTCTCGACCGCGGAGTACGCCGTCTGGCCGAGCCCGCAGATGGAACCATCGCGCATGGCGGTCCCAAGTTCGTGAAGCAGCCCCAGTTCCTGATCGGTGCTGCCCAGCGGCTCCCTGCCCAGCATTCGGGACAGGGCCTCGTACTGGCGCATCGTGCCCACGCGGCACGGTACGCACTGGCCGCACGATTCATCTCTGAAGAACCGGGCGATGCGCAGCACGATGTCCTTCATGTCCACCGTGTCGTCGAACGCCACGACGACGCCGGAGCCGAGCGTGGCGCCGACGGCAGCGGTGTCTTCGTGCGTGAGCCGGAGGTTCATGTCGGCGGCCTGAACGAAGCCGCCAGCGGCCCCGCCGAGGAGTGCTGCCTGAAGCTTGCCGCTGCCGGCCACTCCACCGGCGAGCTCGATGAGCTCGCCGAGCGTGGCGCCCATCGGGATCTCGTAAACGCCGGGCCGTCCAACGTGGCCGCTCACGCAGAAGAGCCGGGTGCCGGTGCTCTTTGGCGTTCCGATCTTTGCCGCGGCGGCGCCACCGTTGAGAACGATCGGCAGCACATTCGCGAGGGTCTCGACGTTGTTGACTATTGTTGGCTTGCCGAAGAGCCCCTTCTCTGTTGGGAAGGGCGGCTTGTTGCGCGGCTCGCCGCGCTTGCCCTCGATGCTCTCGAAGAGAGCGGTCTCCTCGCCGCAGATGTACGCGCCCGCGCCGCGGCGCACCTCGATGTCGAACGAGAAGTTCCTGCCCATTACGTCAGAACCGAGCAGGCCCGCCCTGCGGGCTTCGTCAATGGCATACTGGATGCGCGTGGCGCCGAGCGGGTATTCCCCGCGGATATACACGTACCCCTTCCGGGCGCCGGTTGCGTAAGCACCAATCGTCAGCGCCTCGACGATCGCAAAAGGATCCGCGGTCAGTATGACGCGATCCTTGAAGGTTCCAGGCTCCGACTCGTCAGCGTTGCAGATGATGTAGCGTGTCTTCTCGGGCTGCGCGCGTACCATGTCCCACTTGCGGCCGGTTGGGAACGCGGCGCCGCCCCGCCCGACGAGCCGTGCCTCGTTCAGCTCGCGGATCACGCCTTCGGGCCCGAGGGCAAAGGCCTTCTCGAGCGCCTTGTATCCGCCGTGCATGCGGTAGGATTCGAGGGATGCCGGGTCAACGACCCCAACGCGTTTCAGGAGCCGGAGTTCGCCAAGCCCTCCGACAAACGGCATCAGCGGGGCGTCATCCGCCTGGTTCGCGGATGCGGCGGCCTTTCCCGGGTCGGCGCGCTCGATGTTCTCGAGGGTATCGCGCGGCACGGCGCCGCCTCCGATGAGCCGAAGCGCTCTGTCGGCCGTCATTCCCCCGAGCGACCGCTCAACCGGCTCGGCCCCCGCATCTACATAGAGCGCGGCAGGCGCCACGTCGCACATGCCAAGGCAGGGAGCCGTGGTCCAGGCGCCATGCGCCTGGCTGATCTCAACCTTGGTACCCTGCGGCGGGTCGTCACGGCCGGGCACGAACCCGTGGTGAAGCGCCGGGCTGTGCTCGCGACGGAGGACGTCGCACAGGTCGGACGCGCCACGCGCCCTGCAAGCGATGTCGTCGCATACATGGAGTACCCGACGCGGTCGCGGCATCGTCGAGAGCATCATGTAGAACGTCGCGACGCCCCACGCTTCCGCGGGCGGAACGGTCAGCCGCTTGCACACGTAATTGAAGCCACCCTCGCTGATCCACCCGACGCGTCCCTGCAGTGCCTGGAGCGCCGGGAGAAGGAGGTGCCGGCGGTCGCGTTGCTTCTTCCCGCCTATAGCCACGTGCAGGTCACGCGCCGAACGCTCTGCCGCGCCGTCCCATGCGGAGTCGGGCGGGCCGAGGCGGGCGTCCACTGCGGCACGCTCTTCGGCGGTTGGTTCGGCATCGAGAAATTTCAGATCCACTGTATGTTGCCAGGAAGCGGGAAAGGTGAATCAGGCAGACGCGGGCATCGCGCCGAGAGCGGATCGCGCCGGCGACACGCTCGTCTCGGGCTCGACGCTCACGGCGCACGCCTTGAACTCAGCGGTGCCTGCCGCCAGGTCGCTGGCGTTGATCGTGAGCATGTTGGTCACGGCGTCATCGGGGTAGTGCAGCGTCATAAAGACGACCCCGGGCCGCAGTCCTTCATCTATTCGCGCCGGCACCACGACAGAACCGCGGCGCGACGCAACGCGCACCCGGATTCCCGAGGTGATGCCGATGCGATCCGCGTCCTCCGGCGAGATGTCCAGCGTCTCGCCGCGGGTCATGGGCGATGAATACCCCGACGTCTGGATGCCGGTGTTGTACGCGTCGAGGTGCCGCCCTGTGGTCAGCGTGAAGGGATACTCGGCGTCCGGCTTCTCGACCGGTCCTTCGTGGTGAACCACGTTGAATGGCGCGGCCGGCCCGCGCTCGGCGCCCTTCTTCCAGAGGCGGTCGTGCAGGAACACGGTGCCCGGGTGGTCAGCGGACGGGCACGGCCACTGCAGTCCGTCGTACCTGGCGAGTCGCTCGTAGGTCATTCCTTCGTACATGTGCGGCGCGAGCACGCGCAGCTCGTTCCACATCGCCTCAGGGCCGGTTGCCCCCAGATCCTTACCTAGCCGCGTGCCTATCTCGTTGATGATCCAGAGCTCGTCGCGCGTTCCTTCCGGCGGCTCGATTGCCTTGCGGCAGAGCTGGACGCGGCGTTCGCTGTTCGTCACGGTGCCAGTTGCCTCGCACCAGCTTGCGACCGTCGGCAGGACCACGTGCGCGAGTTCGGCCGTTCTCGTCATGTAGATCTCCTGCACGACGAGGTGGTCGAGCTTCGCGAGGACGTGCTCGACGTGGTTCGCGTCGGCATCGGAATGCGCTGGGTTCTCGCCGATCACGAAAAGCGACGTGAGCTTGCCACGATCCATGGCGTCGAGCATTTCCGTGAGGTTCCACCCGACGTTTGGCTGCAGCTTCACGCCCCAGTGCTTCTCGAACCGCTCGCGAACGGCGGGATCGGTGATCTGCTGGAATCCAGGCAGGCGGTTGGGAATGGCGCCCATGTCGCCGCCGCCCTGCACGTTGTTCTGTCCCCGCAGGGGATTGAGCCCCGAGCCCCACTTGCCGATGTGTCCGGTAAGCAGGCACAGGTTAATGAGCGCGAATACCGCCTCGGTCGCATCGTGGTGCTGCGTAATGCCGAGGGTCCAGCAGATCATCGCCTTCTCTGCCCTGGCGTACGCGTGAGCGCACTCGCGAATGACGTCCGCGGGAACGCCGGTGAGCTCTTCGCCGCGCTCGAGCGTGTACTCCTCGACGCCCTTCGCGTACTCCTCGAACCCGGAGCAGGCGTTGGCGATGAAGTCGCGGCTGCAGAGCCCGGCGTGGATGATCTCCCGGCCCATGGCGTTCGCAAGCGCGATGTCGCTGCCCACATGGTTGCCAAGCCATGCGTCGGCCCACTGCGCGGATTCGCTCCGCCGCGGGTCAATCACATACAGCCGCGTGCCGTGGTTCCGGATCCCTTTGAGGAGGTGGTGGAACCAGATCGGGTGCGCGTTGCGCGCATTCGATCCCCAGAGGAGTACGACGTCCGTCTCCTCCACTTCCGCATATGAGCCCGTGCTGCCACCCGCACCGAAGACCGCCGCCAAACTGACGACGCTGGGTGCGTGTCACGTTCTGTTACAACTGTCTATGTTGTGCGTGCCGAAGGCGACCCGGGCCAGCTTCTGCGCCGCCAGGTTGACCTCGTTCGTGGACTTCGAGCAGGAGAAGATGCCGAGCGCGTTCGGGCCGCGGGCCTCGATGTTGCGCCGGAACCCTTCGGCGGCCACGTCCAGCGCATGATCCCACGTGGTTGGCTTGAGCACGCCGTTCTCCCGGACCATTGGCGTGGTGAGCCGGGTGTAATGCTCTCCAGGGCGGCGATTGCCGTTGCGACGCTTGCTGCCAACCAGCATGAGACCTTCCTCCCGTAACGGTGGAGCTGTTGATCCACTTGGGAGAATGGCCTGTTGATCCGGATTCTTCAAGCGGGCGGCGCGGCGCCGTCCGCTGGCTACGCGCCGGGAAAACCCGCCTCGCGAGCAGAGGGCGCCGGTCGCGCAGCCACGAGCGCCGCGACCTCGCGAACCTTGGCATCCACGACTGGCGCTTCCGGGAGTACGTCGCGCACGACATCGGTTGTCTTGAGTCCGTTGCCGGTGATGCAGACGACCACCTCGTCGTCCTGCCCCAGGCGCCCTTCGCGCGCGAGCTTGAGCGCGGCCGCGACGGTCGTTCCGCCGGCGGTCTCGGTGAACACGCCCGTCGTCTCGGCGAGCAACCTGATTCCGGCAACGATCTCGGCGTCGCTCACATGCGCTCCCCAGCCGCCGCTCTCGACCATCGCGCGCGCGGCAAACGGGCCGTCCGCGGGGTTCCCGATCGCGATTGACCGCGCAACGGTGTTCGGTATCTCGGGCGTGAGCTTTGCGGCACCGCTCTCGACGAGTCGCACGATGGGGGCGCAGCCCGATGCCTGCGCGCCAAACAGCTTTGGCGCCGGGCCGTTCACGAGTTCGGCGGAGAGGAACTCGCCGAATCCCTTTCGCAACTTGGTGAGGAGCGAGCCGCCTGCCATGGGCGCAACCACCGCCGTGGGGAGCCGCCAGCCAAGCTGCTCGGCGATCTCGAAGGCCATCGTTTTCGAGCCCTCGCCGTAGTAGCCGCGCAAGTTCACGTTGACGATGCCCCAGCCGAAGCGGTCGGCGAGCTGCACGCAGAGGCGGTTCACGTCGTCGTAGTGCCCGCGCACGCGGACGAGGTTCGCGCCGTAAACCGCGGTTCCGATGACCTTCGCGGGCTCGAGGTCTTCGGGGATGAAGATCCACGCCGGGAGCCCGGCGCGCGCGGCGTGCGCGGCCACGGCATTCGCGAGGTTGCCGGTGCTGGCGCACCCGACGACCCCGAGGCCGAGTGCATGGGCTGCGTTGATTGCGCTGGCTACAACGCGGTCCTTGAACGAAAGCGTCGGCTGTGCCACGGCATCGTTCTTCACCCACGCGCGGCCGACACCCAGCGCCGCAGCCAGGCACGGTGCCTCGATCAGGGGCGTGAATCCCGTGTCGTGCGAGTACACGGGCTCGCCATCGAACGGCAGCCACTCGCGGTAGCGCCATAGACTGGGCGCCCGGCGCTCGATGTCGTCGCGATCCGGGTATACGCGGTCTCTGGGGTACGTCGGCTCGAGCGGGCCAAGGCATTCGCTGCAGATCGCGATCGGCTCGGCGGGGTATTCGGTGCCGCAGAGCTTACAGTGCTGCGGCAGGAGCGTGAGCGTGCTGGCTGCGAGCATCGTGGTGGCTCAGTACTTGGGTTGCGATGGATCAACGTCGTCAATCCACCTGTGGATGCCGCCGGCAAGGTTCCACACGCGCGTGAAGCCGGCGGCCTGGAGTTGCTGGACGGCCCTGGCGCTGCGTGCGCCGGTTCTGCAGGCGATCACGAGGTCGCGGTCGCGCGGCAGCTCGGCGATGCGCGCCGCTATCTGGCCGAGCGGGATGGCCGTCACCCGGGGATAGCTCGCGATGTCGAGTTCGTGCGGCTCCCGCACGTCTATGATCTCGATCTCGTTTCGTTCGAGCTTCGCCGCGGCTTCCATCGGGCAGATTTCCGGGACTCCGTGCGAGATCTGCGTTTCCGGTACGGCATGCGGCACGCCGCAGAACTGCTCGTAGTCAATCAGTTCCATGAGCGTACGCGTGCCGCAGGCCGGGCAACTCGGGTCGCGCCGGACCTTCACGGTGCGGAAGTTCGCGCCGAGCGTGTCAATGAGGAGGAGGCGTCCGGCGAGGGAGTCACCGGCTCCGAGGATGAGCTTGATGGTTTCCGTCGCCTGGATCATCCCGACGAGCCCCGGCAGCACGCCAAGCACGCCGCCCTCGGCGCAACTCGGCACCATCCCCGGCGGAGGCGGTTCCGGATAGATGCAGCGGTAGCACGGGCCGTCGGCGGTGGCGAACACCGATGCCTGACCTTCGAACCTGTAGATGCTCCCGTACACGTTGGGCTTGCCGAGGAGCACGCAGGCGTCGTTGACCAGGTATCGCGTGGGAAAGTTGTCGGTGCCGTCCACGACGATGTCCCAGTCGCGGATGATGCCGAGCGCGTTTGCCGAGGTGAGCGGCTCTTCGTACGTAGTGACCTGGACGTGCGGGTTCACGTCGGCGATCCTGCGGCGGGCCGAGTCGCTCTTGGGCTTGCCGACGTCGCTCGTGCCGTGGAGCACCTGCCGCTGCAGGTTGGTGATGTCAACCACGTCGAACTCGACGATCCCGATGTTGCCGACGCCGGCCGCAGAGAGGTACAGTGCGAGCGGGGAGCCCAGGCCACCCGCGCCGATGAGCAGGACGCGCGCGGCCTTCAGCTTGCGCTGCCCTTCGACGCCCACGTCCGGCAGGATAAGGTGCCTGCTGTAGCGGACGATCTCGTCGTGCGAGAGCGGCGGCAGTTCGCGCGCCGATTCCTTGCCCGCCGCTGGCCGGACAGCCGCAGCGTCGCGTGGCCGATCCCGCTCCGTCCTGTACGTGACTACCGTCATCGCTCAGCCCCCGGCGATTGCCGGAACGACCGTGATCTCGTCACCGTCGGCCAGCGGCGCGTCGAACCCGCCGTGAAAACGGATGTCTTCGTCGTTCAGGTAGAACGTAACGAATGGGTATGGCTGGCCGTCGGCGTCGCGCAGGCGCGGGGCGAGCGAAGGGTACCGCGTGGCGACGTCGGAAACCAGGGCGCCTACGGTCGCGCCGGCGGACTCGATGACCTTTGCGTCCGCGAGCTTGGCGAGGATGGCGGGAAGGTGCAGGGTGGCAGGCATTGGCAGGTGTTTGGTGCGACTGTGAGTTGATAACGGGTGGAAGACGCCGGGTCAGGCGCGCGCCACGGTTCGCGCGCGTTCCGGGCGCTTTGACGCGGGCCGCGCGGTGCCGCCGGACTTGGACTCTGGCAGTGCGGCGTACCAGTGTTCGGGGGCCGGGAACTTTCGGTTACGGACGCTCGCGGCGTAGTCGGCAAATGCTGTCGTGACGACCTTGTCCACGTCGGCGAGGCGCGAGACGAACCGGGGCTTCACGTCGCCTACGAAATTCCCGAGCAGGTCGTGCGAGATGACGAGCTGGCCGTCCACGTCCGGGCCCGCGCCGATCCCGTACACTGGGATGTCGAGGTCGTCGCGGATCTGCTCCGCCGCTTCGGGCGGTGTCGCCTCGATGAGAAGCGAGAATGCGCCCGCGTCCTGGAGAGCGCGCGCGTCGTCCAGCAGCAGGGCAGCGGCGGCGCGCGTACGACCCTGCACGCGGTACCCGCCGAGCTGGCCGATGGCCTGCGGCGTGAGGCCGATGTGGCCCATGACGGCGATGCCTGCGTCGGACATCGCGCGAACGCGCTGGGCGATGCGCCGTCCGCCCTCGCACTTCACCGCGTCACACCCTGCAGCGATGAACGCGCCGGCGTTTCGGATAGCGTCTTCGTCCGACACCTGGTACGAGAGAAAGGGAAGGTCCCCAACCACGAAGGAATGCCGGGCCCCCCGTGCAACGGCCCGTGCGAAGACGAGCATTTCCGTCATTCCAATTCCAAGCGTGTTGGGGAGGCCGAGCACGGTCATCGCGGCGGAGTCACCGACGAGCAGCCAGTCCACGCCGGCGCGGTCGGCGAAGACGGCAGTCGGGTAGTCGTACGCCGTGACTGCCGTCGCGCGCTCGCCGCGCGCCTTGAGGTCGCGGAGCGTCACGACCGTTACCTTGTGCGCGCGCTGAGAGGGCGTGTTGCCGGCTGCAGGTGTCGGTGCGCTCAACGTCGTATCCTCCGGGGAAAACGAAAGGCCGCGTTCCGGATGTCGGAGACGCGGCCGCCTGAAAAAGAAATATCGCCGGGGCTGAGAACGCCGCCCGGCGATCGACTTTTAGCACTTATTTTACGTGGCTGCAATAGGCGGCAAATGACCACGACTTCTATTGTCCAACCATCCTATCATGAACCAGCGGGTGTTGTCAAGGGCTCACCTCCGGCCCGTTGCCCCGCAGTTGCGTGCGCCGCGATGGCCATTGCGGCAGCCGCGAGGGCGGCCGCGAGCAGGAGCGGGGCTCCCGGCAGGTAAGGGCCGCGCCGATCAATGGCCCTTGCGAACACCTGGGTGAAAAGGGGAGGCGCCACCATTCCGGCGATTCCCATCACGCTGCTGTTGGCTCCCTGGAGCTGGCCCTGTTCCGACGCTCCGACGCGTCGCGACATGATGCCCTGGGCGGCGGGAGTGTACAGGCCCATCATCGCGCCGAACGGGATGGCCGCGAGTGCGAGGCGCCCGTTCGGGGCAAGCCCCCAGATCGCGTAGCTGGCGGTGCCGAACGCCAGGCCGGCGAGGAGGGCGCGCCGTTCGCCGATTCGCGGGACGATTCGCCGCACGAGTCCGCCCTGGACGATCATCGTGGCCACCCCCACGAGCGCAAGCACGAGCCCGACGTCGCGCGGCCCCCACCCGTATCGCTCTGCCGCGTAGAGCACCAGGATTGCGGGCATCACGTTGTGCGCGACGAAGTAGACGAAGCCCGACGCCGCCAGTCCCAGCAGTTCTCGATGCGACCGTAGCAGCACGAGCGAACCAACGGGATTGGCGCGTTTCCACTCGAACGGGCGCCGGCGCTCGGGCGGAAGCGACTCGGGCAGCACGAAGAGCCCCCATGCCGCGTTCACAAGCGTGAGCATGCCGGCAACCCAGAACGGCAGGCGCGGGTTCACCCCGCCGAGGATTCCGCCAAGCGCTGGCCCAAGCACGAACCCGAGGCCGAAGGCGGCACCCAGAAGCCCGTAGCCGGCGGCGCGCTTTTCCCTGGTCGTCGTGTCCGCTATGTACGCGCCCGCCGTAGTCCAGCTCGCGCCAGTGATGCCTGAGATGATGCGGCCGAGGAAGAGCCATCCAAGCGTTGGAGCGAGCGCCATCACGATGTAGTCGAGCCCGAGGCCGAAGTTCGACAGCAGGATGACGCGCCGCCGGCCGAACCGGTCCGACAGCATCCCGATCACCGGGGAGCAGACGAACTGCATCCCCGCGGCAACGGTCACGAAACCCCCGTACCACTGCGCGGCGCGCGCCGTGTCGCCGGCCAGGAAGTGCTCGATGAGGTGAGGCAGTACGGGTATGATGATCCCGAGCGCGATCACGTCGAGGACGACGGTCACGAAGATGAACGGGACTGCTGCGCGCCTCGTCGTCATCGGGCTGCGCCGATGGAGCGCAGCGGGTGCAGGGTCGTGTACGCGGTGCTACGCAGAAAGCGCGCCGCGGATTGCCTGGGCGAGCGCGTCGGCGCTGAAGGGCTTCTGCAGGATCTCGGCGTCCAGCGACAGCGCGTCGTGGCCCGCGAAGCCACTCATGCGGACGATCCTGATGTGCGGGTAGCCATCCCGAACGATGTCCGCCAGGTCGAGTCCCGTCATGCCCGGGAGCGCGATATCGGTGAGCAGGAGGTCCACTTGCGCGGCCTCGTCCTGGAGAATGGCGAGGGCCGCGTGGGCGTCGGTTGCGCCGCGCACGCGATAGCCCATGCGCGACAGCATCGCGGACGTGATGGCGTGGACGGCCGGATCGTCTTCCACGAGCAGGATCGTCTCGTTTCCACCGGTCGCCGCGGGTGCGGCCGCGGCCTGCGCACGGTGCGTCACAGGGGCGCCGAGGCAGGGCAGGAAGACCCTGAAGATGCTCCCCCGGCCGCGCTCGGACTCGACCGTCATGAAGCCGCCGCTCTGCTGCACGACCCCGAGCGTTGCCGGAAGCGCCATGCCGGCGTTCGTGCTGCGAGGTTTCGTGGTGAAGAACGGTTCGAAGATACTAGCCTGCACCTCGGGATCCATTCCGACCCCGGTGTCGTGCACAGCCAGGCATATGTACTCGCCGGGCTCCGCGGATGGCGCGAGAACGGGATCCGGAGAGCTCACCCGCTCGCGCGATGTCGCAATCGTCAGCACTCCGCCGCCTGGCATTGCATCGCGCGCGTTGGTCACGATGTTCAGCGTGGCCTGCTCCATCTGGGCCCGGTCTGCAAGCACCAGCGTGCTCTCGCTGCAGAGGCGGAACTCGATCCGCACGCCGCCATCGGCGAGGAGGCGGAGCACGCTGTCCATCCCCTGGAGCACGTCGTTCAGCTCGACGGGCGAGGGGTGCAGCACCTGCCTGCGGCTGAACGCCAGGAGTTGGCGCGTCATTCGTGCCCCGCGCTCTACCGATGCGAGTATGGCACGGAGATCCTCCTGGACCGGCGCGTCCTCGGGCAGGTCCATCCTTACCAGTTCCGCATGGCCGGTGATGGCCATGAGGAGGTTGTTGAAGTCGTGCGCGGCTCCGCCCGCCAGCCGCCCGATGCTTTCGATCCGCTGCGCGTTGTTGAGCTGGACGGCGGCCCTGCGCTCTTCCGTGATGTCACGCATTGCGACCGAGGAGCCGATGATCTCACCGCTGCCGTCAACGAGCGGCGAGCACGACACACGGACGTCAACGAGCGTGCCGTCGCGTCGTCTGCGTACGGTCTCGAACGGCTTCGTGCGCCCGCCGCCGGCGATGATCGCAAACCCCCGCACAACTTCCTCTTCGCGCCCAGGCGGAACGAGCACCTGCGCCCGCCGCCCGATAACTTCACTGGCCTTCCACCCGAACAGCTCCTCGGCGGCAGCGTTCCACGTGGTGATGACTTGGTCGAGCGTCGCCGAGATGATTGCATCGCTCGAGTGCTCGACGATGCGCGCCGAGAGGGCTGCATTGGCGCCACCTTCCGCCAGCACCGCCTCGAGGCGGCGGCGGTCGGTGATGTCAACCACCGAGCCAAGGGCGCGCACGGGACGCCCTCCGTCGCTCCGCTCGATGGAGACAATCGCCTCCACGAGCCGGATCGAACCATCCGGGCGCACCACGCGATGCTCCATGCGGTGCTCCCGACCGTCGTCGAACGCGCTGCCAACCGCGGCATCCACGGACTCGCGGTCTTCCGCGGCGATGCGCGACGCGAACGCGTCCACCGGCACCTCTGTCGTGCCCGGGTCGTACCCGAAGATCTGGAAGAACACTTCGGAACCGGTGATCACGTTCTGCGAGGGGTCGGTCAGCGACCGGAGCTCGGATTGCCAGACGCCAACGTTCGCGAGACTCACGGCCCGCTTGAGCAGCAGGTCGGTGGTGCGCCGCCCGGGAAGAGGGCTGCGGGTGGGGGTCGGCGAAGCGCTCAAGACGAAGAACTTATGAAATTCCCGGGCAGGCCGCCAGATCCGGGCCGGCGCTCGCGGCGGGCGCGGGCGTTACCCGGCGGGCTCGATCACGACCGCTGTACCGTAGCAGAGCACCTCCGTGGCATGTTGCGTGTGGCCGCCGATATCGGAGGCGTCGTAGCGCACGCCGATTATCGCGTTCGCTCCCCGTTCCCCGGCGTGCTGCACCAGCAGGTCGAACGCTTCCTCGCGCGCCTGCTCGCACATCTCCGTGAACGCCCCGATCCTCCCGCCGACCATTGACTTGAGGTTTCCCATGAAGCCCTGGGCGATGGTTGGCGCGCGGACGACGATCCCGCGGACGACTCCTTTGTATTCCTTGATGCGGTAGCCTTCGAACGAGAGGGTCGTTGTGACGTACATGTGGCCTCGGGGAAGGGGGGTGCCGGCGGGTTACGGCCCGCTGATCAATGTCGCTGCGGCCGGTCAATGGCGGAGGATTCCAAGGGCGTAGCGCGCCATCCCGAACGCGACCTCCCGTTCGCCGAGAAGGAGCCGGTCCACGCCCATGCGCCGGAAGGCCTCTGCGTCGGCGTCGGACATCACGCGAACCACGATCGGGATGTCGTTCCTCAGCGCTCGCGCCGCGCTGACGATGAGACGGGCCCGGATGGGCTCGGGCACGGTCAGGATGAGGACGCGGGCGCCGGCTATGCCGGCGTGCTTCAGGATGTCGCCTCGCCCGGTGGCATCGCCGAAGATGGCATGGATACCGTCACTGCGCGCCTGCTCTACGCGTGCGCGGTCCCGGTCAACCGCCACGAACGGCAGCCCCTCGCCCTTGAGCACTTCGCCGACCGTGCCGCCCACGCGGCCGAAGCCCACCACAATTGCGTGGCCGGCACGGGCGGTGTCCGCGTCCGGCGACATCTCCATTGTCGTATTCATCGCGACCGACCATCGCTGCACGCGGCGCAGGAGCCCGGGGCGCCTGTCAATGAACCGCTCAATCCGCTCGGTGAGCACGAACACGAACGGATTCAGCGTGATTGCCGCGATGGCGCTCGCAAGGATGAGCCCGCGCGCCTCGGCGGGGAGTACGCCGAGCGAGATTCCGAGCGCAACAATGATGAATGAAAATTCGCCGATCTGACTCACCGATGCGCCCAGCGTCAGCGCGACGCGCAGCGGCTGCTGCAGCAGGACCACCAGCGCCGCCGCCGTGAGGCCCTGGCCGATGAGGATCACTGCCAGTATTGCGACGATCCGCAGCCACTCGTCCACGAAGACGCCGGGGTTGACGAGCATTCCAACCGACACGAAGAAGAGGACGGCAAATGCGTCCTGGAATGGGAGCGCGTCGGCTGCCGCCTGATGGCTGACGTCGGACTCGCCCACGACGAGGCCAGCGACGAAGGCGCCGAGGGCGAACGATACCCCGAACAGCTGGGCAGCTCCGAGTGCGACACCGAGGGCAATGCCAAGCACAGCCAGCGTGAACAACTCGCGCGACCCGCTGCGGGCCACGGCAACGAGCAGTGCGGGCACCACCCGTGCGCCGACGACCAGCATGATCGCGATGAACGCGATTGCCTTCGCGAAGGTCATCGCCATCGCCGCGCCAACGCCGGCGCCCGCTGCCTTGCCCGACACGAACGCCGGCACGAGCACGAGCGCGAAGACCATCGCCAGGTCCTCGACCACGAGCCAGTTGATCGTGAGTCGGCCGTCCTGGGTGTCGAGGAGGCCGCGGGGCTCGAGTGCGCGCATCACGACGACCGTGGATGCAACCGATAGCGAGAGCCCGAACACCACCGATCCGACCCACTCCCATCCCCATTGATGGGCGAGGAACGCGCCGAGCGCGGTCGCAACCGCGATCTGGATCAGCGCGCCCGGGAGCGCCACCCGTCGTGCCGCGAGGATATCACGCAGCGAGTAGTGCATCCCCACGCCGAACATCAGAAGGATCACGCCGATCTCGGCGAGCTGGCCTGCGATGGCTGCGTCGCCCGTGAAGCCCGGCGAGAACGGCCCCATCGCTATGCCTGCAACGAGGTATCCAACGACTGGCGTGAGCCGGAGCCGCGTGGCGATCAACCCCATGATGAACGCCAGGATGAAGGCCGCAGCTATTGTGGCGATCAGCGTTGTGTCGTGGGACATTCGATGAAAGTTGCGGCGGGTGGGGGTCCAGCTACCGGACGACGGCGCTCTTGGTCAGCCCGTACACTATTCCATTGAACAGGAACTTGAATGTGCCGTGCGGCTGCGCGCGCTGCAGGATCTCAGGCCCGAAGAGCAGCACGTTGCCCTTGCCGACTGGCGCGGTGACCGCCGCCGCGCCCTGGTCGAGCACTTCCTCGCCCCATGCCCAGCCGCTGCGCAGCGGCGACTTCGAGTCGTACCAGGCGATTCGCTTCACCCCGGCCGCCGCGGCGCCGGGACCAAGGCGGAATACCGGGCTCTGGTCGAAGAAGACATCGGTATTGGCGCTCAGGCCAAAGCCGGCGGGGTCGCTGGCGTCCACCCTGGCCTGGAGCACTGAGCCAGGGATGAAGAACTTCGTGCTCGGCAGCGGCTGGCCCTGTGCGTCAACGAGCTGGCTTTCGATCGGGAGCTTGAGGAACGCCGCAAGGTTCGACGCTGACGATCCAATGGCGATGGCCGTACCTCCGTTCTCGATGAACGACCGAATCGCCGGCAGGGTCCTGGCCACTGTCATCGCACCGTACTGGTCGCGGTACTCGGCAGGGATGTCGGCAGGCGGTGGGCCGCCCGGGCCGCCTGCGCGTCCGCCGCGTCCGCCGGCGGTTCCCGGAATTGCGCCCGACACGAAGATGAGCACGTCGTATCTGGAGTTGAGGTTGGCGGCGTCGAGTTGCGGCGCGTACACGCGCTCGAACGGAAACTCGAACTGCTCCATGATCCAGCGTGTCCAGCCGCTCGGCATCGAGCCGCCGTACTGGTCCCAGAGGCCAACGCGGATCGGCTTCATGCGTGATGCGCCAGCCGGCACGCCTGCCCGCGTTCCGTCGAAGCTGAGCCCCAGCGTTGATGCTGCCTGCTCGAGTCGCGCGCGGGTGGATGCCTTCGCCTTCACGTAGAACGAGCCAGCCGGGTATGTAGCCGAACCAACGGTGATTGGCGCGGATGTCCGGTACACCTCTTCGTCAGCCGCAAGGAGGCGGTTGAGCGCCGTGAACGAATCGTTCGGTCGTGCGCTCAGGACGAACCCATTGGCGCCGTTGCCCGCGGCAACCACACCCTTGGGTGGGGCGACGTTCCACTCCGTCACACGCTCGAACGGACCGTCGAAGCCATCGAGAACGCGATCGAACTCGATCCCCATCTGGTACGCGAACGTCCACCCCGCGATGTCGTACGGAGGCGTGGGCGGCGACCCGGGATACGGGAATACGTCGGGGTGCGCCTGCGGCTCGAACATGTCCATCACGTGCGGGCGAAAGGCCTGGTCGGTCTTCACGACGAACGATCCTTGCGGGTACGACTTACCGTTGACGGTGAATGCTGCCGTCGCGCGCTCCACGCGAATGCCAGTTTCGCGCAGGGCATTGACGAACTTCACCGCCGTCGGGAAGTCCGCCTGGCTCGAAGGGATGATGAAGCCGCGCGGGTCGCGCAGTTCCGGCTTGTGGAGTTCACTCCATGCCTTCGCGTCCACTTCCGGCCCGGCGCCGCCGCGCCCGCCGCCCTGCCCGGCGCCGCTGGCGGCCAACTCGTTGCCCACTGCCTGGATCCGCCGGTAATTCGGCGTCCACGTATCGGTGCTGCCGCGCTCGATCGAGTGCCGGCCCATCGTATAGATGTTGAAGAGCAGGTTCTCGCGCATGCGCGACGCGTAGTCAATGAACGCGCGGTCGAGCGACACGGAGTAGTCAATGGATTGCCTGAAATGCCACTCCTGCGGGGGTACGGGGAAGGCGAGGTCGGCGCTGGGGACCTGCCGTTGCGCGACGAACGGGACACGCATCGGCGTCGGGCTTCCGATCATCTCCGTGAGCAGTGCGATGATGTTGTGGAACGTTGCCGTGTTGCGGATGCCGCCGTTCCACCATCCGTCGTACGGGCCGCCGGTGCGCATGGTCGCGCCGGGCTTGTCCTCGACGGCGAGCCGCGTGTGCATCGCGGCGCCCAGTGACTGGAGGCCGAGGATGAGCATCGGGTCGAGGTTCGGGTTGTACGGGTCGCGGAGCGGTGGCGAGTACACGACCGTGCCAGCGGGTCCGCTCTGGTGATGGTTGTAGAGAACCTGCGGGAACCACTCGTGGTACAGCACGCGGTTGATGTTCCTGGTCTCCGCCTGTGTCGAGGTGAAGAACTCGCGGTTGTTGTCGTGCCCGATGTACTTCTGGTAGAGTCGGGGCAGGTTCGCCATCGAGCGCCGTTCGGGCACGGGGTTGCGCATGTACCAGTCGGCCACGAGCTCGTGGCCATCGGGGTTGGCGTGCACGAAGAGCGTAATGCAGTCGTCGAGGAAGCGCATCGTCTCGTCGTCGGTGCGGCTCGCCATCTGATAGACCATCTCGCCGAGCTGCTGGGCGCCGAGCACTTCGTTGGCATGCAGTCCGCCATCAATCCACACGACTGCCTTGCCCTCCCTCGCAAGGATGCCCGCTTCGCCCGGCGTCAGCCCTTCGGCGAGCGCCATCCGCCGGGAGATCTCCCGGTAGCGGTCAATCTTCGCCCAGTTGGCGGGCGATGTGGCGATGACCATGTAGTGCGGCCTGCCCTCGGCGGTCTTCCCGATCTCCACCAGGTGGATGCGATCGGACTGGCGCTCGAGCTTGCGCCAGTAGTTGGTGAGCTGGGTGTAGTTCGCGAGCCAGTAGTCGTCGCCGAAGTCGTGGCCGAACTCCTCCCTCGGCGTCGTGACGTGCTGGGCTGCGGCGGAACTGGCGATCGAGATGAGCGCGAGCGTGGCCAGCGCGCGGGGTCGAATGCGCATCGGAGCTCCCGAGGGGGGATCCTCCGAAGTTACGCGCGTGTTTCGGTTGTTGCTGTCCGTCGTGTTCTTGCCCGTGCGCCGGCGCCCGGAGCCGTGCGCTCTTTCCGGTTCCACCACTTGAGCAGTGCCGGATGCTGAGTACGCGCCGAACGCACCGTGTGCGGCATGCAGGGTGTGGCCGCCCGGTGTGCGATGGCTGCGTGCATCGTGACCGCCGGGGCCCCTGGCCTTCCCATGCGACAGATTTCATCCGTGCCTGCGACTCGCCTTGTCTTGTTCAACCCTGCATCTGGCTCTGCGCTTTTCGGCCGCAGCGCGCGACACGCTGTCGAGTTCTTGGCCTCAGTCCCGGGGACGCTGGTTTGCGAGACCGAACCCGGCCGGCTTACGGCGCAGGTGCGTGGGAATCTCGCCGCGGGAATTGCCCGGGTGTATGCCGTGGGCGGTGATGGGACTGCAGGCGATGTGGCGGCAGCGCTCGCAGGCACGAGCGTGGAGCTTGGCATAGTGCCGTGCGGCACCACCAACGTGCTCGCGCGTGAGTTCGGGATTCCGCTCGTGCCGCGTCGGGCGGCGGAGGCGCTGGAGGCAAGCAATCGCGCCTTGCCCCTGCGCACCTGGGATGCGAACGGGCGCACTGCCGTGCTTGGCGCCGGAGTGGGGTGGGACGCGCGGGTGATGGGAAGGTCGTCGCAGGAGCTGAAGCAGCGGGCTGGCCGGCTGGGCGTGGCGCTGGTGGGACTCGGCGAGATCGCGCGCTATGAATTCCCGGCACTCACGGTCACCGGCACCACCGGGCGCGGCGAGGCGGTCGAGTTGCGTGGCACTTCAGTGCTCCTGGCAACCGTAAAGCGCTGGGCCGGGGGCAATGTGGGGATCCCGATGGCGGATCCCGGCGACGACCTGATTGATGTGGTGGTGATCGAGTCCCGTTCGCGCCTGCACCTGCTCGCCTTCTGGAGTCTGATGACGGTTCCAGGTGGGCGTCCGCTGGCGCTGCCCGGCGTGCGCGCGGTTCAACTGACGCGGGCGCGCGTAGTCAGCGACGATGGCCGTCCCGTCGAGGTGCACGTGAACGGCGAAGCAGTCACGCGCACGCCGCTCGTCATGGAACCCGACGGCGTCGTGCGCGTGATCATTCCGCTGCGTGGGGCGTGATCGGCCCGTCTCTGCGGCCGCCTCAGCGCATGCCCATGGTGGCCATGCGGATCCTGTTGAGCCGATCTTCCGAGCCGCGGAACAGTCCTTCCGGGTACTTCCGGTAGCGGATGATGTCGGCGTAGATCGGGCCTTGGTCGTAGTGGTTCAGGCTCGCGCCGGCAATGAACTGGAGGCGGAGATTCTTGTCGCGGTTGATCTGGGCGTCGGCCATCCACGGTGCGAGGGCGGGGCCCTGTGCTGCAAACGTGGAGAAGAGGTCCGTGGCGGAGTAGAAGCCGATCTCGGAGAGCGACTGACGAACGGGCGCGTATTCAGGGCGCGCGAGCCGCGCCTCGATGGCGTCAATGTCAATCGGTGCGTCCTGCTTCTGGCCGAGGAGCACGACGTCGTAGCCGCCGCCCTGGTACTCGTTGCCGAACACCATCCCGTTGGGGAAGACCGAGAGGAACGTCGCCACTTCACTCTTGACGGCGGCGAGGTTGCTCTCGTAGAGCTGCACGAACACCGTTACGACGCCGCCGGGGTTCAGGTGTTCCTTGGCGATCTCGAAGAACTCCTTCGTGTAGAGCGTCGCGGCCCCTTTAACCCACGGGTCGAAAGGGTCCGACGTGATTGCGTCGAACTTTTCCTTGGTGGTGAGCACATAGTGCCGCGCGTCATCTATGATGACCTCCACCTTGGGGTTGTCCACGACGTGGAAGTTCTCGGCGCCGAAGTAGCGCGATACGACGCGCGGCACGAGGGGCTCGATCTCGACGATCGTCTGCTTCTCCACCATCGGGTCAATGCTCGCCGCGCCTGCCGTCACGCCCGCTCCGCAGGCGATCACCAGCACGCGCCTGGGATTGGTTGGCACCAGAGTCGTAAGATGGCCGAGCATCCGCTGGAGCCGCATGTCCTGCGGTTCGCTGGATGCCTGCACCTTGCCGGCGTTGTGGTAGTTCAGGACGCCGTTCCAGAGCTTGGAGACGGCCATCGAGGAGTTCATCCCCTCGCCGGTGTAGATCCACTCGCCGTGATCGTTGTACCGCACCGCGGCAAAGCGGCCGTAGCCGACCAGCAGCGACGGCACAGGGATTATCCCCGAGCCGAGCCAGAGCGCCAGGGCAACGACGCCCGCTGCGAGCCCGGCGCGCCCCGGCGTGACGGTCGTCGAGCCATCCTCCTTCACCTTGAGCGCGAGCATGAGCAGCGCGCTCACGGCGGCGAACCCCATGATCAGTCGCTGGCCGTTCTGCGTGCCGATCGCGGCGATGAGCCAGAGACTGGCGACGAGCGAGCCGAGGATGGCGCCGACCGTATTGGCCGCGTACACCGTGCCGACGAGGCGGCCCGGATCCTGGCCCCTGGCGCTGACGGCCGCGAGGGCGAGCGGGAAGCTCGCGCCCCACAGGATCGCGCCGGGCAGCACCATCCACAGGGTCTTCACCAGGTCCACCTGGTACACGAACGACATCTTGGGCGCGAGCATCGGGTTCACGGGCCAGTACGGCATGGCCTCGTTCACCGACCACGCGGCCCACGCGAGCGCCACGACGAGCAGCGCCTGGCACCAGCCGAGGGCCGCACGCGCGCCCTCGCCGCTGCGCGCCATGTACGACCCGGCACTGCTGCCGATACCGAGTCCGAAGAGGAACACCGCGAGGATCAGGGAGAACGTGTAGGTCGTCTGCCCGAGCGAGAGGCCGAGGAGGCGCGTCCAGATCACTTCTGACGCGAGCGCTGTGAAGCCGCTGATGGCGATCGTTGCGTACACGAGCCGGGCGCCGGGTGCGGCGCTGGGCGGCGACGCTGGCGCCGCCTCGGGCGGGGCCTCGTATGCGGTCTTCTTCGCCAGCGCGAGCGCGATGAGCGCGACGGCAACGTTGAACGCGACGCCCACGAGGCAGGCCGTCGTCATGTCGAACTTGCGCAAGAGGTAGTAGCCGGCCATGAGGCTGCCCGCCACCGCGCCGAAGATATTCCCACCGTAGAAGAACCCGAGCCACGACACGCCGCTTGGCGTGGTCTCCACATAGCGCGAGATTGCCGGCAGGGTGGCGCCCATCATGACGGTAGGCGGCAGGAGCACGATCGCGCAGTAGATGGCGCGCACGATTATGCCCAACAGGCCTTCGCCGCCGATCGAGGTGTAGAGTCCTCCCACGTGCGGCAGGATGAGCGGGATCAGGATCCCGAACGCGCCGATCCCGAGCTCGAGGTACGCGTACACCTTCATTGGATGGTGCGAGCGATCCACGTACTTCGATAGCAGGAGCGATCCCAGGAACATTCCTCCCATGAACGTCCCGAGGATGACGCCCAGCGATATCGCGCTTGACCCGACTATCAGCGAGAGAAGCTGCAGCCAGACGACTTCGTAGATGAGCGCCGCGCAGCCGCTCCCGACGAAGAGGAGTACGAGGAATGGAAGCATCGGGCGCGCCGGGGGCGCGACGGTGGCAGCGGGTGCGGTCATGTCTCTGGGATGCCGGGAGCCGGAGGGCTGGACGGGGCGTGGTCTCTGTGGTTGCGCAGGGGCCCGCAGACGAGCCCGAAGCAAATTACGCCGGGAGGCAGCGGTCCGCTGGGCGGGCTGCAGCGGCACGCCCGGCGGGCGTTAGATTCTCGGCAACTTGCCCCACACTCCATCGAGGTTGCCGATGAAGTTCCCGAAACTGGCGCGCGCCGCGCTTGCGCTCCTTGCCGCTGTTCCGGCGGTTGCCGCCGCGCAGCTCGACCCCAACTCGATCAAGCCGGGCCGCGACCCGAAACAGCCGATTGACTCGGCGTACACGGCCAAGATCCGGGAATACACGACCGAGCCCTTCTTTCTCTCGCCGCTGGTTGACTATCTGCCCGCGTCGAAGACGGCGCCGACGCCGGCCGCGGTGCTGGGCGACATAGCGGGCGGGCCCAACAAGCTGCCATACTCCCACGAGGTGTACGACTACATGCGCCGTCTGGCAAAGGCGGCACCGGGTCGTGTGAAGGTATGGTCAATCGGCAAGACGGAGGAAGGCCGCGAGCACCTCCTCGTCGCCGTCGCGAGCGAGAAGCTCATCGCCGGCCTGGACGCGAACAAGGCGAAGATGGCGAAGCTTGCCGATCCGCGCTCGATCAACTTCGACGACAGGCAGGCGGCGAAGCTCATCTCGGAGGTGGCGCCGGCGTACTACATCACCGGCACCATCCACTCGACGGAGGCGGGCGCGCCCACGGCGCTCATGGAACTCGCCTACCGGCTGGCGGTGGACGAGAGTCCCTACATCAAGAATATCCGTGACCATGTGATCACCCTCATGACGCCTGTCGTCGAGGTTGACGGCCGCGACCGCATGGTGGACGTATACGAGTGGACCAAGAAGCACCCCGGTGAGGTGAGCCCGGGTGTGATCTACTGGGGCCACTACGTCCGGCACGACAACAACCGCGACGCGATGGGGCTCACGCTCAAGCTCTCTACGAACGTCCTCGACGCGTTCGTGGACTGGAATGCGCTCGTGCTGCACGACCTCCACGAGTCGGTGCCGTTCCTCTACGACAACACGATCGGCGACGGACCGTACAACTCGTGGCTCGACCCTCTGCTCACGAACGAGTGGCAGATGATCGGGTGGAACAACGTGCAGGAGATGACGCGCTTCGGCATGCCCGGCGTCTTCGCGCATGGCGATTTCGACACCTGGTCGCCGGGGTACCTGATGTTCATGGGCGCGACGCACAACGGGATCAGCCGGCTCTACGAGACGTTCGGCAACGGCGGCACCGCCGAGACCCAGGAGCGAACGATCTCCGCCTCCGACGCCGCCCGCACGTGGTTCCGCCAGAACCCGCCGCTCCCGCGCGTGAGGTGGTCGCTGCGCAACAACAACAACTACGAACAGACGGGCGTGCTCGTCTCGCTCGCCTACATTGCCAACAACCGGGCGCTCTTCCTCAACAACTACTGGGACAAGACCAAACGCGCGGTCAGCAAGCCGAAGCTCGAAGGTCCCGCGGCGTACGTCCTGCCTGCCAGCGACCCGCGGCTTGGCGCGCAGGCGGAGCTGCTGACGGTGATGCAGAAGCAGCACGTGGAGATATCGCGGGCGAAGTCGGCGTTCACGGTGCAGGTGGCGGCCAAGTCCGCGAACGGCGGCGGCGGACGGGGCGGCCGCGGAGGCGCCGCGGGCGGCGACGCGGGTACGACGGGCGTTGACCATCCAGTGCTCCAGGCGCAGGTGCCCGCAACGGTCGCGCGTGAGTTCCCGGCTGGCAGTTACATCATCCGCATGGACCAGCCGTACTCGCGCATTGCCGACGCACTGCTCGACTATCAGTACTGGTCGCCCAGCGACCCGCAGAAGAATCCGTACGACGATACGGGCTGGACGTTCCCTGAGGGCTTCGGCACGGAAGCGGTGCGCGTGGCGGACCTCGCGGTACTCGATGTTCCAGTGGACAAGGTGACGGGCAGGATCACGGCCCCGGGTGGCGTGCGCGGGCCGGGGAGCGTGTTCGCGATCAATGCGAATAGCGACAATGCGCTCACTACTCTGCGCTACCGCCTGAAGGACGCCGATATGCAGGCCGCCGAGGAGCCGTTCGAGGCCAACGGTCAGCAGTTCCGGCGCGGATCGTTCATTATTCGCGGCGTTGCGGCCGCGACGCTGGACGCAACCACGAAGGAGCTTGGCCTCACCGCGCACGCCCTGGCCGCCGCCCCCGGTGTGCCGATGCATCCTCTGCGCGCCGCACGCGTAGCCGTGATGCACACCTGGCAGAACACGCAGACCGAGGGCTGGTGGCGCATGGCGCTCGACTTCAACGGCATTCCTTACGATTACATCAGCATTCAGGATCCGCGAAAGCTGGGGGACCTGAAGCAGAAGTACGACGTGATCATTTTCGGACCCGGAGGCGGCGGCGGCGGGGTCATCGAGGGAATGCCTATGTGGAAGGGCGGTCCGATCCCGTGGAAGCAGTCGCCGGAGATGCCGAACGTCGGCACCTGGGCACAGACCGACGACATCAGGCCTGGAATGGGTTACGACGGACTGGTCGCGCTCCAGAACTTCGTGAAAGCGGGCGGCGTCCTCATCACGAGCGGCAACACCGCGGACTTCGCCATGCAGAACGGGTTCACCAACGGCGTCAGCACCAGCACGCCGCAGCGCGGCACCGTCACCGGCACATTCCTGCGGACGCGCCTCGTTGACGACGCGAGTCCGCTCACCTACGGCATCGCCGACGGCCTCGCCGTGTACACAGGCAACGGGCAGGTGCTTGGCGTGAGCGCGGGATCCGGCGGACGCGGTGGCGGGCGCGGCGGCGCCGGGGGCGGGCAGCGCGAGACCGGTCGCGGCACGGCGAGCGACCGCGACCAGACTCCGGGCTTCCAGCCGCTCGGCCCGGAGTTCCTCCCGACTACGCGCGCCGGCGTGCAGCCGTGGCAGTACGCGGTGCCAACCGAAGAACAGCTCCGGACGCCATCGCTCAACATCATCCCGCCCGATCAGCGCCCTCGCGTCGCGCTGAGGTTCGGCGCGCAGAACGAGCTGCTCGTATCCGGCCTCCTCTCCGGCGGCGGCGACATTGCGCAGCGTCCCATTCTGGTAGACTCTCCGCTCGAGAAAGGCCACGTGGTGCTCTTCTCGTTCAACCCACTCTATCGCGGCGAGACCATCGGCAGCTACCCTCTGGTGTTCAACGCTATCCTGAACTGGGACAACCTGAACGCCGGAAGGAAGCTCGACCCGCGGTAAGCACGGAGTTGTGCGCCTGCCGGCGTCTTCGCGTCGCCTTCGCGTCGCCTTCGCGCGCTGCTCACGCCCCGCCATCGGCGGGGCGTGAGTCTTTTCATGGTGCGCTGGAGCCCGCTTCCACCGTGTCATCGTGGTCCGCATGTAGCTGTCGCGCGCGCCGGGCGTACATTTGGGGCATGAAACCTCCGCGTTGGCGCGCCTGCGCCTTCATTGCCGTGCTGCTCGCGGTCGCGGCATCCGGCTCACCCGTCTTCGCGCAACGTTCGTCGCAGAGCGTCGCGATTGACAGCGCGCGGGCGCGACTGCTCTACGTAAGCCCCGATCCCAGGGACCTGCCCGCCGGCGGGTTTGCCGCGCAGATCGTGGCCAAGAACCGCACCGACTCGATCTTCTTCGCGCGGTTCAAGGACGTGCTCGAAGTCCGCAAGGTGACGTACGCGAGCCGCGCCGATGGCCTCGTGATCCCGGCGTACGTGTTTGCGCCGCTCGAAAAGCGCGGGCCGAACGGTCATGCAGCGATGATCTGGGTGCACCAGGGCATCCACGCAAACTGGGACGAGAACCTGCTGCCGTTCGTGAAGGAGGCAGTTGACCGCGGGTACGTGGTCGTCACGCCTGAGTACCGGGGGAGCACCGGTTTTGGCGAGGCGTTCTACCGCGCGCAGGACTACGGCGGCAACGAAGTCGTTGACTGCCTGAGCGCGCTCGACTTCCTCAAGACTCTTCCGTATGTAGACATGAGCCGCGTCGGGATGATGGGCTGGAGCCACGGCGGCTACATCACCATGCTGAGCGCGACGTCGCCCAGCCACGGCCTCGCCGCCGCTGCCTCGCTCGTTCCCGTGACCGACCTATTCTTCCGCCTTTCATTGAAGGGGCCGAGCTACCAGCAGAACTTCGCGCCCATGCCGGGAGTTGGCGGCGCGCCGTTCGAGAATCCGGAGGAGTACATCAGGCGCTCGCCGCAGTTCCAGGTGGAGAAGCTCGATGTTCCGATGCTGGTGCACGTCTCGACGAACGATCGCGACGTGAACTTCGTGGAAGACCAGATGATGGTGTGGAAACTGCGCGCACTGAAACGGGACCTGGTCGAGACGAAGATCTACGTGGACCCGCCCGGGTGGCGACCTGCCGTTGGCCACGAGTTCGACCGCCGCGTGGACCTCACGACGTTCGAGCGGGTTGACACGCCGGAGCAGATAGACTCGTGGAACCGCATCTGGCAGTTCTTCGAGTGGTGGCTGCGGCCGTACGAGGACCGGTCGTCGCCGCTGCCTCCGCCGCGAGTGCGTCCATAGCTGGCCGGCGGAGCGCCGCTCCGGCTCGATCCGCCGTCACACTCATTCACCACATGCAGCCATGGGGCTTCTGATGAAGATCGCACCTGCTATCACCAGCCGGATCGCCTCGATCCTGGGTGCCTGCGCAATTGCAGCGTGCGCGTCGGCAGCGAGCCGCGCGCCGTCGGTAGCGCCTGCCGGCCCGCCACGCGTGGTCACGACGTCAACCGACGTGAAGGTCGCAGGCGCCGCGCAGCCGTCGGCTACCCAACCGTCGGCCGCTCCTCAAGGCGCCCGCGGCGGGCAAGCCGCTGCCGGGCGGGGCGGCGCGGGGGGCAGGGGCGCACAGGGCGGGCGAGGAGGGGGCGGCCGCGGGTTCCAGGGCCTGATGGACTCGACGCGGATGCGGGAGCTCTACGTGAGCAACGACCCCAAGGACATGCCCCGCGCCGATTTCGCGCGCGACGTCGCCGCGAAGAAGGTCACCGACAGCATCTACGCGGCTCGTTTCAAGGGAATCGCCGACTTCCGCAAGGTCACGTACAAGAGCCGCGTGGACGGAATGGAAATCCCCGCTTACCTCTTTGCGCCCCTCGCGAAACGCGGCGCCAGGGGGCACGCCGCAATGATTTGGGTGCACGGCGGCGTACACGGCAACTGGGGCGAGAATATGCTCCCGTTCGTCAAGGAGGCAGTCGAGAAAGGTTATGTGGTGATTACCCCCGAGTACCGTGGCAGCACCGGGTTCGGCGAGAAGCTTCACATGGCGATTGACTACGGGGGCGCGGAGGTGGAGGACGTCCTCAGCGCGATGGACTACCTGAAGACGCTGCCGTACGTGGACATGGATCGGGTGGGGATGATGGGCTGGAGCCACGGTGGCTTCATCACGGTGCTCAACGCAACCGCGGCCAGCACGCCGATCAAGGCGGCCGCCGCCATCGTGCCGGTCACGAATCTTGTCTTCCGCCTCGGGCTGAAGGGGCCGGGCTACCAGCGCAGCTACTCCACGCAGCCAGGACTGCGCGGCTTGCCCTTCGAGAACCCGGACGAATACATCAGGCGTTCGCCTCTCTACCAGGTGGAGAACCTTCACATCCCGCTTCTCGTGCACGTCTCGACGAACGACCTGGACGTGAACTATGTGGAGGATCAGCAGCTCGTCTGGAAGCTTCGCGCGCTCAAGCCGGATCTCACCGAAACGAAGGTGTACGTTGACCCGCCGGGATGGGGCGCGTCGGTGGGCCACGCGTTCAGCCGACGCGTTGATCCAGTGACGCTGGAGCGTGTTGATTCGCCCGACCAGATTGACTCGTGGAACCGGACATGGACTTTCTTCGACTGGTGGCTGCGGCCGTACGAAGACCGGTCGAAGCCGCAGCCGCCGGTAAGAGTCCAGCCGTGACCACGCGCCGCGACGCGGTTCGTGCCATTGCGCTCGGCGCCGCCACCGCGCTCGGCGCGCCCGCCGTGCTGCGCAACCGCTACCGGCTGTTCGGATGGTCCACCGAAGAGTATTCCGCGCGCGCCGTGAGACTGGTCAATGAAACCGTTGTGGTTGACATGCTCAACCAATTCCGCTTCGCCGACTTCCGCGAGACTCCCGTCAAGAGCCGGCTCTGGATGCAGACGCCCGGTTCGTTCAGGCGCGCGGACTATGAGGTCTACCGCAACTCCGGAACGCGCGTGTTCTCCCTCGGCGGCGGAGGCGGGAACTTCCAGGGCGCGCTCAAGTGGGCGGCAGACTGGAACGGATTCATCGCCGGATACAGCGACTGGTTTCTCCGCGTGGACGACGCCAGCGACTTTGCGCGCCTCGCGCGCGACCGGGACCGCATCGGCATCATGCTCACGATGCAAGGCGCCGATCACTTCAGGAACGCAGATGACGTAGACACTTTCTTCGCGCTCGGCCAGCGCGCCTCGCAGCTCACTTACAACACCACCAACAGGCTGGGGTCCGGATTTCTCGCAGACGAGGACACCGGGCTGACCGACTTCGGCGCGGAGATCCTGAAGCGCATGCAGGCAGTGGGGATGGCGGTGGATCTTTCGCATACTGGCGACCGCACCACGCTGGACATCCTCGCCGCGGCCACGAAGCCCGTGATCGTGTCGCACTCTGCCGCGCGGGCCCTCGTGCCTGGCCACCTTCGCGCAAAGACGGACGAGGTGATTCGCGCGGTGGCGAAGAGCGGCGGCGTGATGGGCATCCCGTTCATCCGCTTCATGATCAAGCTCGACGAGCCAGTAACGATCGAAAACGCACTCGATCACTTCGATTACGTATCGAAGCTCGTTGGGGTCGAGCATGTCGGGATGGGGAGCGACCTCGACGCCGTCGGCAACCCGAACCCGATGGGAGTGCCCGAGCCCACGAACCAGCCCAACTTCGATCGCTACCGGTTGCATCGCGATACGGACAGCGCGATCACGACCAGGAAGCTGGATCATTCGAAGCGTACTTATGACCTCGCTGAGGGGCTGATTCGGCGGAAGCACTCTGATGCCGACATCAAGCTCGTGCTCGGAGGCAACTGGGCGCGTGTGCTGGGCGCCATCTGGCCCGCTCCGGGCGCATGATATTCACGAAATGTTCATGAGCGCCAGCGCGCGCCATGGCACGTCTTCAACGAACTCGAAATTCGTGACGTAAGGCGATCGAATCCCTCACCAGGACAGCAAGCATATGCGTGCATCTGTTCGTGTACTCGCCTGGGCAGCGGCGGTTGCGCTGCCGCTCGCGGCATCGGCGCAGGAACGGGTAATAAACCAGTCGGCGAACCCGCTCCTCTCCAACTTTCGCTTCCGGTCCATCGGTCCCGCGTCCATGGGCGGCCGCATTGACGACATCGAGGTCAGCGAGACGGACCCGAACATCATCTATCTCGGCTATGCGACGGGGGGCGTGTGGAAGTCGGTGAACAACGGAACGACGTTCCAGCCCGTGTTCGACGAGGTGTCGGCGGCGTCAATCGGCGACATAGCCATCCACCCGCGCAACGCCGACATCGTGTACGTCGGCACCGGCGAGCCGAATAACCGCCAGACGTCGTCGTTTGGCGACGGGATCTACAAGACGACCGACGGCGGGAAGACATGGACCCGCATGGGCCTCGACAGCACGCAGTCAATCGGCCGCGTCGTCATTGACCCGAAGAACCCGGAGACCGTCTACGTGGCGGCAGTGGGCCACCTCTTCGGCCCCAACGCCGACCGAGGCGTGTACACGACCACGGACGGCGGCAAGACATGGAACAAGATCCTCTACGTGGACGAGAATACTGGCGCCACTGACATAGCGATTGACCAGTCGAATTCGAATATCCTCTACGCCGCAACGTACCAGCGCCGCCGCAGTGGCTGCTGCTTCAACGGTGGCGGGCCGGGAAGCGCGCTCTGGAAGACGGAGAACGGCGGCCGCACATGGAAGAAGCTGACGGGCAACGGTCTGCCGTCCGGCGAGTACGGTCGCCTTGCGATTGATGTCTCGCGGTCGAACCCGAGCGTGGTGTACGTACAGATCGAGACGAGCGGCGGGGGCGACCAGCCAGCCGCCGAAGGTGGTGGCGGCCGCGGCGGCTTCGACTGGTGCAACAACGGCGCGCCCGCAAGCGCAGGGCGTGGCGGTCGCGGAGCGGCCGCGGCGCCGCAGGAGCCGCCTAAGCTGAATCCGAACGGCAGCGGGCTCTACAGATCCGATAACAAGGGCGGTTCGTGGCGCGTTACGAGCAACTGCAACTCGCGTCCCATGTACTTCTCGCAGGTACGCGTGGATCCGACCAACCCGAATACCGTATATGTCGCTGGCCTTCCGTGGGCAAAGTCAACGGACGGCGGCAAGACATTCGCCACGCTCGACGCCGCGGGTGGCAACAACACCTCGGGCCACGTGGACCAGCACGCGATGTACATAGACCTGAAGAACCCGCGTCACCTCCTGATCGGGAACGACGGCGGATTCAACATCTCGTGGGATCAGGGCTATACGTGGGATTTCGTCAATACGATGGCCACGGGTCTCGCGTACTGGGTGAGCGCCGACATGCGGCGCCCATACTGGGTGTACACAGGCCTTCAGGACAACGACTCGTGGGGCGGGCCGAGCGGTGTGCGCAGCTCGAAGAACATCCGAAACGAGCACTGGTTCAACGTTGGTGGCGGCGACGGCTTCCAGACCGCCGTTGATCCCACGCAGTGGAATATCATCTTCACGGAGTCGCAGGACGGCAACACGAGCCGTTACGATCTGCTCACCGGGGCGCAGCAGAGCATCCGGCCTTCGCCGCTTGGCGGCGGTAAGGGCGGCCCGGCCGACATCACCGCGGACGGCTGTCGCGACGGCTCGATCGTTACGGCCGCTTCAGGTGGGCGTGGCGCCGGGGGCGGCTTCGGCGGCCGCGGCGGCAACCCGCGCGGCAACGTGCTGAACGCCGACAGCGGCAACGGATCGCGCTTCAACTGGAACACACCCTACGCGCTCTCGCCCCATGACCCGCGCGTCCTCTGGTATGGCGGCTCGCGTGTGTATCGCTCGACGAACCAGGGCGATGCGTACACCCAGAGCGCCGACCTCACGAAGGCGGTGGACCGCTGCAAGATCTCGCTGATGGGAGTCGCCGGAAACAAGCAGCAACTGTCGAAGAACGATGGCGTAGCGTCGTACTCGACGATCATAGCCATCGCGGAATCTCCGGCCCGCGCGGGCATCGTCTGGGCCGGCACGGACGACGGCAACCTCCAGGTGAGCCGCGACAACGGAGCAACCTTCACAGAAGTCGGCAAGAACCTTGCGGGCCTGCCTTCCGGCGCGCTCACGGGCGACAACCCCTACTGGATTTCGCGTATTGACCCGTCGCACTTCGACGCAGCCACGGCGTATGTGGCCGTGGACGGGCACCGGAGCGATGACCTGCGACCGTACGTGTTCGTGACCACCGACTACGGCGCGACCTTCCGCAGCATCTCGGCGAACCTGCCGGCCTACGGGAACGTGCAGGTGGTTCGCGAGGATCCCAAGAACCCTGACCTGCTCTACGTGGGCACGGAGTTCGGCCTCTTCATTTCGTTGAATCGCGGGCAGAGCTGGGAGAAGTTCATGAACAACTATCCCACGGTCCGCACCGACGATATCCTCGTGCATCCGCGTGACGGCGACCTGATCGTCGGCACGCACGGGCGCTCGGTGCTCATCGCCGACGACATCACGGCGCTGCAGCAGTTGACGCCGAAGGTGCGGAACGAGGACGCTCACCTCTTTGACATCCGCGACGCCGTTGCGTACGTCAACGACCGGACCGACAACCCGCAGGTTGCGGGCCAGAAGCGCTGGGAGGGTGAGAACGCCCCACGCGGCACCTCCATCAACTACTACCTGAAGAATGCCGCAAGCTCTGCAAAGCTCGCCATCAGCGACAACCAGGGCCGCGAGCTCTGTTCCGGCGACGTCGCGACAAGCGCGGGCATCAATCGCGTCCAGTGGTCGCTCACCTCGCCGTTGCTTGCCGGGCAGGGCGGCGGCGGGCGCGGCGCTGGCGGACGCGGCGGTGCGGCTGCCGCGGCTCCGTACACCGGGTGCGGACCCAACCCGCAGGCAGGCGGATTCGGCGGGTTCGGTGGCGGTGGCCGCGGCGGGTTTGGCGGCGGCGTCCAGCCAGGCACATACACGGTTACGCTCACGGTGAACGGCAAGGCCATGAGCAAGTCGGTGCGTGTGCTCGAGGACGTCTGGAGGAGCGAGAAGTAGGCGGCCTCTGGTGAGGGGCCGGAAGGGAGCGGGCGCCCAGGGGATCGGGCGCCCGCTTGCTTGCGCATCGCTTGCGATACCGTTGTATTCCGGAGATCCATGTTTCTCCAGAACTGGTGGTACACCACGCTGCTGGGCGTACAGCAGCCAGCCTCGCCTCCGCTGACGGGCGATCACGAAGCCGACCTCGTAGTCGTCGGCGCGGGAATGGCGGGTATCTGCGCCGCGTTGCGCGCAATGCAATCGGGTCGCCGGGTGATGGTCGTCGAGCGCAACATCTTCGGCGGCAGCTCGACCGGTAAGAGCGCGGGATTCCTCACACCGGACTCCGAACTCGAGCTCTCGCAGCTCATGCGTCGCTACGGCGCGGCCGGCGCCAAGGATCTCTGGTCGGTACCGGTGCGTGGCATCGAGCTCATCCTCGCGACCGCGCAGGAACACGGGTTTTCGTGCGACCTCAACCGCCAGGACAGTCTCTACCTTGGCAAGGGAAGCTCCGGCGCCGAGGCCGTTCGCGAGGAAGCAGAATCGCGGAGCGCACTCGGGTTCGAGTCAACCGTGTACTCGAAGGAGGAACTGCCGCGCGTGATTGGCTCCGACGCCTACTCCGGCGGCATCCGCTACTCGGAAACGTGGGGCATAGACGCACTGCGATTCGCCCAGCAGGCTAAGCGCGTCCTGCTCGACCACGGCGTCGTCGTGCACGAGAGCAGCGAGGTGGTCGAGATCGGCGACCACCTGGTCCGCACGCACCTGGGCAGCGTTCGCGCCGCGGAGGTGATCGTCTGCGCCGATAAGCTTCCCCGGTCTCTGACCCCGCACGCCGACAATGTCTTCCACGCGCAGACCTTCCTCTCCATAAGCGAGCCTCTGGGCGACCGTGAAGTCATGGAGATGTTTCCCGGTGATCGGTTCCAGTGCTGGGACTCGGATCTCGTCTACAGTTACTTCCGGCTCACGGGAGACAACCGCCTGCTGCTGGGCGGGGGAAGCGCGCCCACGACCTTCTCGCTCCAGGCCCTGCAGTCAACCCGCGTGATAAACAGGGTCGTGAACGGCTTTCGCAACGCATTCCCGGCGTTGAGTCGCGTGCGGTTCGTGCAGTACTGGCCCGGGCTGATCGACACCACGCGCGACCTCCTGCCGACCGTCCTTCGCGACGAGAAATCGCCCTGGCTGCACTTCGTGCTGGGTTGCGTCGGGCTGCCGTGGGCGGCGTTCTGCGGAGACTTTGCCGCCCGCCATGTACTGGACCCCGGCAACCAGGAAGACCATCACTACTATCACTACTTCAGGCCAACCCGTCCGTTCTTCGTTCCGCTTTCGCTGGAAGGATTGCTCGGCAAGCCGCTGGTCTTCGCGATGAACAACGCATGGGCGAAGTACGTTCAGGTGGACCGCACTACCTGACGATCGCCATGATCGTCACCGCGGCGCCCGCCATCGTCCCGGTCCAGAACAAGAACATCCACCGCGTCATCCGCGCTTCGAAGCGCGCAAGCCGGTGGCCAATGTTGGCGGCGCGAGCCGAGTCTCCATTTTTGCAAACCTGGAATGCACTTGACGGCCTGGTCCCCCGAATGTCCTCCAGAAGTAGCCGCTAGTTGATCGCCCGGGCCTGGTCCCCCGACTTTCCTCCAGAAGTAGCCGCTGGTTGATCGCCCGCACAGATCGAGGTTCGAAGATGCCGGCGCGTCGGTAGACGGTCGGCGGTTGGAGCCCCAACGTGGTGTGGGGCCGGTGATCGTTGTAGTCCTGCCGCCAGGCATCCAGCACCAGCTGGGCCTCGGCGAGCGTGGCAAACCAATGTTGCGAGAGACACTCTCGCCTCAAACTGCCGTTGAAGGCCTCGCAGACGCAATTGTCCACCGGCTTTCCTGGCCGACTGTAGTCGAGCTGCACCTTGTTCCAGTACGCCCAGTGGTCGAGCGCGGTGGACGTGAACTCCGTGCCGTTGTCGCACCGCACGACCGGCGGGCTCACCATCTTTTTTCCGACCGCCTCGCGGAGAATCGCCTTGTCGAGCGTCAGGTCCGCCACGACGTGCTTGAGCCGGCGGTTCTCCTTGCGCAGCTGCCGGAACTCCCGCAGCTCGCCGACATCGAGCCCCGCGTACGTCTTCTTCCGCCTGTAAAACGTCGCCTCGGTGGTGCCGAGCTTCCGGCAGATGTCGCCGACGAACGTGCCGGCCTCCGCTTGCCGCAGCGCCTGCAGGATCTGCTCCAGACTGAACTTGCTCTTCCGCATCGGGTCCCCCCACCCTTGAGTGTGGCCCCGATCCGCACGGCTGTCAGAACGCGAGTCCCCCTTGAGGAGAAATCAGGGGCCCAGGCCCCTCGAAGATTTCATAGGTCTTGCGCCCGAGCACCAGTGCGCGATCCTTGCCATCGAAGCCTGCGGCGGAGATGTCCATGCTTTCGTCCGCATGCGCGAACATCCAGCCTCCGAGGGCAAAACCTCAAGTGGGGTCTTCTTCTGGCCCGCCGGGCGCTTGCATGACGCCGTCAAGCGACGCAAACGCAGATGCGATGAGCCTTCTCGCAAGAGCACTCCCGGCGTGAAACGGATCTCGATTTTGCGAGCGAACGTTCGCTTGTGCTGCGGCCGATCCAACAAAACGTGGCCGCACTCCCGCTACCCTGGCCCGGCCGCCTGCACCTGGCATCGTTACGGTGCACGCCTCTTTGCGGAGTAGCACTACAATACTACATTAGTAGCATACCCGTGCTACGGAGGCATGATGGTGCGCGAACTCACGCTCCGCCAAGTCGGCGGCTCGATCGGCGCGACAATCCCGAAGGATATGGCCGACCGACTCCGGCTCGAGGCGGGGGACCGGGTGCTCGCGGTCGAGACCGATCGGGGCATCCTGCTGACGCCGTACGACCCGGACGTCGAGGCTGGCCTCGCGGTCGCTGCGCACGCGGCGAAGAAGTTCCGGAACGCGCTCCGCGAGCTGGCAAAGTAGGCGATGCCCGCCCTCCGGTGGGTACCGCGCCTCGTCGTGGAGGCCGCGCACCTGGACCAACTGCGTGAGCACGGCGGGTTGCCAGGCATCCGCGACGAGAATGCGTTGGAGGCGGCGCTCGCGCGCCCGCAGCAGAAGGCGCACTACGAGCCCGACTCCGATCTGGCGACGCTGGCCGCCGCGTACGCGTTCGGGCTCTCGAAGGCGCACCCGTTCAACGATGGGAACAAGCGGACTGCGTTCTTGATGGCGGTGATCTTTCTCGGGCTGAACGGGAAGGACCTCGACGCGACGGAAGCGGAGGTTGTGCAGGCGATGACAGCGCTCGCGGCCGGGTCGCTCACGGAAGCCGCGATGGCGAAGTGGATTCGGGAGCGCCTCATCAGGCTCGAGCTGTAGTCGGCTGGGTCGCCATAGCGCTCACGTTCAGCTGCGGCGTGAAGCGCCGCCAGCTGCAACGTGTTGTCAGCCCGCAGTCGCGTATGACGGGGCGTCGTCCATCGCGACCACGGTGTCGTACAGCCCGTAGTGCGTGAGCCCCGGGTGGCTCTCGATCCCCGTGTAGCGGAGCGACGCGTCTTCGTACCGCCGAAATGCAAACACAGCGTGGTTCATTTGCTCGGTATTGAACACCTTGAGACGCACGAGCAGGTGGAAGTCCTTTACCGTGAGGCCGGTAACGGCCAGGAACAACTCCGGCTCCAGCTTGGTGATGACGTCCTGCAGGGTGTTCTCGCGGAAGTCGGTGAGGTACATGAACGCCGGGATGCGCGTCGCGAACTTGATCAGCTTCTCCTGCACAAGCTTGCGCTTGGACTTGTACTCCTTCTCTTCCTCAGTTAGCTGCTTCTTCTGTCTGTCCGTCAACTCCTTGTCCCTGGCCTTTTTCTTGAGCTCCTTGACCTTCTCGCTCTTGTTGATGATGGTCTCGATGACGTTGTCGCCGAGCGAGCGCCAGCCTTCGATGCGCTCGACGGCCGCCATCGCCTCCGGATTGTCGAGGATGCGGCGCAGGGTGTCGTTGTCCACGTTCACGAGGAGCGCGCTTTCCCACTTGCGGGCCAGCAGCGTGCCCGACGTGCCAGCCATGGCGATGTCGAGGATGCCGCCCGCGTCAATCTGCGTCATGTTCGCCCCGTCGTAGGCCAGCACCGGCAGGAACGACACGAGTTCCTTGACGGCGTTCTCGGGGTTTGGTTCGTTTGGCGACAGGCCGATGCCGTATTCCGAGAGCTGCCGCAGCGCGCGCGTGGGTGCAAAGTCGAACACGAAGCAGACGGGCTTGAGGATCTCCTCCTCGTTCGGGTCGTCGCCGTTGGGGTTCTTGACGGACCACGGCGACTGAACGCGGAAGGCGGCCTGAAAGTAGGTCTCCGGGGACTTCAGGTTTCGAAGCATGAGGATGGATGACCACTGCGGCACCGTGACGCCGGTCGTGAGCTTGCCGCAGGACAGCGTGATGGTCTTGCTGTCAAACCCGCCGCCGATGGCCTTGCGCACGGGGGGCAGCGCATTGAGTCCGATCCCGGCGGAGGCACCGGCAGCGACGACGACCTCGTAGTCGCGCCAGAAGGTGTTCTGCTTCTCGGCAAGCAGGTTGGCCATCGCGTGACAGGCCGCGACGCTGGGGAGAAACCAGAGCGAGTGCTGCAGGTAGGGCAGCAGGCGCACGTCTGAGTACGGAAACGGAGGGCGGGTTCCAGTCTTCAGGTGCTCGACCGCCTGCTCCGGGTTCGGCGTCTCCGGCGACAGACCCGCACCGTAGTCGGCGATCTGACGCAGCGCGCGAGTTGGCGCGAAGTCGAACACGAAGCACACGGGCTTGAGGACCTCCTCTTCGCTCGGATCGTCACCGTTGGGGTTCTTGATCGACCACGGAGACTGCACCCGAAATGCGGCCTGAAAGTAGGTCTCTGGCGACCTGAGATTGCGGAGCATCAGAATTGAAGACCACTGCGGAACCGT
>JADZCT010000122.1 GCA_020851455.1 Gemmatimonadaceae bacterium | reverse complement strand
CGCGCACAAGCAGCCGTTCACGGACATCTTCGCGGGGCTGCCCATCGCTGAGGCCGCGGGCTGCACGATCACCGACTTCGACGGCAACCCGGTGAAGTACCGGAGCGACGTGAAGAGCCGCTGGCACATCGTCTGCAGCTGCACCGAGGAGCTGCACAAGGAAGTGCTGAAGGTCATCAAGGACCTGCCGCGCGCGGCGCTTTGATCGAACGCGAAACCCTTCAACCCGCGAGCCGCTTTAACGGCCCGCCTGAACGAACGAAAAGGAGCACGACGCACATGGCCAACGGATTCGGACCCGCCGACATCTGGGACCTGAGCAAGACGCAGCACGCGGACCTGTACAAGGGCTGCGAGTACGCCTGGGACGCCCTGAAGCGCATCAACGATTACGTCGTCGCCAAGCTGAAGGAAGCCGGCGCCGAAGGCAAGACCGTCAACAAAGGCAAGCTGCTGGGCAGCCCCTTCATCGACAAGAACGTCTTCATCGACGAAGGCACCGTCGTCGAACACGGCGCGATGATCAAGGGCCCCTGCTACATCGGCAAGAACTGCGAGATCCGCAACGGCGCCTACCTGCGCGGCAGCGTGCTGGTCGGCGACGGCACGGTGATCGGCAACAGCTGCGAAGTCAAGAACGCGGTCTTCCACGACAAGGGCAACGTCCCGCACTTCGCGTACGTCGGCGACAGCATCCTGGGCTTCAAGGCCCACTTCGGCGCGGGCGTCAAGGTCAGCAACGTGAAGCTGACGTGGGAGACGATCAAGGTCAAGGTCGGCAGCCAGACCGTCGACACCGGCCTGAAGAAGTTCGGCGCGATCGTCGGCGACGAAGTCGACGTTGGTTGCAACGCGGTACTGAACCCCGGCAGCATCATCAAGCGCCGCTGCATCGTCTACCCGCTCTCGAGTTTCCGCGGCATCCTGGAGCCCGAGCAGATCTACAAGACCAAGCCCAGCGCCGAGATCGTCAAGCGCGAAGACCGCTAAGCGTCGATGGTCTGTGTTTGAATTCGGGAAAGGGGCTTCCGCACGGAAGCCCCTTTTCATTTCCGCGCCGCGCGCCACGCGTCGCACAACTCCTTCGCGGCGGCGGGCCATTCGGGATACTGGAAGGCAAAGCCGCTCTGCAGCAGTTTCCCCGGCACGACGCGGCGGCTCTTCAGGACCAGTTCGCTCTCGGTGCGCATGAAGACCGCGCCGATCTCGATCATCCACGCGAACGCGGGCAGCCCGATGCGCGTGCCCCATGCCTGCCGGAACGCGCGCATGAACTCGGCGTTGGGCAGTGGGTTAGGCGCGCTGAGGTTCACCGGACCGGCCAGGTCCTCATGCTCCAGGATCCAGTAGATGGCGCGCACGAAGTCCGCTTGGTGGATCCACGAAACAAACTGCGTGCCGCTGCCGTTGGTCCCGCCCAACCCCTTGCGCACCAGGCCCAGCATCACGTCGAAGATGCCGCCGCGGTCCGGACTCAGCGTGACCGCCGAACGCAGCAGCACCAGCCGCGTGGCCTTCGACTCGTACTCGCGCGCGGTCTTCTCCCAGGTCGTCGCGACGTCGATGGAAAAGTTCCACGTATCGGGCGCGTTGGGTTCGTTGCCGCCGATCACACCCATAGCTTCGTCGTGCGCGGCGTCGAAGCGGTGCACGTAGATCGTCGCCGTGCTGGCTTGCAGCCACGCGCGCGGCGGGCGCTTGGCCTGTGCAATCGCCTGTCCCACGGCGCGCGTGGAAAGCACGCGGCTGTCCATGATCGACTTGCGGTTGGCGGCGTGGTAGCGGTAGTTGACGCTGCGCCCGGAGAGGTTGATCACCGCATCGGCGCCTTCGAATTCGGACGCCCACGCGCCGGCGGACGCGCCGTCCCACGCGACCGTGCGCCAGGGGGCCGTCTCGGGCTTGCGGGTGAGCACCACCGCTTCGTGGCCGTCGCGGTGAAAGGCGCGCGCCAGGATCGTGCCGACCTGCCCCGAACCGCCCGGCAGGACGATCTTCATCTGCAGAGCCTCCTCGCTTTTGGGGGCGCGTCAGATGGTGTAGCTGCCGGCGTCCTCGCGGCGCGGGTAGCGGATGGCCTCGACCTGGTCCTGCACCTCCTGCGGCGGCGGCGGCGTTATGCGCGAGACGGCAAGCGTCACGGCGAAGTTGATCAGCATGCCCACCGAACCGATGCCTTCGGGCGAGATCTTGAGGAGCCAGTTGCCCGGATGGTTATCCGCCGGGTTGATGAACTTGAAGTAGACGATGTATGCGGCAGTGAACGTGATGCCGGTGATCATGCCGGCGATGGCGCCCTGCTTGGTGGTGCG
>JADZCT010000121.1 GCA_020851455.1 Gemmatimonadaceae bacterium | reverse complement strand
GAGCGACAGGCTGGGGCCGCTGGAGCGCGAACTCAACATCTACAACTGGTCGGACTATATCGCGCCGGACGTGATCCCCGGTTTCGAGCGGGAGTCCGGCGTGCGGGTCACCTACGACACCTTCGAGAGCGGCGAGGAGATGGTGGCCAAGGTGCAGGCCGGCGCCACGGGCTACGACCTGATCATCTGCACCAGCTATCTCCTGCCGGCGCTCCAGGCCTCCGGGCTGCTCGCGCCGCTCTCCCGGCGCTACCTCGGCAACCTCGGGAACATCGATCCGCTCTTTCGGGGACGCGCCTTCGACCCGGACGACGCCTACACCGTGCCCTGGGCCTGGGGGCTCTCCGGGATCGCGTGGCGGCAGGACCTGGTGCCGGGAACCCCCGACAGTTGGGGGGTGTTCCTCGAGGCGGGCCAACGGGGCCGGATGACGATGCTGGACGACGAGCGCGAGGTGATCGGCGCGTTCCTGCGCTACCGGGGGCGCTCGGTCAACTCGACCGACCCGGTGGAAGTGGCGGAGGCGGGGCGGGATGCCATCGCTGCCAAGGCCAACCTCAAGGCCTACCTCTCCGCACCGGTGAAGGCCCAGCTCATCGCCGGAGACGTGGCGCTGGCCCAGCTCTGGGACGGGGATGCCGCGCAGGCGCGGAAGGAACAGCCGGCCCTGGCGTGGGTGCTGCCGCGGGAGGGGGCGGCGATGTTCATCGACTGCATGGTGGTGCCGCGGACCGCGCCCCACCCCCGCGCGGCCCACGAGTTCATCAACTACGTGTTGCGGCCCGGGGTGGCCGCCTCCATCGCCGCGGCGATCGGTTACGGCACCCCGAACGCCGCCGCGATGCCGCTGCTCGCCTCGCCGGTGCCGTACCCCTCGGCAGGCGAACTCGCCCGGATCGAGCTGCAGCAGGATCTCGGCCGGGCGAGCACGCTCTGGGACGAATGGTGGACCCGGATCCGGAGCGCGTGAGCGCCCCGGCGGCTACAGCTTGTGCACCGCGAAATCCGAGATGTGCACGTCGAG
>JADZCT010000040.1 GCA_020851455.1 Gemmatimonadaceae bacterium | reverse complement strand
TCTATGAGTATTTCCTCTCGCAGTTCGCGAGCGCCGAGGGCAAGAAGGGCGGCGAGTTCTACACGCCGCGCTGCGTGGTCAAGCTCCTGGTCGAGATGCTCGAACCCTACCGCGGCCGCGTGTATGACCCCTGCTGCGGCTCGTCAGGGATGTTCGTGCAATCCGTGAATTTCATCCGCGCGCACGCCTCCGGAAATGGGAACGGGGGCAGGGCGGAGGGCCGCAAGGAGAAGCCCGACATCTCGATCTACGGCCAGGAATCGAATTACACCACCTGGCGCCTCGCGCGCATGAACCTCGCCATCCGCGGCATTGACTCGGGCCAGATCGCGCAGGGCGACACCTTCCACGACGACCGCCACCCCGACCTCAGGGCCGACTTCATCCTTGCGAACCCGCCCTTCAATATTTCCGACTGGGGTGGCGAGCGTCTGGCGGGCGACAAGCGCTGGCAGTATGGCGCACCGCCCAAAGGCAACGCGAACTTCGCCTGGGTGCAGCACATCGTGCACCATCTCGCGCCCGCGGGCGTGGCCGGATTCGTGCTCGCCAACGGCTCGATGTCATCCAACCAGTCTGGCGAGGGGGAGATTCGCAAGAACCTGATCGAAGGCGGTTTGGTGGACTGCATGGTGGCGCTGCCGGGCCAGCTCTTCTACTCAACGCAGATTCCGGCGTGCCTCTGGTTCCTGGCGCGCGACCGGAAGAACGGCAAGTTCCGCGATCGCCGCGACCAGTTGCTATTTATTGACGCGCGCAAGATGGGCCGCATGGTGGACCGCACGCATCGCGAGCTCACCGACGAGGACGTCGCGCGCATCGCCAACACCTATCATGCGTGGCGTGGGGAGAAAGAGGCCGGCGAGTACGCCGACGTGGCCGGCTTCTGCCGGAGCGCCCCGCTTGATGAAGTACGCAAGCACGGACACGTGCTCACGCCCGGCCGCTACGTTGGTGCTGAGGCACAGGAGGACGACGGCGAGCCGTTCGAGGAGAAGATGCGGCGGCTCGTCGCAACGCTGCGTGAGCAGCAGGCTGAGGCGGCGAAGCTGGACGCGGCCATTGCCGCCAACCTGAAGGAGCTTGGGTATGGCGGGTGAGTGGCGGCAGCATGATGTGAGCGCCTTGATTGAGGGCGGCAGCTTGCTCATCGGTGACGGCTACCGCGCCAAGAATGAGGAGCTGGCATCGTCCGGCTTGCCCTTCGCGCGTGCGGGGAACATCAACAACGGCTTTCAGTTCGAGGACGCGGATAAGTTCCCAGAGGCGAGCCTTCGGCGCGTTGGCAACAAGATCAGCCAGCCTGGTGACGTAGTGTTCACGTCAAAGGGGACCGTCGGGCGCTTCGCGTTCGTCCGACCTGTCACGCCTCGATTCGTCTATTCGCCGCAGCTGTGCTTCTGGAGGTCCCTAAACAAGTCTCTGATTGATTCGCAGTTCCTGTATTTCTGGATGTATGGCCGCGAGTTCTTCGTCCAGTTCAACGGCGTGGCTGGACAGACCGACATGGCGGAGTACGTCAGCCTCACCGATCAGCGGCGAATGCACATCACATTGCCGCCGCTCCCCGAACAACGCGCCATCGCCCACATCCTCGGCACGCTGGACGACAAGATCGAGCTGAACCGGCGGATGAGCGAAACGCTGGAGCAACAAGCGCGGGCGCTCTTCAAGTCGTGGTTCGTGGACTTCGACCCCGTCTGCGCCAAGGCCGAAGGCCGCGACCCCGGCCTCCCCAAACCCCTCGCCGATCTCTTTCCCGCCTGCCTAGTGGACTCCGAACTCGGCGAGATTCCGGAGGGGTGGGGGGTGGGGACGCTCGCAGATGTATCGGCATTGAATCCGGAAGTCTGGTCGAAGCACACACGCCCTCCCGAGATCCACTACGTCGATCTCGCAAACACGAAGTGGGGCCGGATTGAGTCGACGACGGTGTGGGAGTCGGCCAGTGCACCAAGCCGAGCACAGCGGGTGCTGCGGCCTGGGGACACGATCATCGGAACAGTGCGCCCCGGGAACGGCTCGTACGCGCTAATCGCGAACGATGGGTTGACGGGGAGTACGGGCTTTGCTGTCCTCCGGCCGAATACGGCTCAACATGCGGAGTTCGTCTATCTCGCCGCCACGACGGCCGAGAGCATCGATGCCCTCGCTCATCTGGCCGATGGCGCGGCCTATCCCGCGGTGCGACCAGAGATTGTTGCCGCAACTCCGAGCGTTCTCCCAGACAATGATGTGCTCGCTCGGTTTTCTCAGGCAGCGGGGCCCCTCCTAGCGAAAGTGGCACAGAGCAAGCGTGAATCCCGCACCCTCGGCGCCCTGCGCGACGCGCTGCTCCCCAAGCTCATCTCCGGCGAGCTGCGGCTTGAGCATGCCGAGCGGTTCAATCAGGTGGTCCGTTAGCCATGCCCACCCTGCGCACCTACTCCGTCTTCATCTGCCATGATTGGGAGTACAGTGACGAGTACCATCGCATTCGCGAATTCCTTGATGGGGCACCGGACTTCCAGTGGCAGAACCTCAGCGTCCCAAAGCATAAGCCGCTCGACACGGATGACATGCTCCAGAAGAAGCTCCGTGACCAGATTCGCCCGGCGGACGTGATGCTTGTCCTCGCGGGAATGTACACGGCCCGCAGCGAGTGGATGGATTGGGAAATGGAGTTCGCGCGGCGCATTGGGAAGTCCATCATCGGCGTGAAACCGTGGGGCAATGTGCAGCTTCCTGTGGTCGTGCAGGAAAACGCGAATGAGATCGTGGGCTGGAATACAGGCACCATCGTGGACGCCATCCGGCGCTACTCGCCGCGGTATTAGGGAGGAACCATTGGCCATCAAGCGTGCATTCATCAGCTTTGACTTTGATCACGACGAAGACCTCCGGAACCTCCTTGCGGGGCAGGCGAAGCATCCGGGCTCGCCATTCGAGATCGATGATTGTTCTCTCATTGAAGCAGTTGATCGGCGGGAAGAGGTGACCCATGCCCGACGCTGAAGGTCCGCAACTCATCCGACACACGAAGGAAAGCTACGGCGAATCCTTCAAGGCCGACCTCTTCGAGCAGTACAAGCTGTACGTGGAGTCGGCGGAGAAGATCAGCGAGCGGCGGGTGTCGGCGAACAACTACTTGCTCACCGTCAATGCCTTCCTTGTAACGCTCTATACGCTGCTCGCGGCGAGCGCGTATGGTGGCGGTTGGGCGATCCTTGTGCCTGTCGCAGGCGTCCTCGTCGCATTGACCTGGTATCAGATCATCACTTCATACCGAAACCTGAACACGGTCAAATTCAAGGTCATTCATGAGCTTGAGCGGGAGATGCCTGCGGCTCTTTATGAATACGAGTGGCATATGGCCGAAGAAGGCCGAGGTAAGGCTTACCACCCGCTGTCCCATCTAGAGCGCTGGGTGCCAATGGTCTTCGCCTTGCTTTATGGGATGCTCGCTATCATCGGTGTGGTGAACTGCCTGAGATGAGCGATGCCCGACGAAGTCGCCATCATCCGCATCCATTCGCTCCGCAACGAGTCATCGGCGTTTGGATCGTTAGAGAATCAGCTACTGTATGGTTGATTTTCAGCCATTGACTGGCTAATCTTTCGGCATGCTCCCCCGCCACGCTGCAACCTTGCTGCGCACGGCCCTGGCCGACCGGCCGGTCGTGCTGCTGCACGGCGCGCGCCAGACCGGCAAGACCACGCTGGCCCAGGCCGTGGCGGAGACGTCCGGCGCGCACTACCTGACGCTCGATGACATGACGGTGCTGTCGGCGGCGCGCGCCGACCCGGCGGGCTTCCTCGCGGGCTTCGCGCAGCCGCTGGTTCTGGACGAGATCCAGCGCGCACCCGAGCTGCTCGTCGCCATCAAGGCGGCGGTGGACCGCACGCGCACGCCGGGCCGCTTTCTGCTCACGGGTTCGGCCAACGTGCTGCTACTGCCGCAGGTGGCAGAGTCGCTTGCGGGGCGCATGGAAATCGTGAGTCTCTGGCCGTTCTCGCAGGGCGAGATCGAAGGTGGGTCCGAAAACTTCCTCGATGCGGTCTTTGGCCGCGCACAGCCGATGCTGGAGCGACGTCCACGCGCGACGCCGCTCGCGGACCGTGTCCTGCGCGGCGGCTATCCGGAAGCCTCGCAGATCAAGCGGGCGGAGAGGCGGCGGGCCTGGTTCGATGCCTACGTGACGTCAATCTTGCAACGCGACGTGCGCGATCTTGCCCGCATCGAGGGCCTGACCGAGTTGCCGCGCCTGCTCGCATTGCTAGCCGCGCGGACCATGGCGCAGCTCAACTATGCGGAGTTGTCGCGCAGCATCGGGCTGCCGCAGTCGACACTGAAGCGCTACTTCGCGCTGCTGGAGGCGGTGTTCCTGGTCCGGCTCGTGCCGCCCTGGCATACGAACATCGGCAAGCGGCTGGTCAAGACGCCCAAGGTCCTGCTCACAGATACCGGGCTAGCGGCGCACTTGATGGGGATTGACGGAACGCGCCTTGTCCACGATCGCGGACTGCTCGGCGGGCTGCTCGAGGGCTTCGTCACCATGGAACTCATCAAGCAGGCCGGATGGAGCGCGGCCCCGCCCGCGCTGTACCACTTCCGGACGCACGAGGGCGACGAGGTGGACCTGGTGCTGGAGCGGCGCGACGGGACGGTGGTGGGCATCGAGGTCAAGAGCGCGGCGACGGTGACGGCCGCGGACTTCAAGGGCCTGCGGGCACTTGCCGCGGCCGCAGGCCGACGTTTCCGCCGTGGCATCGTGCTGTACACCGGCAGGGAGGTTGTCCCATTCGGCGCTGACCTTTTTGCCGTACCCGTCGAGGCCTTGTGGTGCTGGCGCGATCGAGCGACGCCAAAGAAGAAGGCCACAGCATGACCACCTTCAACGAGTCCGTCGTTGAAGAAGCCGCCCTTGCCTGGCTTTCCGGTGTCGGCTGGCACACTCTCAACGGCGCCGAGATCGCCCCCGGCGAGCCAGCCGCCGAGCGCGACGATTTCGGGCAGGTGGTGCTGACTGAGCGCCTGCGCGCGGCACTAGTGCGCCTCAACCAGGGGCTGCCCGCCGCGGCGCTGGATGACGCCTTCCGCAAGCTCACGCGACCCGAAGGCGCGGAACTCATCGTCCGTAACCGCGCGATGCACCGCCTGCTGGTAGATGGCGTGACAGTTGAATACCGCGATGCCGACGGGAACCTGCGCGGTGCACAGGCGCGCGTGATCGACTTCGACGAGCCGGCGCACAACGACTGGCTCGCGGTGAACCAGTTCAGCGTGGTGGAGAACAAGCACTCGCGGCGCCCGGATGTGGTGCTGTTCATCAATGGCCTGCCACTGGCGGTACTGGAGCTTAAGAACGCCGTTGACGAGAACGCGACGATCTGGAGTGCCTTTCAGCAGTTGCAGACCTATCAGGCGGAGATTCCCTCACTTTTTGCGACCAATGGCGTACTGATCGTCTCCGATGGGGTCGAAGCGCGGGTTGGCGCGCTCGGGGCTGGGCGCGAGTGGTTCAAGCCGTGGCGCACGATCGCGGGCGAGCGGCTTGCCGACAGCGACATACCAGAGCTGCAGGTCATGATCGAAGGCGTATTCGCACTGCGGCGCTTTCTCGATCTGCTGCGCGACTTCATCGTCTTCGAAGACGACGGCAGTGGCCACCTCGTCAAGAAGATGGCAGGCTATCACCAGTTCCACGCGGTGCAGGCGGCGGTGGGCGAGACACTGCGCGCAGCCGAGCTACAGCGCGTGGCGGGGGGGGTGGCCGAGCCCGAGGGCCGCTATGAAGCGGGCCTCAAAGCCGGCGGCCAGCCCGGCGACAGGCGCGTCGGCGTGGTCTGGCACACGCAGGGCTCTGGCAAGAGTCTGACCATGGCATTCTATGCGGGCCGCATCATCCGCGAGCCAGTCATGGGCAACCCAACGCTCGTCGTGCTCACCGACCGCAACGACCTCGACGACCAGCTCTTTGGCACCTTCTCGCGCTGCGCGGAGCTATTGCGTCAGCCGCCAATGCAGGCACAATCGCGCGCACACTTGCGGGAACTGCTCTCCGTCGCGGCCGGTGGCGTGGTGTTTACCACCATCCACAAGTTTTTCCCTGACGAGAAGGGTGATCGGTACCCGACGCTCTCTGAGCGACGCAACATCGTGGTGATCGCCGACGAGGCGCACCGTAGCCAGTACGACTTCGTCGACGGCTTTGCGCGCCACATGCGCGACGCGTTGCCACACGCCTCGTTTATCGGCTTTACCGGCACGCCGATCGAAGCCCAGGACGCGAACACACGCGCGGTGTTCGGGGACTACATCAGTGTTTACGACATCCAGCGAGCGGTGCAGGATCGGGCCACGGTACCGATCTACTACGAGAGCCGCCTCGCGAAGCTCGCACTGGACGAAACCGAGCGGCCCAGGATTGACGCCGGCTTTGAGGAAGCGACCGAGGGCGAGGAGGTCGAGCGCAAGGAGAAGCTCAAGACCCGCTGGGCGCAGCTCGAAGCGGTGGTGGGCGCCGAGCCGCGGTTGAAACTCGTGGCGGGCGACATCGTCGAGCACTTCGAGAAGCGGCTGGAGGCGATGGACGGCAAGGCGATGATCGTCTGCATGAGCCGGCGCATCTGCATTGAGCTTTACCGCGAGATCGTGAAGCTGCGCCCGGACTGGGGCGGGGCCGACGACAATGAGGGCGCGCTCAAGGTGGTGATGACCGGCTCCGCGTCCGACTCGGCAGATTGGCAATCCCATATCCGCAATAAGCCCAGGCGCGAGGCGCTGGCCAACCGGTTCCGCGACCCGAATGACCCTTTCAAGCTCGTGATTGTGCGCGACATGTGGCTCACTGGATTCGATGCGCCGAGCCTTTCCACGATGTACATCGACAAGCCGATGCGTGGGCACGGGCTCATGCAGGCGATCGCGCGTGTGAACCGCGTGTTCAAAGACAAGCCGGGCGGGTTGGTAGTGGACTATCTGGGTCTCGCGCAGGAGCTGAAGCAAGCGCTCGCCATCTACACTGAAAGCGGCGGCACTGGGCGTACCGCGCTCGATCAGAGCGAGGCCGTGGCCGTGATGCTGGAGAAGCACGAGGTGTGCACCGGACTCTTTCACGGCTTCGACCGGCGCAAGTGGACCAGCGGTTCGGCGACCGAGCGGCTGCGGCTCCTGCCGGCCGCGCAAGAACACATCCTTGCGCAGGAGCGTGGCAAGGAGCGCTGCGCGGTTGCGGTCCGCGAGCTCTCACAAGCCTTCGCGCTGGCGGTGCCACACACCGAGGCGCTGCGCATCCGCGACGACGTCGTATTCTTCCAGGCGGTGCAGGCCGTGCTTGCCAAACGTGCGCCTGGCGATGCGCGGCCCGAAGAGGAGATCGAGCACGCGGTTCGACAGATCATCGCACGCGCCGTGGCGCCCGAAGGCGTGATCGACATCTTCGCCGCAGCCGGGCTCGAGAAGCCGGATATTTCGATTCTCTCGGATGAGTTCCTGGCCGAAGTACGCGGCATGCCGCAGCGCAACCTCGCGGTGGAACTGCTCCAGAAGCTGCTCAAGGGCGAACTGGCGGCGCGCCGACGCAAGAACCTGGTGCAGGCCCGTTCCTTTGCCGAAATGCTGGAGCAGGCCGTCCGGCGCTACCAGAACCGCTCGATCGAGGCGGCGCAGGTGGTCGAGGAACTGATCGCGCTGGCGAAAGACATGCGCGATGCGGACGCGCGGGGCGCGGCGCTAGGCCTTTCCGAGGACGAGCTGGCCTTCTACGACGCGCTGGAAACCAGCGACAGCGCGGTCAACGTGCTGGGCGACGAGACCCTGCGCGTCATTGCGCAGGAACTGGTCCGCACGGTGCGCGCCAACGTGACCATTGACTGGACACTGCGCGAGAACGTGCGGGCACAGTTGCGGGTGCTGGTCAAGCGCATCCTGCGAAAGTTCGGCTACCCGCCGGACAAGCAGGAGAAGGCGACGGAGACGGTGCTCGAGCAGGCGGCACTCCTGTCTGGGGAGTGGGCCGTGGCCTGAAGGGACACCTGACGGTGGTGCTCCGGACCAACGATGCTTATCTCGAGAACCTCGCCAGCGCCGCGCCGATACGGTCAATCGAGTCCTTCGCGCGCCAATGGTTGTCGCCGTTGTAGATGATCGAGAACGCGAGATCCTCGCCGTTCTTCGCCGTCACGTAGCCGGCGAGTGACGCGACGATGTCGGTGGTGCCCGTCTTGGCGTGCAGATTCCCCATGGCGGGAGTGCTGCGCATCCGGCGGGCGAGGGTTTCGGTGAGCCCGGCAATCGGGAGCGACCGCTCGAACACCGCGCCCCAGGGCGCCCGGCGTGCGTAGTCGAGGAGCTGCACCATCGTGCGGGGCGTCACCCGGTCCAGCATCGAGAGTCCGCTGCCGTCCGCGGCAAGGATCGTCGTGGAGTCGGCGTTGACCTTGGTGGCGAGGAACTGTGCCAGGAGCGAACTCGCCGTGGTTGCCGACCCGGTCGCCGCTTCGCTCACGGCCACGTTCCGGAAGAGAAGTTCGGCGAAGTGGTTGTTGCTCTCGCCGTTCATCCGCGCCACGAGCTGGTCGAGCGGCGGCGAGGGCAGCGCGGCAAGCGGAGCGGCCTCGACGTACGCCTGCCTGATCACTGCGGGGCCGTCCACCGTGACACCGGCGTCGGCCAGGGCGGCCCTGAGCGCGCCAGCAGCGATGAGTTCGGGGTTCTCCACCATCATCGGGTAAGTCCGCGTACCGCTCAGCGCCCCGATCCACCCGCTCACCTTGACGCGGCCGAGCACAGAGTCCTGCGACACGCGGATGCTCGCGCTGCGGCTTCCCTTTACGACGCGCACCGTGTTCTCGACGTCAATGCCGGTGGCCGCTGGCCGGAAGCTGATGCTCGCCAACTTGCCGTTCGGCCTGACCAGGACGGCAACGCGGTTCTCGTTGAACGACAGCGCCGAAACTCGCGCGGCGTACTTGCGCTGGAGGTTCCGGCGCGCCCAGCCGTCTGGCACCTTGCCGTCGTCGAAGGCCGATGGGTCGCCCACGATCGCGCCGGTAATGCGGGCGATCCCGCTGGCCGCGATGCCGCGGGCGAGGCGCTCCATGGGCGCTTCGTCGTATTCGCTCCACGGCGCGCCGCCGAGGGAGGGATCGCCCGCGCCGCGCAGGATGAGGTCACCGTCGAGGACGCCGTCGGCGATCGCCCCCGTGTGCAGCACCTGCGTCTCGAAGCGGCCTTCGGGCCCGAACCGGTCGAGGGCGAGCGCCGAGGTGAACAACTTCATCGTGGACGCGGGCGCGAGCATCGCATCGGCGTTGCGCGCCACGAGCGTGTCGCCGTTCGACAGCGAAACGACGAGCACCCCCCACGTGCTGTTGCCACCGACGCGGTTCAGCGCGGTGTTGACCGCGGCTTCGAGCCGCTGCCCGGCGGCGCGGCTGGCGGCGGCGATGGAATCAGGCCCTGCTGGCCGCTCCTGCGCAGGGAGCGCAGCCGCACCGGCCAGCAGCACGCCGGCAACGGCAGCCAGTCTCCGGATCATGCCTTGAGGAAGAGTCGTCGTCGCCATAGCAGCCAGAGGATTCCGTACCAGACTAACACGAAGCATACGGCAAAGGCGAGGGAGGCGTTGCGCGGCTCGAGCCAGGAGGCAAAGAGCGACTGGTAGATCGCGCCCTGCATGGGCACCACCTTGCCGCGGTATTCCACCTTCCAGAGCGTGTAGATCGTTCGCGCCATCATGCCCGAGCCGACGAACGCGATCAGCGGGTTCATCCCGTAGATGACGAGCGGCCTGGTCCACCAGGTCACGCCACGCGCGTCAATGATCCACGAGATGGTCGCGAGCGCCACGCAGGCCATCCCTGCGCTGAAGACGACGTAGGAGCTCGTCCAGAGCCCCTTGTTGATCGGAAGCGACCAGTTCCACATGAGCCCCGCCATCATCCCGAGCGCGCCTGCGGCGAAGAGCCCGGCCAGCCGGTCGCTGAGCGGCCGCGTGGTCCCGAGCCACCGGCCCGCCATCACGCCAAGCATCACGGTCCCGATTGCGGGCACTGTCGAGAGGATGCCCTCGGGATCCCACGTGACCGATCCGCTCCAGAGGTGGCTGCCGAGGATGGTGCGGTCGAGCCACGCGCCGAGCGTGCGCGACGGGTCGCCGAGCAGGTTGGCGCCAATGCCTCCGGTGCCCGGCACCGGCAGGAGCGTGATTGCGAACCAGTATCCGTAGAGGAGCGCGGCGAGAATCGCAACCTGCTGCCGGAGCGTCGTGCGGAACGTGAGCAGCGCGGCGAACCCGTAGGCGACGCCGATCCGCTGGAGCACGCCGGGAATGCGCACGCCGGTAATTCGTGAAAACGGGTAGTAGGGGAACGCCGCGAGGATGTAGCCGAAGAGGACTATGAGGATCGCCCGCCTTATCACCTGGCGGCGCAGCGCGACGTCGTCGTCGCCCCTCTCGCGCCTCGCCGAGAGCGACAGGTGCGTGGTGATGCCGACGATGAACAGGAAGAACGGGAAGATGAGGTCCGTGGGCGTCCAGCCATGCCACGCCGCATGCTCGAGCGGCGGGTAGATGGCTCCCCATGAGCCGGGATCGTTCACGAGGAGCATCCCGGCGACGGTCATTCCGCGGAACACGTCCAGTGAAACAAGGCGCTCCCGCTGGCGAACGCCAGCAAGGAGCGCCGGGTCGAGGCGTGGTGATGGCCTCGTCGCTTCCTGTGTCGTGACCTGTGGAGAGGCCGCCATCGGCCGGAATCTACCGCGACCCGGACGACGCTGCTCCCGCTGGCATCACCCGATCTTCAGTTTGGAGAAGAGGAAGAGGAGCGCCATGAGTATTCCCATCGCGGCGACGAGCGACCCGACGAAGAGCCGGCGGAACACCCAGTGGTCGTACTTCAGGTGCATGTAGAACATGACGACGATCGCGAACTTCGCGGCCGACATCGCGAGCAAGGTAGGCGCGAAGAGCGGCGATTCACGGAATGGGGTGTAGTAAACCCAAACCTCGACTGCGGTGATGACCGTGAGCCAGAGGGCGACCCACTTGTACTGCTTCCACGTGGGATGCGCCTTGTGGTCGGCGTGGGCGCGGTCAACGATGGCGGCAGAGTCGCTCATGAGGGCTACTGGATGAGGTAGATGAGGGTGAAGATCGCGATCCAGACCACGTCAACGAAGTGCCAGTAGAGCGCCGCAATGTCAACGAGCAGCACGTCGGTCGCGCCCTTGAGGCCGCGCTTCATGTCAATGGCAAGGAGCGAGACGAGCCAGAGAACGCCCACCGCCACGTGCGTTCCGTGGAAGCCGGTGAGGGTGAAGAACGACGAACCGAAAAGGTTGGTCCGGATGGTCAACCCTTCATGCACGAACGACGTGAACTCGTACGCCTGGTAGCCAAGGAAGGCGGCGCCCATGAGCGCGGTCATCGCGAGCCAGAACCGCGATCCCTTGTACCACCGATCGTAGCCTGGCTTGCCATGGTTCTCGACACCCTCGAGCGCCAGCACCATCGCCAGCGACGACATGAGCAGCACGAAAGTGGACTGCGAGGTGATCGGGATGTCGAGAACTGGCTTCATCACGTCGGCGGCGGCGCAGCCCGCGGCCTGCACGGCGGCTGCCGTCTTGCCGACTATGGCGGATGTCTTGCAGCCCCAGTCGTGGGGCCATGGGCCGACCTTCGAGCGGCCCTTGTACACGAGGTAGGTGGAGATGAGCGACGCGAAGATCATGCACTCCGACCCGATGAGGGTCCACATCGCGATCTTGCGGTTTTCGAGCCCCGTGGTGGTGTAGTGCGTATGCTCGCCGTGCGGGGCGGCGCTGGATTCGGCAATTGCGGCGGTGGCCACTGTGCTGGTCTCCGTGGGGTGCTATTCGAGTGGGCTGGTAAGCCAGCTGTACACCGCCCCGATGAACAGGAGGGTGGTTCCGATCATTGACACCACGGCAACCTGGAGCGAGGCCGTGTGGAGGAAGATGAGGCTGGCGAACAGCATCACCATGAACAGCGCGGCAAAGAGCGGCTTGATGGTCGGGAACGGCATTGGAATGCCGAGTGCCTTCGCGGTCCGCGTTTCGGTCTGCTCCAGCATCGGCACGCCGTGGGCCTCGGCGACGACCGCAGTGTCCGGGTCGGAGTGCCGCAACTCCGCGGTGCGCTCGGGATGCTTGATGTCCCAGAGCGGATAACGCGACGTGACGATCGGCAGCTGTGCGAAGTTGTACTCGGGTGGAGGCGAGGGGATTGACCACTCGAGCGTGCCCGCGCTCCACGGATCGCCCGGAGCGTTCTTCTCGCCCTTCCAGCTCTTCAGGAAGTTGTAAGCGAACACGAACAGCCCGATCCCCTGAAAGACCACGCCGATCGTCGAGATGAGGTTGAACGTATCCCACCCCTGGCCGGCGTCGTAGGTGTAGACGCGGCGCGGCATTCCGAGCATGCCGCTGAAGTGCATCGGGAAGAAGGTGAGGTTCATCCCGATGAAGAACATCCAGAAGTGCCAGTTGCCCAGCTTCTCGCTGAGGAAGCGGCCGGTCATCTTGGGGAAGTAGTGGTAGATGCCGCCCATGATGCCCATTACCGATCCGCCGAACAGCACGTAGTGGAAGTGGGCGACGATGAAGTAGGTGTCGGTCTGCTGGAGGTCGGTCGGGGGCGACGCGTGCATAACGCCTGACACGCCGCCAATGAGGAACAACGCGACGAACGCGATCGCGAACTTCATCGCGACGGTGAAGCGGAGGTTCCCGCCCCACATCGTCGCGATCCAGTTGAAGATCTTGATGCCGGTCGGGATACCGATGAGCATCGTGCCGATGCCGAAGATCGTATCGGCCGTGGCGCCCATCCCGACGGCGAACATGTGGTGGGCCCACACGCCGAAACCGAGGAAGCCGATCAGGATGCCCGAGAATACCATCACGTTGTAGCCGAAGAGGGGCTTCTCCGAGAAGGTCGGGGTGATCTCGGATACGAGGCCGAACGTCGGCAGGACGAGGATGTATACCTCTGGATGGCCGAAGATCCAGAACAGGTGCTGCCAGAGCAGCGGGTCGGCGCCGGCCGCAAGCTCGTAGAACTGCGTGCCGAAAAACCGGTCGAACTGGAGGAAAAACAGCGCGATCGTGATCGCCGGGAAGGCGAGGACGAGCATGAACTGAACCACGAACGACATCCACGTGAACATCGGCATGCGCGCCATGCTCATTCCCGGAGCGCGCATGTGGATGATCGTCGTGATGAAGTTGACGGCCGCGGCGAGCGAGCTCACGCCGAGTATCTGGAGGCCAAGCACCCAGAAGTCTATGTGAATCCCGGGCGAGAACTGGTTCGTCGTGAGCGGGGCGTAGCCGAACCAGCCGGCGTCGGGCGCGACGTTGAAGAAGACCGGCAGCGTTATGAAGATGCCGCCAAACAGGTACACCCAGTAGCTGAACGCGTTCAGCCGTGGGAACGCGACGTCACGCGCGCCGATCTGCAGCGGGATGAGGAAGTTGAAGAACGCCGCCGAGAGTGGCATGACGACGAGAAAGATCATCGTCGTGCCGTGCATCGTGAACAACTGGTTGTACACCTCGGCGGAGACCACCTGCCCGTTCGGGTGCGCGAGCTGGAGGCGCAGAATGAACGCCTCCGTGCCGCCGACGAACAGGAAGGCGAGCGAGGTCCAGAGATAGAGCATGCCGATCCGCTTGTGATCAACGGTCGTGAGCCAGCTCCAGAGGCCTGACTGCCCTGTGGCCGCGGGCGCTGCGGCGAAGGCCGGGGCGGGGGCTGCGGAAGATGCCATGGATTCGATTCTCCAGCCGGTTACTTGAGCGTCAGGAGGTAGGCCACCACGTCCGCGATTTCGGCGTCGGTGAGGCCAACGGTCACCTTGCCCTTCAGGAGCGGGCTGTATTCGCCCAGGCCAAAGGTGTTCATGCTGGTTCCGGGCTTCATCACCTGGGCGTTCTTGATCCAGTGCGCGAGGTGCGATGGGTCGAGCGGGTAGATGCCGCCAGCGATCGTATGACGGCTGGCGACGTGGGTAAGGTTCGGCCCGCGCGCCACGTCGTCGTTCACGTATGCCTGCTCACCCTTGATCACGTGGCAGGTGAGGCAGCCGGCCTTGCCCAGGTTGGCCGGCGTCGTGATGAGCGTCCTGCCGCGCGCGGCATCGCCTTGCGCGAGGAGGGCATCGTCGAACTTCACGCTCGCCGGCATTGGCGTCTTCGGCACGGTGTGCGCGCCCATCTTCCCGGCCGGGAAGACGTACCCCGCGTCCTCCACCGGCGCCGGAGCGGCCGCGGGGATCACCGATGCGCGCGCCGGAGCACGCCGCGCGGCGCTGTCGGCTGCGACGCGCGCCGCGGCCAGCGCCGGCGAGCCAATTGCCTCCGTCTTCTGGTGCCGCGCCCACGAGTCGAAGTCCTGCTGCGAAACCGTGTACACCCGGAAGCGCATATTCGCGTGCGACGTCCCGCAGTACTCCGCACAGAAGCCGTTGAACACGTCCTCGGCAAGCGCCGGATCCGGCGTGTACCACATGTGATTCACCTTGTTGGTGATCAGGTCGCGCTTGCCGGCCAGGCGCGGAGTCCAGAATGAGTGGACGACGTCGCGCGTCTGCAGGGTGAAATTGACCGTCTTCCCCGTCGGGATGTACAACTCATTGGCCGTAACGATGCCAAGCTCCGGATACCGGAACTCCCACCACCACTGGTGCCCGTAAACCTCCACCTGGAGCGAACCAGCGGCGGCCGGCGCCTGCGTCTTGAAGGTCGTCTTGACGGTGGGGACAATGATCGGGATGAGGATCAGGATCGGGCTCGCCGTCCAGATCATCTCGATCGTGTGGTTGCCGTGCACCTGCTTGGGCATCGGCGCGCCCGGCTTCCCGCGGTACCTGACAATCACGTAGAAAAGCAGCAGCTCGACGATCACGAACACCGCCATCCCAAGCACGAAGACGCGGTTCCAGACCGCGTTGATGTCGGCGTTCAGGTCCGTGTGCGACGTGAACGTGGAGTTCGGATACGTCTGGGTGCTGCACGCGGCAAGCGCCAGCATGGCGCCCACGAGCATGAGCGTGGGTCCCAGCCGGAGGGTGGGAGTTCGGTTCATTAGAACGGTTTTCCAGTCCGTGGGAGACAGACGGTACAGCAGGGAGAGTCCGCAGCGGCCGTCCGATTGGCGGCCTCTACAGGATCGGTATAAATACCTAGATGCTCCGGTCCGGGGGAAGGGGCCGAGCGTGATGCGGTCCGCCTAGTCCGGCGAAATCTCGATCGGTACGGCGTGCTGCTCCTTGACCTTGTTCGCGGCTATGTCGAGGGCGGTTCTTATCTGCGCGACGTACTCGCGCATGCTGCGGATCTTCGCCTGGTCACCGCCACCGCCGCGCGTGGTGGACAGGATGAACGCGGCGACTTGATCGGCAATCAGCCCGAACTGCCCCTTGAGCTGGCCCTGCAACGGTATCGCGACGCGCTTGATCTGCTGCGGAATCACGCCGAGCGGCCGCTGCGACTTGACCTCCACGGCGCCGCGCTCGACGATGGCGTTGATCGTGGCCATGGCGTGGAGCGCCTCCTCGATGGTCTTCATCTTCTGTGCGCCGGCCCCGTCCAGCTTCACCGCGCCAGCCATCAGCTTGCCTCGCCGGTCATTCCGGCGGGGTTGAGGGCACGGTCGAGCGCTGCTTTGTCCATCAGCCCGCGCTCGAGCACCAGTTCATATACGCCGCGTCCCGACTCGAGTGCTGCCACCGCCACCGACGCGCACTTCTCGTAGCCGAGTATGGGCACGAGCGCCGTGACGATGCCGATCGAGTGCTCGACGAAGTGCCGCATCCGTTCAGGGTTGGCCGTGATCCCGTCAACGCAGCGCTCGCGCAGGACGGTACAGGCGTTGCGCAGTGACTGGGCGTTTCGCAGCAGCCTGAACGCGATCACTGGCTCGAACACGTTGAGCTGAAGCTGGCCCGCCTCGGCGGCCAGCGTCACCGTTACGTCGCCACCGATGATGTCGAAGCAGACCTGGTTGACGACCTCCGGGACCACCGGGTTCACTTTGCCGGGCATGATGCTCGACCCCGGCTGCATGGGCGGGAGGTTGATCTCGCCCAGTCCGGCACGTGGCCCGGACGAGAGGAGCCGCAGGTCGTTGCAGATCTTCGACAGCTTGACCGCGCACCGCTTGAGGACACCCGAGAGCTGGACGAACGAGCCCGTGTCGGCGGTGGCCTCGACGAGGTCCGGCGCCGTGATCAGCGGCAAGCCGGCGACCTCCGACAGGTGCGCCCGGACGGCGTCGGCGTAACCGTGCGGCGCGGTGATGCCGGTTCCGATGGCGGTAGCGCCCATGTTCATCTCGCGGATGAGGGCCTGGGCTTCCGTGAGCCGGTCAATGTCCTCCTGAATGGTATGCCCGAATGCGCTGAACTCCTGGCCGAGCGTCATCGGCACGGCGTCCTGCAACTGCGTGCGTCCCATCTTCAGGTACGGGTGGAACTCCTCGCCCTTGCGCAGGAACGAAGCGACCAGCGCGCCCATTGCGTCCTTGAGCGACGATATCGAGGAGTGCAGCGCGAGCTTGATGGAAGTGGGGTATACGTCGTTGGTGCTCTGCGAGAGGTTCACGTGCTCGTTCGGGTGCACGCGGCCGTACGTGCCGCGGGGTAGACCGAGGAGTTCGAGGGCGCGGTTCGCGAGCACCTCGTTCGCGTTCATGTTGGTCGAGGTGCCCGCGCCGCCCTGGATCATGTCCACGCGGAAATGCTCGTGGTGGCGGCCTCCCTGCACCTCGCGCGCCGCGCGGACGATGGCGTCGGCAATGGCGGGATCCAGCAGTCCAAGGCCCGCGTTCGCGCGCGCAGCGGCTTCCTTCACCTGGGCGAGCGCGACGATCAGTTCGGGGAAGTCGTACAGGGCCACGCCTGTAATCGGGAAGTTTTCGATGGCGCGCAGCGTCTGCACGCCGTAGAGCGCGGCGTCGGGGACGTCACGCTCGCCGAGGAAATCGTGCTCGCGCCGCGTGGCACCCGCGAACCCCACGCCCCGCCCGCGCCCCGCGAGGACGGCGTCGGCGCCGTGCAGCCGCGCCCCTATCGCCCGCGCGGCGCAGCCCACCAGTGCCGCGTACAGCGCGGGGTTGTTGCGCAGTACCGGGTCGAGCACATCGGACGGGAACCGCAGGATGCGGGTCAGGCAAGTGGCGTGCGCCGACGATCCGTGAACGCCGGGCTCGAGCAGTACGCTCTCTCCGAGGACGCTGCCCGCGCCGAACGTCGCTAGACGGACGGGGATCGTCCCGCCATCAGGGGGCACGCGCTCGATCGCGACGCTGCCCTCCAGAATGACGGAAAACGCGGCTCTCCTGTCGCCCTGGCGGAAGAGGACGTCGTCGGGCTTGAGTTCCACGGTCTCGCCGGAGCGGGCGAGGTGCCAGAGGAGCGTATCGGGGAGGCCCTTGAAGAACTCGATGCCCCGGAGCTGCTCGGCAAGGCCTTGCGGTGTCATGCCTGAAAGTTACGCCGGCTCGCGGGCCCGCGGGTAGCGAGCGGACAAGAGCGCCCGCTAGGTTCCCGAACGCAACCGCCGAGCGACAGTGCAACCAACGCCAGGCGCGCCGCCAGTCACCGACGCGCTCTTCCTCACCGATGCGCAGTTGCGGGCCTCGCATCTCGACCTTTCAGTGACCCCGCTCGCGCCCCGGCTCAGGCCCGGGGCGCGGCTCGCCGTGCAGGACATCACCGAGTTCTACGGCGACACGACCGGCGGCATTCGCACGTACCTGCGGCAGAAGGCGGCCTACGTGGAGGCGCACCCGGAGTATCGCCAGGTGCTCGTGCTTCCAGGGGCGCGCGATGCGGTAACCGAATCCGATGGCGTGCGCGTCTACCGGCTGCGCGGGCCACGGGTCCCGCGGCAGGCGCCGTACCGGTTCATGCTTGCGACGCGCTCGAATCGTCGCATCGCCGTGCACGAACGCGCAAGCGTGATCGAGGCCGGGAGCCCGGGGCTCGTTCCGTGGATCGTGCGCCTCGCATCGCGCGGGCTGGGCATTCCAGTGGTCGCTTTCTACCACAGCAACTTCCCGCGCGTGTTCTCTCCGTGGCCCGAGCGCGCGTCGTGGCCGCGGCGCAAGCTGTACGACCTCGCGTGGCGGTACGCGAGGCGCATTGACCGCCATTTCGCGCACACCATCGTCTGCTCGCGCTTCGTGGGCGACGACCTCCGGCGCGCAGGGATAGATCGCGTGACGCAGGTTCCGCTGGGGGTGGATCTCGAGTTGTACAACGTGCGGCGGCGCGCGGTCCATGAAGAAGTTCGCGCGCGATACGGCCTGCCTCCGGGTCCGCTTGCTGGATTCGTGGGGCGGTTCGCGCCGGAGAAGGAGCTGGACGTGGCCATCGAAGCGTGGCCACGGGTATACGAGCGGACCGGTGCAACGCTGGTGCTGGTCGGCGACGGGCCACAAGGCGACTCACTGAGGCGCAGCGCGGCGGGTGCCGACTGGGCGCGATTCCTGCCTTACGAGCGGGACCGGGACCGCCTGGCCGACCTTCTCGCTGCGCTTGACGTGTTCGTTGCGCCGAGCTCCAACGAGACCTTCGGACTGGCCCCGCTCGAGGCAATGGCGAGCGGCACCCCGGTTCTGACGGCCGATCGCGGCGGGATCAGCGAGCAAGTTGAAGCGTCCGGCGCGGGCGCGCAGTTCACTTCGGGTGACCCTGCAGCCCTGGCCGATGCGGCTGCGGCCCTCTTCGCTCTCGACCTTCCGGCCCTTGGAGCGCGCGCCCGCGCGCATGCGGAACGAAATCACGACTGGAACCACGTGTTCGACCGGATCTTCGCGCTCTACGCCAGCGTGGTGAAGGAATACCACGGTTGACGCGCGCGATCGAATCCGGCGGGCATTAGCTTCGGGCAATCGTGCCGGCCATTCTCGTAACCATCCATGACGTTGCGCCGCCGCTCATGCCGAGGGTGGAGCGGCTGTGGCACTCGTGCGAGCGGCGGGGGGTGAAGCCGGGGCTCCTCGTGGTTCCCGACTGGCACGGCGCTTCGCCGATCGAGGGCGCTGCGTCGTGCGTCGAGTGGGTACGGGCGCGGGCGGCCGAGGGCGCGGAGATCTTTCTGCATGGCGAGCGCCACGATGAGGTCGGGTCGCTGCGCGCGCTCGGCGACCACCTGCGCGCGCTTGGCCGCACCAACCGGGAAGGAGAGTTCCTCACCCTCGACTACGACGCCGCGCGGGCGAAGATTGACCGGGGGCTTGCGCGGCTGCGCGCTCTCGGGCTCGATCCAGTCGGGTTCGTGCCGCCGGCGTGGCTCGCGCGACCAGGCGCGTTTCGCGCGGCTCGCGACGCGGGTCTTTCAGTGGCCGAGGACGACGCCGTAGTTCACGTATTTCGCAGGGCGCGCACCGTCACGTCACCCGTGGTGCGCTGGAGTTCCCGCGGTGCGGTGAGGGCGTACGGCTCGCTGCTGCAGGCGGAGCTTCGGTGGAAGCTCCAACGGCACGCTGAGACAGTGCGGATCGCGCTGCATCCCGCGGACCTCGATCACCCTGCGACCGCCGCCTCGGTGGAACGCGAACTCGACCGCTGGCTCGAGGCCGGACACGCGGAGCCGTACTCGTCGCTCTGGCGCTGAGCCGGTGCGAACCGCCTGCGCCATCCATCCCCATGTGAGGTGCCACAATGTCCACTTCCCGTCGTGAGTTCCTCGAGCGAAGCGCGCTCCTTGCGGCGATCGGCTTCTCCCCTCGTTCAATCAGCTTCGAGGAGTGGGAGGCGGAACGCCACCGCGCGGCCATGCCGGCGCCCGGCTTCAAGGGCCGCCCCTGCGTGGTCGGATCAGGGAACGGCTTTCATACCGATCGGCCGGCCGGGGTTAAAATCGCTTACGACCGCATGGTGGCGGGCGAAGATACCCTCGACGCGATCATCGCCGGCGTCAACACGCAGGAACTCGATCCCAGCGACAGTTCGGTTGGGTACGGAGGCCTGCCAAACGCCGACGGAGTGGTGCAGCTCGACGCAAGCTGCATGCACGGCCCCACGAAGCGGGCCGGGGCCGTTGGCGCGCTCGAAGGCATCAAGACGCCATCGCTCGTCGCAAAGGCGGTCATGGACTACACCGACCACGTGTTCCTCGTGGGGCGCGACGCACTGAGGTTCGCGCTTGCCGTGGGTTTCAAGGAGGAAGACCTCACCACGCCGGAATCGCGCGCGGCATGGCAGAAGTGGAAGGCCGATCCCAGGGGCTACTCGCCGTGGGTGAAGCAGACTCCGCGCGCACTGCCACCCCGCGGCGGGTTTGAGGAGCAGGCTTACTACGGAGAGCGCGGAATCCCGTGGACGCACGGGACGATCAACATGAACGCGGTGAACGCCGCGGGCGACGTGAGTTCCGTGACCACTACCAGCGGCATGGCGTGGAAGGTGCCCGGACGCGTTGGCGACTCGCCAGTCATCGGCGCGGGCCAGTACACCGACAACACCGTTGGCGCTGCCGGCTCGACGGGCCGGGGCGAGTCGAACATCATGGTGTGCGGCGCGTTTCTGGCGGTCGAGGAAATGCGCCGGGGAACCGCGCCCCAGGAAGCGCTCATCCGCGTAATGAAGCGCGTAATCGAGCACTCCGAGCAGCGGCTGCTGGACGAGCGTGGCCGGCCCTACTTCGACCTGACGTTCTACGCCCTTCGGAAGGACGGCAGCTACGCCGGAGCATGCGCGTACCAGGGCACGACGTTCGCGGTCTGCGACGTCAAAGGCCCGCGCCTCGAGGAATGCGCATATCTGTACAAGGAGTCGGAGCGCCCGAAGCTCCGCGCCTGAGCCCTGCCCCGGGGCGCAGCTCTAGCGGAACTCGCGCCGCGGCGGCGGCGGCCGGTACGGCTGGCGCGGAGCACGATCCATCTCGTTCAGTTGCAGCACGGTCTGGGCGAGCAGCGTGTCGAGCCCTGGCGGCGGCACGTTCGCGGGCGTGGGCTCCGAGATCCATGAGCGCAGGCTGTATGCGCTGCTTGCGGTGAGGTCGCGCAAGGCGACCTGCCAGCGCACGCTGTCCGGGCCTACGTGGTAGACGGAGATGGACGCGAACATCTCCGCGTTCAGCGCCTTGGCAAGGTCGTCAACGGTTCGGGTCTTCTGCAGGGCTGCGGCGACGCTGTCCTGCGGCACCAGGATGAACCGCGGCGCGGCGCCGATCACACGGCGCAGTGAGTTGGCGATGTCGGCCCCAACGGCCCTCGCAGCCTCCGTGAATCGCTGCACCCTCGGTTCGGTAATCACGATCCGCCGCTGCGGGCCAAGCGTCGCGGCCCGCCGGGCGAACTCCCCCGTATCGGGCTGGCCGCCGCGGATTGCGCGGCCGCTCTGGTCAATGACCCGCATGATAGAGTCGAGGCCGGGGGCCAGGCCTGCGAACCGGCTTGGCGGGCCATTGCGGTCGAAGATCGGGCGAGCGTCGCCTGGCTCGCCTGGCCGAGGGCCGCGCCCCCGGTCCCCGCCGCGGCCCACGTCGGCCCGCGCGGCCGCCTGTACGCGCGCGAGCGAGTCGAAGATCGCCCGCTGGATCTCGTCGCGGATCGAATCCGCCACCTGGCGAAGTGCGTCGCTGCTGAGGGCTCCTGGCGCGGCGGCGGCGGCGCCGCCGCGTGCGCCCCCCGGCCCCCGGGCGGTCGTATCGCCCCGGCCCCGGAAGCCACGCTGCTCCGCGACGCGGGCCTCCACGGCATGCGCGATCGCCAGCGACTCGGCGCGGGTCAGCAGGGGGCCAGCGGGCGAGACCGTCACTGTGTCGCGCGACGGTTGCGTGGTTGCCGGGCCGGGAACCGAAGGCCTCCAGATGGCGATCCCGGCCGCCACGACAGCCACCGCTGCCGCCGCAAGGAGCCATCGCCGGCGGTTGCCGGATGCTGCGCGGTACTCCCCCGAAGCGACCGGGATGGCGTCGAGCGCGGCAAGCACTTCCCCGGCATCGGCGGGGCGGTCGGCGGGACTCTTGGCCAGACAGCGCATGATGAGCGCCGTCAGCGCAGGTGGAGCGTCGCGCCGCGTGGCCTCGATGGGGTCGGGCCTGCGCGTGAGCTGCGCGGCCATCGTCTCGGCCGGCGATGCCGACGCGAACGGCGCGTGCCCGGTGAGCAGCTCGTAGGCGAGCAGTCCCGCGGCGTAGATGTCCACGCGGTGATCGGCGCTCGGGTCTCCGGCAAGCTGCTCGGGAGCCATGTATGCGGGCGATCCGACTACCATACCGCTCCGGGTCATCCCGCCGGCGGACGGGATCGAGGCCGAGATTGCCTTCGCGACGCCAAAATCCGTTACGACCGCATGCCGGCCGCTCATGAGGACGTTGCCGGGCTTGATGTCGCGGTGGATGACGCCGCGTGCGTGGGCATAGCCAAGCGCGTCAACTACGTCGTGCATGATGCTGATGACTTCGCGGGGCGAGAACTTGCGGTGCGCCTGCAGGGCAAGCTTGAGCGACTCGCCCTCGATGTACGGCATCGTGTAGTAGAGCAGGTCGCCTTCGGCCCCCGCAGCATACAGGGGCACGATGTGCGGGTGCTGGAGCTGGGCGGCGAGCTGGACCTCGCGCCGGAAGCGCTCGCGGTTCACGCCAGCGGCCAGTTCCGGCGGGAGGATCTTGAGCACCACCTGGCGTCCGAGCGCGCGTTCATTCGCGAGGAAGACGCGACTCATCCCGCCGCCGAGCAACTCGCGCTCGACTTCGTACCCCGCTGCGAACGCAGCGCGGATCTCGCCGGTGGATTGTTCGTTGTCGGTCATTTCGCGTTTGCGCGGGCGTGTTGGGTGCCGGTCGCCGGGCCGTTCCCTCGGTTAGACACCGAAGTACAGTGGATTGTAAACGCTGGACGTAGCGCGCACGTAGGTACTACGTGTGGAGTGTGCCCGCGGCGGCGAGCACGCGCGTCGCCGCGCCCGTCAGCTCACCGGCGGCCGCGGCGACGTCGCCCGCTGCGGCATTCTGTTCGCTTGCGGAGCCGGCGACCTGCTGCATGGCGCCCGCGAGGTCGCGGGTGAGCGCGTCGAGCGACGCTGTGCGTTGCCGGACGTCCGTCGCGAGCGCACTCCCGGCGTCGGCTGACTCGGCCGCCGCCGCGGCCATCCGCCCTGCTTCCGTCACTGCCGCATCAACCTGCGAGAGAGTGTCGCGGCCCTGGACGGCTGCGTGCCGGACGCTCGCAAGCGCGGTGAGCGTGCGTCCGCCCGCTCCCCGGGCCGACACGACCTTGGAGTCAACGCCAGCCATCAGCACCGCAGTCCGTTCGGCTGCGTCGGACGCCATCGCCGCAAGCCGGCCTACCTCGTTTGCAACCACCCCGAACCCCTCGCCGTGCTCGCCGGCGCGCGCCGCCTCCATGGCGGCATTCAGCGCGAGGAGCTTCGATTGCCTCGCGATCTGTTGCACCAGCGTGACGAATTCGCGCACTTCGATCATTGCGCGCGCGAGCGTCTCGGTGGCGCCAATGCTTCCCTTGAGCTCGCTGTCAAGATGGTCCAGCCGCGTGACGCTCTCGTCGAGCCGCCCGTGCCCGGCCTGGGCGAGGGCCCGCAGCCGCGCGTGGCGCTCGGCCTCACGCTGGGCGAGCGTGGCCGCATTCCGTGCGAGTTCGTCCAGGCGGGAAGCATCCGTGTTCAGCCGTCCGATATCGCCCGACAGGTCCGCCGCCTGGGTCGAGAGCGCCTTCGCCGCGCCTGCCGCCATGCCACTTGCCGATGCCGCACGCTGGGCCTTGGAAGCGATGCCCGCGGCGATACGCGTGGTGTCGGCGGCTGATGCGCGCATAGCGGCGGCGAGCCGCTGGAGCTCGGCGGCAATGGCGGCCATTGCGCGCGCGAGGCGGCCAATCTCCCCGCCTTCACCGCGCACGGCGGTCGCCTTCGAGAGGTCGCCTGCCGCGATCGCCTCGGCGACATCCGCGACGCTGGCAACCTGGGCGCCCACGCGCGGCGACACAACCAGCCGCACCACCAGCGCGGCAACCAGAAGCGCAAGCGCCGCTGCAATGAGCGTGAGCGGCGCCAGATCTCCAGCGCTCCCCGCCCGTGAGATTGCGCCGCCGTCGAGCCAGAGAAGCACGGCAAGCAGGACGGCGGCAGCCACCGCGGTCGCCGTTGACGCGCGATCAAGGTGATGGGCGCGCTGTCCATGGACGTGCGCCATCGCAACGCTTGTACGGAAAGGCCTATCGGCTAAATTGGTCTGTACCGGCTGACTCATTCCGACCCCAAATCACCGCGTGAGCCATGGGGCGACCTGGGCGGCGCATGCCGAGCCCGTGGCGCCCCGTTCGTGTATCCATGACCCAACCCGACCGCCCCGGCTCCGCCGAGCCGCACCCCTACGACCCTTCCGCCGTCGAGCGAAAGTGGCGCGAGCGATGGGCTGCGCAAGGCACGAACCGCACCGACATCGAGCGCGGCGAGCGCCCGTTCTACGCCCTGATGATGTTCCCGTACCCATCGGCCGAAGGCCTGCACGTGGGGAACCTCTTCGCCTTCACCGGGAATGATATCTTCGCCCGCTTCCAGCGGCTACGTGGCCACAGCGTCTTCGAGCCCATCGGGTTCGACGCCTTCGGGATCCACTCGGAGAACCATGCCCTGAAGCTTGGGGTGCACCCCACGGAGCTCATTCCGCGCAACGTGGCCAACTTCACCAGGCAGATCACCAGCGCCGGACTGATGGTGGACTGGTCGCGCGCGGTGGACACGACCGACCCGTCGTACTACAAGTGGACTCAGTGGGTCTTCCTCCAGCTCTTCAGGCGGGGGCTCGCGTACCGGAAGAAAGCCGCCGTCAACTGGTGCCCGAACGATAAGACCGTGCTCGCCAACGAGCAGGTCGAGAACGGCCTCTGCGAGCGCTGTGGCGCAACGGTCGAGCAGCGGTTCCTCGAACAGTGGTTCTTTCGCATCACGGACTACGCCGGCCGGCTGCTCGCCAACCTCGACACACTCGACTGGTCGCAGACGACCAAGTCAGCGCAGCGAACGTGGATCGGCCGATCGGATGGCGCCGAGATCCGCTTCCGCGTCCTCGACCCGCTGCAGGACGCAGGGAGCGCCGCGGTCCACGTCACCTCGGAGGTGACGTCGGGCGCCAGCGAAATCGTCGTGTTCACCACGCGGCCGGATACCGTCTTCGGCGCCACGTACCTCGTGCTCGCACCCGAGCACCCGTTGGTTGACGATGTCACGACCGGGGACCAGGAACCGGCGGTGGCGGCATACCGTAAGCGTACCGCGGCCCAGGATCTGGTGTCGCGCAAGACGACCAGGGACAAGACCGGCGTGTTCACGGGCTCCTACGCCGTGAATCCGGCGACTGGCGAGATAATTCCCGTGTGGATCGCCGACTACGTGCTGATGGAGTACGGCACGGGCGCGATCATGGCAGTGCCGGGCCACGACGAACGCGACTTCGCATTCGCAAGGGAGTTCGGGCTGCCGATCGAGCGCGTAGTGGCAGGCCCTGGCGACGGCGCTCACGCTCCGCTCGCCGAGCCGTTCACCGACACCGCCAATGCACGGCTCGTGAACAGCGAGCGCTTCGACGGATACACCGTTGACGACGCCAAGGTGGCCATCACCGCCTGGCTCGAGGAGAAGCACGCGGCCCGGGCCATCGTGAACTATCGGCTGCACGACTGGTGCATCTCGCGGCAGCGGTACTGGGGCCCGCCGATCCCCATCATCCATTGCGACTCGTGCGGCGCAGTACCGGTGCCCGAGCAGGATCTGCCGGTGCTGCTGCCGAACATACCGGACTTCAGGCCCGACGATTCCGGCGTCTCGCCCCTGGCCCGGCACGAGGAGTGGTACCGCGTGCCCTGCCCGGCGTGCGGCAAGCCGGCGCGGCGCGAAACGGACGTCAGTGACACTTTCCTCGACAGCGGATGGTACTTCCTCCGCTACCCGAGCGTCGGGCGCGACGACGCGCCATTCGACGCGGCCGTCACCCAAAAATGGCTGCCGGTGGACTCGTACATCGGCGGGAACGAGCACGCGGTGCTGCACCTCATGTACTCACGCTTCCTGACGATGGTGCTGCACGACGCCGGTCACCTCGGCTTCGAGGAACCCTTCACGAAGTTCCGCGCGCACGGACTGATCATCCGTGACGGTGCCAAGATGTCGAAGTCGAAGGGAAACGTAGTGGTTCCCGATGACTACATCGCCCGCTGGGGCGCAGACACTTTCCGCACCTACCTCATGTTCCTCGGCCCGTTCGAGGAGGGCGGCGACTTCCGCGACGCGGGAATCAGCGGCGTGCGCCGGTTCCTGGATCGCGTGTGGGCGTCAGTGCATGGCGCCCGCACTGATGGCGAACCAGATCCTGACGTCGTGCGGAAGCTCCACCAGACCATCCGGAAGGTTGGCGACGATATCCCACGCCTTCAGTACAACACGGCAATCGCCGCTATGATGGAGTACGTGAACGTGCTCCGCAGAGGCGAGCGCGTGCCGCACCGCTCGGAGGTGGAACCGCTCGTTCCGCTGCTCGCCCCCTTCGCGCCGCACGTCGCCGAGGATCTGTGGGAGACCCTCGGCCACGCCACGGGCGTCTTTGACTCCGGCTGGCCGGAGTTCGACCCCGCGCTCGCCGCTGGCGACGCCATGACGATTGCCGTGCAGGTGAACGGGAAGACGCGCGGCTCGGTGGAAGTGGCGCGGGACGCGGGCGAGGAGGTCGTGGCAGCGGCCGCGCGCGGTGCGCCGGCGATCGCGAAGTTCCTGCCCGCTTCCCCGAAGAAAGTGATCTACGTCCATGGCCGGCTGGTGAACTTCGTCGGCTAACGCGGGCTCCGCGCGGCGGGGGGCGTCAGATGGCCGCCGCACCACCCCACACTTGGCGCTAAGCCGCCGTGACGCGCCCTGCCCGCGTTGGCTGCACGGGGCCGTCGCCAGGGTGGTCGGGGTCGTAGCAGACGTCGCAAACCCGGTTGATCGCACGGTAGCGAAGCAGGTGGACGTCGGGCGCCGCGTAGCCGCTTCGCCTGGGCTCCTCGCGCATGAGATCCGTGCTCAGGTATTTCTTGTTCGAGTCGGGGAACACGGTGACCACGCACGCGTCGGAACCCAGCCGGTCGCCCGCGTCGAGCGCGGCAAGGAAGTTGGCGCCGCTCGAGATGCCAACCCCAAGACCAAGCTCCGCCGCAAGCTTCTGCGCCATGACGATCGCATCGCCGTCGTGCACGCCAATGACAGGCCCGAGCGCGTCGAGCTTGACGATCGGCGGGATGAATTCGTCGGAAATCCCCTGGATACGATGGCACCCCACCTTGTGGCCGGTCGAGAGCGTGGGCGAACTCGCCGGTTCCACGGGGTGCAGCACAACGCCGGGATGCACGCTCTTCAGATAACGCCCGACGCCCATGATCGTCCCGCCCGTTCCCACGCCGGCCACGAACGCATCGGGCGGTCGCTTGGCATGGCCGCTGAGTTGGGCCCAGATTTCCGGCCCGGTGGTGATCTCGTGGGCAACCACGTTGTCTTCGTTGGCGAACTGGCGCGGCAGAAAGGCGCCACGCGTGACGGCCGCGATCTCTTCGGACAGCCGGATCGCGCCGAGGAAGCCGCCTTCGGCGGCTGAAACGAGCCGGATGCTCGCGCCGAATGCCCTGACAAGCTGCTGCCGTTCGTGGCTCATCCAGTCAGGCATGAAGATCGTGACCGGATGCCCAAGGGCGCTGCCAATGGCGGCGAAGGATATTCCCGTGTTGCCGCTCGTCACCTCGAGGATCGGCGCGCCCGGCGTGAGCGACCCCCGTTCATACGCAAGCCGGATCGTGTGGAACGCCATCCGGTCCTTGATCGAGCCCGTGAGGTTGAGGTTCTCCGCCTTGGCGTAGATCGTGCGCTCGCGACCCCCATACTCGAAGTCAATCGCGAGCAGCGGGGTGTTGCCGATCATGACACGGATGTTGCGAAGCCGCTCTGCGGCGGCCTGCGTTGCAGTGCTCACGGGATGCGGGGACGGGGACGCAGCAATGGTCGCATGTTCGGCCTGCCCGGGCCGTCGGGAATCGCCGGACACGGCGTAGTGGAACCGCCCCGGATACTACCCCGCGCGGCGTGCAGCACGGGTCAGCCGATCAGCTTCCCCACCCACTCGCCGGCGAAGTAGCCAACTACCGCGACGCCCAGTCCGACGGCGAACATGTCAATGCCCGACCGGAACACGCCCCGGCCCGTGAATACGCTCCGTCCGGCTCCCACCAGGAAGTGACTGGCCATCGAAGCTACGAACGACGTCCAGATGGCTGCAGTGCCGGTCAGGAAGAAAAAAGGAGCAACGGGAATCAGGGCCCCAACCGCGGTCGCGAGGCCGGTCACCCAGCCCTCCCGCAGCGGCGGCTGCTCGTGGCCACCGATCTTGAGCTCCTCCTGGACGTGCTCGGCCAGCATGCGTTCGGGATCCTTCATCACCTCGGCGGCGCGCGCACGGGCTACGGCGGGCGGCATCCCCTTGGCCTCGTAAATGAGCGCGAGCTCGTCGCGCTCCACCTCTGGCATCATCGCGATCTCGTCGCGCTCCATCGCGATTTCGTTTGCGTAGACCTCCTGCTCGCTCTTTGCCGCGAGGTAGCCGCTCGCGCCCATCGAGAGCGCGTCGGCCAGCAGCCCTGCCACGCCCGCGACGATCACCATGTGGTGCTGCTCGGACGCCGTCGCGCCGAGCACACCCGCGACGAGCCCGAAGTTGGCCGTCAGTCCGTCGTTGAATCCGTACACAACGTTGCGCAGGAAGCCGCCGGATTCAGTACGATGCCACGGCTCTCCGGACCTGCCGGCAAGCCCCGCGATCTCGTGCGCGTGCTCCTTCGATTCCTTTGCGAGGAGCAGGGCCTCGTCGAAGCCTGCTTCACCCCTCGGGATGCTCCGGTGCATGTCGAGGTAGCCCTTCACCTCGCGGCCTTCCTCGGCCAGCAGGTGCGGGAGCAGGAAGTTGGCCCCGAAGGTGCGGCCAAGGAACGCGAGGAGCCGCGTGCGTCCGGACGGGCGGAACGGCCCCACGGTGCCACCGCTCGCGCGAATGACGTCGGCCCAGATCGCGGTGTGCCTGTCTTCCACCTCGGCGAGCCGCGCGTACACGCTGCGCCTGGCCGGGTCGGGCTCGAGCGCCGCGATCAGGCGGTACAGGTAAGCCGCGTCGGCCTCGTCCTGCCAATGGTGCCGGAACGTGTGAGGATCGGTCATGGAGAGCTCACCCGAAACCTAGCCGCGCAGCGCAAACGGGACGGAAACCATCCGTGCGCACGGTGTGTCGTACTGACTGAACCCGACCCGCGAGGTCCGTCGTCATGCGCCATACCATCGCCACCGCCTTTTTCATAGTCGCCGCTCCGGCTTCCGTCGTGGCGCAGGGCGCGCGCACTGCGCCGCCGCGGCCACCCCTGCCCGCTGCCGCGGCGGGTGTTCGGCTGGGCCCGGACGGCGCAGAGGGAGTCCGGCTCGGCATCGCCGTGTCGGCGGGCAGCGCCGGCGACACACTGGGCCTGCTGGTGACGTCCGTGGAGGCCAACGGGCCAGCTGCGAAGGCCGGGATAGAGAACGGTGCCCGCCTCCAGGCGATCAACGGCGTGAACCTTCGCCTCTCACAGGAGGACGCGTCGGACGTCTCTTCCCGGTGGCTCGGCGCCAATCGGTTGCGCCGGGAACTGACGAAGGTGAAGGCGGGCGACGTCGTAACGCTCGATGTCGTCGTGGGCGGAAGGGCGCGGACAGTGAAAGTGACCACGCCAGCCCCTGGCGAGATGGTGGAGCGGCGCGCCGTGCGGGTTCGCGCCGGGACCGCCGCGGCACGAAGCCCCGCGGCACTCGGCCTCGTTCTGGCAGCTACGGGCACGTCGCGCGACACGATTGGCATCTTCGTTCAGGAGGTGGTAGCTGGCGGGCCAGCGGAGAAGGCCGGGATCATCGAAGGCGACCGGATCGCAGGCATCAACGGAGTGAACGTGCGCGTCGCGCGGGAGGATGCTGGCGACCCCGTGGCTGCGTCGGCGCGCGTGGACCGGATGCAGCGCGAACTCGCGAAGGTCGAGGCCGGGGGCGCCGTGGATCTCGCGGTCGTTTCCGGCGGGCGCACGCGGAACGTGAAGGTGACGACCGTTGCCGCCCGTGACCTTCCCGGCTACGGCGTGGGCGACCCGTTCGCCTGGGGCTTTGCCGCCCCCTCCGCTGCCACGATGGCGTTCGACAGCGCGTTCGCCGTTCACGTACGACCGGAACTTGAAGAGCTGCGCGGCGCGCTGCGGCGCGACCTCCAGCCGTCCCTCGACAGTATTCGCATGCGCGCAATGGAATTGCAGCGCAGTCTCGCTCCGTCTCTCGACAGCGCTCGCACACGGGCCGAGCAGGCGCGCCGCGCTATCGAGCCGTACCTGGACAGCATGCGAGCGCAGATGCGGGCCCTCCAGCCGCAGATGCCGCCGCGACTGCGCCGCATCGTCAGGTTCTGAGCCACCGCCAGGCGGTCAGAACTCGATCTGCGTTCCGAGCTCCACCACGCGGTTCGGGGGAAGGTTGAAGAACGCGGTTGCGCTTCGTGCGTTCCTCGCCATCACCACGAACAGGCGCTTGCGCCAGATGTTCATGGTGAGGCCGCCCTGCTTCCAGGCCTTGTCGGCAGGGATGAGCTCTTCCCTGCCGAGGTAGTAGCTCGTGCTCAACGGGCGCGCGGTGATTCCCATGTCACGGAGGATGCCCAGCACTTCCTTCACGTCCGGCGACTGCATGAACCCGTAGCGCGCCACCACTCGCACGAACCCCATCTCGAGGCGCTCCAGGTGTGATACGCGGTCGGCTTTGGACACCTCGGGCACGTCCACGGTCCGGATGGACAACAGGATGATCTCTTCGTGGAGCACCTTGTTGTGCTTCAGGTGATGCAGCAGCACGACGGGCGCGCCCTGCGGCTCGGACGTCATGAACACCGCGGTTCCGGGCACGCGCGGAATCTGGCTGCCGCGGATGCTGTCGAGGAACGTCGGGAGGGGCATCATCACGTCCTGCAGGCGCTCGCGCAGGATTGCCCGGCCGCGCTTCCATGTGGTCATCATGATGAACAGCGCGGCAGCGAGCGCCAGCGGCACCCAGCCGCCATGCTCGATCTTGATCGTATTGGCGGCGAGGAACAGGGCGTCGAGGAGCAGGAATCCGCCAACGAGCGGTATCACCTGGCTGCGCGGCTTGTTCCACCGAGCCACGGCGATCACGCCGTACAGCACGGACGTGACGGCCATGGTGCCGGTTACCGCAATGCCGTACGCCGCACTCAGCGCGCTGCTGCTGCGGAAGCCAAGCACCATGACTACGCATCCCAGCGCGAGCGCGACGTTCACCTCCGGAATGAAGATCTGCCCGAACTCGCGCGCCGACGTGTGCACGATGGTCACGCGCGGCGCGTAGCCGAGTTGCACGCACTGTTGCGTGAGCGAGAAGGCGCCGGAGATGAGCGCCTGCGACGCAATCACGGTCGCGATCGTGGCGATTGCGATGAGGGTGTAGCGCAGCCCTTCGGGGGCAAGCAGGAAGAACGGGTTCGCGACGGCCGCGGGCTCGCGCAGGATGAGCGCGCCCTGGCCGAAGTAGTTGAGCAGCAGGCAGGGAAAGACGATCCAGAACCATGCCATCCGGATCGGCTTGCGCCCAAAGTGGCCCATGTCCGCGTAGAGCGCCTCCGCGCCCGTGAGGGCGAGCACCACTGCGCCAAGCACGAAGAACGCACCCCATCCGTGGGCCGCGGCAAACCGCGCCGCCTGCATCGGGTTGACTGCCCAGAGGATATCAGGCGTCCGCATCACCTCGGCCAGGCCCAGTATGGCGATCGTGCCGAACCAGACGAGCATCATCGGCCCGAAGAACCCGCCCACGCGGTGCGTTCCGAACCTCTGCACCAGGAACAGGCCGAGGAGGATGACGAGGGACGCTGGGACGACGACGTGCGAGAAGGCCGGCGACACAACCACGAGGCCCTCCATCGAGCTCAGGACCGTTATTGCCGGCGTGATTACGCCATCGCCGTAGAGTAGGGCCGCGCCGAAAAGTCCGAGCGCCACGAGCACGGCGCGCCGCGTCGTGCGCGCCGTGGTGCGCCCGACGATCAGCGCGAGCATCGCGAGTATGCCGCCCTCGCCCCGATTGTCGGCGCGCATCACGAACACCAGGTACTTGATGCTCACGACCAGCGTGAGCGACCAGACGATGAGCGAAAGGACCCCCGTGACGTTGGCGGCAGTCGGGGCGATCCCGTACTCCGCGCTGAAGCACTCCCTCAGGGCGTAAAGCGGGCTCGTTCCCAGGTCGCCGTAAACGACGCCAAGCGCCGTCAACATCAGGATCCGCAGCCGCTGTCCGGTGGGGTTCGCCTCGGTCGGCGCAGGCGTGAGCGGCGGCGGGACGAACGATTCGGTGCGCCTCGACCGGCTCGCCGGAGGCGACGGCGCTGGCTGTGCCGCCGATGCGTCCGCGCCGCCGGATGGCGGTGAACCGGCTGGCGAGCTGTCGCCGGAAGTGGAAGGGGACTTGCCTGTCTCGGAGCCCATCTCGGCGGGCAGACGCAAAAACGGGTCGCGGGAAGTCCGCGACCCGTCGTGAATCTAGCGCCGGGCCGCCGCGCGTAAAGCGACCTGCGTCACGGTGACCTGGAGAGTTCCTCCAGCTCTTCTGCCGCTCGCTGCACTATCCGTGCCGCACTCGCGATGGTCTCCGCGGTCGCCGGGTGGCGCATGGTGACGCGCCAGTAGGCGCGCCCCAGCCGCGCCATGGCTTCGTGCGCCGGCCGGACGGCCTCGCCAAATATGGAGGCCCCCAGGTCGGCCAGTCGGTCCAGCACGTCTTCTGCGGTGGCACGGTTCTCCGCAAGGTACTTCCGGCCGACGTCGGTGATGGAGTACACGCGCTTGCCGCCCGGCTCCTCCACGCTCGATGCGCAGCCCATCTCTTCCAGCATCGTGAGCGTGGGATAGACGGTGCCCGGGCTCGGCGAGTAGCGGCCACCGGAACGGGTCTCGAGTTCACGGATGATCTCGTATCCATGCCGCGGCTTCTCGTCGAGCAACTGCAACACGATGATCTTCAGGTCGCCATGCTCGAACATCCTGCCTCCGCGGTGCCACCGGCGGCCACGGGGTGGCCCAAATACGAACGGATCGAACTCCGCTCCCATTCGCCAGCCCCAGGACCGCCCTGCGCCCGCGTACCCCCGGCAACCCCGATAACTGTGCATCTTTCCTCCGAGATCACGATATATGATCACACTACTACGATCCGATATATCTTATATCCTACCGAGTGGCAATGGGGTGGAGCTGCACCGGATGGCAAGATCAAGCCGGGGCACGGGGCTGGGACGCCGCGGACTGGCGGTGGGCGCCGGACTTGGTATAGTGATGAAATAAGGAGTGCAGCCGGGCACGACACGGTCCGGAGCGCGCGCATGTTCCAGGTTCTCCTTGAGTCCCAGCACGTCAGGCCGCGGCGCCCGGTAGTCGCGGCGGCGGTGAGCGCTGTCGCGCATGTTGCGGCGGTGGTCGCTGTCATGGGTGGAGCGGCCGTGGCGACGCGCGAGGACCTCCATCCGATCTGGGAGGAACTGGCTCGGAGGTTCCTCGCGCCGCCGGTGGCGCAGCCGGTGGCCGGAGGCGAGCAGTTGTCGTTCGTGACTCTGAACCGTGCTGGCGCCAGGAGCGGCGAACAAGAGGGCAAGGCGGAGAAGGTCAACGACGACGCGCTCGTTGGCATCCCGGTGATCGCTCAGAAGGTTGTGGAGCCGGTGGACGTCGAGGGACCGATGCTGCTGGCCAAGGCAGCCGAGCAGTTCGGCGCCTTCACGATAACCTCGGTGGACTCCGCCGCCGAGCGTGACCCGCGAGGCGTGGCACCCGAGTATCCCCCAGCGATGCTCGCGCAGAACATCGAGGGCTCGGCGGTGTTCCGGTTCGTGATTGACTCAACGGGCCGCGTTGACCTGGCGACCGTGCGGGAGATGAGCGCCACGCGCAAGGAGTTTGCGGATGCCGTGCGAGCGGCGATGCCGCGCATGCTGTTCCGGCCCGCGATGCGGAATCGCGTCAGCGTGCGGCAGATGGTCGAGCAGCCCTTCGTGTTTCGCATTGCGATTCCACCGCCGCCGCGCGCCCCTGCGGTGGCGCCGCGCGGCGGAAACTGAGCCGTCCGGCGCAGTGGGTTCAGCCGGAAGACATAGAGGGGGCCGGACGACTGCTCCGGCCCCCTCTCTCACCCTGCGAGCCGTTGTGCGCGCTACTCGTAGCGCAGCGCGATGATCGGGTCCAGGACTGAGGCGCGCCGCGCGGGGTACACCCCGAACACGACGCCGACGAACGCCGAGAACCCGAAGGCGATGAGGATCGAGTCCAGGCCGACGGACGTCGTCCAGCCGAACTTGGACGTGAACAGCAGTGCGCCTCCGGTTCCGGCGCCGATGCCGAGCCCGCCGCCAACGAGGCAGAGGACGACGGCCTCGATGAGGAACTGGAAGAGAATGTTGAGCCGCGTCGCACCCAGCGCCTTGCGCACACCAATCTCGCGCGTGCGTTCCGTGACGGACACGAGCATGATGTTCATGATCCCGATGCCGCCCACCACCAGCGACACCGCGGCGATGCCGGCGAGGAGCAGACCGAAGGTCTGCGTATTTTCCGAGAGCGTGTTGAGGAAGTCCGACTGACTGCGGATCTGGAAGTCGTCATCCTTGCCCGGGCGCAGGTGGTGCTCGCGCCTCAGGATCTGCTGGATGTCGGCCATCGTCTCCGGGATCTCTTCCTCGCTGGGCGCGAGCACGCCGATCGAACGGACTCGGTTGTTGCCGATCACCCGGAAGCGCGCCGTCTGGATCGGGATCAGGATCTGGTCATCCGGATCGCCGAACCCCGTGCCGGCGCCCTTGGTCTTGGTGCTCCCGATCACGGTGAACTGAATCCCGCGGATCCGGATCGTCTCGCCCATGAGGGCTTCGGGCGTCTCGACGCCGAGGTTCGTTGCCACGCTGGGCCCGATCACTGCCACGCGCTGCCTCGTCTGGTCCTCGGCGTTGGTGAAGAACCGGCCGTGTTCTACCTCGTACTTGCGGACTTCCGGGTAGTTCGACGTCGTGCCGATGATGGACGTGTTGGTGTTCTTGTTTCCGAACACGACCTGCAGGTTCGTCTGCATCTCGGGCTCGACCGCGAGGATCTTGGTGCCGCGGTCCACGAGCGCCTGGGCGTCGTCGGTGGTGAGCCGTGCGCCGCCAAAGCCAGAGCGCACGCCTCCAGACATGCCCTGGCCGGGGTTTACGGTCAGCAGCGTGGTGCCGAGCGCGGTGATGCGGTCGTTGATCTGCTTCTGCGCGCCGTTGCCGAGCGCAACCACCGCGATGACGGCAGCGACGCCGATCACGATGCCAAGCATTGTCAGGAGCGACCGGAGCTTGTTGGCGCGCAGCGCGCCAAGCGCGACGAGGATGGTTTCGCCAAAGAGCATGGAAGTATCTCCGTTACCGGCCGCCGCGGCCGCCGCCGCGCGGGCCACCGCCACCGCCGCCCGGGCCGCCACCGCCGCCCGGACCGCCGCCGCCCAACGGGCTGGCGCCGCCGCGCATGCGATCCATCTGATCCTGGCGCCGGAGCTGCATGATGGCAGCGCTCATGAGCGCGACCTTCTCGCCTTCCTCGACGCCCGAGATCACTTCGGTGTAGTCGTAGTTGGCGATGCCCAGGCGAAGGAGCCGCGGCTCCCATGTGGTTCCCTTCTGCACGAACACGAGGCCGCTCGTCGGCGTGGCGTTGGGATCCTGCCGCATGCCACCGCGCCCCCCGCGGCCATTGCGGCCATTGCGGCCGCCCATTGCGCCATTCTGCGCGGCGCCAGCCGTGCCACCTGGCTGAGCGCCGCCCTGAGCGCCGCCCTGAGCGGCACCCTGCATGCCCGGGCCGCCTCGCCCGCCGCCTGCTTCACGGAACCGGCACGCGCGCGCGATCTGCGCGTCAACGCCGAGTTCCTTGTACAGCGCTTCCTGCTGTGCGTTGAGCGCCTGGCGGTCAACATTCGGGTCGCGCATCTGGTTGCGCAGGTCGTCGAGCTTCTTCGCGACGGCGGGCTTTGCCTTGAGCGCGGCATCCACCTTCTTGCAGTCGGCATCGGTCACTTCGGGCATCTGCCCACGGCCGCCGCGGCGTCCTTCGCCCGGCACGCCTTGTGCGCCCTGCCCGCCTTGCCGTCCCGCCTGGGCACCGCCCTGCAGGAGCATCGGGTCGAGCTCGGCGCGGCTGGTCGTCGCGGCCGCACCGGCGGCGTCAGCGCCGCCCGGGCCGCGGCCCGCTGGGGTTCCGGCGGGTGCGCCCTGCGGGGTGCCGGCAGAGCCGCCACCGCGAGCGCCGAACGCGCCGCCGCGGCCGGAGCCGCCCGGCATTGCGACGGCTCGGACGCTGTCGGGATTCAGGCCGAGCGCGCGGGCCGACTGCTCCCACTCGCGCGGTGACCGGATCGCGTCGTTGGGCACTGCGATCACCTGGTCGCGCTCGTTCGTCCGGACGCTGACCTCGCCGTTCATGCCCGGGCGGAGCAGCCCCTCGGAGTTGTCGAGCGACACCAGGACGGGAAACATCGTCACGTTCTGCTGGACTACCGCCTGCGGTTCGATCTTCTCGACCACGCCGTTGAACGCGCGGTTCGGGAAGGCGTCCACGAGCACGACCGCATCCTGCCCCACGCGCAGCTGCCCGATCTCCGTCTCGGCCACGAGTGCCCGCGCGCGGACCTTTGTGAGGTCGGCCATCGTCGCGATGGCGGTGCCGCCGCTCACGCTGCCGCCGCCGGCCTGGATGACCTGTCCCTTCGAGACGGGCTTGGTCAGGATCGTGCCCTCGACGGCCGCCACGACCCGCGAGTCCTTCAGCTTCTGGAGCTGGAGGGTGACGTTCGTCTCGGCGCGGAGCAGCGACGCCTTGGCGCTCGCCTCGGAGTTCTGCGCCTGCTCGAGCACGTCCTTGGTGATCACGCGCTCGCTGTAGAGCTTCGTGTTGCGGTCGAGTACCTGCTGCGCCACGGCGTATGTCTGACGTGCGGCTTCCTGGTCAGAGATGTTCTGCAGGAGCTGCGTGTGCAGATCGGTTGTGTCAATCTGGACGATGAGGTCGCCCGGACGCACGTAGGTGCCGACGTCAATACCCATGTCGAGAACCTGCCCCGAGGCGGTCTTCGACTTGATCTCGATGACGTTGATCGGCTCGATCACGCCCGTCGCCTCGGCCTGGACGATGATGTCGCGCCGCTGGACGGTGGCGGTCTGGATCTGGAGCGTGTTCGTCGTCTGCTTCTTGCAGGCCAGGGCTCCGGCTGCGATGGCGACGAATGCGATGATCTTGCGGTTCACTGCGTACTCCCTGTAGGGACGGTTCCGTCGGTGGGGAAGGTGAAGGCGCTGGGCGCTACTTGAGGTCCTGGCCGATCAACGCCTCGATGTTCGCCTTTGCGAGGCGGGCATTCTGGCGCGACTGGATGAGCGTCGCGCGGGCGGCGTCGAGCGAGGCCTGCGCGGTGAGGAGGTCGAGCACCTGCTTGGTGCCGAGGTTGTACTGCTGCTGGATCACCCGGACGTTCTCCTCGGCGGAGGTGATCTGCAGCTTGTTGAGCTCGATGGACAGCATCGCGGTGTGAAAGTTGTTCAGGTACGTCGTCAGGTTCTGCTGCGCGAGGAACTTCTGGTCGCGCAGGTTGGCCTCGGCGTTTTCCTGGCTTACGCGCGTGGTGACGATGTTGGCTTCGCGCTGGTAGCCGTTGAAGAGCTGGTAGTTGAGGTTGAACGAGAGACTCTTGCTCTCCGTGGCGGCGCCAGCGCCGCCGTTCCATGAGAACGTCGGCGAGCTGGGCATCGTCTGGCCCAGGCTCGCGCTCACTGACAGGGTGGGCAGATAAGGCGCGCGCGCCGCGCGGCTGCTGGCCTGTGATGCGGTCAGCTGTGCGGCCGCCTGTCGCACCGTCGGGCCCTCACCTGCCATGCGCGTGAGCGTGGCCTCGTCTACGCCGATGGGCGTCACTTCGCCCGAGTCGGAAGGCAGCGCAGTGACGGTGTAAGCGGTTGCCACGTAGCGGGTAAGCTGGGCATTCGCGTTGCCAATCGAGTTCTGGGCGTTGATGATCGCCTGGCGGGCGTTGCCGAGCTGGATCGCGGCGCTCAGCGAATCGGTGCGCGTCGCGGAGCCAGCGGCCATCTTCGCCGTTGCGACGTTCATCTGCTGCTGGGCCTGCTCGAGCTGCCGCTGCGCGGCGCCGAGCTGCTCACGGCCGGTGAGGATCGCGTAGTACGCAGTCTTGACGTTCAGAGCGACCTGGTACTGAGCGCTGACAACCGCCACCTCGCTCGCGTTCAGGTTCGCCTGCTGCGTGCGGTAGTTGTTCCAGCGCTGCAGTCCGTCGAAGAGCGTCACCGACCCGAACGACAGCGACCGCCCGTACGACCATGGGTTGCCGGTCATCGGCAGGGGGACTCCCTGAATGAGCTGCGTTCCGCCGCGCTGGCTGGCCGACTGTCCGATGCTCAGGGACGGAAGGTACCCGAGGAGGGTGGACCTCACCGACGCTTCGCCCGTGCGCAGCGCGTTGCGCGCCTGGATTGCCGATGGCTGGTTGACCTGGGCGAGGCGAATGGCCTCATCCAGCGAGATCGTGCGGGCTTCGCCGCCCGCCTGCGCGAGCAGCGCAGCCGGTGCCAGCGCCATCACGGTCCTTAGGACGAACTTCTTCATCGCTTTGTGTCTCCGCCGCGCGCGGCGCGCTCCCGCTCGCGCCGCGCAGCCTGCATCTGGTCGTAGTTGGCCTTCTGCTCCGGGGTGAGCAGTCGGGTGAATTCCTGCCGCCAATTGGCGTCTATCGAGTCCTGCGCCGCGCGAATCGGATCCAGCACGGCCTTGCTCCGGTCCATCAGCGCCTTGAACCGCCGGTCCCGCTCGTCCATCAGTCTGGCCACCGTGTCGCGCTGGGCCGGAGTGAAGCCCATCTGGTCGAAGAACCGCGCCCGCGTGGGGCGCGGGTCCACACCGCGGGCCGTGCGCGCCGTCATCCGGTCAACCGCCAGCGCCGTGGCCGCGCCGGCAAGCGCCGCGCCCACGTACATGGCGATGGCCAGCGACTTCGCTCTCGACACGCGACCGGAACCTACTGGCGTCCGGTGAGCTTGCGCAGCGCGGCCTCGTCGCTCGAGATCGGCTCGCGCTGCGCAAGCGACGATCCGAGGCCGTCAACCTCGACGATGGCGTCCGCGGCCAACGTTCTGTTGATGTGCGACTGAGCGCGGAGGAACATGCCGCCGGCCAGGATGAGCGCCGCCGCGGCCGCCGCGAGCCCCACGCGGAGCCAGCGGTCCGGAACCGTCCACCACGCCTCGGCGTCCGCGATGCGCGCCATTATGCGGGCCTCCAGCGCAGCCCAGTAGGCCTCGCCAGCCGGCTTTCGGTAGATGGCACGCAACGCCGCCGTGAGTGCGTCGTCGCGCACCAGCTCGGGACCACGATGCTCATCAGTCATTGTTCGCTCCTCATGTCGCTCAGCAATCCTCTCAACTGGGTTCGAGCGTAGTGCAGATCCGACCTGGCCGTGCCCTCGGGTATCCCGAGGATGGATCCGATTTCCGAATGCTTGAACCCTTCCACGTCGTGAAGCACGATCACCGACCGCTGCCGCGGCGGAAGCTCGTCCAGCGCCGCCGTAAGGCGGCTCCGCAACTCGCCGTCCTCGGCCGGGTCGCGGAAGAGCGACGCCACCGTCTCGGGCAGCTCGTCCGCATCCCGCACCTTGCGTCGCCGCGTTATGTCCAGCGCTGCATTCGCGACGATCCGGTGCAGCCACGCGCCAAACGCCTGGTCCGGCAGGAACCGATCCAGCGCGCGGTACGCGTGCAGGAACCCATCCTGCACGGCGTCTTCCGCGTCCTCGTGATTGGCGACGATCGAACGTGCCACGGCGTACGCCCTGCGCTCGTGCATCTGCACGAGCGCCGAGAATGCCGCGCGCTGGCCGCGCTGCGCCGCCAACACGAGCTCGCGCTCGTTGGCTGGTCGCTCAGTCACATGCCACCGCGTCCTTTGCGGCGCCCCGACTCCTACCGATGCCCGGGCGACGCTGGCCACTCGATCGTCTCGTCAATCACCGTTCTCCAGTACGCACCCGGTCTCACGTCCGTTGGACGCCGCCCGGGGGTCATCGTTAGCGGAGCGCGCCCTGAAGGTGTCATCAGCTGCCGGCCAGGCCGAGGAGAGCCGCGCGCTCGCGCATGGCGGTTATGACCGTCGCGATATGGGCGTCGAGTTCCACCCCCAGCTCAGCCGCGCCGCGCAGCACGTCGTCGCGACTCACCCCGCGCGCGAACGCCTTGTCCTTCATCTTCTTCCTGACGCTCGCGACTTCGAGGTCGCTCACGCTGCGCGACGGCCGCACAAGCGCGCAGGCGGTCACCAGTCCGCAGAGCTCGTCAACCGCGTAGAGGGCCCGCGCCATCGCCGACGTGCGCGGGACTCCGGTGTAATCGGCGTGCCCAAGGATTGCTTCCAGCACGTCCTCGGGGTATCCGAGTTGGCGCAGGTGGCGCACGCCCTCGCTTGGGTGCTCTGCGTCGGCGGCGTGCGCAGCGTTCGGGAAACGTTCGTAGTCGAAATCGTGCATCAGGCCGGCCAGACCCCAGCGTTCCGGGTCTTCCCCGAAGCGCGTGGCGTAGGCGCGCATGGCTCCTTCGACCGCGAGCATGTGTCCGCGGAGCGATTCGCCCGGGGTCCACTCCATCATGAGGCGGAGGGCGTCGTCGCGCGCGGGAAGGGGCGTGGTCATCGTGGCCGGAATGGTGGGCAAGGGCGTTGCGTTGGGTCGGCGCAAGGCCGGCCGGCATGCAACCTCTAAATATGGCACATCGGCGCCGACAGCGCGCCCGCTTGCCGCCCTAGCCGCGCGCAGCTCTCAGCGCATTCACGATGACGGCCACGTCAATCGCCTCCTGAAGGAGGGCGCCGGCCGTTGGCGGGATGTACCCGAACATCGCGACGACCATTGCGGCGCCGCTCAGTCCGAGCCCCCACCGGATGCTCTCGCGCGCGATCGAGACGGCGCGGCGCCCGACGCGGATCGCCGTCGTCACGCCGGTGACGTCGTCGGCGAGGAGTACGATGTCGGCGGCCTCGGCTGAGATGCCCCCGCCGTGCGCCGCCAGCGCGATGCCCACCGTGGCTGCGCTCAGCGCGGGTGCGTCGTTGGTCCCGTCGCCGGTCATCAGCACCCTGTGGCCTTCCGCGAGCAGACCGCGAACGACCTCCACCTTCTGATCGGGAAGGACATCCCCGCGCGCCTCGGTGATGCCGAGCGTGCGGGCCAGCTCCGCTACGTTGTGCTCGTGGTCGCCCGAAACGAGCAGCGTGCGCCTGATTCCGAGACTACGCAGTTCGGAGAAGAACGCGGGGAGGCCGTCGCGCGTGCGGTCGGCGTAGGAAATCACCCCGGCTGCCACGCCGGCGACAGCCACGTAGGCGCGAAGTCCGCGTCCGTCCGACTGCGCGTCAATGAGACCGGCGGAGGCCGTTGGCTGCTCGGCGGCGGCATAGGAGAGCGCGCCCACCGTGACCTTCCTTCCCGCGACGAGGCCGGTTACGCCGCGGCCAGCGGCTTCGACGACGCCGGTTGCCTCGGGTAAAGCCAGGTTCCGGCGTTCGGCCGCAGCTACCACTGGCCGCGCAAGCAGGTGGCCCGAGTGCAATTCAACCGCGGCGGCAAGCTGCAGCAGCTCGGCCTCGGCAAAGGGGGCGATCGGCCGGATGTGTGAGACTTCCGGGTAGCCGATCGTGAGGGTGCCCGTCTTGTCGAAGACGGCTGCGTCCACGGAACCGATCTGTTCAAGCGCCGCACCCGTCCGGACGATCACCTGGTGGCGCGCGGCGCGGTTGATACCGCCTATCATCGCCACCGGAGTGGCAAGAATGAGCGGGCACGGCGTCGCGACCACCAGCACGGCCAGCACCCGGACCTCGTCGTGCGAGATGAGCCATGCGGCGGCGCAGGCGGCGAGCGTCACGGGAGTGAACCATACGGCGTACCGGTCGGCGAGGCGCTGGATCGGCGACTTGTCAGCCTGCGCGGTACGCACGAGCTCGACGATGCGGGCGTACAGGCTCTCGCCCGCGCGTGCGGTGGCTCGCACCGTGAGTGAGCTCTCGAGGTTGACCGCGCCGGAGCGCACGACAGACCCCGGATGGACGCTCTCGGGCGAGGGCTCGCCCGTCAGGCGCGCCACGTCGAGGTGCGAGCGGCCGGCAACGACGACGCCGTCGCACGGAACCATCTCGCCGGGACGGACGAGCAGGTCGTCGCCCACGGCCACCGCGTCGGCGCTCACGTCCTCGATCGCGCCGTGCCGGAAGCGATGTGCCGTTCGCGGCGCCTGCTGTTCGAGCTCGCGCACCGCCGCGGAAGCGCGCCCCTCCGCATAGCGCTCGAGCAGTTCCCCGCCAGTCTGCATTAGCACGATCACCAGGCCGGCCACCGGCTGCTGCAGCACGATCGCGCCGGCGATCGCGAGCGCGGCGACGATGTCGCTCGCGAAGTGGCCCCGGAGCATCCCGCGAACGGTCTTCCAGATCACCGGCAGGCCGATGATCGCGAGCAGGCCGACCCCGATGCCATGTCCCCAACTGACGCGCGCCTGAGCCAGAGCCACCGTGAGGCCGAGCGCCCCGATGGCAGCGAGCGGCAACCGCGCGGCGGGAGAAGCAAACGCCTGGAGCAACTGCGCCCCGACGCCCGGGATGCCCGGGCGCGGGGCGCCTTGTGCCGATGGCGTGCTCATGCCCAGACCCGCAGCACGGGCCGCGGGTTATCGCACTGCGCTTGCCGTCGCCTTACCCGTGCTGTGCCCGGCAAACGACCGGGTCGTAAGCTTGCTGACCGTGATTACCACGGCGAGCAGGAAGACGATTCCTACGATGAGGCCCGTGAACGCCGCGGTGCGGTCCGACCCGCCGTGGGTGTCTGTCATTGCTCTGGTATCCTCTGCAGGGGTACGCGCGCGGCTCATGAGACGCGCACGGTAATCATGGAATCGCCCTGCTTGATCTTCTTCATGACGTCAACGCCGTCCGTGATCTTGCCAAACACGGTATGGACGCCGTTGAGGTGCCGCGTGTTCTGCTCGCTGAGCACCATGAAGAACTGGCTGCCGCCGGTGTCCTTCCCGGCATGGGCCATCGAGAGAGCGCCCACTTCGTGCGTACGCGGATTGCCGTTGATTTCGCACTTGATCGTGTAGCCCGGGCCACCGGTGCCTATGCGCGGGTGGCCGTTGGGGAGGTCGCGCGAGAGCGGGTCGCCACCCTGCACGACGAAGTCCGGGATGACGCGATGGAACTTCACGCCATCGTAGAACTTGTCGTTCGCGAGCTTCTCGAAGTTGGCTACGGTGGCCGGCGCGTCGGCCTCATAAAGCTCGGCGACGATTGTGCCGGCACTGGTTTCGAATACAGCGGTCTTTGCCATGCGTGAAAACTAGCCGAAGGTGCCGGCCGATGGGCACAGGGGCGCGATGGCGCACTCCCCGCACCGGGGCTTGCGGGCGTGGCACGTCCGCCGCCCGTGCCAGATGAGGAGATGCGACAGCATCGTCCAGGTCCGTCTCGCGAAAAGCCGCGAGAGATCGGCCTCGATCTTCACCGGGTCGGTCTCGCGCGTAAGTCCAAGCCGGTTGGCGACCCGCGCCACATGGGTGTCCACGGCGATCCCTTCGTTCCGGCGAAACGCATTGCCGATGATCACGTTCGCTGACTTTCGGCCGATCCCCGGGAGCTTGACGAGTTCGGCCATTCGCCTGGGCACTTCGCCGCCGTGATCGGCAACCACGGCACGCGAGAAGCCGAGGATGTGCCGCGCCTTGGTGCGGAAGAACCCGGTGCTCTTGATGATGTCCTCGACATCCCTGGTGGACGCGGCCGCGAGGGCGGTGGCGTCGGGGAAGCGCCCGAAGAGAACCGGCGTCACCATGTTCACGCGCTTGTCGGTGCACTGCGCGCTGAGGATCGTTGCTACGGCGAGTTCGAATGGATCGGCGTAGTCGAGTTCGCAGTGGGCATCGGGATACAGGTGGCGCAGCCCGCGGTACACGGCCTGCGCGCGCAGGCGGCGCGCAACGGCTCCTTCCTTCGCAAGCCTGCCCCGCCGGGGGACGGCCTTGCGCTTCCTGACGCCCAACCTCAGTCCTCGACGCCGGCGTGCTCCGCCAGCCTGTCAATGAGTATGTGCAGCTGCTTCTCGGTCAACTCGATTTCCTGGGCGGCGCCGTCCACGTCGAGCAGGCCCGCGCGCATGGAAATCGCGACTTGGTTCAGGTAGCGGATCTTGGACAGGACTTCGTCCGTGGTGCGCCGGAGCCCGTTGTACTTGCGCTTCTCCGCCAGAGCGCGGCGATGGCGGCGGAGGAGCTCGTCCGTGGTGAGCCGACGAGCCGCCTCCATGGACTCTTCCTTCGTCCGGCCGGGAAACGCGCCGCGATCCGGGAGCCCGAGGTCATCCCACGATTCGTCTGCGAACCAGAGCCGGCCCACGTACTCGATGCCGTCGAATACGATACGGAGCGACACGTTGTACCGCCGTCCGTCGTGTTCGATCGTCGCGATGTGGGGCTGCGTGATTTCGTTCACGGCACACTGGGATGAAGCGTTCGACGGCCCGGATCCAGGAAGTCCCCGAGGATCGTGAACAAGGCGCCGCGCTGTTCAACATACGGCACATGCCCGCAGTCCTCCAGCACGACCAGCCGCGCGCCCAGTGCGCGCGCGATCGCCGCCGAGGAGTCGAGCGGGATCGGGTCTTGCGCGCCATGGACGACGATGGCTTCCGTGACGGCCCGCGACAGCATCGGCACGAGGTCGAAGTCGCCCAGCGACTCCCATACCTGTTGCTGGACGCGCCCGGTTACGCGAAATGGCGTGAGCCCTGCGGCGTGCCCGGGATGCGCAAAGTAGCCCGCTACGCTGATCTCGAAGGCGCGCTGGCGGTAGGCGGCATGGTCGCGCTCACGGAGTCCGCTCGCCTCGAGCGCCGCCCGCATCGCGCGGACGGCGGCGCTGGCGTTCCTTGCGGCGAACTCCGCCTCGAATCGAGCTCGCCATGCGCGCGAGGCAGGCGCCGGGTCAACCAGCGCGAGCCGCGTCGGTGCAGGGCTCCGTCGGCCTGCGGCGCACTCAGTAAGATAGAGGAGAGCCAACAGCCCTCCCCATGAGTACCCGGCGATCGCAGGAGTTGCGCCGACAGCCAGTTCGGCGATTACCCGTTCGAGATCCTCCACATGCGACTGCCATGTGACCGGTCCGGGGTCGTCGGTTCGCGATCTGCCCCCGCCGCGCTGGTCATAGAAGAGCAACTCGTGAGCCGTCGCGAGGTCCAGGAACTGCGGAAGCAGGTAATCGTGGTGCGCGCCGGGACCGCCGTGAAGCACAAGCAGGAGCGGCGCGCCCGGCTCGCCGTAACGGCACCAGTAGAGCGGGAGCGTGGTGCTGCTCGTGAAGCCCGACGCGCGTGGCGGCGGAATCGGAGGTGGCGCCGCCACGCGTCGCGCGCCCTCAGCTGCCGCGGGTCGTCAGCGTCACCTTGAGCACGACGCGGTCGCGGTTGGGGCCACGCAGCACGACGACCGTCACTTCGTCGCCTGGCTTGAAGGCGCCGATCGCGTCGGTGTAGTCGTAGATGTCCTTGATCGGCTTCCCTCCGAACTCGACAATGAGGTCACCGCCCTTGAGACCGGCCTTCTCGGCCGGCCCGCCGGGACTGACTCCCGAGATGCGCATGCCGTCGCCGTCGGCCGAGCCCATGTCGGGGATGGAGCCGAAGTAGGCGCTACCCGTGCTCGGCGTGGACGACGCGCGCGCCGTAGTGGCCACCTTCGTGAACGTGAGTCGCGCGGGGCGATCGGCGATCGAGCGGATCACGCGCTCGGCGAGGTCAACCACCCGCACCGTGCCGCCGAGGTTGATCTTGTCGGCGTCGTCCGTGGCGCGGTGATAGTCGGCGTGCACGTCGGTGAAGAAATGAAGCACCGGCAGATCCTTGGCGTAGAACGAACTGTGGTCAGAGGGGCCGAAGCCGTCGCCGACCCCGGAGATCTTGAGGGGACTTACGGAGTTGGCGGAGTCGAGGATACCCTGCATCTCGGCCGCGGTCGCGACGCCGTAGACGATGAGCTTGTCGTCGCGGAGGCGTCCCACCATGTCGAAGTTCATCATGGCGTCCACCTGCGCGAGCGGCACGGGCAGGTGGTCGGCCAGCCAGGCCGAGCCGAGGAGCCCCTGCTCCTCGCCGCTGAAGTGCGCGATGAGGATGGATCGCTTCGTGGGGTGCTGCGTGAGCCGGCGCGCCAGCGCCAGCACGACAGCGGATCCGCTGGCGTTGTCGTCGGCGCCATTGCGGATGGCGTCCTTGGCGTCCGGGTCCAGCGCGCCAACGGCGGAACGGCCAAGGTGGTCGAAGTGGGCCCCGACGACCACGAACTCCTGCGCAAGCGTTCGGTCGGAGCCGCGTATGATTCCCGCGATGTTCTGCGTGCGCAACTCGCGGGGCGGCTCGCCGCGGACCGCCTCGCGGGCGGTAAACGGCAGCAGGTATGCGGGGGCGCACCCGCGGCCGCACGATGCGGTCGCCGCGGTTGGGTCGAGGCGGAGGGCGGCGTAGCGCCGGGCGATGTACGCTGCAGCACTGTCGTTTCCGGCGGTGCCCGTGCGGCGGCCCTCGAGGCGGTCGGAAGCCAGGTAACCGATGTCGTCTCGAATGCGGATCGAGTCCGGGACGGCCCGCGACGTGATGCTGGCCGATGGCGCAGCCGTGCGGCAGGCGCCGACTGCCACGAGCACGGCCAAGGCGGTCGCGCGCGGCGAATTGAATGTCATGACGATGGATGCGTTGTTGGTGACCAGCGTATGTTACGCTCACGCATCGGCGGCCACCACCGTCTTCGCTGCGCAAGCCGACCATGGACCATTCCTTCAGCCTCGCAAGGCACTTCGCCCGCCTGCTGTCGCTGCTGATCCGATCGCCGGAAGCAGTTGACCAGCAGAAGCTGGAGTTGCGCGCGCTGGTGGTATTCACGAAGGAAGGGGGGGCCGTCCGGCTCACGACGCGGCGCGGGCAGCTCAACGCGAACGGTATCGTCGTGCCGGACGCGCTTGCCGGCGTGCGCGACCTGTCTGACCGGATGGCCGGGCACGGCATCGAGTCCATCGGGATAGGGCAGGAGATGGTTCCCGGGGAGTTGCTGGAAGTCGCGCGCATCATAGCCGGGCCGGTAGAGGAAGACCAGAACCGGATCCACCAGCGCCTGCGCGCGCTCGATGCGCGCACGATGACCGTCGTCCTCGTTGCCGAGGAGGCGCCGGCACCGGTGGCAGCGCCGGCACCCTCCGAGCCAGCGCCGGGCGCCCCGGGCCGGCTGGAGTTCGTGCTCGCGGTCGCAGCGCGCGGCGGCGACGGAAAGCCCCTCGCTCCGCTATTCGAGGAGGTGGCGTTCGCCATCGAGCAGGCAACGCGGCAGGGCCGCAGGGCCGACGCGGTGCGGGCGTTCCACCTGATCGTGACGCACGAACCGGATGCAACGCATGCCGAGTCGCGTCGCCAGTTCGTGCTGGCAGTGCGCCGGCTCACAAAGCCCGAGGTGCTGGATCCGATAGCGCGATGCATCGAGGCGGATCCTTCGCTTGCCGACGCCGCGATCGCGGTGCTCGCCCGCTGCGGCACGGACGGAGCCGACGCGGTGGTTGACGAGATCGTGCGCGCGGCAAGCGGCGCGGAGCGGCAGGCCTTCGTCGCGGCTCTGGGCAGGCTGCCAGTGGCCGACGAGGCGCTAGTGTCAATGCTTGGCGACGAGCGGCCCCACGTTGCACGAGCGGCGGCGGAACTGATAGGCGAACGGAGGCCCGAGGATGGCGACAAGGCGCTGGCGACGCTGCTCTCGGGTGCCGAAGTGCGCGTGCGGCGCGCGGCGGTGCGCGCGCTGCGCGCCTACGACACGCAGTTTTCCGGCGACGCGATCGCCCGTGCGTTGGAGGATTCCGAGGCCGAGGTCCGTCTCGAGGCAGCGGCCGCGCTCGCCGCGCGAAGGACGAGCCAGGCGCTGGCTCTGCTGGAGCGCGCGGTGGAAGCAGAGCCGGACGCCGAGGTCCAGCTCAGTCTCGTCGGCGCGCTGGGACGCGCAGGCACGGCAGATGCGGTCACGCGCCTCGGGCGGCTTGCCGAGCCAGCTTCGGGGCTTTTCGGCGGACGGCGTGATGCCTCGGTGCGTGTGGCGGCGGTTCGCGCCCTGGCCGTGATCGGCACGCCATCAGCCATCAACGCGCTGAAGCCGCTGGCGCACGACGGGGTTCGCGAGGTCCGGGAAGCTGCGGCGCGCGCGCTGCGACTGGCGTGACGCGACGCACCCATACGCGGTGCGCCGCGCCCGGCCTTACCTGGCTTCGTACACGGACTTGCCGGCAACCCAGGTAGACAGCACGCGAGTCTTGAGCACGAGCGGCGCAGGGATCCGCATGATGTCCTGGTCGAGCACCACGAAGTCCGCCCACTTGCCAGGCGAGAGCGACCCCAGCTCTTCCTCTTGAAACGCAGCGTAGGCGGGCCACAGGGTCACCGACCGGAGGGCTTCGTCCCGGGTCATGGCTTCTTCGGGATACCACCCGCCAGGCGGCCAGTCGTTTGCGTCCTGGCGCGAGATCGCGGCGTGAAACGTGATGAGCGGATTCACGTACTCCACCGGAAAGTCCGTGCCGTTTGGCACGACTACGCCCGTGTTCAGCAGCGCGCGCCACGCGTAGGCGCCGGGCAGGCGGTGGACGCCGATGCGGGCGCCGGCCCAGTACATATCGCTCGTCTGGTGGCTGCTCATCATTGACGGGATGACGCCGAGCTGCGCGAACCGCGGGACGTCTGCGTAGTTCAGGATCTGCGCGTGCTCTATGCGGAAGCGGTGGTCCGCGACGGGCACCTGCTTGAGCGCCGCCTCGTAGGCATCGAGGGTCACCCGGTTTCCGCGGTCGCCGATCGCGTGCGTGTTGACCTGGAAGCCGGCCTTGAGCGCCTTCACGGCAACCGACTCGATGAACTTCGGGTCGCTCACGAGAAGGCCCGTGTTGCCCGGGTCGTCAGTGTACGGATCCAGCAGGGCCGCGCCGCGCGAGCCGAGCGCGCCGTCGGAGTAGAGCTTGATGCTCCGGATCCAGAGCGTGCTGTTGTAGAGAGCGCTCCGGGGACCGGCCGCGATCAGCCGGTCGAGCGTAGGCGACGGCTCGCGCCCGCCGCTGATCATCGCGTAGATGCGGGCGTCGAGCTGGCCTGCCTTGCCCAGTTCTTCGTACTCCGCGAGCACGTCCGGGCCTTCCCCGGCATCGTGGACCCCGGTGAGTCCCCACCGGTGCATCTCGGCGATGGCCGCCAGGAGGTTGCGCCTTACCTCGTCGCGAGAGAGCGCGGGCACGACCCGGCGGATGAGCCCGGCTGCGTTGTCAACGAATACGCCCGTGGGGTTCCCCGCTGCATCGCGCTCGATATGCCCGCCTTCGGGATCCCTGGTTGACGCGGTGACGCGGGCAAGCTCCATCGCCTTCCGGTTCACGAAGATCGCGTGTCCGTCCACTCGGGTGAGGATCACCGGATTCTCGGGGAAGGCGGCGCTGAGCTTCTCGTGCGTGGGAAACCGCGTGTTGCCCCACCGGTTCTGGTCCCATCCCCGCCCCACCACCCACTGGCCGGCGGGCACGCCGCGACCGCGCGCGGCGACACGGGCAACGACTTCGTCCTCGCTCGTCGAGCCAACCAGGTCCACCGTAGCGAGCGCTTCCCCGAGCCCTTCCACGTGTCCGTGCGCGTCCATCATCCCCGGGATCACGGTGCGGCCGCCGAGGTCTACGACGCGCGTCTGCGGCCCGCGCAGCACCAGGGCGCCGCGTTCGTCGCCGGCGAAAGCCACGCGTCCTGCGCGCACCGCGATCGCGCTCACGACCGGGCGCGAGTCGTCCACGGTGTAGATGCGCCCATTCGTCACGATCAGGTCCGCCGGCGGCGGTGCGCCCTGCGCGCCGAGCGGAGCCGTGACGGTGGCAATTGCCGCCAGGATCGCGATCGGTGTGGCCTTGCGCCGCTTCATTCCTCTGCCTCCTGTGGGCGTCCGCTCAGGTCGCGAACCACGGTGAGCGCCGCGGTCTGGACTGCGATGTCGCCGACATCGGCGCCTTCCGGGAACAAGCGGGCGAGCGACACCCCGATGAACCTTCCTGATCGCGCGACGAGGTCGCTGAGCCGTTGCCCGTCCGCGGCGGGAACGTAGCCGCGGACGATCCGCCCCCCGATGAGCACGAGTTCCACCATGCGTTCGCCCGCGCCCGAGGCGCTCGTGGAAACGCCAACGCCGCCGTCGCGCGAGATCGCGATGACGACATGGTCCGTCTGCAGGATCAGGTGGCCGGGTGGCTCGCCGGCGCCGACCCGGGCGGCGTCGGTCACGTTCATCCAGCCGGAGCGCGTATTGAGGAAGGCCACCAGGGACTGGTCGCGGCCGGCCTTGACGGTGCCCTCGACGGTGGCTCCGTCGCGGAGCACGAACCGGAGCTTACGCGCCGCGAGCGCCCGCGGCCTGGTGACAGACGCGGGGTTTGGCGCGGGGCGCGCGGAAGGAGGGCTGGGGCGGCGCGGCCCGGACGGCGGTGTCATGGGCGGATCCTTCGGTAGGCTTCGACGGTGGCGGCGTCGCGCGCGGAGACGCCTGGTGGCTCTGCCATCTCTCGCTCGATCTCATCCATCTCGCGCGGCACGTCGGCGCTGATGCGATCGAATCCCGTGGAGGTCACGACGTAGTCGTCCTCCACCCGGATTCCGATGTTCGCGTACTTCGCAACGGCAGCGGCGATGCGGCCGCGAAACGCCTGGTTGGCCGGCGTCGCCGGAACGATGTCAACCGTGTTGGCCCGCACGTATATGCCGGGCTCGATCGTGAAGGCGCTCCCCTCGATGAACGACCCGCCCGAGTACGCGTCCACGTCGTGCACGTCGAGGCCAATCGGGTGGCCGAGCCCGTGCATGTAGTAGAGCCGGTACTGCGGCACGTGCCGCCCATTCTCTTCGTAGGTGGCGTCGGGCGACTCTATGAGGCCGAGCCGGGCCAGCCCTGTCTTCAGGACGTCGAGCGCCGCGTCGTCCAGGGCGCGGTACGACCCGCCGGGCCGGATTTGCCGTTCAGCCGCCTTCAGCGCTGCGAGGACGATGGCATACACATCGCGCTGCTCCGGCGAGTACTTGCCGTTCACTGGCACGGTACGGGTGATGTCCGCCGAGTAGCCGCCGTAGTAAGTCGCCATATCCATGTTCACCACTTCACCGGCCTGCATGAACCTGTCGTCGCGGTTGTAGTGGAGCGTGGTGGAGTTGGGCCCCGACCCCACGATGGATCCGTATGACGGGCGATCGCCCCCGTTCCTGCGAAAGGCGTATTCGGCAAGCGCCTGAACCTCGAACTCGTTCATTCCGGGCTTGATGTTCCGGAGCACCTCGCGGTGCCCGGCAGCGCTGACCTTCGCCGCCGTTCGGATCAAGCCGACCTCGGCCGGCGACTTCCGGGCACGGAGCGACATCACCGTACCGGTAGCGTTCGTTACAGCCACGCCCGCGTGTCGGACCTTCAACCGGTCGAGAAACTGGTCGTCACGCGTGCGGGGCGTGCTCAGCGCAGGTACGTCTGCGCCGCTCGCGCTGTAATCGCCCACGACGAACAGGTGCGCGGCGCCGGCAAGCGCGGAGTCGAGGACGGTGTCGAGTGAGCCCGCATCTCGCCCTTCCATGCCGGTCGCCCCGCGAACGGCTTCCACGCCGAGGCGCTCGCCGGTCCAGACTTCCTGGGCGGGATCCTTCGGCTCGACGAAGAGAAGTGCCCTGTCATGGCCGTCGCGCCGTACGATCAGCAGCGCCGCGCCGGGCTCGAGGAATCCCGTGAGGTAACGGAAGTTCTGCGCCTGCCAGAAGTTCTCGTAGTTCTCCTTTGGTTCGGGCGCGCCAGGAATGAAGTACACCCCGTCGCCGTGACGTCCCGTCAGTGTGGCGCGACGCACCGCGTATTCCGCCTGACCGACCTGTGCTGCCATGAGGCGCGGCAGGCACGCCGCGAGGACTGTCAGGGCGGCGGCGCGCGCCAAGAGCCGGTTTCTGCTCACTGGTCCTCGGGGTTGGGGAAAGGAGCCAGCGGACGGCTGGCCACGGGCGTAAGTTCGTAATGTATGCAACGCGGCCATCCCGTCACCACGGCGGCCGCAGTATTCACCTCTCCGGAGCGATCGAATCAATGTTTCGTCCCGCGTTCCCCAACCGCTGGCGCCGCACCGCCGTCGCGGCGGCCTTCGGGGCCGTCGTCGTGGCGTTCGCCGCGGCCGACGCAGCTGCGCAGAAGGTCACCTCGCCCAAGGACTTCTTCGGGCACAACATCGGCGATGATTACTGGCTGCCGACCTACACGCAGTTCGTCGCGTACTGGCAGAAGATTGCCAAGGAGTCTCCGCGCGCCCGCCTCGACACGATCGGGCGCACGGCCGAGGGGCGGCCGCAGCTCTCGATGATCGTTTCCAGCCCGGAGAACATCCGGAGTCTCGACAAGTACCGCGGCATCTCGAAGCAGCTCGCGTACGCGGAGATTGACACGGCCACGGCCCGCCGGCTGTCTCGCGAGGGCAAGGCGGTGGTCTGGATTGACGGCGGCCTGCACGCGAGCGAAGTGCTTGGCGCGAGCCAGCTCATCGAGACGAACTACCAGATGCTGACCGGGACGGATCCGGAAACCATGCGGATCCTCAACGACGTGATCATCGTGTTCGTTCACGCGAACCCGGATGGCATGGAACTCATCGCCAACTGGTACAACCAGGAACCCGACAGTTCCCGCAAGAACATGAATCCCCCGTTCCTGTACCAGAAGTACGTTGGCCACGACAACAACCGCGACTTCTTCATCTCGAACCAGAACGAAACGACCAACATGAACAAGTGGATGTACCTGACCTGGTTCCCCCAGATCATGTACAACCACCACCAGACGGGCCCGGCGGGCGCGGTGATGTTCTCGCCCCCGTTCCGCGACCCGGCCAACTACAACTTCCACGAGTCGATCATCACCGGCATTGACATCGTCGGCGCCGCGATCCATGCGCGCATGGAGATGGAGCACAAGCCGGGCGTCGTTGACCGCTCGATGTCGTCCTATTCCACATGGTGGAACGGCGGCCTCCGCACGACGGCCTACTTCCACAACATGATCGGCATCCTCACGGAGACGATCGGCAGCCCGACGCCACAGACGATTCCGTTCATTCCCGCGCGGCAGCTTCGCTTTGCAGACTATACCTACCCTCTGGAGCCGTTCCAGACCTGGCACTTCCGGCAGTCAATTGACTACTCGGTGACGGCCAACAAAGCGATCCTGGACCAGGCCTCGCGGTATCGCGAGACCTACCTCTGGAATTTCTACCGCATGGGCCGCGACATGATCGAGCGCGGTTCTCAGGATTCGTGGATCGTCACGCCGACGGTGGTCGCCGAAGCCGAGCAGAAGCTCGGGACAGGCGGCGGGCGCGGCGGGCGCGGCGGGCGCGGCAACGCGCCGCTCGACGCGTTCAGCGCGGCGGACTTCGGCGGTCGCGGACAGGGCGGGCCGACGAAGGCGCAGTTCATGGAGACGTTCCGTAACCCGGCAGACCGCATGCCGCGCGGCTACATCCTCACCGTGAACCAGCCGGACTTCCTGACCGCCGAGAAGTTCCTGGTCGCACTCCAGAAGACCGGCATCGTCGTCCACCGCGCCACCGCGAACTTCACGGTCGCCGGCAAGCAGTACCCGGCTGGATCGTACGTGGTGAAGACGGCCCAGGCTTTCCGGGCCCACGTGCTCGACATGTTCGAGCCGCAGGATCACCCGAACGATTTCGCGTACCCGGGCGCCCCGCCCACCAGACCGTACGACAACGCAGGCTGGACGCTCGCAATGCAGATGGGCGTGAAGTTCGACCGCGTCCTCGATGGATTCGACGGTCCTTTCAAGCGCCTGGATCCGCTCGTGGACCGCATCAAGCCGGATCCGACCAACGTCGCCACGACTGGCGCCGGCTGGGTGGTATCGGCCAAGGTGAACGACGCGTTCGATGCAGTTGCCCGCCTCTGGACCGCCGGCGCGGACGTGTATCGTACGAACGGCCCCGTAACGGTGGCTGGTGAATCGTTCCCGGCCGGATCGTACTACATCCCGGCAACGGCGACGAGCACCCCGGTCGTGCGCAAGGCAGCCGCTGAACTCGGCGTCGAGTTCGCCGCGTCTGCCGACCTGTCGGCGTCGAGCAACAAGCTACCCGCCCCGCGCGTCGGGCTCTGGGACCAGTACGGCGGCTCGATGCCAAGCGGGCACATCCGCTGGCTCCTCGAGCAGTACAGCATGCCGTACAAGCTCGTCTACGCGCCGGAACTGAACGCCGGCAACCTCCGCAGCAAGTTCGACGTGCTCATCTTCCCGGAGAACTCGATTCCGGGCGTGAGCAGCGGCGCAGGGGGGCGCGGCGGGCGCGGCGGTGGCGGTCGCGGTGGCGCCAACGTCCCGGCCCAGTACCAGTCAATGGTTGGCTCCGTGACGGAAGCCACCGTTGCGAAGCTGAAGGAATTCGTGCAGCAGGGCGGCCGGCTCATCGCGATTGGGGCGTCGTCCATTGCAGCGGCGCAGCAGTTCGGCTTCCCGGTAACGAACCATCTCGTCGAGCGCACGCCCACTGGCACTGCGGCCACGCCGCTCTCCAGCGAGAAGTTCTACGTGCCCGGGTCGCTTCTCGAGGTCGCCTACGATACGACAACCCTGGCGGCGCGTGGCCAGGACGCGCGCGGTGACGTGTTCTTCAACAACAGCCCCGTGTTCCGGCTCGGCCCCGACGCAGCTGCGAAGGGCGTCAAGCCCATTGCGTGGTTCGACAGCCCCACACCGCTGAAGAGCGGATGGGCGTGGGGCCAGAACTACCTCGACGGCGGCGTCGCGATGGTCGAGGGCAAGTACGGCCAGGGCACGGTGTACATGTTCGGACCGGAAATCACGTTCCGCGCCACACCGGCCGGGACGTTCAAGCTGCTGTTCAACACGATCGCCGGAGATGGCAAGCCGAACATCGTTCCCTGAACGTAGCCCGTAGTGGACGGCCGGGTGCCCCCGAAAAGGGCACCCGGTTCCGTCTCCGGGTGCTCTTGCTTGCCATCCCGTGTCCCGAGTCACTGCCCCACCCGTGACCGCAGGACATATCCATGAGTCAACGAACACCACGTCTTCACTTTCCCTCACAGCGGTCGGGCATGGACACAACCACGGGCGCAGCTTTGCGCGTCGCCATTCATCGGGACTCGCTGGGACGGCCGCTGGTGCCCATCGGGCACCTGTACCTGTGGTGCGGATCGCGCACGGCGCGCGAGAAAGTGCGCGGCATTCTCGAGCGCCACGACGTGCCGTACCGCCTCGAGGAAGGCGACTGCATCGTCGGCGAGATTGACTGGATAACGCTGCGGGCGCTCGTGATGCCGATGCGCAGGACGCTGACCCACCAGGAGGCCGCGACGGTCAGCGTGCTCTACAAGGCCGACGCCGCGCCCCTTGCCGCGGCGGACTTTCCGAAGGTGAGGACGTACGCGCAGTTCGCCATGCTCGCGGAGTCCGAGTGGCTGGGCGACCTGCTCGACGAGGAGCGCTTCACGAGCGTGCTGCAGGACATCGTCTATGCGGGCGCGCCGACGCGCGTATTCGCGCACGAAGCGCTGCTCAGGGGAATCGCGCGCGACGACTCCGTCATCCACCCGACGTTTCTCTTCGACGCCGCGCGCGGGTGCGGGATGCTCGACCGGCTGGAACTGGCGGCGCGCAAGGCGGCGGTGAGCCGCATGGTGATGGACGAGGTCGAGGGCAACCTGTTCGTCAACGTCACCCCGAGCGCGATCGAAGATCCGCTCGCGAGCCTCGAGGACACGATCGAGTTCATAGACCGCGCCGGCGTGCCGCACGACCGCATCGTCTTCGAGATCGTCGAGTCCGACAAAGCGGCCGACCTGCCGGGGCTGAAGCGCCTGCTCGCTTCCCACCGCGATGCGGGGTTTCGCGTGGCGCTCGATGACGTGGGAGCGGGGTATTCGGGCCTGAACCTCCTGCACCACGTGCGCCCGGACTTCATCAAGCTCGACATGGAACTGATCCACGGCGTGACCACCGATCCATACAAGGCGCTGATCACCCGGAAGATCCTGGAGATCGCGGGCGAGCTGGAGATCGCGAGTATCGCCGAGGGGGTGGAGACCGCCGAGGAGCTGGAGTGGGTGCAGGAGCACGGCGCAACCTATGCGCAGGGCTACGTGATTTCGCGCCCGACGACCCCGACGCTCCACGGACGGACCCCGAAGGGCGTGTCCTGATCGTGCGCGCGGGCCCTGGCGTGGCGCTGCTGACTGCCGGCGCCGCGACGACGGGAATCGGATACGCCGGAACGATCCTGGCCGGAAGCGCTCCCGACTGGGCGCCGTGGGCGCTCGCGCTGGGAACGAGCATGGCTTCGGTCGCGATGTTCGTGCTGGGGGCGGCGCGCGGCGGCATCCACGGACGCGCTGTCGGTGCGATCCTCATCCTCCTTGGCGTGCTCCTGCTGGCGGCGTTTGCCTGCGCGCTGACGCCCGCTCCTGCCGGCGAGCCACAGCTGCTTGGCCTGCCGCGTCGGCTCGCGGTGGTGTTCTACGGCGTCGGGTTCATCCCGTTGCTGGTGCTGCCCGTCGTGTTCGCCCGCTCGATGCCCCGCTCCGGCGGCAACGATCGCAGCGATGGCGGCCCGCGGCATGGCGGCGGTGCGGAAGGCGAGTGACCGCGCCGTTCCTGCCATTGGTTCAATTGGCTTCGCTCCCCCGCGTCGGGGGAGCCGTGACGCCCGCGGTCATGGCGGCGTACCTCGCCGTGCTCGTGGGGATCGCCGCATGGGCCGCGCGACGCACCCGGACGGCGACCGACTTCTTCGTGGCTGGCCGGGGGCTCGGCACGGTCGTGCTCGGTGTCTCGGCCATGGCCGCGACCCTCTCCGGATTCACGTTCGTAGGTGGGCCGGGGCTCTTCTACGGCCTCGGGGCAACGGCGCTCTACATAGTGCTCCCCGCGTCGCTCACGAATACGCTTGGCGCATGGTCGCTCGCGCGACCGCTCCATGACCTCGGGCGGACGCGCGGCGTCATCACGATCCCGGGCGCGATCGGCGCGCGCTACGAATCACGCGCCGCGCAGGGCTGGGCCGCCGCCGCAATCCTCGTGGCGCTCATCGGGTACATCGCCACGAACTTCCTCGCGCTCGGCTACGTGCTCGACGCTGTCCTTGGAGTGGGGCTTTCGGCGGGCATCTGGATCGGCGCCGCGGCAGTCCTCGCGTACACCGTCGCGGGCGGCATTCTGGCTGGCGTCTACGCCGATGTGTTTCAGGGCGTTGTGATGGCCGCGGCGTCGGTGGCAGCATGCTGGTACGCCCTTCGATCCGGCGGCGGCCTTGGGACCATCAGCGCCACTCTCGCCGCCAGCGATACATCGCTGCTCTCGCCGTGGGGTAAGGGAGGCGCGCTGATGGCGCTGAGCTGGTTCTTCGTGTTTGGCGTCGGCTCGCTTGCCCAGCCTCACATCGCGCACAAGTACCTGATGGCGCGCGACGTGGAGCGGTTCCGCTGGTACCCGATGGTGATGACGGTCGCGATGACGCTTGCGCTGCTCCTCTACCTGACCGTGGGGCTCGCGGCAAAGGCGATGGTCGTGCGGGGCGATATTCCGCCACTCACGCGGAACGACGATGCCATGCCGGCGTTCCTCGTGCACGCGGTCCCCGTTTCGCTCGGCGGATTGGTGTTTGCGGGTGTGGCCGCGGCGATCATGAGCACGGTGAACTCGTTCCTGTCGGTGGGCGCGGCTGCCCTGATGCACGACCTGCCGTACGCCCTTGGCCGAACGCCATCGAATGAACTGCGGAAGGGTCGCACGGCGACGCTCGTACTCGCGGTTGCCGCAATTGCCGTCGCACACGCCCCTGGCGCGCAGGTCGCGTTCCTTGGCGTCTTCGGCTACGGCCTGTTCGCCAGTACCCTGGTTCCGGCCCTTGCCGTCGGCCTCAACTGGCCTGGCGCAACGGCGCGCGGCGCGATCGCCTCCATCACCACCGGGCTGGTGGTGACGCTTGGCGGCGAGTCGCTTTCCTTCGCGGGACTCTACGTGCTCCCCGCGGGAGTACCGTGGAGCGGGGTGGCGCTCATCGCCGCCCTGCTCGTATTCGTGGGCGTTTCGCTCACGGGGAGTGCGTCGCCACCTCTTCGTAGTGGGGATTCCACTCGCCTGCCGTGACGTAAAGCGGGAGGTGGTTTCCCTTGGGCGGGAACGGGCACGTGGCAAAGCGCGTGAACGCACACGGTGGGTTGTACGCCTTGTTGAAGTCAATGACCGTGCGTCCGAGCGAGTCGGGGGCGGAAACCCAGACGTATCGCGTGGCCGGGTACGTCTCCTTCCGGTTCGTAGAATCAGTGAACATCACGAAGAGGTTCTTCGAGTGATCCTCGGGTTCGCGGATCACCATGAGCGCGTAGCGTTTTCCGCCGATAGTGAACCGCAGGTCGCCGGGATGCGCCATGCGCGTCTCGGTACCGAGCACGCCGATGATGTTGAGCGAGTCCGCGCCCGCAACCGGCACGTACCGCGCCTGCACGCGCCATCTGATGTCGGTCGGGAAGTACCGCAGCGGAGGCGCGGTGCGCGACGCACTGAGCGTATCCTTGATCCGGATCGCGCGCCGGTGAACGCCGCGGTCTTCGCGCACCAGGAACTGGATGATGAGCGACCCGCTGCGAAGCACGGTGGATCGCAGCTCGTAATCCGGATGCAGCCGCACTGCAGTAACGGGGTTGCGGACCGTGTCGGCGTACACGGTGGCGCCTGCTGCGGCGACGAAGTAGGCGGAGTCGCTGCCGAGCCAGACGGTTCCGAGGTTCCGCGGCGAGCGGTTCGCCGGGAGCACGATCGTGTTGTCAGGCGCCGAGCCGATGGACGTCTTGCCCGGCTCGATCCACCAGAGGCCAAGCAGCGTCGCCCACCCGCCTGGCCCGAATACCGCGCTCCAGCGCGAGGCCTGCCACAGCGCCACGGAGTCGCGGTGGACGGCGGCGCTGACGGATGGGAGATGCGGAACGTCGCTCGCGCAACCGATCGCCAGCGCGGCAAGAGCCGCAACTGCGGGTGAGAACCGTTCCGGCATCGCCCCTACCTGAGCAACCCCTTGGCGATCGTCTGGAGCTGCATGTTGCTCGTTCCCTCGTAGATCGCGCCGATCTTCGCGTCGCGGTAGAACTTCTCCACTGGGTAGTCCTTCGTGTACCCGTAGCCGCCGAACAACTCGACGCAGAGGGACGTGACCCGCTCGCACACCTGCGACGCATACAGCTTGGCCATTGCGCCGGCCTGCGCCACGTCGTGCCCGGCGTCCTTGAGGCGCGCGGCATCGTAAACCATGAGCCGCGCCGCCTGAAGTTCGGTTGCGACCTGCGCTAGCTGGAATTGCACCGCCTGGTTGTCGGCGACTGCGCGCCCGAACTGATGCCGTTCGTTCACGTACCCCACTGCCGCGTCCAGCGCGCCCTGCGCGACGCCAATCATCTGCGCGCCGATGCCGATACGGCCTTCGTTCAGCGTCTCGATCGCGATCTTGTAGCCCTGGCCGACCGGGCCGAGCACGTTGTCGCCCGGCACGACGACGCCGTCGAGAATCAGCTCGCAGGTGCTGGAGGAGCGGATGCCAAGCTTGTCTTCCTTTCGCCCGACGCTGAACCCCGGGAAGTCGCGTTCGACGATAAACGCGGTGATCCCCTTGTAGCCTTTGCCCGGGTCGGCGTTCGCGAAGACCACAAACACCTCGGCCTCGGCCGCGTTCGTTATCCATAGCTTGCGGCCCTGGAGCACCCAGTCCCTGCCCTGCGGCTTCGCGGTCGTCTGGAGCCCGAATGCGTCGGAGCCGCTGGCCGCCTCGCTCAGCGCATAGGCCCCGACCTTCGACTCGCAGATCGCCGGCAGGTAGCGGGCCTTCTGCTCGGCGCTCGCCGCGGTGAGCAGCGGATAGGCAACGAGCGTGTTCTGCACGTCCACCATGATCGCTGCGGACGCGTCTACGCGGCTGATCCCCTCGACGGCGAGCGCGACCATCATGACGGAGCCGCCAGCGCCGCCGTGTTCCTCGGGCACCTGGATGCCCATCAGGCCCATCTCGAAGTACTTGGGGATCAGTTCAGGATCGAGCTTCGCGGCGCGTTCCATCGCCGCGACGCGCGGCGCGACCTCTCCCTGCGCGAACTCCGCGACTGCCGACTGAAAGCTTCGTTCGTCGTCGGTGAGCACCGACAACGGCATGGCGTTGCTACCGTGGGTCATTGGTTCAGATGTGTGGGGCGGCAAACCCGCTTTCGGGCCGGCCGAACAGGTATCCTTGCGCATAGTCGGCGCCAAGCGCCATCAATGCGGTGCGTTCGCCTTCGGTCTCGACTCCTTCCACGATCACAGGCACGCCCAGTTCGCGGCAGAGGGCGTACATCCCGCGCGTCATGCGCAGGCGGTCGTCGCTGGTATCCAGCCCGCGTATGACGGAGCTGTCGAGCTTGGCGAAGTCCGGCTTGAGCCGGGAGTAGAGCGACATGTGCGAGCCGCCGACGCCAAGGTCGTCAATCGCCATCCGGTAGCCGGCTCCGCGCACCGCCGCGAGCGAGGTCGCGAAGGTGTCGGCCTGCGATTCCGGCATACGATCGCTCGCCTCCAGCACGATGCTGCGGGCAAGTGGCTCGAGCGGCGCGTCCGGCCCCGTGAGCAGGCCTTCCTGAGCGTCGAGCGGGTGGACGTTCACAAAGAGGAGCGCGTCATCCGGCAGCGCGCTGCAGGCCGCGGCGATGCGCTGGTAGATCGTTCGTGCGAGCACGGGGCGCCATGAGATACGCTCGGAAGCCGCCAGCAGTGCGTCGTACGAGCCGAAGAGCGTCTCGTCGCAGCGCATCAGCGCCTCGTACCCAACGAGCGCCTGCTGCCTGAGGGATACGACCGGCTGGAAGACGACGCTTACGGTCTCGTAAGCGCGTCTGAGGATCGCCTCGAGATCGGCGCGCTCGTTGAGCGACACCGACTTGCGGCCGCCGCCCGCGAGCGCCTCCCTCTTTGCGCGGGCCATCTCCCCGATCGCCACCGCCCGCCCAACGGCCTTCACGAGCGCGTCCGGCTCAACCGGCTTGAGCAGGTACTGCTGCGCACCGTACTCGACCGCGTCAATCGCGGAATCCAGCGTCGGGCCGGCCGTCATCAGGATGACGGGGACGTCGAGGTCGTGGCGGCGCAGGTCGCGCAGAAACTCCACGCCCGACATCTCCGGCATGATGATATCGGACAGGATTGCGTGGTACCTCCGCTGCGCTATCCGCGCGAGCGCCTCGCGCGCGTTGGCAATGGTGTCTACGGAGAAGCCGCGCCGCTCCAATACCATCCCGAGCGCCTTGAGGACCGCCGGCTCATCGTCAATGACGAGGACCCTTCGCGTCGAAGTGGGCATTGTCGCGGCGTCGCTGGCCATGATCCCACAATTATCGAGTGGCCACCGGCTGTTTCGCTAGTTGCCGCGGCTCGGCCCTGGGATAGGGTGGCCGACGCTCGTATGCCAGGTTCGGCGCCAGCCAGCGCTCGGCCTCCTCGATGGTCATCCCCTTGCGGGCCGCGTACGACTCGACCTGGTCCCGCTCGATCTTGCCAAGCCCGTAGTACCGCGCCTCGGGCCGCCAGAAGTACATCCCCGACACCGCCGACGGCGGCAGCATTGCGAAGTTGGGTGTCAGCGTGATACCGGCGAGCGCCGTCGCGTCCAGGAGCCTGAAGATGATTCCCTTTTCCGTGTGGTCGGGGCACGCGGGGTAACCGGGCGCAGGACGAATACCCTGGTACTCTTCGTGGATGAGCGCCGCGTTATCGAGGTTTTCGTCGGGGGCGTAACCCCATAGCTCGCGTCTCACCCGTTCGTGCATGCGCTCGGCGAACCCTTCAGCGAGCCGGTCGGCGAGCGCCTTGAGGAGGATTGCGGAGTAGTCGTCGCCCGCCGTCTCGAATGCGGCGACGCGCTCGGCCAGTCCGACCCCGCTCGTGACTGCGAAAAGGCCGATGTAATCGGTTACTCCCGAGTCCAGCGGGGCCACCAGATCGGCCAGTGCGCGGTTCGGCCGCCCGTCCGACTTCACGAGCTGTTGCCTGAGGGTATGGAGTGTTGCAACGGGGCGGCGGTTGCCTCCTGCAGCGTCCCGCGCGTACAGCACGATGTCCTCCGCACCATCGGAGTTCGCCTCCCAGAAGCCGACGGCCGCGCGCGCGCGCAGCCAGCCCTCGCTCACGATGCGGCCGAGCATCTCCTGCGCGTCACGGAACAGGTTGCGCGCGGCCTCACCGATCCTGGAGTCGTCGAGGATCGCCGGATAGTGCCCGGCGAGTTCCCACGCCTGGAAGAACGGCGACCAGTCAACGCGCGGGATGATTTCTTCGAGAGACACGTCGTCGAACGCTCGCGTGCCGAAGAACGACGGACGGGGAGGAGTCGAGGCGCCCCAGTCAATGCGGATGCGGTTGGCGCGCGCGGCTTCCAGCGGCTGGTAGCGCTTCGCGTCGCTTCTGCCGCCGCGCCGCTCGCGGAGCTCGGAGTATTCCGCCCGCACCGACGCAACGGCGGCATCGCACTGCGCGGGGTTGAGCAGCGCCGACGCGACGCCCACGGCACGCGATGCATCCTGCACGTGGATGACGGGCCCGGAGTACGCCGGGGCGATCTTCACGGCCGTGTGAACCTTGCTCGTGGTCGCGCCGCCGATGAGGAGCGGAAGGGTGAATCCCTCGCGCTCCATTTCGCTTGCGACGAACGCCATCTCCTCCAGCGACGGCGTGATGAGCCCCGAGAGCCCGATCAGGTCGGCATTCTCGCGCCGCGCGGCATCGAGGATCTGCGCCGAAGGCACCATGACGCCGAGGTTGACGACCTCGAAGTTGTTGCACTGCAGAACCACCGCCACGATGTTCTTGCCGATGTCGTGGACGTCGCCCTTCATGGTGGCGATCACGACCTTGCCCTTCGATCGCGACGCTTTGCCGCCGCTGGCGTCGCGCTCGGCCTCGATGAAGGGTATCAGGTGTCCGACAGCCTGCTTCATCACGCGCGCGCTCTTGACCACCTGCGGCAGGAACATCTTTCCGCTGCCGAACAGGTCGCCGACGACGTTCATCCCGTCCATCAGCGCTCCTTCGATCACCTCGATCGGGCGCGCGGCGAGCTTCCGTGCCTCTTCGGTATCCTCGATGATGAAGTCGGTGATCCCGTGCACGAGGGCATGGACGAGCCGCTCGCGAGGCGACCCGGCCCGCCACGAAAGGTCGGCGGCCATTGCCTTCGCCGACCCCTTCACGCCCTCGGCGACCTCGAGCAGGCGCTCGGTGGCGTCCGGCCTGCGGTTCAGCACCACGTCCTCGACGCGCTCGAGGACGTCGGCGGGGATGTCCGAATAGAGCGGCAGGGCGCCCGCGTTCACGATCGCCATGTCGAGGCCGGCTTTCACCGCGTGGTAGAGGAACACCGCGTGGATTGCCTCGCGCAGGGCGTTGTTCCCGCGGAACGAGAACGAAACGTTGCTTACGCCGCCTGAGACGCGCGCGCCGGGGCAACGCTCCTTTATGAGGCGCGTCGCCTCGATGAACGCCACGGCGTAGCCGGCGTGCTCCTCAAGGCCCGTCGCGATCGCGAAGATATTCGGGTCGAAGATGATGTCCTGCGGGTCGAAGCCGACGCGCGTGGTGAGGATCGCGTACGCGCGCTCGCAGACCGCCACCCTTCGCTCGACCGTGTCGGCCTGGCCCCGCTCGTCGAACGCCATGACGATCACCGCGGCGCCGTAGCGGCGCACGAGCTTCGCCTGGCGAACGAACTCCTCTTCGCCTTCCTTGAGCGAGATCGAGTTCACGATCCCCTTGCCCTGGATGCACCTGAGGCCCGCCTCGATAGCCTTCCACTTGGACGAGTCAATCATCACCGGTACCTTCGCGATCGCCGGCTCGCCTGCGGCGAGGTGCAGAAAGCGGGTCATCGCGGCCTCGGCGTCGAGCATCGCCTCGTCGAAGTTCACGTCTATGATCGCCGCGCCCGCATCCACCTGCTGGCGCGCGACGGCCAGGGCGTCGTCGTACTTCTCTTCGAGGATCAGGGCACGGAACTTCGCGGAGCCCGTGACGTTCGTCCGCTCGCCCACGTTTATGAAGTTCGAGTCGGGGCCAATCGTGAGCGGCTCGAGCCCGCTGAGGCGAAGCCGCGGCTCGATCGCCGGCCGGACACGCGGCCGCACGTCGCGCACGGCGTCAGCAATGGCGCGGATGTGGGCTGGCGTGGTGCCGCAGCAGCCGCCAACGATGTTGATGAAGCCCGCCTGCGCATACTCGCGCAGCACCGACGACATATACTCCGGCGTCTCATCGTAGCCGCCCATCTCATTCGGGAGGCCGGCATTCGGGTGGATCGAGATCCACGACGGCGAGATGCGCGAGAGCTCCTGTATGTACGTGCGCAGGTCCTTCGCGCCGAGCGCGCAGTTGAGGCCCACGCTGAAGGGGCGCGCGTGGTTGATGGAGTTGTAGAATGCCTCGGTTGTCTGCCCGCTCAGGGTGCGGCCGCTCTGGTCGGTGATCGTGCCGGAGACCATCACCGGGAGTCGTTCGCCTGTTTCGTCGAATAGCTGCTCGATCGCGAAGAGCGCCGCCTTGGCGTTGAGCGTATCGAAGATCGTCTCGACCATGAGAAGGTCCGCACCGCCGGCCCAGAGGCCGCGTGCCGCCTCCAGGTAGGCCGTCGCGAGTTCCTCGAAGGTGACGTTACGGTAGCCAGGATCCTCGACCTTGGGCGAAATACTGGCGGAGCGGTTGGTGGGGCCGAGTATGCCGGCGACATAGCGCGGCCGTCCGTCCCGGGCCTCGAAGGCGTCGCAGGCGTTGCGGGCGAGGCGTGCGCCAGTCTCGTTGAGTTCCGGCACCAGCGCTTCCAGGCCGTAGTCGGCCTGGGCAATGCGCGTGGATGAGAAGGTGTTGGTTTCGATGATGTCGGCGCCGGCCTCGAGGTACGACTCGTGGACGGCTCTGATTGCCCCGGGCTTCGTGAGGACAAGGACGTCGGCGTTGCCGCGGAGTTCGCGGGTCCAGTCGCGGAAGCGCTCGCCGCGGTAGTCGCCCTCGGCCAGACGGAGCTTCTGGAGTTCCGTGCCGTAAGCGCCGTCGAGGATGAGGATGCGGTGGCTGAGTGCGTCCTCGAGCCTTGCCAGGCGCTCTGCGCGGGTGAAGCCGTGCTTGGTCACGTGCCGCTCTCCAGTCGTTTCGGCTGCGCGCCGCATGGGCGCAGGCCGAGTATGTGGCACAGCGCGTATGTGAGGTCCGCGCGGTTCAGGGTGTAGAAGTGGAACTCCGTCACGCCGGCGTCGGCGAGCTTCTGGCACTGGTCGGCAGCGACCGTGGCCGCGACGAGCTTGCGCGTCTCCGGGTCGTTCTCGAGGCCCTCGAAGAGCAGCGGGAACGAGCGCGGGATGCTGGCTCCCGCCATGGCCGCGAACTTCGTCATCTGTCCGAAGTTCGTCACCGGCATGATGCCCGGTACGATCGGTACCGTGATCCCGGCCTTCCGGGCCCGGTCCACGAACCTCAGGTACGTCCAGTTGTCGAAGAAGAACTGCGTGATGGCGCGCGACGCTCCGGCGTCAACCTTCCGCTTGAGGTTGTCCAGCTCGCGGTCGAGCGACAGCGAGTCCGGGTGGCCCTCCGGAAACGTCGCAACGCTGACCTCAAAGTCGTGGCGGGCCCGGAGCCCCGCGACCAGCTCGGAGGCCCAGGCGTAGCCGCCCGGAGCCGGCTCGTACCGCGTCGCGCCCGAGGGCGGATCTCCGCGGAGCGCGACGACGTGGCGCACTCCGTTCTCCCAGTAGGCGTCGGCAACCGCGTCAATCTCCTCTCGCGTGGCGCTCACGCAGGTGAGGTGTGCCGCCGGGACGAGGTCAGTCTCGGAGAGGATACGCCGAACCGTGCGATGGGTTCGCTCGCGGGTGCTCCCGCCGGCGCCGTATGTCACGGAGACGAACCGTGGCGCGAGGGGTGCCAGGCGCGTGATCGCGCGCCAGAGCTGCTCCTCGGATTCCGGGGTCCTGGGCGGGAAGAACTCGAACGAGACGGAGAACAAAGGTGCTGGTCTGGGTTCCGGTATGAAGGGCGGCGCAGCCCGCCGACACGGCTGCACCGGAGGTGCGGACGACAAAAAGCCCGGGTCGGTGAGGCGAACCGGGCCGGCGCTTTAGCAGGTCTTTTTACGTGGCCGCAATTTGCCTCGAAATCGCCACGTCTTCAGTTGTTGTTCATCAGTGTATCCGGATAGACGGATGATGTCAAGCCGGTGCGCAGCAGTCACGCGGCGTCAGTAATCCTCGCGCCGCTGACTGCCAGCCTATTCCTGCGCGTAAGCGATCCTGACGCCGCGCTTCGCAAGCTCGGCGACGTACTCCCCACCCGGCACGCACTCGTCCGGCGTGTGCACGCCCGGCGGCCGGATCTTGCCAGCGGCCTGCATGAGTCCGGTGAGAGCGAGCGAAAAGCCGGTCGTCCGCTCCATCGCGCTGATTCCGGTCCCCGGGTCGTAGCGGTCCACAAGTTCCCATGCGTGGCGTACGGGTTTCCCGCCCTTCTTCCCCTCCACCACTACCCGCAGCGCGACAAGGTCGGGACTCCCGGGCTTCAGCAGCCGCTGGGTCATCACGGCGGCCGCGACATTGCGCGGCACGACCTGCACTCCGCGCACAGTGACAGGATTCGGGTCAATCAGCCCGAGCTCACGGATCGCCGACATCAGCTTCGCGTGCCCGGGATACCTGAGCGTCTTGTACTCCATCGTCTGGATCCTGCCCTCATACCGGTGCGCCATGGTCGAAAGTCCGCCAGCGGTGTGAAACGCTTCGAGCTCGCCGAGGGGCTCGTCGAACTTCACGGGCTCGACTTCGGAGAGCGCGCCAATCTGCACGCGCTTGCCGCTCCGCAGCACCCATGATGGCGACGTGTAGTAGTCGAGGGCGCCCTCGAGCGAATACACGACCTGGTACTTGAGCACGCCTTCGGGGTGCTGCGGCAGGCCGCCCACGAATATCCGCACGCTCGAGGTCTCGTCGCACCGGTCAATGCCCATCTGCGAGAGAATATTCACCATCCCGGGTGCGAGGCCGCAGTCAGGAACCACGGTCAGACCCTTCGCCTTCGCGTCGCCATCCAGCTTCTTCTGCTCCTCGACGATCCCGGTATTGCCGCCGAGGTCGCAGAAGTGTGCGCCTACGGCAATCGCGGCGCGCGCCATCTCGAGGTTGAAGTAGTAAGGCAGGGCGCACATCACCGCCGTAGCACCCTCCATCGCCTTCCCCGCGGCCGCGCTGTCGGTGGCGTCGAGCGTGACCTGCCTGAGCTTGGCGTGCCCGCGCAGCGCCTCGAAGAACTTCGGTGACTGGGTGAACTGGCGGTCCGCGAGGACTACCTCGTCAACGGACGGCTGCTGGAGCAGGTCATACGCACATGCGGCGCCCTGCAGGCCGGCGCCAAGAACTAGCATTCGCATTGTCTTATCGGTTGCTGTGGTCGCTCTACCAGCTCGTTGCGGAATTTATCGCCCGGCCCGCTCCGGCGCGGGCGCCACTCACCGTTCCACGACGATAGCGCCGTTGGCCGCGTCGAGCGTCCACCGCACGCCGCGCAGCGCAGCGCGCCCGCCGGGCGTGTGCAGGAACACCGGCGCGCTCCCCTCCGCGGCCACGAACCGTACGCCGGGAAAGCCAAGGAGAATCTGGTAGGGAGTGCCGGTGGGTGCCGGCCGCCCGGCCCGAACGGTCAGCATGTGCGACTTGTCGTCGAATGTAGGCACCAGGCGCGAGAGAATGTCGAGCCCGATGCGCGCCGCGGACAGCGAGGGCACCAGCGCAACCGGCACGGGCCCGTACGTGACTCCTCCAATTGATACGGCGCGTGCAACTCCCCACGTTGTGTCGCCCCGCGCGCCAGTGGGCTCGATCGCCGAAAAGATCTCGATGGACGACGGCAACTGCAGCCCGTCGGCGAGCGGCTGGACGTCGGCGGGCAGTGCGACGCCGCCGATCTCGATGGATATTCGCCCAAGCCCTGACGCGTCGTTCGGGCGGAGCTTGACCGTGGCCGATGGTGCGCCTCCTGCCACTGCACTGCCGGCGCGCGCATACGCGTCGCGCATTGCCGCCGGCAGGCGCAGTGCCGAGAGCGCGGCGATGCGCGCATAATCACCGGTCCAGCGGTAGAGGTTCATCTGCCGCGTCTGGACGCTCGCAGTATCGGCGCCGAAGTAGAGCGCTTCGTCGAGGAGCGTGGCGCCCGACAGGAACTTGCCGCGCGCTGCGAGGAACAAGCCGAGCATCCCGCGCGCCGACGGCTCTCGGGGCGTCCGGGCGACGGCGTCGTAGAGGGCGGCCTCGGCCACGTCGAGCCGCCCGAGCGCGATCGCGAGCTCCGCCGACGATGGGTCTACCTGCCGCGATCCCTGGGCTCGCAGCCCGCCCGCCGCGGTCATCAACAACCCCGCGGCCATCGCGGCCACGCACCCGCCGCGGCCACGGCCATGCGCGCCCGGCGCCGTCGGCCTAGCGCTCCGTGATGCGCGCAAAGAGGGCCACGTCGGGGTCAACCTTCATCTTTACCGGCGCCGCGCGAAGCCCCGCGCTCAGGGTGAACGTCGTGGCTGCCTGCGCCGGCACTATCAGCCGCGCGCGGTGCGCGGTACCGCCGCCGTCAGTGAACTCAACGGTGAGTGGAAAGGTGAAGTACCCGAACCGCCCGGACTGCTTCACGCTGAGGACTAACTTGCCCGTGCCGGCCTCGTACGACCACGCCGTCTCCAGCTCGGGAAAGCCCGGACGAGTGAGCCACTGCGCGAAAAACGGTTTCAGATCGCGCCCGGCCGAAAGCTCCACAGCGCTCCGCAGGTCGTCCGTGAGCGCCGTGCCGTGGCGATGCCGCTCCACGTAGATCCGCAGCCCGCGGAAGAACGCGTCGTCGCCAAGCTCCTCGCGGAGCATATGCAGCACCCAGCCGCCCTTCTGGTAGCTGTTCGCGTTGAGGAGGTTCGTGAGCGTCGTCTCGATCGTGTCAATCACGGGACGACGCATTACCGCTTCGGCGCTCAACGCCGTCTCCCGCGCGCGCTCCATCTCCACGCGAAACGCCGAGTCGCCCCGCGACTTCTGCGTATAGAGCGCGGCGAGGTACGTCGCGAATCCCTCCGAGAGCCAGAGGTGCGGCCACTCGCGCTCGGTGACCAGGTCGCCAAACCACTGGTGCGCGGTCTCGTGCGCCATGAGCCCGTAGCCCACGCCGCCGCTGCGGAACGCCCGGTCGGCGTAGAAGATCGCGCTCGCGTTCTCCATCCCGCCAAAGCGGGTAAGACTCTGCAGGTGCGCGAGCTTCTCGTACCCGAACGGCCCGAATGTGCGCGCAAAGAACGTCACGGCCGAATCGGCCTCGGCGAATCCGCCTGGCAGCACTCCCCGCTGCCCGGGGAGCGTGTACACCATCTGCGGCACGCAGTCGTGGTTCTCCGCCCACCCGCAGGCCGTGTTCCCGAGCGGGTACTCCACGAGCGGCCCCGCCGCAATCACCATCAGGTACGTCGCGATGGGGTGCGACTCCCGCCACTTCGTGCGCCGCATCGGGATCGGCGCGCCTGCGTGGCCGTCGGGGTCATCGGGCCGCGCGACCTCGGCCTCCTCCACCAGCGCGCCATTCGCGATCACCTTCACTTCGGCCGGCGCGATAACCGTCCACGTAACCGTTGCCTTGTCCGACGGATGGTCCACGGACGGAAACCAGTGCCGCGCGCGGTTCGGCCAGTTGTCACCGAAGGCCATCCAACGGCCCGCGCTGTCGGTAGAGACGATGAGACCGTCCTTCACCGCGCCCGAATACGCGATCGTAACGCGCGCGGTATCGGGCGCGTTGCCAAGCGGGATGCGGATCACGCCGGCGGTGTGCGTGACTTGCGCCGGTCGTCCATCCACCGCAACCGACTTCACCACGAGATCCAGGAGATCGAGCAGGAGCGTATCGGCGCTGCCGCCGCGTTCCATGCGGCGAAGGGTAAGCACCGCGACGCCATCTATCGTCGCGCCGGCGTCCGGGAGCGTGAGCGTCAGGTCATAGTCGAGGACGTCCACGTTCCGCTGCTGCGCAGCCGCGGCTGACGCGAAGAGGGCAAGGGCGAAGGCGAAGCGCATGCCGTATGCTAGCCGCGTCGCGGTGCCTGCAGTAGGCGGCCTGCGGCGACGCAGATCGGCGGGGAGGTGCCGCCGCCGGCGGCAACTCAGGCCGCGGCCGCCTTCTTCAGCGCCGCGGCGAACTCCAGGGTCGTTGCGTACCGGTTGTCCGCATCGCGGGCCATGGCTTTCTCGAGCACCTTCTCGACGGCCTCCGGGAAGTCCATGCCCGGACGCCGCTGGCGGAGCGGGATCGGGTCGTTGCGGAGCCGTGCGATCATCATCTCCTGCTGCGAACGTCCTTCGAACGGCAGCTTGCCAGTAAGCATCTCGTACATCATCAGGGCAAGCGAGTAGATGTCCGTGCGCGGATCGAGCGGCTTGCCCCGGAGCTGCTCCGGGCTCATGAACTCCGGCGTCCCAAGGATAATTCCCGTGGCCGTGAGCTTGGCGAGTTCCTCTCCCGCGCGCCGTTCCTTGGCGAGGCCGAAGTCCATCACGACGGCGTATCTCGTGCCGTCGGGCCGCGCGCATATCATGATGTTCTCGGGCTTGAGGTCCCGGTGCACGATCTTGAGCTCGTGCGCAACGTGCAGCCCTTCACTCATCTGCACGATCCACTCGACGGTGAGCCCGAGCGGGATGACACCCATCTTGTGGTTCAGGTCCGAGAGGATTTCTCCCTCTACGAAAGGCATCACCACGTAGACCAGCCCGTCCTCGGTCTCGCCGAGCCGCACGATGTTGCAGACGTTCGGATGCGCGAGGCGGATGCCGAGTGACGCCTCACGGCGGAGGCGCGCCATCGAGTTCTCGTCCTTCGCGAGCGCGGGCGAGAGGATCTTGATTGCGTAGCGTTCGTTCGTGCTGACATCGTGCGCAAGGTATACGAACGACATCCCGCCTTCGCCGATCTTCTTGACGATGGCATAGCGGCCGTCGAGCACCTGGCCGGCCATGTTGGAGTGATTGAGCGCCGGCTTCGATGGCGCGGGCGCCTGCATCCGCGAGGCCGTCGAGTGCGCATCCACGCCGGCGGCAGGAGTTGCGGCTGCCGGAGTGGCGCCGGTTCCGTGCAGCAGCAGCCGCCCGCCATCCTTGGTACAGAACCTGGCGTCGTCCGCATACATGGCGCCGCACGTCGGGCAACGCATGCTCATTGGCACACCCTGTTGCGGCCCTGCTCCTTCGCGCGGTAGAGCGCCTCGTCCGCGCGGGCAATCATGTCGTCCACGGTATGGATCTCCGGCGCCGGATATGACGCCACCCCGATACTCGCAGTAAGGTAAACGCCGCCGTGCGCAGGGACGAACTTCGTGGCCGCGATCCGTTCCCGCAGGCGTTCGGCAAAGACGACCGCGCCCGCCAGCGCCGTTTCCGGCAGCACCGCCACGAACTCCTCGCCCCCGTAACGCGCGACGAAGTCCACGCTACGCACCGACTGCTGCAGGAGCCGGGCGAGTTCACGCAGCACATCGTCACCCACGAGGTGCCCCATCGTGTCGTTCACGCGCTTGAAGTGGTCGAGGTCAACCATCAGCACCGAGATGTCGGTGCCGTAACGGCGCGCACGATCCATCTCCGCAACGAGCTGCATCGTCAGCGCGCGCCGGTTGAGCACCTGCGTGAGGGGATCGGTACGCGCCAGCACCTCGAGGCGGGTGTTCTCCGCGCGCGTCGTCTCGATCAGCCGCGCGCGCCCTATCGCTCCCACCGCCGCCTTCACCACCGCATCGGCAAACTCGACGTCTTCCCTGGTGAGAGGCGGCTCCGACTCCATGCGGCGCAGGAAGAACACCCCTGCCTGCTCTTCCCCAAGTTTGAGGGGAAGCACGATCACCGAGCGGATCGGCACCTTGGTGCCTTGCGCCTGCCACTCCTGCCGGATGGTGTTGTGCAGGTCGCTCACCTGGAGATCTTCTATCAGTACCGGCTCGCCAGTGTCGAGCGCCTGCCTGATCTCCGGGTAGCGGTCGAGATGAATTTCGAAGTCCCTGAGCGCGGGGTCGTCGAACGCGGTTGCCACGACGCCTTTCGCGTCTCCTGGCTTCGCCAGGATCACCGAGCACCGCGACAGGTTCAGCGCGCGCGCCACACGCCGCGCCAGAATGGGATAGATCTCGTCAGTTGCGAGGTCGCCGGTGACCTCGTGCAGGATGTCCACCATCTTCCTGCGGCTCTCGGCGTCCTCGCGGGCGCGCCGCAGCTCATCCTCGGCGGCCGTCAGCGCCGCTCGTGACGCGGTAAGCTCGCGATGCAGCCGAAGCTGCGCCTGCACGCGCGCGATCAACTCCCGCGGACGGAACGGCTTGCGGATGAAGTCGGCGGCGCCAAGCCCGAACGTCTTTTCCGTCACCCCGTCGGGCGAGAGCGACGAGATCATGAGCACCGGGATGTCGCGCCAGCGCGAGTCTCGCTTCAGTTCCTGCAGCACCTGGATGCCGTCGGCACCTGGCATGATCACGTCGAGGAGAAGCAGGTCCGGCGTGCCCAGCCGCAGTTCCCGCAGCAGCGACTCCCTGCCGTCGGCGATGCGCACATCGAACCCGGAGTCGCGCAGCACCGTCGAAAGCGAGTCGAGCACGCTCGGGTCGTCGTCGGCAACCAGAATCTGCCCGTTCCGCATCGCGTTCATCGCTGAAACAAAGCCTGCAATCCGTCCCACTCCACGTTGCCGCCGGAGAGGACGCAGACCACGGGCGCACCCGCCACACCGTCCACGCCCTCGAGTGCTGCCACGGTGATCGCGCCGCTCGGCTCGGCGACGAGCTTCTCCCTGTCAAGGAGATGGCGAACGGCCGGCACGAGCTTGGCGTCGTCCACCGTCACTACGCCGTCCACGTACGCCTGGTGGTGCTCGAACGGCAGGTCACCCACCCGCACCGCCAGCAGGCCGTCGGCGAGGCCCGAAGGGTTCGCCGGGATTGAGGCGGGCTCGCCCGCCTCGCGCGCCCGCGTGAGCTTGGGCGACCCGCTCGGCTCCACTCCAACAACGCGGGCGCGCGGGCTCACCTGCTTCACCGCTGTCGAGACCCCCGCGGACAGCCCGCCGCCACCCACCTGCACCAGCACGGTATAGCGTTCCACGCCGAGCGCGTGCATGTCCTCGGCGATCTCCAGTCCGGCAGTGCCCTGGCCCGCAATGATGTCCGCCGCGTCGTACGGAGGCACCAGCGCCGCACCCGTGGCTGCGACGATCTCCATTGCCCGCGCGAGGCGCTCGGCTGTCGTCGTGCCCGCGAACTCCACGCGCGCACCCAGTCGCTCGGCGCCGGCAACCTTCGCGCGCGTGGCCGTCGTCGGCATCACTATCGTCGCCGCTACGCCATGCAGTCGCGCCGCCAGCGCTACCGCCTGCCCGTGGTTTCCGCTCGACGGCGCAACCAAGCCGTGCGCACGGTCGCGTGGCGCAAGACGCGAGACATACGTATATGCCCCGCGAAACTTGAACGACCCGCTGCGCTGGAACATCTCCGGCTTCAGGTAAACCGCAACGCCCACGGCCTCCTCGAGCGTGTACGACCGGAGCAGCGGCGTACGCACGGCCACCGGCTGCAAGACGGATGCAGCCCGGCGTATGTCGTCGAGCGACACGAGTGTGTGCGTAGCGGCTGGCGTCATTGTGCGCTGCGAACGTTCCCCGCGAGCCGGCAGGCGCCGGAGGACGGGACCCTATTGTTAATAGGACAGTGTCATGAAGCTACGGATGCCGAGGCGCGCCCGCCAGCCCGGGCAGCACGCACATCCCGTGACCTGACCCACTTCCGGAAACGCCGGGCCTGCCCTGACCGTACTGAGTGGCAGGATACGGCCGCCGAGGCAGCGTGTGAACGGAGACATCGTGATTCCGATCGCCGGGATGGTCATGATCATCGTGATCGTCATCGGCATACCCCTCGTACGCTCCTACACCCGGAGGATGGAGCGGCGGGACGAGCTGGCGCCCAGGGCCCGGGACATGGACGCCCGACTGGAGCGAATCGAGCGCACGATAGACGCAATGGCCGTCGAAGTCGAGCGCGTCTCCGAGGGCCAGCGGTTCGTCACGCGGCTGCTGGCGGAGCACCGCCCGGACCCGGCCTCGCTTCCGCCCGGCGCTCCGCCCCAAGCATAACCCGAAGGCCAGTTCGGCTCTGCTGCGTGCAGCACCGGGCGTTTGCGGTACGTTCTATTCGTGAGAACAGTCAGTGAGCCCGCGCCAGCGTGCCCATCAGCCACGCAATCCCGCGGACGCGCCCCATCCAGCCACGAACAACCTCCCCGGCCTTCCATGTCCAGCACAATCCGTTCCTCGCGTTCCCTCACGATTGCAATGGCCCTGGCGCTCTGCGCAGCGACTTTGTTCGCTGCACAGCCAGCGCCCGCACAGGGAGGCGGGCAGGGAGGCGGGCGTGGCGGCCGCGGCGGCGGATCGGGTTTCAGCCAGCGCGACACGACGCCGCCGAGGGACCTGGGGCCGAAGTCGCCCTTGCCGACCGGCAGGGTCACCTATCGCACACTGATCGAGACCAACATCGAGCTCGAACGCATAGCGGCTGCATATCCCGACCGCGTGAAGCGATTCGCCCTCCCGAACAGGAGTCTCCTCGGCCAGACCGTGTGGGCGCTCGAGATCTCGCACAACGTAAATGCCAGCGCGTGGAAGCCCGCGTTCCTGATGACCGGACTGCAGCACTCGCGCGAGTGGCCGACCGTTGACCTCACGATGGAGTTCGTGAACGACATCCTGATGAACGACCGGACCGACGCGAGGATCAGCCAGTTGCTCGACAACGCGCGGCTCCTTGTCGTTCCCGTAGTGAATCCCGATGGCTACGAAATGTCGCGCACGCTGCTCATCGAGCAGAAGCGCCGCAACTGCAGGGTGGAAGACGGCAAGGTTCCGACATTCGCCGACTGCGCGAACCCCACGAACCGTATGACCGGCGTTGACCTCAACCGCAACTACGCCGCCTTCTGGGGCGGGAGCGGGGCAAGCGTGAGCCCGAAGGGCGACAGTTACCGCGGCGCCGCGCCCTTCTCGGAGCCGGAGGTGCGGAATATCCGCGACCTGATGGCCACAAACCAGATCGTGGTTGCGCTCAGCAACCATACGCCCGACGAACGGGTGCTCCGCGCCCCGAGCGCGGTGGAAGAACCCGTTCCCGCCGATATCATCGTGTACGACTCGCTCGCGCAGGCGCTTGGCCGCGACCTCAACTGGCGCGCCGGTCCGTGGCCGGAGATTTACTACACGGCGAGCGGAACGATGGAGGAGTTCGCCTATTATACCGCCGGCACGCTCAGCTTCACGTTCGAGAACACCCCCGGCGGCCGCGGCTTCCACCCTGCTTACCCGTTCGTCGTTGACCAGTACACCGGCACCGGCGCGTACCCCGGTTCGAACGCGCGGAATGCCTTCATGCGCCTCCTCGAGGCGACCACCAACCCAGCGCTCCACTCCGTGCTGAAGGTCAAGGCCCCCGCGGGGGCGATCCTCACCATCAGCAAGCGCTTCGACATCGAGAGTTCACCGTTGCTCAAGAGCGACAACCGGGCCGACAGTCTCGCGCGCGACCCCGCGATCAGGATACCAACGTCCATCACGAGCACGCTGACCGTTCCGGTCGGCGCGAGTGAAGTGACGTGGCACGTGAATCCGTCGCTTCGCGCAAGCCAGCACGAGCAGGCGTTCCTTCAGGAGTCGTGGACGCTCAGTTGCTCGTCGGACGGGAAGACGCAGAGCACGCTGGTCAAGGTTGCGCGCGGCGAAACGGCCAACGTTGACATGCGCGCGTGCGGACGGGGAAAATAGCCGAAGCGATGCGCGCGGGACGCCACTCGGCGGAGGTCCGACTGCAGCCGGGCGCGAAGGTGCTCATCGCGCAACGTCCGCCCATACCTTCCCGGCATGCAACACAAGTGCCCGAAGCAGGTGAGGGTCCGCGGCCCAAGGGCCGCGGACCCTCACTCGTTATTTCACCTGCGCCCTACGGAACGATGTTCGGACGCGCCGACGGCAGCTCGTCGGTTGACAGCACGATTGGCGCCATCCCCGCGGCCTTCAGCACCGCATTCACCCTGGGGAGCAGCAGCTTCCACTGCGCGTCGAGCCGCACGAGTTGCTTGTTCATCTGCGGCGCGAGGTTGTTCCAGACGTCGTACGCCTGCTGCGGCGGGCGCCGCGAACCGCTACCAACGAACCCGGCAAGTGCGCCAATCTGGTTGTTGAGCCGCACCGGGAAGTTGAGCGGATCTTCGCCCGCCTCGTTCTTCGTCTGGTAGATCTCCTCCTCGGTCATCCGGGTGCTGTCGGTCATATCACCGGCGGCCTTGTTGAAGTCGGCAAGGTGCTGACCTGTGAGGACTTTCTTGAGACTGTCCACCTGGTAGCGCGCGTTGCGGATCGTGCGCACGCCGTTGTTCGCCGCGCTCACCGTGTCGCGGATACGAATCAGGAAGTTGAACTGCTCTACGAGGTCCGCGTCCGTCGCGGTCGACCGCGGATCCTTCTGCAGCCGGAACTTCTGCGACTGCGGCGCTGCCGCTCCCGCGGTCATCCTCACCGTATAGCTGCCCGGAGGCGCGACGGGACCGTTGAGTCCGTTGCCGGCCCAGTAGATCGCGCCGCGGAAGTTCACGCCGTCAGGGTAGCGCAGGCTGAGGTCGTAGGTATTGAGCCCCGCGGCATTGGTGACGCGCGCCGGCGGTGCGCCGCCGAACCCGCGCCCTCCTCCGCCACCACGACCGCCGCGCCCGCCCGCGGGCACGCTGTCGGTGCTCGACACCTTGCGGATCACGTTGCCCCTGGCGTCGAGCAGCTCGATCGTCACGAGCTGATTGGGCTGCGCAAGCCAATACTCCACCTTCACCGTTCCGGTGTTCTGGAACGTCGCGCCCGGCGCGTAGAGGTGCGCGCCCACTGCCTTGTCCACTTCATCCGCCTGGCGGAGCGCGGCGATTCCCTCCATCGCGTAGAAGCCACGACCCATCGTCGCGATCACGATATCATCGTCGCGCAGGGCGATATCGTGCACCGGGACGGGCGGGAGATCGCGCTTCAGGCTCATCCAGTGGTCGCCGGCATCGTACGAGACATACATCGAGCGCTCCGTCGCGGCGTACAGCATGCCCGGGCGCACGAGATCCTCGCGAATTGCGCGCGTGAACTCCGTCGCCGGAATCCCGTTCGTGATCTTCGTCCACGTCTTGCCGTAGTCCGTCGTGCGGTAGAGCAGCGGCGCGAAGTCGTCCATTTCGTATCGGTTCGCCGCGAAGTACATCGTGCCGGCGGTGAAGTGCGAGGGCTCGATGATCGAGATGCGCGTGTATTTCGGGAGATCCTTTGGCGTGACGTTCGCCCACGTGGGCATCGCGCCGCCCACCGTGGTGCCGACGTTACGCGAGAGGTGAATCAGCCCGTCGTCCGAGCCGGCCCACACGAGCCCCTTGGTCACAGGCGATTCCGCCACCGCGAAGATGGTCGCGTAGTACTCCACGCTCGTCTGGTCCTTCGTGAGCGGCCCGCCCGACGCGCCCAGCGTCGCGGGGTCGTTCCGGGTGAGATCGGGCGATACGATCTTCCAGCTCTGGCCAAGATCGGTCGAGCGGAAGAGTACGTTGCCGCCCGCATAAAGAACCTTCGGGTCGTGCGGGCCGTTCATGATCGGGAACGTCCACTGGAAGCGGTACTTCGAGTCCTTCGCGTCGTGGCCCATCGGATTGAGCGGCCACGGATCGAGCCGCATGGACACGCCCGTGCGCTTGTTCTGCATCTGGAGCACGCCGCTGTAGTTCCCGCCGAACGTCACGTCCGGGTCGAGCGGATCGCTCGCTACGTATCCCGACTCGCCACCGGCGCCGCCGTAGCGCGGCGTGAAGTCGAACTGCGGCGCGTCAGCACCACGGCCCCCTGCGCCACCGCGCCCGCCACCGCGCCCGCCACCGGGACCGCCACCGGGACCGCCAAACCCGCCGCGCCCACCACCCCCTGCGGCCCGCACCGGGAAGCAGTCCACGCCACCGTCCTGCTCGGCGCCGCATACGTCGTACGGCGTCGCGTTGGTCAGGTGCACATGGTAATACTGGCCTGTCGGCAGGTTCGCCCGGATCTGCGTTCGCCCGCCGTCGTACGTGAGCACGATTCCAGGATCGCCGGCGACCGCGATCCTGTCCGGGTTGGTTGGGTCAATCCAGTACTGGTGCGTGTCGCCGTTCCCGAGCCCGCTGACCCACGTCTTGCCGCCGTCGCGCGAGACGAACCCGCCGACGTTCCCTGCCCAGACGACATCGGCGTTCTTCGGATCGGCCGTGAGCTTCGAGTAGTACCACGCGCGCTGGCGCAGGTTGCGGTCCTGGCTGAGGAGCTGCCACGTCGCGCCGGCGTCGTCCGAGCGGAACACGCCGCCTTCCTCGGCCTCGATGATCGCCCAGACGCGCTTCGGGTTCACCGGCGAGACGGCAAAGCCGATGTTGCCCCAGATGCCGCTGGGAAGGCCTGGATTGTTCTTCAGTTCAGTCCAGTGGTCGCCGCCGTCCGTGGTCTTGTACATCGTGCTGCCCGCGCCGCCGCTGATGAGTATCCACGGCTTGCGCCCGGCCTGCCAGAACCCGGCGTACAGCACGTTCGGGTTCGTGGGGTCCATCACCAGGTCACCGACGCCGGTCGAATCGTTCTTGAAGAGAATCCTTTGCCACGTCTTGCCGCCGTCCTTCGTACGATAGACGCCACGCTCGGGGTTCGGGCCGAACACATGGCCGAGCGCGCCGACGTACGCGACGTTCGGATCGGTCGGGTGCGCGATGATGCGCGAGATGTACTGGGTCTCGGCAAGACCCATGTACTGCCACGTCTTCCCGGCGTCCATCGTCTTCCACACGCCATCGCCATGCGAGACGTTGCCGCGAATGGGGTACTCGCCGCCCCCCGCCCACACGATATCCGGGTTCGGCGCGAAGACCTCCACCGCCCCCATCGTGCCGCCGAAGTAGTTGTCGGTCATGGGGTGCCAGGTGCGGCCGCTGTCCGACGTCTTCCACACGCCACCGCCGGTCGTTCCCACGTAGTACTCGCCTGGCCGCTTCGCCGAGCCGGAAACCGTGGTCATGCGGCCCGTGTGCGCCGGGCCGAGCATTCGCCACGAGAGGCCCTTCCACAGGGACGTATCAACCGAGGCGGAGCGCTTCGGCGCAGACGCCTGCGCCACCTGCCGCGTCTGTGCGTGCAGCGCTGGGGCGGCGAAAATGAAGAGCGCGCCGAGCAGTGTCGCGGCGCGCGCTGAGGAACTGATGGGTCGTTGGTCGAAGATGCGCATCTATGGAACTCGGTGGGATGGCGAATGGCGCGCCGCTCGGGCACACCCGGATTAAATGATACGAGCCAGCATCTGCCGCTGCTGGCTCGTGCCATCATCGGGCCCGTACGGGCGCCGATAATCATTACAGTATCATTACATATTCAGTCTTCGGACGTGAGTTCGAACACGCCCGGGCCGGCCTCGGCATCCCCGCCGTTGTCGTCGCCCGCGCCGCCTTCCCCATCGGCTGCGTTGTCGTCGTCCGGCACCACGCGAGCAACCGCCGAAACGAGGTCGCCTGCGTCGAGATTCATCAGCTTCACGCCCTGCGTGTTCCGGCCCGCCACCCGCACGTCCTTCACGGGCGAACGAATCACCTGGCCGGCGCGGGTGATGAGCATGACTTCGTCTTCCGGCAGCACCTCGAGAAGCGCGACTACGTCGCCGGTCCGATCCGTGCGGTTCACAGTCTTGATTCCCTTGCCACCGCGCTTCTGCACCCGGTAGTCGTCAATGTGCGAGCACTTCCCCAGCGCGTGCTCCGTCACGACCATCAGCGTCGCCTCGCGCTTGATCACGACCATCCCGATCACGGCATCCCCTTCGGAAAGGTCAACGCCCTTGACGCCGGTAGTGTCGCGGCCCATCGCGCGCGCATCCTGCTCGTGGAACCGTACGCTCAGCCCGTATCGCGTGGCGAGGACGATGTCGTTCGTCCCGCTCGTGACCTGGACGTCAATCAGCTCATCGCCGTCCTCGACCTTGATGCCCTTCACGCCGGTCGAGCGTACGTTCGAGTACTCGGAAAGCGCGGTCTTCTTGATCGTCCCGTTGCGGGTGCAGAAGAGAAGGTACTCGTCGTCCGTGAACTCCTTGACCGGGACGATCGCCTTGATCCGCGTATAGGGTGTGACGTTGATCAGGTTCACGATCGGCTTGCCCTTCGCCGCCCTGCCCGCCTGTGGGATCTCGTGCACCTTGAGCCAGAAGCACCGCCCGTCCTGCGTGAAGCAGAGGATGTAGTCGTGCGTCGAGGCCACGAACAAATGCTCGACGAAATCCTCGGCCTTGAAGTCAGCGCCGACCGTGCCGCGTCCGCCGCGGCGCTGCTTCCGGTACGTGGAGATTGACGTCCGCTTGATGTAGCCGGTGTGCGTGATCGTGACGACCATCTCCTCGTTCGCGATCAGGTCTTCGATCGTCAACTCGCCCTGGTCGCTCGTGATCTCGGTGCGCCGCGCGTCGCCGTACGTCTCGGCGACCTTCGCAAGTTCCGCCTTCATCACCGCCATCCGCTTCGGCTTCGAGTCGAGCAGCGCCGCCAGCTCCTCGATGAGCGCGCGAACCTCCTTCAGTTCCTCCTCGAGCTTCTCGCGCTCCAGTCCCGTGAGCTTGGCGAGCCGCATGTTCAGGATCGCCTCGGCCTGCTTCTCCGAGAGCGTGAAACGCGCTCGCAGCTCCTTCGACGCCGACTCGGTGTCGTCGGCACCCCGGATCACCTTGATGACCGCGTCAATGTTGTCCACCGCGATCTTGAGGCCGTCGAGGATGTGCTCCCGCTCCCGCGCCTTGTCGAGGTCGTGCTGCGTCCGCCGCACGATCACTTCGTGGCGGTGGCGGATGAAATGCAGCAGCGCCTCCCGCATCCCCATCACGCGCGGCACGAGCCGCTTCGTCTGCGGATCGGGCACCAGCGCAAGCATGATCACGCCGAACGTGCCTTGCATCGCGGTGTGCTTGTACAGCTGGTTCAGCACCACGCGCGGGATCGCGTCGCGCTTGAGCTCTATCACGATGCGCGTGTCGGCGCTCGATTCGTCGCGAAGATCGCTGATCCCCTCCAGCTTCTTGTCGCGCACCAGATACGCGATGTTCTCCACCAGCGACGCGCGGTTCGCCTGGTATGGAAGCTCCGTGACGACGATCTGCGACTTGTTCCCCTTCTCGTTCTCCTCTATCACCGCGCGCGCCCGCATCACGATCCTGCCGCGCCCGGTCTCGATGTAGTCCTTGATGCCCGCGGTACCATACACGTACGCGCCGGTCGGGAAGTCGGGACCCTTGATGTAGTTGCGGATCGCTTCCGAACTGAGCGAGGCGTCGTCAATCAGCGCAGCGATTGCCGCAACGACTTCCTTCAGGTTGTGCGGCGGAATGTTCGTGGCCATTCCCACCGCGATGCCACTCGATCCGTTGATCACCAGGTTCGGCAGCCCGCTGGGCAGGACAGTCGGTTCCTCGAGCCGGTCGTCGAAGTTCGCGGCATAGTCAACCGTGCTCTTCTCGATATCCGCCAGCATCTCGGTAGCGATGCGCGTGAGGCGCGCCTCGGTGTACCGGTACGCCGCGGCGCTGTCGCCGTCCATCGAGCCGAAGTTGCCCTGCCCGTCCACGAGCGGATAGCGCAGCGAGAAATCCTGCACCATCCGCACCATCGCGTCGTATACCGCGCTGTCGCCATGCGGGTGGTACTTGCCGAGCACGTCGCCCACCACCGTCGCCGACTTCTTGTACGGCCGGCCGGGCACGAGCCCCAGCTCGTTCATCGCATAGAGAATCCGGCGGTGCACCGGCTTGAGCCCGTCGCGCACGTCGGGCAGCGCGCGGCTGACAATGACGCTCATCGAATAGTTGATGAACGACTCCCTGATCTCGTCGTCAATCAGGCGCGGAAGGATCCTTTCGCGATTGTTCGGGGCGGTCATTTCGGGTGCGGGAGAGAGAGGCGGACGCCGCTTCGCGATAACCGTTAAATGTACCGACCGAGACGCAGCAATACAATGCCTGCGGCCCTCGCTAACACATTATCCACCATTGACTTACGAGGGCGATCCGTCGAGTCCGTCCGATGCCTCTTCGGTCTCCACCTCGCGATCGATCGCGTCGCGCTCCGCGCGGTAGCGATTGTACCAGCCGCGCGCGATCTCGCCGGCAAGGTCGCGGTTGCCGAGCCCGAACGCGAGCGCGGCCGCGAGCGCCACCGCGCCAAACATTATCGCGAACGCCGTCGTGGCAATCGTCGTCGCAACGCCCAGTTCCTGCAGCGCCATGAAGATCGCGAGCAGCACAACGCCGGCCTTCCCCGCGCGCGCCAGCGTGGGCCCTCCATGCAGCGAATGCGTGCTCGCCATGATCAGCCCGCCCACGAAGTCACCGAGTACGAGCCCAAGTATCACGATCACGATAGCCGCGACCACGCTCGGCACGTAGCCAACGAGCTCGGAGAAGACCGGCGCGAGCGAGTCAATTCCAAGCGCATTCGCCGCGATCAGCATCGCCGTGAACATCACTGCCCAGAACGCGAGGTGCGCGATGATGCGCACCGGGTTGTAATGCGCGGCGGCGCTGTCAAATGCCCCGAGGACACCGATCTTGCGCAGTCCCTCGTTCAGCCGGAGCCGCCTGAGGAGGCGCGTGACGCCTTTCTGGACGAGCTTGGCCAGCACGTAGCCGCCAAAGAGTATCAGGCCCGCGCCAACGAGGCCGGGCAGGAATTCCCAGAGCAGCGAGAGACTCTGCTGCAACCGGTCTATGAAGTTCACGAGGGGGGCACCAGACGGGGTGCCACGAATCTAGAACCGAATCGTCGCCAACGTGTAGGCGCCGTTCATCCGCATCGCGGCGGCGACGATCCCCGCGGGGTCGAACCGGAGCGCCCCTGGCCGCACGGCGCCGTCAGCGGCGGGCTGCAGGTAGTACTGCGACCACGCAACCCCGGCGGCCGCACCGAGAGTGGTCAGCCCGGCCGTTTTGGTGCTCCAGCGCGACGTCGAGCCGCCCGCGAGCAACGCCACGCCGGCGCCCATCAGGCCGCCCGCGACGCCGCCGCCGATGATCAGAGTGCCATCGCCCTCGGTGTGATCGTAGCGGCTCGCGAACAGCCGGTCGCCTGCAATCAGCCCCGCCAGCCCGCCGAAGGTGAGCGCGCCGCCAATCTGGCGCTGCGTCGGGTTCGGATCGCGCGCAATGACTGTCAGGCCGGCAAGCATCCCGACACCGGCAGTTGCGGCCATCGCAAGCTGGTCACCCTGCGTTACGCGATACGGCGCCAGCGCAACGTAGGCATGCCCGAGCGGTGCGCCAACGACCATGCCGCCAAGCGTGGCGGCCAGGCGCGTGCGATTCCGCCCGCCCTGGTCGGTAAGCCCGGCGAATGTTGCCGCCCCATACGCGGCCAACGCTCCAACGTCGGCGCCTGCGATCGTGGCCGACGCTTCGTCCATGTCCATTCCGCGCCCTCGCCAGAGCCCGAGCGCGGTGCCCGCAAGGGCGCCGCCAAGAACCGCCGCCGCAGTCTCCCTCCGGCTGCCATCCACCATCGCCCCAAAGATCACCCCGGCCGCAGCGCCATGCAGCGGCATCCACGTTGCCAGCCGCTGCATCGGATCGGTGACCTTCAGTTCGCGCGAAACCTCGGCAGCTGCTATGTACGTCCCTCCGGCGATCGCCAGGTAGCTGGCCACCCATCCTACGCCTTCGGTGGCAACGGTCGTGGCGAACGCCGGTGCGTAGACGCCGAGGCCGATGATCGCCTGGTTGCGAACGAAATCGCGGCGCAACTCACCCGTGGCTGGCCGCGATGCGGCCTTCGCCGAGTCGGCGAGCTCGAGGCGCGGCTGAGGGGAACCTCCCTGCGCAACGGCGGGCGACGAAAGCGCCACGGCACAGAGCGCCGTCAGGAGGAACTGCGATTGACGTCTGAAGCGACTCGACACAGCGGGCACGACTCCTGAAATGGCAGCGAAGGCTCCTACCCCGAAGACGAGCCAGTGTGCGGCTGCGTCTCGCCAGGCGAGCCTGCAGCGTGCGCGTCAACCGCCCGCGTTTGCGAGGCGGAGAACCACCTTGCCGAACTGCCGCCCGCTGGCGAGCCGTTCGAACGCCTCCCGTCCGCGCTCCAGCGCGAACACGGAATCAACGGGCATCGTAAGCCGGCCCGCGACGAACTCGGCCATGACCGCGGCAAACTCGGCTTCGTTCGCCATGGTGGAACCCATGAGCGTCCACTGGTTCCAGAACATCCTTCGAACGTCCACTTCGACGATTGGCCCAGTTGTGCCGCCGCATGCGACGAGCCGGCCGCGCCGCCCCAGCGCGCCGAGCGACCCGGGCCAGCTCTCGCGGCCTGCGCTGTCTATCACGACATCAACCCCACGCTTGCCGGTGCGGGTGCGGACTTCCTTCGCCACGTCGTGCGTACGGTAGTTGATCGCTTCCGTGGCGCCCAGTTCCCGCGCGCGCGCAAGCTTCGCATCGCTCGACGAAGTCACCCATACCTCCGCGCCGCGAAGGCGCGCGATCTGCAGCGCAGCCAACGACACCGGGCTTCCGATACCCTGCACCAGCACGCGTTCGCCCAGGGCGACGCGCGCCCTGCCGACGACCATTCGCCACGCGGTGAGCCCCGCGAGCGGAAACGCGGCGGCGACATCGTCGGGAATTGACAGAGGCACCTCGCAGACGTGGGTTCCCGGCACTACGACGTAGTCGGCGAAGCTCCCCGGCCGGTGTTCGCCGAGAACGGCGAACTTCAGGCAGAGCGGCGCCTCGCCGCTGCGGCAGTACTCGCACGTTCCGCAGCCGATTCCGGGGTTGATCGCCACGCGCGCGCCTGGCTTCACCGATTCCACGGCCGCGCCAACGGCGTCAACGATACCCATCGCATCCGATCCAAGGATCCATGGCGGCACGATCCTGATCCCGGGCAGCCCTCCAACGACGAAGAGGTCGAGGTGGTTGAGTGAGGCCGCGCGTACACGGATGCGCACGTCGCCGGGTGATTCAACAGGCGGAACCGGCAGGTCGTCGCGAACGCGGATCTGTTCCATTCCGCCGTGGTCATCTATCGTCAGTGCGCGCATCTGTCTTCCGCTGCGGGGCCTTGCGTACCGTGTCCACTGCCGCCGTACGCAGGCAACGGGTTATTGTTCGAGTATGGTCTCGATAAAGGTACCCCCACTCGGCGAGTCCATCACCGAGGCCACTGTGTCGCGGTGGCTCAAGAAGGAAGGCGACGCGGTAGCGGCCGGCGACACGCTCGTCGAGCTCGAGACCGACAAGATCACGGTCGAAGTACCCTCGCTCAAGGCGGGCGTGCTCGTCAAGCGGCTGCACGCCGAGGGCGACGTGGTTGCGGTGAATGACGTGTTGGGTCAGCTCGACGACGCAGCGACCGGCACAGGAACGAGTGCGCCGGCGCCGCCTCCAACTGCGCAACCCGTGACCACGACCGCGACAGCCGCCCCGCGACCATCGGCTGCCCCATCCGACGTGAGGTCGGCGCCATCGGCCCGCAAGCTCGCGGACGAGGCTGGAATCAACATCGGGGCAGTGGCCGGAACCGGCCGCGGCGGCGTCGTAAGCCGCCCAGACGTCGTGGCCGCGATGGCCGCGCCGGTTGCCTCGCCGGCGCCCTCGACGCCGCCTCCCGCACCGCAAGCGCCGCCAGCGCCGCCAGCGCCGCCAGCGCCTGCCACCCCCGTTGCCGCCGCCAGCGCTACGTCGGCAACGGATCCGAACGTGATCCCGACGCAGTTCGCCATGCAAAGGCCGGCGTCCGAGACGATGCGTGAAGTGCGCGAGAAGATGACGACACGCCGCAAGCGCATCGCCGAGAACCTTCTCGCGGCCCAGCAAAGCACGGCGCACCTCACAACGTTCAACGAAATAGACATGTCGGCCGTGTCGGCGCTGCGCGCGCGCATGAAGGAGCGCGTCGAGCAGGCGCACGGCGTGAAGCTCACGTTCATGGCGTTCTTCGCGCGCGCGGCGGTGATTGCGCTCGAGGAGTTCAGGAACGTGAACGCGTCGGTTGACGGCGATACGATCGTTTACCACAACTTCGTGAACATCGGCGTCGCGGTCGCGAACGACGCGGGGCTGGTGGTGCCGAACATCAAGGACGCGCAGCACATGGGCGTCCTTGCCCTGGCGAAGGCGATCGCCGAGACGGCACAGCGCGCGCGCGACGGCAAGCTGACGATTGACGACCTCACGGGCGGCACGTTCACGCTCACCAACGGCGGCGTCTTCGGCTCGCTGGTGTCCACGCCGATCATCAACTTCCCGCAATCGGGCATCCTTGGCCTGCATAAGATCCAGGACCGCCCGGTAGTGGTTGACGGCCAGATCGTGGTTCGTCCGATGATGTACGTGGCGCTCTCGTACGACCACCGGATCATCGAGGGCCAGCATGCAGTGCTCTTCCTCGTGCGCGTGAAGGAGCTGATGGAAGACCCGGAGTCAATGCTTATCTCGTAGCACCTGGCTGGCTCCGGGGCCTGCCCGCGAGGTTCTGCACGTGCGCCACATGCTTCCCGACAACCCGTTACTTCCGTGACACTCACGCCCCAAGCGACCGACGTCGTGGTGATCGGCGGTGGCCCCGGCGGCTACGTCGCCTCGATCCGCGCTGCACAGCTCGGCCTTTCCACCGTCTGCGTCGAGATGGACCGCACGCTCGGCGGCACCTGCGTCAACGTCGGCTGCATCCCGAGCAAGGCGCTCCTGCAGTCGTCCGAGCACTACGAGTTCGCGCGCTCGCACGCTGCCGAGCATGGCATTCTGCTCGGCGACGTGAGGCTCGACCTTGCCGCGATGATGCGGCGCAAGGAAGGCGTCGTAGCATCGAACACGAAGGGGATCGAGTTCCTCTTCCGCAAGAACAAGGTCACGTGGGCCAGAGGCGAGGGACGCCTCATTGCAGGCAACGTGGTGGAGGTTCGCGGGCCTGACGGCGGAATCACCACCTACGCCGGACGCAGTGTCATTATCGCAACCGGAAGCACGGCGTCGAGCCTGCCGTTCCTGCCGTTCGACGAGGAACGGATACTCTCTAACATCGGCGCGCTCTCGATCCCTGAGGTGCCGAAGCACCTGATCGTGATTGGCGGCGGCGTGATTGGCCTCGAGCTCGGCTCCGTGTGGCGGCGGCTCGGCGCGAAGGTTACGGTCGTCGAGTTCATGCCCACGATCCTGCCGGGCAGCGACGAAGACGTCGTGAAGGAGATGGACCGGTTGATGCGCAAGCAGGGCCTTGCGATCCATGCCGGGACGAAGGTCGTGGGCGGCCGGCGCAACGACTCGCGCGTGTTCGTTGACGTCGAGCAGGGCGCGTCGAAGCTCACGATAGACGGGGACTACGTGCTCGTTTCGACGGGGCGCAGGCCGGCGCTGCGCGGCGTGGATACGAAGGCCATGGGCATCGCCACCGGCCCGCGCGGCGAGATCGTCGTGGACGCGCAGATGAGGACGTCACTCCCCAACGTGTACGCGATCGGCGACGCCGTGGGCGGCAAGCTTCTCGCGCACAAGGCCGAAGAGGAAGGGGTCGTCGCGGCCGAGGTCATCGCCGGTCACCGCGCCGCGATGCACTATCACAACATGCCGTCCGTCGTGTACACATGGCCGGAGGCCGCATCGGCTGGCCTTGCGGAGCACGAGGTGAGGGCCAGCGGACGGCCGCACGTGACCGGGAAGTTCCCGTTCAGCGCCAATGGCCGCGCACGGTCAATGGGCGATACCGCCGGGTTCGTGAAGTTCGTCTGCGACGCAGCGACGCACGAAGTGCTCGGCTGCCACATCGTCGGGGCGAACGCAAGCGAGCTCATCGCGGCAATCGTCGTCGCGATGGAGTTCCGCGCGTCGGCGGAGGACATCGGCGAGACCGTGCACGCGCACCCCACGCTTTCGGAAGCCGTGAAGGAATCCGCGCTGGCGGCGCTGGGGCGGGTGATTCACGTCTGAAACTGAATCGCCTGGCAACCCTCACGGGCTCCCAGGCGAACGTGTCGGCGCGTTGGCGCAGGTCGTCGAGCGACGGAAGACTCAGCGGTCCTTCCGGATCGCCTCCATTATCGCGCCGCCCAATGGCGTCGGGGTATGCATCCTGCGGCGCCGCTCCGCCTCGGCCTTCACCTTGAGCCAGAGTTCATAAGCGCCGGCGGCGCGCAACTCTGCTTCGTTCACCGGTTCGCCGTCGAGCCAGCGGTGCAGGATTGGCGGCATCGCCGCCAGCGGCACCTCCCGGTCGGATTTGGCTTCGTCCTCCTCGCGCCGAACCGCAGGGTCAATCCTGTCGGGAAGGTGCGTATCCGGATCCTCATGCATCATGCGGCGCGATCCTCCAGCAGTCTTTGCAGCGCCTCGCGGGCGCGGTGGACTCTCATCTTCAGTGCACCAACTGACGTGCCGAGCAGGGCAGCCATGTCCTCGTACGACCGGCCTTCCACGTGCTTCATCACGAAGGCCTCCCGCAGCGACGCCGGCAGTGCCGCCAGAGCCCGGTCCAGGTTGCCCCGGAGCTCGCCCCGGTCGAGTTCCTCGTCCGGCGTCTCATATCCAGACGGTTGATCGTCCTCTTCGTAACTGAGGTGGGTCCGCCGGATATTCTTCAGCCAGTCCTTGCAGCCGTTCGCGACGATCCGGAAGAGCCAGGCGTCGAACCGGCCCCGAACGTCGGCGAGGTGGTGGTACGCCTTGATGAACGAGTTCTGCAGGATGTCGGCTGCGTCGTCCTGGCTGCCGATCATGCTCACGGCGTGGCGGTACAGCGAATCACTGTAGCGCTGGAAGAGGATACCGAACGCCTCGTGCTCTCCCGCGAGCACGCGATCAACGATCGCCTGGTCTGGCTCCCCGTCGGACGCCGGGGGGATGGGTGCGAAGGTCGCCACGACGCTAGTGTAACCACGCACGCGCTTGCCCGCGAGGGCTTGCCGCTGACGAAGGCCCGGTTTCACGCACGAATGACGATCTGGCGTGATGCAGGTCACGTCCGGCCCGCCGGCCGACGCAGTTCACGGGCAGGCCGGCGCAGTTCACGGGCAGGCCGGCGCCGTGAGGCCGGGGAGGTTGCCCGCGAGGGGGAGACCGAACCCGTAGCGTGCATCGAGTGCCGCTGCGACGGCGTCGGCAATTGCCTGCTGGCCACGTACCGACGGGTGGATCCCGTCGAGCGATACGAACTCGCCGTAGGGGAGCGCGCAGGTCAGTTGGGTCGAGGGAGAATACGGCCCTGCAGCTGCCACCATCCTGGCGTAAGTGGCGGTGAGGTCCGCGTACGCCCAGCCGTGGGCAGTGGCGACGTCGCGCAAATGAGCGTTGAACTGTGTGATTGACGATGCGATCGCCGCGACTTCGTCGGGTGCAAGGACGCCGTCCGCGGTGCCTGGCGCGCTCGCGCACGACATGGCTTGTACGCCGGGCGCAGCGAGCGCACGCTGAGCGAGCGTCGGAACCGCCGCCGCGACGTTCACGATGTTCGGCGACGTGGCGCAGTCGGCCTGCACCGCGATCCCGAACGGGAGCAGGGCGCCGCGCGCCGCCCATACTTCCGCGGCCGTGCGAAACGCCGGAAGCTGGGGGACGGGCGGCACCGAAAGCAGCACCACCTTTGCACCCGACTTCGCGAGACTGTCGGCGATCGCGTCCACGACCGGCAGCGAGACTGCCGGCGGCACGAGGGTCCATGCCGCCGGCTGGCTGTACGCCGTGGCCGCAACCACCAGCCCGCTCGCTGCTGCCCGATACACCTCCGCAAGCCCGAGTTCCACGGCCACGAGCGTGGGCGCGCCCACCAGCGTCGCGGTGACCTGCGACTGCGTGAACGCGAGCACAGCCGAGTAGCGCGTGCGCTCGACGAGCGAGCGCGTTGAGCCGGGAGCGTTCACGGCCCTCGGCGTGGCGTTGAGGGCATCCCACACGGTTGCCCCCGCGATCGCAAGGTTGTTGCCCGGCGGCGTGAAGCGGGCAATCAGGGCTGTGCAGCCCGTATCGGGCGACACAGCCGCGGCGCCAGTGAGCAGGCGCAACTCCACGAGCGGCGCGACCAGCGGCGCCGGGCACCCGGGGGCCTGATGCAACGCCTGCGAGAGCTGCTGACCGGCAGCGGCTGCAAGCAGCACGGGCCACGCCGCCGCTTGCGACGCCGCCACGAGTCCGCCCGACTCGGTTCCCGCCGCGATGGCGCCACCGATCACGTAGAACCGCGCAAATGAGTCGGAACCGCGCGGCCCGGTCGCATGGACCGCGCTTCCTTCGCATCCCACTGCGGCCAGCACCGCAATTGCGGCGGGCAGCCAGGGGCCCGGCATTCGGCGGCGGCGGATCATGGAGAGGATTCTAGCGATGGTGCGCGCCGCGCCGGCGGCCGCGCGGTCATTACGGCGCGAAGGCATCCCACCCGCGCGAGCGAACCAGCGCCCCGTGCTCGTCCAGCGCAGGCGGCGGGCGGCGCACCGCGCCTGGTGGTTGCGGCCCAACGCCCGAGGCACTGGATGCATCGGCGCCTTCGAGCGCCTGCCGCACCGAGCGGACGATTCCCGCTGGCACGCCCGCCTCACGCAGACGCTCCATCCATGCGGCGGCGGGCGCCTTGCGGATGGCCGCGCGAACCAGGGCAACGACCTCTTCCCTCGCCGCCACGCGTCCGGCGTTCGTCGCGAATCGCGCGTCGGCAAGCGCCGCGTCGCCAAGCACACCCACCAGCGCCGTGTATTGCGAGTCGTTCCCGACCGCGATCACCACGGGCCGATCGGCCGCATCGAAGAGTTCGTACGGCACGAGGTTCGGGTGCGCATTTCCCCAGCGGGAGGCGGGCGCTCCGGTGACGAGCGCGTTCTGCGCCACGTTCACGAGCGCCGCGACCGCGGCTTCGTGCAGCGAAATGCGTACGCGGCGCTGGACGCCGGCGCCGGCCCGGAGCCCCGAGAGCGCAGCCAGCACCGCGACTGCCGCCTCCTTGGCCGCAAGCACGTCAGCAAGCGCTACGCCAACCTTCATCGGCGCACCAGTGGGCTCGCCTGTGATTGACATCCATCCCGATTCTGCCTGCACCACGTAGTCGTAGCCCGGCCGCGTCGGGTCGCGCGCGAACCCCTGGATGGTGCACCAGATGAGACGCGGATTCCGCGCGACCATCGCATCGGCCCCGAGGCCGCGGCGTTCGAGCGCTTCGGCGAGGAAGTTCTCTACCACGATGTCGGCGCCGGCAATGAGTTTCTGCACAAGCGCGGCGCCAGCGCGGTCGTCCAGGTCAGCCGCCACGCCGAGCTTATTGCGATTGCAGCAGAGGAAGTACGCGCTCACGCCCGCAGCATCCCACGGCGGCCCCCACGCTCGGGACTCGTCACCGACACCGGGCCGCTCGATCTTGATCACGTCGGCGCCAAGGTCGCCGAGCTGCATCGCGCAGAGCGGCCCGGCGAGCACACGGGATAGATCCAGCACCCGCACTCCCTTGAGTGGTAAATGATTCATAAATGGCACATTTATGTCTTAGTAGTGGCGCATAACCATATGTTCAATTAACTGCGAGACTTCGGAAACTGCTCTGCCATGACCATGAGAAGCGCCATTACCTTACGGGATTCAACCGCTTGCCACGCAACAATGTTTTCATATACTTGGCGCGTTGGCGAGGCGCTGATTCGCCACCGCTCCCAAACACGACGCCAGTCGAATGCTGGCGGTTCTTCGCCAGCGCACCGACTCGTTCCCAGTCCGCCCCTAAGGAGTATCACAGCCGATGTCTGACAAGCAAACTCCACCCGCCAAGCCAGGCACCCCCGGTGGCGGCACCACGCTGCCAGTCAGGCGGCATGCTGGCCATCGCGGCGCCGACGTGCGCGACACCGTCGCTGAGATGACCGCAAAGGCGCAGGAAATCAGCAAGGAAGCCGGTAGCAAGATGGCGGCCGCCATGAAGGACGTCGTGAATGCCGCGGCCGGCACCGGGGCGTTCTCGATCGAAAGCGTGCGCGACCTCGTGCTGTTCATGGTGCGACGCAGCCAGATGACGCAGGACGAAGCCGACAAGCTCATTGCCTCGGCGGAAGAAGCCACCCGCGGCAAGCGCGCCAAGCACTCCGCGGACGCGCACAAGCCGAGCGGCGCCAGAAAGAATGCCCCGACTCCGGCGAAGGCGAAGCCGGCAAAGAAGAAGCCGGTCGCCAAGAAGTAGCCGGGGCCCGGGCTGGTGCCCCCGGCGCTGCTCCCCGGCGACGCGGTCGCGCTTACCCGCGCATTGGTCGCCATTGATTCGCGAAACCCGTCCCTGGCCGCTGTCGGGCCGGGAGAGGGAGCGTGTGCGCGCTTCCTCGAACGAGTGCTGCACGACTGGGGGTTCCGCGTGGAGCTCCAGCACGTCGCGCCGGGGCGCCCCAACGTCCTCGCACGCATCGGCGACACGGGCGGGCCATCCCTGCTCCTCAACGGACACCTCGACACGGTCGGCACCGAAGGGATGGTGCACGAACCGTGGGATCCCGTCGCGCGCGACGGTCGTATCTACGGGCGCGGCTCGGCCGACATGAAAGCAGGGATCGCTGCGATGTGCGCCGCCGCGTGGCGCGCAGCGCACTCCACTCCTGGCGGGCTGCGCGGCGAGGTGATCGTAACAGCAGTGGTGGATGAGGAGTCCCACAGCATCGGCACGAAGGCCGTCGTGGATGGCGGAGTGCGCGCCGACGCCGCAATCGTGGCCGAGCCCACACGCCTGGCCGTGTGCACCGCGCACAAGGGGTTCGCCTGGGCGGACCTGACCGTGCACGGCACGTCCGCGCATGGCAGTAGGTATGACACCGGCGTTGACGCGATCACGCTCGCGGCGATGGTCATCGTGGAACTCGATGCGTGGCAGCAGCGGGAGCTCACGCAGCGCGCGCATCCGCTCCTTGGCCGGCCATCGCTGCACGCCTCGATGATCGCCGGAGGAACGGAGCTCTCCACCTACCCTGGCGAGTGCGCGGTGCAACTCGAACGCCGCACGATCCCCGGCGAGGCGGCCGCCGGTTTCGGCGCCGAGATCGAGGGAGCAGTTGCCAGGGTGCGTGCTTTGCACCCGGAACTCAGCGCCACAGTCACGCCCGGCTTCTCGCAGCCGCCCAATGAAGTCCCCGCCGCGCACGCAATCGCCCAGTGCGTCGTGGCTGCGCTCACTGCCCGGGGACGTCCGGCGCCGATCGAAGGACTCTCGTGCTGGACCGACGCGGCCATCCTGAGCGCGGCGGGCATACCCGCGATCTGTTTCGGCCCGGGCGACATTTGCGCGGCACACTCCAGCGAGGAGTCCGTCTCCATCGCCGAAATCGAGGAAGCCTCCGCCGTGCTCGAGTCGGCCATCATCTCATGGTGCGGGGCGCACTGATGGCCCAGCTCACCGTGCGCGAGTACGACGCACTGGAATCAGCCATCCGTGACCGCCGACGCATTGTGGTGCGTCGGCGACGTCAGGACATCACCGTCGTACCCGACCGCCTCATCACGCGGGGCGGCCGTGAGGCGATCGAGGCGCGGCATCCCGCCACAGGCGACCATGTGCTGCTCTGGATAGACGAGGCGGAGAGCGTGGAGGTCGTCCCCAAGTGACGCCTGGCCGTGAACTCGTGGCCGTGTACGCCGACGAGTCGTGCCTGGGCAACGGCCGCGAGGGTGACAACCCCGGCGGGGTCGGCGTGCTCGTGGAGTACCGCAGACCGGACGGCCGCATCTCGCGTCACGACCTGTGGCTCGCGGAACCGTCCACCACCAACAACCGCATGGCGCTCCGGAGCGTGATAGCCGCGTTCGGCGAGCTGGCCCGCAAGGGCGCGCTGTTCGACGTCCTGTTCACCACGGACTCGCGGTATATCGTGGACGGGATGACGCAGTGGGTGCATGCATGGAGCCGCCGCGGCTGGTCGCGCAAAGGCGGCGCCATCGAGAACCTGCCGCTCTGGTTCGATGCATTGCGCGCGGTCAATGGACACGCCGTGCGCTGGCAATGGGTGCGCGGGCACGCGGGACATGCACAGAACGAGTACGCCAACCACCTTGCGACACGGGCTGCCGCGGCCCAGGCGGGTTCCGGAGGGTTGGTCGCGTCAGGGTTCGAGGCGTGGCTCGCGGCCGCGCGTGAAGCAGGCGCGCGCCACGCAGACCCGACGGCATTCCCGGAGCACGCCGCCTTTCGCCCTCACTCAGCGCCCCCGGTGGCGAACTTGTACGTTGAAGGCATGGAGGCTACGTGACTGCAGCGCCGTCGCCCAGCATCATTGACCGGCTCTTCGTTGCCCTGGTGCGATCGGTGCGCCGTCACCAGCCGGACCGGCTCGCAAGAGGCATGGACGTGGCCGAGATCCTGCAGTTCGTCCCATACAAGGCCGTGCGTGCCGAGATCGGGGCCGACACGGACGATGACTATGGCCATGCAATGACGCGGCTCCTCGCCGGGGACGGCGGCTACGTCTTCGCCGATGACCTCATGCAGGACGACCTGCGCGCGGAACTCAACTCGAAAAACCCGAACCTGCAGGCGTACCGTTCGTACCTGAACACGACGCTTTCGCTCGCGCAGGAACGTGTACGGGCTGCGCTCGATGCACTCGGCCCTGCGGAGTCTCAGGCGCCGTCCGCCGGCGTTGCCACGGCAGCGGCACAAGCCGCGCCGCCCACACGGAAGAGCGAACCGCAGCAGGCCCGGCCCGCCGCGCAACGAGCCGCGGCGCCCAGGCCAGCGGCTGCCAAGGCGCGGCCGCTCCCCGATCCTACGGCGACGGTAACCGCCGAGGCAGGGGCGCGGCGTGCGCGCCCGGGCTGCCGGTACTGCGGGCAGCAGCTCCCCCAGGCGCGTGAAGTGCGCTTCTGTCCGCACTGCGGGCAGGACCTCGCGGTGCGCCGCTGCGGTGGGTGCAGCGCCGAGCTCGAGCCAGGGTGGAAGTTTTGCGTGGTGTGCGGACGCGCATCCGCGCCATGAGCGCCGTCCGCCGGACTGGACTTGCGCTGGCGCTCGTCGTTGCATGCACGACTGGCGCGGCCGCCCAGGCGCGCGACCTCTGGCCGGTCAAGACGCGCGAGCACGTTGACCTGTGGCTGCACGGATTCGCGTTCGTCGCGCCGGACTCGTCGCCGGTGCCGCTGTATCGCGCCGGCTACCGCGACGAGATGATCGTGGCGCGGAACGCGGCATCAGCCGTCACCGACCTCGACGCGAACGCTGACGTGCTCCGTGCGGCGATCCGCACCCGACCGTCGCTGGTGAATGCGCAGTTCCTCGCGCTCTCGTTCGGCACGTGGGGCGAACTCGAGTCGGCTATGGATGCGTTCATCCGCGCCGACGGCGACCCGCGCCGGGCGCCACGCGAAGCCGCTGACGGCGTCGCACGTGTGGCAGCGGTCTTCCGCACGCGGGAGGATCGTGACTTTGCGCGCAGATACCTTGCGTCGCTCCGCTCCGAGCAGGACAAGTTCTACAATCACTGGTGGCTCGCCGAGACGCGCCGCCGCAGCGACGCCCTCGCCGCCGTTGACTCACTCTGGCACAGCCGCTTCCTGCCCGCGCTCCAGACGTTCCTCAGCCACACCCAGCAGAGGAGCGGACAGCTCATTCTCTCGACCGTGCTCGAGGCCGAAGGCCGGACGGTGAGCGGCGACAACTCGGGGGCCACGATCGTGGTCGGCTTCCCGAAGACGCCGGACCGGGCCGCGGACGCCATTTACTGCCTGCTGCACGAAGTCGTGGCGTCACTGGCGGCGGCCGCGGTGGCCGACAACGTCACGCCCGCACAGGTGCGGTCGGGCGAGGCCGAACGGCTACAGTCGCTGGCGCTCGTGCGCGGCGGCGCGGTGCTGGCGGCGCGCCTCGGCGCCGACGTCGCCGACGGCTACCGGCGCTTCTATCTTCGGGCGACGGGCCACTCCGCCGACGGCGACGTGGCCAGCGCCTTTGCGGCGGCATTCCCGGTCTCCGGCGAGATTCTCTCATCGCTCGAGCGGCAGGTCGCCGTCGCATTCAGCGGGATCTGACGTGACAAACGAACCGGGCCGGCCCGCGCCGCTCTCCCGGTCGGTTCTCGAGCGCGTGCTCGCGCGTGCTGCCGAGCTGAGCGCGCAGTCGAGCGATGATGAGCTCGGGCTGACCGAGGCCCAGCTGGTGGAGATCGCCGGCGAGGCCGGGCTCTCGCGCGACGTCGTCCGGCAGGCCCTCGCCGAGGAGCGAGCGCGCGTGCCGATGGGTCCGGACTCGGGGATGGCGCACTCGCTGCTCGGAGAGGCAGTCGTCGAGGCGGCCCGTACGGTGCCTGGCGATGCAGCCGAGACGCTCGCTATGGTGAACGTGTGGATGGAGCGAGCCGAATCGCTGACGGTGATGCGACGCCAGCCGGGACAGATGACCTGGGAGCCACGGCAGGACTTCGTCTCTGCCATGCGACGCGCGTTGCGCCTTGGCGGGCGCGGCTTCCATCTGGCGGGCGCAACCGAAGTGTATGCCGTGGTGGCATCGGTTGAAGCGCGTCGAGCTCACGTGCGGCTGCTGGCCAACCTGCGCGGCGCGAGAGCCCAGGCCGCGGGCGTCGCGGTTGGCGTCGCGACCGCGGGCGTGCTCGTGGGCGTACCCGCGTTCTGGATGGCGACCAGCGCCGGGCTGATGCTCGCAGCCACGCTCGCGATGGTTCCGGCCGTCGCAATCCCGCTCGCGGCCATCACCATCGCCCGCAACCGGTTCCGGTCGCAGCGGATTCGCGCGCAGGTCGCGCTCGAACAGGTACTCGACGGCCTCGAGTACGGCGACGGCCCGCCCCATGGCTGAATCCGGAGCGGCCGCGAGACCTCCGATTGATATCGCGGCGGCCGATCAGTGGGCGCGAGAGATCCTGCCGGCGGTTTCGCGAACCTTCGCCCTCTCGATCCGCTTCCTGAAAGGAACGCTCGGCAGCGCCGTCGGCACCGCGTATCTGCTGGCGCGCATCGCCGACACGGTGGAAGACGACGGCGCAATGCCTGCCGAGCGAAAGGCCGCGCTCCTCGAGACGTTCTCTGCCACCCTCATGGATCCGGCTGCCGTAGCCTCGTTCACGGAAGCCGCGGCCGAAGTCACGGGCAACCCGGCTCACACCGACCTCGTGCGCAACACCGACCGCGTGTGTGCCATCCTTGGCGCGCTGCCGCCGCGCACCAGGGATATCGTCGTGCGCTGGGTGCGCGAGATGGTCTCGGGAATGCGCAAGTTCGTGCTGCGGTACCCGCACGGCATCCGGATCCAGACGCTCGATGAATACCGGGAATACTGCTACTACGTGGCGGGGACCGTGGGCTGCATGCTCACGGAGCTGTGGCGCGAACACTCCTCTTCGATTGACGACCGTGCCTTCGCGCAGCTCTGGGAACGCTGCCAGCGCTTCGGCGAAGCCCTGCAGACGGTGAACATTCTCAAGGACATCGCGTGGGACGCCGAGCATGAGAACGCGATCTACATCCCTGCGCGCACGCTGGCCGAGCACGGGAGCGGGCACGAAACGCTGCTCTCGGCCTCGCACGTAGAGGGCAATCACGCGGCGGTGGCCGGCTTCATAGCGCTTGCGTGGAGTGACCTCGACGAAGCACTCGAGTACCTGTGCCGGATTCCGCGCAGGGCGGTAGCCATTCGCGCGTTCTGCGTGCTGCCGCTGCTATATGCGTACGCAACTCTCCGGGAGCTTGCCGCTACGCGCACGATGCTGCAGGCCGGCGGGTCCGTGAAGATCTCGCGCAGGGAAGTCCGCTGGCTGATGCTGGCCGGCCTGGCGTGCCTGGGCAGCAATCGCGCACTGGGAGCACTCGTCCGGCGGGTGCGATCGCGGCCCTTGCCATGATGGCACGCGCACTTGCCAGCACGGCAAGCAGCGTTGTCAATCCGGCAACTGATTGGTGGCACGGATGATGCGCCTGGGACAGGGCGTAGCGGTGCGGAGGCGCCACACCGCCCCGGACGGGCCCGAAACCCGCGGCCCACCAACCATTCCTCCAGCGGAGGCAACAAGATGGCCATCACCCACTATCCGACACTGTTCGATCGCATGCTCGACTGGAGCCGCCAGGTTGACGACGCCATGTCGCGCTCGTCCACGGGAATCGCCGAGATGCCGGCCCGTAACCAGCTCTGGCTCCCGGCAGTTGACCTCTATGAGACGGACACCGCGTTCGTCATCGAGGCGGACCTGCCGGGCGTGCACCAGGAGAACGTGGATATCCAGTTCGACCGCGGAACCCTCACGATCACGGGCACCCGCGCTGACACGCTTCCCGCCCAGAAGGAGCGCGGCCAGTTGCGCGTATTCTCGAGCGAGCGCCTGAGCGGCGGCTTCTCGCGTTCGATCCGGCTCCCGGAGCATGTTGACGCGGAGCACATCGAGGCCTCGTTCTCGCAGGGCGTGCTGACGCTCAAGGTTCCGAAGTCGAAGGCGTCGCTCCCGCGCAAGATCACGATCAAGGCCGCCGAAGCTGCGCCGGCACCTGCCAGGTAACGAGAGGCAACCGGCTCAGGGAAGGACACGGCACCGCCCCCGCGCCGCGGGGGCGGTGCCTTCTTGCATCGCTTGAGCCAAATTCAAGCCATGCCCCACTTCTACGCGGAACCGCTCATTACCGTCCTGGCCCGCCCGGCCTACACGGAACCAGCCCACCTCCCAGTGCACCGGATCGGTGAGAGCAGCGACGGCGAGCGAATCGCAGAGTTCGCCGGCCGGCTCTGCTACATGAGCCAGAAGAATCCGGCCAACAGGACGACACGCGAGTACATCGAGAACATCAAGAAGCAAGGGCACGGCTCGGTGCTCGAGCACGCGAACTACTCGCTGCTCATCGAGGGCGTGAGCAGGTCCCTCACACACGAACTCGTGCGGCATCGCGCGGGGTTCGCCTACTCACAGCTCTCGCAGCGTTACGTGGACGAATCGCATGCCGCGTTCGTGATTCCGCCCGCCATCCTCGGCGACGACGCGCTCGTCGAAATGTGGAAGGCGCAGGTGTTGACTGCGCAGGGGGCGTACGTGGCGCTCGTCGAGAAGCTCATGGATCGCTACGATTGGGTTGACGACAAGGTCCACCGGCGGAAAATGGCGCGCGAGGCAGCGCGCGGCGTGCTGCCGAACTCGACGGAGACGAAGGTCGTCGCGACGGCCAACGTGCGGGCGTGGCGTCAGACCCTCGAACTGCGCGCAGGCGAAGGAGCGGAGATGGAGATCAGGCGCTGGGCGATCGCGGTGCTCGGCGTACTCCAGGCGGAAGCGCCCAGTTTCTTCAGCGACTTCGAGGTGTACACGGCGCCGGACAGGGTGATGGCGGCGCGCGTGGTGTACCACAAGGTCTAGCACGACAGCCAGCCGAAAGGCCCGGAACGACACAGGGACGCCGTGATCGCGACGCCCCTGCGCACTAGGGTCTGGCGGTGTTACTCCTCGACTTCTTCCTTCTTCGTCTTTTCGTACGCCGCGATCACCTTGCCGGCGTGTTCCTGTGGCATCTGCTCGTACGCATGGAACTTGTGGACGAAGGTTCCGCGCCCGCGGGTGAGGCTCGAGAGCCGCGTGCCGTAGAGGTGGAGGTCGGCCTGCGGCACGACGGCCTTCACGACCGTGCCGGACCCGTTCTCCGACGGTTCGGAGCCGAGGAGCTTGCCGCGGCGGCTGCTCAGGTCACCCATTACGTCGCCGAGGTACTCGTCGGGCGTGGTGACCTCGACGACATCGAGCGGCTCGAGCAGCACCGGCCTGCACTTTGGTCCGACTGTCTTGAAGGCAATGATGCCCGCCATCCGGAAGCTGGCTTCGTTCGAGTCCACGGAGTGGTAGCTGCCGTCGTAGCACTCCGCCGTGAAGTCAACCACCGGATAGCCGGCGAGTATTCCCCGTGCTGACGCCTCCTGGATTCCCTTGTCCACGGCGGGGATGTACTGGCGCGGAATCACCCCGCCCACGATCGCGTCAATGAATCCGTAGCCCGCTCCGCGCTTGGCAGGCTTGAGCCGCACCCAGCAGTCGCCGAACTGGCCGCGGCCGCCGCTCTGCTTCTTGTGGCGCCCCTGGCCATCGCCCGGACCGGTTAGCGTTTCGCGGTACGGGATTCGCGGCGCGGACAGATCGGCCTTGACTCCCCACTGGCGCGCCAGACGCGTCATCGCCACCTCGATGTGGCGCTCTCCCAGGCCGCCAACGATCGTCTCGTGCGTCTCAGGGTTGTAGTGCGTCTGGAACGTCGGGTCTTCGTCATGGAGTCGGTGAAGGCCCTGCTGGAGCTTCTCCTCGTCGTTGCGCGAAGCTGCCTTCACCGCAAAGGTGACCAGCGAGTCCGGGAACTCGATCGGCTGTAGCCGCACGGGATGCGCCCTGGTCGAGAGCGTGTCGTTCGTGTGCGTGTTGTGCAGCTTCGCCACGCAGCCGATGTCGCCAGGGTGGAGCACGGCTACTTCGATGCGGTCCTTGCCCTGCGGCACGGCGAGGTGGTTCAGTTTCTCGACGCCGTCACGCGTCGCGTTGTACACCTCGCCAGCAGTCGCCACGACGCCGCTGAATGTGCGGAAGAAAGTCACGTCGCCAACGTGCGGCTCGGCGGTCGTCTTGAAGACGAGCGCCGTGAATGTTGCCGTGTCGTCCGGGTGAATCTCGACGATCTTTGCGCCCTCGGCGCCCTTGAACGCGTGAAGTTCCTCCATCTCGAAGGCGTTCGGCATCAGCGCGACGATGAAATCGAGGATAGTCGTCACCCCGACATGGAGTGGCGCGGCGCAGCAGAGCACCGGGTAGAGCTCAGCCACCTTCATGGCCTCCTTGAGGGCCGACAGCTCCTCCTCGCCCTGGAGCTCCTCGCCGCCGAAGAAGCGCTCGAGGAGGGCATCGTCAGTGGCCGCAACGGCCTCGACCATCTCCTGGCGATATCGCCTGAAGCGCTCCTCCTCTGCGGCCGGCACGTCAACCTCCTCAAACTCGCCCGGCTTGCCCCCCTTCACTGGCTGGTGGGCCTTGCCGGTAATGAGGTTGATGACGCCCGTGCACCCGGCGCCGGCGCCGATCGGTATCTCCACCGGCACGACCTTCGATGTCAGCCGGTCCTTGATTGACTGGTAGGCCTTGTCGAAGTCGGCGTGTTCCTTGTCCATCATCGAGACCACGAAAAGGACGGGATCCTTCCGGGCCACGGCCTCGCGGAACATGCGTTCGGTCCCGGCTTCCACACCCGTCGTCGGGCCCACGAGTACGAGGGCGCCGTCGGCCGCGGTCAGGCCGGCAATTGCGTCGCCGTGAAAATCGGCGAATCCTGGCGTGTCAACGAGGTTGATCTTGACGTCGCGCCACTCCGCGAAGGCGCACCCGAGCGAAATCGAGTACTTGCGCTCTATCTCCTCCGGGCTCGTGTCGGTAAGCGTTGTGCCGTCCTTTATGGATCCGTGTCGCTTCGAGCTCCCAGACACAAAGGCGAGCGTGTCGACCAGTGTGGTCTTCCCGCTCGCCCCATGTCCAACGACGGCGACGTTCCGGATGGCATCGCTTGAATACTCCCGCATTCGCTCACCCTCCTCCGCGTGGGAACCTGACCTTGCAGCCCGGTACGTCCGCCGTCAAGAGCGGGAACGCTGGCGCGGTGAAGGGGGAATCAGTTGACGACCGGTGGGTCAGCAGGGGCCGCGGTGCGGCAGGCGCCATTAACGGGCACGGAAGGTGAGCGTCAGCAATGTGAGAGCCCGGAGACCACGATGCGCCATTTCGTCCGATTGACCGTACTCATCTTCGCCGCCGCCTGTGCGCCCCGCGGACAGGCCCCGCAGCCGGTGGCCCCTGCGCAGGGAATGACTGGCGGCGGAACGCCAGCCCTCTCACGCGAGCAGACCGCCGACCAGCAGGTAGCCCACGCGCTCAACCGCCTCGCTTTCGGCCCGCGTCCGGGCGATGAAGCGCGAGTCAGGGCAATGGGCGTGGACCGCTGGATTGACGAGCAACTCCATCCGGAGCGGATTGACGACGCGAGGACGGAGGAGTTTCTTCGTTCCTCATACCACATGATCGGCGAGCCGCCGGCCGAGCTGGAGCAGCGCTACCCGCCGCCGGGACAGATCGTGGCGGCACGCGGCCGCGGCAACGCTGGCGCGGCGCGCGACGGGTTGAGCGCCGTTGACAGCGCGCGGCTCAAGGAATCGGCGGCGGCGCTGCGTCAGCTCACGGCAGAAGTGCAAAGCTCCCGCGTTGCGCGCGCGGTGCTGAGCGACCGGCAACTGCAGGAAGTCGTCACCGACTTCTGGCTCAATCATTTCACCGTGTACGACGCCAAAGGGCCACGCGAGCGGTACCTGCTGGCGGAGTACGCCGACCGGGTGATCCGGCCGAATGCGCTCGGCAAGTTCCGCACGCTGCTGGGCGCGGTGGCGAAGAGCGACGCCATGCTCTTCTACCTGGACAACTGGGAGAGCCGCGCCGACAGCACGCGACCGCACCTGATGCCACCTGCCGGGCGAGGCGGGCGCGGCGGGCGTGGCGGGCTGAACGAGAACTACGGCCGGGAACTGCTCGAGCTTCACACGCTCGGGGTGGATGGCGGTTACACGCAGGCCGACGTGATAGACGCCGCCCGCGCGCTCACTGGCTGGACGTTCAAGGGCGCACAGCAGGGCGGCGGCTTCCAGTTCGTCGCGGCCTGGCACGATGCCGGCGAGAAGCACATACTCGGCCACACGCTCGAGGCCGGGCGCGGGCTGCAGGATGGAGAGGACCTGCTCGACATCGTCGCGCAGCATCCGTCCACGGCGAAGTTCATCGCATTCAAGCTCGCGCGCCGGTTCGTGAGCGACGCGCCGCCAGCCGCGCTGGTGAGCCGCGCCGCGGCGGTCTTCACGAGCACCCACGGCGACATCCGCGAGGTGGTTCGCACGATCGTGACCAGCCCCGAGTTCTTCGCGCGCGCCGCGTACCGGAGCAAGGTGAAGTCGCCGTTCGAGGTCGTCGTCAGCACGGTACGCGCACTCGGCGGCCAAGGCGACGCCACGCCGCGGACTGCCGCGGCGGTTGCGCAGCTCGGCCAACCCATCTTCGGCCATCAGGCGCCTAACGGCTGGCCGGAGACCGGAGACGAGTGGATGAACACGGGCGCGATCCTCAACCGGATCAACTTCGGTATGCTGGTCGCGTCCGGCCGCCTGCCCGGAGTGAGCCCGATGGGCATCCCCGGCAGCGATTCGCTGCCGCGCGCGCCGGTTGATCAGCAGGTGGATGGCGTAGTGCGCGCGATCCTTGGCGGCGACGCATCGCCCGAGACGCGGGCCGTGCTGCTGAGCGGTGAGAACCCCCTCGCAAAGCGTCCAGCGGCGGATGCTGGCGCGGCGGGTACGCAGGGCGCGCGCGGGCAAGGCCAACTCCCGCAGCCTCGTGGCTTCCCGCTCATCGTTGGACTTGCGCTTGGAAGCCCCGAGTTTCAGAGGAGGTAGACGCATGCAACGCCGATATTTCATCAAGTCCGGCGCAATTGCGCTGGCAACGATGGGGCTCAGCCCTTCGTTCCTGCGACGCCTTTCGTTCGGTATGGAACTGCCAGGAGCAGAAAAGGGCAAGGTGCTCATCTGCCTCTTCCAGCGCGGCGCCGCCGATGCGCTGAACGTGGTCGTGCCGTTCGGCGAGCAGGCATACTATCAGTTGCGGCCAAACATCGCGATCCCGGCGCCGAGTTCCGGTGCCGTGTCGGCGATTGACCTCGACGGCTTCTTCGGGCTCCATCCGTCGCTGGCCCCGCTCAAGCCGCTCTGGGATCAGGGAATCCTCGCGCCAATCCATGCCGTGGGGAGCCCCAGCAGCACACGGTCGCACTTCGACGCGCAAGACTACATGGAAAGCGGGACCCCCGACGTGAAGGGTACGATGGACGGCTGGCTCAACCGCTACCTCGCGGCGTCGGGAACGTGCCAGCAGTGCCAGGCAAGCCCCTTCCGCGCGGTCTCGATGACTCCGCAGACCCCGCGCGTCCTCGAAGGCAGCGCACCCACGGTCGCCATGGATTCGATAGACCAGTTTGCCGTGCGCACGGGAGGCGACGCCGTTGCCCGGCTCGAGGCGCTCTACAAGACAGGATCGGCGGATATCGTCGAGGGCACCGGACGCGAGATGTTCGAGGCCGTGAAGATGCTCAAGGCAGCGAACCCGCAGCAGTACCAGCCGGAGCACGGCGCCGACTACCCGCGGTCGCAGTTCGGCCAGCGGCTGCGGCAGATCGGGCAGCTCATCAAGAGCAACGTCGGCCTGGAGGTCGCCTTCGCCGACGTCGGCGGGTGGGACACGCACGTGAACCAGGGCGGGGCGCAGGGCCAGCTCGCGAACCGGCTCGACGACTTCGCGAAGTCCATCGCGGCCCTTGCCTCGGACCTCGGCGACCGAATGGACGACGTCGTCATCCTGACGATGTCCGAGTTCGGGCGCATGGCGCGGCAGAACGGGAACGGTGGCACCGACCATGGCCACGCCGGTGCCATGTTCGTCATTGGCGGGCCGGTGAAGGGCAAGAAGGTATTCGGACGCTGGCCAGGGCTCCGCCCTGAACAACTGTACCAGGGAAGGGACCTCGCGCTCACGACCGATTTTCGCGCCGTCTTCAGCGAGGTGGTGTCGGGCCACCTGGGCGCGGCGCGCCTCGACGTCCTCTTCCCTGGCTTCCGCTCTGGGGCGCGTATGGGCCTGCTGGGCTGACGTTCCGCGCGGCCTGGAGCGTTCTCACGCAGCGGCTAGCCCCCTGGTAATTTTGCAGGCATATGCGCCGTTCCATGATTGTCACCGCACTCGGCTGCCTGGCCGCGGCCGCTCGCCATGCACCAGCCCAGGCCCCTGTGCGAGCGCCCAACGAGAACGGCCGGATTCCGATACTCGAGTATCACCTGGTCGGGGAGCGCGAGTCGAGGTGGAGTCGCAGCCGCGAGAACTTCCGCCGTGACATGGAACTGCTCTACCAGCGCGGGTACCGGCCCATAACCGTGGCGCAGCTCGTTGACGGCGACATTGACGTGCCGGCCGGACTTTCGCCCGTCGTGTTCACGTTCGACGACGCTCCGCCCAGCCAGTTCCGCTATGTCGAGCACAACGGTCGGCTCGAGGTTGATTCCACGAGCGCGGTCGGCATCTGGCTCGCGTTCAACCGGCTCCATCCGGACTGGAAGAACAGAGCCACGTTCTGCCTGCTGTCGGGCGCCGCCGATGGCCACGCGTTCTTCGGAGAGAAGGGCATCGAAGGCCAGAAGTCGGCGTGGCGGTTTCCGAAGCTTCGTTTCCTCGTGGATCAGGGCTTCGAGCTCTGCGGCCATACGCTGTGGCACGCGAATCTGTCGCGTTACGATGCCCGGATGGTGCAGGAGCAGATTGCGCGCGGCGTGCTTGCGATTGACTCGGCCGTGAGCGGTTACCGGGTGCGAACATTCGCGCTCCCGCTCGGGCTGTGGCCGCGTGACCGTTCGCTCGCCGCGCGGGGAAGCTGGAAGGATCCCCGAACTGGCATGGAGGTGAAGTACTCTTTCGATGCCGTGCTCGAAGTCGCCGGCCCTCCCGTTCCGAGCCCTGCGAGCGCAGCGTTCAACCCCTTCGCGCTTTCCAGGATACAGGTGACCGGAGGAGAGCCAGGGAAGACGCTCGACCAGCTCGACCGGCGCAACGACCGGTTCGTCTCGCGCGGGCCAGGGCGCATCATCCGTACGGGCACAGCCACGAAACAGCACGGGGGAACGAGTACCAACCGACCGTAGCCGGCATACCGATTTCGGCCACTCCCGTTGCGGGTTCCGGAGATGGTCTTAAAGTTGGGACAACCCTTGCGGCGGCAACCGGTACCCGACATGAAGAAAAAGAAGACGCAGAACGAGCAGCGGCTGAAGCACTTGCCGTTCTTCGAAGTCCTCGCGGAGGCGCCCGAAGGTTCGGACGCGGCCAAGCTGGCGACAGCCGGTCTTCTGGCGCTGCGGATGATTGACCATTGGGTGCTCGCCGGGCGCGCGATCGTCGAGCCGGAGTCGGTGAGCGTGCGGTCTGTGCGCGGCGCGATAATGGCGTTACCGCCTTCGGAGCCCGTGCGCGAAGCGTTGCTGACCACGGTGAATACGATGCAACTTCTCCGCCTGCCGGACCTCGTGCCCGTGCTACCGCGCGTCTATGCCTACGGGCAGATCCTGGAGCGGCACCATGGTCAGATGAGGCTGGCAGCCGACGTGTATGACTCGGTGGTCCGGCTTGCCGACGCCGAGTACGACACCGAGCTGGTGCTGAACGGTTACACCCGGCTCGCGTTCTGTCAGCGCAAGGCGGGCGCTCTGGACGACGCCGAGGCGTCATCGCGTGCGCTGGTCAAGCTGGCGCAGAAGCGGGGGAACCGCACGTTCGCCATCTGGGGCAAGATGGGCGTGGCTCAGGTTGCAATGCTGCGCGGCGACCTCGCGCTGGCGGATTCGCAGATGGAAGCGATCGCGGCCGAGGCACAGCAGTACGACCTCACACCGCAACTCGCGGCCGCGCTGCACAACCGGTCCGTAGTGGCGTATCACGCACGGAACCACGTGCGCGCGTCGGTGCTTGCGCACCGCGCGCTTAAGCTCACGACCGACCTGGTTGAACGCGACCGCGTGCTGGGCGACCTGGCGGCTTACCTGACGGCGTCGGGTGAATACGCGGCTGCGCTGGACGCGTTCAGGATTCTGGAGGCAACGGCGTCGAGCGAGGAGCTGCGTGTTGGTGCGATTGGCAACATTCTCATCACGGCGGCGAGGATGCAGGATCGACAGCTATTCGACGCGACAATGGCCCGGCTGTCGCTATCGCGTCTGTCGGCCAGCGCCCGGTTGTCCCTGCAGGTTGAGGTCGCCGCTGGATTCCGGCGTTTCGGTGAGCCCGACGAGGCCGATCGCTGGCTTCGTGAAGCACGTGATACGGCGGCGCGATTCGAACTGCCCGCCGACTTGGCACACGAATCGCGCGCACAGCCGGTCGTACACAGCGTAGTCGAACGGGCGTCGGACTCAGTGGAATCCGACGCCACCCTCGAGGTCGCCGCCGATCTCCGTCAACTCGCCGCCACCCTTTGCGGGTAGCCGGCGGGCCAGCGATATGAACCTATTCGCAGCGACTGCCGCTGCCGAACGTAATCACATCGCACACCTTGTTCGGCGCTACCGGGGACGAGCACGCGGCAGCAAGGAGCGAGACGCCGACGACCAGGAAGAGCTTTTGGCGGAACGACATGGCGGGTTGACCTCGGATTAGTGGTTGCGGAGCGATCCAGTGCAAGGTAGGATCAACATTCCGGCACTCAACGGCAGATTTGTGCCATAAAACGGCGATTCTGGGCCAGAAGGCGTTCGATTTTACGGCACCAGCAGCCTCCATACCCGTCACTCCATGCACGTCGCAGCCTGCGTCCAAGCAGTGAAGCTGGCCCGCCTGAGGGGGGCGGCCGGGGAGGATCATGCCGTGCACGCGGCACTGGACTGGGCGCACGCCGACTCGATCATCCGCCGCCAGCCGGTGGATGTGCTCGTGGTTGATCCGCAGTTCGGAGAGCCGGCGGGAATCGAGCGCATCCGCGCCGCCCGGCAGCGGTACGGCGCTCTGCCGATGGTCGTGTACTCCGCGCTCACGGCGCAGACGATGCGATCGCTGGTCGAGCTGGGGGCTGAGGGAATGGGCCAGATCGTGCTCTACGGACTGGATGACGACCCGCAGCACCTGCGCAGCATGCTCGAACTGCAGCCCGGAATCCTTCTCTCGGAGCAACTGCTCGCGGCAATCGGTCGCGGCGTCAGACGCGTGCCGGCGCGCGTGGCGGCAGTGATCGAGCGCGCGATCCGAAACCCGACGCTGTTCCGCAGCGTGGGAGACCTCACGGCGGGGTCAGGTGTGCCGCGCCGCTCGCTGTACCGTCATTTCGAGAGGGCTGGGCTGGCCTCGCCGCGGGAGCTCCTGGCCGGCGCGCGATCCTTGCGGGCGTACGCCCTGCTCCGCATACCCGGGCATTCGCTCGAGCTCACCGCCACGCGACTTCGGTTTTCCGACGTGGATGCGATGGCGGAGGCGATGAAGTCGGTGATAGGCATGACGCCGGGGCGTGTACGGAACCTGGTGGCTCCGGAGGACTTCGTCAGGATGCTCGCTGGCCACCTGCTGCCCGATCCCGCGGCACTGCGTCATGAAGCGCAAGAACCCGATGGCCCGTCGCACCGCAGCGGCTGGAATGTGCCGTGACCGGCGACGGATCGGATCTCCCCCGCCCGGCCACCCCGGGGCTGTTTGCCAGCGAACGAAGCGCAGGAAGCCGCGTCGTTGCGCCGCCGGGTGACGCGCCGAAGATCCTCGTGATCGAGGACGATGACGCCGTACGGATGGTGCTCGGTCGGACTCTCTCACACGCAGGGTTCGCGCCCGTTCTCGGCGGGACCGTGGCGGAAGCGGAACGGCTTCTCTCGAACGAGATCGCCGCGATGGTGCTGGATTTCCGGCTTCCTGGTAGCCGTGGCGACCTGTTCTTCTACTTCGCTTCGTCCAAGTACCCGCACCTGCGGCGGCGCACCGTGTTCCTCACGGCCGATGCGAGCATCGAAGTCGAGCAACTCGTCTCATACACGGGATGCCCGCTTCGCCACAAGCCATTCGTGAATACGTCCCTGATCGAGTTCCTCCGCTCGATCCTGGACGGGCCAGGCACCAGCCCGCACGACTGACCTGCGACGGCCTCGCACCGCGCCGGGCAGTGGCCTCACGCCTTCCAGTTGCGCAGCGTCTCGAGCGCGCGCTGGACGGCAGCGCGCTGGTCGTCGCGAGTGGCGCGATCGAGCAGGATCTGGTAGCTGGCAATCGCAAGTTTGAGCGCCACCGAGTCGTTTTCCGCGCCTGCCAGCGCCGCGGAATTGTCGGCAAGGCTTGCACGGGCGACATCGTCTTCCGGGAAGCGCTGCACTACTTCGTTCCAGCGATTGGTGCGCTCGCGGGGCGATGATTCCGACAGCGCCCAGAGGTGCCATGCTGCCCGGCTGGACGGATCCGCCTGCCGGGCGCGGACGGCCAGGGCTGCAACGACGTCCGGGCCGCGCCCGGTGAGCCAGTATGCGTTGGCGAGCGCCACGAGGGCCCGCGCGTTATCCGGCTCGCGCTCCACGATCACTTCGTAGATGGGTCCGGCCACCTCGTGCAGATCCATGTAGGGCTGGGTGGCGGCAACCAGGTCGCCGGTGGGGTAGCCCCGGGCGATGCGGTCGAGCTGGCCAAGCAGCGCCGGGACGTCCGCCGTCCGGCGGTACGCGGTCACTACCTGGTCGAGGTCGAGCTGGGCGGTAGTAGCAGGCATGAAACGTGCAATTTAGGGGCCGTCACTGGTTCGCACCGCAAGACGATGCGCAGGGAACGCAACAGGGATCTGTCCGTTGGACTTCATGTCGCCGGGGGCCGAGGGTTGCGCAACGGCAGGAACCGCCGCATACTGGAGGCGTGAGTGAGCCCCGCCGTCAAGTCGCGGGGCGCCGGGCAAGTGAGATTGGGACCGCGTGCAATTGACCGCGTTCCACGCAGCCTGGGACGATTCCAGCAATACAAGTCCCCCGCAGCATCCCGCTTGTTCGTGGACCGTTGTCCGTACGCAGCAGCTACGCAGTCCTTCCCATCATAGAGCAGTAATGCGCTCCCGCGCCGCAGCCATTGGCTGTGCCCGAGCGCAGAAGAACCGAGCCCTTTCACAGCATCGAAACATGACCGAACGTCGTCGTTCGCCGGGACGCGGCCGCGCCAAGCGTGCGCAGCCGCATACCGACATCTCCACGGAAACCACCGCGGATCCATACCTCCCAGCGCCGGATTCTGGTGGCGGTGGGGCGCCGGGAGATGCTGCGGGCGACGGCGAACGCACCGCCGTTCCGCACAGCAATGATGGCGACGAGGGAAGCGGCGGCAATGGCGGTGAGCGCAGCGGCAGCGCGCCAGCAGCGAGCGATGGCTCGGGTGGCGGCGAGGCGCCGGCCGGCGACTCTTCGCAGGCGCAGGACAACGGCCAGCAGCAGTGGCAGGGCGCCCACGGCCACCGCGGTGGCAGGCGCGGGCGGCGCAACCGGCGCGGACGGCGGCGCTCACCGGACCAGCAGCAGCAGGGCGGCGGGGCGCCGTCGCCGCAGGCCGGCCCGCCACCGGTAATCGTACCGGACGGCGTCACGGAAGGGTGGTTCGATCCGTCGCGCGAAGCGGGTTTCATCCGCCGCGCGCACAACAGCTACCTGGCCGAACAGGGCGACGCATACGTAGGACCGCACCTCGTGCGGCAGTACGGCCTCAGGCGCGGCGACAAGGTCGTAGCTGCAACGGGGCACGACCACCGCGGCCGAGCGATCGTCGCCGAGATTACCAAGCTCGACGGTGCCGAGCCGGTGGCGGGTGCGAGGCGGGTGGAGTTTCAGTCGCTCATCGCGAGCTACCCGGACAGGCGCCTCACCCTGGAGACGGGTCGTTCGGCAAAGAATGGCGGGCCGGAGTTGACGCGTCGCGCCATAGACCTGATCGCCCCGATCGGCTACGGCCAGCGCGCGCTCATCGTGGCGCCGGCGCGCGCGGGCAAGACTATGCTGCTTCACGCAATCACCGAAGGTATCGCGCTCAACCATCCGAACGCCGAGCTCCTCATTCTCCTCGTGGACGAGCGGCCCGAAGAAGTGAGCGAAGCGATCTCGTGGGAGGTGGGCGAGGTGGTGGCGTCGAGCTTCGACCAGCCGGCCAAGCGGCACGTGGAAGTTGTAGAGATGGTACTCGAGCGGGCGCGGCGCATGGTAGAGCAGGGCAAGGACGTAGTGATCGTCCTCGACTCGCTCACGCGCATGGCGCGCGCGTTCAACACGGCAGAGCGCGGCACCGGCCGCACCCTTTCCGGCGGGCTCGACTCCTCGGCGATGGCGCGGCCAAAGGCGTTCTTCGGCTCGGCGCGCTCGATTGCCCCGCAGCACGGCGGCGGCTCGCTCACGATCATCGCGACGGCGCTGGTCGAGACTGGCTCGCGCATGGACGACGTGATTTTCGAGGAGTTCAAGGGCACGGGAAACTGCGAGATCAAGCTCGACCGTTCGCTCGCCGAGAAGCGCATCTTCCCCGCGTTCGACATCGCGACGAGCGGCACGCGGCGCGAGGAGAAGCTCTACCGCGAGGACCAGCTGCAGGCGATCTACATGCTGCGCCGTGGCCTGCAGCAGATGCCGCCGCAGACCGCGATGGAGTGGCTGATCAAGCGCATTCAGGGCACCGCATCGAACGACGCGCTGCTGGGCGGGCTGTAGCCGCCGCGCCGCGGGGCGTCACCCCTTGCGCGTGGCGACCTCGTCCCAGAGCGTGGCCATTGCGCGCGCGCCGCGCCGCACGTTGTCGAGACTGATCCACTCGTCGGGAGCGTGCGCGTTCTCGCCGGGCAGGCCGAACCCGACGAGCAGCACGGGCGCGCCGAGGATTCGCTCGAAGTCGCCAACGACGGGAATCGAGCCGCCCTCCCCCACGACTACCGGATCCTTGCCGAACGCGGCGCGCAGCGCGCGGCGGGCGGCATCGTACAGCAGCCCGTCGAGATCCGCGCGCCAGGGGCGCCCGCCGTGCAGCGCGTGCACCGTTGCGGTGACGCCGGGCGGCGTGACCTTCTGGACGTGCGACCGAAGGAGCCGCTCGACGACGTCGGGGTCCTGGTTGGGTACGAGCCGGAAGCTGACCTTGGCCATCGCACTCGAGGGTAGCACGGTCTTCGCGCCTTCGCCGGTGTAGCCGGAGAGGAGCCCGTTGACGTCGCACGTTGGGCGCGTCCAGAGCTTCTCGAGGGTGGTCTTGCCCGTCTCTCCGCCGAGTGCGCGGACGCCGATTTCCTTCTTGAAGCGGGCATCGCTGTGCGGGAGCTTCTTCATCCCCTTGAGGACGGCAGCCGGGAACGGCTTCACGCGCTCGTAGAACCCGCGGATCGCAACGCGGCCGTTTGAGTCGTGGAGCGTGGCGATGATGCGCGAAAGTGCGGTCGCGGGATTGACCACGGCGCCTCCGTACATGCCGGAGTGGAGGTCGGCGGCGGGGCCCTTCACGAGAATCTCGAAGTAGGCAAGGCCACGCAGCGAACTGAGGATGCTGGGGATCCCAGGGGCGAACATGGCGGAATCGCTGATCACGATGTAGTCGCAGCGGAGCTTCTTCGCGTTTTCTTCGATGAATGGAGCGAGGTTGGCGCTCCCAACCTCCTCCTCGCCTTCGGCGACGACGATCACGTTCATGGGCAGCGTGCCGCGCGCGCCGAGGTGCGCTGCGAGCGCCATCACGTGGACCCAGAGCTGGCCTTTGTCGTCAACCGCGCCGCGGGCGAAGAGCTTGCCGTCGCGCACCGTTGGCTCGAATGGCGGCGACGTCCAGAGCTCGAGCGGCTCGGGCGGCTGCACGTCGTAGTGGCCGTAGACGAGGACCGTCGGCGAACCGGCGGGCGCCTTGCGCCACTCCGCGAGGACGACCGGGTGCCCCGGCGTCTTCATCACCTTCGAGCTGAACCCGATCCTGGCGAGGGCGCCGTTGAGCCACGCCGCGGCGCGGGCGGTGTCGGCATTGCGCTCGGAACTGGCGCTTACGCTCGGGATACGGAGAAACTCATTGAGCGCCTCGAGGTTTGCGACATCGTGATCGGCGAGCCAGCGGTCGAGGTCGGCAGGCGTGGAAGGGGCGTTGGGCATTGTGACTCCCGGGCGGCAAGCCGGCGCCGCCGCGTCAAAGGGCTGCCAGGGGCTACTTTGGTAATAATGGCTGATCGCGCAGCGGCCAGCCGTCGCTGCGGCCGGTGAGGATCCAGATACGCTTGCGCTTCACGACCTCGTCGCCGCGCATGAGCGAGACCCCCTCGCTTTCGTCAATCCGGGTAAAGCAGCAGCCGAGCTTTCTGATGACGCGGGGCTCGTCGTCCTCGTCGTCGAGCAGGAGCACGACTGCCGAACCGAGGGGCGCGTCGTCGCGGAGCTGGCTCCAGAGGTCGTACTGGTTTGCGCGGCCGGTGAGGTTGAGCGAGTACACCTGCGGGTGGTCGGGGAGGTGGAACGCGAGCTCGGCGGCGTCCTGATAGCGCTCGGCCGCGACGAACACATGATCGGCCGGCGCTGCACCACGCCTCAGCTGGGGGATTGCCTGACGCTTGCGGTCCACGACGGTCGCCACGAGGTCCCATCCGAACGCCTTGGCAACCTGGTCGCGCGGCGCGGGCAGCGGGAGGATCGGCACGATCACGTGGACGTACACGCCGAGCGAAAGCGCGAAGGCGAGCCAGATACCACCGCCGAGCCACGCGCGCATACGCCGCGACGGAGGGAGGTCGCTCGCGGCGAGCACGATCGCGCCGGCCCACGCCAGCGCGGGCCAGTTGGCCTCGACCGAGCGGCGTGTGGCGCTGTAGGCAAAAAAAGCGAGCGGGACGACGCATGTCATCGCAAGCACGAGTCGGAACCCTTCCTCGGAGTACCGGAGCCCGTTGCGGACGGCGCGGGCCACGAAAAAGAACAGGATCGGCGAGACGAGACCCACCTGGCCGCCAAGGAGTTCGAGTTCACGGTTCACTGCGCCAAGCGCTCCACCCTTTGGGGCGCCTAGTCCGTGGCCAAACTGAAACCTGAACGAAATCCAGTCGTTGACCGCGTTCCAGCCGAGCACCGGGAGCAGGACGATCGTTGCGACGACGACCGCCAGGTACGGTCCGCGCTGTGCGAGCCGGTTCTGCAGTTTCCCGTGGGCGATGAACGCCGCGGCCACGCCCACGGGGAGGAGCACGCTCGTGTACTTGGACGCCATCGCGAGTCCGATCGCCACGCCTGCGGCGAGCCACCAGTTGGCCGCGCTGCGCGGGTCTGGCTCGACTTCGACGTCGGGTGAGGCGTCGGTGTCGGCGTTGTCGGGGAGGCCGAGTGCCCGGAGCACGGCGTAGAGCGTCCACGCAGCCCCGCAGAGCATCGGTATGTCGGGCGTCGCGAGGACGGAGCCCGCAGCAATGAGCGGAATTACCGTGACGAGGACGGCGGCGAGCCGCGCCGAGGCGTCGCCGCCCACGGCGCGCGCCGCACGGACGATTCCAAGGGCGGCGGCCCCGCTCACGAGAATCGGGAGGAGGCGAACGCCGATCGAGGTATCGCCAAGGAGGAGCGTGCCCGCCCGGATGAGCCACGCGATCGCAGGCGGATGGTCGAAGTAGCCCGCGGCGAGGTGGCGCGACCAGTCCCAGTAGTACGCTTCGTCGGGAAAGAGCGGGACGATGGCGCCTACCGCGAGCCGCAGGGCGAGCGCTGTCCAGACGATGCGCGTCGCCTGCTTCCACGCGACGGGATTGGGACCCGTGCGGAACTCCGCCGGGTCGAGCGACTTGTGAATGATGCTCGGCACGAGTGGCAAGCTGGCAGAAGCGAGCCGCGCGCGCGCGGCCAATGGCTTAAACTGGCTTTGACGCACGCTGCTTCGCCACCGATGCCCAACCACCTGGCTGCCGAATCGAGTCCGTACCTCCTCCAGCACGCGGGAAACCCCGTGGACTGGTGGCCGTGGTGCCCCGAGGCGCTGGCCGAGGCGAGGCGGACCGGCCGGCCGGTCCTGCTGTCCATCGGGTATTCGTCGTGCCACTGGTGCCACGTGATGGCGCACGAGTCGTTCGAGGATCCCGACACCGCAGCGCTGATGAACGCGAACTTCGTGAACATCAAGGTTGACCGCGAGGAGCGTCCCGACCTGGACGGGATATACATGCAGGCCGTGCAGGCGCTGACTGGCAGCGGTGGCTGGCCGATGACGGTTTTCCTTACGCCGGACGGCGTTCCGTTCTACGGCGGCACGTACTTCCCGCCGGCAGACCGCCACGGGCTGCCCGGGTTCCGTCGGGTCCTGACGTCCGTGGCCGAGTCGTGGCGCACGCGGCGCAGCACCATAGACGAGTCGGCGGAGCGGGTACGCGCGATGTACGAGTCCATCTCAGCGCCGCTCGCGGCACGCGCCGCGGAGGGCGACGGCGCCGCCCTCCGGGTGGACGCGGCGATGCTCGTGCGCGCGTACGACGACATCGCTCGGTTGCGAGACCCGCGTTTCGGCGGGCTCGGCGGCGCGCCAAAGTTTCCGCAGCCGATGGCGCTCGATTTCTGCCTGCGTCACTGGGCGCGTACTGGCGCGCGGCCGGCGCTCGCGGTAGTGCACGAGGCATTTATCGCGATGGCGCGCGGCGGCATCTGCGACCAGGTAGGCGGCGGCTTCCACCGCTACAGCACCGACGCGCGCTGGCTCGTGCCGCACTTCGAGAAGATGCTCTACGACAATGCGCTCCTGATCCGTCTTGGGGTACACCTGTGGCAGGCCACCGGAGACGCCGTCGTGCGCGCCGCCACGGACGACGCGATACGGTGGATCGCGCGCGAAATGACGTCGGCGGATGGCGCGTTCCATTCGTCACTCGACGCGGACAGCGAGGGTGAAGAGGGGTTATTCTATACGTGGACGGACGCCGAGCTGCGGCGAGTACTGGGTGGCGACTACGACGTGTGTGCCCGGGCGTGGGGCGTCACGCAGAACGGCAACTTCGAGGGGCGCAACATACTGCATGCTGCGCGTTCGGTCGCGGCGGGCGGCGCGGACGGGGCGGACGGGGCGCTTTCCCGCGCGAAGAGCGTCTTACTCGACCAACGCTCGCACCGCGTGCGTCCGGCACGCGACGAGAAAGTCGTGGTGAGCTGGAACGGGCTGATGGTTCGCGCGCTCGCCGAGGCAGGCCGTGTGCTGGGCAACCGTGACGCGCTCGCAGCCGCCGAACGCGCCGGGGAGTTCCTCTGGAACGAAGTTGGCTCGGACGGCCGCGCGCCGCGCACCGCGCTGGCCGGCGGGAAGCGCGTTGCCGGATTCCTCGAAGACAGCGCGTCGCTCGGGCTTGCATTCGTCGGGCTGTACCAGGCGACGTTCGCGCGAAAGTGGCTCGACCGTGCGCGCGCGCTGGCCGATGCGTGCGTGCGGTGGTTCTGGAGCGCGAGTGACGGCCTGTTCTATGACACGGCAAGCGACCATGAAACTCTGATCGTCCGGCCGCGAGAAACGGCCGACAACGCGACTCCGGCGGGCACGTCGCTTGCGATAGAGCTGGAACTGTTCATGGCCGAGTATTTCGGCGACGAAGGCGCGCGTGATCTGGCAGGCCGGGCGCTGGATGCGTCGGCGGCAGAGATGGCGCAGGAGCCGGTGATGATGGGTCACATCCTCGGCGTCGCCGACATGGCGGCGCGCGGCGCGGTCGAGATCGCGATCGCGGGCGATTCCGGCCACGCGGGCGTGCGGGGGCTGGCAGAGGTGGTATCGCGCCAGTACCTCCCTTCACTAGTGCTGGCCGTTGGGCACGGCGAAGAGATTGTGGGCCTTCCGTTGTTCGAGGGGCGGGCTGGCGCGACTGCCACCGCGTACGTTTGCCGCGGATACGCGTGCAGCTTGCCGACGGGCGACGTGGCGGTGCTGGCGAGCCAGCTTGCAGAGGCAGGAAGGGCTCCGTAGCCCGCTACCGGAGTGTCCGCTACGCCCGGTGGTATGTGCGGCGCAGCAGGTAGACCACGATCCCCAGATTCACCAGCAACGCCCCGATCGGAACCAGCCCCGGCCGTCTGGCCAGTTCCACCACCTCGAACGGGAGGTAGATCGCCGCGGTGCCCGCGGCAAGCCAGACTGCCCAGCGTTTGCCGTGCCAGAGTCCGAACGCCTCTACGAACCTGCCGATCACATACACGGCGGCGCCGGCCGCAAGCAAGGTCATGTGGGTCGAGGCGCCGTCGGCAATCAGCTCGAAGATGTGCGGGTGATGCTTCGCCGGATTCAGGTGCAGGTGTCCAACGAATATCGCGACCACGCGGCGCAGCCACCTGTTCCACGAAAGCACACCGAGACCCGCAAGGATGACGAGCACGCCCTTGGACGCTTCGAAGGCGGCGACGCCCCGAAAGGTTTCGACGGGTCCGGAATCCGGCGTCGCTCCATGTGGCGCGCGAGGGGCGGGCGCGACGGCACGGGACGAAGGGGGCATCGTCGGCAGGGGTACGCTGGGCGGAAACGCGCGTTACTCGAAATCGAGCGCGAGGTTCATCGCGGGCGGGGAGTGCGTCAGGGCGCCAACCGAAATCCTGTCAACGCCCGTCGCGGCGATCGCGGCAACGGTTTCGATCGTAACACCGCCGCTGGCTTCGGTGAGGCAGCGGTCGCCGGCAACCACCACGCACTCACGAAGCGTCGCGTGGTCCATGTTGTCGAGCAGGACGCTGTCGGCGCCGGCTGCAACGGCCACCTGAACCTGCGCTGCCGACTCACACTCGACCTGCACGCCAATTCCCGGCGGCGCGTGCTCGCGCACGCGCCGCACG
>JADZCT010000120.1 GCA_020851455.1 Gemmatimonadaceae bacterium | reverse complement strand
TACGAGCCCGCCAGTATCCGTTACCTCGATCCGCTCAACGGCGTGGACCGCACGATCAATCCGTTCTGGGCGCTGGAGAACGATCGCAACGACTCGCAGCAATACACGAAGACCCGCTTCAAGTACGCCATTGCCGCGGTCAACGCGAAGTTCTTCCGCAATCGGCTCATTTTGCTCGGCGCCGTGCGCGGGGACGATTTCTACAACTACAACAAGCAGCAGGGCCACGCCGGCGACTACAGCCCCACGAGCTGGGATGGCCGGACGGTGAACTGGAAACCCGACGGCGGCGCCGACTGGGCCACGCTCACCTACGTGCCGAAGGACGCCTCCGGCAACCCGCTCGGACCCCGCACCTCGGCCGACAACCGCCCGCGCGACGGCAACGGCAACCGGCTCGCCCAATACGCCAACGACCGGTTCAAGGACGACACCAACGCCCCCGCGATCGAGGAGACCAAGATCACGCGGAGCGTCGGCGCCGTCTTTCATCTGACCAAGTGGCTCAGCCCGTATGCCAACTACGCGGAGACCTTCAACCCGCCTTCGCAGATCCAGCGCATCGACTCGAGCTTCCTGCCGCCGACGGTGGCCCGCGGCATCGACCTCGGCCTGCGCGGCACTTTCCTCGGCGGGCGACTGAACGTCACGGTGCTCCGCTACGTGAACGAGGAGGAAAACGCCTCCGCCGGCTCCACGGGCGTGGGCGATATCAACAACCTCGCCGCCGCCAACGCGCTCGGCGACACCTCGGTGGCGGGGCGCACTCTCCGCGGCTTCGCCAGCGTGCCCACGATCCTCACCGACCTGCGCGATCGCGAGGCGCGCGGCTACGAACTCGAGGTGGTGGCCAACGTCACCCGGCAGTGGCGGCTCTCCGGCAACGTCGGCCTGCCCGAGGTTTTCGAGACCAACGCGTTTCGCGATTTCATCCGGTTCTACGACGCCCACAAGGCGACGCTCCGCCAGATCGTGCTCGACACCGGCGGCCTGGTGGACGCCAACGACCTCGCGACGATCAACACGACGATTCCCGTGAACGAACGCTCGCCCGACGTGAACACCGCGGTGAACTCGTACAACAACCTCCGCATCGCCCGGCAGAACGTCGTCAGCCAGCGCCGCAAGACGCAGGATCAGCCGGCGATCAACTTCTTCACCGACTACACTCTCGGCAGCAGCCGCCTGAAAGGCCTGCGGCTCGGCGCGGGCGTCAATTACCGCGGCAAGCAGATCATCGGCTACCGCGGCTCCGACACCATCGTGAACCCGGCCAATCCGCTGGCCGGGATCGACGACCCGAACGTCAAC
>JADZCT010000119.1 GCA_020851455.1 Gemmatimonadaceae bacterium | reverse complement strand
TGCTGTGCTGGCCGAAGACGCGCGCCATCGGCAGATAGTCGGGCGGAGCCTTGGGCGCCTGCGGGTCGTAATAAAGGAGGGGGTAGGTGCCGTAGATGGATTGCCCGTAGTGCGAGGGCAGCAGCTTCTTGCCGTAGTGCTTGTAGAGCATCCCGGCGTACTCGGCGGCGTGCGGGTCGCCGGTGTGCGCGGCGGCCTGAAGGGCGAGTTGGAAGTCCCAGGTGTTGGCTCCGTTGCTGAAGCAGTCGCCGAACTGCGGGTGCGTTCCGTCGCGTCGCAACGAGTACGCGATGAAGTAGAACATCTCGCGCGCCCAGTCGCCCTGCTTCTCGCGCACTTCCTTCCACAGGTCCATGTCCGCGACGCTGTTCCAGACCGAGAGGAACTGGAAGGTGCTGCGGACCATGTACTTTCGCCCGTAGGCGAAGCTGTTCTGCCACGCGCCGCCCTGGTGCTGGCGGGCCGGCATCAGGCGCGTGCGCCAGAAGCGGTAGCCGAAGTTCAGCCACGTCTCGGCGCGCGGGTGTTCGCCCATCAGGGCCAGCCCGGCGAAGAGCACCCCGTTGGCCCACGAATACATGCGCGTGTGGAAGATGTGCGAGCCGACTTCCAGGCGCTTGATCAGCTTGTCGGCGGCCGCGGCGATGCGGTCCTGCGCGCGAATGCGGCGGCGGAGGTCGAAGCCGGGGTAGGTGCAGAGCCAATCGTAGGCGATGGCGGCTTCCTCGAGTTCGTCGCCGTCGCTGGTGGTGCCGCCGTTCTCGATCTCGTGCTGCAGGATCTCGACGGCCCGGTCGGCGGCGCATTCGTCGCCGGTGGCCAGATAACAAAGCGCCAGCGGCGCCAACCCGACCGAATCGTTCTGCAGCGCCTCGACCATCGGCGCGTAGGCTTCCAATTTCGCGCGGTCTTGCAGCACCGCGATCGTAAGCCCTTTTCCGCCGGGGCCCCAGGGTTCGCCGCGCAGGAAGAGCCGCGGATGGCCCAAGTACAGGTCGGGGGCGGCCAGCGCGGGCAGGCCGTGGCGCTTCAGGTCCTCGGCGGGCGAGCCCGATAGCGGCGAGAGTTTCTTTCCGAGTTTCTGCGCTTCGCGGAAGAGTTTGGGGTCGGCCAGGTGCGCATCGGTGAGGAACTCGCCGGCCTGGTCGAGGTACCCGAACTCGAGCGCCATCTCGCCGGCCAGCATCAGGCGCTTGGCGTCGCCGCGGGCGATCGCGCGCGCGATGGCGAGGACCTCGTCGTCGCCGAGCGACGCCCACAGGCGTTCGGCAGGCTCGAAGGTCTTCTCGCCTTCGT
>JADZCT010000061.1 GCA_020851455.1 Gemmatimonadaceae bacterium | reverse complement strand
TATCTCCTGTAACGGTTGCAAGCGTTGTCCCGGATGGCGACTCAACACCAAGGACTGCAGTACCTGCTATCAATCCGCTTAAATAACGCGTAACGACACCACTTACACTGTTGCCGCTTCCGGTAACAGTTCCGAGTGACGTAGTAAGTTTAACTGTTGTACCATCAGTTATAAGATTTCCCTGAGCGTCACGGACGGTAATCGTCAGCACAGTCTGGTCAACGCCATCAACTATGATAGATGTCTTGGAGGCCGCTATACTTGCCTGAGATGGAACACCTGACATAAATGACAGGGAGGTATTACCTGTAAGATTCGTCAGGGTTGTTCCAGCAGGTGACTGAACACCAAGCGTGGCAGCGCCGCTCGTTGTACTGGTAATAGTCCTTGATACAACTCCATTTACCGTGGTAGTTGAACCAACCACTGTGCCATTGGTTGATGTTACATTAACCGTCGTCCCGTCTTCAACAAGATTGTCATAGGAATCATATACAGTCACTGTCAAAGTGGCACTGTCTGTGCCATTTGAGATTATTGCGGTCTTGGATGCAACTATGTTTGCCCTTGAAGGAGCTGCAGCGGTTACTGTAATCGAAAAGGCTTTGCTGTCTGTAATATTGTTGGCATCAGCAATCTGCACCGTAAAGTTGCTTGTCCCGCGGATTGTTGGTGTGCCGGAAATTACACCGCTGCTGCTGTTTAATATAAGACCTGCAGGCAGGGTTCCTGATATCACGCTCCAGACAACCGGCAATGCAGCGCCGGTAAAGCTGATGGCCTGATTATATGTCGCCCCCGCTGTGCCTCCACTGAGGGATGCTGTAGTAATAACAGGAATTTCATTAACCTGGATGCCAAGCGCCTTTGCAGCCGCTGCACCATTTGAGTCCTGAACCTGCAACGTGAAGTTGGCCAGACCCACTGCTGCAGGTGTGCCGGAGATTACTGCTGTGGTGCTGTTAAGGGTTAGCCCCGCAGGAAGTGCGCCTGCTGTAATACTCCATACAAGTGGTGGTTTTCCACCTGATGAAGCTGCTGTCTGACTATAAGGCGCTGTCCTCGTACCTGCTGGAAGCGATGAAGTTGTAACAGACAGGGACGAATACACGTTTATGCTCAGCGACTTGCTTGCTACGGCCATATTGCCATCTGCAACCTGCAATGTGAAGTTGGAGGTGCCTGAAGCAGTGGGTGTCCCGGATATTACCCCTGTACCGGTGTCTAATGACAGTCCCGCAGGTAAACTACCTACAATTAATGACCACGTGAATGGCGACTTGCCGCCTGAAACCGCAAGTGTCTGATTATAGCCAAGGTTCACTGTGCCATCAACAAGAGTGGCAGTTGAGACAGTGAGCGCCTGATAGACCACTATTGTAAGAGGCTTCGCGTCTGGCGCCCCGTTCGCATCCTGTACCCGAGCCGTGAAATTATATGTACCTACGGAAGTCGGGGTGCCGCTTATAACACCTGTAGAAGTATTGATAGCAAGCCCTGTCGGCAGGCTGCCGGCAGATATACTCCATACAAAAGGCGTCTTGCCGCCAGTTGCTGAAAGGGTCTGATTATATGCAGCGCTGACCGTTCCATCAGAGAGCGTTGCAGTAGTTAGCGATAAGGCAGAATAAATCGTAATCGAAAGGCTTCTCGTTGCAGTTGCCCCGTTATCATCAGTTACCTGGACGGTAAAATTGCCTGTCCCGGCTGCAGTTGGGATACCGCTTATAATTCCGGTTGATGCAGCTATAGATAGACCAGATGGAAGGGTCCCCGATACTAAACTCCATGTAAATGGTATTTTACCACCACCAGCAGTAAGGTTCTGGCTATATGCCCAGTTAACCGTTCCATCTGCAAGGGATGAAGTGATCACACTCAGGCCTGAAAATATCGTAATAGACAGGCTCTTTGTGCTTACAGCCCCATTTGCATCTGTGACCTGTGCAGTAATATTACTCGTTCCGGCAGTCGTCGGTGTACCACTTATTTCGCCTGTGGATGTATTAAGACTCAGTCCGGCTGGAAGTACACCTGCTGTAAGCGCCCATGTCAGCGGGACCTTTCCGCCGTTTGCAACTACAAACTGATTGTATAACAGGCTGACTGTGCCATCGGATAACGCAGTAGTAGTGATAGTAAGCGCCGGATAAACAGTAATAGCAAGCGACTGATCAACCGTAGCCCCGTTTCCATCCGTTACTCTGACCGTGAAGTTACTGGTCCCGGATGCTGTCGGTGTGCCGCTTATAGCGCCGGAAGCATTATTCAGTGTCAATCCGGCAGGCAGTGTCCCTGTCTGAACCGACCACAAATATGGCGTCTTACCACCGGCAGCAGAAACGCTCTGAGTGTATGTGAGATTAACAGTACCATCCAGAAGAGATGATGTAGTAACACTCAGTCCGCCGTATATTATTATAGAGAGCGCCTTTGTTGCCGCAGCCCCGTTGGCATCAGTAGCCCTTACCGTAAAGTTTGAAGTCCCTGCTGCCGTAGGCGTGCCGCTGATCTCTCCCGTAGCAGCATTTAAGCTGAGTCCCACAGGCAGTGTACCTACTG
>JADZCT010000118.1 GCA_020851455.1 Gemmatimonadaceae bacterium | reverse complement strand
CATTGTAGCCGAATTCTCGCTCCGCGTGGGCGCCGGGGGTCAGGGCTCGCCGGCGGAATCGAGGTCCACCCAGACTTCGCCGTCGCGGATCTCGGCCTTGTAGCGGCGGACGCGGACTTTGGGGGAGTCGACGCAGGCCCCGGTTCGCAGGTCGAAGCGCCAGTCGTGCCAGGGGCATGCGACGACTTCGGCGGTGCAGGCTCCGGCGGACAGGTTTCCGTTGGCGTGCGGGCAGGCGTTGTCGATGACGTGGGGCGTTGGGGGCTGGCCGAGGACGAAGACGGCGATCTCCCGGCCGGCGATCTCGACAAACGTGCCGCGACCGGGCTGGCAGCGATTCAGGCTGATGAGGGGGGTGAGGGCCATTCGCCGTAAGCGTAGGGCCTTGGGCGGGAATGGCAAGGCGGAGATTTGCATCAGAAATGTACTTTTTCTGGATTGAGTGTGCGCATTTATTCGGATCCTGCTCAGTCCCCCGTTGCTCCGACGGCCAAGAATCTCTATACTGGACGGCTGAACGATAAGCTGCGGGAGGGGATCCGCAGCGCGCTTGGATTGCAGGGGGACCGCGCAGCCGCTGCACTCGGGGGCGTCAGACACTCTTCCCGAAGTACTGGAGGGATCGAGTCGTGCCGCGACTTTCCAAGATAGCCATCGTGGTCGCCCTGCTCAGCGTAGCTCCCTACGTGAAGGCCGGCGCCATTCTTGAGGTGACTCAGACGCCCGTCGAGGTTTCCGCGCTGCGGCTGCACGAGGACGGGCAGTGGATGATGGGCCGGGACTGGGGGTATGACACCCTGAGCGTCTGGATGCGCGAGCGCTGGCAGGGTGGCCTGGGCAGCTATGTCCAGCATGCCAACGAGATCGTGGTGGATCCGACGCGTGGCGGGCCCGTCCCGACCCCGATCGAGTTCAACAAAGAGGTGGAGAACGAGTCGGGTCTGACGTGGCGTGCGTTTCAGATCCTGCTGACGCCGGGGCCCAATTCTACGCTCTCGAATGTGTCCGCCTCGATCGGCAACAGGGCCCAGTTCAACAACGTGAGCGTTGTGCAGTTCATGAACGGCACGTACAGCCTGGTCTGGAACGACCCTG
>JADZCT010000117.1 GCA_020851455.1 Gemmatimonadaceae bacterium | reverse complement strand
TGTTACACGCTTGAATGTGCATGCGTCACATTTCACACGCTACACATCACCTACCCAGAAAAAACTGGCGGGCGGATGTCACATTGAATCCCCCGGGTGGGGATAGGGGTGGTGTAGGGGGCTGGGGCGTGGGGTGAGGGATGAGGATGAATGCGTACTCTTCTACTCAGTGTTACTTGTTAGTTCAAAGGCGGTTTTACTGTCAACCTGAAAGTCCATTTCATCTTCATCTCCTAACGCTGGTTTAAATATGATCTTTCGATCATGCATTTCAATTGCAAACAGATTGCCTCTACCTTGCATGTTTTTGTTGTCTGACTTAGAATGATTGTTGACTCTAACAATAAGGTGATTAGGCAATGCCTCAGTGACAATTTTCAATGTCATCACTCTTGCATCCGCTTTGACAAGTTGTAATGCATCGTCAGTAATTGTTATTGAGTAGCTTTTCCCAATTCTTGATGTTATCGCCGAGGACAGCATTTCGACCAAGCAATGTTCAACAGAAGCAGCGAAATGACATGGAGTACGTATAAGTATAAACTCATCACTGAGACGTCTATTTTGTAGCACCTTATTCATGTATTGGATTGAATCTAGTAATAACACCGTATGCAAAGTATCATCTATGCCCAGTACTTCCACTCTCCACAATCCCAAGCTATCAATGTATTCAGTTTGGGAAATAGTAGCTATTCCACCATCATGGTAGTCGAGCGTAAACCGTACTGGGCTATTCAGTGGAAGTACTTGTGCACCAAAAATCCACATGGCCTTCAACTTCGACGTGCGATGCGTGATACGTGAATCGTAGTTGTATGTTAGTATTCCCCAGGTTATAGGATCAATCCATAATTCGCCTTGGTAGTCGAGGGTTTCAGCTACATTAGAGTTCGAAATAGAGCCCTTACATACGGTGGTAGTACCAACCGTGGACCAAGGCAAGCAACCGGCAAATGTCAACCATGTACTAATTGCGACAATGTTTATAAGATTCATGATAGCATTCATTTTTACCTACGCCCAGATTAATTATCGTCTAGCTGTTTAAGCCTAGGCGAAGTAACGCCGTCACCCGTGCTAGAAGGGGTAGCTTCCATACCATGAGAACAATTGTCTGGCCTTGAATCTACTTTATACACTCCATGAAGATGCCTGTACCAATAATTCTTCGTTGTAAATGATATTGTCCCGGTTGTTGGTCCGTTAGCACTACTTGACGAATGGATAAACTCAACTTCGATTACTTTTCCCGATTCATCCTTTCTCACCACCGTAATAAGTCCTGTGTGATAACCCCAGCCTCCAGTTCTAAATGTAACAACATTTCCTGGCTGTGCATTTGTAACGGATGTGCTTTCACCGACTGCCTCGATCTTTTGCACACCTGTACCTGGTATATCTTCACGTAAAGTTGTTGGTTCACCACCTGCAACCATACAGTTGTTAACCAAACCAGAACAATCTACGGGTTTACCAGGAGGCCCTTTCGCACCAAGACTATATGTTGAACCACTATTCAAATACGATTGAGCAAACGCCACCATTTTAACCCGTTGTGTGGTATCCAATCCTGTGTAGTCCAACAACACGGTTGGCCGATTCAGCGCGTAATGGTAGCTGTTTACATTTTCATACTCCCCCCACAACACATCCACACTCATAAACCGTCCGTACTCCGGTTCGTAGAGGCGCACGCCGTAGTTGCCGAGGCCAGTTTCGTTGTCGGCTTCACGGCCAATGTAGCTGGTGCGCTGTCCACTGCCGGTAGTTGTTAGCACCGAGCCGAAAGGGGCGTAGGTGGTGTGTTGGAGGATTGCTCCTTGGTCGTTGACGGTGATGC
>JADZCT010000116.1 GCA_020851455.1 Gemmatimonadaceae bacterium | reverse complement strand
TCCGCGCGCCACTCATCACCTCTTCACGAGGCAGATGTTTCGCGTAATGCGATGTCAGAATCGTCGCCTCGTGCCCTTGAGCAACCAGCGCCTCGGCCAGACGCTGAACGTATATCGTGAGGCCCGAGACGTGCGGGCGATAATAGGTTAGCGCGAGCAATACTTTCAACAGCTACCTCGAGAAAAGATCCTTGTTTTCCCGCACCCATTCAAGGAGTTTCTGGACACCCTCGCGAACCGGCGTTTTTGGCTTCCAGCCCAATTCACGCTCGGCCTTGCCAATGTCGGAGACGAATACTAGCTGGTCTCCCGGACGCCAATCGCCATAAGCTACCGTCATCTCACGCCCCAGCAGCTCGGCCAAGATCGGCCCCAGCTCGCTCCAAACGGCGATCGTGTTCTCCGGGCCGCCGCCGATATTGTAAATCTGTCCCTTGGCGACCTCGATATGCTCGATCGCCGCGTCGTAGGCGTCGAGCAGGTCTTCACAGAAGAGCGCGTCCCTGACCTGTTTTCCATCGCCATAGATCGTGATCGGCCGGCCCATCACGGCCGCGATGATGAACCAGGCGATCCAACCTTGATCCTCGATCCCAAACTGCCGATAGCCGTAGATGCACGATTGACGAAACACTACCGTTCGCAAGCCGTAGATCCGCGCGTAGTCGCGAACGTATTGATCGCCCGCGCCCTTGGAACAGCCGTACGGCGAGTGAAAATCCAATGGCTGCGATTCTGAAACGCCGTAAGGCAGATCACGATAGGCGTAACGGCCTGGCGTTTCTTCGATCGCGACGTTGTCGATGCCGCCGTAAACCTTGTTGGTGGACGAGAACAAGAAGATCGGATCGTTTCCTGCCTGGCGCGCCGCCTCCAGCGCGTTAAACGTCCCCAGGGCGTTGGTTTCAAAATCCTCGCGCGGATCGGCCACCGAGGTCGTGACGGCAACCTGACCGGCCAGATGGTATATCACCTCGCGCCTCGCGCTAGCTTCAAGCAACCGCGGGTAAT
>JADZCT010000115.1 GCA_020851455.1 Gemmatimonadaceae bacterium | reverse complement strand
TAAAGCGTTTGAAGATTTCCTTCAACTCTTCATTGTTGAGATGGTAGCCCATGCCCTCCAACTTGGTGCGCAGGGCGTTGCGCCCGCTGTGTTTGCCCAAGACCAACTTGCTCTGGTTGAGACCAATCGCCGATGCGTCCATGATCTCATAGGTGCGCTTATTTTTCAACATCCCGTCCTGATGAATGCCGGCTTCATGGGCAAAGGCATTGGCGCCGACAATCGCCTTGTTCGGCTGGATCACAATGCCGGTGTAGCGGCTGACCATGTCACTGGTGCGGTGAATTTCGGTGGTGACAATATTGGTCTCCAGGTCAAAGACCGGCTTACGTGTGTAGAGCGCCATCACCGTCTCTTCCAGGCTGGTGTTGCCGGCCCGTTCGCCGATGCCGTTGATGGTCACTTCCATCTGGCGGGCGCCGGCCTTGATGCCGGCCAGCGTGTTGGCCGTCGCCAGTCCTAAGTCGTTGTGACAGTGCAGACTAAAGATTACCTCTTTGCCGCCGGGTACATGCTCGCGCAGGTGCTTGATCAGGGCGCCATACTCTTCCGGTGTTGTATAACCAACGGTGTCGGGGATATTTAACGTCGTCGCCCCGGCCTTGATCGCCACTTCCAATACACGGACCAAAAAGTCCGGGTCACTGCGTCCGGCATCTTCCGGGCTAAATTCGATATCCTGGCAGAGGCTGCTGGCATATTGGACCATGTCGCCCACCGTCTCCAGCACATCATCGCGACTCATGCGCAATTTGTGTTCCATGTGGATGTCGCTGGTGGCCAGGAAGGTGTGAATGCGCGGGCGCACGGCGCCTTGCACCGCTTCCCAGGCTTTATCAATATCATTTTTGTTAGCACGGGCCAAGCCGGCAATAATCGGTGGCGCCGTTATCTTGCCGTTGCGATCGAGGCGTGCCCGCTGGCCCACTGACTTCGCAATCAACTTGACTGCTTCCAGATCGCCTGGACTGGCCGCCGGAAAGACGGCTTCCATAATATCTACGCCCAAGCGCGCCACTTGTTGCGCAATGTCTAATTTTTCCTGGGTGTTGAGGGTGGCGCCGGGGCTTTGTTCGCCATCGCGCAGCGTCGTGTCAAAGACGACGACCGTATTGCCGTTGGCGACGGCGCGGGCATGGGCGCGAATATCGTGGATGGCAAATTGGGAGATATCTACCGCATCTACAGCAGGTTCCTCGGTTGTGATGGCAGCGCCATTGGTGGCTGCCCCATTCTGGGCCGTTGTCATGGT
>JADZCT010000039.1 GCA_020851455.1 Gemmatimonadaceae bacterium | reverse complement strand
GTACGGCTTCGTCTCGGTGTCGCGGTACTTGTGCCACATCGCAAGCGCAGAGGCGACCTCATGACGGAGGCCGGGGCGGAACTGGACATGCCCGGCCCAGCGAACGCCGGTGACGGCGCGTAGCGCTTTCAGCTCGGCATCGCTGAGCTTGTCGTCGATGGCCCACCGCAGGAGCACGGCGTCTTCACGACCGCGGCGCCGCGCCTGCTCCGGCAACTCACGCGCCTGCGCCCGCAGCCTCGCGAACTCGGCGCGGGTGGCGGCGACATCCCCCACGACATCGGCGGCGACAACACGCGGGCTCTTCGCGAGCAGCGCGTCGGGAATGCCGGAGCGATCAGGCAACGCTTTCTGCCACTGCGGATCCGCCTTGCCGAGATCGTGGAGCCCTGACGCCTCCACGACGGCCGTCCTCGTGTCGCCGGTCAGCGAGAGCGCGGTGCTCAGCTTCTCGGCCGCGTCTCTCGCATCCTTGAGGTGGACATCGAGCGTCGACCAGTACCCAGCTTCAGTCCACGCATCATCTCGCGGCGTTGCGCCACGCCCGGCACGCGGCACTTCGGCGAGCACGTTCGACTTGTCGCCCGTCCACCCTTCAGTCTCGTCGTAACCACCGACGTCGCGCTTCAGCATGACGAGCATGCCAGGGCGGATGTCCCAGTGGTTCACACGCTCCCAGCGATCCGCCTCGTCATCCCAGAGCCATGCCTTGGCCTTGTTGCTCTCGATCATCTTCTGCACGCGAACGAACGAAACCGGGCAGCCTTCCCTCGCGGGCTCCAGCAGCGGGCCGTCGAGATCGTCGTCGCGCGGTGGAGAATCACCGGACCAGTCGCGCCAGAACACCGTCACGTCGAGATCGGGATCGGTGCCGCGCACGAATGCGCTGACATCGGTGAAGCCGCCGTGGACGTCACGCTCGGTGGAGAAGAGCCCGTGGACGTCGAGCGCGCGTGGCAGCGGGCTTGGTTGCGGCTGCAGGGCCTCGGTGACTTCCTTCAGCTTGCTCGAGTTCAAGCCAGCAATGGCCTCGGAGAACGCTTTGTTGTGAGAGAGCGGGGCGAAGGCATCGACGAGCTTCTTGGCGCGTTCGATGTCGGTGGTTTCGTAGGGGCCGATGCGCTCGACCTTCTTGTTCCCGCCTTCCTTCGGCGTCTCCCAGACCCAAGCCTGAGCGCACTGGTCATCGCCCTTGCGGTTCAGGCGACCAAGACGCTGAAGCATCGAAGGCCACGGCGCGAGCTCGGTGAAGAGACGATGCGCCGAGATGTCCACACCCGCCTCGATGACCTGCGTGCTGACGCAGATGAGACCAGGATCGCTCTTCGGCAGCGTGCCAGCCTTACGCTGGGCGTCGAAGTCGATGAGGCGTTGCTCGTGCCGCGCGCGGTCCTCGCGGCGAAACCGCGAAGTGAGGAGAACCTTGTGGTCTATCGCCCTGAGCGCGCCGAACACGGCGCGCGCCATGTCCACGGTGTTGCAGATGACGAGCGAGAGCGTGCCCGCCGCGTGCTTCGCCTTCACGGAGGCGGCGATGGCGTCCGGCGTGACGGCCGTCGCTGCGGCGGACTTCGCCGCGCCTCGCTTCTTGCCTCCGCCGGTCGTCGGTTGCGCCGCTGCCTCTGGCTGCCACCATGCCAGAGGGCGAAGCGCCTCACGCCACCACTTGAGCCCCTTGTCACCATCGAGCGCGGTCGTGAGCTTGCCTTCGAATGCATCCTGTTCCACCGACGGCCTGTCGAGACCGTCATGCACTCGATCCGTGGTGCCGAGGAACGACGTGCCGACGGTGGCGCTCATCCACGTCGTCGGGCACGGCTTCAGCGACGGGAACCGTTTGCGCCGCATCCAGTCGAGCTGCGACGTCGTCCACAGGCCCGGCCCCATGAGCTGGACCTCGTCGATCAGCCAGCGGCAGTCGTTGTTGAGGAGGCCAAAGTGGACGGGCCACTCGAAGCGACTCATCGCGTAGCCGCGGTTGAGTGCGCGCGACAAAAGCTGATCCTGCGTGCCGACGAGCACCCACGCCTTGTCGGGCTGCCTTGCCCATTCGTTCTCGATCGCGCCCCCCATGAGCTGATGTACGGTCACGTCAATCTCGGGCATCGTCGCTTTGAGCGCTGCGAAGTAGGTCGTCAGCCGCTGCACGGTCTGCGAAACGAGACTCCGCATCGGTAGGCAGACAACGAGATGCAAAGGTTCCGGTTGTTTCGCGACCAGCAAGCGCCACGCCCATGCGAGCGCGACCTCGGTCTTGCCAAGCCCGGTCGGGACCGGCAGGAGGTCGGGGAAGCCGTCGAGAGCAACCAGAACCTGCCAGTTGTACGGCGCGAATCCGCAGGTCGCACTCTTGAAGAACTCTCTAAAGGACTGCTCTTCCATGCGCCGTCCCTCATGATCGTGTCGCGCCCGCACACTCGACGCCATGCGATGTCCGTCAGATTCGATGTGTCGCCTGCCAGACGCATTGGAGCTATGCTACCGCGCGCCTTGCGTTATGCCACCAAGTTCAGCCAGGCGCAAGCCCCTGGCCCACCGCTCACCGTCGCCAGCAGCGCCTGCCCATGCCCCGGGGGCGATCTTCGGCGAACGTGAGTTAGCTCCCTTCGACGACCTCCCGCAACCCCGTGACGTTCCCTCCGCGGCTTCTCCGAGTTTAGGCAGGCAGAAGGGCCGAGGGCTTGAGTCCCTGATTTCTCCTCCAGCTGGACTCGCATTGCGACACCCTGGCGGATTGGGGCCACACTCCAAGGGGAGGGCACCCGGTGCGGAAGAGCAAGTTCAGTCCGGAGCAGATCCTGCAGGCGCTGCGGCAAGCGGAAGCCGGCACGGTGGTCGGCGACATTTGCCGGAAACGGGGGTGCGACCTACGCTGCCATCGCCACGGTTGAACCAGGGGCGTTGAGGCCGGTTGACCCACGCGTGCGGCTGGAACTATACTCAACCACATCGAGCCACCCGGCGCCTCGATGGCGGTTTCCACGGACGAAACCGTAGAGCGCTCTGGAGTCCTGTCCCGACAGCGACCCAGCTCAAGCTCCTCGTCGTGGAGAACGCTCGATGCCCCTCGCAGCCCGGCTTTCCGCGTGCGTCGCGACCTCACTGGTTGCCGCACTTCTCGGCGCCTCCGCGCTACCCGCCCAGCAAGCGTCGGTTGCCACCGACACGGCGCGGCGACTTCCGCTCGACACGGTTCGCGTACAGGGTCGTATCGATGATCTCCGCGGAATCGCAACCAGCGCGTCCGAAGGTCGCGTCGCCGCTGCGGATCTTCGGCTCCGACCGATTACTCGCGAGGGCGAACTGCTCGAGACCGTGCCTGGGATGATCGTCACGCAGCACTCCGGTGACGGGAAAGCGAATCAGTACTTCGTGCGCGGATTCAACCTCGATCATGGCACGGACTTCCAAACGCGTCTCGAGGGTATGCCCCTCAATATGCCAACGCATGGCCATGGTCAGGGCTACACAGATCTGAATGTCCTCATTCCAGACTTTGTTGACTTCGTGGACTACAAGCTCCGCGTGTACCACGCCGAGGTCGGCGATTTCGGCAGCGCGGGCGGAGCCGAGTTTCATCTCGTGTCGAAGCTCGACCGACCGTTCTTGAGCGCGATGTACGGTCAGCAAGGCATGGCGCGGCTTGCCGGCGGCGCGTCGTTGGGTCTTGCTGGCGGCACCCTTCTCGTTGGCGGCGAGGCGAAGACCTATGACGGGCCTTGGCTGATCCCCGAACGAGTCCGCAAGCACGGCGGCATCGTGCGATATACCACCGGGGTGCCGACCTCACAGTTATCGGTCCTCGCACTTGCGTACCGCAACCGCTGGAATGCGTCGGATCAGATCCCATCACGTGCCGTGGAGGAAGGGCTGATCTCACGCTTCGGGCAACTCGATTCGACCGATGGCGGTATCGCCCAGCGCTACAGCCTTTCCGGAAGCTATCGCCACATCGGTGCGCGCTCCTCGCAGATCATCCAAGCCTACGCGGTCTACTCCGACCTCACGTTGTTCTCGGACTTTACCTACTTCCTGCACAATCCGGCGAAGGGCGATCAGTTCTCGCAGACAGATCATCGCACGATCGTCGGGGCGAATGCCACGCAGGTGCAGGAGGTGGAGGCCCTCGGCGCGTCGCACACGCTCACGATCGGGCTGCAAGCGCGCGCCGACATCATCAACGGCGTCGGCCTGTTTCACACACAGGAGCGCGCGCGGTATGCGACGGTGAGGAGCGACGATGTGCGCGAAACGGGGAGCGGTGTGTTTCTGTCTGCGGTATCGCACTGGCACCGGCAGTTTCGCAGTACGCTTGGTCTGCGTGGCGACGTGTACACCTTCGACGTCGCGAGCAGCAACGCCGAGAACTCCGGGAAGCGCGCGGCAGCGATTCTGAGTCCGAAGGCGTCGCTTGCCTACGCGCCGACCAGCGCGACGGAGCTGTACCTGAGCGGTGGGTTCGGATTCCACAGCAACGACGCGCGTGGAACGACGATCTCGCTCGATCCTTCGACGGGCGAGCGGGTGTCGCGGGTTGATCCGCTCGTCCGATCGCGGGGTTGGGAAGTCGGGCTCCGCACATCGTTCGCCGACGGACTGCGGACGACTGTCGCGGCGTGGGCTCTGAACCTCGACAGCGAGTTGCTGTTCACCGGCGATGCGGGCATCACCGAGCCGTCGGCAGCGAGCCAGCGGCGGGGCGTGACCCTGGCCAACTTCTACCGACCGGTGCGCTGGCTGGCCATTGACGCCGATGCGTCTGTCGCACACGCGAAGTTCACGGGCGTGCCTGATGGCGAGTCACACATTCCAGGCGCGCTCGAGGGCGTCGTCGCGGCCGGGTTGACCATCAATCCCGACGCGCACGGAATCTCATCGGCGATTCGTCTTCGGCACTTGGGCTCGTATCCGCTGAGCGAGGACAACTCGCTTCGCGCGCGGGCCTCCAACCTCGTCAACGCCGAGGTTGGCTACGAGCTGAAGCAGGGAACGCGAATTCAACTGAGCGTGCTCAATGCGCTCAATGCTGTGGCTGATGACATTCAGTACGCGTATGCATCGAGGCTTCGCGGAGAAGCATCGGATGGCGTCTACGACGTCCACTTTCATCCCACCGAGCCACGGCAATTCCGGGTGTCGCTAGCGTATCGCTTCCGGGCAGCGCTCGGGACAACCGCCCTGGCAAGTGGGATGCGTGTCGCACCCGGCACCCGCAGGTGAGCCATTCCTGTTGAGCATCCGGAGGCAAATCGTGTTGCGCAGCCGCCGGCGTTTGTGCTGGGTGTAGATTGGGGTAGGGAGCGCGCGCAGAACGCCACGGCTCCGGTGTACTGCTTGGCCACCACGCGCGAGACCTGCGCAAGGTTAGCCCGCAATCCAGGCCATGAGTGCTTGCGGCGTTGCAGGCGCTTGCCCGAGGGCCTCCGTGACCTACGTCAGATTGAAGCCCACCGTCTCATTGCCTGTGTTGCCTTGGCCAAGGCCGTGCCACGGAGCATGCTGTGACGTGCAGCGCCCGCATCGCGGCCGCAAAGCGCGCGTCGGTCCAGAGAGGATCGAGGAGTGGGTTGCATCCGAACTGAGCGGATGCGGCCCAGCGAAGCTGCCCGGTTTCCGTGGACAGCGTGCGCACGAGCGGCTCCGGGTTACCGAGCGCGAGCTCGGCGAACGCCAGGTCGGGCGCGCCCGCCGAATTACCGCCCGCGCGACGCAGTTCGTCCCGCATGCGCACGACTTCCGCCGTCCGGCCCGCCGCCGCGTACGCGAACAGCAGGTACTTGCGTTGCTCTGGCAGAGCACCGGTGTATGGGGCGCTGCGTTCCAGCGTATGAGCCGCGCTGTCGGCGTTCCCGCTCAGCACGAGCGCGGCAGACAGTGGGAGGTACACCAGCGGGAACGTCGAGTCCACGGCCAGCAACGCACGCGACTCGGCGATCGCGTCCGGGAAGCGCCGCGCGAAGACGTACGACAGCGCGAGCGCAGAACGCGCGGACTTGACGAGCGGGTCGAGCCGCAGCGCCTCCTGGATTTCGCGAATCGCGCTGTCGGTGCGGCCCGCGGACAGTTGCTGGAACCCGTACGCAAGGTGCGCGTTGCTGTTCGTTGGGTCGAGCGCGAGGCCTCGACGGTAGTGTACCTCCGCGGAGTCATAGTGAAGGGCCATGTCGAGCGCCCCTGCAAGCGCGACGTGCGCATCGGCGAGCGTCGAGTCCAGCTTGATGGCGCGATCCGCATTCGCCCGACTGAGCGTTGCGAGCGAGTCAGTCGGGTCGGCGACGTAGTTGCGCAACACGGAGTACGCCTGCGACAGCGCGGCGTACGCGCGCGCGAATGCCGGGTCAACCGCGATTGCCTGCTGGAAGTGCGCGATGGACCGTGTCACGTTTGGCGCGCCTCGCGCGAGATAGAAGAACTGGCCCTGGAGAAACAGGTCGTATGCCTCTCGGCTGGCCGTGCCGCGCCCAACCGCCACGTTCTGCCCAGCGGCGGGGCGATTGCCGAGGGAGCGCGCCAGCGTCCCCGCGATGGCGCGCGTGAACTCGTCCTGCACGGCGAACACGTCGTGCGACGAGCTCTCGTACACGCTGTCCCAGAGAACCTTCCCGTCGCGCGTACCCACGAGCTGGGTGGTGACGCGCAGGCGACTGCCGTCGCGCCGCACGGTGCCACTGACCATGGCGGCAACGTCGAGCGTGCGTCCGATCTCCTGAGGGTTCAGAGCCTTGCCCTTGAGCGCATATGTTGACGTGTGCCCGGCGACCTGGAGCCCCGGGAGCCGAGCGAGCGCGTGCGCCAGCTCGTCGGTCATCCCGTTGCTGAAATACTCGTCGTTCGCGTCGGCGCCGGTGTTCTCGAATGGCATCACGGCCAGCGTGTGGATGGCGCTTCCGGCGATTACGCCATCACGCGCCGAGAGCCACCGCCACGAGGCGTACCCGGCGGGCGCCACGAGTGCCGTTGCCGCAATCGCGGCAACCACGCGCGACCATCGTGCGTGGGCGCGCGTCGCCGGCATCATGGCCGATGTTGCGGCGTCGAGCGCGCGTATCACCGAGGTCGCATCCGGCGGACGCGCCGCCGGTTCCTTGGCGAGCAACTGCATCACCAGCGCCGCGAGTGCAGGAGGCACGTGCGAATACCGCTCGCCGAGCGATGCCGGCGTCTCGGTGATGTGCGCAGCCACAAGCGCCTGCGGACTGCGCGTTCCAAACGGATGCTCGCCCGCGAGCATCTCATAGGCCATGACGCCGAGCGCGTACAGGTCGGCCCGCTGATCCATGTTCCGGTCGCCGACGGCTTGCTCCGGCGCCATGTAAGCGGGCGTACCGAGTGCGACGCCGGTCTGCGTGACGGTGGAGGCGCCGCTTCCATCTTGTGTCGCGGCAGCCACCGCCTTGGCGATTCCGAAGTCGGCAATCACCGCGTGTTCACCCGAGAACAACACGTTCTCCGGCTTCAGGTCGCGGTGCACCACGCCCTGCGCGTGCGCGTAGGCGAGCGCGTCGGCCAGGTCGCGAAGGACGCGGATGGCTTCAGCGACGGGCAGCGCACCGCGGCGCGCCAGCCGCGCTCGAAGCGTCTCGCCGCTGATGTACGGCATTACATAGTAGAGGAATCCGGCGGCCTGGCCGGAATCGTGGACGCCGAGGATGTGTGGATGCGTGAGCCGTGCGGCGATGCTGATCTCGTGCAGGAAGCGCACCGCGCCCGAATCGCTTGCCAGGTCGGGGCGCATCATCTTGACCGCCACGTCGCGTCCGTGCCTGAGATCGCAGGCGCGAAAGACTCGGGCCATCCCGCCGGTCCCGATTTCCGACTCGATACGGTAACGGTCGCTCAACGCCGCGATGAGCGGATCCGGGATGGCGGCCATGGCACAGGAAGTTGGAGCGCCGTGAGGTGGCCCGGCAAGAGGCACCGCCGCAGGCCGCGCCCTCGTACAGCGGCGGCGACGACGCCGGCAGCCGACCCATCCGCAGGTAGTGCGCCCCGATTCCGCGGCCCCCAACGATCTAATGAGGAGCGGCCGCATGAGACGCTGGCCCTTCGCTACCGGCTCTCCCCGCGCACGTACCCCGAGCGCTTGCCGGCGATCGAGTACGCTGGCCACTACTTCGTGAAGAAAGTCACGACCGGCGGCACGTTCCGCTTCCGGGACGGGCTCCTGTACCTCTGCTGCCGGACTCCGGTGTTACCTGTGTTCCCGGTTGTTCACACTCGGCCCTCAGAAGATTCCTCGCAGCGACAGAAACGCCTCGATTGACTCGCGATTCCCAGCGTGCGCCGCCCAGACGGACCTTGCGCACCGCGAGATCTCCGCATCACGCGCCGCACCCGTTCAACGACGGGAACAAGCGGACGGCCTTCCCGACGGCGGTGACCTTTCTTGGGTTGAACGGGAAGGACCTCGACGCGACGGAAGCGGAGGTCGTGCAGGCGATGACGGCGCTCGCTTGGACGCGGCTGCGGGGGAACACGCCAGTCGGCGTGGCGCGCCGGGGCCTGCTGTCCGCGGCCGCCTCCACCAGACGCCGTCGGGGCGAACGCTTGTTGGTGCGACGTCTTGACGTTATAGCGGTAAGGCGACAGATTCGATGCATGCCCACGACCAAACGTGCCACCGTCTATTTCGAGGCGCCCATTCACCGCGCCCTTCGCCTCAAGTCCGCGGAGACGGATGCCAGCGTGTCCGATCTGGTGAACGCTGCCGTTCGCCGCAGCCTGGCCGAAGACGCCGACGATCTGGCGGCGTTTCGTGATCGCGCGAAGGAACCCCGCCTGACGTTTGAGGCCGTCGTCCGCGATCTGAAGAAACGTGGCAAGCTTTAGCATCCTCTTCACCCGGTCCGCTGCAAAGGAGCTTGAGCGTGTGCCGGTGAAGGACCGTCAGCGCATCGCCACGCACATCGGGGCACTGGCCGACAACCCGCGCCCCGGCGGCGCGGAGAAACTGAGTGGGGATGACAAGTACCGGATCCGCCAACGCGACTACCGCATTCTCTACGAGATCGTGGATGCGGAGCTCGTCGTGACCGTCGTCCGCATCGGGAACCGCCGTGAAGTGTACCGGCGGTAGGTAGGACGCCTCTGGTTCTCGCTAACGAGTGTGAAGTCTGGTGCGCGGCCCGGCGGGCCGCAGCCAATCATGCCACCGCAAGAGCGCCGAGCGCGACCGAGTCGATCTCTCCTGTCGGCGTACAGGTCGCGCTCTTCGCGCTCCGCCGTACGCGCCTCGTCAAACGAGACACCGCGCTTCTTGACGTTGAGGGCGACTTTGAGCGGATCTCGCTCGAAGCGGAGCGATCTCGCCGTTCCGATGCACGCACATCTGTGAGTATTATCAACGCCCGGGCCTGGTCCGCATGACTCACTTGTTCAGAATACCGAGGCCACTTCTATGCTGCGTGAGCCGGCCGGCATGGCATGGATGGAAGTCGCAGAGCGACTGGCACGTTAGCTTCAGCCATGCCTCACGCTCCCGCCCCCGGGCAATACGGCGTTCTCTTCACCACCACCGGCGACCGGGGCGACGCCCGGCGCATCGCGGAGGCACTCCTTGCCGCAAAGCTCGCCGCGTGCGTGCAGGTGATGCCTGTCGAGAGCTGGTACCACTGGAAGGGGGCGGTGGCCAGTGACGCCGAGTTCCTGCTCCTCATCAAGACCAGCACGGCGCACTTCGAAGCCGCGATGGAGCTCATCCGGGAAAGTCATCCCTACGAAACGCCGGAGATCGTGGGCACGGCGTTCGCCGCGGGCCTGCCGGCCTATCTGCGCTGGATTGACGAAGTGACGGGGTGATCGGGCACATGCCAGTTCACGAGATGGCTATCCTCGTTGGAGCAGGTTCGTTCTTTGCGGGCCTGCTAGGGTCGCTCACGGGGCTTGGCGGCGGCGCAATCATCGTCCCACTGCTCACGCTGGGCTTTCACGTTGACCTTCGCTACGCGATTGGCGCGTCGCTGGTGGCGGTGATCGCGACCTCCTCGGGCGCGGCGGCCGCGTACGTGCGCGAGGGCTACACGAACGTGCGGGTTGGGATCCTGCTTGAAACGGGCACGACGATCGGCGCGCTGATGGGTGCGGCGCTGAGCGGTGCGATTCCGACGGCGGCGCTGGCGATCCTCTTCGGGCTGGTGTTGCTCTTCGCGGCCTACCAGTCGGTGCGGCCACACGTGGATCACGTGCTGGCCGAGCGGCCGGACAAGTGGGCGCAGCGGCTCCGGCTCGACTCGACTTACCCCACGGAGCACGGGCTGCAGCGCTACTCGGTGCAGGGAGTTCCGACGGGTCTGGGTTTGATGTTCGGTGCGGGCGTCCTCTCGGCGCTGCTGGGCATTGGGTCGGGCACGATCAAGGTGCTGGCGATGGACAACGCCATGAAACTGCCGTTCAAGGTCTCGACCACGACGAGCAACTTCATGATCGGCGTGACGGCCGCAGCGAGCGCGGGCGTGTATCTGCACAAGGGTTACGTGCAGCCGGCAATCGCGTTTCCGGTGATGCTGGGTGTGCTGGCGGGTGCGCTGCTCGGCGCGCGGCTGCTGACTGGCCTCCGGACGGCGCTGCTGCGTCGCCTGTTCGCAATTCTCATCACCGCGGTGGCGCTCGAGATGCTTTACAAGGGCTTCACGGGGACTATCTGACGATGGCGCCTCTCGACACGGTCACCCAGGAACACCGGGCGCGGCTGAGCGACCGCGACGTTGACGTAATCGTCGGCCGCCTCCTCCAGGCGGGCGTGCTGCTCTCGGCGCTCGTGGTGATCGTGGGCGGCGCAATGTATCTCTGGCAGCACGGCAGCGTCGTGGCCGACTTCCGCGCGTTCACGCCGGGCGCCGAGGAGATGCGCAACCTCACGGACATCGTTCGCGGTGCGCTGCGCGGCGAGGCGCCCGCGATCGTCCAGCTGGGGCTGGTGCTGCTGGTCGCCACACCGATCGCCCGCGTAGCGCTCACCCTGGTGGCGTTCATCTATCAGCGCGACCGGCTCTATGTGGTCACGACCGCGATCGTGCTGGCGCTGCTCGCATACGGGCTGGTCTGGGGAACGGCCTGACGGCAGCAACATTCCCGTCGCTGCAGGGTACGAACGTACAGCACTTCGGGCCGCGCCCGGTGCACGACTTCGGAAGACGCGCGGCGGGGAGGTATGGTACATATGCTGGGAACCAGGGTTGTGAGAACGCTGCTGGCGGCGGTCACGGCCGCCACACTCACCGGTTGTGCGAGTCTTCGCGCGGCGGAAGGCCCGCCGCTCGCGCCGGTGATGCTGCATGTTGACAGCCACAACGACCAGACGTTCGACATCTTCGCGGTCACCCCGGGCGGGGATGCTCGCCGGATCGGAATGGTGATGAGCTTCAACGAAGGTACGTTCAAGCTCCCACGTGACGTGACGGCGCAGGGGACGGTACGGATCGTCGCAGTGCCGATCGGCGGTTTCGGGGCAGCCAGCACTGGCCCGATGGTCGTCAGCGATGGCGACACGATCAACTTCACGATCCAGCAGATGCTCTCGGCGAGCATGGCGTCCATCCAGTAGCCGAATCGCGCGGTCGGGCCGCTACAGGAAGCTGTCGCGGCCCACTGCGCGTTTGTCCGCCCGGCCGCAGAACGGCGCGAACCCACAGCGTCCACGATCGCGCTCAGCGCGCGGCGAGCCTCCTGAGGTCTTCGATGCAGGTGGCTTCGGGCATTCGCGTTCCATTACGTTGTAGAGTACAGCTCACAGGTTGCGGCCGCTCGGTTGGCCGCGGCACGGTTGATCCACCACGGGCCGGAGCGAGCGCCGATGCAGGAGCACGCGGACGTCATCACGTCGCTGATGGACACGTGGGCCCAGGTTGCCGACGGCTTCCCCAGCGTGCTCGCGGCCGTGCTCGTGGTGCTCGTTGGCTGGTTCATCGCGCGCATTGCGCGCCGGCTGGCGACGCGCCTCTTTCGCTTCCTCAAAGTTGACGCCTTCGCCGAGAGCGTCGGAGTCGAGGGGTTCCTGATGCAGGGCGGCGTGGAGTTCACGACGGTCACGCTCCTCGCCGGCGCGGTCTACTGGGCCATCGTGTTCCTCACGTTCGTCGTGCTGCTGAACATGCTGGCGGTGCCCGCGGGCACCGCGCTGCTGCAGCGGATCGTCCTGTTCATACCAAACGTGGTGGTGGCCGTGATCGTGCTGATCTTCGGCACGGTGGTGGCGCGCTTCGTGGGAGCGGTGACGTACACCTATCTCAACAACGTGGGAAGCCGCGGCGCCACGGTGATCGCGGCCATCGCGCGCTTCGCGATGCTGGGGTTCGTGATTGCGATGGCGGTCGAGCAACTCGCGCTCCGCAGCGAGATTCTGGTGTCGGGCTTCCAGATCGCGTTCGGCGCGCTCTGCCTGGCGCTGGCCCTCGCGTTCGGGCTCGGCGGACGCGAATGGGCCGCGAAGATCCTCGACAAGTTCTGGAAGCCGTGAATGATCATTGACTGCCACGTGCACCTCAATCACTACGCCGACGAGAGTGTTGACGCGCTCGGCGACAGTCTCGCGAAACTGCAGGCGACGATGCGGCGGAACCGGGTGGACGCCGCCCTCGTGCTCACTTCGTACAAGGTCTCGCCGGGGCGCCCATCCACGCGGCAGGTGGTCGAGGCGGTCAGGGAGATGAAGAACCTCCACGTCGTGGGCGGAATAGACTACGACTCGTTCGGCCCCGCGACGGTGGAGGATTACGACGATCTGCTGGCGGCGGGCTCGCTCAAGGGACTCAAGATCTACCCCGGATACCAGCCGTTCTACCCGACAGACGCAAAGCTCGAGCCGATGTACGAACTGGCGGCGCGGCACCGGGTGCCGGTGATGATCCACTGCGGCGACACGTACTCGCCCCGCGGGAAGGTGAAGTATGCGCACCCGCTCCACGTGGACGAAGCCGCGGTTGACCATCCCGACGTGAACTTCGTGGTCTGCCATCTGGGCAATCCGTGGCTGCCCGATTGCATGGAAGTCGTGTACAAGAACTCGAACGTGTATGCCGACATCTCAGGCCTCGTCCTTGGCGACTTCACCGACCGCTTCGAGGAGTACATGCGCCGCCAGCTGCAGGATCTCCTCATCTGGGGCGTGGATCCGTCGAATGTGCTGTACGGCACGGACTGGCCGATCTCCTCGATGGAGTCGTACCTGGAGTTCATGGGCGAGCTGAAGATTCCGATGAAGGAGCGCGAGGCGATCATGTGGGAGAACACGGCGCGGCTCTTCCGGCTCCCGCGCCCTGCGGGGCAGGGCGCGCTGGGCGCGCTGCTGGGGCGAATCTGACGCATGGGTGAGAAGCGCCCAGTCACGGTGCGCAACACGCGCCCGGGAGATTTTCCGGGGATCGTGGAAATGTGCCGTGCCGTTTACTCCACGTCGCGTCCGTGGTCGTTCGAGCAGCTCGCGTCGCACCATGCGGTGTTCCCCGAGGGACAGTTCGTCGCGGTGGATCCGGCCAGCGGGGCGCTGCTCGGCATGGCGGCGAGCCTGATCATCCTCTGGGACGACTACGAGCCGCAGGAAGCGTGGCGGGGGTTCACGGCCCAGGGAATGTTCACCAACCACGACCCTGTGAACGGGCGCACCCTGTACGGCGCCGAGGTGATGGCGGTACCGACGGAGCAGGGGCACGGGGTTGGCACCGCGCTATACAAAGCGCGCCGCGAACTGGCCGAGCGGCTTGCGCTGCTGCGCATCCGCGCGGGGTCGCGGCTCCGGGGGTACGGGGTGCACGCTACCGAGCTGACTCCGCTGGAATACGTGGTGCGCGTGGTGCGCGGCGAGCTGTACGACCCAACGCTGAGCTTTCAGCTAAGACGCGGGTTTCACGTGATTGACGTCGTGGGCGGGTATCTGGCGCACGACCCCGAGAGCATGGGATACGCGGCGACCATCCAGTGGCTTAACGTGGCGGTCGCGAAGCCGGAGGACTACGGCACCGCTAATCCGGCCCTGGCGCCGTACGTCCCGAAGCCGGAGGCGTGAATCCCAGCATCGTGATCCAGATGTTCCGGTACACGGTGTTGTTCAGCCCTTCGGCATGGGCCGTCTTGCCGGCACGGACGGGTTCGCGGAGCGCGAACTGGTGTGCGCGCGGGATGCCAAGTGCGTTGCAGATCTCCGCCATCGCGCCAGCCGTTGGCTCCTCGACGTGGTACGTGGCGAACCAGCGGTCGGGCGGTGTGACGCCCTTGCTGCTGTACCAGTTGGCGATCTTGCCGGGCGCCGAGTAATCCCACCCGCCGGAAAACGAGATTACCCTGGCGACGAGCTCGCGCTGGCCGATGAACTCGGCCATCCCGCCACCCTGTGACTGTCCCGCGACGGCGATGCGATTCCAGCGCGGCTTGTCGTCGTCGAGGTACTGCTCCCAATGGCCCGCGGTGTCTGAGCGCACGAGGTAGCGCAGCAGTGTCGTCAGGCGACTCACGATCGCATCCTGCGGCTGGTCGTCAATTACACGAGTCGGGGCGTCACCGTAGATCCTCTGCTGACGAAAGTGCGCGGCGCAATCGGGATCGGCCGCGAGCCGCTCCCCGGTGCACACGGCCGCGACGGCGACCCTGGTGATGTATGCCAGCGATATGACACGGTAACCCAGATCGAGCGCCGTGTCGTGGAACTCCATCTCTCGCGGGAAACCATTGGTGCCTGGCAGGAAGAGGAGCAGCGGCGCGGCGTCCTTGCCCGGGGTGTACTTCACCAGGTGCGCGCTGTCGGCTTCCGTGATCCTTGGGTCGGCGGCGGATGGACGTACGTGCAGCGTGACGGGCTGGGCGTGCGCGCCCGCCAGAGGGTGCGCCGCCATGAACGCGAGCGGCAGGGCGCCCTTCAACGCCCGGGTACGGAGCGTGCGGAAGGCGGGCATCATGTCATTTCCCGATGAACACCGGCGCAGCCAGTCCCGCGGCCGAACGGCCGTGTGGGTCCTGGATTGCGCGGATCCCGTTCACGAGTTCGAGCGCCGACTCCGGGCACGGAGCCAGCTCGCGCGTGGCCTCGCCAAGGGGAGTCACGCGGCCGCCCCATCGCACGAGGAGTGCGGCCCAGGTGAGCCCGCCCCCGAAGCCGGGCATGAGGATGTTGGCGCCGCTCCTCACGCGCCCTGCATCGAGCGCCTCGACCAGCGCGACGGGCACCGTGGCGGCGCTCATGTTGCCGTAGCGCTCCACGGTGAGCATCACCTTCTCCATGGGGATGCCGGCATGCCTGGCGACGCTCTCGATGATCCGGAGATTGGCCTGGTGCGGAACGACCAGATCAACGGCATCCGCGGCAACGCCGCATTCGGCGAGCACGCGGGTTGACGCCGCGCTCATCGCGTTCACTGCGCGCTTGAAGATCGCGGGCCCGTCGAAGTCCCAGATGGTGTCGCCAAGCGTTACGCCCTGGTTCGCGTAACCGCAGCCGATGCCGCGCACGCGCAGCGTGGCGCGCGCGTCGGCGTCGCAGCCAAGGGCCGAACCCAGCACTCCTTCTTCGCGGCTGGACGCCTGCAGCACCACCGCCGCGGCGCCGTCGCCAAAGAGCACCGCCACGCTCCGGTTGCTCCAGTCCATGTAACGGCTGATGAGCTCGACTCCGATCACTACGGCGTTTTTCACGACGCCGGTGCGGATCATCGCCGTGGCGGCGCTGAGGCCGTAGAGGAAGCTCGTGCAGGCTGTGTTGAGGTCCATCGCTGCCGCGCGCGTGGCGCCAAGGGCGAGCTGGACGCCGGAGGCGCTGTTGGGAACCGCCTCCTCGTTGCTGCAGCTCCCGTACACGATGAGGTCCACGTCGTCCGGAGCGAGGCCGGCGCACGCGATCGCGCGCGCGGCGGCCACCGTTGCCAGTTCCGTCGCCGAAACGTGCGAGATTCGGCGCTCGCGCATCCCGGTGCGGCTGACGATCCACTCGTCCGTGGTGTCGAGGAAGGTGGAGAGGTCGGCGTTCGTGAGCGTGGCGGGGGGCATGCACTTGCCCCAGCCGGTGATGGCGGCCCAGGTCATCCGGCTGAAGCTAGGTAGTTCCGCGCGTTTCGCTACCGCGCGGGAAACTTCTCGAACAGCTTCCTGACGCCGCGTTGCACCCGCTCGCCGAGCAGAGCGTCGTTGCCGATGGCGCCGGAGAGATCGGTCTGCATCCAGCCACGCCATATCAGGCGCTTGGCGGCGCGGTCGGCGAGGTCAACAACCACCGTGCCTTCCTCGTACTCGCGGACCTGCTGCGTGCGGTCGAATCCGGGCTGCAGATAGCCGGCGTGCTGGTCCACCTCGTACACGTTGTAGCCCCTCTGCACGGTCGCGTGGAAGTGCACAGTGAGGTCGGCGTTGGCGCCGCCCTCGGTGAATCCGATCCGCTGGAGTTCGGCATTCACCGACCGCTTCAGCGTCTCGACGAAGAACGGGTTGTTGTCGAGGCGCGGGTCACCCGTGGGGAATTGGTCGGGCATGACCCACGTGTACGTGCGGTAGGCGGCGGGGGCAAGGTCGGTCGCCGAGCTGACGCCGACGGTGATTGCCGGCGCGCACGCGCCGAGCGCGATGGCGACCGTCGCGGCAAGGGCGGAACGAACGAAGCGGGCGCGGCGGGCGACGGATGCACGGGCAACGGCGATCGCAGTCATCGGGTCTCCTTGAGTCTCTGTCGCATCATGATACTCACCAGTAACCACGGTACCTGTAGGCGATTCGTCCCGGGAGTTGGCGGAGAATACCCTACGGGTGCCCAAGCGGCATTGCGAGGTATGCGGGGTCCATCGCCGGGTTGACGCCGATATCGTCCACGATGAGGCCGCCGAGCACGGTGCGGTCGAACACGAGCCGGATGGCGCGCAGCTTTGCGGGCGTGAAGCCGCCGCCCGCGCCCGCGAAGTCGGCCAGCGGCAGCACGTAGGTTTGCGGGACGTACTCGAAGAGGTTCGCGAACCGCTGTTCGTCGCGGCCCTTGCGCCGGTAGATGCGAGCCTCGAGCGCACGCCGCACGGGGCCGTAGCGGCTCGCGGGCATGCGCGCCACGCGGCCGTCGGAATCCACGAGCTCAACGGTGAAGTCGAAGGGAATCGTGTCGGCGTCGGCGTTGTACTTCGGCGGCCTGGGCGCGCGCCTGGCGGAGTCGGCCGCCGCCTTCCGCCGCGCCTCGACCGCTGCCTTCGACGTGTCGCGCCTGGTGGTGTCGCGCGGGAGCGCGCGCGGGCCGGGTCGGTCCTTCGTCACGGCGGCGGAGAAGTACACGGCGCCACTCTCAGTGATGCCCAGCGCGCGCGCGAGCGAATCCGAGAGTGTGACGGTGAAACTGGCGGGGCGGCCGGTTCTCATGGTGTCGGGCCCGGCGATACGATTGTTCCAACCGATCCACGCGGCGTTGTTGCGCTGGTTGTCGGTGCCGCGCCCGCGGAACGGGATCACGTTCTCCTTCCACGTGGTGAGACTGTCGGCCGAGATGGTGACGCCCGGCTCGCCGGTGGTGAGGTCAACGTCGTCGTCGAACTCCGCGAGCGGCCTGTACCCGGACTCCTGGAAGCGGGTCGAGTACATCGTCCTGGGGAGCCAGTGGCCGGCGGTGCGGTGGTCGCGGAAGAGAGGCAGGTACTCTGTTTTCCCGTGGAGCGTCGCCTCGAGGAACGCCGAGATCACGACCTTGGCGAACTCGCGCTGGTCTTCGGGCGCGATGAGAGTGCGGAGGTCGAGCGAGCGGCCGCTGCGCGGCCCGTTGTCCTTGTTGTTCCACACCGTGTTCCACTGTCCGTGGTTGGCGCGGTACATGTAAAGGATGGACTTGAAGTGCTCCTGGCCGTCGGTAAAGCGGAGCCGCTCGTATTGTCTGATGCCCGAGAAGGTCGAGACGTCGCCGTCGTGCGAGCCGTGGATGAGCAGGTAATTCACGTTCTCGAGTGGTTCGAGCCGCGACGTGGGCTGGTACTGGCCGTCCACGGGCGCGATCGCGACGACGCCCCGGATCGCGAAGTTGAAGTCGAACTTCTGGCGGAAGTCGTCGGGGTAGTACTTGAGCCGGTTGAACGCCGCCGCATGCGCGACGGCCTCGCCTCCGCGCGAGTGGCCCATGAGCACGACGTTCTGCATGTCAATCCTGTGCGAGAGCGGCCCAGCGCTGGAGTCGTTGAAGCGCCTCCACGCCTCGAGGTGCTTGAGCATCAGCCATGCGCGGCCGTCGTTCTCGGCGGAGATCCCTCCGTTGATGAAGTTTTCGTCAACGGAGGCGAAGACGAACCCGCGCGACGCCATGAGCTCGCCGAGGTATGCGTATCCGGGATCGGAGAACTCCTCGTAGCTGTGGTTGCCGTGGACTATGAGCACCAGGGGATACGGGCCGGGGCCGTCGGGATACCACACGCGGCCGTTGATCGGCGCCGACTTGAGGTCGAACCCGAAGAAGTCCTTGCGATCGCCTGCCTGTGCCGGCGGCACAGAGGCGAACGGCGTCACGTCCACCGTCTTCGTCTTGTACGTGACCGAGTCGCGGTACTCGGCCCGGCGCTTGTCGGTGCCGGAACCGTAGTAGAGATGCTTGACGGCGAACGGTCCCGGCTCGGCGGGGTTTCGCGCCGTGATCGTCTGGTACGCGAGCACCGTGCCCGAGTCGTCCTTCGAGAACTTGAGCGCCTGCGAGCAGCCGGCGAGCGCGACGCCAGCCAGCGTGGCGAGCAGTGGCCATCGGGCAGCGCGGCGCGCGGGGCGGTGGTGAGCCGCATGAGCGTCGAGGGCCGTCATCGCCACCTCACCGTGACGTAGTGCGCGGCGGTATTCCCCTCGAAGAGGTTCACGCCATAGTCCACGTTGAGCCGGTCGGCGGTGAAGCCGAAGCCAAGCCCAACGGGGCGCTCTCCGGGCGATTCGGTGCGGCGGGCGCCCACGCGCCCGGCGATGTTGTAGCCCTCGATCCAGCTCCACCCGACCTCGATTCCTCCGCCGGCGCCCAGCCACCCGCCGCGCCGCGCGATGAGTTGTGTTGCAAGCGCGACGTCGAGCGGGCCGAGCGGCTTCTGCGCCGCCCAGCCGAGCACCGCCTGCGTGGGAACGGCGAAACGGTCGGCGCCGAGCCGGTACGGGTGGGCTATGTTCTGCACGGCGAGGCCAGCGGTGCCGGTCCACAGCGCGTGCGAGACGCCCGCGTCGGCAAGAAACGCCGATCCGCGCGCGGGCGTCACGAGAAGGCCGCTGGCCGACGTTTCGCGGGGCGCGGCGTCTTCGGCGTACTTCGCCGCCACCCCGATCCTGAAGTCCTTGTACGTTGACTGCCCCGCAGCCACGGCGACGAGGCTGAAGAGCGATGCGTCGCCGCGCTCCGTGAGGGCATCGGGCTTGAACGGGTAAGCCGTGTTCGTTCGCGGCATGGAGAAGTCCACGAACTGGACGCCCCATCCCAGGGTCACCGGCCCGACGGCCGACGCGGATGCAAGCGATACCGCGCGCGCGTCAACGGCGAAGAGCGCGGCGGTGAGTCCGAATCCGCTCGACGCGCTGACCTGCGCCGGGTTGTGGAAAATCGCGTACTCGTCGCGGCCTGCGACCCATGCGTTGCCCATGGACGCGGCGCGCGCCCCCTTGGGGAGCAGGAGCGCGAGCGGGCCGGCATCCTGCGCACGCGCCTCGCGTGACGCGAGCGGCAGGAGGCAGAGCGAGAGGACGATCGCGACCGCAGGTGAACGATGGCATTTATGCATCCGTCGAAAGTGCCGTCACGCGCCGGTATGCGGTAGCCCGGCAACGAGAGAGGCCGCGCCGCCAGTGGCGGCGCGGCCCCGGGAACGGGCGCCCCTCCCGCGCCCGGTCAGCTCACTTCGGCTTGATCTCGATCCTTCGCGACGCGGCCTTCGCCTCGGGCGCCTTGGGCACCTTCACCGTGAGGATCCCGTCCGTCATCTCGGCCGTGATCTTGTCGGGCACGACGGCGGCCGGGAAGGTGAACGTGCGGTTGAACTCTCCGTACGTGCGCTCGTAGAGGTGGAAGCGCTCTCCGTTCTCCTTGCCCTTCTCCTCGCGGACCTTCTCGCCGCGAATGGTGAGGACTTCCTTCTCCCAGGTGACGGTGACGTCTTCCCGCTTCATCCCCGGGAGCTCGACCTTGAACATGTACTCGTTCCCGTTCTCCATCACGTCCACGGCGGGCATCCAGCCGATGGACTCCGGCAGGCCCTCCAGCTTGAGCGGCTCCGTGAGCGCTCCCATGAACGGGTCGTCGAACATGGTGCGGAGCCGGCTTGCGAACATTGGCGCTGCCCACGCGGGGCGGCGGATGAGATTGGTGGCCATCTGTCCTCCTCTGGGCCTCGCGGCCCAATCGTTCGGACTGCGTTGAGGCATGCCTGGAGCGCCGCGATGGCGCTTCAGGCGAGTTCGGATCGCTTCTGGAACACGAAGGTTCGGTTGACCACTTTGCGGTCGGCGAGCGCGCGGGTCAGGTCGAGCGAACTCACCACCCCAACGAGGGTGTCGTCGTCGGTCACGAACACGCGGTGGATTTCAGCGGTGCGCATCAGCTCGGCCGCCTCGAGTACCGTCGCGCTCAGGGCGAGGGTCGCAACCGGCCCGCCCGACATCGCCTCGCTCACCTGATGGCTCGCGAGTGCGCTGCGGTCGTCCTGGCCGGAGTCGCCATACTCGGCCATGAGCGTGGGGCTCGACGCCACGAACTCGAGTATGTCGGTGCCGCTGATGACGCCCACGATGCGTTTGCCCGAGATCACTGGCGCCCCGCTGATGTGCCGTTCAGCCAGCACTTCGATAGCTTCGAGCAGGCTGGTCTCTGGCGAGAACGCCACGACGTCGGTCGTCATGATGTCACGGAGCCGCAGCATCGTTCCTCCTGTGTTTGGGGCGATCCTTACGAAGTCAGGATACCCGGTCGGGTGGGTCGCTGGTGTCGGGCAAGGCCTCACACTCTGTCGGGTTACGTGCCTCGGCGGTGAAACTTAGGCTGCTGCGTGCACCGTAGGGTTCTTGACCACCCTGTCCACTCTGCCAACGTGACGATCGTCCTCGCGCTCTTTCTGCTCGCATCGCTCCTGATCATCCCGCTCGGGCTGCCCGGCGTGTGGCTGATGGTGTTGTCGGGCATCGCATACCTGCTGCTCGTGCCCGCGGCGCACTTCGGGTGGATGGTGATCCTGGGGAGCGTGCTGATTGGCGTATTCTCCGAGGTGCTCGACTTCGTGCTCTCGGCGCGGTACACGCGGAAGTACGGCGGCTCGCGAGTGGGCGCGTGGGGCGCCGTGATTGGCGGCCTTGCAGGCGCGATCGTCGGCGTGCCGGTGCCGGTCATTGGATCGGTGATCGGCGCGTTCGCCGGCAGCTTCCTCGGCGCGCTCGCCGCGGAATACCTGGGAGGCGCGACCCATGGCGCCGCGGCGCGGGCCGCCACAGGCGCGACGATCGGCCGGGCAATCGCGACCGCTGCGAAGATCGCCGCGGGTTGCGTGATTGCCGCGTGGATACTCGGCGCCGCGGTCTTCGGGTGACCACGCGCGGGCCCGGCGCGGCCCTCAGCGCTGCGCTATTGCGCCCAGCGCAAGCCCGGCCAGGTAGAGCCAGCCGAACATCCGGTTGTGCACGAGGCACACGCGGTGGTACCAGAGTGGCCAGCCCACGTAGCCCGGTGGCGGCGTGTTCGGCGCTGGCTCCGACATCACGCGCACCGCTCGCGCCGCGCGGGGGAGCGCAAGCGCCACGAGCAGCGTGAACGGGCTGAGGGCGCGGAGCGCCACCCCGGCCGCGATGACGGCGTACATGGCGATCACCGCGCCGCGGTTCAGCGTTCGCGCCGCGCGCTCGCCGAGTACTACCGGTAGCGTGCGCTGGTGCTTGCGTGAGTCGAAGTCGCGCTGGTCAACGTGCTTTCCCACGAGGATGGACATCACGCCCAGTCCGTAGGGCAGCGACGCAAGCATGGCGGCGCCCGAGTACCGCCCCGTGATCACGTAATAGCCGCCGGCGATCATGAGCGGTCCCCATACGACGAAGGCGGCTGCTTCGCCGAGCCCGAGTTCCTTGAGCGCCCGGGGAGCCGCGTCGTACGACCAGAGGAGGAGCGCGCCAATGGCCACCAGCGCTGCCGCGGCCCAGCCGCGCAGCATGATGAAGTACACGCCGATGGCGGCGGCCACCGCGACGAGCGCCGTAAGCCCCGTGAGCAGCAGCCGCGCGCTCACGGCGCCGCTCGTGATTGGGTGCACGGTGTAGCGCCGGCGCGGTGAATCGGCGGTATCGTGTCCGCGGCGCGCGCCGAAGTAGTCGTTGGAGAGGTTGCTGATGGCGTGGAGCGTTACGTAGCCCACGAGCACCAGCAGGAACGGCTCGACCTCGAACTCGCGGTCGCCGAGGGCAAGCAGCCCCGCGACGAGCGCCGCCTGGAACGAGATCACGAGGATCACGCTCCGAGCCGCATAGAGGAAACGCGCAACCGGGTCGAGCCGGGCCATGTCTTCGGCGAGCGGCGGGTAGAAGCCGGTGAACGCCCGCGCCCATTCCCGCGGACCGCGGCTCATTGGATTCCCGTCTGCTTCTTCAGGAACGCCACGGTGCGCGGCCACGCGTCCATGGACGCCGCGAGGTTGGCGCGCTCCTGGTCGGGGTTGCGCTCCGACCGGGCGGGGTCGTCCTGGGCGCGCATGAACCCGTGCACGGCGCCTTCGTAGTTCCGGCCGAAGTAATCCTTGCCCAGCGCCTTCATCTGCGCCTCGATCGCTGGCATCGCGGCGCCGATGCGCGGGTCGAGCGATCCATTCAGCAGCATTACCGGCTTGTCAATCTTCCGAAGCGAGTCGGCGACTGGCGCGCCGTTGGCGAGATACGGCGTGCCGTAGTAGGCCACGCCGCCGGAGTAGCCGGCCATTCCGCCGTTCACGGCGTATGACCACACCGTGCTGCCGCCCCAGCAGAACCCGATCACGGCGTAGCGCCGCTCGGCCGACGCGAGCGACGTTGCGTACCTGGCCGCGGCCGTCACCCCTGCGACACGGTCGGCGACCGGGACGTTCGCGATGATGCGCACCGAGCTGTCGCGGGGCAGCTCGGTGGTCGAGGGACCGCCGCGGACCCGCGAGTTGAGGTCCGGCGCGATTGCGATGAAGCCATCGGCGGCAACCTGGTCGGCCACGCCGCGCACCCACGTGGCAAGGCCGAAGATCTCGTGCACCACGACTACCACCGGCGAATGCTCACGGGCGGTGATCGGGTACACCACGTACGCCATCAATGAGTCGCCGCGGCCGTCGCCCCACGGGATCTTCACCCACTCCGCGTGCCGCGGGCTCGCGGCGATGCGCGCCGCGGCGGCGTCGTTGCTGGGCGGAAGGCTTGCGTGGCCCTGTGCGCCTGCGCGGGAGGAGCCCGCGACGAAGGCGATCGCGCCAAGCAGAGCGGCCGGCGCGAACGGGCGGAAACGCGCGTGCGACATTGGCGGCTCCGGGTTCGTTTGCTGTGTATCGTAAGCTATCGCTGGTGCGGGGCGCCGGCCGACGCCCGCGGCCAGATTACAACCGTGATCACCATCCACCACGGCGACAACCTGCAGGCGCTCGCGCAGTTCGGCGACGCGACCTTCGACTTCATCTACATAGATCCGCCCTTCAACACCGGCCGTACGCAACGGCGCGACCGGCTGCGCACGCGACGGTCGCTCGATGGCACGCGAGCCGGGTTCGGCGGGCATAGCTACGCGACAGAACTGGTGGGGACGTCGTCGTTTTCGGATAGCTTCGACGATTATCTCGCGTTCCTCGCGCCACGGCTCGCGGAGGCAAAGCGGGTCCTCAGCGCAACCGGAGGGCTCATGGTGCACCTCGATTGCCGCGAAGTGCACTACGTGAAGGTCATGCTCGACTCGATATTCGGGCGCGCGTCGTTCAAGAACGAGATCGTCTGGGCGTACGACTACGGCGCCCGCACGACGAAGCGTTGGAGCCCGAAGCACGACACGATCCTCTGGTATGCGAAGGATCCCGATCGCTACACCTTCCGTGCGGACGAGTCGGATCGGCTGCCCTACATGGCGCCCGGGCTCGTCACGCCGGAGAAGCGCCGCCGCGGCAAGCTGCCGACCGATACGTGGTGGCACACGATCGTGAGCCCCACTGGAAGGGAGAAGACGGGGTACCCGACGCAGAAGCCGCTCGGGATAATGGAGCGCATCGTGAAGGTGCACACGAAGCCGGGTGATCGCCTCCTCGATTTTTTCGCGGGCTCTGGCTCGTTTGGCGACGCGGCCGACAGGCACGGGCGCGACGTGGTGCTGGTTGACTCGAGCGCCGAGGCGATCAGGGTGATGAAGCGCCGGTTCGCGGAACGTGAAGTCCGGTTCCTGCCGGCCCGCGGGCGCGGTGGGCCCCGGCGGCGCTCGGCGTTACCAGACTACTGATACTGGATGTACACCGGCCGCGGCCAGAGCTTGAGAATCTCGGCGATCGTCGTGCGCGGGTTGTCGTTCTTTGGCTTGAAGAACTGCTTCCATCCTACGAACTGGACCGGCTCTGCCCTCACGTAGTCGCGGAACGTGCCTTTCTTGAGGCCCGGCGGCCCGAACCCGTCCATGTCTATCACGATTTGCACGCGCGGGTCGAGCTTGATGTTCCGGTAATTCGTGAGTCCCTTCCTGGTGAACCGGTGCACGACGAGAACCTTGGGCGGCAGCCCGTTCTTCGTGACGATGTCCTGCAGGAACGCGGCCGCGTAGTTGACGTCCTCCGCGTCGTAGGTGCCGATCTTCTTGCCCGGGAGGCCGCCGTCCTTCATGGAGAACTCCGGGTCTATGCCGAGGTGGAAGTTCGGCCGCGAGAGGAACGGGGTCAGGCGAGGAAGTTCTTCGCGGAGCGTCGAGTGCCCGACCTGGATGTCGAGGAACATCAGCGCGTCGCGCTTCCGGGCCCAGCCCGCGACTTTCTCGATGAGCGCGGAGTCCATGCGGAGCCGGTACTTGCCGTCGCGACCCGGCGCTCCCTGGGCGACCACGGCGATGAGGTGCAGGGCGGGCTGCACGGGCATCGAGGGGTCGGCCGCCTCCCATGCCGCGACTTCCGCGTCGAGCCGCCGCAGCATTTCGTCCGGCTCGTACTCGCCAAGCACGCCCATGCGCGTGGAAAGCGGATTTCCGTAGAACGCCACGATCCGCTTGCGCGGCAGGATCGAGCCGGGCATGGGAGGCGGTCCCTTCACCGGCCACATGGCGTCAATGATCGAGTCGCGGTTCGGCGGACGACGTGGCGCCGTGGGTCCGTCGCCGGCTGCGCGGTTCGAGTCGCCTTTGGCGACCTTCTTCCTGTCGGCCGCGGAGTCCTGCCGCCCCTGCCGGTCGTGGACCGGATCGGCGGCTGCGGTGGCTGGCGATTCCCCCGGAAGGCACGACAGCATTGCCGCGACGGTGAGGATCGCAACCGCGGTCGAGCGCGCCAAGGCGCGGGCCAGGGAGGCCGGAGGCGTGGTCATGCGTGGTGGCTTCTGCGAAAGATAGCTGGCTTGGCGGCGAAGTCGGGCGTGCCGCGCCGCTAAGGTCCGACGATTTCGATACGGTGATCGGCACGAATGACGTACTGCCCTGCGACCTCGATCTCGAGGTGCACCACGTACGCGCCCTTCGGAAGCGTGGAAATGTCAACTTCGAGCGCCCGCGGCGACAGCGGCTTTCCGAGCGCGGACATGTCCTGCACGGACACCGTCACGGGTACGATTCCCTTGCCGCCCAGCCCGATCGCCCGGCGCAGGAAGCCGCCTGACGGCTCGCCTTCGTCTTCCGGCGCAACGCGGAGGGTGATGAGCATGCGCTCCCCGTTCGGGTCGGTGTCGTACGCCTCCCAGAACACGCCCAGCTTCTCGCTCGCCGCCACGCGCTCGGTTGGCAGCGCGTGCGGGATGGCTTCGTCGGCGGTGGAGGGGAAGGTCCCGTACGGCTTGTAGAAGAGCAGGTCCGAGAGACTCACCCGCGCCCCGACGGCGTACGGCGGCTGGATGCCGTAGCGAGCGCGCGCCACCGCGTCGCGCGCCGGGGCTGCGACCTCGGCGCTCATGATGAGCGGCCCCCAGGGCGCCTTCGCCGTCACGATCCCGGCGGGCTGGCTCGACCGGAGCGAGGCGAAGGTGCGGGGCACGTCGCCGGGCGACACGGTCAGCTGGGCCTGCACCTGGGTGCCTGAGAACTCCGGGAATGCTTTGGTGTCGTACGCGAGCACCACGAGCGCCGAGTCGCCGCGCCTGAACATGGCCTTCTGGTGCTCGAGTGGCCTGACCACCTTCGCGTACGGAGGCGCGTAGCGCGCGATGACGGGAGGAAGCTGCAGCCGCCAGTCGGCGGAGTCGGACGTGGCGGGATTGTTGAGGACGAAGTTGGCCGGTATGTACCGGTAGGCCGGAACCGGCTCGTGGCTGATGATGTCGAAGCTGCGCTTCCGGGGATCGGAGGAGCTGCCGCGCATCCACGCGATGGACGGGCCGAAACGCAGCATCAGCTCGCGTTCGTCGTCGTCGAAGCCGAACTGGTGCGGCGTGGCGGCGTCGCGAAGCAGCAGCGCGAGGGTGACGCGCGCGAAGTGCTCGGTGCGCGAATCGTTGCCGTGCATCATGTAGAGGGTGCGCGCGTACCACCAGGTGCGATCCTCGTAATCGCGCCGCTGCTGGCTTCCGCAGGGCAGGCGGCGATACTGCTGCAGGGCCTCCGGGTCGAGGAGGAGCGAGAGGTCGCGCCAGTCGCACTGCTCGCGCGGCATCATCTTCGCGATGGCGCCGGAGTACACGCTGTCGGCCTGCTCGTACTCGCCGAGGGAGTGCAGCGAGTAGCCGGCGAGCACGTCGCACCACCATGTTCCCGTGGTGCACGACTTCGCGGCCGTAAGGGCCGAGGCTGGCTTCCCCTCTTCCACGTAGTAGCGGACGCGCTGGCCGAGGATCCAGTCGTCGCGGGGCACGAGCCGGGCGAGCGAATCGAGCGAAGCGAGGAGTTGGCGGCGGTGCTCGGTGACCTCGGGCTGTTCCGGAGGCGCGGTGGCGCGCTCGTCGTACCAGTAGCAGAAGCGCCCGACCTGCTCGTCGCAGACTCCTGGCTTGCCGCCGCGAAACGCGGGCAGGTGCGCGCGCCGGAACTGCTCGAACGCCGCCTGGATACGCCGCGCCTGTTCGATGGGTCTGCGCATGGTATCCGGCACGGTGCTGTCGGCCGAATCGGCGGTGCGCGGCGAACGGATGATCTGCGCCTGCGCGCGCGGCAATGCGAGCGCAGTCGCAAGGGAGGCTGCGACTGCAAGTGCTGCGCGATACGCGAAGTTGCGTGAGGCGGCCATTCTGGGAGTCATACCCCGGTTGTCACTACACGGTACATGATCGGTGGCGCGGTGGCACGGGCCGTGACGATCTTTCGCCGCATGGAGCTCATCATCGAAGCCTTGCATGGCGACGCGTCTCTGCCGGCGCGCGCCACCAGCGGGAGCGCCGGGTACGACCTCGCCGCGTACCTGACGGAGCGCCGCGTGCGCGTCTGGACCGCCGGGGCTGCCTCCGAAAGGGCCGCCGAGGAGCGGGGCGGGGCGTACGTCATCGTACTCGCTCCCGGGGAGAAGGCGTTGATTCCGCTCGGCTTCAAGGCCCGACTTCCGGACGGCGTCGAGGCGCAGATCCGGCCGCGGTCCGGCACGAGCGTCAAGACGGACCTCGTCATCGCGAATGCCCCCGGCACGATTGACCCGGACTACGCGGAGGAGTGGTGCGTTCCCGTGAAGAACGGCGGCACGACGCCACTCGTGGTGAAGCACGGCGAGCGGATCGCGCAGGCGGTGCTCGCCCGGTTCGAGGCGCCGCGTGTCGTGCCCGGCGCCGTCTCGCGGAGCACCGAGCGCGCGGGCGGGTTCGGTTCCACCGGATGAGAAGGCGGGGGCCGGACGTCGTCCGGGCCCCCGCTCGTTCCCGTGGCCACGCCGTGACTACGGCTTGATCTCGACGATCACCGCGCGGCGGTTCATCGCACGCCCTTCGGCGGTGCCGTTGTCGGCGATCGGCTCGGACTTGCCGCGCGTCGTGGTGGTAATGCGGTCGCGGGCAATGCCTTCGCGCACGAGGTAGTCGCGCACGGCGATCGCGCGGCGCGAGCCGAGCCGGATGTTGTACGCCTCCGTGCCGATGCTGTCGGTGTGGCCGGTCACTTCCACGCGGGCGCTCTGGTTGGCCTTGAGGAACGTGATGGCCGCGTTGAGCGTGTCACGGTCGGCGGCGGTCAACAGCGACTTGTCGAAGGCGAAGTGAACCATGCCGAACCGGATGGGCGCTGCCTGCGCTGCTGCGGGCTGGGGAGCCGGCTGCGGCGCGGGCTGGGGAGCCGGCTGCGGCGCGGGCTGAGGAGCCGGCTGCGGCGCGGGCTGAGGAGCCGGCTGCGGGGCTGGCTGGGGAGCCGCCGGAGGTGGCGGAGGAGGGAGCGGCTCCTTCTCGCTCATGATGCAAGGGCCGTTCTTCGCCTGCCCGCCAAAGAACCGCGAGAGCCCGAGGCGAAGCGTGTAGGTCTGGGTCCGAGTGAACGCCGGCGCCTGGTCGGATGGATCCTTGAAGTCGGCCACGCCTTCGGCTTTCCATGACCAGTCGTCGCTGGCGCAGTACCGAACGCCGAGGAGCGCGTTCATGCCCGAGTCGTACTGGTTATTCGTGACGTCGCCGTTGAACCGCGTGCCCGTCCAGCCGCCCCCAATCAGTGCGCGCCACTTGCCTACGAGCGGCTGGTTGTAAACGAGGTCGAAGCGGTGGTTGACGACGGTGAGGTCGGTGCTCGTCGGACCGCTCTTGTTCTTGGCCAGGTCGCCGGAATACTCCAGCGCAAGCCGCGGCAGGATGTAGGCGTCGAGGTTGATCCCCAGCCCTCCGCCGTCGTTGAGCCATGTCTTCGAGTCGAACTTGGTATAATGGGCGAGGACTCCGCCCTCGATGGCGACGGCGCGCTGCGCCGCGGCCGGAGCCGCGGCAATCGCGGCAACTGCGGTGAACAGAAGTGCTCTTTTCATGATCAATGCTCTCGATTTGTGGAAGCTGCGTTGCGACTGCATCAAGAACAACTGAGAAGTATACCCATCGAGGAGCCATGCGTGCCTTCTGTCTACATCCGTGACACCTGAAAACTCGACGGCGGATGAACGTCCGTTGTGGGAGCCGCCATCGGATGCGGCTCCAGCGCCCGCGATGGCGCGGTTCTTCGCGTGGGTGCGCGAACGCGTATCGGGCGCCGACGTTCCCGCGGCTGACGCGCCGTTTGATTCGTGGCACCGCTGGTCGTGCGAGCGTCCGGCGCAGTTCTGGCCGGCGGCGTGGGAGTTCTGCGGCGTCACTCCCACGCCATGGGCTTCGATGGAACGCGGCGGTACGGTGCTCGTGCGCGGCGACCAGATGCGTCCGCCTGGACCCGATGGCCCCGAATGGTTCCCGGGGGCAGAGCTGAACTTCGCCGAGAATCTTCTCAGGCGGCGCGATGGCGCCGTCGCGATCGTGGCAAGGTCGGAAGGCGGCGCGAGACGCGAGTTGACGTTCGCGGAACTGGCCCACGCGGCGTCGTGCGTTGCGGGTGCGCTGCGGGCGGCCGGCGTTGGCCCGGGAGACTGTGTGGCCGGCTACCTGCCGAATGTTCCCGAGGCCGTGGTCGCGATGCTGGGAGCGGCGTGGATTGGCGCGGCGTGGACGTCGTGCTCGCCGGATTTCGGCGTGCTGGGCGTGCTCGACCGCCTTGGGCAGGTGCGTCCGCGCGTGCTCGTCTGCGCGGACGGTTACCGCTACGCGGGCAAAGAGGTCAACTCGCTCGGTCGTGTACGTGAGGTTGTGTCCGCGATCGGCGCCATCGAGTTGACGGTGGTCGTGCCGTTCCTGCACGGGCGATTGGACGACGGCGCTCTCGACGGCATCCGCGGAGCGCGCCGGTGGGACGATTGGATCGCCGCAGCGGAACCGGCGGCGGGCTTCGCGCGCTTTCCGTTCTCGCATCCGCTGTACGTGATGTACTCGTCGGGAACCACCGGCCTTCCCAAGTGCATGGTGCACGGGGCGGGAGGCACGCTGCTGCAGCACGTCAAGGAGCACCAGCTCCATTGTGACCTCGGCCCGGGCGACCGCCTCTTCTACTTCACCACCTGCGGCTGGATGATGTGGAACTGGCTCGTGAGCTCGCTCGCGTCGGGCGTCACGATCGTGCTGTACGATGGCGCGCCGATGCGGCCCGCCGACCCCGGAGGCCTCTGGCGGATGGCGGCGGAGGAGGGGGTGACCGTTTTCGGCACCAGCGCGCGCTTCATTTCCGCCTGCGCCGCCGCGGACCTCTCGCCTGGCAGGGATTACGACCTCGGCGCCCTGCGCGCCGTGCTTTCGACCGGCAGCCCGCTCTCGCCGGCCGGCTTCGATTACGTCGCTCAGCGTGTTGGCAGCCGCGTACACCTCGCGAGTATCTCCGGCGGCACGGACATCGTCTCGTGCTTCATGCTCGGCAATCCCCTCATGCCGGTGTGGCGGGGCGAGATCCAGTGTGCCGGGCTCGGGATGGCGGTGGACGTGTTCGGGCCGGACGGCAAGCCGGTGGCGACGGGCCCCGGCGAGCTAGTATGCACGCGCCCGTTTCCCGCGATGCCGGTTGCGTTCTGGGGTGATACGAGCGGCGCGAAGTACCTCGATGCCTATTTCGCGCGCTTTCCCGGCGTGTGGCGTCACGGAGACTGGGTCGAGCGCACGGCGCATGGCGGGTTCGTCGTACACGGGAGGAGTGACGCCACGTTGAACCCGGGCGGCGTGCGGATCGGCACGGCGGAGATCTACCGCGAAGTGGAGCAGGTGAAGGGCGTGGCGGAGAGCGCCGCGGTGGAGCAGGAGGTGAGCGATCATCATGGCGGCACCGGCACCCGGATAGTGCTGTTCGTGCGGCTGGAGCCGCGGCTGGAGCTCGATGACGCATTGCGGGGCGCGATTCGCGAGCGGCTGCGGGCGAACCTGAGCCCGCACCACGTGCCGAAGGTGATCGTGCAGGTGCAGGACATCCCCCGGACGCTCAGCGGCAAGGTCACGGAGCTCGCGATTCGCGAGGCGATTCACGGCCGTCCGGTGAAGAACCTGGACGCGCTCGCAAACCCGGAGTCGCTCGAAGGGTTCCGCAACCGTCCGGAACTGCACGTTTCTGCCTGATCGCTGGCCAGCGCGGCGCGACCCTATATTCAGCGCACACCGGCCCTGGCGCGGGAGACCCCGCCGGAACAGGCGGCTGGCGCGATGCTCCCCACGCAACGCCAAGGAGGAAACGATGGCAACGACGACGAGCCCGTCCGCGGAGACGGCCCACGACACCTTCCCGATCAACGGCACCGACTACATCGAGTTCTGGGTCGGCAACGCGAGGCAGTCGTCGCTGTACTACCGCGCCGCGTTCGGCTTCCAGCTCGCCGGCTACCGGGGCCCGGAGACTGGCACCCGCGACCGCGCGAGCTACCTCCTTGTGCAGGACAAGCTGCGGTTCGTCCTGACGTCGGCGCTGCATCCGGACTCGCCGATCAGCGAGCACGTGCGGCTCCACGGCGACGGCGTGCGCGACATCGCCTTCTGGGTGGACGACGCGCGCGGCGCGTACGAGAAGGCGATCGAGCGCGGAGCGAAGGGAGTGCGCGCGCCCGAGGTGCTGAAGGACGAACATGGCGAGGTGGTGATCGCGGCAATTGCCACGTACGGCGACACGATTCACTCGATCGTCGAGCGCCGCAGCTACAAGGGCGCGTTCATGCCCGGGTTCCGCGCCGCCAGCTCGCCGTTCAGCCCGCTGCCGACGGGCCTCAAGTACGTGGACCATTGCGTGGGCAACGTGGAGCTCGGCAAGATGAACGAGTGGGTCGGGTTCTACTCGAAAGTGCTGGGCTTCCACAACCTGCTCTCGTTCGACGACAACGATATCTCCACCGAGTACTCGGCGTTGATGTCGAAGGTGATGTCGAACGGGAACGGCAGGATCAAGTTCCCGATCAACGAGCCGGCCGCGGGCAAGAAGAAGTCGCAGATTGACGAGTACCTGGAGTTCTACCGCGGGCCGGGGGTGCAGCATATCGCCGTCGCCACCGACGACATCATCGGCACGGTGCGTGCACTCATGGCGCGGGGCGTCGAGTTCCTCAAGACGCCGGGCTCCTACTACGACGGTCTCGAGGCGCGGGTCGGGAAGGTTGACGAGCCGGTTGATGCGCTTCGCGAGCTGGGTATCCTCGTGGACCGCGACGACGAAGGCTACCTGCTTCAGCTCTTCTCGAAGCCCGTGCAGGACCGGCCGACCCTGTTCTACGAGATTATTCAGCGCAAGGGCGCAAAGAGCTTCGGCAAGGGGAACTTCAAGGCGCTCTTCGAGGCGATCGAACGGGAGCAGGCGCTGCGCGGCAACCTTTAGGACTGGGCACAGGAGCCGTATGCCGTACTACCACACACTCGGGCACGTGCCGCGAAAGCGGCATATCGTCTTCCGCCGCCCCGACGGTGGACTCTACAGCGAGCACCTGGTGGGCAACGAAGGGTTCACCGGCCCGTCGTCGCTGCTGTACCACGTTCATCCGCCGACGACCGTCAAGGCGGCGCGGCGCATTCGAGAGCTCAAGTACGAGGGCGCGCCGCACCGGATGCTCAGGCATCGCCACTTCCGCACGGCGCAGGTGCCGCGGGGCGGCAGCCCGACGCTCGACCGCAAGCTCGTGATGTTCAACGACGACATCGCGATGCACTTCTGCGTGCCGGGCGACGAAGACAGGCACTTCTTCAGGAACTCGCAGGGCGACGAAGTCGTGTACGTCGCGGAGGGAGAGGGGGTCCTCGAGACCCAGTTCGGCGACCTGCTGTTCACCCAGGGCGACTATGTCGTGATCCATCGCGGGATCCTCCACCGCTACCGCTTCACGAAGGAAGCGCGGCTCGTCGTATTCGAGAGCCGCGGCTTCGTGCGGCCGCCAAGCAGATACCTGAACCACTACGGCCAACTCGTAGAGGGCGCGCCGTACTCGGAACGCGACATCAAGGTGCCGCGCGAGCTGAAAACGCATGACGAGCGCGGCGACTTCCAGGTGATCGTCAAGCAGTACAACGGGTTCCAGGAGTTCATCCTCGACCATCACCCGCTGGACGTGGTTGGATGGGACGGGATGTTCTATCCGTGGGCGTTCAACATTCACGACTTCGAGCCGATCGTTGGCAAGGTTCACCAGCCGCCGCCGGTGCACCAGACCTTCCAGGGCGACGGGTTTGTGATCTGTTCGTTCTGTCCGCGGCCGTACGACTTTCACCCCGACGCCGTGCCCGCGCCGTACAACCACTCGAACGTGGACTCCGACGAGGTGCTCTTCTATGCGTCGAGCGAGTTCATGAGTCGCAAGGGAATCGAGTACGGCTCCATCACGCTGCACCCCGACGGGCTCCCGCACGGCCCGCACCCGGGACGCGTGGAGGCGTCCATCGGCGCGCCCGCGACGAACGAGCTGGCCGTGATGATGGATTCGTTCCGCCCGCTCAAGGTTGCCCGCGAGTTCGTGGCGTACGAGGACGAGAAATACCAGTTCTCGTGGCATGAGGGAGGCGAGGGATTCACGCCGCCCACGAGTTGAGATCCACCCCGAGCCAACCGATGCCAGGATGCCGAAGCCTGCAGCGCGCCTGACCCAGCTCCCCCCGTACCCGCTCGCGCACATTCCGCAGAAGAAGCGCGAGCTGGCCGCGCGCGGAGTTGACGTGATTGACCTCGGGGCAGGCGATGCGGACCTTGCGCCGCCGCCAGCCGCAATCGAGGCGCTGGCCGCGGCGGCGCGCGAGCCGGCAATGAGCCGCTACGGGTTCGGCCTCGGCTACGTGCCGTTTCGCGAGGCGGTGAGCACGCACATGCAGCGCCGGTTCGGCCACGCGTTCGACCCGATCAGCGAGCTGGTGCCGCTCATCGGCTCGAAGGAAGGGCTTGCGCACATCGCCTTCGCGTACGCCGGCCCGGGCGACACCACGATCGTGCCCGACCCCGGCTACAACGCGTACCGCGGCGGGACGCTGCTCGCCGGGGCGCAGGCGTACACGTACCCGATCACGCCGAGAACCGACTTCCTCGTTGAACTCGATGAGATTCCCCGCGGCGTCTTGAGCCGCGCGAAGATCCTGTACCTGAACTATCCGAACAACCCGACGTCCGCGATCGCGCCACTGAGCTATCTGGAGCGCGTGGTGCGGCAGTGCCGGGAACGGGGAATCCTGCTGGTGTACGACAACGCGTACGCCGAGATGACGTTCGACGGATACGTTGCGCCGAGCATTTTCGACGTTCCTGGCGCGCGCGAGGTGGCGATCGAGTTCCATTCCGTGTCGAAGACGTTCAACATGACGGGATGGCGCTGCGGCTGGGCGTGCGGCGACGCGAAGCTCCTTGCGCCGCTGGCGAAGGTGAAGTCGTTCACCGATACTGGCCAGTTCATGCCGATCCAGCGCGCCGCCATGGCTGCGCTCGATACGATGCCGTCGTGGCTGCCGGGCAATCTCCAGGTGTTCCGCGCAAGGCGCGACGCCGCGGTGAGCGCATTCGCCGATGCCGGGCTGTCTGTCACGACGCCTGTCGCGACCATGTACCTGTGGATTCCGCTCCCCGCCGGCCTGGCGAGCGACCCGTTTTCCGGCGCGCTTCTTGAAAAGGGCGTGGTGGTGCTTCCCGGCGCGAGCCTTGGCGCGGGAGGCGAAGGGTTCGTGCGTGCGTCGTTCATCACGAGCCCCGCACGGATTGGCGAGGCGGCCGCCCGGGCAAAGGGCGTGCTGCAGGCAATGACAGCCCGGGCTTGAACGCACAGCGCCCGCGCGCGATGCGCACGACGACCGCGGCGGCCTGCCGCGCGGCGTTCCTCGCGATGACAGTCGCTGCACTCGCCGGCGCGCAGGAACGGCTGGCCGCTGGAGCGGGGAGTCGGGTCCTGCGCTGGGGCGGCGACGCCGAGGGCGGCGCGCCGTTCGTCGAAGCGGACCCGCGGAACCCGGGAGCGCTTCGCGGATTTGACGTCGAAATCGCGGAGATGATCGCGAAAGGACTCGGCCGGACGCCGCGCTTCGTGCAGGTGGCGTGGCCCCAGCTCGAGGCATCGGTCGAGCGCGGCGACTTTGACATCGGGCTGAGCGGCGTGGAAGATCGCCCCGAACTCCGCGCGCGGCACTCGGTGACGATTCCGTACTACGAGTTCCGCGAACTGCTTTCGGTACGTACGGCCGACTCCGCGCGGTTCCGCTCACTGCGCGACCTCGCTGGCAGGCGCGTTGGCACGCTGGCGTCAACGCTTGCCTACCGCCTGCTGCTGGCTGAACAGGCCCGGACCGGGCTGGTGCCGGTGTCGTACGACGACGACGTGCACCCATTCACCGACCTGGTCGCCGGCCGGCTCGACGCGGTGCTGCTCGACGACATCATATCGGCGCGGTCGTCGCGGCGCATTGCCGGCTTCGTGGTCCAGCCGGCTCCGGTTGCGGCGTCGTACTACGTGGGGGTGCTGGCGCGTGCCGACTCGGCATTGCGCGATTCCGTTGACGCGATCCTGCTCGCTGCAATGAGGGACGGCTCGCTGGAAGAGTCGTTCCGGCGCTGGAGCGTGTGGAACGTGACGCAGCGCGCGCACATCGAGCGGGTGCTGGCTGCGCCGGAAATGGCGCTGGGAGCGGCACCGTCGGCAGGGTCCGCGACCTTGGGTGGCTACCTGCCGGCGCTCATCAGGGCGGCGGGGATCACGTTGCTGATCGCGTGCCTCTCGATGGCGCTGGCCGTGGCGCTGGGCGTGGCGGTAGCTGCCGGGCGCGTATATGGCGGAGGTGTCGTCCGGACGGGGCTGACGTGGTACGTGGAGGTGATGCGCGGTACGCCGGTGCTGCTCCAGCTCTTCGTCATCTACTACGGGTTTGCGGCGGTCATCCGGCTTCCGGCGTTCGCGGCGGCGGTAGTCGGGCTGGGCCTCAACTACGCCGCGTACGAAGCGGAGATATACCGGGGCGCGCTGCAGGCGGTGCCGCGCGCGCAACTGGAAGCGGCGCGGACGCTTGGGTTCTCCGAACTGCAGGTGCTGCGGTTCGTGCGCGGGCCGCTCGCATTCAGATATGCGCTCGCCCCGATGACGAACGACTTCATCGCCTTGCTGAAGGACTCGTCGCTCGTGTCGGTGATCACCGTGGTGGAGCTCACGAAGCAGACGGCGATCTACGCGACGAACGTCGGGAGCTGGGTAGTGCCGGGGATGCTCTGCGCCGCAGCATACCTCGCGATGTCGCTGCCGCTTGCGCGCGTCGCGCGCGGCCTCGAGCGGCGGTGGCACGTTTCATGACCGCGACGCTCTCGATCCGGGGGCTGCGGGTGGCCCGTGACGGCCACGACGTGATTCGCGACGCGGATCTGGACGTGCAGCCGGGCGAGGTCTGCGCGCTGATGGGAGCCTCGGGCGCGGGGAAGACCACGCTGCTTCGCGTGGTGGCGGCGCTTGAGCCGTTCGACGCGGGGGTGGTTACCGTTGCCGGCGTGGCGCTGCATCCCGGCGCCGTGCCGCCTCAGTCGCACCTGGGCTCCCTGCGCCGGAACGTCGCATTGGTGTTCCAGGCGCATGCCCTCTTTGAGCACCTGAGCGCGACCGAGAACGTTGCGCTGGCGCTGGTGCACGTGCACGGGTGGCCGGAGGCACGGGCCGCGGCGCGCGCGCACGAACTGCTGGAGTCGCTCGGCGTGGCCCGCCGCGCGAACGCGCTGCCGCGCGCGCTCTCGGGCGGCGAGGCGCAGCGGGTGGCAATTGCGCGCGCGCTCGCGACCGATCCGGCCGTGTTGCTGATGGACGAGCCAACCGCATCTCTCGACACGGCCCGGCGCGAAGGCCTGAGTGAGACCGTGCGCTCCCTTGCCGACGCGCGACGCGGGGTGCTGATCGCGACGCACGACACCGACTTCGCGCGCGCCTGCGCCGACAGGGTGGCCCATCTGGCGGACGGGACGATCCGCGAGCGCTAGGCCGAGAGCGGCTCCCGGCTTGCGTCCGGCAGCGCGAACCCAAGCGCCGCAGCCGCCACGAAAAAAAGCGACGTGAGGCCAAGCGCCGCGACGAAGCCGACTCCGGGCACGCTCGCGAGCAATCCCATCGCGTATGGCGCGGCCGCGCCCGCGATGCGTCCCGAGTTGTAGCCGAGCCCCTGGCCGGAGGCGCGCACCGCGGTGGGGAAGAGTTCCGAGAGCAGCGGTCCGAGCATTGACCAGTACCCGTGGCCGACGAAACCCAGCACGGGGCCGAGCAGCATCAGGAGCACCGGCGACGCCATGAGGTGCAGGTATGCAGGCACGACTATCGCCGCCGTTACGGTGAATGCGGCGAAGGTGATCCGTCGGCCGAACCTGTCGGCGAGCGGCCCGAAGCTGAGGTAACCGAGGAACGCGCCGGCCTGCATGGGGATGATGAACGCCGTGCTCTTGACGATCGTCATCCCCGCGCCACCCTGCGCAACGGGAAGGGCGAGGAGGTTCGGCAGCCAGGTGAACAGCCCCCAGTACGCGAACAGGAGAAGCGACGAGAGCGCGCATGCGAGCAGCGTCCGCGCGCGCAGCTCGCGGGAGAAGAGCGTCCGGTAGGGATTGCCCGTGAGGCGTCCGGCGTCGCGGTTCGCCTTCCATACGTCGGGCTCCTCCACCGTTCGCCGCACCCACCACGCGAACAGCGCGGGGAGCGCGCCCACGGCGAAGAGCCAGCGCCAGGCGTTTTCGCCCAGGGGGAGGACGTCGAGCATCAGCCCCGCGATTGCCGCCGCGAGGATCGCGCCGATCGCCCACGACGATTGCATGATGCTGGTGGCCTTGTTGCGGAGCGACGGCGGCCACGTCTCAGTGACGAGCACCGCTCCCGCGGCCCACTCGCCTCCCATGCCAAACCCGAGGGTTGCCCGCCAGGCGGCAAGCTGCCAGACACTCTGCGACGTGGCCGCGCCGACCGAGCAGGCAGCGTAGACGACGATCGTGAGGCTGAGCGCGCGCACGCGTCCGAGCTTGTCCGCGATGACCCCAAACGTCAGGCCGCCAACGGCGGCAGTGAGCAGCGTGACGGTGGCGATGAGGCCGGCGGTGCCGGCGCTGATTCCGAAGTACGCCTGGATCCGTCCGATGGCCATCACGTAGAGCATGAAGTCCATCGAGTCGAACATCCAGCCGAGCGTGGCGGCGGCGAGCGACTTCCACTGGGCCGGCGTTACGTCGGCGAACCGGGCGGCAGTGGCGGCGCCGGGAGCCGTACCGGTCATGCCGACGGGACGAGGCGTCGGATCTCGCGCAGGTCGGCGCTGATTCGCACCGGCGGGTTGGCGCGGGCGCCGCTGCCGCCGTGGTACGCGATGGTCGTGTCGGGATCCTTGAGGAGATGGCCGGTGAGGATGCACGCGACAGTGGCATCGGCTGCGATGACTCCGCGCGATCGCAGCGCGCGCACGCCCGCGACGCTCGCCGCGCTGGCGGGCTCGCACCCGATGCCGGCGGCGTCTATCACGGCCTTCGCATCGAGGATCTCGTCGTCGCTCACGGCGGCGACCGCACCGTTCGTCTCGTGGATGGCTCGAACGCCGCGCTCCCAGCTCGCGGGGTCGCCAATGCGGATCGCCGACGCAACGGTCTCGGCGTGCACCCGCACGCGTTCGGCGAACCCGTGCTCGAAGCCCTGCGCGAATGGCGCGGCTCCCGCTGCCTGCACGGAGAGGATCCTTGGCACGCGTGGAAGCGCACCGAGCGCGTGCGCCTCGCGCAGCGCCTTGCCGAGCGCCCCCGTGTTCCCAAGGGCGCCCGCTGGCAACGCGATCCAGTCGGGCGGCGAATCCCACCCCGTCTGGCCGAGGAGTTCCCACGCGATCGTCTTTTGCCCCTCGATGCGCCACGGATTGACGGAGTTGGCGAGGTAAACCCCAAGCTCGCGGCTCGCGGCGCGCACGAGCTCGAGGCACGAGTCGAAGTCGCCGTCCACGAGAAGCACGGTGGCGCCGTACGCGGTGGCCTGCGCGAGCTTGCCGGTCGCCACCTTGCCCTCCGGAACGAGGACTAGCGCGGGCAGGCCGGCAATTGCCGCGTACGCCGCAAGCGACGCAGCCGTGTTGCCTGTGCTTGCGCACGCAATCGCGCGGGCTCCGGTGTGCACGGCGTGGGTTACCGCGGCGGTCATCCCGCGATCCTTGAAGCTGCCGGTGGGGTTCATTCCCTCGTGCTTGATCCGCAGGTCCGCGACGCCCGTCCACTGGCGGACTGCCTCGGACCGGACGAACGGCGTGCGGCCTTCGGGCCAGCTCACGACATCCGTGGCCGCAGGCATTACGAGCTGGTGGTAGCGCCACACGCCGCTCGCGCCGGCGGCGCCGGACGCGTCCAGCGCCGCCGCTGGAGCGGGCGACCGCAGGGCGGCCGCGCCGTCGGCCGGACGCGGGTGCAGTACCTCGAGGAGCGCGCCGCACGATTCGCATTCCGACACTGGAGCCCCGGCCGGGTATGCCAAGGCGCAGGCCGGACACACCAGCCGTGACTCACTCCCCGGGTCGAGGAAGAGCGTTGTCGCGTTCACGCGGACTGCACGTCGCCGGGGAGGTCGAGCGCTCCGGCCTGCGCGATGTGCGAAACGCGCGTGTTGCAGTCAATGCCGAGGGCGGCGTACGACGCGCGCACCGCGTCGGACACGCGCCGTGCCGTGACGTCGTCACCCGCAAGCCAGAAGCTCGTCGGGCCTGCGCCGGAGATGGAGCCGCCGAGGGCGCCGGAAGCCAGCGCGGCGGCCTTTGCCTCGTCGAATCCCCGGAGCAGTGGCGCCCGGGCGGGTTCGGCGATCTGGTCGTCCATGGCGCGGCCCAGCATTGCAAGGTCGTCCGATTCCAGGGCCGCGACGATCGCGGCGACGTTGCCCAGCTGGCGGACGACCGTTGATCGCGCCACGAACTTGGGCAGCGCGGCGCGGGCGTCGGCAGTACGCAGCCGCTGGTCGGGGTGGGCAAGAACGATCCGGAGCCCGGCCGGGCTGGCAAGCTGCATGACGTCGAGCGGGTCGAGCGAACGGACGAGCACCACGCCCCCCAGCAGCTGCGGCGCAACATTGTCGGCGTGCCGTCCGCTCACGACCGTCTCGGCCTCTACTGCCGATTCCATGAGCGCGGCGACGCAGAGCGGATCGCCGAGCAGCCTGTTGGTTGCCACCGCAGCGGCCACGGCCGACGCAGCACTCCCACCCTGCCCGCCGGAGAGCGGGAGCCCCTTCGTGACCGCGATGGAGACGCCGACGTCGGCGCCTGCGCGCTTCAGCACTTCCCGCGCGGCGATGCCTGCCGTATTGCGGCCAGGGTCGGCTGGCAGGTCGGGGTGCCCGGGGTCGGAAATGACGACGCCCGACGACCCGCTCCTTGTTGCGATGACCCGGTCCACCGCGCCAGCTACGGCGACGCCCAGCACGTCGAGGCCAGGGCCGAAGTTGCCGATGCACGCTGGCGCTGCGGCGCCAGCGGTTGTGCGCGGCGAGCCGACGGTCAGTCGGGCGTTGGGGGGGCGGTCGCGGCGCATGGCCCCAAGTCTATCACCTCGCGCGCCCGTCGTCGCGGCCGGGGGCGGCGGGCGGTAAGTTTCTCCGCATGCGCATTGCCTTCGCCGAGGACGACAAACAGCTCCGGACGACGGTCAGCCGCGGTCTGCGGGAGGCAGGCTACGCCGTTGACCAGGCGGCCAGCGGTCCGCAGGTGCTGGCGCTGCTCGCCGAGCACCAGTACGACGCGATCATCCTGGACGTCATGATTCCCGCGCCGGACGGAATCGCGGTCTGCCGCACCCTCCGCGCCGCGGGCAACCGGACGCCGATCCTGATGCTCACGGCGCTCGACGCCGTTGATAAGCGGATCACCGGGCTCGACGCCGGCGCGGACGACTACGTGACCAAGCCGTTCGACTTCGGCGAACTCCTTGCGCGGCTCAGGGCCGTGGTGCGCCGCAACGTGGACTCGGTGGCCCCGCTGCTTACCGTGGGCGACCTCGTGATAGACACCCGGCGGCACCGGGTGTCGCGCGGGTCGCGCCAGATCACCCTGACGGCGAAGGAGTACGCTTTCGTCCTGTACCTGGCGACGAACGCCGGGCGGGTGGTTGGACGTGGCGAGCTGCTCACCCACGTCTGGAGCGACGCGCGCAACACCTACTCTAACATCATTGACGTTTACGCGAGCCGCGTGCGCCGCAAGATAGACGACGGCGAAGCAGTGCCCCTTCTTTCCACGGTCCGTGGCGCCGGCTTCGTGCTATCCCCGCCCGATGGCGATGCCCGGACGGAGTCGCCGGCGGGCGCGGCATCCGGCGAGGACTGACATGCGCGGCGCGTGGCCGTCGTCGCTCAGGTCGCGGCTCACGCTCGGGTACGTCGCGCTGCTTGGCGTTCCGCTGGTGGCGTTTGCCGTCATCTGCTACCTGGTGCTGGCGAGCATGCTGGTGAGCCGGACGGACCGGTTCATCGCGGAGGCGCTCACGGTCGTCGCTCGCGAGGTCGTGGCCGAGCGGCGGAGCTCCGTGGACGTGCCGGAGGCGATCCGGACGACGCTGGACGACATGCGCTTTCGCAACCTCAGGATCATCGTCCGCGACGCCGCGGGGCACGTGATGACCGCGGTCCCGGAGTCGGCGGAAGATGCGCGGGCCGAGTCGGACGTTGTCCTCTCGCACATCCTTTCGGCTGGCGTCGTGCCCGAGACGGTGACCGTCAAGGGCGCCTCGCGGAGCGACCGCGTGCTTTCCGTCCCGCTCGACGTCCACGGGGAGCGGTATGTCCTGGCCGGCGTGTCACCGCTGGCAGACGTGTACGCGGTGCTCGAGCGCATCCGCCTCTTCTTCTTCGCGGTTATCCCGCTCCTCCTGGCGGCAGCAGCCGGGTCGGCCTTCCTCCTCGTGCATCGCGGCCTGGCGCCGATGACCGCGATGATGACGCGCGCCGGGGAGATCAGCGCCAGCAACCTTCACGCCCGTCTCCCGGTTGCCGGTGACGCCGAGCTTGCCGGCCTCGCGCGCGTCGTGAACGAACTGCTCGACCGCATCGAGACGGCCTTCGAGCAGCAGCGCCGGTTCATGGCTGACGCATCGCACGAACTGCGGACGCCCACGGCGATCATCCGCACGGAGGCCGACGTCACCCTGGCGCGCGAGCGACGCGACGAGGCCGAATACCGCGAGTCGGTGGGCGTGATGCGCGATGCGGCTGCCCGGCTCTCGCGCATCGTTGACGACCTCTTCCTGCTGGCGCGGGCCGACGCTGGCCGCCTCGAGGCGCGCCGCGAGCCGGTGTACCTGGAGGAGGTCGTTGATGACGCCACCCGCGCGATGGCGCCGGTCGCCGAGGCGCGTGGAGTGCGCATCGAGCTGCGGAACATGGCGCAGGCGCCGGTCGTTGGCGACCCGGACCTCCTCGGGCGCGTATTCCTGAACCTTCTCGACAACGCAACGAAGCACGCGCCGGCGGGCAGCGTCGTCACCGTTGACATGACGTCCTGGAACGGATCGCACGCGGTGTCGGTGACGGACGCGGGCCCGGGGATTGCGCCCGACGAGCAGGAGGCGGTCTTCGAGAGGTACCACCGCGGCGACACCGCGGCTGCGGGTGGCGCCACGGTCGCCGATGGCGGCGCGGGGCTTGGGCTGTCCATCGCGCGGCGCATCGCCGTTGCCCACGGCGGCCAGGTGGTGATCGCGGATTCGCGCCCCGGACACACGGAGTTCAGAGTCACCATCCCGCGCGGGGACTGATAGCCAGCCGCGAACGGCCGGCCGGCGCCGAGACCCTAGCCGGCGCCGCCGTGCCGGGCGAGGAGGCGCAGAACCTCGGCCGCGGCGATTCCCCGGACCAGAACGACCTTGGATCTCGACGCGTGCCCGTGGATGACGGCGACGGCTGATGCCGGGCGTCCGAGGACTCGAGCCACCAGCGATGCCACAGCCTCGTTCGCGGCAGAGTCGGCGGGCGGCGCGGTGACGCGAACCCTGAGGGCGTCGCCATGACGCCCGACGATCGCGTCGCTCGACGCGCGCGGCTGAACCCGCAGCGTGAGCGTCACGCCGTCGTCGCGCGTATTGATGAACGGAGGAAGACTGGCGTCGCGCATGTGGGATGCCCGGGCGTTCGGCTGGCTCGGCCGGGATCCCCCTGATAGAATCCACTCCCGGTGACAGCAATTATACCAACATCCGCGCCGGCGGCGCCCGCCCCGGCGGCTGCCACGTTCGAGTCCGCGGCGGCGCTTGCGACCGCACTCGACCGTGAGCTTGGCCGCGTGATCATTGGCCAGGACCGCGTACGACGCGAGATCCTGACCTGCCTCCTCGCGGGCGGCCATTGCCTCCTGCGCGGCGTGCCCGGGCTGGCCAAGACACTGCTCATCAAGACGCTCGCCGACGCCATCCATCTGCGATTCAGCCGTATCCAGTTCACTCCGGACCTGATGCCGTCCGATATCCTTGGCACGGAAGTGATCGAGGAGGATGCCGCAACCGGGAAGCGCCACGTGCGCTTCATCCCGGGCCCCGTTTTCGCCAACGTCATTCTCGCCGACGAGATCAACCGCACTCCTCCGCGCACGCAGGCAGCGCTACTCGAGGCGATGCAGGAATACCAGGTGACGGTCGGCGGCGTGCGCCACCAGCTCGACCGGCCGCTGTTTGTGCTCGCGACCGAGAACCCGATCGAGCAGGAGGGCACCTTCCCGCTGCCCGAGGCGCAGCTCGACCGGTTCATGTTCAACGTCCTGATCGAATACCCCGACGCCGACGACGAGCGCCGGATCCTCGCGGAGACGACGCACGGCGATGCGCGCGCCGCCGGCCCCGTTGCGACGGGGGCCGATCTCGAAGCGGCGCGCGTGCTGGTGCGCGAGCTGCCGGCGGCGTCGAACATCGTTGACTATGCGCTCCGGCTCACACGGGCCACTCGCCCGGCCGATCCGTCGGCCCCGCAGGCGGTGCGCGACTTCGTGCGCTGGGGCGCGGGGCCGCGCGCGGGCCAGGCTCTGCTGCTCGGCGCCAAGAGCGCGGCGCTCCTCGACGGGCGAACCGTACCGTCCCCCGATGACGTCGCGCGGGTCGCGCTTCCAGTGCTGCGCCATCGCGTGCTCGTGAACTTCCAGGCCGAAGCCGACGGGGTGTCGGCCGACGAAGTGATCACACGGCTGCTCGCGGCAGTACGGCCGTGACTCCTGCGCGGGCGCGCGCATGGGCGGCCGCGTGGACGCAGCAGTGAAGCCGGCGCCCCACGGGTCGGTGCTCGCGCCGGAGGTCGTCGCGGCGATCGAGGACCTCGAGCTCTCCGCGCGGCTCGTCGTGGAAGGGATGCGCACCGGCGGAAACCGCAGCCCGTTCCACGGCTACAGCACGGAGTTTCGCCAGCATCGCCCGTACCGCGCGGGTGACGACCTGAAGTACCTCGACTGGAAGCTCTTCGGGCGCAGCGACCGGCTGTACACGCGGCAGTTCCGCGACACGACCAACGTTCCCGTGATGCTGGTGCTCGACAGCAGCGGCTCCATGGATTTCCCGGCCGCGGCCGGAAGCGCGTCTGTGACCAAGTTCCGCTATGCCGTCGTGATGGCGGCCGCGCTGGCCCACCTCGCGAGCACGCAGGGCAACGCCGTCGGCCTCATGACGATGGAGCAGGGCGCGCTCCGCTACATGCCAGCGCGCGGCGGGCGTCCGCACCTGCGCGCGCTACTGGCGATGCTCGAACGGCTGGCGCCAGCCGCTCGGTGGGACGCGCGCCTCGTGATTGACCGCGCTGCGCAGCTCCTCCGCCGACGCGGTCTCGTGGCCGTCATCTCCGATTTCTACGACGACGAGGCCGAAGTGACGCGCGCGCTGAGGCGCGTGACCCAGCACGGGCATGACGTTTCGGTGCTGCACGTCCTCTCGCCGGCGGAGCTTGCCCTGGGAGACAGCGGGGCGATCGAGTACGAGGATATCGAGACCGGCGAACGCCGGCTCGTGGACGCCGGCGCGGCGGCAGTCGCTTACGCCCAGCGTATCGAATCGTTCGCCGCCGGCCGACGCGACGACGCCGTGCATTCGGGGATCACCTACGCCCGCCTGGTCACTGACGTGCCGCCCGGACGCGCGTTGCGCGACTTCCTGCAGCGGCGCGGCGGAGCGCGCGGCACCGAGCGCATTCCGGGCGGTGCCCGGTGAGCTGGGCCGCCCCGGTAGCGTTCGCCGGGCTCGCGTTGCTCGCCCTGCCGGTTCTTGTCCACCTGATGGGAGCGGGCAGGCCGGTGGTGCGCCGCTTTCCGTCGCTCCGCTTCATCACGGAGACCCGCCTCCCACCAGTCCGGAGAAAACGAATCCACGACCTGCCGCTTCTCGCGCTGCGGCTGCTCGCGCTCGCCGCGGCGGTGTTCGCGCTGGCGCGCCCGCAATTCGAGAGCGAGAGGCCCGCGGCAGGCGCGACTTTGGCGCGTGCGGTCATCGTTGACACCGGCCGCGCCAGCCAAGCGGAAGTCGCCGCCAGGATAGCCGCTGCCGACAGCGCGAGCGCAGGCGCCGACCTGGTGTCGGTAGTGCGGACGCGCGATCCGTCGTCTGTGATCGCGGGGGCGGCCGCATGGCTGGAGTCGCAGCCGGGCCGCCGTGAGCTCGTCGTGGTGTCGGATTTTCGCGTCGGCAGCGTGGATTCGGCGGACGTGGCGGCGGTGCCGGCATGGGCCGGAGTACGGCTTGTGCGCGCCGGAGCGCTGCCAGGCGGCGGAAACGCTGTTGCATTTGCCAGCGATGCCGGAGGCCGCCGCGTTACCGTGCGCACGACTGTCGAGCCGGGCAGGACGGACGTCACCTGGACAGGCGGGGCGCGCGCGCAACCGGGCGTGCCAGTTCGGTTCGCGGGCGCGGGAGCATCCGTGTCTGGCGCGCTCGCCCGCGCGGTCGCCATGGGAACGCTCGCCGGCGCGACTGTGAGCGGCGCCGCGCCGCGCGCTGGCTGCGACTCGATCGTGCTGGTGGCGCTCGACGCCGGATCCAGCCCGGCGCGGGGAGGAGGAAGCGTGGCGCGCCGGACAACGGACGGCGATGCCGTCATCCGGGCCGCGCCGTGCCAAGGCGACCTGATCGCCCGCCTGCACCTCGACCCGGCCGTGCTTCGGGTCGCTGGCGGGTTCGGCGCAAGCGTTGTGCGCGATGGCGAGCGTGGCCGCGTCGAAATCGCCACACCCGCCGGGCCGGCTTCGGCGGCAACCGTGGCGCTTGCGTCCGCAGCCGTGGAAGAACACGGCGTTCGCGATGCCGGGGCTCGCGCCGCGATGTATTCCGATTCTGCACTGGCGTCGTGGCAGCGGGCTGCGCGCGAAGTGCGCCAGGATGGACGCGCAGAAAACAGCACGCTCCCGGCCCGGCTCCTCTGGGCGCTGGCATTGCTCGCGCTTGCGGCGGAGCTCTGGCTCAGGTTGCGCATACAGCGCGGCGCGGCAGCGGCGCGGGTGGCCGATGGCGCACGGTGACCCGGCCGCAGTCCGCGAGTTCGTAGCGCGAGTAAGGCGGCGGCTGGCGCTGCGCGGTGCGCTCGAAGGCGCGGCCGCGGGCCTTGTCGCAGCGGCAATCCTTGGCGCGCTCGGCTGGCCGGGACGTGGCGCGGTGCTCACGCCGTTCGCCGCGGGAATCGCCGCGCTCGCCGCGGGCGCGGTGGTGCGCCTGCTGCTCGCGCGGCCTACGCCGGCAGCCGCAGCACTGGCCGCCGAACTCGCGGCGCCACGGAGCCAGAACGTCATCTTCACGGCGTTCGAACTTTCCGTCGCGGGCGCTGCTCCGCCGCGCGTGGCCGGGGGGAACGGCGACGACGCCTTGCGGGCGTACGTCTACGACGCGGTGTTCGAGCGTGCCGCGCGGGAAGCGCGCTCGCTGGACGCTGCCCGCCTCTTCCCAGCGCGCGGACGAGCGGCTGGCGCCGCGGCTGCGGCCTGCGCATGGCTCCTGGTGGTGGCACGCGCCACGGGCGGCGACGTCGTCGGCCTGCCGGTTTCCGCGACGCCTGTCATTGACCGCGTGGAGGTGGCAATCGCCGCACCCGCCTACACGGGCAGCGGCATTCGCACCGTGCGCAACCCGGAGCGCGTGGAAGTGCTCGAAGGAAGCGAGGTGACGGTCAGAGTGCGGTCGAACGCCGATTCGCTCGCCGTCACCGTTGCCGATTCGGCCGACCTGCCGAAGGTGACGAGCGAGGGAGGGGGCGCGTTCTCCGTGCGAGTGAGACCGCGCGCATCCGGCTTCGTTGGCGTCGCGGCCATCAGACGCGGCGTCAGCGCGCCGGGCGAGCGACGCCTCGTCGGCGTGACAGTCATGAGCGATGCGCCCCCGGTGCCCCGCATCGTCGCGCCAGACCGCGATCTCATGCTGGCCGACGGGCATCGCACGCTCGACGTGGAAGTGGCAGCGACCGACGATATCGGACTGCGCTCGCTGAGCCTTCATTACACGAAAGCGTCCGGGTCCGGCGAGCAATACACGTTCGTCGAGGGAGAGGTGCCGCTCGCACTGCGACGCACCAACGCGACGCACTGGGCCGGAAGGGCGCGCTGGGTGCTCGATTCGCTCGGCCTGAACCCGGGTGATATCGTCGTCTATCGCGCGGTGGCCGCCGACGCCAGGCCGGGCGGCGCACCGGTCGAGTCGGATGCTTTCATCATCGAGATTCCCGCGCCCGGAAGCGTGGCTGCGGGCGGGTTCTCGATTGACCCGGACGACGATCGTTCCGCGTTGAGCCAGCAGATGATCGTGCTCAAGGCGGAGCGGCTCCTCGCCGCGAAGGCGCGCATGTCGGGCGAGGCCTTCGCGGATAGCGCTGCAGCCCTCTCGGTGGAGCAGCGGCGCGTCCGCGCGGAGTTCGTGTTCATGATGGGGGGCGAGGTTGGCGAGGTCCACCCTGATGCGGCGACGGAAGACCTGAACGAGGAGGAGGAGGCCGCGGGCGAATCGGACCTCCTGGCTGGCCGCGAGATGAACGCAGGGCGCATTGCGCTCCGCGTCGCAACGCGGGCGATGAGTCTCGTGGCGCGCGAACTGGACCAGGCGCAGGTGGCCTCGGCGCTGGAGCATGCGAAGGAAGCGGTAAAGCGCCTCGAGGAAGCATTTTCCCGGAACCGTATCCTGCTGCGCGCCCTCGCCGAACGCGAGGCGCTGGATCCGTCGCGCCGCCTGTCGGGTTCGCTCACCGAGATCGCGCGCGCGCCCCGCCCGTCGGTGCTGACGGCGACGCCGCAGCGCGTCGTCGAGATTCGCCATGTGCTCGCGGAGGTGTCGGCGCTGGGTGGAGCGCCCGCTGCGAACGGCCTCTCTCTGCTCGCCGAGCGCGTCCTGCGCGTTGATCCGGGGTCGAAGACGATGCAGGCTGCCGCGGCGGTACTGGCACGGGCAGCGTCGTCGGCCGCGCGCGGCGACAGTGCCGCGGCGCGCGCGCTCGTGGACGACGCTTCGCTTGCGCTCGCGAGAGAGTTGCGCGCCGGGCTGGTGCGCGCCGACGCCGCGGACGCCGACGCAGTACGGGCCGGGGTGCTCGGGCGGCTCGTGGACATGCTGCGTGGAAGGGACCGGTGACGCAGCCGCTTCGTACCTGGCTCCGCTCGCTCGCTGTCGCCGTGGCGCTGCTGGCCTTCTGGGATCCAGCAGTGACGCGTGAGCGCGCCGACCGCGCTACCGTCGCGGTCACGGGTGATGGCGCGCTGGCGCAGCGCGTCCGGGCGGAACTCGGCGACCGGTTCGACGTCGTTGCCGGCAACTGGCCCGCGGCGGATGCCCTCGTCGTTGCGGACGGGCGGCTGCCGGGCGGCTACACGGAGTGGCGGGCGCCCGCCCTCGCCGTGCTTCCCGCGGCGGGAGTGGTGATCGAGCGCGCCGAGGCGTCGCGCATCGTCGGGCTCGACGCCGCCGTTGTCGTGCGTGTGAGCGCGCGCGTACGCGGCGCAGCGGGGCGCGATGTGGTATTCACTCTGCGCGAGCGCGGGACTGCGCTCGACCGGTTGACCAGGCGCGCCTCCGGCGACAGCGAACTCATGGAACTGGCACTCGCGGCGCCGCCACTGGCCGCGGGCACGCTGCCCCTCCGGGTGGAAGCGGCCATCGCCGGTTCAGGCGCGCCGGACTCGACCCACGCCGACCTTGTCGCGCGCGTCGAGCCCGCGCCGTGGCGCGTGCTGTTTCACGACGCGCGCCCGTCGTGGATGTCAACGTTCGTGCAGCGCGCCGTCGCGCGCGACCCCAGGTTCACGGTTGCAAGCCGGGTGCTCACATCCGAGGGAGTGGCGAGTGCGACGGCGTCGGCGGCCGGACTGGGCGCCGCCGCCAGCCGCTACGACGTAATCGTCGTCGGGGCGCCGCAGGCGCTCGCCGCGTCGGATGTGGCGGCGCTCGAGGATTTTGCGCGAACCAGAGGCGGCTCCGTCGTGCTCCTCCTCGATGCGCCGGGCGCCGGCCCGGTTGACCGGCTCACGGGGAGGGCGCTTGCAGGGCGTGATGGCGGCGCGCCGGTCGCGGTGGGCGATTCCTCTGATGTCGCGGGTGTGCCCCCGCTCGTCGCGACGGAGTTCGCGTGGCCTGCCGCGTTGCCCCCTGGCGCTGAAGCCATCGCGACGGCGGCAGTGGCGGTCGCAGGCGGGAGCGCCGTGCGCAGGCCCGTGGTCTGGGCGTCCCCGGAAGGGGCGGGCCGCGTGGTGGCGAGCGGCGCGCTGGACGCATGGCGCTTCCGCGACACTGCCCGCTCGCGCTTCGACGAGTTCTGGCGCGCGCTGCTCGCCACCGAAGCCGCGAGGGCGCTGGCGCCGGTGGAAGTGGCCGCGGAACCGGCCGTGGTGCGGCCGAACGAACCGGTGCGGATCAGCGTGACGGTTCGCGATGCCGCGCTCGCCGCGGTGATGCACGACGGCCCCGTGACAGCGACGGCAAGCGTGCGCGGCGAGCTTCGCGCGCCCGCGGGCGTTGCGCTCCCGCTGCTGCTTGAACCGGGCGCGCTGCCGGGCACGCTGAGCGCGATCGTGCGCGCGCCCGCCCATGACGGTTCGTACTTCATTTCGGCATCGCTGCCGGGCGCGGACGCCGGCGCGCCGCTCGTCGTCGCCCGTGATGCGGCGCCCGCGACGGGCGAGACCAGTGAAGCACTGGCCGCATGGACGGCGTCGCGCGGCGGAGCCGTGCTTGCGGAGCGCGACATCGGCAGGCTCGGCCCGATGCTGGCTGCTGCCATCAATCCGCCGCCTCACGCGTACGTCGCCCATCCCATGCGCTCGCCGTGGTGGCTCCTGGTGTTTGCGCTTGCGCTCTCGGCGGAGTGGTACATGCGGCGACGCTCCTCGCTGCCCTGAAGTATCCGTGGAGCCAACGCGGGGCGCCCGACGCACGTAGTCTCCCCGTGCGGCGGCGCTGGCCCAGTGGCGCGCGCGCGGTATCTTCCTGCATCCCGACCACATCCTCCCGATGATTACCAGAGAAGAAGCCAAAGGCATTGCCGACAAGCTCCTCGACATGGCGGCAGGGAAGTCCGACGCCGCGGAAGTGTTCGTGACGGCTTCGGAGCGCAGCGGAACCCGCTGGGCAAACTCGTCCATCACGACGAACCTGATCCAGTACGACCGCAACGCGACCGTCACCGTGCGCAAGGGCCAGAAGACCGGTAGCGCGAGCGCTCGTGACTGGAGCGACGCCGGCCTGCGCAAGGCCGTGGACGAAGCGGCAGCCGAGGCCGACAAGGCGGAGGACGCGCGCAACCTGCCCGAACTGATTGGCCCGCAGCAGTACATCGAGATGGACGGCGCGCTGCCCGCGGGAATCAGCTACGGACCGGCCGAGCGCGCCCGCATGGTGCGCGACTCGATTGACGTTGCGCAGAAACTGGGTGTCCTCGGCGCCGGGTTCATGCCCAAGAACGATATCGCGACCTGCAACGCGAACTCGAAAGGGCTGTTCAACTACTATCGAACGGCGGACGTCGGGTTCATCCTCACCTGCCGCATGGCCGACGGCACCGGTTCCGGATGGTCGGGCACGATGGGGATCAAGGATCCAGCGACGATTGACGCGAAGAAGCTCACCGAAGTCGCCGCGAACAAGGCGCTGAAGAGCCGCAAGGCGAAGGCGATCGAGCCGGGACGCTACACCGTGATCCTCGAGCCGCGCGCCAACGCGCGCTTCCTCTCGCTGGTCACGGGTATCTTCGGCGGCGGCGGGTTCCCTGGTGGCGGCGGCTTCCCGGGCGGCGGCGGAGCTCCGCCGGTTGCGGCTGACACTGGCGCCGCGGGCCGTGGCGGCCGCGGCGGACGCGGTGGCGCAGGCGCCGACTCGACGGCGGCTGCCGCGCCTCCGCCCGACATGTTCGGCGGCGGCATGTTCGGCGGCGGGCCGGGCAGCGCCGCCGAGTACATGCGCGGCAAGAAGGTCGGCGACAAACTGTTCAGCGACCTCTTTTCGCTCAAGAGCGACGTGGGCAACATGGTCCTCCGGCAGTCCACCATCAACAGCGACAACAAGCCGGCCAAGCCGGTCACCTGGGTGGACAAGGGAGTACTCGGCGCGTTCGGGCCGAACCAGGGCGCCAGTACGAACCAGAGTCTGGTCCAGGAGGGGAGCAACCTCTCCATCGAAGACATGATCAGGCAGACGCGCCGCGGGTTGCTCGTCACGAGCTTCTGGTACATCCGCGGAGTGCCCGCCACCGATGCGCCCCTCCTCAACACGGGGATGACGCGCGACGGCCTCTTCCTGATCGAGAACGGCGAGATCGCCGGCCCGGTCCAGAACTTCCGCTGGAACATGAGCCCGATCGTCGGCTACTCGAACCTCACGTTGGTCGGTAAGCCGGTTCCGATGGAGATGGGCGAGGCGTTCGGCAGCGGCAATGCGGCCCTCATTCCGCCGGTGCGGATCGAGGAGTTCTACATGACGTCGGTCTCGCCAGCAGTCTGACCGGCCTCCGGGATTCCATCACCAAGCCCAACAACACTCGATACCATGTCTTCCTCGCGCAGAGACTTCCTGAAGGGAACGGCTGGCGCCGCCGCGGTGGCGTTCTGGTCGCGTGACCTGGTCCTCAACGTCTTCGGCGACACGCCTCCGGGCTCGCTCCTCGAGTCGCGGTTCAAGGGTATGGCCGATATCATCCTTGCCGAAGCCAGGCGGCTGGGCTGCTCGTACGCGGACGTGCGGTTCACCGTCACTGCGAGCCCGCCGGGCGGCCAGGCGAGCTGGAGCGAGGGCAACGGCGGACGCGGTGGCCGGGGCGGTGGCCGGGGCGGTGGCGGCGGTGGCGGTGGCGGTGGGCGCGGCGGATTCGGTGGGCGAGGCGGTCAGCAGTTGCGCGAAATCCCCACCGAGGAGAACCGCCAGCCTGCGGGATTCGGCGTCCGCGTGATCCACTCGGGCGTGTGGGGCTTTGCGTCGAGCCCGATCATCACGGACGACGAACTTCGCCGCGTTGCCGGAGTCGCGACCGCTGTCGCCAAGGCGAGCGCGATCGCGAAGAAGGCCGACATGAAGCTCGCGCCGGTGCAGAAGTACATTGACCACTGGGTCACGCCGATGCAGAAGCACCCGTCGTCGGTGTCCGAGACCGACAAGAACGCATGGGCGCAGGCAATCGTAGACAAAGCCCGCGCGGTGAAGGGCGTCACGTCCGTCAACGTCTCGGCCACGCACTCGTATGAGTGGCGCTACTTCGCTTCTAGCGAAGGGTCGTACATCGAGCAGGAGCTATACGTCACCACACCCACCATGAGCGTCACCGCCAAGGTGGGCGACGTGACCCGCACGCGCAGTTATCCCGGAGTCCCGGGGTGCGCGGGCTGGGAGGTGGCTGAAAAGACGGACTTCCTCGAAAACGCAGAGAAGGTGGCGACGGACGCCGTGGAGATGTGCACCGCTAAACCCCTCGGGGGGAGCGGGCTGCGCGACCTCGTGCTCTCGCCAAGCCACCAGATGCTCACGATCCACGAAATCGTCGCGCACGCGACGGAAGTGGATCGCATAGTGGGCTACGAGGCCAACTACGCCGGCACGAGCTTCGTGAAGCTCAGCGACATCGGCAAGTTGAAGTACGGGTCGAAGCATATGAACATCGTTGCCGACAAGACCGACGACGGAATCGGCTCGTGCGGCTACGACGACGACGGCGTGAAGACGATGAAGTGGGACATCGTGCGCGAGGGCACGCTGGTGGGGCTCCAGACAAACCGCGAGACCGCGCACTACATCAACGAGAACTTCAGCCGCGGATGCACTTTCGGGAACAGCTGGCGCGACTATCCGTTCCTCAGGATGCCCAACGTTCACCTGCTTCCCGGGCCAGCCAACTCGCCCAGGCTCGCCGACCTGATCGCCGACGTGAAGGACGGCGTGATGATTGACGGGCGCGGCAGCTACTCGATTGACCAGCAGCGCTACAATGGCCAGTTCGGCGGCCACATCTTCTGGGAAATCAAGAACGGCAAGATCACCCGCCAGGTGACCGACGTGACGTACAACGCCATCACCACCGACTTCTGGGCCAACCTCGACGCGGTCACCGGCCCGGACGAATACCAGAAGCATGGCACCGGCGGCGATGCCAAGGGCCAGCCCACGCAGACCAACTCGATCTCGCACGGCAGCCCGTACACGCTCATCCGGAAGATCATGGTCGGAGCAGCGTTCGACTGACCTGCGGTTCCGTGGTACTGCCACGACGTCACGGCACGAAGGTCGCGTTCACCGGCGAACGGCGTGGCGGCACCGGGCAGATGTGCCATGTATCGCGCACGAGCGGCAAACCGTCGGCCAGCGAGATCGCGGCCGCGAAACTGGCGCGTCAGGGGCGCGAAGCAGGCGGCGTGAAGACGACGGGAAGCTGGTAGACCTGCGCCACGGCATGGCCGGCGCGTTCGGCGGGGGTGAACACCGCGTCGGCCGCGACGGCCTTCGCGCGTTCGGCGAACTGCGCATGCGTGGCCAGGACGATCCCGATGGAAACAGGATCCACGCGGCCGCGCGCCGTAACGATGAACTCGAGCACCACCGTGCCGCCGGTGCCAGCTGCGAGCAGCGAATCCGGATACGCGGGGGTCGGGATCGAGATGGGCTCGGCGGGGCGGTCAACCTCCGTGGCGTCGAATACGCGGTGCGCGTCGAGCAGTCGCATGATCGAGTCCGCGCCAATCGTCGTGCGCCGTGGGCGTGGCTCGCCCCGCCGCGTCCAGATCAGGATCGAACCGCACCCCTGCGCCGACAGCGGACCCCGAAACTCCGGTGGCACGAGCGCTGGGCTCGCGTACACTTCGATTGCCTCGATCGCATCCACCGGCTGGCTGTTCGGATCGAAGGACGGGCCCATCACCGACATGCCGTCTATGAAATAGAGCGGCTCGCAGTTGTTCGTTCGGAGAACGACGGCCTCCGGGTTCAGCGGCGTGCGCATGATTCTGACACCGGCCACACGCCTCATGATGTCGGTGAACCGGGATGGCAGCGCCTGCATGAAATGGTCGCGGAAGAGGAATGTCCCGTTCGATGAAGTGCGCGCGCGCGCCCGAACCTTCCCGATCGTGCTCAGCGCGTTGGCCTCTTCGGTTACGACCACTGGCGCGATCAACTGGATCGTCCGCGTGAGGTGCACGGCTATCGGCCCCGCCGCCGGGGCTACCGCCACGGTCTCGGGCCGGAAGCCAATGCGCCGCACCAGCACGTGCGCGAGGCTTCCCGTCGCAACGACGAAGGAAAACGCGCCGGCTTCGTCCGTCGTGGCGCCCGTTGGCGAACCCAACGGCCGCACGTCGGCGCCGACCACCCGCTCGCCTCCGTCCGTCGTGACTGTGCCAGTCACCCGCCTGGGCGCATCCTGGGCGCCGGCAGCGGCCAGCGACGCGCCCGCCACCAGTGCAAGTGAAACCCCGCCAAGTCGCATCATCCGCCCCGGTCGCCGATAGCGCCCCGCGGCACCGCGCGCAGGGCTGCCCTTCCCGGAAATAATGCACTGCGGGCCGGCGAGTCCAGCGCGCCCCGCGCAGGCGGCATCCGGCCGTTGACCGAAGGGCTCCTGCGTCGCACGTTAACGGCATGGAACACATCAACGTTGGCGCCGACAAGCTGAAGGACCGGCTCAAGGAACTGGTTCACGAGGGCAACGTGCGCCGCGTGATCGTGCGCAACGCCGAAGGGCGTACGCTCATTGACATGCCGCTCACCGCCGGGATTGCCGGCGCGGTGCTACTGCCGCTCTGGACCGCCGTCGCGGGAATCGTAGCCCTCGCGAAAGAGTTCACCATCGTCGTCGAGCGCGAACCGGACGCGGTAGTCAAGCGCGACGAGTGAGCGCGCACTCGCGCGCGGTGTGCAGCACGGCCGTCGCCCCTCCCCTCACTATCACCGGAGTCCCATCGTGTCCGTGACTGCGCCCCTTCGCAGGTTGATCCCGGCTGCCGCTCTCGTGCTCGTCGTCCCGTCGCTCGCTCGCGGTCAGGCGACCGGCAAGAAGATCCTCGGCGTGGACGACTACACCCGTTGGCGGAATATCGAGGGAGCGCAGATCTCGGGCGATGGACGCTGGACCGCGGGCGTCCTGCGGCTCACGAACCTTCCCCAGAACGACTCCAGGCCGGAGCTTCGCCTCAGGAACCTCGATACCGACCAGGAAGTCGTGATCGCGCACGCGTCGAACCCGGCGTTCTCGAATGACTCGCGCTGGATCGTCTACCAGGTGGACTCGATGCCTGCCCGCGCCGCGAGCCGGAGCGGGCGAGGGGGCGCTGGCCCTGACTCGGCGGGCGCGCTGCCTCCGGCGCAGCAGCCCGGGCCGCCGCCTGCCGTAGCGGGAGCAGGCGGCCGCAGCGGCGCAACCCCGCAGCAGCCGCTCAGGCGCTACGAGTTGCGCAATCTGCAAACCGGCGCAACGCAGGCGTGGAAGGATATTGCCAGCGCCACGTTCTCGAACGCCTCGACCCACCTCATCCTGCGCCGGCGCGGAGCCGCCGGCGGCGGAGGCGGTGGCCGTGGCGGCCCCGATGGGCCGGGCGGGGGGCAGGGCGGCGGTGACGCCGGCGCCGGCGCATCCGCGCCTCGCGGCGCGGACGTGATTCTGGTGGACCTTGCGACGGGCCGGAGCCAGACGCTCGGCACCGTTGGCGATATTGCCTTCAGCCGGCAGGGGACGCTCCTCGCGTACACCGTGGACGCCGCGGTGGACGACGCCAACGGCGCGTTCGTCGTTGACCTCGGCTCCACCCGCACCTACACGCTCGACAACGATGCGCAGCGCTACTCGCGCCTCGCATGGACCGCTGACGGGCAGGGACTCGCTGTGCTCAAGGGCAAGGCGGTGCCACGCATGCGCGAGCGCGCCAACGTGCTGCTGGCCTGGGCCGACATCCGCAAAGCCTTCGACGATCCGCGTGCCGCCGTCGCCGTGCTCGATCCGTCCAACGCCGCCGGGTGGCAGGAGGACTGGGTGCTCAGCGAGCGCGCGCCGCTCTCGTGGAGCGGCGACAGGGCGCGCGTATTCTTTGGCGCCAAGGCGCAGGTTCCTCAGGCCGACACGGGCCGGAAGCCAGGCACTGACTCGATTGCCGACGTGGACGTCTGGCGCACCACGGATACGCGGATCCAGTCGGCGCAGATGATCCGTGCGCCGCAGGAAGAGAACTTCACGTACCGCCAGGCGTTTGACGTAACTGCGGGGCGGTACATTCACCTCGCCGATACGACAATGCGCCAGCTCGACGTTTCGTTCGACGGAAAGTGGGCCGTCGGGAACGACCAGCGCGCCTACTTCTCCGATTGGAAGCCGGCCCAGGCTGACCTGTACCGCGTGAATACGGCCACGGGCGAGCGCACCCTCTTCCTGAAGGGGCACGTCATTGACCGCGGCGGCGTGGTTGGCATCTCGCCCGACGGCCGCACATTCCTCTACTGGAAGGACGGCAAGTACCAGGCCTACGACCTGGACGCGGGCACGTCGCGCATCCTGGGTGGCTCCGCCGCGCCGAGTTTCATCAACACGCGCGACGACTACACGGGCCCCAGGCCGCACTTCCCGGTCGTTGCATGGACGCCGGACGGATCCGCCGCTGTGGTCGAGCACCTCTACGATACATGGCTGCTCCCGGTGGACGGGTCCCAGGCGCGGAACCTCACCCTTGGCGCTGGTGCCAGGACGGAGACCGGATACCACTGGGTTCGCACGGAGCCGGTTGACGACGCGGACCCGCTCGCCGAGCGTCGCAGGCGCGAGGTGGATGTGGCGAAGCCCATGCTGTTCGCGACGTTCGGTGAGTACACCAAGAAGGCGGGCTTCTCGCGCCTCGAGGCCGGGAAGCTCACCGAGCTCGTCTACGACGATGCGGCATACGGCACTCCGACGCGCGCCGCGAAAACCGACCGCTATCTGTTCACGCGCCAGACCTTCGCCGAGTTCCCGGATCTCCGCGTCTCCGGACCGGCGTTCTCCGATGCCCGCCGGATCACCGACGCCAATCCGCAGCAGGCGGAGTATCGCTGGGTCGCCAAGCGCGTGCTTTTCGACTACAAGGATCGTGACGGCCACAAGCTCCAGGGATTCCTCTCGCTCCCGGAAGGATGGGCTCCCGGCAAGAAGCTGCCGATGCTCGTGAGCTTCTACGAGAAGAACTCGCAGAACCTGAACCGCTACACGCCGCCAACGTACATCACGGGAATGGGCGCGCTGCCGGTGGAGGCGGTGAGCCGCGGCTACATCACGATGTTCGCCGACGTGTACTACCACACCGGTTCATCGCACAGCGACCAGCTGAACGCCGTCGAGGCCGCAACGCGCAAGGTCATCGAGCTCGGCTACGCCGACCCGAAGTTCATCGGCGTGCACGGCCACAGCTATGGCGGCGAAGGCGCCGCGTTCATTGGAACGCGATCACGCCTGTTTGCGGCCGTCGGGATGGGTGCCGGTGTCACCGACCTGTACACCGACTTCAGCCAGTCGTGGGGCTGGTCGTACCAGGTGAGCGGCGGGAGCGGCGAGAACGGCAACGAGTACTACATGTACGGGCAGGGGCGGTGGGGAGTGTCGCCGTGGGAGAAGCCCGACCTGTTCCGGTTCGAGTCGGCGATCACGCACGCGCCTGAAGTGACGCAGCCGATCCTCATCATGCACGGCACGGCTGACCCGACCGTCTCGTTCAACGAAGGAATGAAGTTCTACAACGCCCTGCGCTACAATGGGAAGGAGGCGTACATGCTCGCCTATCCCGGCGAAGGCCACGGGCTGCGCGGCCTGGCGAACCGTAAGGATCTCACGACGCGCTACTTCGAGTACTTCGACCACTTCCTCAAGGGCGCGCCGGCGCCCAGGTGGATGACGGAGGGCGTGCCGTTCCTCTCGAAGAAGCTGCCGGCGGCGATAGTGCCGTAGGGTTTACTGGCGGAACCGAAGATCCACGGGGATCGCCTTGGCGTTGAGCCGTGCGAGATCCTGCTGCAGCGTCGGCGATATGCTGCCGTATTTCTGCTGGAACTCGCCGGCGGCCGCATAATCTCCGTCGCCCTGCATCGTGATGATCTTGGTGACGAGCGCGTTCATCCCGGCTTCCATTTTCGTGAAGTCCACGGCGTAGCGGCCCGTCGTGGAGTCGCGCGGGAACGCACCCTGTTCCTGGAGAAAGTTGAACGCGGCGATGTTGGCGCGGCCATGCGCGTCGGCGGCGCCGAAGCGCGTCGAGCGGAAGAGACTCGCGAGGAAATCCACGTAGTTCTGGCGCACGTCCTCGCCAGGCAGATTGCCGCTCTTCACGAGACTCTGCACCATGTAGAGGCCCAGGATGTCGGCCTTGCCTTCCTCGAGCGCCGAGTAGCGCTCCTTCAGCGCCGCGCGCACGCTACCGCGCCCGTTCAGCGTGTTCTTGATGCCAAGCCCGTGCGCGACCTCGTGGAACATTGTGTTCTCGAAGAACGCGTCGAACTGGATCATCTCTGCCTGTTCGGGCACGATCAGCTCATTTGCGATCGGCAGCAGGATGCGGTCGAACTTTTCGCGGATGACGTTCTTGAGCTGGAGGCGTCGGGTGCCCTTGCGGAGCTGAACCTCTTCGTCGTTCGGGAGGTTGATCGCGATCGTCTTGCCGCCTATGTTCGCCGCGCCGCCGTAGTAAAGCACATCGTACGCGTTGAGGTCCGAGTCGGTACCCGGACGCTCGGTCTTGTAGGCGCCGGGAACCGGGAGGCCGCGCTGCAGGGCGGGGAGGAACGCCGCGAAGCGGGCCAGCCGGTCGCTCCATGCCTTGTCCTTCACGAGCACGTACGCTTCGTGCGATGCCTTGTAGCCGAAAAGTCCGTCTTCGTAAACCTCGATCGGGCCTATTACGATGTCGAGCGTGTTGGCCTTCATGTCCATCCACGCAATGTCGCTCTGTCTGTAGTTGTCGCTGAGCAGGGCTTCGGCCCGCGCGTTCAGATAGCGCTTCAGCCCTGCGTCTTCGGCAAGCGCGGCCGCCTCTCTCAGCTTCGACGCAGCCGCTTCGTGCCAGCCCTTGTACGCGATGTGGTACGGCTCGGCCGTGAGTCTGCCCTTTGAGTCACGACGCACGAGGGTGTAGAGATCCTTCAGGGAATCCGCGTGCGCCGGAGGCCCCTCCGCGACCGCGCGCTCGAACTCCTCGCGCGTCATGTCGCGCGGGTAGAAGTTGGCGGCCGGAGGCTTCGGGCCCACGCCCGCGATGAACGGCGTGTCGTTCGCAAGCCGGTCCCATGGGCCGACGTTCACTTCGATGTACTTCCGCGTGACGGGGTCGCTGGTGGCTTTCATCAGCGAGTCGTACGCCGGGTAGAGCTCGTTCCGGAAAATCGGGTCCATTGCGCGCGCGGCGCCAATGAGCACCGGAATCATCTTCAGCTCTTTCGGCGTGAGCAGCGAGGTGTCCGTCGAGAGCGTGACCTCGGCGTATTGCGCCAGGCGCGCGTCGAGCCCGGTCATTGCGGACGGTGCGTCGGTCGCGACGCAGGCGGCGGCGCCGAGGCCTGCGACGGCCGTGGCGATGGGGCGAACGATGCGGAAAGACATGGCAGTAACATACGCCTGCCGCGTGCCACGCGGACCCGGCCCGCCCCGGGCCCGGCGCTCCGCATCCCGCCGCGCGCGGATCCAGCGCCGACGGTCAGGTCATCGCGTAGACGACCAGGTTCACCGCGAACCTGGTGTTGTCCCTGGTGCGGAACCGCTTGTTGCGCCACGAGTAATCCCACTCGCACCCGTAGTCCTGGTTCGTGTACACGACGCCCAGCCGCCCGTTGCGCTCGACGCCACGTACGTAGTCGTGAACCACGTTGTCGCCCCAGCCGTTGATCTCATGGCTCGTCCGCGGAGGGCCGTCGAAGAGGAAGAACGAGCGATAGACCGGGTGCGACGACGGCACCTTCACGAGCGTGCCGGATCCCGGGAACGTCCGGCGCATCTCCGCCTCGAACGACTTCGCGTACAGCCCGTTCACGTCATGGTTGCAGTCGTCGGAGAAGAGCAGCCCGCCGTTCTCCACGAAGCGCGCCAGCCCGCGGCGCTCGCGCTCGCTGAAGCGCACAAGCTTGTGGCCGGTCATGAAGAGGAAGGGGAAGGCGTCGAGTTCGGTAGAGTCCGCGGCGACCACGACCTCCTGCTCCTGCACGGGGATCGTCGTGTACTGCATGACTGCGTCGAGCACGTTCGCCGCAACCTTGGGGTTGTAGTCCCAGTCACCGGAGTCGTAACGGAGCCGTGCGAAGACGAACTCCGACCCGCGTGGCGCGCCGCCTCGCCTGAGCCCGCCTGGCTGTCCGCCGTCGGTCGCGCGCCGCTGGCCGCCCTGCGCCGCCGCAAGGAGCGGCGTGAGCGCGGCCGCGCCTGCGGCAAGGCCAAGCCGCTCGAGGAATGCGCGCCGTGAGATCGTCACTCCGCGCGCCTCATTGCCTGTAGGTCACGCCGCCCTTCATCACGAACTTCACGTAAGCCGCTCCGGTACGCGCGATGTCGCGCGTCGGGTCGCCTTCAACCGCTACGAGATCCGCCAGCAGCCCGGGGCGTACCGAGCCGATTCTGTCCTCCATATGCAGCACCTTCGCGTTCACGCTCGTCGCCGCGCGGAGCGCCGCCACCGGAGTCATCCCGTAATCCACCATCAACTTCAACTCGAGCGCCTCGGTCCCGTGCGTGAACACGCCCACGTCGCTGCCGGCGCAGATCGTGACGCCGGCATCGAGCGCGGCCTTGAACGACGCGCGTTTTCGCTGGATACTGGCGGGCTCCGGCCCCGCGCCCGGCTGCCACCCGGCGTAACGGGCGGTCGAGTATCCTGCCGCAAGCGTGGGGCAGAACACGACGCCCTTCGACTTCATCAGCGCGAACACTTCAGGCGTGCCGCCGTCCCCGTGCTCGATATCCTCGATTCCCGCCATGACTGCGCGCCGCATTCCCTCGGCGGTGGAGGCGTGAGTCACCACCGAGCGCCCGGACGACTTCGCCGTCTCGACCATCGCGTGCAGCTCCGCCTCGGAGAAGGTGGGCGCCGCCTCGCCGTTCGGGCCCCAGCGATAGTCCGAATACACCTTCACCCAGTCGGCCCCGTGACCGATCTGCTCGCGCGTCACGCGAATGACGTCCTCGGGCCCGTTGGCCTCCTGTGCTCCCTGCGGCGGGTCGAAGGTGAAGTCGTAGCGCTTGGGCGCGTAGCTGCCGGTGGCAACGATTGCCCGCGTGGCCACGATCATCCGCGGCCCGGGGATGATCCCCTGGTTGACCGCCGCCTTGAGATCAACATCCGCGTCGCCCGCCCCTTCTGTGCCGAGGTCGCGGATCGTGGTCCAGCCGGCGAGGAGCGTGTTGCGCAGGTGATTCGTGGCGCGCGCGGCGCGAAGCGCCAGCGGTTCACGGAGTACCTGGTCGTTCCATGGCGCCTCGTCGTACGGGTGCAGGAATACGTGAGAGTGGTTCTCGATGAGACCGGGGATGAGCGTCGTGCCGGGCAACTCCACGATGCGGGCGCCGGCGGGGGTGCCCACGGTGGCCGACGGGCCCACGGCGGCAATCGCGGCGCCGCGCACCAGGACGGTCCATCCGGGCTGAGGTGAATCAGCGAACCCGTCCCACACCGCGGCGGGCCGAAGCAGCACTAGTGAGTCGGCGGCAATGGCGCCCACTGGCAGCGCCCGTGCGTCGCTTCCGCCGCGTCCACCTGCGGGCGGAGCGCCACGCTGGGCGCCAGCGGGGGCCGTTCCCGCGGTGAGCGCCACTGCCAGCGCCGCGCCCGCAGCGCTGATTGCCTCCGTACGCATCGGGAGTCTCCTCATCCGAGCTTCGGGACGTCAACGACGCCGCCCGAGACCACGAACGCCATGAAGTCGGCGCTCGACGTATCGAGGCTCTTCACCCGGCTTGCCGGGGCAAGACAGGTCCAGCCCGCCAGCGAGTACGAGAACGGCACATAGACCATGATCGTGCCTTCCAGACCGAGCTGTGCGAGCGAATCCTGCGTGACGAAACCGAGGACGCGGATCGCGCCGTCGTCCGAAAGGTGCACCGCCACCGGCTTGTTGAATCGCTTCTTCTGGCCCACGAATGCGTCGAGCAGGTCCTTCGTGGAGGTGTACACCAGGCGCACGAACGGGAGCCGCTCTATCAGGCTCTCGACCGCGGCCACCATGCCGCGTGTCACGAGATTCGAGCCGAGGAACCCGAGCAGCGTTATCAGGACGAGCGTCACCAGGAACCCCACGCCGGGGATGTCAATGCCGAGCCAGCTGTCAACGCGGCGAAACGCCTCGTAGCACAGCCAGCCCGTAAATACGGCGGGGAGGGTGATGAGCAGGCCGCGCAGGAAATACGAGACGAGCCGCTTCATCGGTCGGCTGGAGGCCGGGATCGCGCCGTCGCGGGCGCCGGGTGTGCGGTCGGGCATCATCGTAATAATAGCGCCGGGAGCGCGGCCGCCCACGGCGCCGCTGCCACGGATGCGCGCCGCGGCGCCGGAGATACCGCACGCGGACCCTCCGCCATACAATTACGCCACATGACCGTACAGCATCCGCCTGAGGACACGGCGCAACCATCTGCGGCGCCGCCCGCGCACCGTGAGGAATGGACGATCGCCGCCGCCAAGGCGCTGTACGGAGTGGAGGGGTGGGGCGCGGGCTACTTCGACGTCAGCGACGCGGGACACGTGGTCGTCCGCCCCGACAAGGCGCGACCGGATCGTACGGTGGACCTGTACGAACTGGCGCGCGACCTCGAGGCGCAGGGCGTCGCCCTCCCGGTGCTCCTCCGCTTCTCCGACATCCTTCGCAGCAGGATCGAGCAGCTCGACGCCAAGTTCCGCTCTGCCATCGAGGAGTTCGCCTACGCCGGCAAGTACACGACCGTCTTCCCGATCAAGGTCAACCAGCAGCGCCATGTGGTCGAGGAGATAGTCGAATTCGGCCAGAAGACTGGTGTCGGCCTGGAGTGCGGCTCGAAGCCGGAACTGCAGGCGGTGCTCGCGATTCGCGAGACTAGCGACCATCTGATCGTCTGCAACGGCTACAAGGACGAGGAGTTCATGCGCCTCGCCCTTATGGGGCAGCGGCTCGGCCACAAGGTGTTCATCGTCGTCGAGCAGGTGAGCGAGCTCGATGTTCTCCTGCGCGCCGCCGACCAGATGAACGTCACGCCCACCATCGGAATCCGCATCAAGCTCAGCACCGAGGGCAGCGGACGCTGGGCGCAGTCGGGCGGCGAGAAGTCCAAGTTCGGGCTCGGGCCGTCGCAGCTCATGCAGGTGGTGGACAAGCTCCGCGCCGCGGGGCGCCTCGACATCGTCAAGCTCATCCACTGCCACCTCGGCTCCCAGATCACCGACATCCGCTTCATCAAGCAGGGGCTCCAGGAGCTGGCGCGCTACTATGTCGAGCTCCGCGCGCTCGGCCTCGACATCACCCACGTTGACGTCGGTGGCGGGCTTGGCGTGGACTACGACGGCTCCCAGTCAACGGCGCACGCAAGCGTGAACTACTCCCTGCAGGAGTACGCAAACGACATCGTCTACGCGCTGGCCAAGATGTGCACCGACCACGACGTGCCCGCGCCGGACATCATCAGCGAGTCGGGACGCGCCCTCACGGCTCACCACGCCCTCCTCCTGCTCAGCGTGATTGACGTCGAGTCGGCCGCCGACCCGCCGGTGCCGCAGCTCAACGCGGACGACCATCCGCTGCTCCACGAGATGGCCGATGACCTGAAGACTGTCTCGCGCAAGAACGTCTCGATGCGCAGGATGCGCGAGATCTACCACGATGCAACGTTCGACAAGGAACGCGCCCAGACCTTCTTCAACTCCGGGATCCTCGACCTGCGCAGCCGCGCCGTCGCCGAGCGCCTCTACCTCTGCACGGTCAACCAGGTCGCGCGGGTGGCGCAGAAGCACCGCCGCACATTCGAAGATGTGCTCCCCGACATCGAAGCGGCGCTCGTTGACCGCTACTTCGCCAACTTTTCCGTCTTCCAGTCGCTTCCGGACGCATGGGCCATTGACCAGCTCTTCCCGATCATGCCCATCCATCGCCTCGACGAGGAGCCGACGCGGCGCGGTACCATCCAGGACGTGAGTTGCGATTCCGACGGGAAGATTGACCGGTTCATCGGCGGGAAGCACGGGCAGCCCAGCCTCGCGCTCCACCGCTTCAACGACGACGGGGAGCCGTACCTGCTCGGTGTGTTCCTTACCGGCGCGTACCAGGAGATACTCGGCGACCTGCATAACCTCTTTGGCGACACCAATGCCGTCCATGTGCGCCTGAACAACGGCGGCCACGAGGTGACCGACCTCGTCCACGGCGACACGGTCACGGAAGTCCTCAATTACGTGCAGTACCGCGCATCGGACCTTCTCACGACCTTCCGGCGCAAGGTGCAGGCCTGCACCACGATCACCCGCGACGAGGCAAACATGTTCATCGCCGAGTACGTGGCGGGCCTGGAAGGCTACACCTACCTCGAAGGGGACGCGGCCCGCTAGCGGCTTCGCGCCGCCAGCCGTCCGCATCAACCCGCCGTGCACGAGTTCGGACCGCTGCTACTCGCGCTCGCCGCGCTGATCGTCGGAACGAAGCTGTTCGCCGAGCTTGCGCAGCGGCTCCGCCAGCCGGCCGTGCTCGGGGAGCTCGTCGCCGGCGTGCTTCTTGGCAAGAGCGTCCTCGGGATCATTGACCCCGGTGACTCGGCGCTCTCCGCGATGGCCGAGCTGGGCGTGCTCATCCTTCTCTTCGAGATAGGGTTGCACACCGACCTTCGTTCGCTGCGCAAGGTTGGGATGCACGCAACGACGGTTGCCGTGGTTGGCGTCGCTACGCCGTTCGTCATTGGCTACTACGCCACCAGAGCGCTCGGCTTCGGCATGGTCGAGTCGCTCGTGGCCGGCGCCGCGCTCACCGCCACCTCGATTGGCATCTCCGCGAGGGTGCTGCGGGACGTCGGGCGCCTCGACACGCCGGAAGGCCAGATCGTCCTCGGCGCCGCCGTGCTCGACGATCTCATCGGCCTCATCATCCTGAGCGTGGTGTCGGGCATCGTTGCGGGCGATGCGGTCACGGCGATCGGCGTGACGCGCACCGCGGGACTCGCGCTCGGGTTCGTCGCAATTGCCATCGTGGCTGGCGCGTACTTCGTGCCGCCCATCTTCCGCGTGGTCGAGAAGCTCAGGACCACCGGCGCGCTCGGTCTGATTGCGCTCGCCTTTGCGCTCGCGCTCGCCACCATCGCTGAGGCGAGCGGGTCAGCGATGATCGTCGGTGCGCTCGCCGCGGGGCTCGTCCTGCACGACACGCCGCAGCGGGGCGAGATCGAGGCGGGCATCTCTCAACTCGGCTACTTCTTCGTACCGATCTTCTTCGCGACCATCGGCGCGTCCGTGGACCTCACGGCGCTCGCCGATGCGCGCGCACTCCAGGTCGGGCTGGTGCTCACCGTGGTAGGCGTGCTCGGCAAGCTCGTGACTGGCTGGGTGCCGCGTCCGTTCCAGGGCAACCGGCTCCTCATCGGCGTGGCGATGATTCCGCGCGGTGAGGTGGGGCTCATCTTCGCGCAGGTAGGGCTTGCCGCCGGGGCAATTGCCGGCGGCGAGTTCGGAGCGATCATGCTGATGGTGGTCGTCACGACGCTCATCACGCCGCCCTGGCTCAGCGCGATCGTTGGCGTGCCCGCTGGCACCGATCGCGGCGACGACTCGATGGGCGGCCTTTCCGAGCTTGTGTCAGGGATGCGGGACACCGTGCGGCGCGCCACGCGCCCCGTGCGTCGAAGCGGAATGGACCACCCGCGCGAGCCCGGCGAACGAAAGTGAACAGGGCGCTCGCGGCATTGCCGCGGGCGCCCCGGGTGCGGTTCGTCTGCCGCTACTTCGCCGCTTCGTACCGCATGGCCACGTCGCCCCAGTTCACCACGTTCCACCACGCGGCAACGTAATCCGGCCGGCGGTTCTGGTACTTCAGGTAGTAGGCATGCTCCCAGACGTCTATGCCGAGGATGGGCGTCTTCCCTTCCATCAGAGGGTTGTCCTGGTTGGGCGTGCTCTCCACCGATACCTTGCCGCCGCCGGCGACCAGCCACGCCCAGCCGGAGCCGAAGCGGCCGGCTGCAGCGGCGGCGAACTTCTCCTTGAAGCTGTTGAAGTCGCCGAATGCCGCGTTGACTGCGTCGGCAAGCTTGCCCGCGGGCGCACCGCCTCCACCCGGCTTCATCTGCTGCCAGAAGAGCGAGTGGTTCCAGTGGCCGCCGGCGTTGTTGCGCACCGCCGTCCGCACCGCCTCCGGCACCTTCGCGATGTTGCGGCAGAGGTCATCGAGTGTCCAGCCAGCCAGTTCCGGCGCCTTCTCGATTGCCGCGTTGAGATTGTTCACGTAGCCCTGGTGGTGCTTGCCGTGGTGGATCTGCATCGTCTGCGCGTCAATGTGCGGCTCGAGCGCGGCGTAGTCGTAGGGAAGGGGTGGCAGCGTATGCGCCATGAGGCCTCCATGCCTTTAGGGAGATATTCGCAAGCTAACACGACGCCGGCCGGCGCATCGAGCGCGCCACCGGCCCTGCGCCTGGTGTTGGCCAGCGAAGCCGCTGCGGCGTAACTGCCTTCAGGCCCGTTGCCGGCCGCCGCTTCTGCTGCGCAGCCACGCAATGCCCGCCGGAAGCAGCGAGAGCGCCACTATCGCGGCGATCAGCGCCTCTATGTGCTCGCCCACCACGGGGACGTGCACTGCCAGCAGGTACCCGATCAGCAGCATGGACCACACCCACGCGGTGCCGCCAACAACGTTATAGAGAAGGAAGGTCGCCGCGCGCATTCCCGCCGCTCCCGCAACCACCGGCGCGAACGTGCGGATGATGGGCATGAAGCGCGCGATCACGATCGTCTTGCCGCCGTGCTTCTCGTAGAACGCGTGCGCCTGCGCGAGGTGCTCCTGCTTGAACCAGCGTGAGTCGGGGCGCGCGTACAGAGCGCGTCCGGTGCGCCTTCCTATATAGTAGGACACCTGATTGCCCACGATGGACGCAACGGTGCCGAGCACGCCAAGCATCACCACATCGAGCTGGATGGGGCCGTCCGCCTTCGACGCCAGCAGCCCAGCCGTCACCAGAAGCGAATCGCCCGGCAGGAACGGGAAGAGCAGTCCGGTCTCGATGAAGATGATTGCGGTGATGCCCGCCGTGCCCACCGTCGTGATGAGCGCGGTCGGGTCGCGGAGCAGGTCGAGCAGGTCGCGGAATCCCATTGCCCGGGAAAGCTAACCTGAGGTGCCGCGGGCACCCGCGGCCGCGATAGACTTCAGCACCCTCACGCCGCATCCCTCCGTCCTTGCCCTCGATCCTCGATTCGGTAGTCGTCGTCCTTCACCGGCCGCAGGACCCGATCAACATAGGGGCGGCGGTGCGGGCGATGAAGAACATGGGCGTCTCGTGCCTCAGACTCGTCCAGCCGTGCCCGTACGACCCATGGCGCATCGAGGGAGTCGCGCACGGAACCCGCGACGTCGTCTCGGCGATCCGGCACTTCGACACCCTCGACGACGCCCTCGCCGACTGCGTTGCCGTAGCCGCGTTCGCCGGGAAGCGCCGTGCCGCGCGCTGGCCGGTGGCCTCCCCTCGCGAGATGGCCCCGCGGCTCCTGGCTGCGGCCGCCGACGGGCCGGTGGCCGTCGTCTTCGGTCAGGAAGACCACGGTCTTTCGGGCGAATCGCTCGATCGCGCGCCCCTCGTCGTGATGATTCCCACCACGGAACACTCGTCGCTCAACCTCGCGCAGGCGGTGCTCGTGGCGCTCTACGAGCTTCACCTCGCCGCGGGCGATGCCACGCGCGCGGTCGCGCCGCCCAGGAAGCTCGCGCCCCCGGCAGCGCATGAAGAGTGGGAGCGGTTCTTCACCGACTCGGCGCGCGCCCTGGCGGCGCTCGACTTCTTCAAGACGCGCAACGAGGAGCACGTGATGCGGTCCGTGCGATCGCTCGCCGCGCGCGCAGAGCCCGACGCCCGCGAGCTGAAGATGCTCCGGGCGATGTGCTTCGAGGTTCTCCGAACGATCGAACGCGTTCGGAACGGATCAGGCGGCGGCACGCAACCCCCTACGGCATCAGCCGCCCGCGGCGGCATCGAGGCCTCCGATGGCCAGGTCACGGGCGCTTCAGTGGCAAGCGCACACAAAACCACCGAGCGCGCATGACTTGCGTTGCAGAGTGAACGTGCGACATTTTTAGCGCCGCCATGCCTTGTGAACGATTTCACATGAGCCCACGGTGAACCGTCTCCCCTCACCATCCGGTCGCGCGTGATGACACGGCCTTCGCGCTGGGTTGTATTCTCTGCTTCGGCGGCATTAGTGCTCGCCGCCTCGATCATTACCACGGCGTCTGCCCGCGCAAGGCAGGGCGGCACGCCGGCGCCTGCGCAGGAAACGCTGACGCAGAAAGCCAACCGTGAGGCGGCCGGAAAGGCGCCACGCGGCCCGTTCGCCTACTCGGGAGCGTCCGGCTACACGAACTACCTCGGTGGAGGCGTCGGACGCTCGCCGGTGCAGCCGATCCAGTTCCCGCACCCGGTTCACGTCAACACGCTCAAGCTCGACTGCGTGTACTGCCATTTCTCTGCGTTCAAATCGCCCGACCCGGGCCTGCCGGCCGTCAGCACCTGTATGGGCTGCCACCAGAACCCGATGATCCTCCCCAAGAGCGCCGAAATCGCGAAGCTCAGGGATTACGATACCAAGAAGCAGCCCATTCCCTGGGTTCGCGTGCACAAGGTCCCCGAGTACGTCCACTTCCCGCACATGCGTCATGTGAGCGCGGGTGTCACCTGCCAGAGCTGCCACGGCCAGGTGAACAACATGCCGCAGGTCTTCCAGTACGCGTCGCTCAACATGGGCTGGTGCGTTGGTTGCCACGTGAAAGGCTACGCTCCGGCCGAGGGGCTCCTGGCCGCCGGCTACACGCCGGATTCCGCAGCTCTTGCGGCGCCGCGAAAGCGCGCGACGTACGACTGCTCTAACTGCCACTACTAGGCGCCGCGATGAGCACTGACTCGAATAACTCCGCCATCGCCGATGCGATTGCCGCGCCCGTGAAGCGCCGCGACTTCCTGAAGGCGGTTGGAGTCGGCGGCGCCGCGGCTGCCGCCGTCGGCTGCTACAGCGACCAGGTCGAGAAGCTGATTCCATACGTGGCCTCGCCTGACGAGACCGTTCCCGGCGTCTCCACCTACTACGCCTCTACCTGCCGTGAGTGCGCCGCCGGATGCGGGATCATCGTCGAGACGCGCGACGGCCGCGCCATCAAGATCGAAGGCAACCCGGCGCATCCAGTCAACCGCGGCGCCCTCTGTGGGCGCGGCCAGGCTGCGCTCCAGGGACTCTACAATCCGGATCGCTTCCGCTCTCCAATGAAGCGACAGGGCGGCCAGCTCGTCGCAACCACCTGGGACGACGCGATCTCCACGCTTTCGGCGCGCCTCGCCGAGGCGAAGAAGAACGGCTCAGCCAAGGACGCCGTCTTCATCAACCAGCACGAGCAGGGTTCGTTCCCGGCCTTCCTCGACCAGTGGCTGGCGGGCTTCGGCATGCCGGGGCACATCGCCTACGACGCCGAGGCGCCCCTATCGGCGATCGCGGCCAACAAGCAGGTGTACGGCACATCCTGGCCTGGTTACGATTTCAATGCCGCCAGGCTCATCGTGTCGTTCGGGGCCGATTATCTGGACGGATGGGGCCTCGCGGTTCCTCAGCAGCTCGCGTTCGCCGACGCCCGCGCGAAGATTGACGGCGCACCGCGCGTCGTCTACATCGGCGCGCGTCGCTCGCTGACGGGCATCAACTCCGATACGTGGATCCCGGCGCGGCCGGGCACGCTCCAGCAGCTGGCGGAGGCGATCGCTGCGGCGGTCACCGGCCGCGGCAATGCGGACCTCAAGGGCGCCGCCGAGCGCTCGGGCGTGGACGCGGCAGCCGTCGAGGCGCTGGTAGCCGAGATCAAGTCGGCGAAGCCGAGTCTCCTCATGGCCGGCGGGCAGGGCCCGGATGCAACAGCGGCCGCCGTCGCGGTGAACGAACTCAACAAGGCGCTGGGCAACGTCGGCCAGACCGTCAAGCCGGCCGAGGGCTCGCTGGCGTTCGATGGCCTCGCCTCGCACGCTGCTCTTCGCGATGCGGCCGAGCGGATGGCCGCCGGCCGCGTTCCGATTGCGTTCGTGCGCGGCGCCGACCCGGCGCACGCGGCCCCGGGCGCCATGAAGTTCGCCGACGCGTTCGCGAAGGTGCCGTTCAAGGTATCGTTCTCGACGTATCCGGACGACACCACGCAGCTCTGCGACCTCGTGCTGCCGGATCACCACTCGCTCGAGAGCTGGGGCGACGCGGAGCCGGTCAAGGGCACGCTCTCGCTGCAGCAGCCGACGATGGATCCGGTGTTCAGCACCCGCGCCACTGCCGACGTCCTGATCGCTGTTGCGAAGGCCGATCCGGCACTCTCGGCAAAGTTCCCGGCCAACTACCGAGCGGCTGTCGCCGCGCGCGTCGGCGGGAATGCCGGGCTCACCGCAGCGCTGCCAACCGCTATCGCGCACGGCAGCTCGCTGCCGGCCCCCTCGCAGAAGGCAGCCGCCCCAAAGGGCGGCGACGCCGCAGGGCAGGGCGACTATTTCCTGCAGGTCTACCAGTCTCCCGTGCTCGGCGACGGCCGCGGCGCGAACAAGCCGTGGCTGCAGGAACTTCCAGACCCGGTCACCAAGATCGCCTGGCAGACGGTCGTCGAGCTGCACCCGGAAACGGCGCGCAAGCTGTCGGTCGAGCAGGGTGATCACGTGACCGTTACGACGGCAGCCGGCTCTCTCACTGCGCCGGCGTACCTCTACATCGGCATCCGTCCCGACACCGTCGCGGTCGCGACCGGTCGAGGCCACACGGAGTTCGGCCGGTACGCCAGGGGTTGCGGCTCGAACGCGATGGGCCTCCTCGGCGTGGCCGAGGACATGCGGTCGGGGCAGGCGGTGTTGGCCGGGACGCGCGCAGCCATCGCGAAGGCGTCCGGCCACTCGAAGATCGTCACCACCGAGGGCTCGGCGCGCCAGCACGATCGCGGCATCGCCCAGGCGATCACCATTGACCAGTTTCGCGCTGGCGAGACCGGCGAGCACCCGCACGTGTTTGCCGGTCAGGCAAGCACGGAGTTCCTTCCGGGCCTCCGTTCCCCGGTTGCGAACGACGCCCAGGGCGACCTCGGCGACCCGAACTCGGCCAAGAAGGGCCAGTACGATCCGAACCACTGGAGCGGCGTCGCCAAGCGGCGCTGGGCCATGGTAGTGGACCTGGCGCGTTGCACCGGGTGCTCGGCGTGCGTGACCGCGTGCTACGCAGAGAACAACATTCCGACGGTCGGAGCGCCGTGGCAGGGCCCCCGGCTGTGGCCAAGCGACACCGGCCACGGAGCCAATATCCTGCGCGGGCGCGAGATGGCGTGGCTGCGCCTCGAGCGCTACTTCGAGATTGACCGCGAGCCGAAGGACGTGGAGTTCAACCCGGCCTTCGACACCCGCGTCATCCCGATGATGTGTCAGCACTGCGGCAACGCACCTTGCGAACCGGTGTGCCCGGTGTACGCGACGTACCATTCGCCGGACGGGCTCAACGTGCAGGTTTACAACCGGTGCGTCGGCACGCGCTACTGCTCGAACGGCTGCCCCTACAAGGTGCGTTACTTCAACTGGTTCGGGTACGGCGAGCCGAACCGCTCGCAGTACGCGTTCCCCGAGCCGCTCAACTGGCAGCTCAACCCAGACGTCACCGTGCGCGGCAAGGGCGTGATGGAGAAGTGCACCTTCTGCCTCCAGCGCATCCGCGAGGCGGAGAATCGCGCGAAACTCGAGGGACGCGAGGTCAAGCCCGACGAGTTCACGGTGGCCTGCGCGCAGGCGTGCCCGTCAAAGGCAATCACTTTCGGCGACGCGGCCGACGAGCAGTGGGCAGTGGCGCGCATGGTTGACGACAAGCGCGCGTATCACGTGTTCGAGGAACTCAACACATATACGGCCGTGGTCTACTTGAGAAAGGTCAATCATCCGGCGGCCGCAGGCAGCGCCGCGGAGGCCCGCTGATGGCTACGCTCGCTCAGCCCGGACCGGACACCGGGCCCATGCGCCCCAACATCGCGAAAGCGGGCCTGCAGCTTCCTGCCGTGAAGGACTACGCTCAGGTAGATCGCGAGATAATGGGGACGCTGCATCCCACGCGGGGCTGGTTCATCCTGCTGATGGTCTCGGTCGCCTGCCTTGGCGTCGGCGCCCTGAGCTGGATCTACCAGATCCACGAGGGGCTTGGAGTTGCCGGCTACGCGCCGCCGGTGATGTGGGGCGTGTACATCGTCACATTCGTCTTCTGGATCGGCATCGGCCACGCGGGAACGCTGATTTCCGCCATCCTCTACCTGTTCCGGGCCGGCTTCCGCACCACGATTTACCGGTGCGCCGAGGCAATGACGGTGTTCGCGGTGATGACGGCCGGGCTCTTCCCCATCATCCACCTCGGGCGGCCCTGGAAGTTCTTCTGGCTGCTTCCGTACCCCAACTGGCGGCTCCTCTGGCCGAACTTCAAGTCGCCGCTGGTGTGGGACGTATTCGCGATCCTCACCTACCTCACGATCTCGGTCACCTTCCTTTTCGTGGGGCTGTTGCCCGATCTCGCGACGTTGCGCGACGCGGAGAAGAATCCGTTCAGGAAGCGCATCCTGGGCGCGCTGTCGTTCGGGTGGCGGAACAGCGAGAACGAGTGGCGGCATTTCGCGAGGGCCTACCTGTTCCTGGCCGCGTTCTCGACGCCGCTGGTGCTGTCGGTGCACTCGATCGTGTCGTTCGACTTCGCGATGGCACTGGTGCCGGGCTGGCATACGACGATCTTCGCGCCGTACTTCGTGGCCGGCGCGATCTTCTCCGGCATGGGCATGGTGTACACGATCATCATCCCGATCCGGAAGTTCTTCAAGCTGGAGCACTACGTCACGCTGAACGTGATGGACGCAGGCGCGAAGCTCACGCTCTTCACTTCCATGGTGGTGGGCTGCGCGTACATGGTCGAGTACTTCATCGCCTGGTACGGCGGCGTGCCCGCGGAGCAGGACTATTTCATGAACCGCGTGTTCGGCCAATGGTGGTGGGCCGCGTGGATCATGCTTACCTGCAACGTGATCCTGCCGCTTTCGCTCTTTTCCCAGAAGCTGCGCCGCAACCCGACGTGGCTCTGGATCCTCTCGCTCTTCATCAACCTCGGGATGTGGTATGAGCGGTTCGTGATCGTGGTCCCGGGCCTCTCGCACGAGTTCGAGCCGTGGCAGTGGACGGGCTACGTGCCGACGTTCATTGACATGGGAATCCTGATCGGCTCCTTCGGCTGGTTCTTCATGTGGTTCCTGCTCTTCATCAAGCAGCTGCCGGTGATCGCGATCTCCGAAGTCAAGGAAATCGTGCCCCCTAGGTTGAAAGAGGCAGCTTCACATGGCGGGGGACACTAGCATGGCACAGGGCATGCTTGGCGCCTTCATCGAGATTGACGCTGCCTGCAACGCCATCGCGGCGCTCCGCAAGCAGAACGTCGGCAGGATTACCGTGTTCACACCGGCGCCGCGCCACGAGTTCGAGCACGCGCTGCAGCCGCCGCGCAGTCCGGTCCGTATGTACACGCTGATCGGCGCGCTATCCGGCGCGGTGTTCGGGTGGTGGATCTCGATCTGGGGATCGAACTACTGGCCGCTCGTCGTGGGCGGCAAGGCAATCTCCACCTGGATTCCGTACACTGTTTTCGCCTTCGAGCTGATGGTGCTCATTGGCGGCCTCTCCACGGTGGCGGGGCTTTTCATCCATGCGCGCGTGCCGCGCCTGACGATGACCGTTGGCTACGATCCCAGATTCTCGGGTTCGCATTACGGCGTGTGGGTCGAGTGCGCGCCCGAACGCCTCAGGGACGCCGAGACGATCCTGCGCCAGGCAGGCGCGGAGGAGGTGCGCGGTGACCAGTAGCATCATGGGCCGCCGTGCGGCCGCGCTCGCGCTCGCCGCCTGCGCCGTCTCGCTCACCGGCTGTGACTGGTTCACGGACTTCAAGGAGCAGCCGTCCGTGGGGCCATGGCAGTACTTCAGCACGGATTCCGCGGCAAACCGCGGCTTCCGCGGAAACCCGGTCGGAAGCGTACCCACTACGGGCAGCGAAATGCCCGGTTTCGTGGTGAGTTACGCCAACCTGCCGGCGACGCTCGACTCGATGAGCGGCCTTCATAACCCCGTCGCGCCGGATGCGCGCTCGATCGCGAACGGACACAAGTACTACGCGATCAACTGCGCGGTCTGCCACGGGTACGCGGGCGACGGAGATGGCGCCCTGCGACAGGCCAACGCGGCCTACAGCTTCGCGCCCAGTCTCCTCACCGATGTGTCCAAGGCACGCACCGACGGCTACATCTGGGGAATCATTCGCAACGGGCGCGTGACGATGCCCACGTACAACCGCATCGAGGAAGCTGACCGCTGGGACGTGGTGAACTACGTTCGCGGGCTGCAGGGAAAGCTCAGCGCACCAGTCCCGACCGGCCCGGTGGGCCGTCCCGGCGAAACCGGCGACAAGCTCCCCGGCGCGACGCGCATGGGGCCAACCGTGCCTTCCGTGTACGCCGTCCCCCATGGCAATGCGGATCGCAACCCGGAGTCACGTCAATGAGCGCCCACGCGCCTGCAGCACCAGACCGCGAGCGTGTCATCTCCGCCGGCGCCACGCCAATGGGCGGGCGCATCCGCTCCGTTTCGCTCATCCTGGCCGTCCTGGGTCTCGCCACGTTCGCGTATGGCGCGGCAACGGGCAACAGCCGCGCCTGGCACGCGTTCCACTTCAACTGGCTGTTCTTCACGGTCGCGTCGTCGGCTGGCGTTATGTTCGCGGCCGCACAGCGCATCACCACTGCCCGCTGGTCGCGCGGCGTGGTCCGGCTCCTCGACGGAATGGTCTCGTTCCTCCCGTTCGCGTGGATCGGGCTCGTCCTCATGGTCCTCGCCGGGCGCGAGCACCTCTATCCGTGGTGGAACTCGCTCGCTTCGCTCCCCCATGAGAAGCAGGTGTACCTCGGGCATTCGTTCTTCACGATCCGCTCCATCGCGGTGTTCACCGTCATCGCGATCCTGCAGCTATGGTACGTGTGGAACGCGGTGCGCCTCGATGTCGGCATCTCGCCTGAAGCGGGATCTTCGTGGGCGGCAGGGCTGCGGGCGCGCATGCGCTCCGCGTTCGGCGAGGAACGGCGCGAGCTTCACAGCACGCACTCCATCCAGGGTAAGATCACCGTCTGGATGGCGATCATCTGGGGCTTCGGCTGGATCGTGCTCGCATGGGACCAGTCAATGACGCTGGACCCGATGTTCTTCAGCACGATGTACGGCTGGCAGGTGTTCATGGGCGGCTGGCTGGTGGCGCTGATGGCTCTCTCCGGCCTGGTGCGCTTCTGGAGGAATCGGCTGGGCGCCGAGGACCTCATCACCGAGACCCACTTCCACGACATCGGCAAGCTCTGTTTCGCGTTCGTGGCGTTCTGGGGATACATCACCTTCGCCCAGTACCTGGTGATCTGGTACGGCAACGTCCCCGAAGAAACGCATTTCATCCGGCAGCGCCTCATCGGTGCGTGGACTCCGTTCACGGTTGCCGTGGGCATGCTGGCGTTCGTCGTGCCGTTCTTCGGCCTGCTCTCCGTGAAGGCGAAGCTGTACTCGCCAACGATGCTCCTCTTCGCGGCCTGCGGGGCGCTGGGCATCTACCTCCAGCGCTACATCGAGGTTTACCCGTCCGTGTACGGGAGCGTCTCCAACGCGCCGTTCGGTTTCTGGGAGATCGCGGTTACCCTCGGCTTCCTGGGCGTCTGGGGGTTCTGCTACACAGCGTTCATGGACGCCTTCCCGAAGTTCGCCACACTGCTGCTGACCTCGCCCTACCGTGACGAGGTGCAGGTGCCCGTGGATCCGAAGACGATGGAGCCCCTGCCGGCGCACGAGTAGCGCGAAGCCGGCGGCCCAGCCGGGGTCTCCCTCCCAGGCTCGGTCGCCAGGCAGGCGTGACGCGATGGTTCTGGGAGCGGGGCGGTGGCCACACCGCCCCGCTCCTACCTATTCGATGCCCGCGAAGCGCTCGATGTCGGCCAGGCGCATCGCCCCCGACTGCTCGGCCGTCCTGGCTCCGCCTGCAAAGCGGATCAGCGTCGGGATCCCGCGGATGTTGAACCGCTGGGCTGTGACCTGGTTCCGGTCGGTATCCAGCTTTGCGGTGAAAACCTCACCCGCATTCCTGGCCGCGAACGCATCAATCTCCGGCGCCATCATCTTGCACGGGCCGCACCAGTCGGCGTAGAAGTCCACAAGAACCGGCACTCCCGCTTCTGCGATCACCCGCTCGAACGTCTCGTCGCTCAGAGGGAAGGGCCGGTCCAGGAGCATCGGCTTCCCGCACTCTCCGCACTTCGGCCTGTCCCGGGCCCGGCTCGTGAGCACGCGATTCCATGCCCCGCAGAACTGGCAGGGGAGCACAACGCTGGGGCTGGCGTCGGTGGCTTGTTCGTTCGTCATAATGAATCACTAACAGACTGGCCGGGCTGAGGCCAGTGAACCGGGGTGGTGGGTAGCCGCTCTGTTGCCCTCCAACACGTTACATTTCAACGCTATACGGGGCGGTAGCTCAGCTGGGAGAGCACCTGGTTTGCAACCAGGGGGTCGCCGGTTCGATCCCGGTCCGCTCCATGCCGTGATTCGCGTGACTTCAGACTCCGCCGACCTCGCGATTGACGCGCGGATGCTCGCACGGCGCTTTGGCGCCAGATGGGTGTTGCGTGGCGTGTCGTTCACCCTCGGCGCCGGCGAGGCCGCTGGCCTCGTTGGCCAGAACGGATCCGGGAAGAGCACTCTCCTGCGTGTACTCTGTACGCTCATCCGGCCTTCGACGGGCTCTGCCTCGGTGTTCGGCGCGGACCTGGTGCGCGAGGCGGATCTCGTTCGCGAAGCCGCGGGCTTCTTCTCGCCGGTTCCCGGCGTTTACGACGACCTTACCGCGCGGGAGAACGTGCGTTTCGCCGCGACGATGCTGCGGCGTCCCGCGGCGGATGCCGACAGTTCGCTGGAGCGGGTTGGCCTGAGCCACGTTGCTGACGACCGCGTGCGCGGGTTCTCGAGCGGGATGCTGAGACGGCTGGCGCTCGCGCGGCTTATCGTGCAGCAGCCCCGTCTGCTGCTTCTCGACGAGCCGTACAACAACCTCGACACCGAAGGCATTGCGCTGCTCAACGACGCCATTCGCAGGACGCTTGGGCGTGGCGGCGCGGCGCTCGTGGTCGTACACGATGTCGCCTCCGCAATGCCAGTCGTTGGCCGGTGGCTGGCGCTTCGCGAGGGGCGTGTGGAGGCGATTGCCGCGCCGCCTCCGGTACTCGACGCGATTGGCCCACCGTCTCCCTCTCCCGCGGTGGCGGTGCGCTGATGGCCTTCAGGGACGACTGGATGCGGGCACGGGCGGTTGCATGGAAGGACCTGACCGCCGAGCGAAGGTCGAAGGCGGGCTTCAACTCCGTCGCGGCGCTTGGCATCACGATCCTCGTTCTCTTTGGCTTTGCGCTCGGCCCCGACGCTGAAGCGATTCGCGCGGCGGCTCCCGGTGCGCTCTGGCTCGCTGCGCTCTTCGCCGGCGTGCTGGCGTTCAACCGCTCGTACCAGGTGGAGCTCGAGGGCGGCGCGCTCGACGCCTTGCTCCTCTTCCCCGGGTCGCGGCGCTCGCTCTTCGCCGGCAAGCTCCTCGCGAACTTCGTCTTCGTGCTCCTCCTGGTGGCGATCGTGGTCGCGGCCAGCCTGGTGCTTTTCCACGTGGCGGTCCCGCCAACGTGGCCGGCCATGCTCCTGGTCATCTTCCTGGGCGCGGTCGGGCTCACCACGCTCGGCACGTTCTACGCCGCCATGGCGAGCCGCAGCCGCGCGCGCGAAGTGCTGCTCCCGCTCCTTCTCTTCCCCATGCTCGTACCGGTGCTGCTGGCAGCCATGGAGGCCACGAAGGCGCTGCTGGCCGGCGACGTCATGCGGGATGCCCGCGCGTGGATCAGCCTACTCGTTGCGTACGATGCCATCTTTCTCTCTGCCACGTTCCTGGCGTTCGACGCCGTGATCGAGGCGTGACGGCTTTTCAATGAATACTTCTGCCGCTCCCATGATTCTCGAAGCGCCCAAGCCGGGCCGCTGGGCCTGGTTCGGCTGGTTCTCGATTGTGTTCCTCATTGCCGCCCAGGCGATTTCCATCGCCATCTCGCCGCCTGACCGCGATATGGGCGACCTGCAGAAGATCCTCTACATACACGTCCCCGCGGCATGGAACATGGGGATCTGCTATCTGCTCGTGGCGATCTACAGTCTCCGGTACCTGTGGAAGCGCGACGAGCGCAACGACCTGGTTGCCGCATCGGCCGCCGAGGTGGGCACGGTGCTGAACGGTCTGACGCTCGCGCTCGGCATGATATGGGGGCGTCCCACTTGGGGCGTCTGGTGGACGTGGGACGCGCGGCTCACCTCGACGCTGATCATGTTCCTCGTGTTCGCGGGGTATCTTGCCCTTCGCGCCTTCGTCGAGGAGCCCGAGCGTCGCGCGCAGTGGAGCGCGGCGGCGGGCATCTTCGGCGCCATCAACTACCCGGTGGTGTACATGTCCGTGCGCTGGTGGCGCACGCTCCACCAGGTGCAGTCGGCGCCGAGCACGCTCGACCCGGCGTACACCCTGAGTCTCCGGCTCAACGCGTTCGCGATCCTTTTCCTGTGCATCTATTTCATCCGCCGCCGTTACGAGGCGGCATTGACGGAGCGCGTGGCCGAGCAGACGCTGCAGGCCGCCGTGCTCGGAGGAGCAGCCCGTGGGTAGCGGCAACAACCTGTCCTTCGTGATTGGCGCTTACGCGGTGACGTGGGCGACCGTGATCGGCTATCTCCTGCGCCTGCGCGCGGCCAACGCCCGCGCGCGCGCCGCCCTCGACCATGCCCGTTCTGTCGGGGGTGCAAGGTGACGGAATCCAACGGACGCCACAAGCGCAGGCGACTGGGCGTCATTGCGGCCCTTGCCGTTCTGCTGGGCGCCTTTGCATGGCTCATCTTCGGCAACCTCGACCAGAATGTGGTCTTCTTCCTCACCCCGGGCGAACTGCTGGCCAAGGGCACCGAGGTCGTTGACAAGCCAGTACGCCTCGGCGGCGAGGTACGTCCCGGGTCGGTGAAGTGGGACGAGAAGACGCTCAAGCTCGAGTTCCAGGTGATGGACGTTGATACCACACAAGTCGTGCGCGTCAACTCGAAGGGCGCGCCGCCGCAGATGTTCCGCGACGGCATGGGCGTGGTGGTCGAGGGCCGGCTCGGCCGCGACAGCGTCTTCCAGAGCACGAACCTGATGATCAAGCACTCGAACGAGTACCGGCCGCCCAAGGAGGGCCAGAAGCCGCAGGAGATGTACCGCTCGCTGATCAAGGGCAGCGGCGCGTGACCCGGCTGATCGCGCTCGACGCGCTCTGGTTCGCGCTGGCAGTCAGTGCGGTGGGCGGGATAGTGGCGCCCATCGCGATCGCGCGGGGAAGGCGGGAGTGGGTGGCCATCGCGCGGGCTGCCGTGTATTCCAACTTCGCCCTCGTCACCGTCGCGATCGCGGCGATGATCTTCGCGCTCGTCACCCACGACTTTTCCATCTCGTACGTGGCGCAGGTCGGGAGCCGCGCGACGCCTGTCTTCTTCACGATCATATCGGTCTGGGGCGCGCTCGAGGGCTCGATCCTCTTCTGGGCGTGGGTGCTCGCGCTCTACAGCGCGCTCGTCGTCTATGCCAACCGCAACCGGCCCGGGAACCTCGTGCCGTACGCGTCGGCAGTGCTGCTCGTGATTGCCCTGTTCTTCCACGTCCTGCTCACCGGGCCGGCCAATCCCTTCCACCTCGTAAGCCCTGCGCCGCCCGACGGCCCCGGCCCCAACCCGCTGCTCCAGAACCACATCCTCATGGCGGTCCACCCGCCGCTCCTCTACCTGGGCTATGTGGGGATGTCGGTGCCGTTCGCCTTCGCCGTCGCCGCGCTCATCACGGGCGCGAAGCAGGACGAGGAGTGGATCCGCCTCACGCGGCGCTGGACGCTGCTGGCGTGGGGATTCCTCAGCGCCGCGATCGTCGCCGGGATGTGGTGGTCGTACGAGGTGCTCGGCTGGGGCGGCTACTGGGCATGGGACCCCGTCGAGAATGCCTCGTTCATTCCCTGGCTCACCGCTACCGCGTACCTGCACTCCGTGATGGTCCAGGAGCGGCGGGGGATGCTGAAACTCTGGAACGTGAACCTCATGGTCGTGACCTTCGTCCTCACGATCCTCGGCACGTTCCTCACGCGAAGCGGCATCATCTCCTCGGTTCACGCGTTCACGCAGGGACCGATCGGTTACTACTTCCTCGGCTTCATCGCGCTCGTCCTGATCGGATCCGCCGTGCTCGTGGCTGGCAGCTCCGACAAGCTCCACACCGAGGGCCGGCTCGACGCGCCGCTCTCGCGCGAGACGGTTTTTCTCCTCAACAACCTCCTGCTCACGGCATTCATGTTCACCGTGCTCATCGGCACGCTCTTCCCGCTCGTTGCGGAAGCGTTCCGTGGCGTCAAGGTGAGTGTCGGCGAGCCGTTCTTCAACCGGATGACGCTGCCGCTCGTCGTCGCGCTGCTGTTCCTCATGGGAGTGGGCCCGGCGCTCCCGTGGCGGCGGGGCGACTGGCCGGCGCTCCGGCGCAAGATGATTCCCGGCGCGGCAGTCGGCGTGCTGCTCAGCGCGCTCGCGGCCGCGGCCGGCGCCCGCAGCGCGTATGGCATCCTCGCGTTCGCGCTCGCGGGCTTCGCCGCGACGCTCAATATTGCCGAGTTCGTGACCGGGGTGCGCGCCCGCCGCACGGCCCATGGTGAAACCGTGCCCGTGGCCCTCGCGCGCCTGGTTGCCGGCAACCGGAGGCGCTACGGCGGCTACGTGGCGCACATGGGGATCTTCGTCGCGGCCATCGGGGTGGCTGCAAGCTCCACGCTTCGCAGCGAGCGTGAAGCTACGCTGAAGCCGGGGGAGGTGCTCACCCTTGGGTCGGTCAACGCGCGGCTGAACGACGTATGGGCCCGCGAGGAGCCGCAGCGGGCGGTGATCGGCGCGACGGTGGAACTGCTCCGCGACGGACAGCCCTACGCGACGATGTCGCCGCGGATGAACATCTATCCGATGTCGCAGCAGCCGGTGCCGACGCCCGACGTCCGGAGCACGCCGGTGGGTGACGTCTACATGAATCTGATGTCGTTCGCGCAGGACGGATCAACCGCAACGATCAAGATCATCAGCGAGCCCCTCGTGCCGTGGATCTGGACGGGCGGCGGGATCATCTGCCTTGGGGCGCTCATCGCAGGGTGGCCGGCGCGGAGGTTGGGATGAACTGGAAGCGATCCGCTGTCGCCGCGGCGGTTGCCGCGCCGTTCATTGTGCTGCTGGCCTGGGGCCTGACGAAGGATCCTCGCGAGATTCCGTCCCCGCTCCCGGGGCGGCAGGCACCGGAATTTGCGCTCGAGGTTTTCATCCCCGGTGAAGGCGCGCATGCCCGCAACGTGGGCGACACAGTGTCGCTCGCGGCGCTCCGTGGCAAGGTCGTGGTGCTCAACTTCTGGGCTTCGTGGTGTCTCGAGTGCGTCACCGAGCACCAGGATCTCTCGCTTGCCGCCCGCCAGCTCGCCGGCAAGCCCGTGCAGTTCGTTGGCGTCCTCTACAACGACGTGAAGGACGCCGGCCGCCAGTGGGTCGCCCAGCGGGGCGGGGAAGCCTATCCGGCGCTCGATGACCCGGGAGCCCGCGCCGCGATTGACTACGGCCTCTACGGCGTGCCCGAGACGTTCGTCATAGACCCCTCCGGAAAGATTGCCTATAAGCACACCGGGCCTATCTGGGCCGGCCTGCTTACGGCGAAGGTGGACTCGATACTTGCCGCCGCGACACCAGCGGCCTCCGGGCCGAAGGGCGAATGACCGCCTTGCCGCCACTGCGCCGTGCCCGCTGGCTGCGGCTCGCCGGCATCCTGCTCGTCGGCGCATCGCTCCCGGCGCAGCAGCCGCGGTCGGCCGACCCGGCCGGCCGGGCCGCGCCAGCCCTCCCCGACTCCGTCGTCGAGGCGCGCACCACCGCGCTTGCCGGCTCGCTCAGGTGTCCGGTATGCCAGGGGCTCTCGATACAGGACTCGCCCTCCGAGCTCGCGCAGCAGATGCGCGCGCTCATCAAGAGCCAGGTTGCCGAGGGCAAGTCCGACGCCGAAGTCCGCGGCTACTTCCTGTCGAAGTACGGGGAGTTCATCCTCCTGGAGCCGCGCGCCCGGGGATTCAATCTGCTTGCATACCTGCTCCCGGCCGCGATTCTCGCGCTGGGTGGGGTGATCGTCGCGCTGAACGTGCGGCGCTGGACGCGCCCTTCCGGCGGCGCCGGCGCGCAAACCGGCGGCTCATCGCCCGGCGCGTGAGACCAGCACAAGCACCGGTCCTCGACGCCCTCGCGGGCATCATAGCCGGCCTCGCGGTTGACCGGCCGCTCGACGAATCCGTGGTGTTTGCCCTGGATTCGCTCCGCGTTGCCATCGGTGCCGAGGAAGCAGCCGTGTGGCTCACGTACGATGGCGCTCTCGTGCGCACATGGGACGTTGGCGTCGCCGCGCTGACCCTCGACGACGTTTCAGCGGCAGCCCATGCGCCGCCTGCCAACGCGCCCGTAGCCGTCGCGACGATCCCCACCGGCAACGGAGCCCCGGGCAGGCTGGCCGTCCGGTGCGCGCGGCCGGTTGATGCTGACGGGCGTCTGCTGATCACGGCCGTCGCCAACCTCCTCGCGCCGGCTCTCGTGCATGCCGACCGGAACCACCGGCTGGAGGTGGAGGTCGAGGAGCGCACCGCAGCGATTGACCGCGAGCGCCGGTTCATGGACCGGATCATTGACTCGATGCCGGTGGGCCTCTACGTCATTGACCGCGATTACCGGATCCAGGCATGGAACCGCAAGCGGGAGGCGGGGATGCAGGGCGTCTCGCGCGATGAGGCGATCGGCCGCACGATCTTCGAGGTACTCCACCGCCAGCCGGCGGAAATGCTCCGCCGCGAGTTCGACGACGTGTTCGCCACGGGCCGCATCCAGGAGTACCAGATGGAGTCCGTGGCCACCGGCGAGCTGCGGACGTACCGCATCTCCAAGATCCCCATGCGGCTCGGCGATTCCGGCGTGACGCACGTGATCACCATCGGCGAGGACATCACCGACTGGCGGGAGGCGCAGACGAGGTTCGCCCACGCCGAGAAGCTCGCCGCCATCGGCCAGCTCGCGGCCGGCGTCATGCACGAGATCAACAACCCGCTCGCCACGATTGCGGCGATCGCCGAGAGTCTCGCGTTCAAGATTGACGACGCCAGGAAGGCCGGCGCCGTCCTCTCGCCCGACATCCCGGAGTATCTCACGATCATTGACAACGAAGTGGCGCGCTGCAAGCAGATCGTGGACGGGCTGCTCGACTTCAGCCGCCCCAAGCAGCCGCTGCGGGAGCGGGTGGACATCAACGAGGTGATCGAGCGCACGTTGATGCTCCTCAAGCACCATGTGCGCTTCAAGCGGCTTCCGCTCGAGCGAGACCTCGACCAGGGCGTGCCGAGAGTGCCGCGCGCCAGCGGCGAGCAGCTCGTGCAGGTGTTCATGGCGCTGCTGCTGAATGCGATGGATGCAATGACCGACAGGCCCGGGAAGGTGGTCGTGCGCACGCGCCGCGGCCGCAGCCCGTCGGAGTGCGTCATCGCCGAGGTCGTAGACCAGGGCGCCGGAATCCCCCGGTCAGAGCTCGGCAAGATATTCGAGCCCTTCTATACGACGAAGGAGGCGGGGAAGGGAACGGGGCTCGGCTTGTCCATCTGCTACGGGATCGTGCAGGATCACGGCGGTCGCCTCGAGGTCGAGAGCGCTGTGGGCGTGGGGAGCACTTTCCGCGTGGTCCTGCCAGGAGTCGAAGAGTGACCCGGCGCTCAGTCGCGTCAGCCGTCGCACGCTCGCGGGCGGCGCCGTGAAGGTGCTCGTCATCGAGGACGACCCGACCGTCGGCAGTTTCGTGAAGCGCGGCCTCGAGGAGCAGCGCTACACCGTGGACCTCGTTGCCGACGGCGGCGAAGGCGAGCGCCTCGCCTCCACGCAGCCGTACGATCTCCTCGTGCTCGACCTGCGCCTCCCACAGCGGTCTGGAATCGAGATTCTGCGGAGCCTGAGAGCGAAGGGCTTCGAGCGCCCGGTGCTTGTGCTCACCGCGCAGGACGCCGTGGATGCAAAGGTCGAGACCCTGCGCGCGGGCGCGGACGACTACGTAACCAAGCCGTTCGCCTTCGAGGAACTCCTCGCCCGGGTCGAGGCGCTGTCGAGGCGTCCGCGCGCCATAGCGTCGCCGGTGCTCAAGGTTGCGGACCTCACGGTCAATCTGGACTCGCGGGAGGTGAGCCGCGGCGGCGCGCCGATCGTGCTCACCCCCAAGGAGTACCTCGTCCTCGAGTACCTGATGCGCCACGCGGGGAAGGTGATGAGCCGGACGCTCATCACGGAGTACGCATGGGGATACCACTTCGATTCCGGCACCAACATCGTGGACGTCGTGATCAACCACCTTCGCAAGAAGGTTGACGACAAGGGCCGGAAGAGGCTCATCACGACGGTTCGCGGCGTCGGGTACGTGATCAAGGGCTAGGGGCCAGCCGTGGCGTCCGTTCGCTCGCGCATCATGGCGTCGTACGGAGGCGCGACGATTGGCGCCCTGGCGCTGCTCGTCGCCATTCTCATAGCGCAGCGCCGCGCAGCGGTCACCGCGCAGATCGGCGAGGAGGCGACCAACACTGCCGCGCTCGCGAGCGGCATCATCGAGCGCCAGAGCTTTCGCGGCGTCGCGGTGGACGCCCTCGGCACCCCAACCTCGCCGTTCACGCCGACGGTCAGCTCGCTCCTCGATCACCTCCCCGGCTACATCATCATCGGCGACTCGACCCAGGTTTTCTACTGGTCGCGCGACGTACGCCAGATCCAGGCGCAGGCCGCGAACAACGCCCTCATCGGCGACATCCGGGGGCTGTGGCGGCAGGATCTCGACCGTCTGACGGGCGCCGCGTATTCGATCAGACGCGGAGGCGAGCCGCGGGTCGTATCGCTGAATTTCGACGACGTCATGCTCGTTGCCAGCTTGCACGACCCGCCGCTCGGCGGGGGCGTACGCCGCATCGTCGTTGGCGTCTCGATGAGGCGCGTGACTGAGACGACGAGGGAGATGGCGAGCGTAGCGCTGCTCTCGGCGCCGCTGCTCATCGCAGTGTCGCTGCTGGCGGCCTGGATGCTTGGCGGGCGGATTCTCGAGCCCGTGCAGCGAGTGGTCGCCGACGTGGGCGCCATCACCGACGGCCGGTCGCTTCACCGCCGTGTGGTCGTCGAGGGCGATGCCCGCGACGAGTTCGGCAGTCTCGCCAGGACGCTGAACGACATGCTCTCGCGGCTCGAGGTGTCGTTCGGCGCCCTGCGCCGCTTCACCGCCGACGCAAGCCACGAGCTTCGCACCCCCCTTGCCGTGATCCGTGCCGACGTCGAGCGCGCCATGGCGACGCCGCGCGATGCGCACGAGCACGCGGTGGCGCTGGAGGAAGCCCTGCACGAGGTGTCGCGCATGACGGGCCTCGTCGAGTCGCTCCTTACGCTGGCCAGGGCCGACGAGGGCCGCTTCGACATCGTGCGCGTGCCGCTCGACCTCGAAGCGGTGATCCGCGACGTGGCGGAGACGGCGCAGATCCTGGGCGAAGAGCGCGGCGTCACGGTCACGATGCCCCGCATGGAGTCAGTAGCCGTCGAAGGCGACCCGGAACGGCTTCGCCAGCTGTTCCTCAACATCGCGACGAACGCCGTGAAGTACACGTCGTCCGGGGGAACCGTCGAGATCTCGCTCGAGGCCCGTCACGACGAGGCAATCGTCACCGTGCGCGACGACGGAATCGGTATCGCGGCGGCCGACCTTCCCTTCGTCTTCGACAGGTTCTGGCGCGCCGACCTTGCCCGTACGCGCTCAACGGGCGGCGGAGCCGGCCTCGGGCTCGCGATTTCACAGTGGATTGCGCAAGCGCACGACGGGCGGATTGACGTCGCCTCCCGCCTCGGCCGCGGCACCACCTTCACGGTGATCCTTCCCCAAGCGCCTGGCGGAGCAAGGAACATCTAACGCTGACTTAAGGAAATCTTAATCTTTCCGCCATTACGGCCCCATGTAACGGGCTTTACTATCCTGTGTCCGCAAGCCACTTCGAGTTGGGCCACAGCACGCACGAGGTGTCATTTTGTTCAACAACCTGCTGGAGTCGAAACCCCAGAAGCAGCGCTCCGTCGGGAGCACGATAATGAGCCTGGTGCTGCACACCGTGCTCATCGTGCTCGCGGTGAAGGCAACGCTTCAGGCGACGCAGGAGAAGGAGAAGGTCGAGGAGAAGGTGAACTTCGTGGAGGTGAAGAAGGACGAGCCGCCTCCGCCGAAGCCGCCGCCCGCCCAGGCTCCGCCTCCGCCGCAGAGCTTCCAGGTGCTCACCGCGCCGGTGAACATCCCGAACGTCCTGCCGGACATTGACCTCACGGCGAAGCTGACCAACGAGGCCGATTTCTCGGGCAAGGGAGTGCAGGCCGCCAAGGCCGCGGCTGGGCCGGCGGTCCTGGCAAAGCCGGAAGGCGACCAGCCGTACTTCGAGTTCATGGTCGAGAAGCCGGTGACCGAGGCCTCCAACACGGCCCGCCCGCGCTACCCCGACATCCTGAAGTCGGCGGGTGTCGAAGGCGAAGTGCTCGCGCAGTTCGTGGTGGACACGCTGGGCCGCATCGAGCCGGGCTCGTTCAAGGTGCTGAAGACATCGCACCCGCTGTTCGAGGCCGCCGTGCGCGCAGCGCTGCCAGGCATGCGATTCATCCCGGCGGAGGTCGGCAACAAGCGCGTCCGCCAGCTCGTGCAGCAGCCGTTCGTATTTGCAATCCAGAAGTAGCCCCAGTCTCTCACTCTTGCCGGAGCATTTGAGTCATGAATCTCTCCCTGGTTGAGCTGTACGGCACCATGGGCGCATTCGCCAAGGGCGTCGTTTTCACCCTGGCAATCATGTCCATCTGGTCGCTCACCATCATGATCCAGAAGTGGTGGGCCCTGCGCGTTGCCGCATCGCAGACGCGCAAGTTCGCCCCTGAGTTCTCCCAGTTCCTCGAGGAGGACAACCTCGCCGAGGCTATCAACCTCGCCCAGCGCTACAAGAAGTCGCATGTTGCCCGCGTCCTCGGCAACGCGCTCGCCGACATCAAGCCGCTCATCGCCGACGGCTCCGTGACGGTTTCCGACATCAACTCCGCGGAGCGCGCCGTCGAGCGCGAGATGCTGATGACGATCGTCCTCACCAAGCGCGGACTTGGCGTGCTCGCCACCACCGGCGCCACCGCGCCGTTCGTCGGCCTCCTCGGTACCACGATGGGAATCGTCAACGCCTTCACGGGCATGGCGCAGTCCGGCGGCGGCGGCCTTGGCGCGATCTCGGCGGGCATCGCCGAGGCGCTCATCACGACCGCCTTCGGCCTCCTCGTCGCAATCCCGGCGGTGTGGATGTTCAACTACTTCCAGACGAAGGTTGACAACATCACGGCCGAGATGACGTACTCGTCGAAGGAAATGATTGACTATCTCATCAAGGGCGTCTCGGGCGAGTTCGGCCGCAGCCGCTTCACGCGCGAGTTCAACACCGCCGCGCAGAACGCGGCCAAGGTCTGAGCCGTTTGGATACCAACCACTCGGGGAGGTAACCGATGGCCGTACAACTCAGCAATGACGGCGTAAGGGCCGAGCCAAACGTGACGCCGATGATTGACGTCATGCTCGTGCTGCTGATCATCTTCATGATCGTGATCCCGCAGCTGCTGGCCGGCTTCAATGCAGTCCCGCCGGAAGGACAGAACATCAGGCCGCATCCGAACGAGGACGAGGACGTCATCCTCGGGATTGACGCCGAGGGCAAGTTCTACCTCGACAAGAAGCCCTACTCGGACGAAGAACTGCCGTCCAAGATCCGGGCGATCTACGACGTCCGCACCCAGGACAAGATCCTGTTCATCAAGGCTGACCGGAATCTGAAGTACCAGCGCATCATAGACGCCATGGACATCGCCGCCCACCAGGGCGTGCGCGTAGCGGCGCTTGTTACAGACCAGACCAAGGGCACGCAGTCGCTCATCGAGTCTGACAACGCTGGTCAGGACATGGGCCTCGGCGGAGGGAAAAAGTAATGGGCATGAGTGCCGGAGGTGGCAAAGGCGGCTTCAATTCCGAGCCTAACCTCACGCCAATGATTGACGTGCTCCTCGTGCTGCTGATCATCTTCATGGTCATCATCCCGATGGGGCGAAAGGCCTTCGACGTCCAGTTACCCGATCCTACGGTGACGCCGCCGCCGAAGAACCAGAAGGTCAACCAAATCGTGCTCGAGGTGAATCCCGGCGAGCAGTTCCTCATCAACAAGGCGCAGGTCTCGAAGGGGGAGCTGTTCAACGAGCTCAAGAAGATCTACGAGCCGCGTCCGGAGAAGATCATCTTCATCAAGGGCGATCCCGAGGTGAAGTACCAGGACGTGATCTTCGCGATGGACCAGGCGCGAGGGGCGGGTGTCAAGGTGATCGGCACCACGCCACCGGTTCCGGGCAGCAAACAGTAGCCACTGCGCGTGCATTGATGCGGCCGGCGAACCTTTCGTGGTTCGCCGGTCGTATCATTTAACACGCCATGGAAACCGAACCCGCACCGCCACCGGGCCCCCACAGGCCATACCGCCCGCCGGTCGGGCTTCCGCTGCCACCCCAGAACCGGGTGACAAGCATCGCCGCGTCCATCCTCCTGCACGCGATCATCGCCTTCCTGATACTCGGCCCGGTGATTGCGCACGACATGATCGTGAGCCGGAACGAGGGCGCCGGCGGCAAGGGGCCGGCGGGTGGGGGTGGCGGCGGACGTCGCGGCGGAGGTCCGGAGCGCGCCTTGTACATAGAAGTTGCGCCCCCGCCGCCAGCTGCCGCGCAGGAGCGCCAGACACCCCAGGTCCCGCAGCCGGTCGTGGCCCCGCAGCCGGTCGTGAAGCCGCCGGAGCTCAAGCCGGAACTCCCCACGGCGGAACCGTTGCCAACCGCGGTATCGAAGCTGCCCGGCACCGGCTCGGGCGCGGGAACGGGCGGAGATGGCGCGGGAAGCGGCACGGGAACGGGGGGTGGGGTCGGGTCTGGCTCGGGAACCGGGACGGGATCCGGCAACGGGCCGGGAACTGGCGGTGGGAGCTCGCGCGTCTATCCGCCGTCCGTGACGAACCTTGCACTGCTCCCATTGCCCGTGCCGGCCAAGGTCCGCCCATACACCCTCGTGGCCGTGTTCGAGGTGGATGAGAAGGGGAACGCGCGACTCCTTCACTTCAACGAGAGCCGGGACGCGGGGTACAACCGGAAGATCAGGGCGATGCTTGACGAGGTGCGCTTCCGTCCAGCCGTCCGCGCCGACGGCACTCCTGTCAAGGACACCACATCCATCACCGCCAGCGCCCCAGCCTGAGGGCCTGACGGCCGGCTCGAATATCCGGCGACCCGGCAGCCGTAGCCACCCTGCTGCCACCGCGGCGACACTACCCCCGGCGTGGCTCAATACTTAACTTCCCACGCTTCCGTGCAAACCGTGACGCCATAACGAGATGGCCCGCGGTTGATGGTGCTGCCACCGGCGGTCGCCGGAGGGCATGCTCCCGATGGCAAGAATTCGACATAACACCCCACAATGTCCCTTTCGACTTTGCTCTGGATCGTCCTGGGCGGCAGCGCTGGTGCGCTCGCCTTTGCCGTCGTGCTCGCACGCTGGGTCCTCGCCCGTGACACCGGCACGCCGGAGATGCGCAAGATCTCCGACGCCATTCAGGAGGGCGCCGAGGCGTACCTGCGCCGGCAGAACCGCACGATATCGCTGCTCGCCGTGCTCGTGGCGATCCTTCTCGCGTTCGGCTACGGCGTCCTGCGGCAGTCGCTGCCCACCGACCCGGTGAGCGATCGTGCGATGCTCGCCTTCTACGTCACGATCTCGTTCCTGCTCGGTGCCCTCTCATCCGGGATCGCCGGCTACATGGGCATGTGGGTGTCCATACGCACGAACATCCGCGTGGCCGCCGCCGCCACGAGTTCGCTGAACGCTGCGCTGCAGACCGCACTGCGCGGTGGCGCGGTGAGCGGCCTCTTCACGGTAGGGATGTCAATCCTGGGCGTCGGCGGCCTTTTCGCCATGCTCTCGGCCTTCGCGCCCGCCGGCATGGGCGCCGACCTGTGGGCCCAGAAGATTCCGTTCCTGATCGTCGGCTACGGATTTGGGGCGAGCTTCGTGGCGCTCTTCGCCCAGCTTGGCGGCGGCATCTATACGAAGGCGGCCGACGTCGGCGCCGATCTCGTTGGCAAGGTCGAGGCGGGGATCCCCGAGGACGACCCGCGTAACCCGGCCGTGATCGCGGACCTCGTTGGCGACAACGTTGGTGACTGCGCCGGGCGCGGCGCTGACCTTTTCGAGTCAACCGCGGCCGAGAACATCGGCGCGATGATCCTGGGCGTGCTCCTTTACCAGTCTTTCGGCGTCCGCGGCATCCTCTTCCCGCTCGTTATCGGCGCCGCTGGCATCGTCGCCTCGATTATCGGAATCATGTCCGTGAAGGCGCGCGAGGACGAAGATCCGATGAACGCGCTCAACCGCGGCTTCTATCTCACGACCGCGCTGGCTTCGGTCGCGATCTTCTTCATCTGCCGCACGCTTCTTGCCTCGCCCGACGCTCCCGACGCGTGGTGGCACTTCTTCCTCTGTGCGATGGTCGGCGTAGCCACGTCGGTGGCCTTCGTCTTCATCACACAGTACTACACCGAGTACCGCTACCGGCCGGTGAAGGCGATCGCGGATGCTTCGCTCACCGGCCCCGCAACCAACATCATCATGGGGCTCTCCGTCGGCATGGAATCCACCGTGCTGCCGGTGATTACGATCGGCATCGCGCTCGTCTCGAGCTTCCTGCTCGGCCGATCGAGCGGGATCGTGATCAACGGCGAGCCCGCGGGCGGCCTCTTCGGCACCGCGGTAGCGACGATGGGCATGCTTGGCTCGGCCGGCTATATCCTGGCGATGGACGTGTTCGGGCCCATCACCGACAACGCCGGCGGTATAGTGGAGATGTCGCGGCAGCCCGAGTCCATCCGCGAGAAGACGGATCGCCTGGACGCCGTGGGCAACACCACGAAAGCGCTCACCAAGGGTTACGCGATCGGGTCTGCCGCGCTTGCCGCATTCCTGCTCTTCTCGGCGTACCTCGACGAGGTGCAGCACTACACGAGCAGCGTCCTGCACGTAGACCTCTCCAAGCCGCCGGTATTCGTCGCTGCGCTCCTCGGCGCGATGCTCGTGTTCTGGTTCAGTTCGCTCGCGCTTCGCGCGGTGAGCCGCGCCGCGCAGAGCGTAATCACCGAAGTGCGGCGGCAGTTCCGCGAGAAGCCGGGCATCATGCAGGGGACGGACAACCCCGATTACGGCGCGTGCGTTGACATCGTCACCAAGGGGGCCCTCCGGGCGATGGTGCTGCCCGGCGCGCTGGTCGTGCTCTTCCCGATCGTCGTTGGCGTCTCGTTCCGCGCGATCGGCGGCGATGGCGAACGGCTTGGCGCAGAGGCTGTCGCCGGCTTCCTCATGATCGCGACCGTAGCCGGGATCATGATGGCCGGGTTCCTCAACAACGGCGGCGGCGCGTGGGACAACGCCAAGAAGTACATCGAGACCGGCGTGCACGGCGGCAAGAAGTCCGATGCGCACAAGGCGGCGGTGGTTGGCGATACCGTCGGCGATCCGTTCAAGGACACCGCCGGGCCATCGCTGCACGTGCTGATCAAGCTCTTGAGCACCATCACGCTCGTGCTGGCGCCGCTGTTCATCTGACCGGAGCCGCAGGCGGCAACCAAGCCAAGCGAGGAGGCCCGTGACGTCACTGTTTGCCCGCAAGCCGATAGCTGACCTGGTTCCGGACGACGCCGACAGCGGCAAGGGCCTCCGCCGCACGCTCGGCACGGTTGACCTCGTGGCCCTCTCGATCGGAGCGGTGATCGGGGCGGGAATCTTCTCCTCGATCGGAACCGCCGCCGCCGGGCAGATGGCCGCCGATGGCGTTACCGTGGTGCGCTACGGAGCCGGCCCGGCGCTAGTGCTTTCGTTCCTCCTGCTCGGCGCCATCTGCGCGCTGGCCGCCCTGTGTTACGCCGAGCTGGCCTCGATGATTCCGCAGGCGGGCAGCGCGTACGCCTACACGTATGCCACGCTCGGCGAGGTCATTGCGTGGATCATCGGGTGGGACCTGATCCTCGAGTACGCCGTGGGCAACATCGCCGTCGCAATCAGTTGGAGCGGGTACTTCGTGTCGCTCCTGTCGGGTTTCGGCATCAATGTCCCAGGGTGGCTGGCGCACGGCTACCGCGAGGTTATCCTCGCGGCTCCCGACTCGCCCCTGAAGGCGTTGATCGCCGATGCGCCGCACATCGCCGGGGTTCCCGTGCTGCTCAACGTTCCCGCGTTTGCCATCGTCGCGCTCATCACGTGGCTGCTGTTGATCGGTGTGCGCGAGAGCATGCGGGTGAACAAGGCGATGGTGCTCGTGAAGCTCATCGTGCTCGCCGTGTTCGTGGTGATCGGCGTGCAGCACATCAACATGGACAACTACAAGCCGTTCGCGCCCAACGGCTTCCGCGGCATCCATCAGGGCGCGGCTATAGTCTTCTTCGCGTACATCGGCTTCGACGCCATCTCCACTGCGTCCGAGGAGACCAAAGACCCGCAGCGCACCATGCCGCGTGGCATCCTGCTTGGGCTGCTCGTCTGTACGGTCATCTACATTGCCGTCGGGGCGGTGGCAACCGGAATCGTGCCGTACAAGCAGCTCCTGGCAAACGATCCCCTTGCCGCGGCGTTCAACCAGGCTGGCCTGCAGAAGTTCACGTGGTTCATCGCGCTTGGCGCCGTGGTGGCCACGAGCGCGGTGCTCCTGGTGTTTCAGTACGGGCAGGCCCGCATCTTCATGGCGATGGCGCGTGATGGCCTGCTGCCGAAGTGGGCATCGAAGATCCATCCGCGATTCCGTACGCCGTACCTCACGACGCTGGCGATCGGCTCGCTCGTCGCGCTTGGCGGGCTCGTTGGCGACGCCGGCGAGACATACGACCTGACCAACATCGGGACGCTCTTCGCCTTCTCGCTCGTTGCGGTGGGCGTGCTCGTGCTGCGGGTCATCGAGCCGGACCGTCCGCGGCCCTTTCGGGTGCCGTTTGTCTGGCCGGTGGCCATCCTTGCCGCGCTGGCGTGCGTATTCGTGATCACGGGCCTGCCGTGGGAGGCATGGGTGCGCTTCGCGGTCTGGCTCATCGTTGGCCTCGTGATTTACTTCATGTACGGCAGGTCCCGGTCGCGGCTCCGAAGCGCCGCCTGACGCGGCTTCCTCCACTCCCCCACGTCCCTCCAGCGATGGCAACCGAGCCCAACGCTCCCGCGCGCAGGAAGATTTCGCAGACGCAGTGGATTCTGATCTCGATGGTCATCGGGATCCTCGCGGGCTGGCTCCTTCCGGCAGCCGAGCACCCCAACGTCACGGCATTCGCGCGAACGCTTTCCACCGTATTCCTCCGCCTCATCAAGACGCTGATCGTGCCGCTTCTGTTCAGCACGCTCGTGGTCGGAATTGCGGGGCACGGCGACGACATGCGGCGCGTGGGCCGGCTCGCCCTGCGCTCCATCGTCTACTTCGAAGTTGTCACGACCATCGCGCTCTTCCTCGGGCTTGGCGCGGTGAACCTCGTGAAGCCAGGAGCGGGCATTTCCCTCTCCAGCGCGAGCGCGGACGTGGCGCAAGGGTACGCGGCGACGAAGATCACGTTCGCCGGGGTCATCGAGCACGCCGTGCCGCAGAGCTTCTTCGAGGCGGCGGCGAAGAACGAGGTGCTGCAGGTCGTGCTCTTCTCGATCCTCTTTGCCGTGGCTCTGGCGCGGGTGCAGGGCCGTCCGCGTCAGGTGATGCTGGAGTTCTGCGAGTCGCTGGCCGAGGTGATGTTCAAGTTCGTCGCGATCGTCATGGCGTTTGCGCCGTGGGGTATCGGCGGCGCGATTGCCGTCACGGTCGGCGCGAGCGGCATCACCGTCCTGAAGAGCCTGGCGATCCTGGTGCTCACGCTCTACGGCACCCTTGTCGTCTTCGTGCTGTGCGTGCTTCTGCCGGTGGCTCTCATCTTCCGCGTCCCGATCAGGCCGTTCTGGAGGGCCACCAAGGAGCCTTGGCTGATCGCGTTCTCGACCGCCTCCAGCGAGGCAGCGCTCCCTCTGATGATGCAGAACCTCGAGCGGTTCGGGATTCCGAAGCGGATCGTCGCATTCGTGCTCCCTGCAGGCTACTCGTTCAATCTCGACGGCTCCACGCTCTACCTTGCCATTGCCTCTGTGTTCGCCGCGCAGGCCGGTGGCATAGACATGACCTTCGGCCAGCAGCTCCTGATGATGCTCACGCTAATGCTGACGTCCAAGGGAGTGGCCGCCGTGCCGCGTGCATCGCTGGTCATCCTCGCGGGCGCGCTCGCCATGTTCAACCTCCCGCTCGAAGCGATCGCGGTGATCCTTGGCGTGGACGCATTCATGGACATGGCCCGCACGTCCATCAACCTCATGGGCAATTCGCTTGCGACCGCCGTGATGGCGCGCTGGGAAGGCGAGTTTCCCGAGAATCCCGGAGAAGTCGTTCCCACCTGAGCCGGTTCACCGGAGGGTCGAGTCATGCGTCGAATCACAGCGGCCGTTCTTCTCGTCGCGGCATGGGGCGGGGCCGTGCGCGCGCAGGAGACCCCCACCGAGCGCGAGGCCGCGCGTGGCGTGATCCGCAAGATCGCGGAACTGGAGGCATCGCTCGGCGTGCCGGACCTTGTGGCGAAGCTCACCGGACCGAATGCCGCCCGCGACGAGGTTGCCGCCCGGGCCAGGCAGCTCATGGACACCGAACTGCTGGCGATGGGCGACGACATCACGCGCCACCCGGAGGTCGGATTCGTCGAGGAGCGATCGGTGAAGATCCTTGGCGACTGGCTCCGGGCGCATGACTTCGACGTCCAGATTGGCGTTGCGAGCCTCAAGACCGCGTTCGTCGCCCGGTGGAAGGGCGGACGTGGCTCGCCGAACCTGGGCGTGATCGTCGAGTACGACGCGCTCCGCGGCACGCAGGGTGCGTTCCACGGCGACCAGCACAGCACCCAGGGCCCGATCGGCCTTGCGGCGGCCGTGGCGATGGCGGAGTACCTCGGGAAGAGCGGTCAACCCGGGTCGGTCACCGTTTACGGCACTCCTGGCGAGGAGATGATGCCGCCCAACGCCAAGACCGACATGCACCTCGCCGGGATCTTCCGCGGCGCCGATATCCTGCTCCGTTCCCACTCCTCGACCGCGACGACGCGTCCGGCCGCTGGCTTCGGCACCTGCTGCATGAATATCAACGGCACCAAGTATACGTTCTACGGCGCGCCGGCCCACCAGCTCACGTCGTGGAATGGGCGGAACGCGCTCACCGCCGTGATCGAGCTCTTCAACCACATTGACGGACTGAGGAGCAACCTTCGCCCGGAGACGCGCATCCAGGGCGTAATCGTCGAGGGAGGAGCGGCGCCCAACGTGGTGCCCGACAAGACTGTTGCCGACTTCTACATCCGCTACCCAGACGCCGTGTACCTCGAGCAGGTGACCGAGATGGTTGACAACGCCGCTCGCGCGGCCGCGCTTGCCACGGGCACGAGGGTCGTGATTGACCACTACGGCAAGGCGCGTGACGGCATCGCCGTGAGCACGCTCGCCGAAGTTGGGTTCGCATACATGAAGAAGTACGGCGCCACCGGCATCGCGCCCGAGCCCGGGAAACCGCAGGGCTACGAGGAGACGGGAAGCGTGTCGAGCGACATCCCGGGCCTTGGCTTCTCGGCCAAGTCGTCGAACGCACCGAACCATACCTATGAGATGGAAGCCGACGCGCTCACCGCCGTTGGCCACGCCGGTTTCGTGACCGATGCGCAGGCGATGGCCAGCGTCCTCTACGACTTCGCGACGCGCCCCGAGTACCGGACACTCGTGAAGAAGGAGTTCGATGGCATCAAGGCGCTCTTCGCCGAATACCAGGAGGCGCTGCGCGCGACCTACGTGATGCCGAAGGTCACGGTGCCCTAGCGATCCCTACCGGCGGATCGCATCCTCGACCGCCAGCCGGAGGATGCTCATGAAATCCTGCGCGTTGGTGACCACGCCGATGGCCTGGTGCGTGCCCCTGTCCTTCAACTTGCTCACGAGAAACTCCGCGGCGTCCACGGTGATGGTGGGCAGCTCACAGAGGCCGCGCTCTGCGTCCTCGTAGTACGCCGGAAGCATGTTGCCGACCGCGATCGAGTGCAGCGCGGTCGCAAGCATCACTGCCGTCGTGGCGCGGATGCAGTGCGCGCGCATCGCGTCCTGCGCCTCGATCGTGTCGGTGATAACGCCCGGCAGCGGGCCATCGTCGCGGATCGATCCGCAGAGGACGAACGGCACGCCCTCCATCACACACGCGCGCATGATCCCGTCCCGGATGATCCCCGCCTCCACGGCCGCCTCGATGGATCCGGCGCGGCGCACGGTATTGATCGCGCGCATGTGCGCCGAATGGCCGCCCTCGGTGGGCGCGCCGGTAGAGGTCATTCCAAGCGTCGTGCCGACCACCGCCGCCTCGATGTCGTGCACAGCCACCGCGTTCCCCGCGAGCAGTGCCTGCACGAAGCCGTTGCGAATGAACCACACCATGTTGGCGCGCGCGCGAGAGTGAACCAGCGCGGGACCCGTGACCCAGATGATGTACCCTCCGCGGCGCTTCTCCTCGACCAGCATACGCGCGATGGCGGCGTAGTCTATAGGCTTCTCGCGAGACACCTGGCTTTGCATGAAGTGGAAGTCGCCAGCCGCGTCCGGCGGAGCCTCGAACCCTGTGGCATGCACGAGCACCCCGTCCCTTCCGTCCTCGTGCAGCGCCACGACCACTTCATCCCCGCGCTTCACGCGGCGCGCTTCCCGCACGAACCATGTTCCGTTCGGCCCGCGCACCAGGCAACCGTCCATCCGCGGCTCGCGGGGGAGAACCCACGCACCATCGGGATTCTTCACGTAGGTCGGCAGATTGGTCGTCGAGAAGAACCCGTCCGGCAGCACACCGTCCTGCACGGCCCTCGCCGTTGGCGCGGGCGGTGCGCTGACCAGGTGGGACGACTTGAAGTCGGGCGCCCGGTACTGAACACGCGCGGAGCGGCGTTCGCTGTCCACGACTTCAGACTATCCGCTTGCCGAAAGCGCTGAGCGCGAGCTCCACTGCGAGTTCGGCAGTCTGGTTCTTCGCGTCGAGCACGGGATTCACTTCGACTATGTCGAGTCCTGCGAGCTGGCCGCTGTCGGCGAGCAGTTCCATGGCGAGGTGCGCCTCGCGATAGGTCATTCCGCCCGGGACCGGCGTGCCGACTCCGGGCGCGTGCGTCGGGTCAACCACGTCGAGGTCGAACGAGACCCAGAGCGCGCTCGTGTCACGCGACGCCGACGCGATGGCATCGGCGACCACCGCGCGCACACCGCGCTCGTCCAGCGCCTTCATCGTGAATGCAGGCACTGCCCACTGCGCGATGTGCTCCCGCTCGGCGCTGTCCAGTTCGCGGATCCCGACCAGCGCCACGTCGGCGTTGCGGATGGCGGGAGTCGTGCCGCCCGCCAGCGCCGCGAAGTCGTGGTCGCCGTGGCCGAGCAGATGCGCCAGCGGCATTCCGTGGACGTTGCCGGATCTCGACGACGCGGGCGTGTTGACATCGGCGTGCGCGTCCATCCAGATGAGGCCAAGCCGGCCGCCTTTCGCGGCATAGTGCGCGGCCGCGCCCGCAATCGAGCCGGTAGCCAGCGAATGGTCGCCGCCGAGCAGGAGCGGCGTGCGCCCGGAGTCGAGCGCCTCGCGCGTGCGGGCCGCGACGTCGCGGCACACGGACGTGATTGCGCCGAGGTAATGAGCCCCCCGCTGTGCGCCCCGGGCGGCATCCTCGCGAAATGGCACGGAGACGTTTCCGCCATCCTCTACATCGTGGCCCAGGCGCACGAGGCGCTCGCGAAGCTCCGCGTAGCGCACGGCGAACGGCCCCATGTCAACGCCGCGACGCGACGCGCCCAGGTCCATGGGGACTCCGATGATCCGGATCGCGGACACGGCTACGCTCCCGCCGCCGAGCGTCGCGCCACCCTCAGCGCTCCGCGGACCGGCACCACCGCTTCGTGACGCACGGCTGCGCCGGGTACCGCCGTCTTGAGGCGGTGCTCCACGAGCTTGCGCAGGAACGAACCGGGCTGCAGGAGCCCGCCGGCAAAGGCCACGGGCACCGCCGCGCGCTCGTCGGCGAACAGGTCGCGCGCGAGCGTGCGCACGTGGAGCACCAGTTCCTCCGCAGCCATGGCCATGATGGAATTCGCCCGCAGGTCGCCCGTCGCGGCCACCGATACGACGATCGGAGCCACCTGCGCGAGTTGCTGCACCGTTGCGCCGGCACCCCACGCTACGAGCTCCTCGACCTTCGCGAGCGAAAGTGCGCTGAGGAGGGCGCCTCCGAGCGCCGTCGCCGGCTCGCGGCCATCAGCGGATGCGGTGACCACGCTCAGGGTGCGCCGTCCGATCCATGCGCCGCTGCCTTCGTCGCCGCAGAAGAAACCCCATCCGCCGCACCGCGCGAGCTTGCCCGTCGGGCCACGCCCGAAGCACACCGAGCCGGTGCCGGCAATGAGCAGGATCCCGGCGCCGTCCCCGAAGGCATCCTCCAGGGCGACCACGGCATCGGGCAGCACGACGAGTTCCTCGGCGACGTCGCGATCCTGCATCGCGTCGAAGAACGACGCAAACTCGGCGTCGCGCCCCACGCCCGCGACGCCCACGCAAATCGCCGCCGGACGCACGCCGGTCTGTCCGCACGCGTCGAGCGCTTCGGTCACCAGCAGCGCGATCGTCTCGGCCGACATGGCCGCCTGGCCGGGACGGACGGCGCTTGGGCTGCCAACCACCGACGCCAGCTCCTTGCCTTCGAGGTCGGTCACTACCACCGAAGTCTTGCTGCCGCCTCCGTCTACGCCGACTACGATCGTGTTCACGCCCGGGACTTGTTGAGGGGTGGTTGCATCAGGAACGACGACAAGATGCCGGTCGAGACGGTCACCGTTGATCCTATGAGAACGTACCATGGCCACGCGACGAACTCGAACGGGTGCAGCACCGGCGCGAGCGGCGGGATGGCAGTCCCGATCAGCCGTGCGAAGACCACCAGTGCCATGGCGGTCAGTCCCACGCTCATGCCGAGGATTGCGTCCCGCTGCCGCGCGCGCGGCACGAAGATGCCGAGGAAGAACCCGCCAAGCAGCGCTCCGTAGGTGAAAGATGCAATGGAGAGCGCGATTACGACTACGGGCGTACGGCCTTCGGGGAAGAGCAGGGCGCCAACGGTCAGGACGACGCCCCAGAGCAGAGCGAACCGCTTGCCGGCCCGGAACGTCTCAGGGTCGTCGGCGCCTCGGCCCGTGAGCGGCAGGTAGATATCGTGAGTCGTGGTCGCCGCGAGCGAGTTGATCGCCCCGGAGTGTGTGCTCATCGTCGCGGCCACCACCGCCGCTACCACGAGGCCCAGCAGCCCGTGGGGCATCTGCTCGAGGATGAACGTCGGGAAGACCTCGTCGGTGCTCGCGAACGTCCGTCCCGCGTACGCCGACCAGAGGCCAAGCCCAACTGTGAGGAAGAGGGTAAACTGCGCGAACACGACGATCCCGCTCCCGACGATCGCCCGCTGTGCGTCGCGCAGCGACCGCGCCGAGAGCAGCCGCTGCACGATGAGCTGGTCCGCGCCGTGCGAGGCCATCGCGAGGAATGATCCGCCGAGGAGCCCCGCCCACACTGTGTGCGGGTCCGACCACGTAAAGGTGAAGTTCACTGCGCGCAACTTCCCGGCTGCCCCGGAGGCGGCGAGAATTCCGCTCCAGCCGCCTGCCGTGAAGCGGCCAAGCAGCACGAGGGCGGCGCCGCCGCCGAGGAGGTAGATGCCCGCCTGCAGCAGCTCCGTCCATACAACAGCCCGCATCCCGCCCTTGTAGGTGTACAGCACCGTAAGGAGGCCGAGCACCAGGATAGCCGTTGGCATCAGATACTCCCGCGGCATCACCGGCCCGATGATCAGCGCCACCGGAATCGCCGTCGCAAACACGCGAACCGAGTCGGCCAGCGCCCGGGTTACCAGGAAGACGATCGCGGTGAATCGCCGCGTGGCGCCGCCGAAGCGCGTCTCGAGCAGCGTGTACGCTGTCACAAGGTTGCCCTCGAAGTACCGCGGCAGGAGCACGGCCGCGACGACTATCCGTCCGAGGATGTACCCCGCGCAGACCTGCAGGAAGCCGAGGTCGCCGGCGTAGCTCAGCCCCGGGATCGAGATGAACGTGAGGGCGCTCGTCTCCGATGCGACCACCGAGAACATCACGGCCCACCACGGGATGTCCCGGTCAGCCACAAAGTAGGTGGTCGCGGTCTTCTGCCGACGGCCCACCCACAAACCGAACGCCGTGCTGCCGGCGAGATACGCCAGCAGCACGGCGATGTCAATCCAGCCAAACCGGCTTGCGGTCACTCTACCCCGCTGCGGTCAGCCGCCGCGCGGAGGTGGGTCAGGCCGAAAACGAACTGCCGCAGCCGCAGCCACCGGACGAGTTCGGGTTCTTGAACGTGAAACCGGAGCCCTGCATGGACGACGTGTAGTCAATCGTCACGCCGTCAATGTACTGCATCGAGAAGGGGTCCACGAACACCTTGAAGCCGTCCTGCGTCACGACGGTGTCGTCGTCGGCGGGCTTGTCCTCGATCAGGAGACTATACTTGAATCCGCTGCAGCCGCCCGGCTGCACGGCGACCCGCAGGCCGCCAACATCCGGCGCAACCTTCTCCGCTTCCATGAACTTCCGGACCTCTGCCGCTGCCGCTGCTGTCATGGACACGGCGAGTTCCGGCTGGTTTGTCGTGCTCATTGGCATCCTCCAGGATCCACGAGCGCCGCGCCCGCAGATTTTGTAAACTATAGCGTGGCGAGCTCACGTCTTCAAGGAATCGCGGGGTTCATCGGGCTGCTGGTACTGTCCGGTGTGCTCGGCTATCTCGCCTGGATCGGCATCACGCGGCCGCCGGGTTCGTCGAAGCGTTCGGCCCGACGCTCTGCACCGGCCAACGACAGCCTGGCATTCCTGTCGGTGGCTGGCGATGGCGTGGAACTCGAAATCGTCGCACCCGACGGCCGGCGAACGGCGACCTCCGGGCCGACCGGCGCCGAGCGCATCCCCGGATCGGAGGCCACGGTGGACTGCCCACGGTTCGCGGCCCCGGGCGCCAGCGAGGAGGAGTGCACGGCCAGCATCAGCATCTCCACGCCGTCGCCGGGAGACTACACCGTAATAGTCCGGTCCACGCGATCGCGCGCAATAGTCGTGAACGTGGGATGGTCCACGGTAAGCCAGCTCAAGCGCGGCGGCTTCGACGTGAGAGTGCAGGTGGCGCCAGGCCGCCCGAGCGCGTTCATGATTGACGCTGCTCGCGACGCGGTCGGGCAGCGTAGCGAGCCGCGCCCGGTCTCGCCCTAGCGCAGTCGGCTGCTCCGCTCCGGACCCGCGCCTCCGACGGCGCCCGCGACCGCGTCGGCCAGCGCCTGCCGCACGCGTGTGATCTTCACGTTGGCCCGCGTCGGGTTCACGCGGTTGGTCAGCAGGATGATGAAGATGTCGCGCGACGGATCTATCCAGATTGACGTCCCGGTGAACCCGGTGTGGCCGAACGCCGGGCGCGTCAGCAGGTGGCCGGCCGAATTGTTTCCGGTGGGCGTCTCCCACCCGAGCGCACGGTTGGAGAACGACGAGTCCTGTACGGTGGTGAAGAGGCGAATCGTGGCCGCATCGAATACGCGCACGCCGTCGAGGGTTCCGCCGTCGAGGTAGGCCCGCGCAAGCCGCACGAGGTCGTCGCCCGTGCTGAAGAGCCCTGCGTGCGCCGACACGCCGCCGAGCGCGTACGCATTCTCGTCGTGCACCTCTCCGCGCAGGTGGCGCTGCCGCCACGGGTCAACCTCGGTTGGCGCGATGCGGCCAAGTTCGCTTGGCGGCGGCAGGAACCTGGTATCGCGCATTCCGAGCGGCGCGAAGACGTGCGTCGCGGCGTACGCGTCGAGACGCTCTCCCGTGACCGTGCGCACGACTTCGCCGAGCAGGATCGCCCCGAGGTCCGAGTACACCATGCGTACTCCGGGCAGCGTGTCGAGCGGAGTGTCGTATACGAGGCGCATCGCCGCGGCGGCATCCGTTGCCTCCTTGTAGACCGGCCTCCACGCCGGCAGTCCCGACGAGTGGGTGAGCAGGTGGCGGACCGTCACGAGTTCCTTGTGCGCACCCTTCCACGCGGGGAGGTACCGCTGGACAGGCGCGTCGAGGTTCACCCGGCCGTCGGCCGTGAGTTGCATCATGACGGAGGTCAGCGCGACGACCTTCGTGAGCGACGCCATGTCCCAGAGCGTCCGTCCGTCCGGAACGGGGGATGGCGACCAGTCGAGGTGCCCTGCGCCATACGACGCCAGGGCTCCCTCGTGGTTGCCGACCACGGCGTAGGCGCCTGGGAAGGCGCTGTCGCGCACTGCGGCATCGAGGAGTGCGTGGAGCGTGTCGGCGAGCGCCCTGCGGACGTTGCCTTGCGCGGCCCCTCCAGGGGCCGCCACCCGCCGCGGTTCTCCTGCGTCCTCGGGTCCCGCCGCGCCAACGAACGGCCGCTGCAGCCCGTCGCCGCGGCTGAAAAAACCCGGCAGCGAGACCGGCGAGCGTCCCGCGATCGGTGCTGCCCCTGTCAGCGCGGCGGCGGCCGCGCGCTCCAGGGTTGGCCCGCGCCCGAACGTCGCGAGGTACGACCCCACGCGCGGCGCCTCACGGACGATGTACGGGTTGCCGCTTGCCACGAGCACGACCGGGCGCGTGGCCGCAACGGAGTCGAGCCACGCCGCGAACTGGGGCGCGAGGGCCGTGCGTCCCTGACCCTCGAACGTCCGCACGAGCGCGTGCACGATGACGCGCTCTCCCGGGCGGAGCAGCGAGTCGAGTTGCGGGCGCGCGGTGGACGGAGTCACTCGAACCGCGCGTACGCTGGCCAGCGAGGCACGTGCCTCAGCGGTGAAGTCGCGGCCGGCCATGATATCGTCCTCTGCTGCGTATGACACGATTACCGCCGGCGTCGCGCCGCCCCGCATGGGAACTACGGACCCCTCATCCCGCAGGAGCGTGATCGCTGCCCGCGCGATCCGGGCGGCGGATTCCCGGTGCGCGGCCGAGCCAACCACAACCCGCAGCGAGTCAAGGGATACGGCCCTGCGCCACGGTGCGCCGGTGCGCGCCTTGTACTCGAGCACCCTCCGAACCGATGAATCCACGCGCGCGCGCGTCACTTCCCCGCGCTCGACGGCGGCAACCACCGCATCTATCGCCCGCTTCGTGTCGGCGGGCATGAGGAGGATGTCGCCTCCCGCTTTGAAGGCACGGACGGCGGCCTGTTCCGTGGTGTAGCCCTGGCCGACGCCCTGCATGTTCAGCGCGTCGGTGACGGTAAGTCCGCGAAACCCAAGGTCGTCGCGCAGCAGGCCGTGCATGATGCCAGGCGCAAGCGTGGCCGGCACCGAGTCGTGCGATACGGACGGCAGCGCGATGTGCGCGCTCATCACTCCAGCCACACCCGCGGCAATCGCGGCCCTGAACGGCGGCAGCTCCACCGCGTCGAGGCGGGCGCGGTCGCTGCGCACCACTGGCAGCGCGAGATGCGAGTCCGTGTCGGTGTCTCCATGGCCAGGGAAATGTTTCGCGGTCGCCGCGACGCCGGCCGATTGCAGACCGCCGATGAACGCCGCCGACATCCGCGACACGGCTTCAGGATCCTCCCCGAAGCTGCGCGTGTTGATCACCGGGTTTGCGGGATTGTTGTTCACGTCCACCACGGGCGCGAACACCATGTGGATTCCCACGGCGCGCGCCTCCTCCCCGATGATTCGCCCCGCCTCGGCCGCGTTCGATGGATTCCCGGTCGCGCCGATCGCCATCGCACCGGGCAGCACCGTCGCCGAACCCCCGGTGTACAGCGTTGGCGCGAACACGCCGCCTTCCAGCCGGCCCAGGCCCGGCTCCAGGTCGCTCGCGACGAGGAGCGGCACGCGCGCAGCCTGCTGGAGCGCGTTCACCTTCGCCGCGACCTCGACCGGCGATCCGAGCGACATCACCACGCCGCCAACGTGCTCGTTGGCTACCCAGTCGTGCACCAGCGCGAACGTAGAGTCGGTCGTGCTGGTGTAGTCACCGAGCACCCACACCATGACGAGTTGCGCTACGCGATCGCGCAGCGACAGCCCGGCGAGCGTGGCGTCAACCCATCGTCGGCTCCGGGCGTCGAGCCGCGTGCCAGGCGCCACGGGCGGGATTCCCGCGGCGGGCGCGGGCGCCCCCGGTGACGCAACGCACGCCGCGAAGGCAACCGCGAGCATGGGCCCGAGCGTTCGGCGCGGATAGCGGCGGGTCGGTCGCATGGCGTGATATTAGCGCCGCGGCGCGCCGGAAAACGAGCGCCGCTGATTGCAGGGCTGCGACGCACGCGCTTAGTTTCATGGGTGCGTCACAGGCGGCGGGCCGGTCGTGCCGGCCGTCTTGGGCGCAATCGGAGCCGCGGCTCCTGCGCCCACCACCTTTCCCGGCCTAATGTCGGCTGTCTGGCAATGGATCCAACGGGGATACATCCGACTCGTCTCGCCGGTCGCGGACTGGCTGGTGAAGCGTGGTGTGAAGCCGAACACGATCACGACGACAGGCCTCTTCTGCACGATTGCTGCTGGCGTGACCTTTGCCTCGGGGCACATCAGCATCGGCGGCTGGATACTCTCGGTGACGGCGGTGTTCGACGTCCTCGACGGCATGGTGGCGAGGCGTGGCGGCCTCGAGTCGAAGTTCGGTGCGTTCTATGATTCGACCCTCGACCGCATCGCCGACGGCGCCGTGCTTGGCGGGTTTACCGTGTTCTGGGCCTCCGGCACAGCGCGGCATTCGCTCGCGATGGTCGTCGTCTGCCTCTTTGCGATCGTCGGGTCCTACCTCACGTCGTACACCCGCGCGCGCGCCGAGGGGCTCGGCCTCGACGCCCGCGTGGGGCTCGTGCAGCGGCCGGAGCGCATCGTGCTGATGGCCGCGCCGCAGGCCCTCTTCGGCCTCGCATTCGACGGCCTCGTGCTCAAGGCGATCGTCACGCTGCTCGCGGTGACATCGTGGATTACCGTCTTCCAGCGTATCGCGTACGTGAGGCGCGCCACCGCCGAGGCGGCACGATGAACCCGTCCGCGCCGCGCACGATTGCCCCCGCGACAGGCCGGCTGGGGATCCTCACCCCCGGGCTCGGCGCGGTCGCGACCACGTTCATCGCCGGCGTCGAGAGCGTCCGCCGCGGGTACAGCAAGCCGATCGGCTCGCTCACGCAGATGGCGACCATCCGCCTCGGCAAGCGAACCGACCAGCGCTCGCCGCTCATTCGCGACTTCGTTCCCCTCGCGCGCCTCGACGACCTCGTCTTCGGCGGGTGGGACCCGATTCCCGACGATGCGCTGACGGCGGCCCGCACCGCCGGCGTCCTGAACTCGGCCGAGCTCGACCGGATCGCCCCGTTCCTTTCGGGGATCGTCCCCATGAGCGCCGTGTTCGACAACCGCTACGTGACGCGCATCCACGGCACGCACGTCAAGACGGGCACGACGAAGCGCGACCTCGCCGACCAGCTCCGGCAGGACATCCGTGACTTCAAGGCCCGCAACAGGCTCGACCGCGTCGTCGTCGTCTGGTGCGGGTCAACCGAGGTCTTCATTCGTCCTGGCCAGCAGCACTCGACCATCGAGGAGTTCGAGCGCGCCATGGACCGGAACGACGAGGCCATCTCGCCGGCCATGCTCTACGCCTGGGCCGCGATAATGGAAGGGGTGCCGTACGCCAACGGCGCCCCAAACCTCGCCGTTGACACGCCCGCGCTGCAGCGCCTCGCGCTCGACCGCGCCGTTGCGATCTCGGGAAAGGACTTCAAGACCGGCCAGACATGGATGAAGACGGTGATCGCGCCGGGACTCAAGGCGCGCATGCTTGGCCTCCGCGGCTGGTATTCCACGAACATCCTGGGCAACCGCGACGGCGAAGTGCTCGACGACCCGGCGTCGTTCAAGACGAAGGAAGAGTCGAAGCTGTCTGTCCTGCGCACCATCCTGCAGCCGGAAGTGTACCCGGACCTGTACGAGGGCTTCTCGCACGTCGTACGCATCAACTACTACCCGCCGCGCGGGGACAACAAGGAAGGCTGGGACAATATAGACATCGTCGGGTGGATGAATTACCCGATGCAGATCAAGGTCAACTTCCTCTGCCGCGACTCTATCCTCGCTGCGCCTATCGTGCTCGACCTCGCCCTCTTCAGCGACTTCGCCCAGCGGGCGGGGATGAAGGGCATCCAGGAATGGCTCAGCTTCTACTACAAGTCGCCGATGGTGGTCGAGGGCCTGCAGCCGGAGCATGACCTCTTCATCCAGCAGACGAAGCTCAAGAACACGCTGCGGCACCTCATGGGCGAAGAGCAGATCACTCACCTCGGACTGGAGTACTATGAGCCATGATGCCTCATTCACTGCTCCAAACCCGGATTGCCCGCACCGGCGCGGTCGCGGTCCTTGCCGTCCTCGCGTCGGCCTGCGGGTCGCCAAACCCACCGGATCTGTCGCAGCGGCTCTGGACCGACGACTACGAGATACGCGTGCTCTCGGATCCGTCGCCTCCGCTCGCGCAGGAGCCGGTCATGTACACGATCTTCGTTCGCGACAAGAAGACGAAGGAACCGATCGTAAACGGCCAGGGCCGCATCTTCGCGACGAACGCCGACCGTCACAGCATATGGCAGGCGTTCACGTACGGGCCCGAGGTTGGCACCTACCACTCGCGGCTCCTCTTCGTCACGGCGGGCGAGTGGGCCATGGGCGTGCAGTTCCGCAGGGACACATCCACCGCCCTCCAGCAGACGCTCGACTGGCGCCAGATGGTGCGCCCGGGCTCGCCGTTCCCCTCTTCCGATACAGCACGATGAAGCACTTCCATCGCACCTCCGTGCACCCGGACGCTGTCCTCAAGGCGGCCGACGAGTTCTTCCCCACGATCGGCATGCGCCCAACGGGCTCCACGCCGCGGGCGCGCTCGTGGGAAGGGACTGTGGGCATGCCGGACGACGTCGTGTCCTCCTTGACCATCAAGGTCTGGATGGAGGGCGGGCACTACACCTTCATCGAAGCCGACACGACCGCGATGGGGGAGAGCCGCCTCGACCGCAACGTCAAGAAGTTCCTGGTCGAGGTTCACCGGATGGCGGATCCGCGCTTCGCCCTTACCGGATCCTTCTAGACTCCCGCGGCCAGTGGACACAGGCGAGGGAGCCCCAGCGAGTCCGGGGGTGCCGGGCGTCGCCCGGTCCCGACTCGTGGCCGTTGGCTGTTTCACGGCCTTCCTTGGCGTGGTAAGCGGCGGCATGGTCGGCGTGCTGGTGGCCAAGGCCGTTGCGTTCCTCACCCGGGCGCCGGCGTGCACGGGCATTCCGACGTGCGATTGGTACCTTTACTGGGCGGGTGGAGCAGCGATTGGCGGCGCGACGCTGCCATTGCTCGCAGTCCGCTCGTTGCGTCGTTCCCGTAGCACGGATCCCAGGCAAGACCCGGCCCCCGCCGGGCAGGAAGGAAATCGTGGCCCGAATTGACGTGCGAATGCCCCAGATGGGCGAATCAATCGCCGAAGGCACCGTATCGCGCTGGCTCAAGAAGGTCGGCGATCCGGTGAAGCGCGACGAGCCCATCTTCGAGATTTCGACCGACAAGGTTGACGCCGAGATCCCGTCTCCCGCGGCTGGCATCCTCGCGGAGATCATCGTAGGCGACGGCATGACCGTGCCCGTTGACGCCATCGTGGCGCGTCTCGAGACCGACGCGGCCGCTGCGACGGCGCCGTCGCCCCCGTTGCCGACTTCTGCGCCGCAGCCTGGCCCGGCGCCGCACTCAGCCGCAGCGTCGGTGGCCAGGCCAGCGGCCACGGCAGTTCCCGCGGCTCCTGCGGCCAGCACGTCTGCCGGAAGCACTCCTGCTGCCGCGAACGGCGGGTCGCTCGCCGACCGTATCCGCACCAGGAGCTCTCCGCTCGTCAGGCGCATTGCCGCCGAGCACGGTGTCGAGCTTGCGGCGCTGACTGGATCGGGAATCGCCGGACGAGTCACGCGGCGCGACATACTCTCGCACATCGCGAGCGGCGCTACCAAGGCGCCTGCCGCGACGGCGATTGCTGCGGCGGCATCCGGCGACGCGCAGGTGCCAGCGCCCACCCCCTGGCAGGGTGACGTGGTCGAGCCGATGTCCAAGCTCCGTCGCCTCACCTTCGAGCACATGGCGATCGCCAAGCGCGTCGCCGCGCACGTGACCACGGTGTGGGAGGTTGACCTCACGCGCATGACGCGCGTCCGCGCCAAGATGCGCTCCGGATTCGAGGCAGCCACCGGGCAGAAGCTCACCTATCTGCCGTTCATCATTCACGCCGTGATCGCGAACCTCCGGCGGCATCCGTCGCTCAACGCGGCGACGAACGGTAGCGACGTCATCTACCGCAAACGCTACAACATCGGCCTTGCCGTTGCTCTCGAGCCGACGGGCCTGATTGTCCCCGTGATGAAGCATGCCGAGGACCTCTCGCTGTCCGGCATCGCGAAGGCCGTGAACGACCTCGCAGGCCGTGCCCGCGGCCGGAAGCTTGGCCCGGCCGACACGTCGGACGCGACCTTCACCATCACCAACTTCGGCACCTTCGGATCCATCATCGGCACGCCGGTCATCCCCGTCGGCACCACGGCGATCCTTGGCCTTGGCGCAATCGAGAAGCGGCCCAAGGTCGTCGCCGGCGCTGACGGGGAGGACGTTATCGCGGTGCGCACCTGCGCCTACTTCTCGCTCTCGTTCGACCACCGTGTCGTGGACGGCGCCGACGCCGACCGCTTCATGGGCGACCTCAAGCGCTCTCTCGAATCCGTGCCCGACGGCGGCTACTGACGCCCCGGAACCATCCCCATCAGGAGCTGCCCGCAAGATGCCAAGCAGGACGATCAAGGTCGGTGGAGTCGAGTGGCGCGTGCTGCCGTCCGGATTCGTGACACAGTACGACGCCGACGAGTTCGGCGTCCTCTTCGTGCGCGCCGGCGGCCAGCGCGAGGTCCGGATGTCCCGCTACAGGCCGCGGCGCGTGCGCTCCCGCCTCCGGTCGCTCGCTGACTGCAGCGACGAGACGCTGCTGGAGCTCTTCGCGTCGTCGCAGCCAAGCGACACGTCGCCGGAGGGCGGCTACACGCCGTGACCGCAGCGCCGTCCGAGGGACGCGCGGCGCTGCGGGATGCCGCCGCCGTTGACCTGCATGCGCACACCACGGCGTCGGACGGCACGGCAACTCCGGAGCGGTTCGTGCAGGCGGCGCGCGCGGCCGGGCTCAGCGCGGTCGCCGTCACCGACCACGATACCGTCGCCGCCGTCGAGCCGGTGCGGCGTCTTGCCGCGGGAGCCGGCCTGCATGTGGTGGCGGGCGTCGAGATGTCCGTGCACGACGCCGAGGGGAAAGAAGTCCACATGCTGGGCTTGCACGTCGCCGATCTTGGCATGGTCGAGCGCGCGCTTGCCGCGGTGCGCAAAGCCCGCGTGGAGCGCGCCCGTCTGATGGTGGAGAAGCTGCGAGCGCTCGGCGTCCAGCTTGGCATGGCCGACGTGCTAGCCGAGGCCGGCGGTGGCGCCGTGGGCCGCCCGCACGTGGCACGCGCGCTGGTGAAGGCCGGACGCGCGGCGACTGCGCAGGCCGTGTTCGACAACTGGATCGGGGCGGGGAAGCCGGCGTATGTCGAGAAGCAGCGCCTCGCGGTGGAAGAAGGTATCGCGATCATCCGCGCCGCAGGCGGCATTGCGGTCTGGGCCCATCCCGGCGCGGAAGGAACGCGCGAGCGCGTGGCGGCGCTCGCCGCTGCAGGGCTCGACGGCCTCGAGGTGCGCCATCCCAGCCATGCGCCCGCCGATACCGAACGTCTGCGCGCGCTCGTGGATGAACTGGACCTGGTGCCCAGCGGCGGCTCGGACTGGCACGGCGCCGCGGGCGGACCCCGCGTGCTTGGCTGCATGCACGTGAGTGCCGTGTGGATGGAACTGCAGCTTGCACATCTCGCAGGGAGGGCAGCATGACACCAGTGCGTGGGCGCCTCAAGGCGAGCGGGCAGCCAGCGCCGCTCGCCGATCGCGTCGCGCTCGTCACAGGAGCGGGAACGCGGGTTGGGCAGGCAATCGCACTTGCCGTCGGACGGGCGGGCGCGACCGTTGCCGTCCACTATCACGGTTCGGCGGCTGGCGCGCGCCTGACCGTTGCCGCAATCCGCGACGCTGGCGGCGCGGCGTTCGCCGTGCGCTCAGACCTCACCCGTGCCGGCTCGCCGCGCGCTCTCGTGGCGCGTGTCGCGCGGGATGCCGGGCGGCTCGATGTCGTCGTGAACTCGGCGGCGTCCATGCTCCGCACGCCGCTCCGCACCGTCACCGAGCGTGACTGGGATCGGGTGTTCGCTCTCAACCTCCGCGCCGTGTTCTTCACCTCGATCGAGGCGGCCCGCGTAATGGGCCCGCGTGGCGGGGTCATCGTGAACATCTCGGACCACATGGGTTTCGAGTCCCATCCGGAGTACGTCCCGCATGGCATCAGCAAGGCGGGAGTGTCGGCCCTCACTGCCGCACTTGCCGGAGCGCTGGCCCCCCGGGTGCGGGTCAACGCGGTTGCGCCTGGCTTCGTGCTCGCGCAACAGGGCTACGCGGCAGCGAAGCGCCGCGCCTTCGAGCGCGCCACCCCGCTCAGGCGCCTTGGCACCCCCGCGGACGTCGCCATCGCGGTTCTTTATCTGTTGACCGCGCCATACGTGACCGGCGAAACGCTCTTCGTGGACGGAGGCCGGCACTCGGCGCGCTGAACCCAGGCGAAGGCCAGACACCGCGCCGGTTCCACCCGCTTCCCACAATGGCGAGATTCAGGGATGCGCCCTGCTGGCCGGGGCGCGCCACCCGTATCGGAGAGGCGCAGTGGCAGTCCACGATAAGGATGTCGTCATAGTCGGGGCCGGACCCGCCGGCCTGTGCGCGGGCATGTACGCAGGCCGTTCCATGCTCGATGCCGTGGTCCTCGAGCAGGGCCTGCCTGGCGGAGAACTGCTCAACACCGAGGTGATCGAGGACTACATCGGGTTCGAGCACATCCTTGGCAGCGAGCTCGCCGAAAAATTCCAGTCGCATGCGGTCAAGTTCGGAGCCGACGTCCGACCGTACCACCGCGTAGAGCACGTGCGACGCGCCGCGGACGGCGCCTTCGAGACGACTGTCGAAAACGGCGACGTGTTCCGGTCGCCCGCCGTGATCGTTACCGCCGGCGGAACCCCGGTCAAGCTCGAGGTGCCGGGCGAGATCGAGTACGCCGGCAGGGGGGTGTCGTACTGCGCAATCTGCGACGGCGCCTTCTTCCGTGGGCACACGATCATGGTTGTTGGTGGCGGTGATGCGGCTTGTGAAGAAGCCGACTTCCTCACGCGGTACGCCGCCAAGGTGTACATCGTGCACCGCCGCGACGGGTTCCGCGCGTCGAAGATCATCCAGGACCGTGTTTTCGCAAACGCGAAGATCGAGGTCATCTGGGATACCGTCGTGGAGGAGATCGCCGGGGCCGACGGGCTGATGACCCATGCGCGCATCCGCAACGTGAAGACGGGTGAGCGTCGTGACCTTGTAGCGACGGGCGCCTTCGTCTTCATCGGCTTCCGTCCGAACACCGGCATCATTGATGGCCACGTCGAACACGATGCCGCGGGTTACCTGCTGACGGACTCCAACATGGAGACGTCAATGCGCGGCCTCTTCGCCGCTGGCGACGTCCGGGCCCAGCTCACCCGCCAGGTAACCACTGCCGTCGGCGACGCGACAACCGCAACCATTGCCGTCGAGAAGTACCTGGCCGCCCGTCGGAATGGCACCCCTTCGCCCTCGCCGTCGGCGACGCTCGTCACCGGCGGAAGCGTCAGGCGCGCAGGGCAGCCGTGAAGATCTCCGCGGTCACCGTCGGTCCGTTCGAGGAAAACTGCTACCTGGTTCTCGACGACCGGACCGGTGCGGCCGCGCTCGTTGACCCTGGCGACGATCCCGCGAGGATCGTGGCGATGGCCGAACGCGCCGGCGCTTCGCCATCGGTCGTGTGGCTCACGCACGCACACCTGGATCACATCGGCGCTGTCCAGGGCGTGAGGCGGCGCTGGCCCGGCATTCCGGTCGTGCTTCATCCGGCTGACCGGGAGTTGTACGCCCACGCTGCGATGGCTGCGCAGCAGTACGGCGTGCCGTTCGAGCAGCCTGATCCTGCCGACGGGTCGTATGCCGACGGCGACGTCGTGCGGCTCGGGTCGCTCTCGTTCAGGGTCTGGCACGTACCGGGCCACGCGCCGGGACACGTGGCGCTCGTGGGCCACGGCGCGGTGCTTGGCGGCGACTGCCTCTTTGCCGGCTCTGTCGGGCGGACCGACCTCCCCCTGTGCGACCCGGCCGCGTTCGTTCAGTCGCTGGAGCGGCTGCTCACGCTCGACGACGCCACCGTGGTCTTCGCCGGCCACGGCCCGCAGACCACCATCGGCCGCGAGCGGTCCGGCAACCCGTTCCTGACTGGAGCCGTGCGCATTTCGGGCGCTCCCCGGGCCGTCGGCGTAGCGCCCCGCGGACCGGAGGAGCCCGGCAACGTTCGGCGGGGCGACCGTGTAGAATGAGAGTGCGCCACTTGCGCCGCGCGCCACACCTGCGCGCCGTGCCTTACCACCGCACCCGCCGACCAATGCTCCGTTACCGTCTTCTTGCCTCCGCCGCGGCCGCCGTCCTCGCCATGGCCGCCTGCGACATGCCCCAGAGCGGCAGCGTGGGAAGCCCGGTTGCACTCGGCACCTTCAAGGCTGATCCCTCCGGTTCTGCATCGTATTCGATGCTGCCTTCCCTTGCGTTCTATCGCGTCACGGGCGCGATGTTCGTGAACACGTCAGTCGCCAGCGACAGTTGCCTCGACGCCCCGTACTCCGACGGAACCGACGCCGGGCCGGTGGTTGCGCCGGGAATCAGTGCGGGCGATTACGTGCTCCTCTCCCTCGGCAGCCGCACCGACACGCTGCGGCGGTCCATGCTGGGGGATCCGTTCTACAGAACGAGCGGTGGCCAGAGCATTCCGTTCACCCCCGGGGACTCGATGGTCATCAGGGTCGCCGGTGATCCGAACGGCTTTCCCGCCTCCACCTTCCGCGGCCGCACCGCCGAAGCCCTCACCGTAGGCGCGGTGAACCTGCCCGCTCCCGGCGACCAGATGACCGTGAACTGGTCGCCCGCCGGAGGGAGCGGTGCGGCCGTTCTCGTCGCGCTCAGGTACGCATCCAGCGACAGCGTCGCTTCGTTCAACCGCCAGGTGGCCTGCACGTTCGTTGACGACGGCACCGCGGCGGTTCCGGCGCCCGCCGTGATCAACTGGCTGCGTTCGTCGAGGCGCGACATGGTCGTGCAGCGGCTCCGCTCGATCCTCGAGCAGGTGGCCGTGCCGCGCTCGTACTTCAACGTCGTCTCGGTGTTTGAGACGCAGGTGAGTGTGCCATGACTGACAGTCCGTTCGCCAATGGCGGGCCCGCCGGCGCAACCCGGATCGAGCGCGACCCGCTCGGCGATGTCGCCGTGCCGGCCGTCGCACTGTACGGGGCGCAGACGCAGAGGGCCGTCGAGAACTTCCCGATCTCGGGCTACCGCCCGCTGGCGGAGTTCGTCCGTGCCATCCTGCTGATCAAGCGCGCGGCCGCGCTCACTCACCGCGAGACCGGCCGCCTCGATGCGAAGGCCTCCGACGCCATCGTACGCGCCGCCGACGAGGCGATCCGCGGCGATCATGCTGAGCAGTTCGTAGTGGACGTGTATCAGGCAGGCGCGGGCACTTCGCTCAACATGAACGTGAACGAAGTGCTCGCCAACCGGGCCAACGAGCTGCTCGGCGCCGCGCGGGGGGCGTACGCGCCGGTCCATCCGAACGACCACGTCAACATGGCGCAGTCCACCAACGACGTGATTCCCACGGCCATCCGCATCGCGGCCCTGCTTGGCTCGGCGCCGCTCGCCTCGGCGCTTCGTGAACTTGGCGAGGCGTTCGCGGCCAAGGGCAGCGAGTTCGACGGAATCGTCAAGGCGGGCCGCACGCACCTGCAGGACGCGATGCCCATCCGGCTGGGCCAGGAATTCAATGCGTGGGCCGGCACCGTATCGCGCCACGCCCGCCGCCTCGAAGAGGCCGCCGATTACCTGCGCGACCTGGGCATCGGGGGGAGCGCCGTCGGGACCGGAGTGAACGTCGAGCCCGCCTACCCCGAGCGCATCGTCGCGCACCTCCAGGAGTCAACCGGGCTCGCGCTGCGCGTCGGAGCCGACCGGATCCAGCTCATGCAGTCCATGGGCGACGTCGCCGCCTACAGCGGCACTCTTCGCTCCATCGCGGTGGATCTGTCCAAGATCTCCAGCGACTTGCGACTGCTGACGAGCGGGCCGCGCACCGGCCTCGCCGAGATCACGCTGCCCGCCGTCCAGCCCGGGTCCAGTATTATGCCCGGCAAGGTCAATCCCTCGATCGCCGAGATGGTGAACCAGGTCTGCTTCCAGGTCATCGGAAACGACACGACCGTCGCGCTCGCCTCCGAGCATGGGCAGCTCGAGCTGAACGTGATGATGCCCGTCATAGGCCACAACCTAGTTCTTTCGCAGAAGATCCTTCACAACGCGGTAAGCACGCTGACGCATCGCTGCGTCGTTGGCATCGTCGCGGACGTGGCGCAGGCGACTCACTGGGTCGAACGCTCGCCCGCGCTTGCCACGGCACTCGCGCCGTACATCGGCTACGCCAGGGCGGCCGAGCTCGCCAAGGAGTCGGTGCACACGGGCGAGACCATCCGCGCTCTCGCCGAGAGGAGAAAGATCCTCCCGCACGAGGATCTCGTCCGGGTGCTCGACCTCGCGCGCATGACCGAGATCGGCGTCCCGGGCCGCGACTGAGCATGCCGTTTCGGGCTTGTAGTTCGCGGGCTGCGGCCTAGTTTACGCCGTATGCGCATCACCACGTGGGCGGAGTATGGCGTCATCTGCGCGCTGCACCTGGCGAGGCGCACGGAGGAAGGTGCCGTCACGGGCCGTGACATCGCGGCCCGGGAGCGCCTCTCCGGCGATTACGTGGAGCAGATCCTCCTGCGGCTCCGGCGCGCGGGGATCGTGTCCAGCACACGCGGCGCGCGTGGCGGCTACACGCTGGTTCGCCCGCCGGCGGAGGTTACCGTGCGGGAGATCATCGCGGCGGCTGAACTGGTGACGTTCGACCTGCACTGCGAGAGTCACCCGGTGGACGAGGCGCGGTGTTCAATGGCCCACGAATGCAGCATCCGGCCGGTGTGGATGATGCTGCAGCGGCGGATTGACGAAGTGCTGGACTCCGTCACGCTCGCCGACTTGCTGCACGATGAATCGGTGGTGCGGCAGCGGGTGGGGCTCCCCGTGGTCCAGCCGGCCTGACGGTTCGGAGACGCGCCACCGTTGGCGCCGCTCCTGATTCCCTTCACGCCCGAGTGGCGCGAGGTCCGCGGGCGCAGGAAGCGCGCCCGTTCCTATGCAGCGATGGCGCTTGCCGAGCCCGGGGAGGCCGACGTCCTCTGGCTTGCCGATGCCGCCGCCGCCGGCGACGACGATCATGCGCGCTGGGAGCTCCGCTACGCGCGAATGGCCATCGCCGCGTTCGTCGCGGCGCGCGACGCCCTTGACGACCGCACCGCGTCGGAAGTGGATGAAATGCTTCGCGAGGCATTCGCGGTGGATGAACGCGTGGCGCCCGACATGCGGCAGCTCGCATGGCGGCAGCTTGCCGAGCGGATGCAGACCTATCGTGACGCGTTCCATGCGCGTGGCGCGGCGGGCGGCGTCGAGCGGATGGCGCGCGTCCTGCTCTCTTTCTCCTCGGGCGGGGCGCGATCGGCCGGGCCGCCGCTCTCGCGGGCCGCATCGGTGCTGGACCGCTACGTGAGCGAGGCCAACGCGGCTCTCGTGGCGGCCTACGGAGCGGCGATCCTGCCCGACAACGTGCCCCCAAGCGCAATGCCGGGCCGACGCTGAAGCGCCGGCCCGGACGGGTTAGTGCCGAAGGGGGGACTCGAACCCCCACGGGCTTGCGCCCACTGGCTCCTGAAGCCAGCGCGTCTACCAGTTCCACCACTTCGGCAGGGACACGCAAGCTAACGGCTTGCCGCGTGATACCAAAGGGCAGGCGATTCGTCATGTTGTCGAGGGGTGCTGCCGTTCGTAGTTTCGTCCGGAACGGCGCTGTCGGAGCGCTCATTGCCTGTACCGGCCCGCCACGATCAGCATGATTCCAAAGCCGTCCCAGCCAGAGCAGAACACGCGCGAAGAAGTCCAGTCGATCGCGCGCAACAAGCGCGCGCGCTTCGACTACGAGATTCTCGAACAATGGGAAGCCGGCATCGTCCTGACGGGCACGGAGGTCAAGTCGTTGCGGGCGGGCCGTGCGACCATCAACGACGCCTTCGGCATAGTGAAGGACGGCGAACTCTGGATCCTGAACATGCACGTGCCGCCGTACGAGCAGGGGAACCAGTTCAATCACGACCCGGCGCGCACGAGGAAGCTCCTCCTTCACAGGCGGGAAGTGAGGCGGCTGATCGGTGCCGTGGAGCGGCAGGGTCTGACCCTCGTCCCGCTCGAGCTCTACTTCAAGGGGTCGCATGCCAAGGTTCGCATCGCCCTCGCCCGCGGCAAGAAGGTGCACGACAAGCGGGAGACGATTCGTCGTCGCGAGGGCGACCGCGAGATCGCCCGGGCCCTCAAGGCCCGATGACGGCCAACCTGCGCCTCCGGTTTGCCTTCCTGGCCGCCGTCCTGGTGGCCACTCCGGCACTCACGCCTGCGGCGGTCGCCGGACAGGCGGCGGGCGGCGCGCGGAGCCCGGCCGCCCGACCTTCCGCGAGCGCGTCGCAGGCCGCCACCTCGCCTGCCGCCTCGCCTGCTGCCTCGCCTGCTGCTGCGCCCGGCGCGAAGCGCCGGCAGCACACCGTGATCGTGGATGCCGGGCACGGAGGCGTTGATCGCGGAATGACCGGGATGACCTCGGCCAGGCGCCCGGTGTACGAGAAGGACATCACGCTTTCCATCGCCCGCCTTCTTGCCGCCCGCCTCGAGGCCGCCGGGGTGCGCGTCGTCATGACGCGCACCGCCGACACGCTGATCGGACTCTACGACCGCGGCCCGATCGCGAACGCCGCCGACGGCGACGCGTTCATCTCGATCCACGTGAACGCGGCCAACCCGAACTGGAAAGACCCGTCGGCAGCGCGAGGCTTTGAGACGTACTTCCTGGCCGAGGCGAGGACGGAGGACGAGCGGCGCGTCGCCGAAATGGAGAACGCGTCGGTGCAGTACGATACCGGACCGCGCGCGCCGCGCAACGACGACGCACTTGGCTTCATGCTCAGCGACATGCTCCAGAACGAGCACCTGCGCGAGTCGAGCGACCTCGCAAGCACGATCCAGCAGGGTCTCAGGGCCGTGCACCCGGGGCCGAGCAGGGGGGTCAAGCAGGGCAACCTCGTGGTGCTCGTCAAGGCCTTCATGCCGTCCGTGCTCGTGGAGGTCGGGTTCGGGTCGAACCGGTCCGAGGCGGACTGGATCGCCAGCGCGAGCGGCCAGGCCCAGCTCGCCGACTCGATCGCCCGCTCCACCCTCGACTACCTCGCGCGTTACGACCGGCGCGTGACCGGTGGATCGTCCGGAAAGTGAGCGGCGCCCCGCCGACATCGCCGCTCCGCGTCTCGGCCGCGGGACTCGACTTCCAGAACCCGATCCTCCTGTCGGCCGGGACGGCGGCCTACGGTCGTGAGCTTGCCGGAGTCGTTCGGCTGGAACGCCTTGGCGGAATCGTCACCAAGGCCGTGAGCGTCGAGCCGCGCGCAGGGGCGCCCGCCCCGCGCGTGGCCGATTTCGGCGACGGGATGATCAACGCGGTTGGCTTGGCGAACCCCGGCGTTGACGCCGTCATCCGTGACGAACTGCCATGGCTGGCACGGGAAGCGCGGGTCGCAAGGGTGATCGTGAACGTCGTCGGCCGCGTGGTGGAAGATTTCGCCGAGGTCGTGCGCAGACTCGATGATGCGCAGGGATTCCATGCGTACGAACTCAACGTGAGCTGTCCGAACACGCGCCAGGGCGGGATCGAATTTGGCGCTGACCAGGCCGCGCTCACGTCGCTCATTCGCCTTGCCCGGGACGCCACGAGGCGGCCGCTCTTCGTGAAGCTCTCGCCGACCCTCGCGAAGATCGGGGAAGTGGCGCGCTGCGCGGCCGACGCGGGCGCCGACGCCATCACCGCCGTGAACACGATGCCGGGGCTGGTGATTGACACCGAGGCTCGCAAGCCCGCGCTTGGCTTCGGGCCAGGCGGCGTGAGCGGCCCGGGGCTGCGGCCCGTGGGGGTCCTTGCCGTGCTGCGGATTCGCGCCGCGGTGAACGTCCCGATCATGGGCGTTGGAGGTATCTCGATTGCCGATGACGCGCTTCAGTACCTCATGGCGGGCGCGACGCTCGTGGCGATTGGCACGGCGGCGCTGGCCAACCCGTCGGTGCCCGAGCGTGTGGTGCGTGGCCTGGCGGAGTGGTGCGACCGCCACGGCGTTCGCTCGCTGGGCGAGATCGTCGGCGCTGTGAGACTCCCCTGATGGCCGTCAATCCGACGCCGATTGTCGCGCTCGACGTTCCGACGCTCGCGCAGGCCCGGGACTTCGTTGCCCGCCTGGGGCCGGCCGCGGACTTCTACAAGGTCGGGCTGCAGCTGTTCACACGGGAGGGCCCGGGGGCTGTCGAGTGGTTGCGTGGCGAGGGAAAGCGGGTGTTTCTCGACCTCAAGTTGCACGACATCCCCAACACGGTTCGTGGCGCAGCGCAGTCGGCTGCGGCGCTCGGCGTGGATCTGCTGACCGTTCACGCGCTCGGCGGGGCCGCCATGGTGCGGGCCGCGGTGGAGGGCGCTGGCGGCGCTGATGCACCGACCCGTGTGCTCGTGGTGACAGTCCTGACGTCGCACACGGAAGCCGACTACTCCGAGGCGACAGGGGCGCCTGCCGTGCGCACTGCCGACACGGTACTCCGGCAGGCCTCGGTGGCGGCTCGCGAAGCGGCGCGGGGAGTCGTCTGCGCCGCCCCCGAAGCGCCGCTGGTCGTTGCCGCGCATGGGGCGCGGCTTGGTGTCCTGGTGCCGGGCCTGCGCAGGGCTGGCGGCCCCGCACACGATCAGGCAAGGGTGGCTACCGCCGCCGAAATGAGGATGGCGGGGGCGACCTGGGTGGTTGTGGGCCGTGCCGTCACGGCCGAGGCCGACCCGGCCGCTGCCTTTGCGGCGCTCGTGGCCGAGTTGCGCGGCGCCGAGCCGCCGCCGGCCGCCGGCTAGGCCTCCGTTCGGGTCGCGGCAGGCCGCCGCGGCCGTGGTCAGGGGAAAAACCGTTGCGGGCGGCGCTGCGTACACGTCGGTCGGGGGCCTTGTGTCAAGCCCTCCCTCCATCTATGCTTATCGTCTTGCCCCAAATCGGGGCACGATAACGTCTTTCGCCCCGTTCAGGCGGAGTGTCCAGAGTGAAAGTCAGGACCAGCGTCAAGCCGATCTGCGAGCACTGCAGGGTGGTGAAGCGTGGTGGCGTGATGCGCGTCATCTGCACCCGCAATCCCAAGCACAAGCAGCGGCAGGGTTAGGCAAATGGCACGCATCTCAGGCGTAGACCTTCCGCGCGAGAAGCGCGTTGAAATCGGGCTCACGTACATCTACGGCATTGGCCGGGTGGTGGCGCGGCGCATCCTCCAGGAAGCCGGCGTCAACCCTGACCAGCGCGTGAAGGACCTCACCGACGCCGACGTCAACCGGCTCCGTCAGGAAATCGAGAAGACCCACCGCGTCGAGGGTGCACTCCGTACTGAGGTGGCGATGAACATCAAGCGGTTGATGGACATCGGCTCCTACCGTGGCGCGCGGCACCGCAAGGGGCTGCCCGTGCGCGGGCAGCGGACGCACACCAACGCACGCACCAAGAAGGGACCGCGCCGCGCTATCGCCGGCAAGAAGAAGGTGACCAAGTAATGGCAATCGGCAAGAAGACCAAGCGCGTCATCGAGGCGGAAGGCGTCGCCCACGTGAACGCGACGTTCAACAATACGACGATCACGATCACGGACTCGCATGGCAACGCGGTGTCGTGGGGCTCGGCTGGCAAGGCCGGGTTCAAGGGATCCAAGAAGTCCACGCCGTTCGCGGCCACGGTCGCGGCCGAGCAGTGCGCGCGCGAGGCGCTCACCGCAGGCGTGCGGCGCGTGCATGTGCGCGTGCAGGGGCCGGGCTCGGGCCGCGAGAGCGCCATCCAGGCGATCGCGTCTGCGGGGCTCGTCGTGAAGTCCATCAAGGACGTGACGCCCATCCCGCACAACGGCTGCCGGCCGCCAAAGCGGCGGAGGGTTTGATCCATGCGATACACTGGACCTGCATGCCGCCAGTGCCGGCGCGAGGGCACCAAGCTGTTCCTCAAGGGCACGAAGTGCTTCACGGAGAAGTGCCCGGTGGAGCGCCGCCCGTACGCGCCTGGCCAGCACGGCCAGAGCACCGCGCGCCGTCGCAAGATGTCGGAGTATGCCAAGCAGTTGCGTGAGAAGCAGAAGATCAAGCGCGTGTACGGGCTGAGCGAGCGCCAGTTCCACAACACGTTCAAGCGCGTCGGCTCGCAGCCGGGTGTTGTTGGCCACAACCTGCTCGCCGCCCTCGAGAGCCGTCTCGACAACATGGTCTACCGAATGGGCTTTGCGGCGAGCCGCCGCGCGGCCCGGCAGCTCATCCGCCACCGGCACGTCGAAGTGGATGGCCGCACGGTGGACGTGCCGAGCTACGTGGTGGATCCGGGGCAGGCGGTGCGCGTGAGCGAAGCGGCTCGGCAGATGGTCGCCGTGCTCTCGGCGCTCGATCAGGCCTCCCGCGGCGCGGCCCCCGCATGGCTGGCAGTGGACAAGGATACGTTCACGGGCAGGATGCTGGAGCGGCCCAGCCGCCAGGCGATCCCGCTCGCGGCGCAGGAGCAGCTCGTCGTCGAGTTGTATTCGAAGTAGGAAGGATCGGTCGGTTCCCTGACAATCCAACGGGCCTGCCGCGCGTCAGGGGCGGGGCAGGGCGTAGGCGCCGCGCAGGCAGCGCCTGACCAACATCTCCAAGGACGCATAACGAATGTCACAGGCAATTGATCTGCGCGGGCTGGTTCGGCCGGCGCTGGTGGAAGCAACGAAGCGCGACGACAACCCGAACATCGCCGAGTTCCGGCTCCAGCCGCTCGAGCGTGGCTTCGGACACACTCTGGGCAACGCCATGCGGCGCATGCTGCTCTCGTCGCTGCGCGGCTCGGCGGTGTGGGCGTTCCGCATAGACGGCGTATTGCACGAACACCAGACGATCCCGGGCGTCGTCGAGGACGTCCAGCAGATCATCGGCAACCTCAAGACGCTGACGCTGGAACTCGCCGCCGACGTCGAGGAGACGGTTCTCCGCGTCACGGCAAACCGTGCAGGCGCGCTTACGGCCGCGGCCATCGAGAACCAGAAGGGCGTCCGCGTGGCGGACCCCAGACACCACATCCTCACACTGCAGGACGACCGCGACTTCGCGATCGAGCTTCACGTCAACAAGGGGCGCGGATACGTCGAGGCGGAGCAGCACCCGGCCGACCGGTCGCTCTCGGTGAACCTCATGCGGGTGGACTCGATCTACTCGCCCGTGCGGCGCGTGAACTTCTCGGTGAGCGAGACCCGCGTGGGCCAGCGCACCGACTACGACCGGCTGGTTCTCATAGTCGAGACCAACGGGACGATTCCGCCAGAGGAGGCCGTGAGCTATGCGGCCGCGCTCGCGCAGACGCACTTCCAGTACTTCGCCGGCTTCGGCTCGGCCAGCGCCGCGCCGCTGGGCGACGGCAGCACCAACGCAACCCGCCTCGCCAACGTGCTCGCGACGTCCATTGACACGCTGGAGCTTTCGGTGCGCTCGGTGAACTCGCTCAAGAACTCGAGCGTGCGCACCCTTGCCGACCTGGTCCGGCTCACCGAGCCGCAGATCCTCGCCGTCAAGAACTTCGGCAAGAAGTCGCTCCAGGAGATTGCCGACCTCCTGGACCGCGAGGGACTCAACTTCGGCATGCGGTTCGAGGAAGCGGGCGACGGCGTCCGCGTCATTGACTGGGGTACGCCGCCCAGCCGTGCCGCCGCCAACGCGCCCGACGACGAGCCCGAGGAACAGTAGCCCATGCGTCACCGCAAAGCCGGGCGCTCACTGCGCCGAACCAGCGAGCAGCGCCTTGCGCTGCTTCGCAACCTCGCCACCTCCCTGATCGAACAGGGAGGCATCGAGACCACGGAGGCCAAGGCCAAGGAGCTTCGGCCGTTCGTGGAAAAGCTGATCACCAAGGCCAGGACGGGCACGTTGCACGCCCGCCGGCTTGCCATCCGGCACGTCCAGAAGCGGGACGCCGCAGACAAACTCTTCCAGGAGATCGGCCCCAGATTCGCCGCCCGGAAGGGCGGGTACACGCGCATCGTGAAGACCGGCCACCGCAAGGGCGATGGCGCGGACATGGCGCGCATCGAACTGGTCGAGGGCTGAGCCATGGCCATTGAACGCCATCGGTGCTACACCTGCGGGAAAGGCGTCGCCCACGGCAACGCGGTCTCGCACGCGAACAACAAGACACGCCGCACGTGGAAGCCGAACCTCCAGGTCGTACGGATCGTCACTGCAGGGAAGGTCGAGCGCGTGAAGGTGTGCACCCGCTGCCTGCACGCGAACAAGGTCCGCCGCGCTCCCCGTGGCGCGGCCGCCCGTGCCAGTGGAGCCGCGCGCTAGCGCGCTTCCCGTTACCGTGGGGGGAGCCGCAGGTGCGGCTCCCCTTTTCCATGCCAACCCCCGCCATTGAGCCATGCCAACGGCGCTGATCACCGGCATCACCGGACAGGACGGTTCCTATCTCGCCGAGCTCCTGCTCGGGAAAGGCTATCGCGTGGTCGGAATCGTCAGGCGGAGCTCCACCACGCCGTACGACCGCATAGCGCACCTCGTGGACAGGGTGGAACTGGTATCGGCTGACCTGCTCGACCAGACCTCGCTCATGGACGCCATCGCCGACACGGCGCCCGACGAGATCTACAACCTTGCCGCGCAGAGCTTCGTGGCCACCTCGTGGCTGCAGCCCGTGCTCACGGGCGAGTTCACGGCGATCGGGGTCACGCGGCTCCTCGAGGCGATGAAGCGGGCTGCCCCCAGGTCGCGTTTCTACCAGGCTAGCTCCAGCGAGATGTTCGGCAAGGTCGTCGAGACTCCCCAGCGCGAGACGACGCCGTTCTATCCCCGGTCGCCATACGGGGTCGCCAAGGTCTACGGACACTGGATCACCGTCAACTACCGCGAGTCGTTCGGCCTGTACGCGGTGAGCGGGATCCTGTTCAATCACGAGAGCCCGCGGCGCGGCCTCGAGTTCGTGACACGCAAGGTGACCGACGCCGTTGCCCGCATTTCGCTGGGCTTGGCGAACCACGTTGATCTCGGCAACCTCGATGCGCGGCGCGACTGGGGCTTCGCCGGCGACTACGTGGACGCGATGTGGCGAATGCTCCAGCAGCCCGAGCCGGCGGACTATGTCATTGGCACGGGGAAGACGTGGAGCGTGCGTCAGCTCTGCGAAGAAGCATTTGGCTGCCGCGGGCTCGATTACCGCCAGTACGTGCGGCAATCCGAGCGCTACATGCGGCCCGCGGAGGTCGAGTCGCTTGTCGCCGACCCGACGCTTGCGCAGGAGCGGCTTGGCTGGACGCCGACCGTGGATTTCCCCGGCCTCGTGCGGATGATGGTGGACGCTGACGTGGCGCGCCATTCGGCCAGCGCGCCCTGAGATGGCCGCGCGTCGGGCCCTGGTCACCGGCGCGGGCGGGTTCGTTGGGCAGTGGCTCTGCCGCGAACTGGTTCGCGAGGGATGGGAAGTCACGGGATCGTCGCTGCTTGGCGCGCCCGGGCCGGGAGTGATCGCGGAGGAAGATCACGCGCTCGTGCGCTGGCGCCGTGACAACCTCCTCGATCCTGGCGCGGTGGCGAGCGCGGTGGACGACTCCATGCCCGACGCCGTGTATCACCTCGCGGGAACTGCTTTCGTACCGGCCGCGGCACGCGACTCGGCAATAGCGCTCGAGACGAACGTCGGAATCGCGGTGCGGCTGCTCGATGCGATCGAGGAGCGGCGTCGCGCGGGCGCGCTCGACCCCGTTGTCCTCGTGGTCGGAAGCGGCGAGCAGTACGGACGGCACGACGCCAGCGCGTTACCCCTTTCCGAAGACGCCGAGTGCCGTCCGCTCACGCGGTATGCGGCAAGCAAGGTCGCGCAGGAGGCGTTCGCCCTGGCCGCCTTCAGGCGATCCGGCGTCCGCGTGGTGTGCACCCGGTCGTTCAACCACAGCGGTCCTGGGCAGTCGCCGGACTTCGTGCTCCCCGCGCTCGTGCGCCGCGTGCGCGCCGCCCAGCGCGCCGGCAGCCACACCGTACCCATCGGGAACACGGCGGTGTCGCGCGACTTCCTTCATGTGCGCGACGTCGTGCGCGCGTACGTTGGCCTTGTCGCCGCCGGCCTCCCGGGCGAGGTGTACAACGTTTCGAGCGGCGTTGCGACGGGAATCGGCGACGTGGCGCAGCGCGTTGCGGCGCTCGCCGGCGCGGCGGTTGTCTTCACTCCTGACCCGGATCTGCAGCGCCAGGCAGACGTGCCGCGACTTTCGGGCAGTCACGCGCGAATCCGCGACGATACGGGCTGGACGCCGCGCTTCGGAGTTGACGACATCATTCGCGACCTTCTGGCCGGCGATCCGGCATGACGCCGCGCTACCTTACACGAACTCCCCCTATCCAGCACTGTCCGTAATGCCCCGCCGAACCGACATCAAGCGAATTCTGATCGTTGGATCCGGGCCGATAGTGATCGGCCAGGCCGCAGAGTTCGACTATTCCGGCACCCAGGCCACGAAGGCGCTCCGCGAAGAGGGATACGAGGTCATCCTGGTGAACTCGAATCCGGCGACGATTATGACCGACCCGGAGATCGCCGACCGGACGTATATCGAACCGGTAACCGCGGAGTTCGTCGAGAGGATCATCGAACGCGAGAAGCCTGACGCCCTCCTGCCTACGATGGGCGGGCAGACCGCGCTCAACGTGGCGATGGACCTGTACAACGGCGGTATCCTGGAGAAGCACGGGGTCGAGCTGATCGGCGCCAACGCGCGGGCGATCGCCGTCGCGGAAGATCGCAAGCTCTTTGGCGAGGCGATGGTGAAGATCGGGCTCAAGTGCCCCGAGGGCCGCATCGCGACCACATGGGAGCAGGCGCTCGATATTTCCGGGTTCACTGGCTTCCCGGCAATCATCCGGCCGGCGTTCACGCTCGGCGGGTCGGGTGGCGGCGTGGCGTACAACCGTGAAGAGTACGAGGCGATCGTACGGCGCGGCCTGGCCGAATCGCCCATCTCGCAGGTGCTCATTGAGAGATCGCTCCTCGGATGGAAGGAGTTCGAGCTCGAGGTGATGCGCGACTGCCAGGACAATGTCGTCATCGTCTGCTCGATCGAGAACCTCGACCCGATGGGGGTGCACACCGGCGACTCGATCACTGTTGCCCCCGCCATGACGCTCACCGACCGCGAGTACCAGGTGATGCGCGATGCGGCCATCGCGGTGATCCGCGAGATCGGCGTGGACGCCGGTGGATGCAACATCCAGTTCGCCATCAACCCGAAGGACGGGGAGATGGTGGTGATCGAGATGAATCCCCGCGTCTCCCGGTCTTCGGCGCTGGCGTCGAAAGCGACGGGCTTTCCGATCGCACGTATCGGCGCGAAGCTCGCGGTGGGGCTCAGGCTGGACGAGATCCCGAACGACATCACGAAGAAGACGCTGTCGTGCTTCGAGCCGGTGCTCGACTACGTGGTAGTGAAGTGCCCGCGCTTCGCATTCGAGAAGTTCCCGGCGGCGAGCCCGGTCCTTACGACGCAGATGAAGTCGGTGGGCGAGTCCATGGCGATCGGGCGGACGTTCAAGGAAGCGCTGCAGAAAGGGCTGCGCGCGCTCGAGGCAGGGCGAATCGGGTGGGAGGTATCGGCCCGTCCGCAGGACGACCGGGTAGCCGATGATTCGCTTGGCGCCGTGCACGCTGCGCTCGCCTCGCCCACTCCGGAGCGGATCTTCCAGCTGAAGCGCGCGATGCGGCTGGGCATGAGCGACGAGGCCCTTTACGCGCGCACCGCGATTGACCCGTGGTTTCTCGGGCAGCTCCGCGAACTCGTGGACGCCGAGGCGGAGTACGGCGCACTGCCGGAGGTGACCGCCGGGGCGTTGCGTGTGATGAAGCGCATGGGGTTCAGCGACGCGCAACTGGCGCTCCTGCGCGGAGAGAGCGAGCACACGGCTCGCGAACGGCGCTGGGCAATGGCCATCCGGCCGGTGTACAAGATGGTGGACACGTGCGCTGGAGAGTTCCCGTCGGATACGCCGTACCTCTATTCCACGTACGACGAGGAGTCGGAGGCGCCCCGCACGGGACGGCGCTCGGTGGTGATCCTCGGGAGCGGCCCCAACCGTATCGGGCAGGGCGTCGAGTTCGACTACTGCTGCGTTCGGGCGGCGATGGCGCTGCGCGAAGCGGGCTTCGAAGCGATAATGGTCAACTCGAACCCCGAGACCGTTTCGACCGACTACGATACCAGCGACAAGCTCTACTTCGAGCCGCTCACGCTCGAGGACGTGCTGGAGGTCGTTGACCGGGAGCGGCCCGAAGGGGTGATCGTGCAGCTTGGCGGGCAGACGCCGCTCAAGCTCACCAGGGCGCTGGAGGAAGCGGGCGTTCGCATCCTGGGAACCAGCCCCGACTCGATTGACATAGCCGAGGACAGGCGGCGGTTCGAGAAGATCGCCCGGGAACTGGGCGTGGCCCAGCCCCCGAACGGGACAGCTACGAGCACGGAGGAAGCGGTTGCGGTCGCCGCCAGGATCGGGTACCCCGTGCTGGTCCGCCCGAGCTACGTCCTGGGCGGGCGCGCAATGGAGATCGTGTACAACGAGACGTCGCTGCGCGACTACTTCACGCGCGCCGTGCAGGCGTCCGAGGACAGGCCCGTTCTCATTGATTCGTTCCTCGAGGACGCCTTTGAGGCCGACGTTGACGCCATCAGCGACGGCGAGCGCGTGGTGATTGGCGGGCTGATAGAGCACATAGAGCAGGCTGGCATCCACTCGGGCGACTCGGCCAGCGTGCTCCCTCCCTACCTGATCCGCCCCGAGGACCAGCAGGTGATGCGCGAGCACACGGTTGCCTTCGCGAAGGCGTTGAAGGTCGTGGGGCTCATCAACGTCCAGTACGCCGTCAAGGACGGCGTCGTGTACGTGATCGAGGTGAACCCGCGCGCCAGCCGCACGGTGCCGTTCGTCTCGAAGACGATCGGCGTGCCGCTCGCATCGCTGGCTGCCCGCGCCATGATGGGCGAGAAGCTCGACGCAATGGGATTCACGACCGAAGTGATCGCGCCGTACATCGCGGTGAAGGAGGCGGTCTTCCCTTTCGCCAAGTTCCGCGAGTTCGACCCCGTCCTCGGCCCGGAGATGCGCTCGACCGGCGAAGTGATGGGCGTGGACCGCGAGTTTGGCCAGGCCTTCGCCAAGGCGCAGATCGCCGCCGGAAACGGTCTGCCGATGTCGGGCACGGTGTTCGTCACGGTGAACGACCGCGACAAGCCGAACGTGCTGCCGGTCGCCAGGCGGTTCCACGCGATGGGCTTCAGCCTGGTCGCCACGGAAGGCACTGCGCGGTACCTTGCGGAGCGCGGCGTCCCGAGCGACACCATCTTCAAGGTGAGCGCTGGCCGCCCGAACGCCGTGGACCTTCTCAAGAACGATGCGGTACAACTCCTGATCAATACGCCACTCGGCATGCGCGCCTTCCGGGATGACGACACCATCCGCCAGACCGCCATCGCGCGGCGTGTTCCGTACACCACCACGCTCTCGGCCGCTGCCGCTGCCTGCGACGCCATCGAGAGCCTGCACCGGCACGGGGCGGGCGTGAAGTCCATCCAGGAATGGCAGGAGGAGATCGCGTGACGAAGCTGCCGGAGCGCGCCGAGGCGCCTGCTGCCGAGCCCTTCGTCCACGAGAGCGCATACGTGGATCCCGGCGCGTCCATCGGGGCGGGCACGAAGGTCTGGCATTTCTGTCATGTAATGCCCGGGGCTGTCATCGGGCGCGACTGCGTGCTCGGGCAGAACGTCGTTGTAATGAACGGCGCGAAGATCGGCAACAACGTGAAGATCCAGAACAACGTCTCGGTGTACGAGGGCGTCGAGATCGAGGACGATGCCTTCTGCGGACCCTCGATGGTGTTCACTAACGTGATCAATCCGCGGAGCGCCGTGTCGCGGAAGCACGAGTACCGGCGCACGCTGGTGCGGAAGGGAGCGACGATCGGCGCGAACGCGACGATCGTCTGTGGGGTGACACTGGGCCGGTACGCCTTCATCGGCGCCGGGGCGGTCGTCACCCGTGACGTGCCGGCGTACGCGCTCATGACGGGCGTACCGGCGCGGCGCACGGGCTGGGTCTGCGAATGCGGTGTGAAGCTCGATGAGGAGATCATCGAGATCATCTGTCCCGCGTGCGGGAAGACATACGGCGAGAAGGGCCATGTGCTGGAGCGCACCGGAGGCGATTCATGAGCGGACCGGTCAGGATTGCGTTCATCGGCTGCGGCCGGATCAGCAGCACACACTTCGATGCGATATCGCGCATCGAAGGTCTCGCGGTCTCCGCCGTATGCGACGACCGTGAAGACCGTGCCCGCGCCGCTGGCGAACGCCTCGGAGTGCCATGGTTCACCGACTACGCGCGGATGGTCAAAGAGGCGCCGTGCGATGCCGTGACCGTTGCCACCCCCAGCGGGCTCCATCCCGTTCACGGGATAGCCGCGGCCCGGGCAGGCAAGCATGTGATCTGCGAGAAGCCGATGGCAACCTCGCTTCAGGCGGCCGACGACCTCGTCCGAGCCTGCGATGACGCCAGGGTGCGCCTGTTCGTAGTGAAGCAGAATCGCCTGAACCCTACCATCCAGCTGCTTCGGCGCGCCGTAGACAAGGGCCGGTTCGGCCGGATCTACGTTGCCAACGCTACCGTATGGTGGACGCGGCCACAGGAGTACTACGACCAGGCGCCATGGCGTGGTACGTGGGAGTTCGACGGCGGTGCGTTCCTGAACCAGGCGTCGCACTACGTAGATCTGATCCAGTGGCTCGCGGGGCCGGTCGAAAGCGTGATGGCCAAGACGGCCACGCTGGCGCGCCGAATCGAGGCCGAGGACACCGGGATTGCCGTGCTGAAGTTCCGGAGCGGCGCGCTCGGCAGCATCCAGGTGACGATGCTTGCGTATCCGAAGAACATCGAAGGCTCGATCACGATCCTCGGCGAACGGGGGAGCGCCAAGATCGGTGGGACGGCGGTGAACAAGGTTGAGCACTGGGCTTTCGCCGACTACGACGACGACGACAAGCTCCTCGAGCAGGCGGCCACCGCGCCGCCGAATGTGTACGGGTTCGGCCACGAGGGGTACTACCGCAACGTCCTCGCAACCCTGCGCGGGGAAGGAAGCCCCGACACCGACGGTCGCGGCGGGCGGAGGTCCCTGGAACTCGTGCTGGCGATCTACCAGTCCGCCAAGACCGGCCGCGAGGTCGCGCTGCCCCTGAAGTAGCCAGCTTCGTTGACTTCCCCGGGGCGGGGCGCGAATTTTCACTGTTCTTAACCATTAATGCACGGGCGCCACACGCCCTATCATGTCCGTACCGCTCCTAGACCTGCGTGCCCAGCACGCCCTGATACGCGACGAAGTCGTCGGCGAGCTGATGCGCGTCGTTGACGACCAGGCATTCATCCTCGGCAAGCCGGTCGCCGACCTTGAGGCCGAAGTCGCCGCCCTGTCGCACACCCGGTATGCCGTCGGGTGCGCCAGCGGCACCGACGCACTGCTCCTTGCCCTCAAGGCGGTGGACGCCGGCCCCGGCGACGAAGTGGTCACCACCCCGTTCACCTTCTTCGCCACCGCCGGGACGATCCACAACGTCGGCGCGCGCGCCGTCTTCGTTGACATCGAGCCGCGTTCGTTCAACATCCGGCCCGACCTTGCCGCCGCCGCAGTCACCGCGAAGACAAAGGCAATCATTCCCGTGGACCTGTTCGGGCAGATGGCGCCCATCGAGGAGATCCAGCGCCTTGCGCCGGGGATTCCGGTCATCGAGGACGCCGCCCAGTCCATTGGCGCGCGCCGATCAATTGACGGCCAGTGGCGCATGGCGGGTGAGTGCGCCGCGATTGGCACCCTGTCGTTCTTTCCATCCAAGAATCTCGGTGGTTACGGCGACGGCGGGATGATGGTCACACAGGACAAGGCGCTGTACGACCGGCTCATGCGGCTGCGTACTCATGGCAGCGTCAGGACCTACTTCCACGAGGAGGTAGGGTTCAACTCGCGGCTGGACGCCCTGCAGGCAGCGGTGTTGAGGGCGAAGCTTCCGCACCTCGCGGCGTGGTCGGCCAGGCGTCGCGAGAATGCCGCGTACTACAACGCCGCTTTCGCGGACGTGGCCGAGGTCGTTACGCCGTTCGTTGACCCCGCCAACGAGTCGATCTTCAACCAGTACACGATCCGGGCCCCCCGCCGCGATGCGCTGAAGGAGCACCTGGCGGCCAAGGGGATCGGCCACTCCGTGTACTACCCGCTGCCACTCCACCTGCAGCAGTGCTTCTCCTACCTCGGTTACAAGGAGGGCGCGTGCCCCGAGTCGGAACGCGCCGCGGCCGAAGTGCTGTCGCTGCCCATCTATCCCGAGCTCACGCGCGCTCAGCTGGACGAGGTGACCGCTGCCGTCCGTGGCTTCTACGGGCGCTGAGCGACTAATGGCGCGTACCGCGGCACGAGACCGCCTGCTGCAGAAGATTCACGGCCGCACCGCAACGACGGCGGTCGTCGGGCTGGGGTACGTGGGCCTTCCGCTCGCGATGGAGCTTGCCGACGCGGGCTTCCATGTGATTGGCTACGACGTGAGCGAGGCGACGGTGCAGGGCCTCATGCGGGGCGAGTCGCACATCCAGGACATTCCCGCGCGCCGGGTCGCCAAGCACGTGAAGTCGGGACGGTTCGAGGCCACGACGGTAGAGGCGCGCCTGGCCGATGCCGACACCGTCTCCATCGCCGTGCCCACGCCTCTGGCCAAGACGCGCGACCCCGACATGTCATTCGTCGTCTCGGCGGCGGAGGCAGTTGCCCGGAACGCGCACCCGGGAATGCTGGTAGTGCTCGAGAGCACGACGTATCCGGGGACCACTCGCGACGTCTTCCAGCCGCGGCTGGAGGCGCGGGGGCTGACCCTCGGCGGCGACGTCTTCCTTGCGTTCTCGCCCGAGCGAGTGGACCCCGGCAACCCCGACTGGAACACGAAGAACACGCCCAAGGTGCTTGGCGGCGTCACTCCCGCGTGCACCGAGGTCGCGGCCGCGCTGTACGAGTCGTGCATCGAGCGGGTAGTACCGGTTTCATCGCCCGAAACGGCTGAGCTGGTAAAGCTGCTCGAGAACACGTTCCGGTCGGTGAACATCGGGCTCGTGAACGAAATGGCGATCATCTGCGATCGCCTCGGCGTGGACGTATGGGAAGTGATTGACGCCGCGGCGACGAAACCCTTTGGGTTCATGCGTTTCACGCCCGGCCCCGGCATCGGTGGCCACTGCATTCCGCTGGATCCGCATTACCTGGCGTGGAAGATGCGCACGCTCAACTACAAGACGCGCTTCATTGACCTCGCGAGCGAGATCAACAGCGCGATGCCCGACGTTGTGGTGCGCAAGGTGGGCGACGCGCTCAACGATGAGCGCAAAGCCCTGCGCGGCAGCAGGGTGCTTGTGCTCGGCGTTGCCTACAAGCGCGATATTGACGACATCCGTGAGAGCCCCGCGCTCGACGTGATCCGGTTGCTCGAGGAACATGGCGCCGAGGTCACCTATCACGACCCGTACGTGCGATCATTCCGGGAGAATGGGCACGAGCGGGTTGGCGTTCCGCTCAGCGACGCCGTCCTGGCCGGCGCCGATGCGGTTGTGGTGGTGACCGACCATGCCGCGATTGACTGGAAGCGCGTTGCCGCGAAGGCGTCGCTCGTGATTGACACGCGGAACGTCCTGGGCCGCTCCGGCCCAACCCACGCGCGCGTGGTCGCGCTGACCCCGCGGGCGCCAGCGGCGCCGCGCGCGGCGGCGCGCGCCAGGGCGCGCCGAAAGTCGTAGCCGCGGCCGGCACCGCGCAGCGCCGCCCACACGAACCCGACAGAGCACCGACCATCCATGAACATCACCGTGATCGGAACCGGCTACGTCGGGCTCGTCGCGGGCGCATGCTTCGCCGAGACGGGCAGCACCGTCATGTGCGCAGACGTTGACGCCCGCAAGATCGAGGGGCTTACGCGGAACGTGCTGCCCATATACGAGCCCGGGCTCGACGCGCTCGTGGAGCGGAATCAGACGCAGGGCCGCCTCAGCTTCGTCACCGATGTCGCGCACGCTGTGAGTATGGCCGACGTGATCTTCATCGCGGTCGGGACTCCTCCCGATGAGGACGGGTCGGCCGACCTGTCGCATGTGCTCGCGGTGGCCGAGACGGTGGGCCGGAACCTCAGCCGCGAGGCGGTAGTCGTTACCAAGTCCACCGTGCCCGTCGGCACGGCCCGGAAGGTGCGCGACGCCGTCGCGAGGCATGCCAGGTTCCCGTTCCACGTCGTGTCCAATCCTGAGTTCCTGAAGGAAGGTGCGGCCGTTGACGACTTCCTGCGCCCGGACCGCGTGGTGCTCGGCGTGGACAGCGACTTCGCGCGAACCGCCATGACGGAACTGTACGGCCCGTTCGTGCGCACGGGAAAGCCCATCATCTTCATGGACATTCCGTCGGCGGAGATGACGAAGTACGCCGCGAACGCGATGCTCGCCACGCGGATATCGTTCATGAATGAGATCGCGAACCTGTGCGAAGCCGTCGGGGCAAACGTTGATCTCGTGCGGAAGGGAATCGGAAGCGACTCGCGCATCGGTTCGGGGTTCCTCTTTCCCGGACCCGGATACGGCGGTTCCTGCTTTCCGAAGGACGTGCAGGCATTGCTCCGGACATCGCAGGCCGAGGGTGTTCCGCTCCGGGTGCTCGAGGCGGTGGAGGCGGCGAACGCGCGGCAGAAGCAGCGCCTGTTCGAGAAGCTGAGGTCCGCGCTGGGAGATGTGCGCGGCGCGCGGATTGCCGTCTGGGGGCTCGCCTTCAAGGCCCAGACCGACGACATGCGGGAATCACCCGCGCTCGCCCTCATAGAGTCCCTCCTGGCTGCCGGCGCATCGGTCGTGGCGCACGACCCGGCTGCGCGACACGAGGCGGAGCGCAGACTGGGCAGCCGTATCTCGTACGCCGACTCCAACTACGATGCGCTTACGGGCGCCGATGCGCTCGTGATCGTCACCGACTGGAACGAATATCGCTTCCCGGATTTCGCGCGGATGAAGGCAGGCCTCAAGCGAGCAGTGGTGGTTGACGGCCGCAACCTCTACGATCCTGCGAAGATGGAGCAGATGGGGTTTGCGTACCGGTCCATCGGACGGGGCGCCGCATGAGGGTGCTGATCACCGGCGCCGCCGGGTTCCTCGGGTCGCACCTCGCCGACCGGTTCCTCGCCGACGGCCACGCCGTCGTGGGGCTCGACAACTTCATCACCGGCCATCCCGACAACATTGCGCACCTCATCGGCCGCGACCGGTTAACCTTCGTCCGGCACAACATCTCGCAGTATACGTATGTGGCCGGCGACCTCGACGGGGTGCTTCACTTCGCCAGCCCGGCGAGCCCGATTGACTACCTCCAACTGCCCATCCAGACTTTGAAGGTCGGCTCGCTTGGCACGCACAACGCGCTCGGGCTCGCGCTCG
>JADZCT010000038.1 GCA_020851455.1 Gemmatimonadaceae bacterium | reverse complement strand
TTTGTCGGCTTCCGTCGTACTCTTGGCATGGGTGGTGTCCTCGGGAATGAATGGAGATCCTTGGCCGGATTCACATTCTAGTACCGCGGCACCACCTGTTTTTCAACTAACCTTGGGACTTACCCCCCGAATTGGTGACAGCGTTGCTGTGACCGTGACCGCTACTAACGTCTCCGAGCGACCTCAAGTCCTTCTAACGAACGATTGTACAACAGCGTTCGCAGTGTTCGATTCCGCAGGGCAACGCGTTGGGCCGGCGAGCGAACAATTTTGCTTTGCGAACGCCATACCGGTCACACTCGCGCCTGGCGAACAGTACTCGATTACGCAGCAGTGGCGTGGAGATGCCCTCCGCTCGACGCCCTCAGCTCCGCCCGCGGTGGTCGAAGCTGGAACGTACACGGTGCGTGGCATTCTTCCAGTCGGAGAGTCGGTTCGGACCGTGGACGTCGCCGTCCGTTTGATGCGGTAGTGCGAAGAATCACGATATGATTTCGAGCCGCGATAGCCCATGCGTCGCGGCGCATGCTTGGTGATCGCCATCCGCGCCTCGCATGGACGCTCCGACGGGAGGCACGGCGCGCCGCGCATTCAAGAAGTGGTCTCGCTTTTCTGTACAGCCTGAGGCCGGTGGATAACTAGATGGGTGGGCGCGTCCTCCACAGCTTCGACGCAGAAGTCCGTGTCCGAGCGTGACGGGCGTGCGCCATCTCAGCACCCGACGGCTCGCCCAGTCCATGACTGGCCGCCAGGAAGAGGAAGCCGCGCGCTATGGGGATGCAGGTGATGTCCATCGCCGACACCTGATGGGGCTGCGTGATCGCGCGCCCGCGCAGGAGGCAGGGAAAGACCGGGTGCGCCCGGTGTCTCTTGCTCGTGCCCGGCTGCGGCGCGATGGCACGGATCCCCATGCGGCGCATCAGCGTCGTCGCGTACCGACGGCCGACGTTCACGCCCGCCGGCGCAGCATGCTGGCCCCGGCAAAGGGAAAGTTCAGATGCAGCGCGTGGGTCCGGTCGCTCATCGCCTGGCGCTCAGCCACCCGGCCCTGGTGTGCGTGATCTGAAAAATCGTTCTCGAGCGTCGCTTCGCCCTTCACGGCCGCCAAAGCCACCTTGGCCTTGTACTCTGGGGCGTGATTCCGGCGGGATCGCTTCGACATCGGGGACTCCTCGATGCATGGGGCGAAAGATCGCCCGGTCAGCCCGCCTGTCCAGTTATCCGCCCTGTGCAAAATTGCGGAGCCACTTCTGGCTCGGAGTCTCCGGGAATCCCGGGGCGATTCGGTGTAGCCCCGATCCGTGCCGCTGTCAGAAGGCGATCGCTGCTGGAGAAGAAATCAGGGACCAAGGCCGCGCATTCCCACCCCACTCCACAAGAGCTAGGTTCACTCCTAATGACCCTCGTGAACTTCACCTTCGCGCTGATCATCGTGACGGCCTTCGGGCTGTTCGCGTGGAACGGTATGCGACTCGTTCGCCAGCTCCGGCTCGGCGTGACCAGCGACTCGCGCTGGGGCGGCGTCCCGAGGCGCCTCACGAACCTCATCGAGATCGCCATCTTCCAGAAGAAGATCTTCCGCGACTCGATCGCGGGACCAATGCATGCGGCCATCTTCTGGGGCTTTTGCGTGCTCACGGCGGGCACGATCGAGTTCCTGGCCGCGGGCGCCTATCCCGGATTCTCGTACGCCACCTGGCTGCCGTTCCGCGTCTACCAGTTCTACACCGTTAATCAGGATCTCTGGGGCCTCCTGGTGATCGGCGCAGTGAGCTTCGCTCTCTGGCGGCGGCTCACAAAGCGCATCAAGCGCCTGCAGGGCACAGAGACCCACCCCAACGACCCGCTCCTCATCCTGGCGTGGATCGGCGCCCTGATGGTCACGATGTTCGGCGCGGAATCCTTCAAGTTGGCGAGCGAGGGATTGGCGGCTACGGCGGCGTTCCGCCCGCTCTCGTACGCGATCTCGCGCGCGCTGGTGGGGCTGCCGGAAGGAGTACTGAACGCGGGCCATACCGTTAATTGGTGGGCGCACGGGCTCCTGGTGCTCGGTTTCCTGAACTACCTGCCGTACTCGAAGCACCTGCACGTGGTGGTTTCGCTGCCGAACGTGTACCTCTCCAACACGAGCGGGCCGGGCAAGCCTGGCACGCTGAAGCTGATGGACCTCGACGCCGACACGGAAGTGTTCGGTGCGAAGGATGTCCAGCAGCTCTCGTGGAAGTCGCTGCTCGACAGCTTCGCCTGCACGGAGTGCGGCCGCTGCACGGCGGCCTGCCCGGCGAACATCACGGGCAAGCTGCTCTCGCCCCGCAAGATCATGGTGAACACGCGCGAACGCCTCGAGGAAGTGGCGGAAGGCGCGGGAATCGGTCTGCTTGGCCGCAACCACGCACACGCGAGCGTCAAAGGCATCGGCACGGCAGGAGGGGGAACGGCCGCAACGGGTGGGGCAGGCACCGCGGTCGCCGGGTCGGGCGACGCGCCACCCCGCGCCCTGCTCGACACCTACATCACCGACGAGGAACTCTGGGCCTGCACGAGTTGCCGCGCCTGCGTGCAGGAATGCCCGGTCTCGATTGACCAGCTTTCGATCATTACCGAAATGCGGCGCGGCCTGGTGCTCACGGAGTCGCGCTTCCCGGAAGAAATCATGCCGGCGTTCGAATCAATGGAACAGCGCGGCTCGCCGTGGGCGTTCGACCCGGCCGACCGGGCCAGGTGGGCCGACGGCCTCGACATTCCCACTATGGCTGAGATGAAGGCGCGCGGCGAGAAGCCGGACATCCTCTACTGGGTGGGATGCATGGGGTCGTTCGACGACCGCTCCAGGAAGACGACCATCGCATTCGCGAAGATCCTCAAGGCAGCGGGCATCAGGTTCGCCATCCTCGCCCAGGAAGAACGCTGCCACGGCGACCCCGCGCGCAGAATGGGCAACGAGTACCTCTACCAGACGCTGGCAAAGGACGTGGTGGGCGTGCTCAACGGTTACAACGTCACGAAGATCGTCACGGCGTGCCCGCACTGCTTCCACCAGCTGGGCAACGAGCTCCCGGATCTCGGCGGCCACTACGATGTGGTGCACCACTCGACGTTCATCGAGCGGTTGATGGAGGCGGGTCGCATCCCGATGCGTGACGAACTGGCCGACTCGATCGGCCGCATGACCTACCACGACCCGTGCTACCTCGGCCGCTACAACGGCGTGTACGACGCGCCCCGCAACGTGCTCAGGAAGGCGGCGCCGGGTTCGGAGATGGTGGAGATGAAGCGTACCCGCGACCGTTCGTTCTGCTGCGGCGCGGGCGGCGGGCGTATGTGGATGGAAGAGCGCGTGGGCAAGCGCATCAACGCCGAACGCACGGACGAAGCGGTGGCCACGGGCGCCACCACGATTGCCGTCGCGTGCCCCTTCTGCATGACGATGATGGCGGACGGCGCCAAGGCGCGCGACGAAAACGTGCGGGTGCTCGACGTAGCGGAGGTCGTTGCGGAGCGCCTGTTGCAACGAACGGAGGAGTGAATGTCGTCATTGGATCACGCGGTAACCGGCAACGCGCTGACCTTCTCCATGGAAGAAGAGAAGAAGGCGGTGCGCGCTGCCCTCGCCGAAGTGGGCGAGCGCATCGGGCGGACGATCGTCAAGAATGGGCCGCTCAGGGTGACGATGGTCGCGCTCAAGCCAGGCGGTGCGCTCAGGGAGCATCACGCCGAAGGGCCGATCACGGTTCAGGTGCTGGAAGGCGCGATAGACGTTGAAGCCGCGGGCAAGGTGCACACGCTTGCCGCGGGCACGCTCTTTGCCCTCGGCGCGGGACTGGCCCATACCGTCACGTCCAGGGATGGCGGCATTTTCCTGATCAGCGTGGTCGCGGAACCGCACGAGCCGCCGCACAGCACAACCGCCCAGTGACAGTCACACTCGCTGCGGTTCGCGAAGCACGCGAGCGGATTCACGACGGGATCGTCAGGACGCCTGTCGTTCCGGCGCTCGCCATGCGCGACCGCCTTCCTTGCGCGCTGCACGTGAAGCTCGAGAGCGCCCAGCGAACGGGGTCGTTCAAGGATCGCGGCGCGCTCAACCGCATGCTCGACCTGAGCGACGACGAGCGTAAAAGCGGCGTCGTGACGGCCAGCGCGGGCAACCATGCGCAGGCAGTGGCGTACCATGGCGCCCGGCTCGGCGTGTCCGTCGAGGTCGTGATGCCCGAGCACACGCCGCTGGTGAAGGTGGCGAACACGCGCGGCTTCGGCGCGGGCGTGCGCTTTCACGGCGCCACGCTCTCCGATGCGATGACCGAGGCGCGGCGGATCGAAGCCGACGATCACCGCGTTTTCGTTCACGCGTTCGACGACGACCGCGTCATCGCTGGGCAGGGCACACTCGGCCTCGAACTGCTCGAGCAGGTGCCGGAGATGACGGCCGTAGTCGTGCCGATTGGCGGCGGCGGGCTCATCTCGGGCACCGCGATCGCGATCCGGGAGCAGCGGCCCGACATCCGGATCTTCGGGGTCGAGGCCGCCGCGGCGCCGTCGGCACTGGCGTCGCGCCGCGCGGGCCACGTGGTGCATATCGAGACGCGCGACACCATCGCCGACGGCATCGCCGTGAAGCGTGTGGGCGACCGCACCTTCCCGCTCATCCAGCGCTACGTTGACGACATCGTCGCCGTCGAGGAGCCGCGCATCGCAGCCGCCGTGCATCTCCTGCTCGAGCGTGAGAAGTTCATGGCCGAGGGTGCGGGCGCGACCCCGCTTGCGGCGCTTATTGACGGCCAGCTTCCGCTGCACAAGGACGACGTTGCCGTGATGGTGCTCTCGGGCGGCAACATAGACGTGAACCTCGTGGGGCGGATCATTGACCGCGGCCTCGTGGCCGACGGCCGCCTGGCGCGGCTCAGCGTCATGGTGCGCGACCTGCCGGGTTCCCTCGCGCACATTACGCGGCTGGTCGCCGACGCCGGCGCAAACGTGCTCGAAGTGGCGCACCGGCGCGCCTTCGCCGACATCGGCGTGCGGGACGTGAAGATCATCATGTACCTCGAGACCCACGGCCGCGACCACCTCACGGCAATCATTGATCTGCTCGCCCGCGACGGAATGGTTGCCCGTGTGGACCCCGGGGAGTGGGCCTGACGCCGGCAGTGCGCCGCCACGGGGGGCCTGACGCCGGCAGTGCGCCGCCACGGGGGGCCTGACGCTGGCAGCGCACCGCCACGGGACGTGCGTGCGGCCGCGGGGGCGCATGGGACGAGCGTCACACGCCGCGCGCGGGGTTCTCTAGTATCTTTCGAGTCTGGCGCTCGCACCGCCTGAGTGCTGACGGCGGCCGGGCCAACACAGACCCCGAGAAGAGGTAGGGATGGCGACGCTGCACACGATGGGCCAGCAGCAGGACCGCAGGAGTTGGGCAGAGCCGTTCAAGATCAAGGTCGTCGAGCCGCTGCGCACCACCACGCACGGCGAGCGCGAGAAGGCAATCAGGGAAGCCGGCTACAATACCTTCCTCCTCCACTCATCCGACGTCTACATAGACCTGCTCACCGACTCGGGCACGTCGGCGATGAGCGACCGGCAGTGGGCCGGCATGATGATGGGCGACGAGGCGTACGCGGGAAGCTCGAACTTCTACCGACTCGAAGCGACGATCAGGAAGTTCTACGGGTACAAGTACATCGTGCCCACGCACCAGGGTCGCGGCGCCGAGAACCTCCTCAGCCAGTCGGCAATCAAGCCGGGCGACCACGTGCCGGGCAACATGTACTTCACCACGACGCGGTTCCACCAGGAGCACGCGGGCGCCACTTTCCACGACGTCATCATTGACGAAGCGCACGACACGACGTCGCTGCACCCGTTCAAAGGCGACATTGACCTGGGCAAGCTGCAGGCCCTGATAGACAGGGTTGGCGCGAAGAAGATACCGTACGTCTGCATGGCCGCCACCGTTAACATGGCCGGCGGCCAGCCGATCTCGATGGGCAACGCCCGCGCCGTGCGCGCCCTCTGCGACAAGCACGGGATCAAGATCTACCTCGACGCCACGCGCGCCGTCGAGAACGCGCTCTTCATCCAGGAGCGCGAAGAGGGCTACGCGAGCAGGACGCTCGCCGAGATCCTCCTCGAGTTCTGTTCGTACTCCGACGGCGCGACGATGTCGGGCAAGAAGGACCACCTCGTGAATATCGGCGGCTGGCTCGCCACCAACGACAAGGACCTTTTCGAAGAGGCGCGCAACCTCGTGGTGGTGTACGAGGGCTTGCATACCTACGGCGGCATGGCCGGGCGCGACATGGAGGCCATGGCGATCGGCATCGAAGAGTCGGTGAACGTTGACTACATCAAGTCGCGCGTCGGCCAGATCCGCTACCTCGGCGAGCTGCTCGATCAGTGGAAGATCCCGTTCGTGAAGCCGGTCGGCGGGCACGCGATCTTCCTCGACGCGCGCAGGTTCTATCCGCACGTGCCGCAGGACGCCTTCCCGGCGCAGACGCTCGCCGCCGAACTCTACCTCGACTCGGGCATCCGCTCGATGGAGCGGGGAATCGTCTCGGCGGGACGCGATCCCGCGACGGGTGACCACCGTCGCCCCAAGCTCGAGCTCACGCGGCTCACGATCCCCCGCCGGGTCTACACGCAGGCGCACATGGACGTCGTCGCCGAGTCTGTGAAGGCATGCTACGACCACCGCGACGGCGTGAAGGGGCTCGACATGGTTTACGAGCCGAAATACCTCCGGTTCTTCCAGGCCCGCTTCGAGCGAAGGTGACGCAGGTGACGGACGCCCAGCAGACGCGGAAGGCGGATGCCTTCAGGAAGATGCATGACCGGAGCGGCGTGCTTCTCCTGCCCAACGCATGGGACGCCGTTGGCGCGCGGCTCGCCGAACGCGCGGGGTTCGGCGCGGTCGCGACGACGAGCGGCGGCGTCGCCTGGACGCTCGGCTACGCCGACGGGGAGGCGGCGCCGCGCGACGAAGTGATTGCGCTCACGGCGCGCATTGCGCGGGCGGTGAGCTGCCCCGTCACCGCCGACCTCGAGGCGGGCTACGGTGCGAACGCCGCGGAAGTGGCCGAGACGATCAGGATGGCGATCGAGGCGGGTGTTGTGGGCGTGAACCTCGAAGACAGCACCCACGCCCCGCACGGACTGCGTCCGGTGGCCGAGGCGGCCGGACGGATCGGGGCGGCGCGTGAAGCGGCCATGAGCGCGGGAGTCCCGATCGTGATCAATGCGCGGGTGGATACGTACGCCACCGGCTACGGCGCGAGCGACGCCGAACGATTCGACGAGACGGTTCGCCGCGCGAAGGCATACCTCGCGGCCGGCGCTGACTGCGTGTTCCCCATCGGCCTCGGCGACGGCAGGACGCTTGGCGCGCTCGTGAAGGCGCTCGATTGCCCGGTCAACGTGGCGGCGAGGCCCGGTATTCCCCCAATGAGCGAACTCGCGAAGCTGGGAGTGGCGCGGGTGAGCACGGCCACGCGCCTGGCGAGCGTTGCCTTTGGCGCGATGAACGACGCGATGCGCGCGATCCGTGAAACCGGCAGCTTCGACTGCCTGGGGCACGGGCTGGATCGAGGTGATCTACAGGGATTGTTCACGGCAGGGTAGGCAGCGGTCGTTTCTTTCTTATTGGGAGGGTGTCATGAGTGAACGGCTCGATTACGCCAAGGCGGCACCGGGTGCGCTGCAGGCGATGCTGGGAATAGAGACGTATGTGCGGAACTGCGGTATCGAGCACTCGCTGCTCGAGCTGGTCAAGATGCGGGCGTCGCAGATCAACAAGTGCGCGTATTGCCTCGACATGCACTCGAAGGATGCGCGCGCCAGCGGCGAGACGGAGCAGCGCCTGTACGTGCTGCCGGCGTGGCGCGAGGCGCCGTTCTACAGTGATCGCGAGCGCGCGGCGCTGGCGTGGACGGAGGCAGTCACGCTCATCTCGAAGGGCGACGTGCCCGACGAACTGTACGGCGAGGCGCGGCGTCACTTCAGCGAGAAGGAACTGGTTGACCTGACGCTGGCGATCGTCGGGATCAACGGCTGGAACCGGTTCTCCATCCCGTTCCACACCGAAGCGGGCACCTACCAGCCCAAGGGGCCGGCCAAGCGGTAAAGGCGAGTCAGGGCAGGAGGGTGACGGGCTCGGCGCCCCCTCCTGCCCGGGGCAACCCGCCCCTGTTGCCGCTCTCTGAACGTTCCGGGGAACGTGCGAGTTAATGAATAATTGAATAACATGCACTGCGTCCTGATCGGCTTTCGGCCGTCCGGGAACCAGCAGGCACGTACCCCGCCACCCTTCCTCAGAGAGAACGTCTCCAAGAAATGCGACCGACACTTCTGTATGCCCTTGGATTTGCTGCTGCCGCACCAATCGCACTTGGCGCCCAGGGCCAACTCCAAGGGAAAGCGTTCGACAACTACACTCGCGCCCCGCTCGGGAACGTCCAGGTCTCGACCAGCGCCGGCGGCACGGCCGTCTCCGCGGAGGACGGGACGTTCTCGATCGCCTGCACCACCGGGATGACGGCCGAGTTCCACCGGCTCGGCTACAACACGTACTCCACCGCGGTCACCGATTGCACAGCTCCGTTGCTGGCCGGCCTGACCGCGGGCACGCAGGACCTGAACGCGGTGAGCATCGTCGCCACGCGCGATGCGCCAAGCGTGCAGCAGCCTCTTTCGGTCACCACGCTGTCGCGCTCGGAGCTCACCCGCGCCGGCACCGGCCTCTTCATGGACGAGGCGCTGAACGCAGTGCCAGGTATCCGGTTCGAGCGGCGCACCATGTCGGGCGGCCAGCGCATCACGATCCGCGGGTACGGAAACCGCACGAACTTCGACGGCACCGGCTACAAGGCGTACCTGAACGGTATCCCGGTGACCGACGCCGAAGGCGTGACGATGCTGGACGACGTGGACTTCGCCACGCTCGGCAAGGTGGACATCATCCGTGGGCCGGCTTCGAGCTTATACGGCGCGGGGATCGCCGGCGTGGTGAACCTCTACACGCTCCGGCCCGACCAGCCCGGGACGACGGTCGAGGAGGACGCGATGGGCGGGGCCGACGGCCTCTTCCGCTCGGATACGCGCCTCAGCGGCAAGAGCAGTTCGTCCACCTACCTCGTGAACTACGGGCGCCAGCGCTACGACAGCTATCGCATCCACAGCGCGTCGAAGAAGGACTACGCGACCTTCCTTGGCGACTTCCGCCCGTCGGAGCGGCGGAACGTCACGACCTTCCTCACCTGGGCGCACTCTTACGACGAGCGCGCCGGCCAGATGGACAGCGCGTCGTTCTTCGGCAAGCAGAACGTGGGCGAGCTGCCTTACCTCCAGAACGACGGCCACGTTGACATGGAGTCGGTGCGGGCGGGTGTCACGCACTCCTACCGCTTCTCGGAGATGTTCGAGCCGGTGGTCAGCGCCTTCTTCAGCGGGGTGGATCGCGAGGACGTGTTCGCCGTCGGGCTGAACCCGCGCTCGAACCAGACCTTCGGCGGGCGAGCCGTGCTCAACACGCGCTTCCAGAACGGCGACCTCCCGATCATTGGCGTGACCGGCATGGAGTACGAGAAGACGAACCAGTTCGCGAAGAGCTATCCGCTCAACAACAAGGTCGTGGGCGGTATCACGACCGACATGGAAACCCACTCGCAGCAGTACACCATGTTCACGCAGTGGGAGGTCGCGCTTCCGTCGCAGTTCAAGCTCACCGCCGGGACGAGCCTGAACTTCGTCGAGTACGCGATCAGCGACCGGCTCACGAACGCGGCAAACCCGACGCACCGCGACCTCTCGGGACGGCAGACCTACGACCCGATCCTCACGCCGCGCGTCGCGCTGCACCGCATGCTTGGCGACAACCAGTCGGTTTACGTGAGCTGGGGAACGGGCTTCACCCCCTCGACGGTGAGCGACGCGGTTATCGCCTACACTGGCAAGCCGAATACGGGGCTCAAGCCCGAGCACGGCAGCCAGGTCGAGCTCGGCATCAAGAGCACGGTGTTCGACAACCGGCTGTCGTACCAGCTTGCGCTTTTCCAGCTCTCGATCAACGACAAGCTCACGAGCCAGTCGGTGTTCAACAGCCAGGGCACGCAGCTCTACTCTTATACGGTGAACGCGGGCGACCAGGTCAACAAGGGACTCGAGCTTGCCGCGTCGTACAACGCGCTGTCGGCGCCCGTGGGGATCCTGACCCAGATCCGGCCGTGGTTCACGTTCGCGTACTCCGACTTCACGTACTCGCACTTCGCCAGCAACAACAACAACTCCGGCACAGTCCGGTATGACGGCAAGCAGGTCGTCGGCGTGCCGAAGACTGTCTGGACGCTTGGCGCGGACGCGTCGTTCGCCGGCGGCGGCTATCTTGCCGCGACCGCCGAGCACCGCGGCGACATGCCGCTCACGTACGACAACGTGCACTGGACGCCCGGCTACACGGTGGTGAACGCCAAGGCGGGCATCCGCCGCGACCTCTCCGAGCACCTGACGCTCGATGCGTACGCCGGCGCGCAGAACCTCACGAGCCAGCTGTACTACATCATGGTGTTCCTGAACGGGAACTACTCCGGAAAGGCCCCGAACATCTACCTGCCCGGGCCGTACACGGCGAAGCCGTTCTTTGGCGTGCGCCTCAGCGTCCGGCCGTGATCAGCCGCCGGACGATCGCGACGATGGCCGTCACCCTGCTCTTCGGAGCAGGGTGCGGCCGGTTCGGCAACCAGGACGCGAAGGGCAGCCACGCGCAGCGGATCGTCTCGGTGTCGAAGCAGTACACCGAGATCCTTTATGCGCTGGGCGCGGCCGACGACCTCGTTGCCGTGGACGTCTCGAGCACTTATCCGCCCGAGGTGAGGAAGCTTCCCACCGTCGGGTACCACCGCGCGCTGAGCGTCGAGGGGATGCTCGCCGCGAAGCCGACGCTGATCCTCTCCGGCGGGCCGGAGAACATGGGACCGGAGCCGGTGGTGGAGCAGCTCAAATCGCTGAAGATTCCGATGCAGTACTGGGAGGTACCGGGCGACCTCGATGGCGCCAAGGAGCTCATTCGCGACATGGGCAAGGCATTCCACAAGGAAGCAAGGGCCGACTCGCTCGTGGCCACGCTGGACGCCGACATGGCTCACGCGCTCGATCCGGCGCGGGCGCCCGCGGACACGCCTTCCGTGGCGATCATACACTACGGGCAGGCGATGAACCTGTACTTCCTCATCTCGTCGCGGAGCCTCGCGGGGCAGATGGTGCGCTGGGCCGGCGGGCGCATGGCGGTGAACGACACGGGGAGCTTCGGCACGCGCATGACGTCGCCGGAGGTGCTTGCGAAGGCGAACCCGGACGTCATCCTGCTCACGGATTTCGGGTACGACCGGCTCGCCGGGCGCAAGGATATCCTCGCGCTCCCCGGCGTGGCGGCAACGAAGGCAGCGCGCAGCGGGCGCATCTTCAGGATCGAAGAGCACGACATCATCTACTACGGCCCGCGAACCGGGCAGAATGTCGAGATGATCCGCAGTCTCATTCGCCAGCCCGGCACGCCGGAGTGAGCGGCCGGAGCCGCCAGTACGGCGGGGTGATCCCTGCGCTGGGGATTGCCCTCCTTCTGGTGACCCTTGCCTCGATCCGGTGGGGCGCCGTGCCGATCGCGCTCAGCGACATGCGCTCCGCCCTTGGGCTCGCGCTCTCCGGCGGCGGCGATGCGCTGTCGCTCGATCAGCGCATCTTCCTCGAGATCCGGCTTCCGCGCGCCATCCTGACGGCGCTCGTGGGAGCGAGTCTCGGGGTGGGCGGCGCGCTGATGCAGGCGCTGTTCCGCAACCCGATCGTGGAGCCGGGGCTCGTGGGCACCTCGGCGGGCGCTGCGTTCGGCGCCGCACTGTACTTCGTGATGGGCGCTGCGTTGAAGGTCCACATGGGGTCGTGGGCGCTGCCGATTGCCGCGTGCACCGGAGGCGCGCTCTCCACGTGGATGGTCTTCCGCCTCTCCGGCGCGCACACCGCAGGGCGCACATCGGTGGTAGCGCTCCTGCTCACCGGGATTGCCATCAACGCGCTCTTCATGAGCGGCGTCGGCTTCCTCTCGTACATCGCGCGCGACCCGCAGGCGCGATCAATCACGTTCTGGAACCTCGGGACGCTCTCGGGCGCCAACTGGAGCGCGGTCGCGATCGTCGGGGCTTCCACCATTCTCTGCGTGGCTGCATCGCTCCGTTACGCGCAGCCGCTGAACGCGCTCATGCTCGGCGAGGAGGAGGCCGGGTACCTTGGCGTGGACGTGCGGCGGCTCAAGGCGGTGGTGCTCCTCGTGAATGTCGTGCTCGTGGCGGTGGCCACGGCGTTCACCGGCGTGATCGCGTTCGTCGGGCTCGTCGTTCCACACCTGCTCCGAATGCTGCGCGGCGCCGACAACAGATTCCTCATCATTGGCGGGGCGCTGCTTGGCGGCGTGCTGCTCGGCCTTGCCGACATGGTTGCCCGGCTGCTCATCGCCCCCGCGGAACTGCCGATCGGCATCGTCACGTCGGTGGTTGGCGTGCCCGTCTTCCTCTTCCTGCTGCGCCAGCGCCGCTACTATTTCTGATGCTCACGGGAACCGACCTCTCATTCTCAATCGAGCATGCGCGCCTGCTCGACGGGGTCTCGGTTACGTTCGAGCCCGGGAAGCTGAGTCTCGTAATCGGTCCGAACGGGGCGGGGAAATCAACGCTTGTGAAGGTGCTCAGTCGGCAGCTCGAACCGCAGTCGGGCGTGGTGCGGTACGACGACCGTCCGCTCGCCGGCTGGAGCGAGCGCGACCTCGCACGCGCCCGCGCGGTGCTCTCGCAGAACGTGGAGCTGGCGTTCCCGCTCAGGGTCTGGGAGGTCGTGCTCATGGGCCGGTACCCGCACTTCACGGGCGCGCCGGGAGCTGCCGACGAGCGCGCGTGCGAGGAAGCAATGCGGTACTTCGACGTCCTCGACTGGGGCGCTCGCAACTACCTCACGCTGAGCGGCGGCGAGCGCCAGCGCGTGCAGTTTGCGCGGGTGATGGCGCAGATCTGGGATTCTACGCCCGGCGCGCACCGCTGGCTGCTACTCGACGAGCCGCTTACCTTCCTCGACATTCGCTACCAGTTCGACTTTCTGAGGCGCATCAGGGAGCTGCTGAACGCGGGCGACCTGGTGGTGATGGGCGTGGTGCACGACCTGAACCTTGCCGCGCGCTTCGCCGACCACCTGGTGATACTGTCGCATGGGCGGGTGATGGCGTCGGGCGCGCCAGCCGAGGTGCTGCAGGCCGACACCGTGGAAGCGGCGTTCGGTATCAGGCCGACGGTGCAGCGGGGCGAGGCCGGGGGAATCCACCTGCTCTTCGAGTGACTTCATCAACCTGCCAATGACCACGATCTCGAAGCCGTTCATCGCCGCCGGCCTGGTTGCCGCGGCCGCGTGCGCAGGTGCATCGCGCACGCCGGGCGCTGCGCCCGCGCCGGCCGCTGCCGCAACGGCGCCTGCGTCCGCCAACGTGGTGCCGGGCGGAGTGCGCTGGTTCCGCACGTCCGCCGAGCAGAAGGCCATCTACCTCGAGGTGTACCGCGCGGCTGGCGCGGCGCTCGGCGGGCTCAGCGCCGGCAAGCCGGCGGGAAGCTGGGCCGTGATCATGGACGCCGACGAGACGGTGATAGACAACTCGCTCTTCGAGCAGGAGATCGCTCAGGCCGGCAAGGCGTACTCCGAGGCCGCGTGGAGCGCGTGGGTCGAGCGCGCCGCGGCGCCTGCCGTCGCCGGCGCCGTGGAGTTCACGAAGCGCGTGCAGGAGCTTGGCGGGCGCGTTGTGATAGTCACCAACCGGAGCGCGCAGGGGTGCGATGCCACGCGCAGGAACCTGCAGGCGGCGTCAATCGCCACCGACCTCGTGGTCTGCAAGGGCGCCGATGGCGCTGACGACAAGAATCCCCGCTTCGAGGCCGTGGCGCAGGGCCGGGCGCCGTCCACTCTCCCGCCGCTGAGTGTCGTGATGTGGGTGGGCGACAACATTCAGGATTTTCCGCGCGCGACGCAGGCGCTGCGCTCGGCGGCCGGGACCGACCCGGCGCTCGCGCGCTTCGGCGTCTCGTGGTTCATCCTGCCGAACCCGATGTACGGTTCATGGGAGAAGAACCAGCTTCCGCCTGGCTGAACCGCGACGCACCCTTTGCGCGGCCCGCGGCGCGCGGGTATGTTCGTGCGTCAAGAACCGCTCCATTCCTGGCATGGGGGAAGCACGATGAAGAGAAGTCTCCTCGCGCGCAGTGCCCGGCTCTCGCTCATCGCGGGCCTCGTTCCCGTGGCGCTGGCGGCGCAGAACGGGTCACGATCCGCGATTCCGAACCTTGCGGGCAAGATCCAGACGGTCAGCGGGCCGGTTGACCCCTCGGCGCTTGGTGTGACCCTGATGCACGAACACATCTTCATTGACTTCAAGGCACCGCCGGCGATGATGCCCGCGCCCACGGGCATTCACGTGCTCAGGGACTCGCAACCCGCGGCGAGGGGGATGGGCGGCGGGCTCACGAACTACGCCGAGTCGCTCGGCGAGATAGCGGAGTTCAAGAAGATCGGCGGTGGCACGATCGTTGACGTCACCAACTTCGGCCTCACGCGTGACCCGGAGGCGCTGCTGCGGGCGTCGAAGGAATCCGGCCTGAACGTGGTGATGGGCGCGGGATGGTACCAGAAGCAGCTGCATCCGCCGGACATGACCGAGCGTACGCTCGACGAGCTGACCGACATCGTCGTGCGCGACATCACCGTTGGCGCGCAGGGGACGGGGATCAGGTCGGGGATCATCGGCGAGATCGGCGTCAACGGGCGCCCGATCGTGGACAACGAGCGCAAGAGCGTCCGCGCGGGGGCGCGCGCGGCCAAAGTCACCGGCGCGCCGATGATGCTCCACAGCTTCGCGACGCAGGACGAGATGCTCGAGATGCTGGACATCATTCAGTCGGAAGGCGTTGCCCTTTCGCGCGTGACGATGGCGCACACCGGGAGCAACGACATGGCGTACATGAAGCGTCTCGTTGACCGGGGCGTATTCATCGAGTGGGACTACATGGGCCAGGCGCCGCTGCCGCCCGCGGCGGACGCCAAACGCATCGAGAGCATCTACGCCGCAATCGAGGCCGGCTACGCCGACCACATCCTGCTTGCCCACGATGTTTGCACCGCGCCCCAGCTCAAGACCAAGGGCGGCGGCGGGTACACCTATATCTCGACCGTGATCCTGCCGGGGCTGCGCGCCAAGGGCGTGAGCGACGAGACGATCCGCAAGATCATGGTTGACAACCCGCGCCGCGCGCTGACGTTCGTAGCGCCCGGGGCGTAAGGCCGCGGCAGGCTGCGAGTGGCGACCTCCCGCGCGGCTCAGGCCGCGGGGGAGGGCTGGCCCGCCCCGATCCGCCGGACGTGCACCCGCCAGACTTCCGGGCCGTCCTCGATGTACTCGAACTTGAACGACCCCTCTCCGTGTTCCGCCTGGAGCGTGTAGTACATGCACTTCGGGTCGTGATCCACCGTCAGTTCGAGCGTTCCCCCCTCGGGGATCGTGCTGTACGTGCCCATGATGCGCTCGAAGCGGTCCTTCGGCTCGACCGGCCGGACGTCCAGTTGCACGATGTTACTCATGCGAGTTGCCTCCCCTGCGTTCCGCCAGCGTGATTGATTGCCACCGTGTCGGAGTCGGAGCCCGCGCTGCCGCAGCCCCAGGCGTTCCGCCGGCCGATCCACGAATCCCACAACACATGATATTTCCGGTCGCTCGGCGCCACCACGAGGGTGCCCCCGAAGCCAGCAAGAGTTAGCCGGGCCATCAGCGTACCGAATCCGCGTCCTTCGTGCAGCGTGCTTTCCGGGCCGCCGCCCATGAGGCGCACGCCCGCGAGCCGCGAGCCGGCGGCTTCGAGCACATGGGCGGCGAGCTTGCCGAGGTCCGGGTCGGACGGGTGCGCCTCCCAGACGACATTGTATCCCGCGGCAACGACGACCTGCGCTTCCGCCGCCGCTTCCGGACCGCGCACCACTACCTCGACGGGCACGTTCGCGGCAGTCGCCTGTCGCGCGCGGCTGAAGCGTTCGTCGAGCGGCAGCGATCCGTCCAGCCGAAGCCGCGTGCCGAGAATCTCCACCAGCCGGCGCCACATCGGCGGCGACGCTTCGCTGCCGTCAAGGAGCGCGACGACCCGCACGCCTGCCTCGCGGATGTCGGTTGCCTTGGCGGTGAGCGCAGCGCCCGAGCACACGGCATCGAGCCCGTGGCCGTCGCCAACGCGCAGTTCCAGCCCCGAGAGGCCATGCCGCTTGACTCCGGCCAGGAGGTCCCCGATCTGCGCGTCGGGCGCAGCCGACGAACTGAGGCAGGTCTGCATCAACCCTTCAGCTTCGAGATCTGGACGCGCCAGACCGCCGGACCCTGCTCGACGTACTGCCAGTCGAAGTGGCCGGAATGCTCGGCTTCGAACTGGTAGCGCAGCGGCCGCGGATCGTGGTCGTTGAGGAGGATGAACGACTCACCGGGCGCGAGTGCGTCGAAGGTCTGGAAGATGGCAGGGTGCTTCTCGCGCGGCGGGATGACTCGCACGTCGAGGGTGCGTTGTTCGGACATTGAAGGGCTGCTCCTGAGAAATGGCTGGAACGTGACTTGTTGAAGCGAGCCTGCCGCCGGTCACGGTTCGGGGCAGGAGGTAGGAACACACAAGGCCGCCGTGCGGGGCGTGCTCGATGCGTTTCACGGGGCCGCCGAGCAGGTCGCGGAGCAGGCCCATCTCGGCGCGGCAAGGCGCCTGCGTCGCGCGAACGAGGTTGCGCACGGGGCAGTGGGAGAGGCGAAGGCGCAGTGCGCCACCGGCCTCCTCGATCACCGGCATGAAGCCCCACTCGGCGAATATCCGGGCGACTTCCCTTGCGCGCTTCTTTCCGGTGAGGGCGGCGACGCGCGAGAGGCTTTCGGCGCGGCGTGGCGCGAGGTATTCGCGGTAGAATGCGCCGAGGAGCGGCACCTGGCCACGCGCCACGAGGAACTTGCCGAGCGCGCGCAGGACATCTCCGTCGTGGCTGGGGAAGTGCGCCTCGCCGTCTTCCGTGAGCACGTATGCGACTTCGGGCCGGCCTCGTCCGTGCTTGAGGGTGCCGTCGCGGCGCACGAGCTTGCGCGTCTCGAGGGTGCGAAGATGGCCGCGCGCGGTCTCGACGTTGAGGCCCAGATCCCCGGCGACCGCGCTCACGGTGGCGCGGGCCCGGTACCTGAGCACGTCGAGCAGCGACTGCCAGCGCGCGTTGCTGAGCGGACCCGACGCGCCGACGCTGCGCGGTCTCCGGCGGGAAATATTCAAGGCCATCGCCTTGAAAAGTAAACGAACGCGCGCGTGGCGCCACACCGCCGCCCTGGCTTGGGCGGCCTGCCGCCCGTCACGCCCCCCGGATGATGGCCTCCACGGCGGCAACGTCGCCGCGTTCCATCGCGGCCTGGATGCGGAGCGACGCAACGTCGCGGTTGATCGAAGCCACGGCGAGCGGCTTCCCCTTCTTCCGGTAGGTCACGAGGCAGTTGCCCTGCTCGATGCTCCCGGTGACCGTGGTCTCGTCCCACTCGGGCGCGTTGCCGACGTAGCTGATCGTCGTATCGTAATGCGCGCTCCAGAAGAACGGGATTGACGTGTACGGGTCCTTCAGGCCAAGGATGGATCGCGCCGCGGCCTGTCCCTGCGACTGCGCCACGGCCCAGTGCTCGATGCGAAGCGGGATGCCTGTGTAGCGATCGGGCCAGCGGGCAATATCGCCGGCCGCCCAGATGGACGGGTCGCTCGTGCGCATGAACTCATCTACCACCACGCCGCGGTCCACGTCGAGTCCGGCATCCTCGGCGAGGGCAACGTTGGGCCGCACTCCGATCCCGATCACCACCAGGTCGGCGTCGAGAGTGGAGCCGTCGCTGAGGGTGACGGAACTGTTGCCAATCTCCGTGACCGTGCGCTCGAGGTGAAAGCGGACTCCGCGCTTCTCGTGCAGGTTGCGGACGAAGCGTCCCAGGTCGGGGCCCAGGGCGCGGCGCATCGGGACGGCGTCGGGGGCCACGACGTGCACGTCCACTCCCCGGGTGCGCAGCGACGCGGCCGCCTCGAGCCCGATGAAGCTGGCGCCGATGACCACGGCGTGGTCCGCGCGCGTCGCGCGCTCGATGATTGCCCGGCTGTCGGCGAGCGTCCGCAGGTAGCGGACGTGCGGCCTGTCAGCGCCGGGGATGTGCAGCTCGATCGGAGACGCGCCGGTCGCAAGGAGGAGTGCGCCGTATTCCATGCGGCCGTCCCCGATCTCGATCGCGTGTTCGCGAGGGATGATGCGCCGTACGCGCTCGTTCGTGCGCAGTTCGATGTCGTTGTCGCCGTACCAGTCGTCAGGGCGGAGGGGGATCCACTCCTCGGGTGCGGTGCCGGCGAGGTAATCCTTGGAGATATTCGGACGGTCAACCGGACCGGAGGCGTCGGCGGTGACGATCGTGACTGGCTTCCGGTAGCCGAGGCGGCGCAGCATCTCCGCGGCGGCGAACCCAGCCGCGCCGCCGCCCACGATCACCACTGAAGCCGGCGCCGATGCGTGTGACGCTCCCGTGGTGGCGGGCGGTATCTTTCCTGTGACGAACAGCCGGCCGTTGCGCTCGGCGACTGCGTAGCAGCGCACGGGGTCAATTGCGGGCGGGCGCACCGCCTCGCCCGTTTCCGGGAGGAAGCATGCGTGGTGCCATGGGCAGCGGACCGTCGAACCGTCGAAATGGCCTTCATCCAGCGGACCGCCGTAGTGGGTGCACTTTGCGCCCATTGCGTATACCGCCCCTTGCTTGCGCACCAGCAGCACTGGCGCGCCGCCGTAATGGCCGCCCACCATGCCGCCGTCACGGAGGTCGGAGGCCGCAACGCCGGTCTCTCCAAGGTCAGGCCCGTGAAGCGTCTCGCCGCCATCTCCACTCATCGGATATTTCCTCCGCGGTTGCCGGATGCCAACGGCTGGCCGACTGCTGAAACGATGGTACCTGATGCGCGGCGGGGATGCAACGATCGCGCCGACGCTACGGATTCAGCCAGTAGTTGACCTTGAGGACGACGATGTTGTCGGCGCGCGTGCTGAAGAGCGCCTGCCGGTCGCGCCCGAAGTCGAAGTCGCCCACGCCGGCCGCGTAGTCCCTGCGGCTCTGTTGCCACGCGAGGTAGAGCGTTGACCCCGGGCGCCATGTCCAGCGGAGCACGGCGTTGCCCCGGAGCGAGCGCAGGTTGAAGTCGCGGTTCGGCACGCTGCCGTTGTACGCGCGGAAGTCGAACGTGCCGGGCGCGGCCAGTTCCTTCGCCACGCCGTAGTCGCCGCTCGACAGCAGTGGCTGCACGTACGTCTGCAGACTCAGGTCGGGACTGAAGGTGAAGTTGATTCGCATGTCGAGACTGAGCTCGGTCTGGTTCAGCTCCGCGAAGATGTAGCGCCTGCCCCACATTGCCGTTGCCGCGGGGTCGGGCACCGTGGTGATGTACTGCGCGATGGTGCGCACGCGGAGGAACCGGGGGCCGGTTTCGAGCGTCCAGCGCGGCGACACTTTTACGCCGAGCTTCGGGCTCGTTTCCCACTGCCAGCCGCCGAACTCGTCGCGGGTGCCGGCGAGCCCCGCGCTGAAGGTGAACGGCTGGCGGGCGTCGGAGAGGAACGACACGCTGGCGTTTGAACTCGCGGGCCGCACGGCCATGGGGCCGCCGCGCGTGAGCCGGTCGTCGTTCGCGCGGAGCGAGTGGTTTGCGGAGAAGCCAACCGACCAGTAGTCGAGATGGCGGAACGTGCCGTTCAGCGTCAGCCAGTTTGCGATGAGCTGGTTGGAGTAATTCCCCTCGAAGCGCGCCCTGCCGCCGAGAGTCCAGTAGCGCCAGAACGTTCCAACCCTGTTCTGCACGTACGTGCCCGTGATCTGGAAGTCGCGCCGATCCGCGCGGTAGTTGTAGCCGATGTCATTCACTTCGAACGCCGGGGTGATGGTTCCGATCGTGACGTCGCCTCTCCAGTGCTCGCCGGCCTGCCGTCCCACGGAGATCTGCGCGGAGAGCCCGCTGAGTGACGTTGCCGATGTGTCTACTCCGAGATGGCGCGCGTCGGGGCGCTGGAAATAGTGGTTGGAGAGTCGCTGGACCGCGGTGATCGCGGCCGGTTCGCCCACGACCTGGCTCAGGGCGAGCCCGCCCTGGACGACCCAGCTTCGCCGTGCCCACTCGTGGCGGAAGTCGAACGCGCCCGTGTAGCCGGCTGAGCGAAGCTGCTGGCGCAGGAACGGCGAATCGAGGTTGCGGTTGACCGCGGTGAGCACGCCCCCGATCGCGGACTGGCCGGCCCTGAGTTCGCGCCGGGCACGGGCCACGAGGTAGTTGGTGAGCGGCTCCACGACGGTGCGCCGGTCGGCGCCAGCCGCGTCGCGGTAGGTTGCCTCCTCGCGTCCGGTGACCGCCTCGAGCACGCCCACCGACCAGCCACGCGACGTTTTCCCCGACAGCTTGGCCGCGCCAAGGATCGTGGTGAGGGGTGGCGCGTCGGCGAGCGCCGTTGGCGCGGTGAGCTGCGGAGCCCTGCCAATGCGCCGCGTGTAGAAGAGCTGGCCGCCACCCCCTGACGAGTAGTTGAAGATCTCGCTGCCTTCGATGAAGAAGGGACGCTTCTCCTCGAAGCGCGTTTCGTACACGCCGAGGTTGACGACCGCCGGGTCAACCTCGACCTGTCCGAAATCCGGGTTGATGGTCGCGTTGAGCGTCAGGTCGGACGTGACGCGGTACTTCACGTCAACACCCGTTGACGCGCTCCGCTCCGCATCGCTCCGGTACGGGTTTGGCCCGGGATCCACGTACTCGCCGCGGGCGACGACGTATGGCAGCACTTCCAGCCGCTTGCCCGGACGGATGTCGCGTATCCCTGTGAGCAGGCCATAGCTGGCGATGCCGCCGCGTTCGCGTTTGGGCGTGAACGAGAAGACGGCGTATTCGTTCATCCGCCCGATGGTGCGGCCAAGCTGCAGGCCCCATACCTGCTCCCGCGCGGGGCTGAACCTGAGCTGGTGAAAGGGGATGCGGAACACCGCCATCCAGCCAAGGCTGTCGGTCGAGGCAGCAACTTCCCAGACCGCATCCCACGTGAGGTCGTCGGCTTCCTTTCCTTCGGCGCTCGTGGTGCGTACGTAATCGCGCATCACGCCTGCCGGGTTCACCTCGAAGACGAACGCGGTGCGCCGGTCGTGGTAGCTGTCGAGGTTCACGCTGAACCAGTCGGAATCGCCGATCGGCATGTCACGGGGACCAAGCCGGTGGCTCACCGCGCCGCGGTCGTAGAGCCGCGCGGCGACGTAGAGGGCCTCGTCGTCGTAGAGGATCCTCACTTCCGTGCGCTCGCTGGCGGCGTCGCCTTCGACGGGGTCCACCTGCGTGAACGACGAGATCACCTGCGCCGCCGACCATTGCGCCTCGCTGAGGCGCGCACCGACCTGGATCGGCGTTGCAGTACGTGCCGCGATTGCGGCGGGGGCGGCAGGCGCGCTCCCGTTCGGCTGTTGCGCCGCGAGCAGTGCGCCATGCGCGGCGAGCATGGCGGCGATCCGGGGGTAGATGCGCACGATACCGCAAGATGATAATCGGCAGCAGCGATCGCCGCCTCTTCCGGGAGCCCCGCGCCAGCGCGCTGCGTGATCGGTACCTTGGGCAGGCCGCCGCGGAGGCGGCGACGCGCCCGCAATTACTATTCATCATGCAATTCGTTGACAATCGCGGTATCACCGACGCCCGGATCAATCTGGCGCTCGAGGAGTACGTCTTCCGTCGCAAGCCCGTGGACGACGACGTGCTGCTCTTCTACGTGAACGAGCCCGCCATAATCATCGGGCGCAACCAGAATACGATCGAGGAGATCAACCCGGAAGTCGTCGAGTCCCGCGGCATCCGGGTGGTCCGGCGGGTGTCGGGGGGTGGCGCCGTTTACCACGACCTCGGCAACCTGAACTTCAGCGTCATGACGCCGGAAGTCACGGGGCGGTTCAACCGTTACGACCACTTCACGCGCCCGGTGATCGAGGTGCTGAAGTCGCTTGGAGTGCCCGCGGAGCTCGGCGGCCGCAACGACATCCTTGCCGACGGACGAAAGATCTCGGGCAACGCGCAGTTCGCCACGCCGACGCGCATGTTCAGCCATGGCACGCTGCTTTACGACTCGAACCTCGACGATGTGACCGCAGCGCTTCGCCCGCGGCCTGGGAAGGTCGAATCGAAGGGTGTGAAGTCCATTCGCAGCCGCGTGGCCAACATCCGCGAGTTCGTGCGCGAGGACGTAACCGTGGACGAGCTCCGGTCTCGGATTCTGGATGCGGTATTCGGCACGCGCGACCCCGGCCGCATCCCGTCAATCGCGCTCGACGACGATGACTGGGCGGCGGTTCGCCGCCTGGTGGAGTCGAAGTACGGCACCTGGGCGTGGAACTTTGGCGAGAATCCGCCGGCGAACGTGCAGCGCAGCCAGCGGTTCCCAGCCGGCGAGATAGACGCGCGGATTGACGTTCACGAGGGGCGGATCGCGGCGATCCGCCTCTTCGGCGACTTCATGGGCCAGCGCGACGTGGCCGAACTGGAGGCGCGGCTGGTCGGGCTGCCGTACGACAGGGTGGCGGTGGCCGCTGCGCTCGAAGGCGCAGATGTGAGGAACTACTTCGGCGACGTGACCATCGCGAACGTGCTCGACGTCGTGACGGGGTGATGCGGCGCGGCCTCGCGCAGAACGCGTCGCGGCCAATTGCGGCGCATCCGGTCATGGATCGAGTGACGAACTCTCCACGACTCTCGCGCCGAGTTTCGTGAGGTCGGCGAGGCACCCGGCGAAGATCCCTGCGTCGAGCGGTGTGGCAGCGTCGCGGATCAGGCTGACTCTGAACCCCTGCTCGAGGGCGTCACGGGCGCTGTAGTACACGCAGATGTCGCCCGCGAGTCCGCACACGAACAGATCGCTCACGCCCTTCCCGCGCAGGTAATCGGCGAGGCCGGTGGACTTGAGGTGCCGGTTGTCGAAGAAGGCGCTGTAGCTGTCTATCGCCGGGTTGGTGCCCTTGCGGAACACCGCCTCGACGTGCCGGGTGTCCCATCCGCTGGAGAGCTCCGCGCCGCGGGTGCCCTGGACGCAGTGGTCCGGCCAGAGCGTTTGCGGATGGCCGTCGAGGTCAAGCTGCTCGAACGGCTTCCGGCCGGGGTGGTTCGACGCGAAGCTCACGTGATCCTGCGGATGCCAATCCTGGGTGGCAACGACGAGGTCGAAGCCGCCGATGATGCGGCCGATCACCGGAAGGATTGCGTCGCCGCCTGCCACCGGGAGCGAGCCACCGGGGAGGAAGTCGTACTGAACGTCGATGATTGCCAACGCTCTCATGTTGTCGGCGTACCTGGCTTGTGGGTGAGGCGAAGGTGTTCGCGCAGCACGTGGAGATCTTCGCTCAGTCCCACCTTGTAGGTGTGTGGATTCTCGAAGCGCAGGAATTCTGCCGGAAGCAGCGCGATACGCGCGGCGGAGTGCTGCCTGACTTCGTCGAGGGTCGGGGCGGGGCCGATGCGCCGGCCGTGCTTCATTACCGGGTGCAGCAGCGGCTCGCCGCGCAGGTGCGCGCTGCTCATGGTCTTGTACGACTCGAACGGGTGGATGAGCCGCCCGGGGGCGCCGCGATTGTCCAGCGCGACGCCGTCGGCTCCGGAGAACTGCCCGGCGTCGTCGAAGAAGCGGTACACCTGCTTGCGGCCGGGAAGGGTTGTCTTCGTGAGACTCTCCGACACCTTGAGCCGGGGAGCGCCGTCGGCTACGGCGAGCTTGTACACTCCGTCGAGGGCCGCGTCGGGCGGAACGGCGACGAGACTGGTGCCGACGCCATAGATGTCAATCGGCGCATGCTGCTGCCGCAGGCTGCGAATGACGTACTCGTCGAGTTGGTTCGAAGCGACGATCTTCACTTCGGGCAGGCCAGCGGCGTCGAGCATCGCGCGGGCGCGCCGCGAGAAGAACGCCAGGTCGCCGCTGTCGAGCCGCACGGCGCGCAACCGGTGTCCGCGCTCGCGCATCTCCCTCGCGACGGTGATGGCGTTCGGGATCCCGCTCCTCAGCGTATCGTACGTGTCAACGAGCAGCACGGTGTTGTGCGGCCGCGCCTCCGCAAATGCGCGGAAGGCAGCAAGTTCGTCGTCGTACCACTGCACGAACGAGTGCGCCATGGTGCCTTCGGCCTTGAGGCCGTAGAGCTGGGCGGCGTAGACGTTGCTGGTCGAGTCGAACCCGCCAACGACTGCCGCGCGCGCAGCGAGGATGCCGCCCGGTCCGTGCGCGCGGCGAAGGCCAAACTCGCTGAGTACCGCATCGCCAGCCACCGATCGTATGCGCGCCGCCCTCGTGGCAACCAGCGACTGGTAATTGACGAGGTTGAGGAGAAGCGTCTCGATGACCTGCGCCTCGATCAGGCTGCCCTCGACGCGCAGCAGAGGTTCGGTGGGAAAGACGACCTCGCCCTCGGGCACGCTGTGCACGCTGCAGCGGAAGCGAAGCTCCTTCAGGTAGGCGATGTACGCGGGGTCGAAGCCGGCGGCGGCGAGCTGGTCGAGGTCCTGCGCGGTGAACCGCCAGCCCTCGAGCGCCTCGAGCAGCGTGCCGAGCCCCGCGAATATCGCGTACCCGCCACCGAACGGCAGTTTGCGGAAGAAGTAGTCGAACACCGATGGCTTCTCGTGCTGGCCGGCCTGGAACAGCGCCTGTCCCATGGCGATCTCGTACAGATCCGTGTAGCTCGCGCTCAGGTTGAATTGCATGTCATCTTTGGCGGAGTACTGTTGAGGCTTCATGCGAGGCCCGCCTGAAAGTAGCCACTCCCACCTTCCCGTGACCGAGGCACTCTCGACGATGACACCATACGCTGCCCGCATCGTGAAGAATGGCGCGGCAACAGTCGGGGCGCTGTTTGGCGTCGCGACGCTGGCTGAGGGAGGGCGGGTCCTGCTCGGCGCCGACCCGGGTTATGTAGTCTTCAGGCCATTGCTCTTCTTCAACGTCGCGATGGGCGCGGCATACATCGCCGCGGGAATCGCACTCTGGCGCAGCGTCGCGGCGGGGCGGGTGGCGGCTGGGGCGATCTTCGCGCTCAACCTGCTGGTGCTCGCTGGCATCGCAGTGGTGCGCCAGGGCGGCGGCGCCGTGGCCGCGCAGAGCATCGCTGCGATGACGCTTCGGACGGTCGTCTGGCTCGTGCTCTTCCTGGTGGCATGGCGGACGGGGCGTGCAACGGAGGAGGCCTGACCATGCTGCTGCTGATCGTACGGCACGCCGACGCCGGTGATGCCCGGGAGTTCGCGGCGTCGGGTCGCCCCGATTCCGAGCGTCCGCTCTCCAGCAAGGGCCGTGCGCAGATGCGCGGCGTCACGCGCGCGGCCAGTGCCCAGGTGCCGGGCTGCACGCTCGTGCTGTCGAGTCCGTACACGCGCGCAGTTCAGACCGCTGAGCTGCTCGTGGGTGCGTGGCCGGACGCCGAACTCGCCACCACGCCCGCGCTCGAGCCGGGCGCGCGGCCAGAACAACTCGTGGAAGCGCTCGCCGGCTACGGGAAGCGCACGACGGTCGCGGTCGTGGGCCACGAGCCGGACCTCGGTGCGCTGGCAACCTGGTGCATGACCGGGCACGACGAGTCCCGCATCAAGTTCAGGAAGGCGGGCGCGTGCCTCCTCGAGTTCGAGCGGGGGATCGAACGGGGAGGCGGCGAACTGCTCTGGCTGATGGGCCCGAAGCAGCTCGCCGCCATATCGTAACGCAGCTTTCTACCGCTTGATCTCCGCGCCCGATCTGTAGTAGTCGCCTATCAGGTGTTCCGCGAAGTACTCCATGAGTTGGCGGTTGAAGTACGGCTGCATATCGCCGTAGCCGTGCGGCTTGCCGGGGAGCAGGATGAAGTCGAACCGCTTGTTCGCCTTGATGAGGGCGTTCACCATGCGGATGGTGTTGCCCGGATGGACGTTGTTGTCCATGTCGCCCGTGGCGAGGAGCAGGTTGCCCTTGAGGTTCGGGGCGAGTTCGATGTTGGTGGGTACGCGAATCGAGTACCGGAGGGAATCGTCGGCGTAGCCGGTATCGGCGGCGGTGCGGGGTCCGGCAATGCGCGCGCTGTTCGCCGCCGCTCCGTTTGCGCCGGGGCCGCCGGTTGCGCCCGCGACGCCATTGGCGCCTGCGCCGCCGCGTCCGGCCGCGCCGCCACGTCCGCCGCGCCCGCCCGCGCCCTGCGCGCTGTCGGCGCCCGCAACGATCGTGCGCAGCCCGTGGTACTGCTCGCTCCAGTTCTGGTTGTAGATGTTGTTGTCGTGGTTGCCGGAACTCGACACGCCAACCTTGAAGAAGTCGTTGTACGGAGGCGTCATCATTGCGGCGGCAGTGAGGAATCCGCCGCCGGAGTGCCCGTAGATGCCAACTCGATCGAGGTCAATCCACGGGTACCTCGCCGCGAGCTGCTCGATCCCGGCTTTCTTGTCGGCCAGGGCGTAGTCGCGGAGGTTGTAATAGCTGAACGTCTGATAGGCGTTGGAGCGCAGCGGGTTGCCGCCGCGGTTGCCGATCTGGATCACGATGAAGCCGAGCTGCGCGAGTTCCTGCGGCACGCCGCCGGGCGCGAACGGAATGTTGACGCTCTCCGTCTGCGGGCCGGGGTAGACGTTGGCGATGATCGGGTATTTCTTCGTGGAATCGAAGTCGAATGGCTTCCACAGGTTGCCGTAGATGTCGGTCACGCCGTCGGCCGCCTTGACGATGAACTGCGTCGGCGGCTTCCATCCAAGCGCCTTCAGCCCCGACAGGTCGGCCTCCTCGAGGTCCATCACCAGCTTGCCTGTCGCGTCGCGAAGCACCGTCTTCGGCGCCTGGTCAACCCGCGAGCCCGCGTCAACGAGCCACTTATTCGAGGGAGAGAGCGTTGTCGTGTGGTTCGTGTTGCCGGGATCGAGCAGCGCGAAGCCGCTCCCGTCGGCATTCACTCGGTAGGTGTGCCGGTAATAGACATTCTCGCCCGGCTCGCGACCCACGCCCGAGAGGTACACCACCCCTGCCGTCGTATCAACCTCGGCGATCTGGTCGGCGCGCCACTGACCTTCTGTGAGCGGCTTCTTGTACTTGCCGTTGAAGTCGTACAGGTAGTAGTGTCCCCAGCCCGTACGCTCTGACCACCAGATGATGTCGCCGCCCGTCTTGGTGTAGCGCACCTGCGTTGGTTCGAGGTTGGCGTCCTCGACGGACTCGGTGATCAACGTCTTCACGGCACCGTCCGCAAGGTTCAGCTCCACCAGCTCGAGGTTCCGCTGCGGCCGGTCGCGTCTTACGAGCCGGACCTTGTCGGAGCCGGTGGTCCAGTGGACGTTGAAGATCCGCTCGTCTCGCCATTTCTTGATGTCCACGGGCTTCACGAGCGGGTCGCCCTTCTTCCACGACCAGAGCTCGACTTGCGGCACGTCGCTCTCGCCTGGCATCGCATAGCTGTACGAAGAGAGCGTTGGCCGTGGGTTGGCGAGAACGTTCACCAGGTAGAGGTCCTTCACCGTCCGTTGATCCTGGCGCTGGATCACGAACGCCCTGGAGTCGGGCGACCAGGTGACGTTGGCGCGCACGCGGGGGTCGCGCGAGTTCCCGCGCCCGCCGCCCTGCTGCCCGTCGGTGGAGTCGTTCACGGCGGTGGTGTCGCGCGCTCCGAAGCTACGGTTCTTCTCACCGTCCCTGGAGATCTGCACCGTGTCGGGCTTGCCCTTCTCGACGAGATACAGGTTGTGGTCGCGCGCAAACACGAACATCGAGCTGTCGGGCGACCAGTTGCGGAAGTCGCCACCGCCGCGTCCTCCGAAGCCGCCGCGGCCGCCTCCACCGCCTTCTTCACGCTCTTCGTCGGCGACCACGGAATCGGCTGCCACCGGGCGCCCGAGCTTCGTGAGCGTCTCGGCGGCGAGGTTCCATTCGTAACGCGACGCCAGCGCGCCCGTGTCGTGGTTGAACCGGAACCGCTTGTGATCCTTGGTCCATACGATCGTCGTGAACGGGAGGTTCGTCGCATCGTACGGCTTCTTGTGGAGCGTCGCGAGCTGGGCGGCAAGCTTGGCGTGGTCGAATAGCGGCTTCCTGACCTTGAGCGCCGGGACTACGAGCATGAAGCGCGACCCGTCGTGATCCTTCCAGCTGTACCACATGGAGTCGGCCTTGCCGATCCAGTGCGGCTGCACGGTGGTGCCGTAATTGATGCGCCGCAGTGACTCGGTGCCGAACTTGTCGGCGAGTTCCCAGTTGGCGTTGACGACGGGCTCGCGCGGGCGCTGTGCGCTGGCATGCGAGGCGGGGAGGATGGCGGCCGCCAGGGCGGCCGCGACCGTGCAGCGGCTTGGGTATCGCATCGGCAGTGTCCGGACGGGAACCGGGGTGAAGGGGTTCCGGTGAAGATGGCGGGCCGCTGGCCCGCGCGGGAGGCCACCCGGCGTGCGCCCGGCGCCGGTCAGCTCGAGTAGTAGGCCGCGTTTTCCTCGACGTACCCCTGCGTGAGGTCGCAGCCAAACGCCGTGGCGTCGGCCTCTCCGACGCCGAGCGCCACGTCAACCTGAACGACCTCTTCGCCGAGGGCGGCGCGCACGGTCGAATCCTCGAACGACGCCCGCGCCCCCCCGCGCACCACCTGGTGCCCGTTGATCCATGCGTCGGTCCGCGCGGGCACGATGGCGGCGTCGAAGCACTTCCCGATCGCCATGAGGAGCCGGCCGACGTTCGGATCGGCGCCGGCGACCATAGTCTTCACGAGGGGCGAGTTCACGATGGACTTGGCGACTGTCCGCGCCTCCGCGCGGTTCTTCGCTCCGCGCACGCGAACGCGAATCAGGTGCGTGGCGCCCTCGCCGTCGCGGGCGATGGTCTCCGCCATCCTGATCGAGCCCGCAACGAGGGCCTGCTCGAACGCGGCTTCGTCCACGTCGCCCGCGCGGCCGCTGGCGAGGATCGCGCAGGTGTCGGACGTGCTCGTGTCGGTGTCCACCGAAAGCATGTTGAGCGACACGTCAACCGCGCGCCGCAGCATGGCATCGAGCGAAGAGGCGGCGAGGCGCGCATCGGTAAGGATGTACACGAGCATCGTGGCCATGTTCGGCTCGATCATCCCGGCGCCCTTGCCGATCCACGTGATCGTGGCCGCGCCAACGCGCGTCGAGAACGCCTTGGGGTGCGTGTCGGTGGTCATGATGCCGAGCGCGGCCACGAGGGGGTCGGCCTGCATCTCGACAGCCATTCCGGCAATGCCTGCCTCGATCTTCTCGATTGGCAGCGGCACGCCAATAACGCCGGTAGAGCTCACGAGCACCCTGTCCGGTTCGGTTCCAAGCTCACGCGCGGCGGCGGCGGCCATCCTGCGCGCGCGGGCGAGGCCCTCGTCGCCGGTCGCGACGTTGCTGACCTTGCTGTTCACCACGATCGCGCGCAGGACGCCGCTCCGGATGACCTCGCGGCCGAGCACGATCGGCGCGCCTGGAAATTGGTTGCGCGTGAACACCGCCGCCGCGGCGCAGTCCACCTCGCTGGCGATCAAGGTCAGGTCGCGGGCTTCGGGTTTGAGGCCGACGTTGCGGCTCGCGCACGCGAAGCCGCGGGGAAGGGCGGGCGGATCGTCGAATGTCGTCACTTGCCGTGTGCAGTTGCCAGGGGAATCACCGCGCGCGTGAGCGGTTCGGCATATGCAGTTGCCTGGGGAATCACCGCGCGCGTGAGCGGTTCACGGTACCTGCGAATGGTCACTTCGCGGGAGGGTGCGTGACGCCGGGAGGCGCGGTGTTGATCACGAGCCGGCCCTGCTCCTCGGTGCGCACGGCTGTCTTCGCGCCGCACGATTCGCAGAACGCCACGAGCGGGGGGAAGGCGGGCATCCTGAGCGACGTCCCGCAGCACGGGCAGTGCAGCCTGAACGCGTCTGACCCATGGTTCGGTGCGGGCGTGCGAGGAGATCCAAACGCGGCAACCTGCGCGGGCGTGGGCGGTGGCAGGTCGAGCGGCTTCCCGGGGATCACCGGGATGGCCTGCGTTGACCGGAGCTGGGGGACATCGAGCGGCGCGGCCACCAGCGTTGGCTTGAGCGGCAGTTCGTTGCTGGTGAGCGGTGGCGGCGCATTGCCGGGAACGCCGGGCGCGGCAGCCAGCTTCGGCGCGAGTTGCTGGAACAGGAACTGGCGTTCGACAGGCGACATCGTTGCCAACTGCTGCGCCGACACCAGCCCCTTCGCGAGCGCCTCCTTCAGCAGGGCCGGCGGCACCACGTCGGCCTTCAACGCCATGGACGGCCGCATCTTTCCCGTGTTCACCGGGTCGAGATCCTTCTGGACAGTCTTCCTTGCCCAACGCATCACGAGCCACGCAAGGCCTACGAGGAAGGCGGCCGAGGCGGCAAACGGAATCCAGCTTGGCGCCTTGCCGATCTGCGCGATCATGGAACGCCCATCCGCAACTCGTGGATCGTGATCATCTGCCTGACAGCTCCGTCCTGGTGGGGAACCTGCACCGGCTGCTGTGCCATCAGCTCCATCTCCCGCGCTCATAGAGTACGGCGGCCGCAGGCACGAGGTCAAACCGCGCCATGCCGTAACTCATCCGCTGTGCGCGGATGGACGATGCGCACATTGCCGCCGGTCGTTGGCATAAGGACGCGCCAGGGTCAGCCGACGTCGAAGGTGTCGGAGTGCGCGAGCCTGTCGTTGAGCGGAATCGCGCGCATCGTCGCGCCGGCCGGCGCGTCGTGTACACCCCGGGGCAGCACGAGGAGCGCGTCGGCCCGCGCCATCGAGGTGAGCACGCCGGAGCTTTGGCTGCCCGTACGGTGCGCGACGAGCCGCCCGTTCTCGCACGTGAGCTTCACGCGGATGAAGTGCGCGATGTCGGCCGTGCGATCGAACGCCTCGCCGAGCACGACCTCTACCGTCGCCGGATAGAAGGCGTCGTGGCCGCGCATCTTGCGGATGGCGGGCCGGGCGAAGACCTCGAATGTGACCATCGTGCTGACGGGATTCCCCGGCAGTCCGATCCATGGCATCGCGCCAAGCCGGCCGAACGCGACCGGCGATCCGGGGCGCATCCGGACGCGCCAGAAGTCAATCTCGGCGCCCTCTGCCACTAGCACATCGCGCAGGTAATCGAACTCGCCCACCGAGACGGCACCGGAAGTAATCAGCAGGTCGGCGCCAGAAGCGCGCTTCAGGTGCTCCCTCACTGACTCCCGCGTGTCGGCGGCGATGCCGATGTCCACCGGCTCGCCGCCGGCGTCACGTACCAGTTCGCGCAGGGTCACGGCGTTGGACGCGACGATCTTGCGGCCAGCGAGCACTTCGTCGAACTGCCCGGGCGGCACGAGTTCATCGCCCGACGACAGGATTGCCACGCGTGGCGCGCGCACGACCTCGACCTCGGCCGCGCCGATGGTCGCGAGCAGCCCGATGTGTGCCGCGCCGAGCACGTCGCCCGGCTCGAGTACGCTCGTGTTCGCGCGGAAGTCCTCGCCCGCAAGCCGCACGTTCCGGCGGGCGTCACGGTTGCCGCGAACCTCAACGCGTTCACGCCCATCGTCGGTGTCTTCCACGCGCACCACCGAGTCGGCTCCGTCGGGCACCGGCGCGCCGGTCATGATGCGCATCGCCTCGCCCGGGCCCACCGCGCCGGCGGCGCGCGAGCCCGCCGCGATCGTTCCCGTCACCTCGAGCGTGGCGGGCACCCTCGTGATGTCGCTCGCCCGCAGCGCGTATCCATCCATTGCCGCGTTGTTCCACTGCGGCATGTCAATGGGCGATCGCGCGGGCGATGCGAGCACGCGCCCGCGCGCACCCGAGATGCCGACGCGCTCTGTGCCGAGCCGCGGCACGCCGGCCACGACGCGGGCAAGGGCTTCCGCGACGTCGAGCTGGTACCGCTCCGGAGTTGGTGGCATCCTGGCTACCGCCGTGGCCGCGCGCGCGCGGCTATCGTCGCGAGGATCGCATCCTGCACCCGCTCCACCTCGCGATTGGGAACCGTGAAGTTGTTGCAGAGGAAGCTGAACTCGAGCATGCGGCCGTCGGCCGCCGTCACGTACCCGGAGAGCGACCGGGCCTTGTCAACCGTGCCTGTTTTCGCGCGCACGTTGCCGGCGGCGGCCGTGCCACGCATCCGGTTCTCCAGGGTGCCGTCCACGCCCGCCACGGGCATCGCCGCGTACCAGAGCGGGAACGTTGGCGCGCGGCGCATCTCGTCCAGCACGCGGATGATCGTTTCCGGCGTCACGTAGTCGTGGCGCGACATCCCGCTCCCGTCGCGCACCGCGAACCCGGCGGTGTCGGCTCCCCATGCGACGAGCTGCCGCTCGACCACGCGGCGCGCGCTGTCGGCCGTGCCAACACCGGTGCGCTCGCGGCCCAGCGTCTTGAAGAGCAGCTCGGCCACCTGGTTCTGCGACGGCTTGAGCATGCGCGCGAGGATCGCTGGCAGTTCCACCGACCGCAGCGTGAAGACGGGCGCGAGGCCGGAGTCCGCGACCACGCGCAAGGTGTCGGTTCCACCCGCCACCGCGATCCCGCGCTCAGCGAGCGCTTCCGAGAGCGCAGAGAAGAACGCTCCCCGCGGGTCGCGGATCGCGGCGGCCACCGTCGCCGAATCCCCGTTGCGGCGCACCCTGCGCACGCGCTGGTAGCCCTCGTTCACGAATAGTTCGTCCACGCACGCGGCGTACGGCTCGTCGAGGTCGTCGAGTTCCCACCCGTAGCCGCACTGCGCGTCCGTGAACGCCGGACCGCCGCGCACCAGAGCGCCTGCGATGCGGCGGATTCCGCGCGTCGCAATGGAGTCGGCCATCGCGCGGAATGCGTTGCGGTAGTCACCGCCCTGGAGCGTGTCGCTGAACGTCGGGTCGCCGGTGCCGAACACCACGAGGTCGCCGCGCATGACGCTGTCCATCGGCCCGGTCGAGGCGAACCGCGTGGTGAACCGGTACGAGGCGCCGAGCTGGGCGAGCGCCGTGGCTCCGGTTAGCAGCTTCTGGTTCGACGCGGGCATGAAGAGCTTGCCGGCATTGCGCGAGTACAGGGTATCGCTCGCCGCGGGGTCAACGATGAGGATGCCCCAGTTCGCGTTCCGGAACGCCGGAGCAGTGACCATCGTGTCAACGAAGCGGCCGAAGTCGCGCAGTGACAGCGCCGGGAGCGGGGCCGGGCCGGGCCGGCTTGCCGGGGCGGTACGCGCACACGCCGCCGCGAGGCTGGCGCCGAGCGAGCCGAGCGCAACGGCAGCCGCGCGCCGCCACACAACGGCTCTCATTGGGCCGCTCGCCTGTCGAGCCGTGCGGCGTTCGCACGCGCGCGGTCGAGGTCCGCTGGAGTGTTCACGTTGAAGAAGATGTCATCGGGATCGCCCCACGACGAGGAGTCCACGACGAGGTGCCGGCACCTGACCGCCAGCGCGCCCGCTCGCCCGTCACCCTCGTCGAGCAGTGCCACGACGTAGGAAATCGCCGACGCCGAGTACCATGCGCAGAGCGGCTCGAACCCCCACGGTGAGTTGCTCCGCGGTGCGGCGACGTCGGCTCCGTGCAGCTCCCCTGCCTCGCGCAGCTCGCGGAGCAGGCCGGAGGGCACGAAACCGGCGTCCCACGGCAGTACCAGCACGTCCGCGCCCGCGGCGGCCGCGAGCGCAGCGTGGATCCCGCCCAGCGCGCCAAGGCCAGGACGTGCGTCCGGGACGATGCGCACGCCGGGAATCCACCCGGTTGCCGAAGGGTCGTTGGCGATGATGGCCAGGCAGTCTGCGGCGGCGCGCAGTGACTCGGCTGCCCGGTCGAGCAGCCGGCGGCTTCCGGCCACCTCCAGCCCCTTGAGCGCGCCATCCATGCGGGTCGCGCGTCCGCCTGCCAGCACCGCACCAAGGCAGCGCCGCCGTGATGTCGTCGCGCCTCCGCTCATCGTGGCGCGACGGCGTGCGTCACCGGAACACACCCCACGTCCACCCCACGGTCACGGCGCGGTCGGTCGTGAGCGGCGTGAGCGATCCGGTCGGGCGGAGGGGTGGGTTGTCGCCCATGGAGCTCCTGAAGCGGTTGGGGTAGCGCACCTGGTGCACCATCCACCCGAAGTCGGCGCGAAGCTCGCCGTTCCGGCCGGTGGGGATCCGCGCGGCGACGCCAAACGAGTACAACGCGCTCACGCCCGGCTTGTAGCCGCCCGCGTCGAACCCGTTTCCCGCACCGGCGATCAGCCCGACGCCCATGTTCACCAGCGGCTGCACCCCGCGCCACGAACGCTCGCCCGTGAGCGCCACCTCGAAACCAGCTTCCAGGCCGAACTGATTGGCCGACGCCGTGCCAGCCCGGTTGTTTGCCGCCGGCGCCGCGGGTAGGTACACGTCGTGCGACGACGGCGCGACGAACGCGCGCGCCGTGAAGTAGAACGGGTTCGACACGAACACGTCGTATCGCAGACCCACCATCGGCGCCGACTTGGCGCGCACGCCAACGGGATCCTGTCCCGTCACGAGCCAGCCCACGAACGGTCCGATGCGCTGGCCGTCATGCAGGTCCTTCAAGACGGCGTCCTGCGGGAGCCGCCCCACGACGGATTGCCCGGAGGCGCCGTGCGGTGCGAGGAACGCGCCGCCCGCGATCGCGGCTGCTGCCAATGCACGAAAGCGGATCGTCACGCAGGGACCGCCTGAAGAAGGGTGCGCCCGGTCATTTCGTCGGGCTGGCCGAGGCCAAGCAGGGAAAGGATCGTCGGTCCAACATCGCAGAGGGCGCCGCCCGTCCGCAGCACGTCGCCGCTGCCGAGCGAGACAGACTGGTCAACGAGCACGAATGGCACCGGGTTCGTGGTGTGGGCCGTGTGCGGCCCGCCCGTAGCCGGGTCAATCATCATCTCGCAGTTGCCGTGGTCGGCCGTGACGAGCAGCCGCGCGCCTGCCTTCCCGGCGCTCGCAACCACGCGCGTAAGGCATTCATCCACGACCTCGCAGGCCCGTACGGTCGCCGGGAAGTTGCCGGTGTGTCCCACCATGTCTCCGTTGGCGTAGTTGCAGAGCACGAAGGCGTGCTCGCGCGCCTCGATGGCCCCGCAGAGTACGTCCGTGATACCCGGCGCGCTCATCTCGGGTGCCAGGTCGTACGTCGCGACCTGCTGGCTGGGCACCAGCCGCCGCTCCTCGCCCCTGTACGGCGCCTCGACCCCGCCGTTGAAGAAGTACGTGACGTGCGCGTACTTCTCGGTCTCGGCAGTCCTCAGCTGCGTGAGGCCCGCATCGCACAGCACCTCCGCCACGATGCGCGCCATGGACATTGGCGCGAATGCCGCCGGCAGCCCGAACGTGGCGTCGTACTGCGTCATCGTCGTGACGCCGAGCGCGGGGCGCTTGCCAGTCGCGAAGCCGTCGAAGCCGTCCACGGCAACGGCGCGCACGATCTGGCGCATCCGGTCGGCCCTGTAGTTCCAGGTGATCAGGGCGTCGCCGTCGCGCATGGGCGCAACGGGCGCGCCGTTGGCGTGGATCGTCGCGGGGACGACGAACTCGTCCGTCACGTCGCGCGCGTACGACTCGCGTACCACGGTGAGCGGGTCAGCTGCGGCGGGACCCTCGCCCGTGACCGCGGCGCGATACCACTTTTCGATCCGCGGCCAGCGCTTGTCGCGATCCATTCCGTAGTACCGTCCCCCAACGCTCGCGATGGTGGCGCGCCCGCGGAGGGCGCCGGCCAGCGCGGTGAGGTACCCGAGCCCCGAGGTCGGCATCGTATCGCGGCCGTCCATGAGGGCGTGAATCGCAATGCGCCCGGCCTGTTCCCGCTCCGCCAGGTCAAGCAGCGCCAGCGCGTGCGACTGGTGGGCGTGCACCCCGCCGTCGCCCACGAGGCCCATGAGGTGCAGCGTGCCGCCGGTCCGGCGGACGTGCGCGCAGGCGGCGCGCAGTGCCTCGTTCCGGAAGAACTCGCCCGACCTGATCGCCTCGGAGATCCGCGGGAGGTCCTGCATCACCACGCGGCCGGCGCCGAGGTTCAGGTGACCGACCTCGCTGGTCCCGATCTGCCCCTCCGGGAGGCCAACCGCGAGCCCCGACGCCTTCAGGAGCGTGCGCGCGCCGCGCTCCCAGAGCCGGTTCCACGTGGGGATACGCGCATGCGCGATCGCGTTGCCCTCTGCCTGGGGGCGATACCCCCATCCGTCGAGGACGACGAGAACCACGGGGCGCCTGTCGGCGCTGTGCATCTTGGGCCGGGGGTCGGAAATGTGGTAATTTGGATTGGCCGCGAAAGCCAGTGTCGTCGCGGCGTGACGCGCGATGCAATGTACTTTCCGTCACACGGCCCTTCCAGCGATGCGCCTCGCCAACGCCCTCTGCCTCCTTTCGCTCGCAACCGCCGCACACGCGCAGGTTGCCACCACGGCTGCCGCCGAGGGCCGCCAGCGCCCAGGCGGACAGACGCTGGCGTCGCTTCCTCCCGGAGCGCCGGTCACACCCACGGGGGAGACGTCCGGCGACGCCTCGCTGGTGACGATGGAAGGGTGGGTGGACGCGTCCCGGCTGGGCTCGGCCCGCGACTCGTTCCCGGCGACCGTCTCGGGCCGTATCACCCTGCGCCTGCGCTCCAGGCCCTCGACCAGCGGCGACATCATCGCGACCCTCCAGCCCGGCGCCGGCGTGCACGTCATCGCGCGCCAAGGCACGTGGGCGCGCGTACGCCGCTCGCTGTGGATCACGTCGAGCGCCCTTCCGGCCGGGAGTGCGGCCGCGAACACCGGTCGCGCGCAGAAAGGAACGCGGCCTCCTCCTCCATTGCCCGCGCAGGCGGTGCGTACCAGGGAGGTCGCCTCCCCCGCCGCGCCGGCGCAGCCGGGCAAGGCCGAGAGCCGCGGCGTGATATCGTCCGGCGGCGCCCGGGTGCACGACTTGCCGTCCGGCTCTTCGCTGGGCAGCATCGCGCCTGGCGGTTCAGTGGAGGTCGTGAGCCGACAGCCCGGGTGGGTCCGCGTGCGACTCGATGGCTGGGTGCCCGACGGTGACGTGGAAGTTGGCGCTTCCGCGGCCGCGCCTGGCATTCGTGCCGCCGACCTGCGCGCCGATCCGGCCGGAATGAAAGGCCGCGTCGTGCGATGGGAGGTGGAGGTCATGGCGCTGCAGAACGCCGACCCGATCAGAGTCGAGATGGCGCCCGACGAGCCGTACCTCCTCGCCCGAGGCCCTGGCACGGAGAACGTGGTGCTGTACCTTGCCGTCCCACCCAACCTCCTGGCCGAGGCGCGCTCGATCGCGCCGCTAACGAAGCTGACCGTCACAGCACGGGTTCGAAGCGGGCGGAGCGAGCCGGCCGGTACGCCGATCCTCGACCTCCTCACCATCGAGCGGCGCTAGCAGGCAGCCTGAATGGCTCCGCGCACCGCCTCAGGCGTATAACAACGGGATGACCAGCCACCTCCTGCCGCCCGATCGCCGTGACGACCGCTGGTCGTACCGGCAGGCCGGGGTATTCGGCGCGCTGGCGGCGATCGTGATTGCCGTGATGGTCATGTTTCCGCCGCAGCGACTGCTCGGGTCCGTCTTTGGCCCGCCCGTTGCGCCGAGCGCCGTGTCCCGCGCGGACGCTTTCGGATCGAGCGGCGAAGTGCGCCTGCTCCTCAAGCTACCCGACGAACGGTTCGACTTTCCCGTCGAAAACGCGCCCGCGCGACCTGGCGCCATGTACCAGTGGGTGAAGGCGGCCGATTCGGGCGCCGTCACTCAGTACGCTGCGCTGGGCAGCGGAACGGTCACCTCGCCGCCGAACCCTGGCTTCTACCACCTCGCCGTTACGGAGAACGGCAGCCGAACGATCCTCGGCGACCTCACGGTCGCTGTCATGGTGCCATTCAACGCCAAGGTGGGGCCGTCGCTGAACGGCTACCGAATCGGTACCTACACGGCCGAGCACACGAGGGGTGGCGCGAAGGCGCCCCCGCAGGGGTTCGTCGAGGTATGGCCCGGCGACGCCGACCTGTGGGTGACGCAGCACCTGCAGCTTGCCGACTTCCTCACCCACGACGGGCAGCAGCGGTGGCCGCGCTACGTGGCCCTCGACCGCCGCATCCTCGACAAGGTCGAACTGGTGCTCGAGCAGCTCGGTGGACGCTACCGGCCAATGCTCGTGGATGTGCACTCCGGCTTCCGCACTCCGCTGTACAACATGCGCGTGCCGCGCGCGGCGTCCGACAGCCGCCACCAGTACGGCGACGCCGTGGATCTCGCGCTCGACGCCGACGGCGACGGCCGCGTCTCGTATTTCGACATCCTCGCGATCGCCCGCGCGGTGGACATCGTGGAGGAGCGCCACCCGGAACTGGTGGGCGGGATGGGCGTGTATGGAAACCGCGGCAACGCCCCGTACGTACACATTGACGTGCGGGGCGAACGAAAGCGCTGGCGCGGCTGAGCCAGATCCGTATCGCGCCGGCGCACTCCCTTCACAAGGTCCTGCCGTGCCGCCAAGCCAGATTCTCCGCGATCGCGTGCTTCGCAAGCTCGACACGCTGAGCGACCAGCGCGCTTACCAGGTGCTCGATTTCATCGAGTTCCTCGAGTCGCGATACGCCGAGACCAAGGCGTCTCCGCCGGGCGTTTTCCAGCGCTTCGCCGAAGGGGTGGAAGACACCATGCGCGCGGGGAAGGTGTCGGCGGCAACCGTGTCGGAGGCCATGTCGCTGCTTGGCAAGGCGATGGGCGTTCTGAGCGGCGTAGCCGCCGCCGGCAAGTCGGTTGCGAGCGACATCGTTGGCGGGTCATCCAGGCCCGCATCCGGCTCGGCCGAACCGGCTGCAGCCACTGCTCCGCCGCCATCCGCTCCTTCCGCGGCTGCACCTTCGGGGGCACCCACAGCCTCGGGCCCGGCCGCGGGGCCAGGGTCCGGCAAGGGGACATGAGGGCGTCGCTGGCAGTCCCGGGCCGGGTCGGCTAACTTGTGTCATGGCGACAACATCTCGACCCAAGTCCCCTGAATCGAAGTCCCAGAGGCCCGCGCCGGCAGCGTCCGGAAGCGGGCCTTCGCGTTCAGGCGACTCAGCAGCCGACCCCCGCATTCGCGTCGAGGCCGGCCTCACGTTCGACGACGTCCTCCTCGTCCCGGCGCACTCGCTGGTGCACCCGAAGGACGTAAGCACCCGGACGCTCTTTTCGCGTGGCATCACGCTCAACATTCCACTCGTCTCCGCGGCCATGGACACGGTGACCGAGAGTGAAATGGCGATCGCTCTCGCGCGGGCGGGCGGGATCGGGGTGCTCCACAAGAACATGTCCATTGACCGGCAGGCCGCAGAGGTTGACCGCGTGAAGCGGTCAGAGAGCGGGATGATCCGCGACCCCATCAAGCTGCCGCCCGACGCCACGCTGCGCGACGCGGTCTCGCTCATGGCGAAGTTCCGGATTTCGGGGCTGCCCGTCGTTGCTGCCGACGGAACGCTGGTGGGTATCATCACCAACCGCGACCTCCAGTTCGAGCGGAACCTCGACCGTCCGCTGCGCGAGACGATGACTTCGGACGGGCTGATCACGGCTCCCGGCGGCACGACGCTCGACGAGGCGGAGAAGGTGATGGCCAAGCACCGGATCGAGAAACTGCCCGTGGTGGATGCGAAGAACCACCTGATCGGACTGATCACGGTGAAGGACATCCACAAGCGCCGGCAGTATCCTTTGGCCGCGAAGGATTCGCATGGCCGGCTGATGGTGGCCGCCGCGATCGGCGCCGGCGGCCACTTCCTGGACCGCGCGAAGGCGCTGGTCGAAGCCGGCGTGGACGCCCTCGTGGTGGATACCGCTCACGGCCACAGCGACGGGGTGCTCAAGGCAACCGCGCGCGTGCGCGAGGCGCTGCCCGACGTGCAGCTCGTCGCCGGCAACGTGGCGACACGCGAGGCAACCGTGGCGCTCGTCGCGATTGGCGTGGACGCCGTGAAGGTCGGCGTCGGCCCGGGTTCGATCTGCACGACGCGCGTGGTTACGGGCGTAGGCGTTCCGCAGCTGAGCGCGGTGATGGACGCGGTGCATGGCGCCGATGGCGTGCCGGTCATCGCCGATGGCGGCGTGAAGTACTCGGGCGACATCGTGAAGGCGATTGCCGGCGGCGCGAGTTCCGTCATGATGGGCTCGATGCTGGCGGGCACCGAGGAGAGCCCCGGCGAGTCGCTGCTCCTCGAAGGGCGCAGGTTCAAGATGATCCGCGGCATGGGATCGCTCTCGGCCATGCAGGACGGCAGCGCCGACCGCTATTTCCAGGAAGGCGAGATGAGTTCCCGGAAGTTCGTCCCCGAGGGCATCGAGGGTCGCGTGCCGTACAAGGGGCCCGTTTCCGACGTGCTCTATCAGATGGTGGGCGGCCTGAGGAGCGGCATGGGCTACACCGGCTGCGCCAGCATCGAGGAACTCCGCACCCGCGCTCGCTTCGTGCGGATCACCTCGGCCGGGCTCCGCGAGTCACACCCGCACGACGTCACGATCACACGCGAGGCGCCGAACTACAGCGGCTGATCGCCCACCGCGGCCCGGCCGATGACCGGGCGCGTCGCGCCTGTGCACTTTTTCAGTGCGCTCTATTGACACGTGCGATGCGCTGGGCCAGCTTCACGCGCAGTCCAACGCTTGTCAACCTGACGGCGGAGCGGAACTGATCGGGCACGCTCCGCCGCGTCAATTTGGGAGCCCTGCTCAATGACGATGCTGTCCAGGAAGCCCCTCAGCGTGCTCATGTCTGAGGCATCCGAGGAAGGCGAGAACTCGCTCAAGCGCAGTCTTGGCGCGCTCAACCTCACCCTGCTCGGCATCGGTGCGATTATCGGCGCCGGTATCTTCGTCCTCACCGGGCAGGCCGCGGCGATGTACGCAGGGCCCGCCATCGTGTTCAGCTTCGTCATCGCTGGATTCGGTTGCCTCTTCGCAGGGCTCTGCTACGCGGAGTTCGCCTCGATGATCCCGATCGCCGGGTCGGCGTATACGTACGGATACGCGACCCTCGGCGAGTTCTGGGCCTGGATCATCGGCTGGGATCTCATCCTCGAATACCTCTTCGCCGCATCAACGGTTTCCGTCGGCTGGTCGGGATACTTCGTGGCGCTCATGCACGAGATCGGCTTCGACATCCCTGCGTCCGTCGCGTCCGCGCCGCTCAAGTGGGTCGAGGCGAGCAAGTCGTTCGAGGCCTCCGGCTCCATAGTGAACCTTCCCGCGATGTTCCTCGTCGCCGCGCTGACTCTCCTGCTCGTGGTTGGGATCAAGGAGTCCGCGACGTTCAACAACATCGCGGTGTTCATCAAGGTCGGCATCGTGATCGCAGTGATCGCGTTCGGCTTCCAGTACGTGAATACCGCCAACTGGCATCCGTTCATCCCGCCACAAGGGCCCGAGGGCTTCGGGCACTTCGGCTGGACGGGAATCGTCCGCGGCTCGGCGGTGGTGTTCTTCGCGTACATCGGGTTCGACGCCGTCTCGACCGCCGCGCAGGAAGCCAAGAACCCCAGGCGTGACCTGCCGATAGGCATATTGGCATCGCTGGCCATCTGTACCGTGCTCTATATGCTGATGGCGCTGGTGATGACCGGGCTTACCCACTACACCGACCTCAACGTTCCGCACCCGGTGTTCGTGGCGATAGACGCAGCCGGCCCGGCGCTCAAGTGGCTCACCTATTTCATCAACATCGGCGCGATCGCCGGACTCTCGTCGGTCGTACTCGTGATGCTGCTCGGCCAGCCGCGCATCTTCTACGCCATGTCGCGCGATGGCCTCCTCCCGCCGGTCTTCGGCCGCGTGCACCACAAGTACCGCACGCCATGGCTTGCCACGATCATCACCGGCACGGTGGCGATGGTCGTTGGCGGCCTCTTCCCGATTGACGTGCTCGGCGAGCTGGTCTCCATTGGCACGCTGCTGGCGTTCGTGATCGTGTGCGCGGGCGTCTGGGTGATGCGCGTGCGCAGCCCGGACATCCCGCGCGCCTTCAAGACGCCGCTCGTGCCCCTCGTTCCGATCCTCGGCATCCTCATCTGCCTCTTCATGATGGCATTCCTCCCGCTGGCGACGTGGCTGCGGCTGGGGATCTGGATGGCGATCGGCCTCGGCATCTACTTTATGTACGGGCGCCACCACTCGAAGCTCGCCAACCAGACGGCGGCTCAGCGCGAGTAGCTGATAGTTTTCAGGCGGCGCCCGGCCAGCTTCCGGTCGGGTGCCGCTTCTCTTTTCTCTTCTGATCGCGCATGGTTGACGACATAGCCGCCGTTCCGGCGGGCCGCCGCGCCCCGCTTGACGCACTCCTGCCGCGCCTCTTCGCAGCGCGGAGCGTCGCAATCTCCACGCACGTGAGCGCGGACGGCGACGGCTGTGGCTCGGAGGCCGCGCTTGCGCTGCTCCTGGCGCAGAAGGGCATTGACGCGGTCATCGTCAACCCCACGCCGTGGCCGGCGATGTACTCGTACCTGCTGGATGGCGGGGTGCGCGACGAATCTGCGCGCGGCGCCGCGGCGCTCGCGGCGGCCGGCCGGCTCGTTATCGTGGACATCGGAACCGTGGACCGGATGGGCGCGCTGGCTCCGGCCGCGCGCGCGCTGCCACTCCCTCCGCTGGTGATTGACCACCATCCGCCGGGCGACGAGCTCCCGGGCGGCGTCGGCGTCGTTGACGCGTCCGCATGCGCCGCGGGCGAACTCATCTACGACATCGCGGTTACGGCGGGGCTGGAAATCACACCGCACATAGCGACCGCGCTCTACACGGCGCTGCTCACCGATACAGGGGGGTTCCGGTTCAGCAACACCACGGCGCGTTGCCTCGCGCTGGCGTCGCGGCTCGTGGCCGCAGGGGTGGACCCGGAGGTGATGTACCGCCGAATCTACGCATCCATGAGCGTCGGCCGCCTTCACCTGCTGCGCGAAGTGCTCGAGACCCTCGATGTTGATCCCGCCGGCGTCGCGTCGGTGGCGATTCCCGCGAGCGCGCTCGATCGTCATGGCGTGAGCGCCGACGAACTCGACGGCCTCGCGGAATATCCGAGGTCCATCGCCGGAACCCGCCTGGCCCTCCTCTTCCGCGACCTTGGGCACGGTCGGGTGAAGGTCTCGTTTCGCTCGATCGCCGGCATTGACGCGAATCTCCTCGCCCGATCGTTCGGCGGCGGCGGCCACGCACGTGCTGCTGGCGCGCTGGTGAACGGCTCGCTGCAGGACGTGCGCGAGCGCGTGCAGGCCGCCGCGCGCGCGGCCGTGGCAGCCTCGCGCGGCGACTGACTCGATGCGGCCCCGCAGCGAGCCCGCTGGCCGCGAGCTTGCTCCGCGCCCGCTGCCGGACATATTGCGGTCAGGCATGCCACGCCGACCCGCGCTCCGGACCGAGCTGCTGCTCAACCTTGCGTTCCTCGCGGCAGTAGCTCTGCTGCTGGTGGCGCTCACGAGCGTGCTCGTGAACCTCGCGGCTCCGGACCGCATGATGCCGTTCATCCTTGGCTTCGTTACCGTGGACGTCGCAGTTTTCCTTGCGTTCGGCCACTACCTCGTGACGCGGCTCGTGCTCACCCCGATGCAGCGCATCGTGGAGACGGCGGATGCCGTGGCCAGCGGCGACCTGGCCGCGCGCGCCCCGGACGCGGAGACGAGCGATTTCGCCGCGCTCGGCGAGCGCATCAACCGGATGACCGACTTCCTGCTCGATGCCCAGGGACAGCTCGTGCGCACGGAGAAGCTCGCGACGATGGGCCGCGTCGCCGCCGGCATCGCGCACGAGGTCGGCAACCCGCTCGGCGCGATTGGAACGTACGTGGACGTGCTCCGCAGACGCGGCGCCGACCCCGAGGTCGTGGCGGGAATCCAGACCGAGCTCGGGCGCATAGACGAGATCGTTCGCAGCCTGCTCGACTACGCCCGGCAGGGCGACTCCGCCGCGGAAGTCGTGCAGCCGGCGGAGAGCGTGCGCGGCGCATACGCACTCCTCGACGCCCAGGGCGCGCTGAAGGAGGTCAAGGCGGCGCTCGACCTCCCCGACGGCCTTCCGGCGATCCGGGCGCGGCCGCACCTACTTCGGCAGGCGATCGTGAACACGGTCCTGAACGCGGCGGACGCGACCCCGGGCGGAACGATAGTAGTGGGCGCGCGGCGCTGGGACTGGCGGCCTCCGCGTGAGTCAAGCGCGAGCCGCGCGACCGACGACCAGAAGGCGACGTTCCCCCGGGCACCCGAGTCGCGTCCCGTGCGGGTCGAGTTCGCCGCCGGCACCCACGGCGTGCTCATCTTCGTCGCAGACGACGGCCCCGGAGTCCCGGCCGAGGACCGCGAGCGCATCTTCGAGCCGTTCTTCACCACCAAGGAACCCGGACGAGGCACTGGGCTGGGCCTCGCGATAGTGGCGCGCGCCGTGGAGGAGCTTGGCGGGGTGGTGTGGGTGGACACAGCCCGCGAAGGAGGAGCAGCGTTCAAGATGTTCTTCCCCGCAGCCGGGCCGGATCCGTGAGCCGCGTGCTCGTGGTGGACGACGAGGGCGGCCTCAGGCAGGGACTGCGCCTTCTTCTCTCGGACGCTGGCTACGACGTCGTGACCGAGTCGGAAGGCGCGGCCGCGCTCGCGCGGGCCGGTGGCGAGCTGTTCGACCTCATCCTCTGCGACGTGCGTATGGCCGGGGTGGGCGGACTCGAGTTTCTGCGGCGGTACCGCGAAGCGGGCGGAACCGCCCTGGTCATCATGATGAGCGCGTACGGAGGCGAGGAGGCTGCGCTCAACGCAATGAAGGAGGGCGCCTACGACTACATCCCGAAACCGTTCCGGCCGGATGAGGTGATCCTCACGCTGCGAAAGGCGGAGGAACGCGAGCGGCTGCGCCACGACGTCGCCCGGCTGCGCGCACAGATCGAGGCGGCTCCTGCGTCGCGGGCCATCGTCGCCGAGAGCTCCCAGATGCGGGCTGCGCTCGACATCGTGGCGCGCGTCGCCGACCAGCGCGTCACGGTGCTGGTCACGGGCGACAGCGGAACGGGCAAGGAAGTCATCGCCCAGGCAATTCACCGGGCCGGCTCGCGCGCCGCGGCGGCTTTCGTGGCTGTCAACTGCGCCGCCATACCGGCCGCGCTTCTGGAGTCGGAGCTCTTCGGGCACGTGCGCGGCGCGTTCACCGGCGCCGTCGGCGACAAGCCGGGCCTGTTCGAGCAGGCCGACGGCGGCACGCTCTTCCTCGACGAGATCGGCGAGCTCCCGCTGGAACTGCAGGCGAAGCTGCTGCGCGTGCTCCAGGACGGCGAGGTGCGCCGCGTGGGCGACAAGAAGACCAGGCGCGTGGACGTGCGCCTCGTCGCCGCCACCGCGCGGAACCTGGAAGCCGAAGCCGCAGCGGGCGTGTTCAGGGCTGACCTCTTTTACCGGCTCAACGTCGTGGCGATCCACCTCGCGCCGCTGCGCGAGCGCCGCGGCGACATCGCGCCCCTTGCGCGCCATTTCATGGCGCGCCTGGAGTCGCGGCTGGGACGGGCCGCAACGCTGAGTGACGAGGCCGTGGCGTGGCTGGAGGCGCAGCCGTGGCGCGGGAATGTCCGTGAACTGGAACACTGCCTGGAACGGGCCGTGGTGCTCAGCGAACGGTCGGTGCTCGGCCCGCATGACCTGTCATCGCCGCCCGGATCCCGGGCCCGCCACGGCGCCGATCTGGACGATTCGGCGCGTGAGGCGGGCGCGGCACCGCACACACTCGAGGCCGCCGTGGCTGCCGCTGAACGCAGGGCAATTGCCGCGGCGCTCGAATCCGCCGGCGGAAACCGTCGCGAGGCAGCCGCGGCCCTGGGCGTCAGCTTGCGGACGCTGTTCTACAAAATCCGGCACCACGAACTCGGATAGGGCACGATCCCCACGCGCGACACCAGGCATCCTACGCTCCGCGGTCTGTACGCGTACAGTGCAGAATGCTGCGCTGGTGCAGTTTGTTGCATACCCCAGACCATACATCCTGTAACGTAAGTCATTAGCCTCCAGTCACTTGCTTGGTGGCATGGAAAATGATGATACATCAGGCCGGAGGAGAGATGCGCCAGTTCCGTAGAGGATTCACCGTCGTAGAACTGATGATCGTGGTCGCGGTTCTGGGGATCCTGGTCGCGGTTGCCCTGCCGCGCATTGACGTGCAGCGGTTCCGCGTCAATGGCGCCGTCCAGGCGATCGGGACGACGATGCTTACCGCGCAGCGCCAGGCAGTGACGGAGCAGCACGACATGATCGTGTACTTCGACACGGTCGGCCAGCTTCTTCGCGTTCATTCCGACCGGAACAACAACGGGACGATTGACACGGGCGAGCCGATGCGGCCTGTCCGGCTGGGCGAGGGAATCGTCTTTGGCCGCGGGGGCGCCGCGACGATGGCGGGAGCCGGAAGCGGCAACGTGAACATCACGAAGGCGCTTTCCGGGTTCCAGGCAGTGGTGTTCCACCGTGACGGGAGCGCGAGCGAGGCGGCGAGCTTCTACATCACCACGGTCACGGCGTCGCGGGGAACCAACAGGCCGCAGGATGCGCGCGCTCTGCTCGTGGAGCGGGCAACGGGCCGGTCGCAATGGTGGCGGTATGCCTCCGGCGGAACATGGACGAAGGTCTTCTAGCCATGACTAATCGCAACGGATTCACGCTGATCGAGGTCGTCATAGCGCTGTCAATCCTGCTGGGCGTCATCGTTTCGCTGACGACGCTCACGGCGAAGACGGTTCACGTGACGGCGACGAGCGACCGCGAGCAGGCGGCCATCCAGCTCGTGACGGACCGCACCGACCAGGTGCGCGCCGATCCCGCCTACGACTCGCTCGCGACGAAGTACGCGGCGACAGAGTCGTCATTCCCCACGCTGCCGGGATTCAGCCGGATCACGACGGTGGCCCAGGTGACGACCAGCGGCAACGACTACAAGAAGGTGACGGTCAAGGTTAGCGGCCCTGGCCTGCTGACTCCTATTGCCCGCACGATCGTGGTGGCGGCCCCATGACTATCGTCGCCATGCGTGCACGCGCGGCTACGCGCCGCGGCATGACGCTCATCGAGATGATGATTGCCATCGTGATCTTCGGCTTCGTCATGGCGGGGGCGCTCAAGGTGCTGAACGCCGAGAGCCGGAGCTTCAGCCTCGGCAGCGAGCGGGTCGCCATGTACCAGAACGGCCGATTCGCGATCAACGAGATGGAGAAGGACATGCGGACCTCCGGCGCCGGCGCGCCCGACATGCAGCCCCAGATGATCTACGTCAGCGACAGCGCCATCGTCTTCAACGCGAACTACTGGACGAACACCCTTGGCGACGTCGAGGCCGTGTACTACAACCCCGACGCGCCGGACAGCGCCGTGATGGCGCTGAAGAAGACGTCGCAAATTCGCATACCGTACACGAGCATCATGTACCCCGACACGAACTACATGGTCGGCGCGGTGAACAGCAACGCGGAGACGATCTCGTTCTATTTCGCGGCCGATTCGAGCACGCCGCGGACCGATGACTACGTGATCTACCGCCGGATCAACACGCTCGCGCCGGAAGTCATCGCGACGAACGTACTGAAGACCACCGGCGTCCCGTTCTTCCAGTACTACCGCGTCGTCACGCCGCCGGCCGGCGGAACGGGATCGCTGGTGCAGGTAACGGCGGGGCTTCCCTGGCGGCATACCGTCCCGATCCACCTCTCCACGGCGGATACCGGCGTCCTGGCTCGGATTGACAGCTTGCGCGCGGTGCGCGTCAACTTCACGGTCACCAACGCGCAGTCGGGCGCGAAGGAGCGTTTCCGCGCGGTGACGCGTATGATCACGCTGCCGAACGTCGGCCTGGCGAATACGAGCAGTTGCGGTGACGTGCCGCTTTTCTCGTCCACGCCGGTAGCGAGCGTCTCGACGTCGTCAGGCAGCCCGGTGGTCACGCTCACCTGGGCGGCCTCGGTGGACGAGACCGCAGGCGAGAAGGACGTCCAGCGTTACGTCGTATGGAAACGCCCGTCGAGCGTCAGTGACTGGGGCGACCCCTACGTTACCATACCCGGCGGCTCGGCAACCTACACATTCAGCGACGGCACGCTCACCAGCGGCACGGTTTACTACTACGCCGTCGCGGCGCAGGACTGCACGCCATCGCTTTCGCCGCAACGCGTCTCGAACTCCGTAACCATCCCGTACTGCGGACGGAACCCATGCATCCCAAGCCCAGGCGCGGTATCGCGCTGGTCATCGTACTCCTCGTGGTCGTCGCCGTTGCCGCCATAGCGGCGGGGGCATCGTTCCTCGGGCTCAATACGCAGCTCATCGCCAAGTACCACAACCGGCTCAGCATGCTCGAGTCGGTTGCCGATGCCGGCCTCGAGCAGGCGCGGTCGGCGCTGAACGCGAGCAAGGCGCTCTACCCCGACACGGGGTACGTCGTCTACGAGAACGCGGTGGACGTCACCGACGCAGCCGGATCGAAGATCCCCGGGGTGAAGCGGTCAACCTACGTGGGGCCGACGGGCATCACGTCAGGCCAGTACGGCGTGTTCGGAAGCGTTGTCACGGTAGTGCAGGACGCGAACGGCAACCGGATCGTCCGGCGCGCAGAGACCGCGCAGGAGAGTTTCGCCAAGTTCGCGTACTTCACGGACGTCGAGGGCGCGATCGTCTTCGGCAAGAACGACGTGCTTTACGGGCCGGTTTTCTCGAACGACAACATCCAGCTCGAGGCTGTGGCGGCCGGAACCGGGGCAACGTTCTTCGGCACCGTCCGTACGGCACAGACGATCACCAGCCGCGCTTCCGGCGACTACCGGGCAAGCCCCAAGTACATCGAGAACGTGCCTGCGGTGCCGTTCCCCACGGTGGCCGACCTCAACAAACTGAAGGTGCAGGCCACCATTGGCGGTACCGCGCTTACGAGCTCGTCGCTCGGCGATGAAGGTCAGGCGACGATGAGGATCGAGTTCGTGGCCGTGGATCTCAACGGCGATGGCAGGATGGACGGGCCGGACGAAGGGTTCATGAAAGTGTACACCGCCAAGTCGCCCCTGACCGCCGCTGGCGCGGCGTGGGTAGTTGCGACGCCGCCAACCTCCTCCGCCGCCATGCAGGCGTCGGCCAACTGCGGACATGTGTCGGCCACGGGCACGGGCAGCCACACGTTCTTCAAGCGATTCGCGAGCCATGCGAGCGGGAGCACGCAGGACAAAGCCGGATGGGCCATTGACAACGGCACGAGCCGGAACTGCTACCTGGGCGGCTCGAATATCCTGAACGACGGCACTACTCCGCCGGGGAAGTTCCTGGCGACGGACTCGTACGGGTCATGGCTGCCGTGGACGGGCGCCGTTGACCCGCGCGTCACCGCCGCGCGGCCCGACGACGCTGCCTACCTCTGGCCGATCAGCCGCGCCCTGAACCCGAACTTCAAAGGCGTCATCCACGTTACCGGCAAGGTCGCGATCAGTGGAGTCGTGCGGGGCAAGATCACCCTTGCGGCGACCGGCAACATCATCATCGCCGACAACGTCACGTACGTGACCAACCCGGGCGGCACGGTTCCGTGCAATTCGGCCGTCCGCGACATCCTCGGCATCTTCAGCGGCAACGACGTTATCATGGCAAACAACCTGCTGAACGCGCCATGGACCTCGGCAGGCGGCACTGGTTCGGGAGCGCGAACCTGGGCGAACCGCAGCGGCGACGAGTTTGTCCAGGGCGTGGTTCTTGCCCTCAGCAACTTCACTGCCCAGAGCTACAACACGGGATCGCAGACCGCGGAGAAGTGCGAAGGCGCCAACACGGGCCGTGGCTGCCTCTACCTCACGGGTGGCATCATCCAGTACCAGCGTGGCGCCGTGGGCCTGACGAGTGGCGAAGGCTACATCAAGCGCTACCAGTACGACGCGTGCGCGGGCGCCAACCCGCCGCCGTACTTCCCCACGACGGGCCACTTCGCCAAGGGTCATTACTACGAAGTGGAGCCGACCAACTTCAGCATCACCACCTACTGGCATTCGCTCACGCCGTGACCGGCGCGCGACGCAGCGAGGGGGCGGAAGGCGGGCCGATGACGGCCCGCCTTCCTTCGTTTCGCGCAGTGCGTCCGCCTCGATAACTTTCCATGAAATGACCGACAACCTTTCCGCGCGCGTCGAAGACGCGCTCTCGATCGTCATCAACCAGCGCACTGGCGCGAACGTGGTGGCCGGCGAACAGGTACGCGACGTGGCGACTACCGCCGATGGGCGTGTTTTCCTCACGCTCGTCCTTGCCGAAGCCGACGACCCGGCCCTGGCCCGTGATGTCCGGGCGGCGGTGCAGGGAATCGAGGGCGTGCGGTACGTGCGCGTGAACGTGGCGGAGCCGGCCGCCGCCGGCGCGGCGCAGACGCCGACGGCGCGAGCCGAGCCCCGCCGCCCGCTCCCGGTAATGGAGCAGCGCAAGCACGCCCACCCGTCAAGCTCGGCGCCAACGCCGCAGGCATTCCCCACGCTCGGGCGGATCATCGTCGTTTCCTCGGGCAAGGGCGGCGTGGGGAAGAGCACGGTCACCGCGAATCTCGCTACGGCCCTTGCTGCCCGCGGCCGCCACGTTGGCCTCCTGGACGCCGACGTGTACGGACCCGACATCCCGAGGATGATGGGAGTATCGGGCCAGCCCAGGGTCGAGAACGAGAAGATCGTCCCGCTCGAGGCGCACGGGGTGCGGATCATGTCGCTGGGGTTCCTGGTCGAACGCGACCAGCCTGCGATCTGGCGCGGTCCGATCGTGACCAAGCTCATCAACCAGTTTCTGCGCGACGTGCAGTGGGGCCGGCTCGACTACCTCCTCGTGGACATGCCGCCGGGCACGGGCGACGCCCAGCTCACGATCGTCCAGGCAGCGCAGCTTGCCGGGGCGATCATCGTCACTACCCCGCAGGAGGTCGCCGTCGGCGACGCTCTCCGCGGCGCGAAGATGTTCGAGCGGGTGAGCATCCCCGTGCTCGGCGTCATCGAGAACATGAGCTGGTTCGATGCGCCAGACGGCTCGCGGCTCCCCATCTTCGGGTCGGGCGGAGGCGCCCGCCTCGCGCTCGAGCTCGGGGTACGCCTGCTGGGCGAGGTGCCGCTCTACCAACCCGTGCGGGAGGGCGGCGACACTGGCGTGCCGATCGTGGTGCGCGATCCCGATTCGGCCGCTGCCCGTGCGCTCACCGCGCTGACCGAGATGATCGAGACGACGTAGCGATGCCCGGGCCGGTCATCACCCTGCTCACGGACTTCGGCACGGCCGACGGCTACGTCGCCGAGATGAAGGGCGTCATAGTGTCGCTCGCGCCCGACGTGCGAATCATGGATGTGGCGCACGACATCCCGCCGCAGGACGTCGCCCGCGCGCGGCTCGCCGTTACGAGGTACTGGCGCAGGTTTCCCCGCGGCGTCGTGCATGTGGTGGTCGTGGATCCTGGCGTGGGGACCGCGCGGGCTGCGCTCGCGGTGGAGAGCGACGGCCGCTTCCTCGTGGGGCCCGACAACGGCGTGCTCTCGGCGGCGCTTGCGCTGCCAGGCGCAGTGGTCGTTTCGCTCGATGTGCCCGGCGGCGCGTCGCCCACGTTCCACGGGCGCGACGTCTTCGCGCCCGCTGCCGCGCGACTTGCCCGTGGGGAGCCGCTGGAGATACTCGGGGCGCGTTACCGGACTTCCGTGGTAACCCGGATCCCGCCCCCGGTGCGCGGGGATGGTGGAAGAATCACCGGTGAGGTGATCGCGATTGACCGCTTCGGGAACGCGATCACCAACATCGAGGCGACCGCGGCCGCCACGGTCGTGGTCGCGGGATCGGTCGTGCCCGTAGTGACTACCTTCGCCGACGTGGAGTCCGGGTGCGGTTGCGCCCTGGCAGGATCGTCGGGATTCATGGAGGTTGCCGTGCGTGACGGCAGCGCTGCCCAGGCGCTTGGACTCTGCGTAGGCGCGCCGGTCGAGGCACGCAGGTAGTCGCACCCACCACGGCGCTGCTCGCGCCGTGAAACGACGGAGCCGTCCGCTTCGCCCAGAGGCGGCCTTAGCGCTCGTCTCGCGAAGCCGTTGCCGTCGGCCTGCGTGCCGCGGCCACGCCGGACACCGGTGTCGGTGTCTGCCACGAGTGCGATTCCATCGCACGCTCGGCCCGCACCGTTCTCGCACGGGCGATCCCCGCGCGAGAAACCAGCGCCGCGCCGACGCCCACCGTGCACGCCACCCACGTGATGGCGGCGGCGATGCCGCGGGCGAGCGACTCCGCCAGCGGCCAGGCGGCAAGCAGCGACGCGGCAAGCCATGGGACGGCAAGCACCACGTTGCCGACGATGAGCGCGCGAAGCGTGGCCGTGCGGCGCGCCTGAACCGTTGGCGCGTGTGACGCGCGCCATCCACGCCCCACGACTACCGCAGCCGCGTGGTAGCCAAGCGTTGCGAGGCCGGCCGCGATGACCACGTACACGACTATCGCGAACGGGATGAGGAGGATTCCGAGGATGGTGAGCGCGAGCGCCACGGCGAGCGCCACGAGGAACGGGGCGAACGCCGCCTGGCCTGCGAGCCCGGCAACCACTGCAGTGCCGTAGCGACGCTCGATCGTGTCGGCCACCGTCTCGAGGTTGTCTGGGGCGAACGCCAGCGTTACGCCGCCGATGGTCAGGAGGATGACGAGCCAGCCCGCGACGACGGCCAGTGCCTGTGCGATCATGGCAGATCCCGGGCCCGCCGGGCCGTGGTGAGCCGTCCGAGCGCCAGGGCGGCGAGACACGCCGCACCAGCCAGCACGGCGATCGAGATCGCGGCGCCGGCTGCGCCGTGCGACTCGACCATGCCCGCGGCGCCGCTGCCGAGCACTCCCTCGATGGCTGCCCTCATCACACCGGCTGCGACCGTGGTCGCCTCCTTGCCCGTCCGGGAGAAGATGTCGCCCGCCGCGTCGGGGTGGAACGCCAGCCACGCAAGTGCCGACGTTGCCGCGACGGCCATGACGCTGGCCGTGACTGTCATCACGATCCGGAGCCAGGGCGCCGCTGGAACGAGGCGTAGTGCGGCCGCCGCGAACGGCGCGTACCACGGCTCGGCGGCTCTCACTCCGGTGACTACCCGGTCGGCAAACGCCGGAGATGGCGCGAGCCTGGGGAGGTCGTCGAGGAGACGGTCCACTTCGTCTGGAGAGAGCGGTTGGTGCTGCATTCGGGCCTCTTGGTTCTTACGGTACGGATTGGGTTGCGGTTTCGCGGGGGCAGGTTCGGCTGCCACCTGTGTGGCCGGGCTGTGGCGTCACTCCCGGAGGTGCTGGAGCAATGCCCGCAATTCGATGCGGGCGCGGTGGATATAGGTCTTGACTGTGCCGAGCGGGAGGTCGAGCGTCGCCGCGATCTCTTCGTAGGAACGAGCTTCCACGTGGCGGAGCAGGATGCACGACCGGTACTCCGGCCGGAGTTTTCCGATGGCCCGTTCGATGGCGCTCCCGATCTCGCGCGACTCGATCTCGTCGAGCGGGGAATCGGCGGTATCCGCGAGCTCGAACGACGTGGCCTCGATCTCCTCGGCGGAGGTGGCGTCGGGCGATCCGCTCATGGATACCGTGTGCAGCTGCCTGCGCCGCAGGTGATCTATCGCGACGTTGTTGGCTATCTTGAACAGCCAGCTGGAGAGCTTGAACTCCGGCTGGTACTTGTCAATGTGGTTCAGGACCTTGATGAAGGCGTCCTGGGCCAGGTCTTCCGCAGCGGCGCTGTCGCGGACCATGCGGTAGATGAGCGAGAACACCGGGCGCTCGTAGCGGCGCACGATTTCGCGGAAGGCGTCTTCCCGCCCGCGTTGAGCGAGCGCGGCGACACCGGCGTCCGGAAGGTTCGTGAGGTCGGGCGGGGGCGCCATCGGCTTCCTCAAACTTGCCCGCCCGGCAGGCATCCCGGCAACTTCCACCTTCGATGACAGGCACAGAAACGGAGCGATCCGCGGCCCGCGAAGCAGCAGCGGGCGGGTCCGCCAAGCGGGCGTACGTGCAGCGGATGTTCTCCGACATCGCGCCCAGCTACGACATGCTGAACCGCGTGCTGAGCATGGGGGTTGACCGCTCGTGGCGGCGCGAGGCCGTTCGCGCCCTGAACTGGGCGCGCCGGCGCGACGGGCTGTACCTGGATCTCTGCGCCGGCACGCTCGACGTGTCGGCGCTCCTGGCCTCCCGGCGTGGGTTCGGCGGCCGCGTGCTTGCGGCCGACTTCGCCGAGCCGATGCTCCGTTCTGGCAGGGGCAAGGGGCCAGCCGGCCGGATCTTTCCCGTGGTTGCCGACGCGCTCACGTTGCCCGTGGCCGACGGGTCGTGCGACGGGGCGCTGGTTGCGTTCGGCATCCGGAACGTGACCGACCTGGGTGCCGCGCTTCGCGAAGTGCTGCGCGCGCTGAGCCCGGGATCGCGTTTCGTGATCCTCGAGTTTTCGACGCCCTCGTCCTCGCCCATGCGGGCCCTCTACCACTTCTACTTCCATCACGTGCTCCCAATGATCGGGCGAACAGTCAGCGGGCACCCGACTGCCTACCAGTATCTTCCCGAGTCGGTGGCGCACTTTCCGGAAGGCGCCGTGCTTGCCGACCGGATGCGTTCGGCCGGGTACGTGAACGTCTCGTGGCGGCCGCTCACGATGGGTATCGCCGCGCTGCACGTCGGGGAGCGCGCATGAGTCTCGATTCGCTTGGCGAGTTCATCGAGGCGATAGAAGCCGCGGGCGACCTGGTGCGCGTACGCGAGCCGGTGCGGGCCAGGCTCGAGGTCACCGAGATCGCGGATCGCGTGATGAAGCAGCCTGGCGGAGGGAAGGCGATCGTCTTCGAGCACGTGATTCTCGACGATGGCACGCGATCCGAGTATCCCGTGGCGATCAACCTGTACGGCTCGATGCGGCGGATGGCGATGGCGCTCGGCGTCGCCGATCTCGACGACCACGGCGCGCGGATCACGCAACTCCTCGACCTCAAGGTCCCCCAGGGGCTGCTTGGCAAACTCGCGCTGCTGCCGCGGCTGCTCGAGGTGGCCAAGTTCCCGCCCCGGGTGAAGGGCGGGACGCCTGCCTGCCAGGCGATCGTATGGCGCGGCAGCGAGGTGAACCTCGACCGGCTGCCGATCATCACCTGCTGGCCCGGCGACGGCGGCCCGTACGTCACGCTTCCGATGGTGATCTCCAGGGATCCGAAGCGGGGCATACGGAACGTGGGCATGTACCGCGTGCAGAAGCTTTCGCGCAACACCGTTGCGATGCACTGGCAGCGCCACAAGGTCGGTGCGGCGCACTGGCGCGAGATGGCGGAGCGGGGCGAGAGGATGCCCGTGGCGATCGTCGTGGGCGCCGATCCGGCCTCGATCTACTCGGCGAGCGCGCCGCTCCCGCCCACGGTTGACGAGTTCATCTTCGCGGGGTTCCTGCGCAGGGAACCCGTGCATCTTGCCAGGGCGGTGACCTGCGACCTCGAAGTGCCCGCGGAGGCGGAGTTCGTGATCGAGGGGTGGATTGACCCGCGCGAGCCGCTCGTGACGGAGGGCCCGTTCGGCGACCACACCGGATTCTACTCGGAGGCCGACCTCTACCCGCTGGTGCACGTGGAGGCCGTGACGATGCGCCGGAACCCGGTTTACGCCACGACGATCGTGGGGCGGCCTCCAATGGAGGACTTCTACCTCGGCCACGCAACGGAGCGGATCTTCCTTCCGCTGCTGAAGCTCACGACACCCGAGATCGTTGATTACCATATGCCCGCCGAGGGGGTGTTTCACAACCTCGTGTTCGTGTCGATCAGGAAGGAGTATCCCGGGCAGGCGTTCAAGGTGATGAATGCGCTCTGGGGCGCAGGGCTGATGTCGCTCGCGAAGGTGCTCGTGGTGGTGGACGACTGGGTGAACGTGCGGAATCCCCAGGAGGCGTGGTGGGTTGCGCTGAACAACATTGACCCTGAGCGCGATGCGCGGTTCACCATGGGGCCCATGGACGTGCTCGACCATTCCAGCCGCGGCTTCACGTATGGTTCGAAGCTCGGGCTCGATGGCACGAGGAAGTGGCCGGAGGAAGGATTCGCGCGCAACTGGCCGCCGGTGATCGAAATGGACGATGCCACGCGGGCGCGCGTGGATGAGTTGTGGCCGCGACTTGGGCTTGGTCCGCGATGACCGCAGTGCAGCGCGAGGGGCAGGTCATTGGAGGGTCGTCGTGGTTCGTCCGTTACGCGAATTTCGTCAAGCTGCCGCACACGCTTTTTGCGCTCCCGTTCGCGCTGCTCGGCATGACGCTCGGGAGCGCAATCGCCCCCGTGTCGGTGCGAGTCGTAACGTGGATCGTCGTGGCGTTCGTATCCGCGCGATTCGCAGCGATGGGGTTCAACCGCATAGCCGACCACGGGTACGACGCGCGGAACCCGCGCACGGCTGCGCGCGAGCTGCCAGCGGGCACCATGACGGTGCGGGAGGCGTCGGCTGCCGTCGCGGCGGCTGCCGGCCTCTTCGTCGTTGCCGCGGGGATGCTGAACCCGCTCTGTTTGGCGCTGGCGCCCGTGGCGCTCGCATGGGTTCTCCTTTACAGCTACACGAAGCGGTTCACTCGCTGGTCGCACGTGGCGCTCGGGGCCGGGCTGGCCATTGCGCCCGTGGGCGGGTACCTCGCCGTTACTGGCGCGTGGAGCGAGCCGTGGTGGATGCTCGTCGCGCTTGCGGCGGCCGTCACGTGCTGGACCGCCGGCTTCGACATCATCTACTCGATCCAGGACATCGAGGTGGATCGGCGCGAGGGGTTGCACTCACTGCCGTCGCGAGTGGGGCCCGTGCGCGCTCTCGGCATCGCGCGCACGATGCATGCCGCAACCATCATCGCGCTGCTCGTCGTGGCGCGGGCGGTGCATGCAGGAGTGCTGTTCCACGTCGGCATCGCAGTTGCGGCAGCGCTGCTCGCGTATGAGCACGCGCTCGTTGCGCGCGGGCGGATCCAGGCGGCGTTCTTCGTGGTGAACTTCTCGCTGTCGGCCGTGCTCTTCGCGTTCGTGCTGCTGGACCGACTCTACCCGATCGGTGCCGCATGGCTCCGTTGAACGGCGACCCCGTCGTCTTCGCGTTCACTGGCGCGTCCGGCGCCCCGTACGGTGTGCGCCTGCTGCAGCAGCTCGTCGCGGCGCGGAAGCGCATCTCGCTGATAGTCTCGGCGTACGGGTTCCGGCTCCTGCGCACCGAGAGCGGCGTGGGCGACATCGCCGGGCTTCGGACGGCGGTTGGCGGAGCGGCGTGGGACGCGTGCGTGACCGTCTATGACGACGGCGACCGCGGCGCCGCGCCCGCCTCGGGGTCGGCGAAGAGCGCGGGGATGGTGATCTGTCCGTGCTCGATGGCCACGGTTGCGTCCGTCGCCGCGGGGATGTCGCGCTCGCTCGTCGAGCGCGCCGCCGACGTTGCGCTCAAGGAGCGCCGCAAGCTCGTGCTGGTGCCGCGTGAGACGCCGCTCAGCGCGATCCACCTCGAGAACATGCTTCGCGTGACGCGCGCCGGGGCTGTGGTGCTTCCGGCGTCGCCCGGGTTCTACAACGACCCGCAGTCCATTGGCGACCTCGTGGACTTTGTCGTGGCGCGGGTGCTGGACCAGCTCGGCGTAGAGCATTCGCTGCTGCCGCGGTGGACTGGCGGGGGCGACCAGGGACGCGGCGCGCGCGCGCAATAGCCAGGACGACGTGCTGATCGGTCTCATCAGCGATACGCACGGCCTCGTGAGGCCAGAGGTGCACACGGCCCTGGCCGGCGTCGAACTCATTCTGCACGCTGGCGACGTGGGCGGGGAAGATGTGCTCGACGAACTTGCGCTCATCGCGCCGGTGCGCGCGGTGGCTGGCAACACCGACCCGCCAGATCACCCAGGCCTGGTTGCCGCGCTCGACATCGCGCTCGAAGGCGTACGCATCCACGTGAGCCACGGTCACGAAGTCGGGTGGCCAACGCCTGACGCTCTCGCGGCCGCGTACGAGGCCGACGTGATCGTGCACGGTCACACGCACCGGCAGCGGATTGACGAGGTTTCCGGCAGGCTGGTGGTGAACCCGGGGTCGGCGGGGCCGCGGCGGTTCGACTTGCGACCTTCCGTGGGATTGCTGCGAATCGAGCACGGCCGGGCGAGGGCGGAGATCGTCGAGCTGGCGTGACTCCGGCGGGGCCGGCGTCACTCGCATGACCGCACCCGCGGCGCCTGCAGGCCCGATCCCGACTCCGAGGTTCTATAGGATGCGATCATCCCTCGCGGCCGCGGCGACGGCACCGCCCGGTCGCATGCCCTCTTGCGCGAATCGGCCTTTGGTGCTAATCGTTGGCACAGGAAGTCGTTCGGGCTGTTGGTGAACACTTGAATCCGGGCTGCTTCATGCCCGGAGCAGTACCTCTCCCCCCGCGCATGTTGTGGCGCCAAGGTGTTGCCAGTGCAACGACGCACCTGCGACCACGCACCCAGTGTTTGGCAGTTGATGTTGGGAACCCTCACTCCGCCTGAGACCGGAGGGTGCAATGCGCGTGGTTAGAGGAGGCCGCCTTGCGGCCGCACTGCTGGCGTTGGCGTCGTCCCTGTGCCTCTCGGGAGCCGCGCAGGCGCAGGGAGCGGTCATTACCGGAACCGTGACCGACGACGGCAACGTGCCGTTGCAAGGCGCGCAGGTCATGATCGAGAGCATGACGATCTCGGTCGGCACCGACGCCCTCGGCAAGTACACGATGAACATCCCAGCGAGCCGGGTGACCGGCCAGCAGGTGGTGTTGCGTGTGCGGTCAATCGGCTTCACGCCGCAGACCGTTCAGATCACGCTTTCCGCGGGAAGGCAGACACACGACTTCAAGCTCGCGGTTGACGTCAACCGCCTGAGCCAGGTCGTGATCACCGGCGTCACCGCCGGGACGGAGCAGAAGAAGCTCCCGTTCACCGTTGCGCAGGTGAGCGCCAGCGATATGCCGGTTCCCGCCATGAACCCGACGCAGGCGCTTCAGGGCAAGGTGCCAGGCTTCTACACGGCAACGTCCAACGGGCGGCCCGGGGCGGACCTGGCGGTGATGATCCGCACGCCGAACTCGATCATCGGCAGTACGTCTCCGCTTTATATCGTGGACGGCGTCATCGCCACGCAGGGTATCGGCTCGATTGACCCGCTCGACATCGAGTCGGTCGAGGTGATCAAGGGAGCATCGGCCTCTACGCTGTACGGCTCGCGGGCCGCGTCCGGCGTAATCCAGATCACTACCAAGGCTGGCAAGACGTCAACCGATGGCGTCAAGTTCAGCACGCGGGCGGAGTACGGCGCGAGCGACATCGAGGGAGCGTACCGCCCCGCCCTTACGAACTTCCTGACGATGGACGAGACGCGCACGCGGTACTGCGCCAAGACCGGCGCCACGTCCACGTCCACCGCGGCCGTCGGCGTGCAGGACTGCATGCAGACGCTGGACCTCTATCAGGAAGCGCTGCGGGTCAACGAGCAGTCGGGCACGACCATCATTTCACCGACGAAGATCCTCACGGACGGCGGCATTGCCCTCACGCCGCCCAAGCAGAACCTGCGCGGGCTCTTTCAGGTGAACCTCTGGCCGGTCACTTACGACGTGGTGCGCCAGGCGCTCACCACCGGGCCGTACCTGAACGCCACGGTGGACATGCAGGGACGGTTCGGCGCGTCGAACTACTTTGCGTCGCTGTCCGATCTGCGGCAGCGCGGTTCGGTCGTGTTCGTTGACGGGTACCACCGGAACAACGTCCGCGTAAACGTGGATAACACGTTCGGCGGCGACTGGACGCTCTCGCTGCGCAACTACTACGCCCGCACGCAGCAGTTCACGGGCGGGACGGACTTCTTCAGTCTCACGCGCCAGCCGCCGTTCGTTGACCTCCTGCGGCGCGACAAGTACGGCCGTCTGTTCGTGCGGTCCGTGGTCACCGACCAAGGCAACCAGAACACGAATCCGGCCTACAGCTGGGAGCAGGCCAACTCGGTCACCGATGGCGACCGGTACACGGGCTCGATGCTGCTTCGCTGGCAGCCGGCGCCATGGATGACGAGCTCGTTCAACTTCGGCTTCGACCGGTCGAACAGCGGCTCCGCAGGGCAGACGAACATCGGCTACCGGATCACGACGAACTCGTCGCCTTCGACGCCTCTCGGGAGCGGCAGCATCAGCAACTCGTCGGGCCAGTCGTACAACGCGAACTGGGACTGGACGTTCCGGAAGGACGAGCTCGTACCGAAGCTCAACTCGCGCCTCGTGCTCCTGGCGGTCTATGAGCAGCGCGACAATAACAGCAACAGCCAGTCGGGTGCCCAGTTCGTTGCACCCGGGCTCACGACCACCAACGCGCTCATTACCAACTTCAACATCGGGTCGGGTTCGTCGTCGCAGCGTTCCGTGGGGCTCGTCGCGAATGCGAACTTCGAGTACCGCGACCGCTACATCCTGGACGTGAGTGGCCGACGCGATGGCCTCTCCACCTTTGGCGTGTCCCACCGGTGGCAGGGATACGGCAAGGCGTCAATGGCATGGCGGATGTCGGAAGAGCGCTGGTGGCCGCTTGCCAGGCAGGTCAACGAGCTCAAGCTGCGCGCGTCCACGGGCCAGGCGGGGAACACGCCTGGCGCGAGCTGGCAGTACGAGACGTTCTCGATCGGCACGGGCGGCACGCTCAACCCGAGCACGCTCGGCAACAGGAACCTCGCTCCCGAAGTTGCGACGGAGACGGAGATCGGCATAGACGCCGAGTTGTTTCACCGCTACGGCCTGACCATCTCGCGTGCGCACACCATCACCAACAACATCATACTCCAGGTCACGCCGCCCGCGGCAGCGGGATTCTCGAGCCAGTACAAGAACGTGGGTACTCTCGACGGGACGACCGTCGAGGTGTCGCTCAGCGTGCCGATCATCGAGAAGCGCGACCTGTCGTGGTCAATGCGCCTCAACTACGACGCCAGCCGCAGCATGGTGTCGAAGCTGAACGTGCCAGACTTCTTCAGCGGACTCTTCTTCTACTCGGCGGGAGAGCCGATCGGGCGGGTCTGGGGCAGGCGCTTCACCACGCGCTGCGACGAGCTTCCGTATGCATACCGCGACCGGTGCGGCGACGGCAAGGAGTGGCAGCGGAACGACGACGGCCTGATCGTCTGGGTCGGCCCCGGCGGTCGCACGTGGAAGGACGGGATCACGACTAACGCGTGGCAGGCGGTGCTCCCCGCCTCGCAGGCGCCGTATGGCGTCGAGGAAAGCTGGGGCATGCCCATCATCATGCGCGATACGACCTCCACCGCCACGGCAAAGCCCGTCCTGAAACTCCCCGTGGGTGGCAAGAGCATCCCGGACTTCCGGTGGTCAATCGCGCAGCAGGGGACGTGGAAGCGACTCTCGTTCTATGCGCTCGTGGACGCGATCCGCGGCCGCGCCGTGTACAACCAGGAAAAACAGTGGTCGCTCGGCGATTTCGCGTACCACGACGTCAGCCAGCTCGGCAAGTCGGTGGAGACGGCCAAGCCGATCGGCTACTACTGGCGCGTCGGCGCGCCAGACGCGTCCGGTGTCGGCGGATGGTATGACGTGATCGGCCCGAACAACATCTCGGTCGAGGACGGATCGTTCGTGAAGATCCGTGAGGTGAGCCTGTCGTACCGCGTCGGACGTGTGTGGGGAGTTGGGAACTGGATGGCCACCATTCAGGGCCGCAACCTCAAGACGTTCACCAGGTACACCGGCTTCGACCCCGATATCAGCAGCGGATCCGTGCTCAACGCGAACGACGCTTACAACTTCCCGCCGCTTCGCACGATGACGTTCACCATCAGCACGACGTGGTAGGCGCCGTTCGGCGCGCCGCCCCTCCCGGAGGGGCGGCACGCCGGATCACCCGACGACGAAGAGGATTCGTGATGCGCAACTTCATCAATCGCCTCGCTGCCGCACTGACGGTCGCCAGCATGCTCACCGCGTGCTGGAACCGCGGGGCTCTCGACGTGCCAAACGTCAATAACCCCGACATCGAGCGTACCTACTCCACCCCCTCGGGCGTGGAGGCGGTGATCAGCACCACGTACCAGCAGCTCTGGGCCGCGACCTTGGGCTGCACGGGATGCATCAACACCGAGGCCCACGCCCTTTCGCTGGAACTGTACTCTGAACTGAACAACTTCAGCATGAACGTGCGCTCGCTCCTGCCACGCGGGCCGATCATCAACGACCGCACGGGCAACGCCGGCGTGAATGGCGTGTTCAGCGCGGCCGAGCGCGCCGCGCGCAGCGCCGCGAACGGCATGCAGGCGCTGGCCCGGCTGAAGGTCGCGAGCACGCTTAGCCCGCCCAATGCGCTCGGCTCCCTCGCCCAGGACGCCCGGGCGCGGTCGTTCGGCTTCTTCACGACCGGGATCGCGCTCGGCTCACTTGCGATCTCCTACGATTCCGCCGCAATCGTGACGCCATACACGCCGAGCGATTCGATACCGAGGCTGTCGGGCTACCAGGCCGTAATGACGGCCGCGCTGGCGATGTTCGACTCCGCGTACGCGACTGCCAGCAGCCCGGATGCTACGAATGTCGGCAACGCTCAGGGAAGCGGCTTCCCGCTCCCGAACACGTGGATCTACCAGAACGCGCTCTCGCAGGCCGACTTCCTGAAGCTCATCAAGACGTATAAGGCCAGGTTTCGGGCCGCGGTTGCGCACACGCCCGCGGAGCGCGCGGCGGTGAACTGGACCGAAGTCATCGCCGACGCCAAAGCGGGTATCACGAGCGACTTCAATATCCTCATCTCGACTTCACAGGGCTGGAATGCGTCGTATGACGTGTCGCAGATGTACTCGCAGGGCTGGAGCGGCATGTCAATGCTCATTTACGGCATGGCCGACACGTCGGGCGCATACGCGGCGTTCATCGGCACGCCGATGGCGACCAGGGATGGCGGGTTCCTGATTCGCACGCCCGACAAGCGCTTCCCACAGGGGGCAACGCGCGCGGCGCAGCAGGCGGACACGCCGCTCCCGCTGCCCGCGGGACGGTACATTCAGAACCAGGCGGCCGGCGACGATTCACCGGCGCAGGGATACGGATTCTCGTTCTATCAGAATCGCCGGTGGTATCCGATCCGCGCAGGCAACAACAACGGGCCCTACACTGCGATCAACAAGATCGAGATGGACATGCTGATCGCCGAGGGCTACATCCGGAACGCGCAGTTCGCTCAGGCAGCGGCGCTGATTGACGCGTCGCGCGCCAGGAACGGCTTGCCTTCCATCGGCAACATCACTTCGGCAACGCAACCGATTGCGGGTGGGTCCGCGTGCGTCCCGCTGGTACCGCAGCCCGATGGAAGCACGGTTGCGTGCGGCACAATCATGGAAGCGATGAAGTGGGAGAAACGTATGGAGACGGCGTTCTCCTGCCAGTTCCTGTGCTGGTACACCGACTCGCGCGGCTGGGGTGACCTCCCCGCAGGGACGGCGACAATGTTCCCGGTGCCGTACCAAGAGATGGATGCGCGCCTGCAGCCCTTCTACAGCTTCGGCGGCGGCAACGCCTACACGGCGCCGAAGGGCACATACGGCTACTAACGCATGGAGCCCGTCAGATGAGACCGATATCCGTCGTCGTTGCGCTGGCGGCAGTAACCGCCACCGCGTGCTCCTCAGACTCCTCGGGCAACCCGGTGCTGCACCCGGTACCGTCGCTGGCCTATGTGCGCTACTTCAATGCGGTGGGCGACACACTGGCGCTCGACTTCCGCCCCATTGATGCGCTGGAATTTTCCACTCCGTTTATCGCGACCCCGTTCCGCGCGCAGGGTCTTGGTGGCTATCAGGGCTACAGCACCGGATCCAGGCGCGTCCGGGTATTCCCGAACTCGACCGATCTTGTAACCACGACGTCGGTTCTCGTTGATACCACGCTGTCGCTGTCGCCGAGCGTGTACTACACGATCACCCATGTCGGCTATGCCCGGAGCGGCGCCTCGCCCAGGCAGCGCCTGTGGATTTCAACCGACACGTTCCCGACGGTTGCGGCGGGGAACGTCGCCTTTCGCGTAGCGAACGCAGGGCCGGATCTGGGCGCGGTTGACGTGTACGTCACGTCGGCGGCAAACGATCCGTTGCCTGCCGCTCCGACGTTCGCCGCGGTGTCGTTCCTGCAGCGGTCGGGATACGCCCAGCGTCCGGTGGGCGCGTTCGTAATGCGCGTTTACGCCGCCGGTGATCGCGGCACGCCACTGATTGCGGCGACGACGATGGCGGTTGGTTCGCCCGGCGATCAATATCTGGGCGCGATTGGTGGGTCGGGTCAGTCGGGGACCGTGGCAACTGCGATGCTCTACTCCAAAGCGACGCCCGGCAGTGCCGCGGCGATCACGGCCGGAGCGAACGCAAACGGTACGCCTCGGCTCTACTACTGGATTGACCGCCAGCCGCCGCGCCCAAGCGCACCGTAGGCGCGCGGAGGTCGAGCTTGTCGCGTGCTGCGCGCGGCAATGTCGGGCGCGGTGCTGTCCGGCGCGCGTGGATGTGGGCGGCGGTCGCTGTCGGGAGTAGCGCCGCGGCGCAGGCCTTGACGGCGCAAGTAGTGCGCGGCACGGTTCGTGTCCAGGACTCACGGCGTGTGCTCGCCGGCGTTCACGTCGCCGCCGCCGACTCGTCAGGCGCGGTCCTTGCTGATGTCGTGAGCGACGAGGGCGGTCGCTTCACGCTGTCCTTCGCATCGGACGGGACGTTCCAGATTGTCCTGCGCCGGGTAGGCTGGCGCCCCTCATTCTCTGCCTTCATCAGGGCTTCGGCGGCCGATACGCTGGAGGTTGATCTGCGGGCCGACCCGGACGCAGTAGAACTTCCCGTGGTGAGGGTCGAGGACGAGCGCAGCAAGACGCCCAACGAGCGAGCGTACGACGACGCGGTGCGCCACGGATGGACTGTATACGCGCCGGAAAAGGTGGCCGAGCAGCGCGGCCGCTACCGCGACTTCGAAGACCTCCTTCGCGGCCTGCAGGTGTCGGGAATCCGCATCGGACGCCCCGGCGAATGCATCCAGGCAACGCGCTACGTGAACCGCTGCCTCGCGTTCGTCGTGGACGACGTGCCGATGGGGCCGGTCGCGCAAGTGCAGCCGTCGGACGTGTACTTCATCGCCGTCGTATCCGCGGCGGACGCCTCGGTGCGCTGGGGAAACCGCGCGCCATGGGGTGCGATCGTCGTCTATACGCGCATGTACGGCGACCGTCCGAAACGATGACGCGTCCGCTCCAGTTCGCCCGGAAACCGCCGAAACCAGCTCGCCACGAGGAGCAGTTCGTCAATCTCGTGCGCCGGTACGGCGCGTGATCGCTGCGCTGCCGGGCTGAGCAGGTCGGCAGCGAGCGTGTCGAGCAGGGCGCGCTCACGCGAATCCTTCGGCGCGGTTGTCTCGTGCCGCACACACCCGCGCCTGATCACGTACACCCGGTCGTCGCCGTTGACGCCTGGTACTTCGTAACAGAACGAGAGCGACTCGATGGCGACGCGCATCCGCGCAAACTGGTCCTGCAGCGACTCGAGCCGCGCGACCTTGTCGCGCAGCCTGGCGGCCCGTTCGAACTCGAGGCGGTGGCTCGCCTCTTCCATTGCCTCGCGGAGCAGGGCAACCGGCGCGTCGTGCGCACCGGCGAGGAACTCGCGAGCCAGCGCTACGCGTGCATTGTACTCCGCAGCCATTACTGCGCCAATACAAGGGCCGAGGCACCTGCCGATCTCGTAGCGAATGCACCCTGGCGTGCGACCCGCAGCGACCGGAAGCTCTGCCTGGTCGGCGAAGTGCATACGGGTGTCGAGGGCGCAGTCGCGGAGGCCGATCGCATCGTTCAACTCGCGCAACGCCTCGCCGAGCTGCTGCGCGCCGTGGAACGGTCCATAGTATGTGTCTCCGCCGTCGGCGTGCGCCGTGCGCACCACGTCGAGCCGCGGCGCAGTGCCCGCGGTGAGCCGCACGAACGCGTAGTGGCGCGCGTCGCGTTTCATCATCACGTTGTATCGCGGACGCCATCGCTTGATGAGCCGCAGTTCTGCGAGCGAGGCCGCGAACTCGCTTGGCTCATAGTCCCATGCCACCGACGCCGCCTCGGCGATGATCCGGGCGCTCTTGTCGCGCGGGTACTCGGCGCGGAAGTGGCTCAGGAGTCGCGCGCGCACCCGTTTGGACTTGCCGACGTACAGCACCTCGCCGCCCTCGGCGACCAGGCGGTACGTGCCAGGCCTGTCGCGCGCGTCGGTCTTAACAGCGGCCAGCATGGCGTCGCGCCGCGCCTCGGCGTGGGGCGGCAACTCGCGCCTGCGACGTCGTCGGCGCGCCATTACCGGCGGGGCGCACTGGCGCGCTTCGCGCATCGTGGCGCCGGCAGCGCGGGTCCGGTCATCGCTGGCACCTCGGGCACCAGACGGTGATGCGATTGCCGATTGCGTGCGTCGCCCGCAGCCGCGCGCCGCACCTTGCGCACGGCTGTCCCCGGCGCCCGTAGACCTTTGCCGATGCCAGAAAGCCGCCTCGACCGCCATGCGGGTCCTGGTAGTCGCGGAAACTCGTTCCGCGCTGTGCGACCGCCTCGGCCAGCACCTTGCGAACCTCGCGATGAAGCCGCCTTCGCTCAACAGGCGTGAGGGAGTGCGCCGCCCGCGACGGCCCGATGCGCGCGCGCCACAGCGCTTCGTTTGCGTAGATATTGCCGATGCCGGCGATCCGGCGCTGATCCATCAGCACGGCCTTGATCGCGCTCCGTGAGGGTGCAATCCGCGCGGCGAACGCCTTCGCGGTGAACGACGGATCCAACGGCTCGGGGCCGAGGCGCGCTTCCCATGCCGCGAACGCCGCGGGATCGAGGAGCGACACCGTGCCGAGCCGGCGCACGTCCCGGTAGCGCATGGCGCGACCGTCGGATAGCGAGAAGGCAAGGGTGGTGTAGTCGTGCCTGCCGCGTGTCCATGCGGCTGCCTCTACGAGCACCGCGCCGGTGAACCGGGGCGAGATGACGATCCGTTCGCCATTCGAGAGGTCCGCGACGGCGTGCTTTGCGCGGCGCCACCAGCGCTCGATGGTCGCGCCAGCCGTGCGCGCGCCGAGCGTCCGGGGCGTGCACGCGCGGAGGACATCGCCTCGGTACACGCGCACGCGCGCAATGACCGCGCCCGCTACGGCCGCGTCGAGGTCCCGCGCGATGGTTTCGACTTCGGGCAGTTCAGGCATGGCGTTCGAGGCGGGCCGCCTCGCGCCAGCCGATGTCGCGCCGGAACTGGCGTCCTGCGAACGATACCGCCGCCGCGTGCGCGCGGCTGGCGGCCTGAGCTTCGGCGAAGGTTGGCGCCGTTGCGCTGACGGCCAGCACGCGCCCGCCTGCCGTCACCAGGCGTCCCGACGCATCGCGCGTCGTTCCCGCGTGGAAGACTGTCACTCCCGCCGGGACAGGCGGGAGGGTGATTTCGTCACTGGATCTGGCCTTGCCCGGATACCCCTCCGCGGCGACGACAGTCGTGACCGCAGCACCTGCCGCCCAGCGGAACGGCGGGGCGTGCTCGATCGAGCCGCCAGCGGCTACCGTGTGCAGCGCGCCCAGCAGTGGCGAGGCGAGCAGCGGGAGGATTGCTTCGGTCTCCGGATCGCCAAAACGGCAGTTGAATTCCACCACCTTCGGCCCCGCGTCAGTAAGCATCAGTCCCGCGTAGAGGAGGCCGGTGAACTGGCAACCATCGGCGCGCATCGCGGCGAGCGTGGGAAGGAAGATGCGGTCCACCACCGACTGCACGAGCGAGTCCGTGGCGAGCGAGACCGGGGCGTACGCGCCCATCCCGCCAGTGTTCGGCCCGGTGTCGCCTTCGCCTGCCCGCTTGTGATCCTGCGCCGCGAGCATTGGCAGTACATGCGTTCCATCCGTGACCGCGAATATCGAGAGCTCCTCGCCAGCCATGTACTCCTCGACGAGCACTTCCGCGCCCGCAGCGCCAAAGGCGTTGCCTTCCAGCATCATCGCGATTGCATCGTCAGCTTCCGCGACGCCTTGCGCGACAACCACGCCCTTGCCGGCCGCCAGTCCGCTTGCCTTGACCACCACTGGCGCGCCAAGGCGGCGCGCCTCCGCGCGCGCTGCCGCCGGGTTGGTGAACACCCGGGCCGACGCGGTCGGGACGCCGGCGCGGAGCATCAGCGCCTTCGCCCACGATTTGGATGTCTCGATCCGCGCGGCCGCCCTGGTGGGGCCGAAGACAGCGAGTCCCTCCGCGCGGAACAGGTCAACTATTCCCGCGTCGAGTGGCGCTTCCGGCCCCACAACCGTGAGGTCGGCGCGCTCGCGCTTCGCGAGCGCAAGCAGCCCCGTGATATCTGAGGCGGCTACGCGAACGCAGCGGCCCAGTTCGGCGATCCCCGGGTTCCCGGGCGCCGCGAGCAACTCGACTGAGGTGTCGTCGCGGCGCATCTGCCATGCAAGCGCGTGCTCACGCCCGCCGCCGCCAACGACCAGGACCTTCACCGGGCTGCGCCGCGGAATGCGTCTTCGAATGCGTCGCGCGCGCGTGCGATGACGTCAGACACGTGGTGCGCCGCCTCGCGGGCCTTCGCGCCGTAGTAGCTGGCTGCGTCGCTGACGTCCTTCTCAATATCCGGCCCGCGCTCGCGCACGTCGGCGCGCCGCGCGTACTCGCCGGCGAGGATCCTGTCGTATCCGCCGCCGTCTATCCAGCGCTGGAGTTCGCCCGCCCGCACGGTTGCGAAGGGGTGGTCGCGCATGACCGTGTTGAGCATCTGCACCACTCGATCCCATGCGTCGCCCTTTGTCTCGTACTCCATTGCCTGCGCCATGAATGCGTCGAGGTCAATGGCGTGCCCGTGCTCCGGACCACCGGCGAGCTTCATCTGGAGGAGCATTGCGGTATCGCGGTTCTGCACGCCAAGGAGGCCCGCGCGGTCGGCCGAGAACTCGCTCTTGCGATACCACTCGAGCAGGGCGACCTGGAATGGCAGCAGCGCGGCGGCGGCGAGAACAGGCAGCGCGGTAACGCCGAAGTAGATAACGATGAGCGCGATGGTGCGGTAGAGCACGTGTCCGCTCATCACGTGGCCGACCTCATGTGCGATGACGGCGCGCTGTTCGTCTTCCGCGAGGTGCTCGAGCAGTGACGAGTTGAGCACGATGAACGGCTTGTCGAAGCCCACCGCGGCGGCGTTCATGACCGGCGACTGCGTGACGTACAGCTCGGGCCGCTCGGGCCAGTCGAGCGTCGCAAGGACGTCCGTGAGCATCGCGTCGAGCCGCGGCCGCTGCGTGAGCCCCACTCGCACCGCGCTCCCGAGGAAGAGCTGGCGAAGCGGGCGGTCGCCGATGAACCCTGCGATCTTGCGTATCGCGGCGTCGAAACCCGGTATGGCGCGCAGCGCATTCAGAGCCGCGCGGTCGGCGGGGTGTTCCCATGCCGTGGATGAAATGTCCGTCAGGATCTTCGTGGCCATCGAGACGCTCCGGTTGGCGCTGCTGTCACAATCCTACGGTGTTCCCGGGAGAAAAGTGCCACAGTCCCGGCCGTCAGAGCCCGGCGAATGCCTGGTCGAGGTCGGCCAGCAGATCTTCCGCGTCCTCCACTCCCACCGAGAGGCGGACGAGGCCGTCTGTCACCCCGAGCTGGGCGCGACGCGCGGGCTCGACCGACGCGTGGGTCATCGAAGCTGGGTGGCTGATCAGCGACTCGACGCCGCCAAGCGACTCGGCCAGCGAGAACAGCTTCACCCGGCCGAGCAGCGCGGCGGCCTTTTCCCGGGTCTGCATTTCGACCGAGATCATCCCGCCGAAACCGCTCATCTGACGCGCCGCGAGGGCATGCTGCGGGTGCGACGCCAGTCCGGCGTAGAACACACGGTCCGATCCAACGCGCTGCTCGAGCCAGGCGGCTATCGCGCGGCCGTTGGAGTCGTGCTGGCGCATGCGCAGCGCGAGCGTCTTGGTGCCGCGGAGCGCGAGCCACGAGTCCATGGGCCCCGGTATGGCGCCGGCGGCGTTCACGATGAACTGGAGCCGCACGGCGAGGTCATCGTCGTTGAGGACGGCGATCCCGCCGAGCATGTCGCTGTGCCCGTTGATGTACTTGGTGGTCGAGTGGTAGGCGATGTCGGCGCCGAGCGCGAGCGGGTTCTGGAACACCGGCGACGCGAAGGTGTTGTCAACGATCGTGAGCGCGCCGCGGCGTCTGGCGATGCCGGATGCAGCCTCGATGTCGGTGATCCGCATCAGCGGGTTCGTCGGCGTCTCCACGAGAAGGGCGACGGTCCGCGCCGTCATCGCGTCTTCGATGAGATGCGGGTCGCGCGTGTCAACGAAGCTGAACTCCAGCCCGAAGTTCTTCGCAATCTTGTCGAAGAAGCGGTACGTGCCGCCGTACACGTTTTCGCCGCAGACGATGTGGTCGCCCGCCCTGAAGAGCATCGTGAGCGACGTGAGGCAGCCCATCCCGCTCGAGAACGCGAACCCGTGACGCCCGCCCTCGAGGGCCGCGACGTTCCGTTCGAGCGCCTCGCGCGTGGGGTTGCGGCCGCGCGCGTACTCGTAGCCCTTGTTGATGCCCAGCCCCTGCTGGACGTACGTGCTCGTCTGCACGATGGGCGGCATGATGGCGCCGGTGGCCGCGTCGGGGCGCTGTCCGGCGTGAATGCCCCGGGTTGCCATGCCGAACGCGGAATCCTCGTCGAACGCGCGGGTCACTGGTGCCTCGGGATGGAGGTCGGCGCGCCCGCGCTAACCGCGGGCGCTGCTGCCGAAAGATAGCAGCCCACGCCCTGGCTCCGGGCCGTCCCGCCTTATGCGCGGGCGTCCCGTCGCGCATTTTTCAGCGTGATGGACGATTCGCGGCTCATGATCTCCGTCTCCGGCATACGGGGACGTATTGGCTTCGGCCTGGACCCGACGGTCGTGGCCCGGTATTCGGCTGCGTTCGGCGCGTGGGCACGCGCCTCGACGCCGGGACGCCCGGTCGTGCTCGGCCGCGACAGCCGCGTGAGCGGTCCGCTCTTTCACTCCGTCGCCCAGGCCGCGCTGCTGTCCGTGGGCGCCGACGTTGTTGACATCGGCCTCACCACCACGCCGACGCTCCAGCTTGCCGTCGAGCACCACCACGCGGCGGGCGGGCTGATGATCTCCGCCAGCCACAACCCGATCGAGTGGAACGCGCTCAAGTTCGTCGGGCCGGACGGGCTCTTCCTGAGCGCCGCGGCCGGCGCCCGGATGCGCGCGCTGGTCGAGACTGGCATTCCGTACGCCACATGGGACGCCCTCGGCGCCGTATCCCGCGACCACGAGGCAATCGAGCGTCATGTTGCCGCGGTCCTTGCGCTGCCGTACGTGGATGTGGCCGCGATTCGCGCGCGCCGCTTCCATGTGGCGTACGACGCATGCCGGGGCGCTGGCGGGGTGGTCATTCCAATGCTGCTCGAGCGACTGGGCTGCAAGGTAAGCAGCATCAACACAGAGACGGACGGCCGGTTCCCGCGCCCTCCCGAGCCGGTACCCGAGAACCTCGGTGACCTCTCGCGGCTCGTGCGCGACACCGGCGCCGAAGTTGGCTTCGCCACCGATCCCGACGTGGATCGGCTCGCGGTCGTTGCCGATGGCGGCGAGCCGATTGGTGAGGACTACACGCTTGCATTCGCGTGCCGTGTCGTGCTGCGACAGCGGAAAGGACACGTCGTCGTGAACCTGTCCACCAGCCAGGTCGTTGACGACGTCGCGAAGGCAGCCGGCCAGCGGGTGATTCACGCTCCCGTGGGTGAGGTCAACGTGGCGGCGCGGATGCGCACGGAGGGCGCCGTGGTAGGCGGGGAAGGGAACGGAGGCGTGATCCTGCCCGAGCTGCACCTCGGGCGGGATGCGCCTCTTGCGGTGGCACTCACCTTGCAGATGCTCGCGGCTGAAGGCCACTCCGTCTCAGCTATCGTCGCCGACTCGCCTCGCTACGTGATCATCAAGGACAAGCTTCCGCGCGCTGGCGGATCGCTCGACGCCGCCTATGCGGCGCTTGGCCGCGCGTTCCCCGGCGCGGACGCAAACACCGACGACGGGCTCCGGCTTACCTGGCCCGACCGGTGGGTGCACCTCAGGCCGTCCGGGACCGAGCCAATCATCCGCGTGATTGCCGAGGCGCCGACACGCGAGGCCGCGCAGGAACTGGTTGACGCCGGCCGCGCGTGCCTGGCTGCGCGATGACCGAAGCACCCCCCCAACCGAAACCCTGACCGACCATGTGCGGCATCATCGGATACGTCGGCCCCAAGCCGGTCGTCCCTCTCCTCATCGAGGGGCTGAAGCGGATGGAATACCGCGGCTACGACTCTTCGGGCGTCGCGGTCCTGAACGGCTCGGGTATCGAGGCGCGCAGGGCCCCTGGCAAGATCGCGGCTCTGGAGGCGGTGCTGGACGCACACCCCATCAACGGATACGAGGGCATCGCCCACACCCGCTGGGCGACGCACGGGGCGCCGAGCGAACGCAATGCGCATCCGCACCTCTCGGCCGACGGCTCCGTTGCCGTGGTGCACAACGGCATCATCGAGAACGCGACCGCGCTTCGCGGCGCGCTCGAGGAGCTTGGCTACAAGTTCATCTCCGAGACCGACACGGAGGTCGTCGCGCACCTTGTGCAGGAACTCTTCGACGGGCCGCTTGAGGAGGCGGTCCTGGGCGCGCTCACGAAGATCGAGGGAACGTACGGCCTTGCCGTCATCAGCAGCCGCGACCCCGGGAAGATCGTTGCGGCGCGCAAGGGGAGCCCGCTTCTGGTGGGCGTCGGCAACGGCGAGAACTTTGTCGCGTCGGATCCTTCGGCGATCCTCTCGCATACGCGCGAGGTGGTGTACCTCGACGATGGGGACGTCGCCGTGGTGGAGAAGGGCGGGTACAGGGTGATTGACGCTCACGCGGAGCCGATCCCGCGCCAGGTTGACCGCATCCAGTGGGACCTCGCCGCGATTGAGCGCGGCGGCTACGACCACTTCATGCTCAAGGAGATCTACGAGCAGCCGGAGAGCGTGGGGAACACCATGCGCGGCCGCCTCATCCTCGACGACGGCAACGCCAAGCTGGGCGGCATCAACCTCACGCACGAGCAGCTCCTTTCCATTGACAACGTCATCATCACCGCATGCGGCACGTCGTGGCACTCGGCGCTCATCGGCGAGATGATGATCGAGGATCTCTGCCGGATCCCCGTTGAGGTCGAGTACGCTTCCGAGTTCCGGTACAAGAACCCGATCGTCACCGACCGGACGCTCTGCATCGTCATCTCGCAGTCCGGCGAGACCGCCGACACTCTGGCCGCCATGCGTGAGGCGAAGCGGCGCGGGGCACGGACGCTGGGGCTGGTGAACGTCGTGGGCTCGACGATCGCCCGCGAGGACGACGGCGGGGTGTACTTGCACGCGGGCCCGGAGATCGGCGTAGCGAGTACCAAGGCGTTCACGAGCCAGGTGGTAGCACTCGCGCTCTTCACGCTCAAGCTTGCGCGCAAGAGGGCGCTCTCAGTGGTGCGGGGCCGCGAGGTCGCGCAGGCCATGCAGGATCTGCCGGAACAGATTCGAGCCGTGCTCGCCACGGCGCCGGCCATCGAGCGGATCGCCGAACAGTTCAAGGGGGCGGCGAACTTTCTCTATCTCGGCCGGGGCTACAACTTCCCGACCGCGCTCGAGGGCGCGCTCAAGCTCAAGGAGATTTCGTACATTCACGCCGAGGGCTACCCCGCGGCCGAGATGAAGCACGGGCCGATTGCGCTCATTGACGAGAACATGCCGGTCGTGTTCGTCGCGCCGCACGACAGCGTGTTCGACAAGGTCGTGTCGAACATCCAGGAAGTGCGGGCGCGGGGCGGGCGCACGATCGCCATCACGAGCCGAGACGAGCCTTCCCTCGCCGGGCTGCTTGACCACGAGATCCGCATTCCGGAGACGGAGGCCATGCTCTCGCCCATCCTCTCGGTGGTGCCATTACAGCTTCTCGCGTACTATATCGCGGTGAGGCGCGGGACGAACGTTGACCAGCCGCGCAACCTGGCCAAGAGCGTCACGGTAGAGTGATGGCAGCGCCCGCGGCGCAGGCGGCCAACTGTTGGAAGATAATGATGTCGGCTATGAACAACCGGGAACATAGGTAACACCGGAGTCCGGCAGCATAGGTAATACTCGGGTTGCCCCCGGACGATGTACTCGCGTTCATCCAAGGTCGCCAGCAGGACGCCGTTGAACCAAATGGTCTACTGCCCGTCATCGGCTTCCTCGAGGCCGATCGGTTGATCAACCATCGCGTTCGCGAGGTACAGGAGCCGATTCCGAAAACGGAACGTGCCGCCGGTCGTGATTTTCTTCACGAGGTAGTGGCCAGGGTACCCGAGCGCCGCCAAACGCTCGAGGCACGTGCGCGGGGAGAGCCGTCACCTGGGCGCGATCAACGCGGAGCCGACTGATGCCGTTGCGGATGCGGGCGACCGAGCGGCTCGGTCCACCGTACTTCCGGAGTTCACATTCCCAGATCACCATTGTCCGCCACCCAGCGCGTCGTAGCGCCGCCCGCGCCCCGTAATCCCTCGTCACGTTTCCCTCAAGCTTCTCACGCCAGAACCGCGCCCTCGTTGTTGGCCACACGAACGCCGGACAATTGTGCCGGTGCCAGAAGCACCCGTGGACGAAGATCGCGAGGCGGTATTTCGGCAGTACGATGTCCGGTCGCCCGGGTAGGGCGCGAACCTGCAGCCGGAAACGAAACCCTTCCTTGTGCAAGGCGCGCCGCAGCACCATTTCCGGTGTCGTGTCCTTTCCGCGGATTGCCGCCATGTTGCGGCTCCGCGCTTCGGAAACGCGGCCTTCAGGCCGCGTGCTCATCGAACTGAAGTTCCTGCTGCATCTTCGCTACCGGCGGATGTTCTTCCGGTTTGAGCACACGCGGAATCATGACCTTCGCGATTGACTCGATCACCGGAACGACGACTGAGTTCCCAAATTGTCGATAGGCCTGCGTATCCGACACCGGGATCTGCATTGGAGGGCGCCCTGGAGCGTCGAACCCCATGAGCCGTGCACACTCGCGAGGCGTCAGGCGACGGGGATTCTGCCGCTGCTGCGCAATAAGGATTTCGCTGCCATCCTTATGGTACCTGGCCGATAAGGTGCGGGCAACGTCATCTTTCCGAAATACTGAACACCCGAACCCATTGCCTTTGGCCCGATGCCTGGCTGCGTAATCCTGCAGGTACTGCCACAGATGGTCGCTGAGCGTGTAGCGCGGGTCCACCACTGTATCGCCACGCCTCACCGTCGAGTACGGCGGCTCGGGGGTTTCAGTCGGTGCATGAAGGATGTCCCCCAGGGTCGGGCAATTTCGGGGCCGCTGGACTTCGTCGAATGAAAAGTCCACCGCCTCCGCGAATCCAACAATGAAAATGCGCTCCCGGCGCTGCGGTACCCACGGACGCGCGTCAATGACGCGATCAAACACATGGTATCCGAGCTCTCGGAGTGCTCCCGTAATCACCTGATACGTCCGGCCCCCATCATGGCTCTTCAGATTCTTGACGTTCTCGAGCAGAAATGCCTTTGGATGCTTGGCCTCGAGAATCTTCACGACGTTGAAGAACAACGTCCCCTGCGCCTTGTCGCGGAAGCCGTGCGCGCGCCCAAGACTGTTTTTCTTGGATACGCCCGCAAGGCTGAACGGCTGACACGGAAACCCAGCCAGCAATACGTCGTGATCGGGGACATTGGCGGGCGGTAGTTTTGTAATGTCCCCGTGGATGTCATCCGAGTCCGGAAAATTCGCCTTGTACGTGCGCACGGCGTGCTGGTCCCACTCGGAGGTGAAGACGCAGCGCCCGTTCTGCGCTTCGAAGCCCCGGCGGAGGCCGCCAATACCAGCAAACAGGTCAATGAACGAAAAGCTCGGATCGCGTGGACGCTCGTCTCGTTCGAGCTCGTGCTCAATGGCCTTCGCGACCGAATACTTCGGCCGGGCCTCTCCGAGGACCCAGCGCCGGACCGTTCTCGGGTGCACGCCCAGGCGACTTGCAAGCTCGGCCTGAGTCCAATATTTCAGAGCCTTGCGAACGGCTCGGATCGCCGTCTTTTCTTCGGTGGGAATCATGGCGGACAAAATGCCCTCACTTCCTCCCGCCGTCAACCCGATCACTCTCAGCCCAACCGACCCATGAACTGGGGCACGCTCAAGAATCACTTCAAAGGCGTGGCATGGAAAAGGCTCACTGCGCACGAGGTTGACGCCCGCGTTTCCAACGGCCACGAATTCCAGGGAGTCAACAAGCTCCGGGATCTGCTCGGTCCTGACGGCTTCAAGGACCGGCCCGCGACGTATCTGGTGTATCTCAACGATGATGGCCCAGCCGAGGCCATCAAGTCAATCGCTACATGGTACGACGCCCGCGCGAATGACCCAAATCGCTCGGCCGAGTGGCGCCTCTACTACCCAGAGGAAGTCAGTGCCATTCAGCATCTGCGCGCCAATGACCTGATGATACTCACGATCAGCGAAGCCGATGACCTCGCCATTCTCTTCGCCCCCGCTGGCTCGGCTCGTGAAGACCAACTCGTCGCGCTCTTCGGCCTGACTGAATCAAAGACGATTCAGGTGCACATGTTTGAACACGATACCGCAATCACGTTCGGCGCTGCTGTAATTCTTGAAGATCTTGGTCTCGCTGAATCGTACCCAGCCGACGGCCCCGAACGGGACATCGCAGAGACGATCGCGAAGGCGCTGATCGATCAGTTTGGAGGCAAACTTCCCAGCGGGCGCGAAGTGGCGGCTTTCATCAACAGAGGGGTCAAGGATGTCGACCCCGTGCAGGATCCGGACGGCGCGCTCCACCGCTGGATTGAGGTTGAAGCTGCTGTGTTCCGACTGTGGGAAGATGCGCTGATCGCCCAGCGGGTCAGCCAGGGATTCTTCGATGCAGATCGGAAACCCGATGTCCTCGGGTTTCGGGAATTCACGATGAGTCTACGTCAGTCGCGCGTCTCCCGGGCCGGTGGGGCGCTTCAGCTTCACGCTGCGCGGGTCTTCGATGCGCACAAGATCGCGTACGAGGCCCAGGTGACCACGGAGCATTACGAAAGGCCGGACTTTGTCTTCCCCAGTGCCAAGGCGTACCACGATCCCGGAACCCCGAGTGACGGTCTGCGGATGCTTACCGCAAAATTCACGCTGAAGGACCGCTGGAGGCAGGTGTTGCGAGAAGCCGAGCGGATTCCGCACAAACACCTGCTGACCATGGACCAGGGCGTCTCCGGGCGATCAATTGCGGCAATGCAGGCAGCGAAGTTGACGTTGGTGATACCAACCCCCAGCCGAAACATGTACAGCAGGAAGGCTCAGACGATGATTCTGCGCGTCAGGGATTTTCTCGACCAGCTTCCATGACCGCGGTCGGACTCGTCGCGCCGGCTAGTGCACGATCCTGATGAACAAGAAATGGCTCCGGGATTTTGAACAGAGTGGATGACCGGACAGGCGGGCAGACCGGGCGATCTTTCGTCCATCGGTCCAGGAGTCGTGTCCATGCCCCGTCGTCCCCGTCGGGGTCACTCGCCCGCCTTCAAGGCCAAGGTCGCGTTGGCCGCCGTGAAGGGCGAGTGGCGCGAGCGGTTGCTGGGCGGCGCCGCCGACGTCTCTGCCGACGGGCGCCCCGCCGGGCCGCCGGTGGAGGTGAAGACGCTGCATGCGAAGATTGGCGATCTCGCGCCCGAGAACAATTTCCTGGATCGCGCGCTCACCAGGGCCAGGTGGCTGAGCGCCAGGCAATGATCGAGCGGACCCACGCGCTGCCGTACCTGCTGCGCCATCGGGTGATCGCCACGCCGAACGAGGTCTGGGCCATGGACATCACCTACATTCCGATGGCGCGTGGCTTCCTGTTCCTGTCTTTGATGCAGGCATCACCAGTCGGGATTCATGTCTTCCTACACTAACCAGGCCGCGAACAAGTGGGTCATCGCCGGGACGGTGCTCATCGGCACGGTCATGGCGGTCCTCGACTCGAGCATCGTCAACGTCGCGCTTCCCGACATGCGCGGCACGCTTGGCGCGACGGTGGACGAAATCACATGGGTAGTCACGGGATACATCCTGTCGAACGTGATCATCATGCCGATCGTGAGCATGCTGAGCTCGCACTTCGGCCGCAAGAACTTCTACATCGCGAGCATCGTTGCGTTCACCGGCGCCTCGATGGCGTGCGGCCTGTCCGGCTCGCTTGGCGCGCTCGTGTTCTGGCGCATCATCCAGGGGATCGGCGGGGGCGTGCTGATCACGGTCTCGCAGGCGATCCTGCGGGAAGTGTTCCCGCCCGAGGAACAGGGCGTGGCGATGGGCCTCTACGGCGTCGGGGTGGTGCTGGCTCCCGCCTTTGGCCCCACACTGGGCGGGTGGATCACCGACCAGTACTCGTGGCCATGGGTGTTCTTCATCAACGTGCCGATCGGCGTGCTGAACGTGTTCATGGTGATGCGCTTCATCCAGGACCCGCCATACCTCGTCCGCGTCAAGGGGCACATTGACTGGGGGGGACTCGCGCTGCTGACGATGGGCCTTGGCGCGCTGCAGCTCATGCTCGAAAACGGCGAGAAGGACAACTGGTTCGATTCCGCGTTCATCCGGCGGCTCGCGATCGTCGCGGCCATCGGCCTGGCGCTGTTCATCTGGCGCGAGCTGAAGAGCGACACGCCCGCCGTGGACCTGCGGCTGTTCAGGAACACGGCGTTTGCCTCCGCGACGGCCATTGGCGCGATCCTCGGGCTTGGCCTGATGGCTGCCCTCTTCCTGCTTCCGTTGTTCCTCCAGACGCTGCTCGGGTACAGCGCATACGAATCCGGGCTCGTGCTGATGCCGCGCGGGCTTGCAATGGCGGTGCTCATGCCAATCGCGGGCAGGTCGTACAACCGGCTGGGTCCGCGCGTGCTCGTGGGGACCGGGCTGGCGGTAAGCGCCTACTCGTTCTTTGCGCTCTCGCGGCTCACGAGTGACGTCGGCTTCTGGGATCTGTTCTGGCCACAGATGTGGCAGGGTGTTGGATTCGGGCTGATCTTCGTCGCGCTGAGCACGGCCGCGCTCGCGACTATCGAGCGGGCGCGCATGACATCCGCCGCCGGCCTCTACAACGTGGTGCGCCAGGTGTTCGGGAGCGTGGGCGTCGCGTTCTCGGCAACGCAGCTCACTGCCGGAATCGCCCGCTACCACGACGTCGTGAGCTGGCACGCGGGAGCAACGGACCCGGCAACGCTGCGATGGCTCCAGATGGTGCAGGGCGCGATGCGAGCCGGAGGCGCTGACGCGCAGACCGCCACGCAGCGCTCGCTCGCGCTGCTCGATGGCCGCGTGACGCAGCAGGCCGCCGTGCTTTCGTACAATCACGTGTTCCAGCTCGTGACCGTGCTCTTCCTCGTCTGCCTTCCGCTCGTGTTCTTCCTCAAGGGGGTCGAGCACGCGGTTGGCATGGAAGTCATCGCCGACTGAGGCCGGGCAATGAGAGTCCTCCTCCAGCGCGTATCGCGCGCGCACGTCACCGTGGAAGGCCGGGAAACCGGCCGCATCGAGGGCGGCTACGTCGTCCTCGCCGGGTTCACGCACGGCGACGGTAGCGAGCAGATCGAGTGGATGGCAGACAAGATCACGGGGCTGCGCCTGTTTGCCGACGCCGACGGGAAGATGAACCTGCCACTGGCCGAAGCGGGCGGCGCGCTGCTCGTCGTGTCGCAGTTCACCCTCTACGGCGATGCGTCGAAGGGACGGAGGCCAAGCTTCATTCAGGCGGCTCACCCCGACGCGGCCAGACCGCTCTTCGGCCGGTTCGTGGCCGCGCTGCGCGAGCGCGGATTGCGGGTGGAGACCGGCGAGTTCGGGGCCATGATGCAGGTCGAGCTCGTGAACGACGGACCGGTCACGCTCTGGCTCGAGCGATGAGCGCGCTGCGCGTGGTGCTCGCCTCGGCATCGCCGCGTCGCCGCGACCTCCTGAACCTGGTCGGAATCGGGCATGAGGTGCGCCCGGCTGACGTTGACGAGTCGGCCCGCGCCGGAGAGGACCCGGTAGCGTATGTCGAGCGCGTCGCGCGCGACAAGGCCGCCAAAGTCGCTGCGCTGGAACCCGGCACGGTCATCATAGCCGCCGACACGACTGTCGTCCTCGACGGCGCTATCCTCGCCAAGCCGGAAGATCCAGCGGACGCGCGACGCATGCTCGATCGGCTCAGCGGGCGGTCGCACGTCGTGCATACCGCCATTGCCGTGTCGCGCGCCGGGCACGTTGCCTCGGCCGTCGAGACCGTTCGGGTGACCTTTCGCAAACTGACGCCCGGCGAGATCGAGGCGTACGTGGCCACAGGCGAGCCGATGGACAAGGCGGGCGCGTACGGCATCCAAGGGTACGGCGCCACGATCGTCGAGCGCGTGGACGGCGACTACTTCAGCGTCATGGGCCTCGGCCTGCGCCGCCTCGTGGACCTGCTCGCCCAGGTCGGGCTGCGGTACGACTTCACGCGCGGCATCGCCGCCCCATAGCCGCTGCACCCACTTCTAGGCGTCGGCGCGCGCTGCCCGCGGGACGCTGAAGTGCACCTTGGTTCCCTCGCCTGGCCGACTCTCGATCCAGATCCGGCCGCCATGCGCCCGCACTATGCCCCGGACGATCGTGAGCCCGAGCCCCGCGCCACTGCGGTTCGTGCGCCGCGATTGCCAGAACCGGTCGAACACGCGGTGCAGCTCCGCCTCCGGGATCCCAACACCCGTGTCTTCCACCGATACGCGCACGATGTCGCCGTCCACCTGCGCGTTGACGTCCACGCGGCCGCCGGAGGGTGTGTACTTCACCGCGTTGCTCACGAGGTTCGACAGCGCCTGCACCATCCGGTCGGGATCAACGTCAACCTGGGGAAGCGAGCCCGAGACGCTCGACGTAAGCCGGACCCCCGCCTCTTCCGCAGCTGGTGCAAGCAGGCTGGTGGCTGTCGCGACAAGCTCAGTCATCGCGACAGGACGCGGCGCCATCGTCATCCGGCCAGACTCGAGCCGCGATACGTCGAGCAGATCCTGGATGAGCGCATCCATCTGGCGCGCTGCTTGCAGGAGCACGCCCGCGTGCTCCGCCACCACCGGAGGAAGCGAAGCCGTCTCGCCGGCCCGCACGATTGCCGCCGCCAGCATCTTCACCGCGTTCACCGGGTTCCGGAGGTCGTGCGAGACGATGCCAAGCATGTCGTCGCGCGCCACCACCGCCGCCCGCAGCTCGCGCACCAGCTCGGAGTTCTCCTGCTCGAAGCGATGCTGTTCCGTGACATCGCGAAGAACCACGGAATACGCGTGCTCGCCGTCCAGGGTCACCTGCGCGATCGAGGCAGCCGCAGGGAACTCGGTCCCGTCCTTCCGAAGGCCGGATACTTCTCGACGCTCTCCCATCAGCCGGGTCGCCTGCCGGGATGCGCCGAACTTCTCGACATGCTCGCGGTGCGCGGCCTGGAACCTGTGCGGGATCAGCACGTCGAGGGGCTTGCCCATCATTTCCTCGGCGCTGTAGCCAAACATCGCTTCGGCGCCGTGGTTGAAGAACGTGATCTTTCGTCTTTCGTCGGTGCAGATTATTGCATCAATGGACGTGGCCACGCTTGCACGCAGCAGGCGGTCCGTAGTGAGCTGGTTCAACGCTGGCTGGCCTCCGGCTTGTCGTGTAGGGAGTCGCCTGACATATATGTAAGGATACTAGGCATTCTTTCCGGTGATCGCCTTACGCGAATGGTGTACCGGTACGGCTAGGATGCGAAGCGCGGGACGTCGTACGTCCCTAATCTACCATGTCGGGTTGTCGGTTCGCGCTGGTTGTGTCGTGGCGCGGACGGCAGGGAGGAGAGCTTCGTCACGATGATGGGCGACTTGATTCGCGTGATGCTCGTGGACGACCACGCAGTCGTGCGCGCGGGATTGCGCGCCGTTCTGGGAGAGGCCAAGGACATAGACGTTGTGGGCGAAGCCCGCAACGGACGTGAAGCCGTGGCGCTTGCCGAGCGCCTCAAGCCGGACGTCATCGTAATGGATCTTTCGATGGACGAGATGGATGGCGCGACGGCGACGAAGGAGATCATCGCGAGCGGATCCCTGTCGAAGATCCTCATACTTACCATGCACACCGAGGATGAGTACCTCGTCCCGGCGCTCGAAGCGGGCGCAAGCGGTTATCTGGTAAAGAGCGCGGCGGACCGCGAACTCGTTGCGGCGGTGCGGATCGTCGCCAATGGAGATCCTTATCTGCAGGCCGGCGCGGCGCGCGCGCTCGCCAAGGAGTTCAAGCGGCGCGAGCAGGGCGCCAGCGAGCGCAACCGCTTCGAGGACCTCTCGAACCGCGAGCAGGAGATCCTTCGCCTCGTGGCGTCCGGCTACAGCGCCCCCGAGATCGGCGAGCAGTTGCACATCAGCCCGAAGACGGTGGATACCTACAAGCAGCGGATCAACGAGAAGCTCGGGCTCCACCACCGGAGCGACTACGTGAAGTTCGCCCTCAAGCTCAAGCTGCTGGAGTCCTGATTTCCCGCCGGTGAGTCGCCTTCGCGACGCGTCGGGGTTCTGCGGTCATGCGTTGGCCGCCCACGGAACGGTGCCGGGGGCGGCCTCTTTCTTGGCGGCCCGCCACCGCTCCACGCGGTCGAGGACATCGCGGACGGCAATGCGCGGCATGCGTCCGGGCCGGTTCTCCATCGAGATGGGGTAGTCCTCGCCTGGGTCACCGTAGGCATCTATTACGAGGTCGCGGCACCACCGGTATGGCCCCACGCGCTTTGGGTTCGAGTAGCCGATCAGCGAAATGACCGGCGTCCTCAGCGCGACCGCCAAGTGGAGCGGACCGGTGTCGGGCGTGAGTGCAAGCTCGGCGCCATCGAGGATCGCGGCGAGCCGCCGCAGGCCGCTGCCAAGCGCCGAGGCCGGCCGGTGCCGCGCACGGGCGAGGATTGCCGCTTCGGCCGCCAGTTCACGGGGCGACCGGCCGCCAACGAGCACGGGCTGCAGTCCGAAGTCCGCGTTCAGGGCGTCGCACACCTCTGCCCAGCGCTCTGGCATCCAGTCCTTCTCGGGTTTGCTCGTCGCGACCACGATCGGCACGACCGGACGGTCGAACTGCGCGAAGAAGTCGTGCTGCCAGGCGCGCTCTTCGTCGTTCCACGGGCCGAGGTTCCATTCCACGCGGTCGGTTGGAGCGCCGAGCCAGGAGCAGAACTCCAGGTACTGGTCCTGGACATGCTGCATTGCGTGCTGCGGAATGCGATGGTTGGTGAAGATCCAGTTGGCGTCGCGTGCGCGGGCGCGGTCGAAGCCCAGCTTGACCGGCGCGCGACTGAAGCCGGTGATGATTCCGGCTTTGAAGTAGACTTGCAGGTTGACGACGACGGTGGCCGGCCGCGAGGCGAGTGCGCGCCGAACGCGGAGGAATCCGCGCAGCCCGGCGGTGCGGTCGAACTCGACGATGTCGTCCACGAGCGGATGCCCGCGCACGAGCGTGGCGGGCCCAGGCTGCAGAACCCAGGTGATTCGGGCGTCGGGCGCCGCCCGCTTGATCGAGTGGATGACAGGCATCACGTGCACGGCGTCGCCGACGGCGCTCATCATCACGATGCACACGCGTTCCAGGCTCACTGAGCTGCCGGCCGCCGAGGTGTCGCGAGCAGGCGTCAATGCGCGCCTCGGGCGTTCGCCGTGGCGGGTGGCGCTGCGGCGCGCGCCACGCTCTGCAGGGCCTCCCAGCTTTCGGCGTCAATGTCAATGGCGCCCATCCGTCGCAGCTTGCCCAGCGAGCGATCGAGCCGCGCCAGGTTCATATCCGCTGCGCGCCTGTCGCCAGGTCGCACGAACCTGACGCGATCCACGTCCAGCAGCCACGCCTCAGCTTCGTCACCGGAACGGGCGACCAGGATATTCTTCGCGTTGAGGTCAGGGTGCACGACTCCCGCGCTGTGCATCGAGCTGAGCAGGGCGCCGGTTGCGCGGGCAATGCCGAGCCGTGCGGAACGGTCCTTGGCGGCGGCCACCCACGCGGCCGGCAGGTCGGCGCCGGCGATTTGCGCGGTTACCACGTCGGCCCGGCAGAACGGGCCAGGCGCTGAGTACGTTGCATAGCCGATGACGTCCGGCGTGCGCACCAGCGCTGCGCGCAGCCGCAGCGCTACGCGCAGTTCGCGCGGCGCGCGGGACGGGGCGAGGAAGAGGTCTCTCGTGATTCCGCGGAGCAGCCCGCCGTGGCGTGAGTGCCGCACGACGATGCCTCCTGCGGACGGGAGTCGCGTCGCCCATGCAACGGTGCGTCCCTCGAACGCGCACGCATCGGGCTGGTGCGACGCCCACGCGTGCAGCGTGCCGCTGCAGAGCGCGCCAGCCAGCGCGTCATGGGCGTCATCCCGCGCCACGAGCAGTGTGCCGCCGCGTGCGCTCGCGCGGTACCCGTCCGGAACGCCGTGGACGGTCGCTCCTGTGAATTTCACGGTGCCGCGCTCGGGCCGCGTCTACCGCACGATCCGGAATACCGGGACCGGCTGGGTCTTGTTCTTGAGCTCCATGGGCGGCATGGGCGACATTCGCGGCGGCGTCTTGAGCGCCCTGGTGAAGTCCTCGCTCACGAGGATCTCGCCAGGCCCCGCCTTGCCGCAGAGTCGGCTGGCGACGTTCACGGTGTCGCCGATGACGGTGTACTCGAGGCGGCGTTCGCTCCCGATGTTGCCGGCGAATGCGTCGCCGATGTTGAGCCCAATGCCGATCTGCAGCGTCGGCCGGCCCTGCTGAGCCCAGTGCTCGTTCAGCTTCTCGAGCGCTTCCATCATGTCCATGGCCGACGACATTGCCCGGTCGGCGTCGTCGGACTCGCCGAGCGGCGCGCCCCACTGCGCCATGACAGCGTCGCCGATGAACTTGTCGAGCGTACCGCCGTGGCGGAAAACGCACTCCACCATCTCGCTGAAGTACTCCGTGAGCAGTCTTGCCATGGCGTCCGGCTCCATGGTTTCCGAGAGTGCGGTGAAGCCGCGTATATCGCTGAAGAGCACCGCGACGCGACGCTTGTCGCCGCCGAGCTTCACGGCGTCGGCGCTGTTCGCGATGCGCGCTGCGAGGTGCGGCGTGAAGAAACGCTCGAAGTTGCTCCGCACGAGCGCCTGCTGCCTGATGCGATCGGAGAACTGCCCGTTTTCGATCGCGACCGCGGCGATGCCGGCAAAAGCAATCGCGAAGTCCACGTCGGCCTCGTTGAACTGGTGCGTGCTCATGAAGTTGTCTACGTAGAGCACGCCGAGAACCTTGGCCTCGGAGCCCATCAGCGGCACGCACATTGCCGAGCGCACGCGCTGCATGAGGATGGACTGGCCCGTGAAGCGGGTATCCTCGCCGGCGTTTTCCGAGACGATTGCCGACTTCTCGTCCACGGCCATGCGGGCGATGGATTGCGGCACTGCCTGCGCCTGGTCTGCCCCGCGTCGGTCGCGGGCGATCTTGGTCATCAGGTTGCCGCGATCGTCGAACAGGAGGATGGCGCAGCGGTCAGCCTCGAGGATCTCGAAGGCGAAGTCGGTGACCTTCTTCAGGAGCGCGTCCACGTCGGCGGCGCGCGTGAGTCCCTTCGAGACCTCCAGGAGGATCGCAAGCTTCTGCCTGTCCTTGTCGGCCTCGCTGGCGGCGCCGGCCATTGCCGCCTTGATGCTTCCGCTGTGCGGGCCGAGGCCGGAAACGTCGGGCGAGGAGATTGGCCGGACGATCGTCGCGCCCGGCTTTGGTGGCGGCGCGCTGGCGGCGCCTGGCGGCGGCTGCGGCGGCTGCGGCGGCTGCGGCGGCTTTGCGACGGGAGGAGCCAGTTCGTGCACCGCGAATGCAACCTTCCCGAAGACCACCGTGTCGCCCGGCGCGACGAAGTACGAGTCCACCTTTGCCCCGTTCACGAACGATCCGTTGCTCGATCCGAGGTCCTTGAGTTGGAAGCCGTTGTCCTGCACGGCGAGCTCCGCGTGCCGACGGGACACCGTGGCGTCCACGATGGCGCAGTCGGAGCTCACGGCGCGCCCGACGACCATCGTCGTCCGCGGCCGCAGCTCGAACGAGTACTCGTTCTCGATGCCGACGAGCTTGAACGCCATTCCCGAAAATATGGCCCGGCGCCGGCCCCGGCGGCTACGCCGGGGCGCTGCCGGGGCGGTTGGCTGCGCGCGCCCGCCCGATCGCGGTCAGCATGGCCCTCGCCTTGGCCTCCGTCTCCGCCCACTCGCGCTCCGGCGATGAGTCGGCGACTATTCCCGCGCCCGCTCCGATCGTGGCCTCTCCATTGGCCAGGACGCAGGTTCGGATGACGATCGCAAGGTCCATGGCCTGGTCGCCGTACGCGATGTAGCCAATGGCGCCGGAGTAGGGACCACGCCGCTCAGGCTCGAGCGAGTCAATGATCTCCATAGCACGCACCTTGGGCGCGCCGGTCATCGTTCCCGCCGGAAAGGTCGCGCGGAACACATCCAGTGCCGACCTGCCCGGCACGCTGCCCCGCACCTCGCTCACGAGGTGCTGCACGTGCGAAAACCGCTCGACCTGCATGAGCTGCGTTACCTGCACGGAGCCGTATTCGGCCACGCGGCCGATGTCATTGCGGCCGAGGTCCACCAGCATCACGTGCTCGGCGCGTTCCTTCTCGTCGGCGCTGAGCGCGGCGGCGAGCCGCGCGTCCTCGTCCGCGTCGCGGCCGCGCGGACACGTTCCCGCTATTGGCCGCACGATCGCGCGGCCGTCGGCGACCCGCACCTGGAGCTCGGGCGAACTCCCGACGATCTCCACCCCATCGGCGACCACGTGGTACATGTACGGCGAGGGGTTGAGGGCGCGGATCGCGCGGTAGAGGGTGGTAGCGTCGAAGTCGTGCGGAACCGTGATTCGGCGCGCCAGCAGCGCCTGGAAGCAATCACCCGCCAGGATGTACTCCTTGATGCGATCCACGTCGGCAAGGAAGCGTGCGCGCTCATACGATGACCGCCCTTCCGCGGGCGGCGCGTCCGGGTCGAAATCCAGCGGCGGGAGCGACGGCCCCGTGCGCAGCCGGGCGGCGACCGCGTCAATGTCGCGCTCGGCGTCGGCGTGCAGTTTGCCGAGCGCGGCATCCGAGAGATCATCGTCAACGGCGACGGTGCAGGTGATGCGGGCCTGCGCCTTGAGGTTGTCAACGATCACCATCGTGCGGGTGAAGACGAACAGCGCGTCGGGGACGGTCACTCCGCGCGGCGGCGGGCTTGGCAGCCGCTCGATGCAGCGCACCACGTCGTATCCGAGCCATCCAACGGCTCCGCCCCAGAACCTGCCCAGCTCCGGGGCGGCGACGGGCTCGTGCTGCATGAGCTTCGCCCGCAGGTCGGCGATCGGGTCCGCCGGCGTTCGTGCGGCGTGCCACCCCCGCTTTGCGTCCCAGTCCTCGACCGTTCCGTCCGTCAGGCGCCACGCCGCGGTCGGGTCGGCGCCGAGGAAGGTGTACCGGGCCCAGGTATCGCTGCCCGCCGGCGCGCTTTCGAGCAGGAACGCGAACCGCGCCGCATCCGGCGTGCCGGCGCCGCGCAGCCGCGCGAACGCCGCCACCGCCGTGTCGAGGTCGAGCAGGACGTCGCGCCACACGGGGACGAGCGCGCGCCTGCGGGCCCTCGAGCGGAACGCCTCGAACCCGCCGCTCACCCTGCCGCCCGCGCCAGCCGGGCCTCCGGAGCCGTTGCCGCCGCCTGACCGGTCCGCGATAATGCCACCATGCCTCCTCGCAGGGCAGCGGCGTTGGCCGCTGCCATGGTTATAGCCTGTGCTTCGGTTGCCGAAGCGCAGGGCGCCCAGCAGCGCGACTGGAACTCCCCGGCGGCGCTGGATCTGATCGCCCGGGCCATCGCACGGCGCACCGCCCAGCTCGCCGACTCGGGCCTCGCCGACTACAAGGCAACCGCCCACGGGTACGTGACCTTCCTCGCTCAGATGGGCGAGGGCTTCCGCGACCCGCCGCAGGTCGTGCGTGCCGACGAACTGGCCGTGGAAGTCTACTGGCGGGCGCCGAACCAGAGCAAGCAGCGTGTCGTGGGCCGGCGCTTCGACGTAGTGAAGCCGACCGACATCGCCTACCACAGCGACCACCTCGCTGTCGTGCAGAACAACTTCCCGGCCATCATCCGGCTCGGCGACGGTGACGAGGTTCGCGACGTGCCCCATCCCCTCTCGCTCGCCGGGCGCGACGATTACGACTTCGCCATCGCCGATTCGCTGCGCATCCAGGTTGCCGGTCGCGCGTGGGATGTCGTGACGGTGGAGTTCCGGCCACGCGACGAGCGGCTGCCGCGGGCCGTCGGGGCGGTGTACCTCGACAGGGAAACAGCGACCGTCGTGCGCCTTGGCATTGCGTTCACGAGGGCAGCGCTGATTGATCCCGCGCTCGAGGACGTGTCCGTCGTGCTCGACAACGGGCTGGTTGAGGGACGCTTCTGGCTTCCGCGCCGCCAGGACATAACAATCCGCCGGACGGGCACGTGGCTCGACTTTCCCGTTCGCGGCATCATCCACGGCACATGGGACATCTGCTGCGTGGAGGTGAATCGCGACCCGTCGCCTGCGCTCTTCGCCGGCCCGGAAATCACCTTCGCCCCTCCGGCAGAACTCGCAGCGTATCCGTTTACCGGGCTTATTTCCGATTCGATTCCCGCGCTCGCGAGCGCGGCGTTCGACGAGCCCGCTGCCGCGGCGGTGCGCGCGCGCGCCACCGCGCTGGTTGGCGCAGCCGCGCTCCGCTCGGCGCAGCGCTGGCGGCTCGCTGGCGCGTCGGTGAGCGACTTCGCCAGGGTGAACCGCGTCGAGGGGCTCGCGCTCGGCGGCAGGACGGTCGGGCTGATTGGCGCGCGCGTGGCCGTTGATCTTGGCGCCCGCTATGGACTCGACGACCGCGTCGTGAAGTACGACGCCGGCGTGTCACTGGCCGGAGGCGGGGTGTCCATGATCGGTGCGTCGGTGTTCGACACGTTCCGGGACCTCGGGCTCGTTCCCGAAGCGAGTCGGTTCGGAAATTCCATCGCCGCGCAGGAGTTCGGATCCGACGTAACGGACGAGTACCGTGCGTCCGGCGTGCGGGCCTTCGTGCAGGGCGGGAGCGCCACGCGCTGGCGCTTTGCCGTGGAGCGCTCCCGGGAGACGCCGCTTGCCGTCCACGCCCGGCCATCCTCTGGCGCGTTCAGGGCAGCGGCACCGGCGACTCGGTTGGTCGCGACTTCGCTCGGCGCAGGAGCCGACGGCCGCGCGGCCGTCGCCGGGTTCACCGGCAGTTGGCTCTCCGAGGCGCGCGTCGTAATCCCGGTCGCGGGCGACGCGCCGGGCCAGGAAGGCCACGAGACGCTTATCCCCGGACCCAGCAGCGGCGAGCGGGTCATGCCGCCATTCGCGCGGATCTTCGCTGCTGGCCGCGTGGAGGGCGATGCTGGTGCGGGGAAGCTTGCGCTCGCGGTCGTGCTTGCGGCTGCGGCGGGGCCGTCGCTGCCAACGCAGGCCATGCCCTCGCTTGGCGGCCCGGTGACCGGCCCCGGTTACGAGGCGCACTCGCTGCGCGGGCGCGAGGCAGGCGCGCTTCGCATGGAGTGGGCCGTGCCAGTCGCAGGGCTCGCGGTGCCGCTCGGCCGCTTTGGCGCGCCACGCGTCGAGGTGAAGGCCGTTCCGTTCGCCGCTGCAGCGTATGCGTCGGCGCTGGGGTGGCGCCGAAGCGTCGGGATGGGGTTCGTGACGCTGTACGATGCGCTCCGGCTGGATGTGGTGCGCGGCGTGGACGCGGGCGGCCGCTGGGAGCTGCGCCTGGACTTCGGACGCGCCTTCTGGCCGGTGCTGTAGAGCTGCTACGGCGTTAGTTTTCCACTGTCCGGCGCCTGAACGCTGCCACCCCTCACCGCACGATGGGCACCTCCGCCAAGCCAGCACGGGACGAGTGGATCCTCCTCACGCTCGAAGGGCTGCTGACGCCTGACCAGGCGGAGCAGTTGCGGTCGGCGCGCGTGGAGAGCTACTGGGCCGAGGCCGTTCAGCGGGGCTTCGTCACGGACGCGAAGGTGCTTGCCGCGCTCTCCCGGCGTTTCCGGATGAACGTCGCGGATGTCTCGCAGGTGTCGCAACAGGCGCGCGAGCTGGTTCCCGAGCAACTCGTGCGCAGGTACCGTGTCCTGCCCCTCGGCATATCTGACTCGGTGCTCGACATCGCGACGGCCGACCCGCACGACCTCGACTGCGAGCGGACCCTCGCCTTTGCGCTGGGGCGTACCGTGCGCATGTCGCTGGCCTCGCCGTCGCAGATCGCGGCGCGCCTCGACGAGATCTACCGGCCGGAGAACGTGCTCGAGAAGCTGCTCGAGAACGTCGCGGGCGACTATGACATCCAGGCGCTCGACGAGACTGTTGACGAAGCCGAGCTGGAGCTTGGGGCAAGCCGCGCGTCCGAACGCCCCGTCATTCAGCTCGTGGACCGGATCCTCGCCGAGGGGATCCAGTCGCGCGCGTCGGACATCCACCTCGAGCCCGAGGAGTCGGGGGTGGCGGTACGCTACCGCATTGACGGCGTACTGCGTCAGGTGATGGTCCTGCCCAAGGCGGCCGGCGTTCCGCTCGTGTCGCGCGTGAAGATCATGGCCCAGCTCGACATAGCCGACCGGCTCCGTCCGCAGGATGGCCGCGCGCGTGTCGCCGTCAGCGGAAACCGCGTTGATCTCCGCGTCTCGACGCTGCCGGCGTCGCAGGGCGAGAAGGTCGTCATCCGCATCCTCGACCAGCGCGCCACGGTGCTCTCGCTCGAGCACATGGGGCTCAACCCCGACGAACTCGAGCGGATCAGATCGCTTATAGACATCCGCGAGGGAATCATACTCGTTACGGGGCCCACGGGCTCCGGAAAGACGACGACCCTGTACTCGATGCTGCGCGCCATCCAGCAACGCGGCGTGAACATCGTGACGGTGGAAGATCCCGTCGAGTACCGGCTGCAGGGAATCGTCCAGGTGCAGGTGAACGAGAAGGCGGGGCTGACCTTCCCCTCCGCGCTGCGCTCGATCCTGCGGCAGGATCCGGACGTCATCCTCGTCGGCGAGATTCGCGACAAGGAGACCGCGTCCATCGCGGTGCAGGCGTCGCTTACGGGGCACCTGGTGCTTTCGACGCTGCACACGATTGACGCCGCGAGCTCGGTGACCCGTCTCGTGGATATTGGGGTCGAGACGTACAAGATCGCCGCATCGCTCAAGGCCGTCCTGGCGCAGCGGCTCGTGCGCCGGCTCTGCCCGCACTGTCGCGAACTCGAAGTGACCGCTGTGCCCGAGCGGATCCGTCGCTGGTTCCCGGCGGGAGCCACGCTGTACCGCGCGGTTGGCTGTTCCGAGTGTTCGCAGACTGGCTACCGAGGGCGGCTCGCCCTGACCGAGGTGCTGGTCGTGACTCCCGAGGTCGAGCGGCGGATCGCGGCGAACGAGCCGGTTGACCGCATTTCCGACGCTGCGCGCGAGGGCGGGATGCGCGGGCTGTGGGAATCTGGCGTGCAGCACGCGAAGAACGGCACGACGAGCATCGAGGAGATCCTGCGCGTCATCGAGGTGCCGCCCGACGCCGCGGACCGTGCGTCCGCCGCGGTCCCGCGCTCCGTCGAGCCGGCTTCACCGCACGGGCGCGGCGGGACGCGGGCCCCTGGCAGCGCTGGCGCCACCGCAGCGCCGCCGGAGCGCGACGTGGCGCCAGGCGTCGGCCTTGCGCCGCCTGCGGGAGGCGTGCGCACGCTCCACTCCACGCCGCCGGCGGCTTTCGAGGGCGAATCGTTCGAGCTGCTCGACGACGGTGGCGCGCTCGCCGGCCGGAGCAAGAGCGTCCTCCTGGTCGAGGACGAAGACACGCTTCGGCGAGTCATGAAGGATCTCCTCGAACGCGAAGGCTTCGTGGTCTTCGAGGCGGCAGACGGCGTCGTCGCGCTCGACGAGATAGACCGCTCCGCTCCCGACATCGTCGTGCTCGACCTGAACCTGCCGCGGCTCGACGGGTACGGCGTCCTGAGCCACCTCCGCTCCCGGCCGGCCACGGCGGCTCTCCCGGTGATCGTGCTTACCGCGAAGGGCGACGAGGACAGCGAGGTGCGCGTATTCGAGTACGGCGCGAGCGACTACCTCACCAAGCCATTCCGGCCGCGTGCCCTGTCGGCACGGCTGCACTCACTGCTGGCCCGCGCCCGCGAATAGGGCGGCAGGGGGCGGGCACCTGTGACTACGGTAGTGCCAGGCGTCGTGGAAGTTGCCGTGATAAGGCGGGTGGGGCGAGCGTGGCGCGTGCTCACGCTCGAGCGCGCACAGGGCACGAGGAGTCCGGGTGCGTGGGAAGTCATTCACGGCCACATCGAGAAAGGCGAAACGCCGGTCCAGGCCGCGTTGCGCGAGGTGCGCGAGGAAACCGGATTGGTGCCCGAACGGGTCTACAGCATTGGCGTGAATCCGTTCTTCCTGCCCAAGGCCGACGCAGTCCAGCTGGCAGTGGCGTTCGCCGCGGTCGTCACGGGTGAGCGGTTCCGGTTGAGCGCCGAGCATGTTCGAGGGCGCTGGGCGGCGTTCGGCACGGCCCGCACGTATCTCGCCTGGCCACGGACCCACGAACTGCTCCGCCAAATCGCCTGGATGCTCCGCACGGGTGACGCTGGCGTCACCGAGGACGTGCTTCTCGTTGCCAGGCCCCGCGGCAGGTAGCGGCGGCCTAGTCGGCCCGCCCGCTGGCGTGCGCGGTGCGTGCGGGGTCCCACGCATCCTTAGGGGCGTTGGGCTTCACCCGCACGCTCTTTGCCGGAATCCCCACGTTCACGTGGTACGGCCTCACGTCCTTGGTTGCAACGGCAACGGCGCCTACCATTCCCTGCACGCCAACCCGCACGCCGGCCAGCACCGTCGCATGGTAGGTAACGCGGACGCCGTCCTCGAGCACGGTTGGCGCGTTGGTCACGTCAACGGCGTCCACGATGCTGTGAGTGTGGCTGTAGATGTTCGCGTAGTCGCTGATGGAAACCTTGTTGCCCATCACGATCCCGCCACGGTCGTCCAGCAGCACGTGCCGGTGGATCACGGCGTCGTCCCCGCACTCCACGTTGTACCCGAACGAGAACTCCACGTGCTGGAACGCCTTGAATCGTTCGCCGCACCGCTTGAAGATCCGCGGCGCGAGGAGGCGGCGCAGCCGCACTCCGAGGTCCACGTTCTGCCCGCCGATCGGCAGCCGGTCGAATGAGTACCAGAGCCAGAGGAGCGGCTTCACCGCCTGGAACCGCGCGTCGTCGCACTCGGCGTAGTACTCGGGCTCGAGTGTGACGTTGCGGGGGTCGAGCGCGCTGAGCGCAAGGCGCGTCCCGAGCGGCAGCCGCGTGTCGTTGACTGCCTCTGCCCAGTTCGCCGAGTACTGCGGGTACGCCAGGTCGCACAGCGTGGTGCGGCAGAACTCGGCCCGGTCGAGCCCGGCGTTGGAGAGCGACGCCTCGACCCGTTCAAGCCATGCGTCGGCCGCGGTGGCTACGGGTGCGGGATCGAGCTTGCGAAGCGGCCTGGTTGCCATGGATAGCGTTCCTCGGTTGACGTCGGCTTGCGGTTGGCGGCGGCGCGCGACCAGATCGCGGTGCGCTCACGGTCGAGCCGCTGCAGCAGCACGTCCGACCACGCCGTGGACTGCTGGGCGCCGAGCGTCACCGTGAGCGGCTGGTCGAGCGCGATTGCCGGGTCGAACACGAAGACGGCGTCAACCGCGCGCCCCTGGGCGAGGCGGCCGTCGTCGTAGCCGGGAACGAGTGGCAGCACGTCGAGCGGGCGGAAGTCGCGGCCGGCGCTGCGCACCTGCATGCCGCGCGGGTCGTAGCGTGCGTCGCCCTGCCGCACGTTGAAGAACTGCACGTGCCACGCCTGCACCGTTTGCAGGCCCGTACGCGCGGCAACGCGCGCGAGCTGAGGGGCCACCCGCTCGCGTAGGGCGTGCAGCGACTGGTATGAATCCGGCGCGAGCGTCCTGATGATGCCTTCCTCGAGCGGGATCGCGCGAATCGTGAGCCCGTCGTCGCGAACCTCGATGGCGACGTCTTCCCGCCGGAGCGAGCCATACCCTGCCGGCACGAGAGTGCGCGCGGCTGCAGAGCCCGTGTCGCCGGGCGGCTGCTGTGCACGCAGCATCGTCGGCAACAGGAATGTTGCTGCGAGGGAGGCCGCCAGCGCGCGCCGCCCTGGAGCGCTCGGCGGCCCCGGCGAAGCGGCCGGCTTCACAGCGCTTCCCGCCACGGCGGCGCGTCGAGCAGCGCCACTACTGCCTCTGCGAGTTCATCACGGCCCGATCCGTCCTGCGCGCTCGTTGACACGACCTGATCCTCGCCGACTCCCAGCGCTTCCGCAAGCGCGGCTGCCCGGGCCCCCCGCTCGCGCGGCGGGAGCTTGTCCATCTTCGTCAGAGCCACGAGCGTCGGGGCTCCGATCTCCGCGAGGTAAGCCATCATCGAGTGATCGTCCGGTGACGGCGCATGGCGAGCGTCAACAAGCAGCACCACGCCGCGCAGGCCTGCGCTCCCGCGAAGGTAACCCTCGATGAGTGGGCGCCATGACGCACGGCGCGCCTTGGCGACCCGCGCGTAGCCGTAGCCGGGAAGGTCGGCGATCACGAAGCGGTCGTTCACGCGGAAGAAGTTGATCTCGCGGGTGCGGCCTGGCGTGGTGCTCACCCTCGCCAGCGACTTCCGCCGCACGAGCCGATTCAGCAGCGACGACTTGCCTACGTTGCTGCGGCCGGCGAATGCGACCTCCGGCAGGGTGGGCTCGGGGCGCCAGCCGCCGGCCTCGGCCATTCCACCGAGGAACTCGAGACTCCGGATCACCAGCGGATCGGCCGGCGCGTCCGCCGGGGCAGGGTGGCGCGCGGAGCGCCCCGCAGTCGGGATGCTACGCTCCCTTCTTCTGGCGGCGCGGGGCGAGTTCGAGGAGCGGCGGCGCGCCGCTCGTCACGCACGCCTCCGTCACCTTCACCTCGACGACGTCTTCGCGCGCCGGCAGGTCGAACATCGTGTCGAGCAGGATCCCCTCGAGGATGGCGCGGAGTCCCCGCGCCCCGGTGCCCCGCTCGATCGCCTTACGCGCGATTGCCCGGAGCGCCGAGTCCTCGAACGAGATCTTCACGTTCTCGAGGTCGAAGAGCTTGGTGTACTGCTTCGTGAGCGCGTTGCGCGGCTCCCGGAGGATCTGCACGAGCGCGTCTTCGTCGAGCGCCTCGAGCGGGACGGCCACCGGAAGCCGGCCCACGAGCTCCGGAATGAGGCCGAAGCGAAGGAGGTCGTCGGGCTCGACCCGCGCGAACGGATTCTTCTTGCCGCTGGCTTCGTGTCCCTTGGCTTCCGCTGGACTGAAGCCGATCTGCCGCCGGCCAAGCCTTGCCTCGATGATCTTCTCGAGCCCGTCGAACGCGCCGCCGCAGATGAACAGGATGTCCTTGGTGTTGATCTGGATGTACTCCTGCTGCGGGTGCTTGCGCCCGCCCTGCGGCGGAACGCAGGCTACGGTGCCCTCGAGGATCTTGAGCAGCGCCTGCTGCACGCCCTCGCCCGAGACGTCGCGCGTGATGCTCGGGTTCTCGCTCTTGCGCGCGATCTTGTCAATCTCGTCAATGTAAACGATGCCCCGCTCGCACTCGGAGACGTTGAAGTCGCCCGCCTGCAGAAGCCGCACGAGGATGTTCTCCACGTCCTCGCCCACGTACCCCGCTTCGGTGAGGGTGGTCGCGTCGGCGATCGTGAACGGCACGTCGAGGATCCGCGCCAGGGTCTGGGCCAGGAGCGTCTTCCCGACGCCGGTCGGCCCCAGCAGCAGAATGTTCGACTTGTCGAGTTCGACCTCGTCCTCGCGCTTGGCCCCGGAATTGATGCGCTTGTAGTGGTTGTACACCGCCACTGCGAGCGCCTTCTTGGCCGCCTCCTGCCCGATCACGTACTGGTCGAGCACGCCCTTGATTTCCTGCGGCGAGGGGACCTGCGTCACCGCCTCCGCAACCTCCCGCTCCTCGTCCTCTGCCAGGATCTCGTTGCACAGCGCGATGCACTCGTTGCAGATGTACACCGAGGGCCCGGAGATGAACTTCCGCACCGAGTCCTTGGACTTCCCGCAGAACGAGCAGCGGAGGTGGCGATCGTGTGACATCGACGTCATGGTGATCCTGGCGTGCGTGCACTGCGCTGAAACAGGTGCCAACCGGCGGCCGCCGGGGCGCCTTGTTCGACGCGCCACGGCCCCTCCCGTAACACTACCCCGCGGAACGCCGAACGACAACGCGCCACGGGCGGCTACTTCGCTGCCGCATGCTCCTTGGCCATCTCCGGCGACTGCGTTATGACAGTGTCAATGATGCCGTATTCCTTCGCCTCCTCGGCCGACATGAAGAAGTCCCGCTCCATGTCGCGCTCGATCTGCTCCACCGGGCGCCCGGTATGCTTGGCGTACAGGTGGTTCATCTGGTTGCGGAGGTAGAGGATCTCCTTGGCCTGGATCTCGATGTCGGCGGCAGTTCCCTGCGCGCCGCCCGACGGCTGGTGGATCATGATGCGCGAGTGGGGGAGGGCAGACCGCTTGCCTTTCCTGCCTGCCGCGAGCAGGAACGAGCCCATCGAGGCAGCCATTCCCATGCAGATCGTGGCCACCGGCGACCGGAGGAACTGCATCGTGTCGTAGATTGCCATCCCGCTCGACACCACGCCACCGGGGGAGTTGATGTAGAGGTAGATGTCCCTGCCGGGGTTGTCGGCGTCGAGGAACAGGAGCTGCGCGATGATCATGTTGGCCACGTCATCGTTCACCGGCGTGCCGAGGACGATGATGCGGTCCATCAGGAGCCGTGAATAGACGTCGTAGCTCCGCTCGCCGCGGCTCGACCGTTCGATGACGTAGGGATTCGGGATAATGGGCATTGATGGTTCCTGTTGGTGTGCCGGGCCGCTGGCCAGCCCCGCCGTACTCAGGGCGGATTCGCCGTGGTGACTGCGAGGCGCGCCACCCCCTGCGCTCACGCCTGCTCCACCGTGTTGCGTTCCTGGAGCCACGCAAACACGCGTTCTTCGGTGATGCCCCGCTCGATCTCCTTGATCTGTCCGGACTTCTGCAGCGCGGCGTAAACCTCGCCGGGCTTCGAACCGCGCTTCTCCGCCAGTTCGGCGATCTTCGCGTCAATGTCCGCCTCGCTCGCCGCCAGCGATTCACGTTCGGCAATCGCCCCGATCGCCAGGTCGCGCCGAACCTGACGCTCGGCCGTTGGCCCGAAGTCCCCCGCGAACTTCTCCAGCTCGGCCTCGCCGATCTGGTACGCCTCAGCGTATGCCTCGATGAGGCGGCGCACCCAGCTCGGCGGCACGTCGAAGGCGTTGGCGGCGAGGATCTCGTCCATCAGCGCCCCGCGAACCGCGGCGTCGGCTTCCCGCGCGGCATGCGCCGCGAGGTCGTTGCGCACTGTCGTGCGAAGCGCGTCCAACGTATCGAAGTCGCCCAGTTCGCGCGCGAGCGCGTCGTCGAGCGCCGGCAGCGACTTGCGCTTCACCTCGGCCAGCTCGACGCGAACGTCCCTGGCCTTGCCGCGCTGCGCCTCGTCGGGGAAGTCGTCCGGCCACCGCACGGAACGTTCGACCGTGCCGCCGGGTTCGAGTTCCATGATGAGCTCCTCGATCGCCGCGATCACCTGTCCGGCGCCCAGCACGAGGTGGTACTCCTTGGCCGTGCCGGTGGCATCGTCGCCGCCGGTGATGGCGAGCCTCACAGTGACGAGGTCGCCCTCGTGCGGCCGTCCTCCGGCCGGCGTCCACGCCGCTTTCTGGTCGCGAAGGTGGTCGAGCTGCGCCTGAACCGCGGCGTCGTCAACGGTCGCCGACGGACGCCTCACCCGGAACCCCTCGATCCGGTTCAGTGCGATGTCGGGGCGCACCTCGCAGTGAAGCTCGAACGTCAGCGGCTGACCGTCCTCGTAGCTCACCCCGTGGGCGTGCGGCTGCGTGACGGGCTCGATCTTCTCGGACTCGATCACCTGCTGGTACGCTTCGCGCATGAGCGTGTCCAGCGCTTCCTGCCGGATTGCCTCGGCGAACTGCTTGCGCACGACGTTCGGCGGCGCCTTGCCCGGGCGGAAGCCGGGGATGCGAACCTGCTTCGCAACCCGCGTGGCGGCGCGCTCCCGCGCCTCCGTGACGGTCTCGGCGCTGATGCTCACTCGCAGCCGGCGTTCCGCGCCCTGCGACTTGCGGTCTGTTACCTGAATGTCCATGGATGCTGAATTGCGGAAAGGCCAATTGGCCGGATTGCCTGCGCTGCGTGCCTCACGCGAAAGATACCAGGCGGCCGCAGTGGTCCGCCGGGACGCCCTGCAACGCGGGTCTTGCCTGCCTCAGTGCGAGAGCCGGGAGTCGAACCCGGACGGGTTGCCCCACAGGATCCTAAGTCCTGCGCGTCTGCCAGTTCCGCCACTCCCGCAGCCTGCTCGATCCTGGCGCCTACTCGCCCACCTTCAGGTTCACCACGCTCGTGACCGTCGCGCCCGTGCGTGGGTCACTCACGCGCCGAACCAGCAGGCTCACGTACTGGCCAGTCCGAACCTTGCCGATCTCTTTTTGCAGTTCGGCCACCGTGGCTACCGGCGTCCGCGTGGCGCCGCCGCTGCCCGGAATGCGCACCTCGACGATCACGTCGTCCTCGAACAGTTTCCCCTCGGCGTCCGAGCCGGGCGTGACGGACGCAACCACGACGCCCTTCAGGCCGCCAGGAAGGCGCCGTGACTCGGCGCCCTTCGGGGTAAGCGTCTCGACGGACACGCCGATTTTCGGCACCGCCGCCGCGCCCGGAACTGCACCCTCGCTTTCGGGGTGCGGCGTGGCCGCGGCCACGGGGCGGGCATCGTCGGAGGGCGCCTCGGCGAGCTTCACCTTGATCGTCTTCTTGTCGCCATAGCGAACGATGTCGAGGGAGACAACGTCGCCGGGCTGCCGGCCGCGGAGGACCCGCTGCAGCGTGCTGACCTGGTCAATCGGCTGGCCGTCAACGCCCACGACGATGTCGCCGCGCTCGACTCCCGCCTTCTCCGCGGGGCCCTCGACGGTGCACGCGCCGGTCTGCGGGTCCGCCACGCAGAGATCCTGGATCTTGGCGCCGGCAATCTGCTTGAGCCCGTTGATCGCGGCATCCTCGGCGTTCACTTCGCTCATCGAGGCGCCCATGATCGCGCGCCGCACGCGGCCGTGCGCGACGATGTCGTCCATCACCGTCTTGGCAAGCGTGATCGGGATCGCGAATCCGTAGCCGCTGTATGTGCCCGTCCGGCTGGCGATTGCCGAGTTGATGCCGATCACCTGGCCGCGCGCGTTCACCAGCGGCCCGCCCGAGTTGCCCGGGTTGATTGCCGCGTCGGTCTGGATGAAGTCCTGGATGGCGTACGAACTCTGCCGCAGGGACTGGAGTTCGCTCGATCGCCCCTTGGCGCTCACGATCCCGGCTGTAACGGTGAAGTCGAGGCCGAGCGGGTTACCGATCGCCAGCACCCACTCGCCAACCCGCGTCGCGTTGTCGTCGCCGAGTGTCACGGTGGGAAGATTGCTGCCGTCAATCTTGATCACCGCCACATCGGTCTGCGGATCACGGCCGATCACCCTGGCCTTGAACACGCGCCGGTCGGTGAGCGAGACCGTGATCCGGTCCATCCCGGCGACCACGTGGTTGTTGGTGAGGACGTACCCGTCCTTGCTGACGATGAACCCGGTGCCCGATGAGTTCACCGGGCCCGCGTCGTCATCGGGCCGGCCGAAGAACTGCCGGAGCAGTTCTTCCTGCGTCCTTGGCTGCCCGCGGTTGCTGGCGACCGGCTTCGGGTCGCGGACGGCCTGGATTGCCACCACGGCGGGTGTGACCTGGTCGGCGATGGCGACGAACCCGCCCTGGATGTCGGGGCCGCCGGGGCCGGCCATGCTCACCACGGGCGCCGTACGCGGCTGCGCCCCGAGCAGGGAGGTCCAGTCCATCGAGGACGCGAACACGATTCCCGCGACGAACGCGGTGGTCGCGATCGCGAGGACGCGGGCGCGGTTGACTGACGTCTGCATTGCGGCGTATCCCTGCACAGGAAGGGGTTCTCTCTCAGACACTCGGGAGGCGGCGGAAGTTTCCGCCGCCTCCCGAGTGAAATCTAGCTCTTCTTGTCGTCCACGATTTCGTAGTCGGCCTCGACGACGTCCTCCTTCTTCCCGTCGTCGCCGGGTGGCGTGGTTCCGTCGCCGCCGGGCGACGAGCCCGGAGCCTGCGCCGCGTAAACGGCCTGGCCCGCGGCCTGGAACGCCGCCTGGAGCTCGTCGAACGCGCCGTTGATCTCGTTCATGTCGTCGCCGCGGTGCGCCTTGCGCGCCCGCTCGACGGCGTTGTTCAGACGTGTCTTCAGTTCCTCGGGAACCTTGTCGGCCCACTCCTTCGAGTCCTTCTCCACCTGGTAGACCAGCGTATCGAGGTGGTTCTTCTTGTCAATCTCCTCGCGCTTGCGCTTGTCGTCCGCGGCGTTCTTCTCGGCGTCCTTGACCATGCGATCCACCTCGGCGTCCGAGAGCCCGCTCGACGCCTCGATTCTGATCTTCTGCTCCTTGCCGGTCGCCTTGTCCTTCGCCGCCACGTGCAGGATGCCGTTCGCGTCAATATCGAAGGTGACCTCGACCTGCGGCATTCCGCGCGGGGCCGGCGGGATTCCCGTGAGCTGGAACTTCCCGATCGTCTTGTTGTACACGGCAAGCTCGCGCTCGCCCTGCAGCACGTGGATTTCGACCGTCGTCTGATTGTCGTCCGCGGTCGAGAAGACTTCGGACTTCTTGGTCGGGATCGTGGTGTTGCGCGGGATGAGCACCGTCGTGACGCCGCCCAGCGTCTCGATGCCGAGCGAGAGCGGCGTGACGTCGAGCAGCAGTACGTCCTTCTGCTCGCCCGTGAGCACGGCGCCCTGGATCGCGGCGCCCACCGCCACGACTTCATCCGGGTTCACGCCCTTGTTCGGCTCCTTGCCGAAGAACTTGTTCACGACTTCCTGCACCTTCGGCATGCGCGTCGACCCGCCCACGAGGAGCACTTCGTCAATGTCCGACGCCTGCAGCCCGGCGTCGGCCAGGGCGCGCTTCATCGGATCGAGCGTCCGCTGCACGAGGTCGTCCACGAGCTGCTCGAGCTTCGCCCGCGTGAGGGCGTAGTTCAGGTGCTTGGGGCCCGACTGGTCGGCCGTGATGAACGGCAGGTTGATGTCGGTGCTCGTTGTGCCCGACAGCTCGATCTTGGCCTTCTCGGCGGCTTCCTTGAGCCGCTGGAGCGCCATCGGATCCTTCGAGAGGTCAATGCCCTGGTCTTTCCTGAACTCCGCCACGAGCCAGTCAATCACGCGCTGGTCGAAGTCGTCGCCTCCGAGGTGAGTGTCGCCATTGGTGGACTTCACCTCGAACTGGCGCGTGCCGTCCACTTCGTACAGCTCGAGCACGGAGATGTCGTACGTCCCGCCGCCCAGGTCGAACACGGCTACCTTCTCGTCCTTCTTGCCTTTCCGGTCGAGGCCATAGGCCAGCGCGGCGGCAGTGGGCTCGTTGATGATGCGGAGCACGTCGAGGCCGGCGATCCTGCCGGCGTCCTTCGTGGCCTGGCGCTGCGAGTCGTTGAAGTACGCGGGAACCGTCACGACCGCCTTCGACACCGGCTGGCCAAGGTAGTCCTCCGCTGTCTGCTTCATCTTCTGCAGGATCATCGCCGAGATCTCGGGCGGCGTGTACCGCTTGCCCTGCACCTCGACTGACGCGAGGTCGTTCGCGCCGCTCTTCACCGCGTACGGGACGCGAGTAACCTCGTCCTTGACCTCCGGCATCTTACGGCCCATGAGCCGTTTGATCGAGAACACCGTGTTGTGCGGGTTGGTAACGGCCTGGCGCTTGGCGATCTGCCCGACGAGGCGCTCGCCGTCCTTGCTAAACCCCACGACGGACGGCGTGGTGCGCCCGCCCTCGGCGTTAGGTATCACCACCGGGTCGCCGCCCTCCATGACGGCCACCACGGAGTTCGTGGTGCCCAGGTCAATGCCGATCACTTTGTCTGCCATTTGATTCCTCGGTGTTTCCTGCTGGCTTGTCCTGGCGCCGGCGGCAATGCGCGCCTCCTGCGCCGCTCGATGTGCGATCGCGTCATGATGGCGCAAGTTAGGGGCCAGATATCCGTGCCAAATCGGCAAGGAGTCAGCGGCGAGGAAGAGTACTGGCAGGTGGCATTTTGGCAGTTGCCGCCGCGGCATAGATTCCCGTTCGCCCGATGATTCCTATCGCCGACGAGAACCCTACGCTGCGGACCCCGGTCGCTACGATCGGGATCCTCCTTGCGATGGGGTTCGTCTGGGTGGTGGTGCAGGACGCCGGCTTCAGCGCCTACACGCTCGCGGCCAGCATCTGCAACCTCGGGCTCGTGCCCGGGGAGATCACGGGCCGGGCTCCCGTCGGCATGGCGATCCCCATAGCGTCCGGCCTGTCGTGCGTCGTGGATCGCGAGCCGGTCAACTGGCTCACTCCTTTCATCTCGATCTTCCTTCACGCCGGCTGGCTCCACCTCCTCGGCAACGCGCTCTTCTTCTGGGTCTTCGGGAACAACGTCGAGGACGTCATGGGGCGCATGCGCTTCGTCGTGTTCTACCTCATCTGCGGGCTGGCGGCGAGCGCGGCGCAGGTGGCGGTAAACCCGGCATCCCCCGTGCCGACCGTGGGGGCCTCGGGGGCGATCTCCGGCGTGATGGGCGCGTACCTCGTCCTATTCCCGCGAGTCCGGGTGAAGATGCTCTTCCCCCTCCTCATCATCTTCCCCATCATCGCCTTTCCGGCATGGGCGGTGCTCATCTGGTGGTTCGCCTCGCAACTCCTGAGCGGCCTTCCGGAGATGCTTGCCAGCCAGCAGTCGGCCACCGGGGGAGTGGCGTTCTGGGCGCACGTGGGCGGGTTCGTTGCGGGCGTTACGCTCGTGCGCCCGTTCGAGAGCCCCGTCCTCGTGGGGCGGAGGCGCGCGGCCTTCGCGAAGTGGGGGATCCCGGCCGGCTGACTGCTGGTTGTGATCCACCGGCACGTGCTGGGGGATCAACGCGTTGCCGGGTAACGGGTTAGCGCTGTGCCGCGAGCGGGCCATACGCGCCCCATGCCGGGATTGATGGCCGATCGGTACTTTTCAGCAGCGTCGCGCCCTCTCACGATCCCCCGCCGGAGCCACCATTGGTGCGCCTCATTCCGAAGGACGAAGGATTCTTCGAACTCTTCGATGCCCTTGCCGACCGCATGACCCAGTCGGCTGCCGTCCTCGAGGAACTGTTCGCCCACCCGGAGCGTCTGGAGGAGCACGCCCAGCGGATCAAGGCGCTCGAACACGAGGCGGACGGCATCATGCTCCAGGTCGTCACCCGTCTCGATCAGAGCTTCGTTACCCCGCTCGACCGCGAAGATATCCACGCTCTTGCCACGCGGCTCGACAACGTCGTTGACCTGATGGACGGTACGGCGCGACGCGCGAAGATGTTCCACATCAAGACGGGCAGGGAGCCGGCAATCCAGCTCACCGATATCCTCGTGCGGGCAACCACCACGATCAAGGAGGCCGTGCAGAAGCTGCGGCAGCCCAAGGAAGTGGCGCGGCTCGGGCGGGTCATGAAGGCGCTCGAGGAGGAAGGCGACGCCGTCTACTCGGACGCCGTGGGCGCGCTCTTTTCCGGCGACACGTCGAACCCGATCGAGATCATCACCTGGAAAGAGCTGTACGACAACATCGAGCACGCGATTGACGAGTGTGAAGACGTCCTGAACGTGCTCGGGAGCATCTCGATCAAGAACAGCTGACCGGCCGTGGTCATCTATGTAGTCGCGATCATCGTCATCGCGTACGTGTTCGACTTCATCAACGGGTTTCACGACTCGGCGAACTCGATTGCCACCATCGTCGGCACGCGCGTGCTCTCGCCGTTCGCCGCTGTCGTCTGGGCCGCATCGTTCAACTTCGCCGCCGCGTTCTTCGGCTCGACGGCCGTGGCGAAGGCTGTGAGCAGCGGCTATGTGCTCCAGTCGGTCGTGGATGCGAACGTGATCTGCGCTGCCCTCATCGGTGCGATCGCCTGGAACCTGCTCACCTGGTTCTACGGGATTCCGTCCAGCTCCTCGCATGCCCTGATTGGCGGGTTCGCCGGCGCGGCGCTCACCAAGGGCGGCCTCGCCGCCCTCACCTGGGGCACTAAATGGATCGAGACGGTCGCCGCGATCGCGGTGTCGCCGCTCCTTGGCATGCTGGTTGCCCTCGCCCTGATGGTCGCCGTCTTCAACATCCTCCGCTTCGCTACCCCGCATCTCGTGGACCGGCTCTTCCGGCCGGGCCAGCTCGTCAGCTCGGCGATGCTCTCGTTCGCGCACGGCGAGAACGACGCGCAGAAGACGATGGGCGTGATCGTGGCCCTGCTCGTCGCCGAGAATCACCGCTTCGCGGAGCAGACGGGCTTCCTGCACCACCTCTACCTGGCTGACGCGGGCGTCGTGCCGAAGTGGGTCGCGCTCCCCGCGTACGCGGCGATCTCGCTCGGGACGCTCCTCGGCGGGTGGCGGATCGTGCACACCATGGGCTCGCGCATCACGCGGCTCAAGCCGGTGAGCGGGTTCTGCGCCGAGGGCGCGGGCGCCCTGGTGATACTGTATGCCTCGAAGCTTGGCGTCCCGGTGAGCACCACCCATACGATCACGGGCTCGATCGTCGGCGTGGGCGCGACGCAGCGACTTTCCGGGGTTCGGTGGGGTCTGGCCGGGCGGATCGTCTGGGCGTGGGTCATCACCATCCCGGCTGCGGCCGCGATTGCCGGGGCCAGCTATCTCGTCCTCAGCCGGATCGTCACCCTCTAGTTCCGTGCCGACGCAGCCCGGGCCGCTTTTCCTGAACCGCGAGCTGTCGTGGCTCGAGTTCAACGCGCGCGTCCTGGCCGAGGCGTTCGACGAGCGCGTGCCGCTCCTCGAGCGTCTGAAGTTCCTCGCGATCTTCGGGACCAACCTCGACGAGTTCTACATGGTGCGGGTTGCCGGGCTGAGGCGCCAGGTGGCTGGCCGGTTCGCGAACGCGGCGCCCGACGGCATGCCGCCGCAGGAGCAACTCGACCTGATCTCGGCGCGTGTCCGCGAGATGATCGAGGCGGCCCAGCGCTGCCTTTACGGCGACCTCCTGCCGCGACTCGCCGAGTATGGCGTCCGCATCGTCGCCATGGCGGATGTCACTGCGGTCGAGCGCCAGGGGCTCGACGCGTTCTTCGCGGCGCAGGTGTACCCCGTGCTGACGCCGCTGGCGGTGGACCCGGGGCATCCCTTCCCGTACATCTCCAACCTCTCGCTCTCGCTGGCCGTCGAGTTGCGCGACCCGGAAAGAGGAGTGGACCGGTTCGCCCGCGTGAAGGTGCCCAAGTCACTTCCGCGCTGGGTACCTGTCCCGGGGCGGACGAACGAGTTCGTGCCGCTCGAGGAAATCATCGGCTCGCAGCTCGGCGCCCTCTTTCCGGGCATGCAGGTCGTCAGTTCGCACGCATTCCGCATCACGCGCTATTCCGACCTCGAACTCGCCGACAGCGAGGAATCGGAGGACTTCCTCGCGCTCATCGAGGAGCAGGTGTTCCAGCGGCGGTTCGGCGAGGTGGTTCGGCTGGAGGCGCAGGCGGGGACGCCGCCGGCTGTCCGCGCGCTGCTGCTCGACGAGCTCCGCGAGCCGGAGGACGAGGACGCGCTCCCCCTCGCCGACGCCGACATTCACGAGCACGGCCCGCTGCTGGACATGGGCGACCTCCTCGCCCTCGCGGGGCTCGAACTGCCTGTCCTTCGCGACCCGCCGTTCACGCCGAGCGTGCCGGCGCCGCTGCGTGAGCCCGAGCGGTCCATCTTCGAAGTGATTCGCGAACGCGACCTTCTCGTTCACCACCCCTACGACTCGTTCGCTGCGACCGTCGAGCAGTTCATCGAGGCGGCGAGCCGCGACGACGCGGTGCTCGCGATCAAGATGACGCTCTACCGCACGTCGGGCGATGGCGCCATCGTGCGCGCCCTCACCGAGGCGGCCGAGCGTGGCATCCAGGTGGCTGTGCTGGTGGAACTCCAGGCGCGGTTCGAGGAGGTGAACAACATCACCTGGGCGCGCACGCTCGAGTCGTTCGGCGTGCACGTGGCCTACGGAATGCCGGGGCTCAAGACGCACGCCAAGGTCGCGCTCGTCGTGCGCCGTGAGCCCGACGGCATCCGGCGTTACGTGCACATCTCGACCGGGAACTACAACGGCAAGACGGCGCGCGTGTACACCGACATCGGGCTTTTCACCTGCAACGAGCCCGTAGGCGCCGACGTCAGCGACCTCTTCAACCTCCTCACGGGCTTCTCGCACCAGAGGGTGTACCGACGCCTCATCGTCGCGCCCACGGGGATGCGGGAGCGGGTGATCCAGCTCATCCAGCGCGAGGCCGCGCACGCCCGCGAGGGCGTGCAGGGGCGCATCATCGCGAAGATGAACGCGCTCGTGGACAGAGAGACGATCGAGGCGCTCTACGACGCATCCCGCGCGGGCGTGCGGGTTGACCTCGTCGTCCGCGGGATCTGCTGCCTGCGCCCGGGCGTTCCCGGCGCCTCCGACAACATTCGCGTCGTGAGCATCATCGGCCGGTTCCTGGAGCATTCGCGCGTCTGGCACTTCGCCAACGGCGGAGCCGCCGAGTACTACATCGCCTCGGCCGACTGGATGCCGCGCAACTTCAGCCGGCGGGTCGAGGTGGCCGTCCCGATTGACGACGCTTCGCTGCACCCGCTGCTGGCGTCGCTCCTGCGCACGTGCCTTGCCGACGACCGGCAGGCATGGGATCTCACGTCCGGCGGCAGCTACGCGCGAAGGTTGCCGGAACCCGGCAGCGACCGCGCGACTCAGCAGCGGCTGCTCCGCGACTCATGGGGGCTTTTCTCCGGCTGACGGTCAGCCGCGGCCGGCGTCCGGCTCGACCGGCTTGCCGTCGGGGCCGATCACTTCGACCGGCACTCCAGCCACGCGCGCCAGCAGCGCCGCCTTGCGCGCGGCGCCCCACAGTTCGAGCCGGAGCGAAGCGGCGTCGCCGCTCGCGACCGGCGTGATGCGCACCGCGCGCTCGACCCAGCGCACCCTCACGAGTTCAACCGCCGCTGCGTGACCGCGGTCGAGGCCGTCCGCCACTCTCAGAATCGCCGAGAGCGCCCGGATCCGCCGCCGCATGGGCCGATCGAGCTGCGCGAAGCCGCGGTGGCGCTTCCTGCTCGGCGGCGCCCCGCGGTGGAAGCGCGCGACGTGCGCGATCATCACCTGCTCGTCCGGCGGCACCCCCAGCAGGTCGGCGTGGAGCACGAGGTGGAACGAGTGCTTGTGGTGGCCGTCGTAGTTGATGTGGTAGCCGACGTCGTGCAGCAGGGCGGCGTCGGCGAGGATCCCGCGGTCGGCGGGGGTGAGCCCGAGCCGGACGCCGAGGGAGTCGAAGATCTGCAATGCCAGCCGCTGCACCTGGCGCGAGTGCGCTGCCTCGTAACGGCACCGCTCGGCGAACTCGCGTACCGAGCGCTCCCGCGCTTCCCCCGGATCCGCCACCGCCGGTACGACCCTCGCCGTGTCGAGAAGCAGTCCCTCGCGGATTCCGAACGCCGACGCTGTCACGCCCGAGGGCTGCACGCGCCCAACCACCTCCGCCACCACGGCGAGCCCGGCGACGATGATGTCGGCGCGGCCCGGGTTGAGCCCCGGCACCGCGAGCCGCTCTTCGGGCGTCATCCCCGCCAGCATCTGCAGGATGGCCTCCACGTCGCCTGGCGGAATTCTCGTGCCGTGCACCGAGCGCGCGGCGCGCATCCCCTGCTGGGCGAGGAAGATCCCCGCGAGGTTGGTGAACGTGCCGCCGGATCCGATGACGTCGGCGCCACGCCAGTTCCGGATGGGGAGGGCACGCTCGATCTCGCGGCGCACGCGCTTGCGGAGCTTCTCCACGCCGCGCGGGCCGGGGTGCTTCTCGATGAATCGCTCCGTCAGCCGCACGGCGCCGAACGGGAGCGAGATGAGCCGCTCGACGATCCCTTCCGCCGCGAGCGCCAGCTCGAGCGAGCCGCCGCCGATGTCAACCACGACCGCGCGGCCCTTGCCCATCTCGAAGTGGGCAAGCGCCGACCGGTAGGCGAGCCGCGCTTCCTCCGCGCCCGCGAGAATGCGCACCTTGAGCCCTGTCTCCGCGCGCACGGCTGCGATGAAGGCAGCCCCGTTCGTTGCCTCGCGCACCGCGCTGGTGGCCACCGCCTCGATCCGGCGCGCGCCGACCTGGCGGGCCAGCGTCGCCATTCGCCCGAGCGCCTCGATCGCGCGCGCCATCACCTCGTCCGAGAGCCGCCCGTGGCGGCCAAGCCCGGCCGCGAGGCGGGGCGCCGCCTTCATCTCGTCAACCACCCGCATGGTGCCGCTGGGCGCGATGTCGGCGACGATCTGGCGGATGGAGTTCGACCCGATCCCGATCGCGGCGATGCGCTGAGTGCCTGCCTCGCGCGGCGGGCGCGGCTGCACGCTGCCGGGCTGGACGCGGAGGCGGTGTTGCGTCATGCGGTCAGGCCACACCATCGAGCCGCTGCTGCACCATGGACACGAGGAGGTCAATCGCGACGATGTTGTCGCCGCCGCGCGGCACGATGACGTCGGCGTACCGCTTGGTGGGCTCCACGAACTGCAGGTGCATCGGCTTCACCGTATTCAGGTACTGCTCTATGATCTCGTCCATCGGCCGGCCGCGCTCGGACACGTCGCGGCGCAGGCGCCTCACGAAGCGCTCGTCCGCGTCCGCGTCCACGAACGCCTTGAGGTCGAGGCGCGCGCGGACGGCTGCGTCCACGAACAGGAGAATCCCGTCCACGATCACGACGTCGGCGGGGCCGATCCGCTCCGGCTCGGGCCGCCTCAGGTGCGTCGCGTAGTCGTAAACCGGCTTGTCCACCGCCTCTCCGCGGGCAAGCGCGTCGAGGTGTCGGACGAAGAGCTCGATGTCGAGCGCGTCGGGATGGTCCCAGTTGAGCTGCCGGCGCTCGTCGAGCGTCATCCCGGGGTGATGCCGGTAGTAGGCGTCCATGTCCATCTGCGCGACGCTGGCGGGCGCGAGGGCCGCTGCCATCCGCCGCACGACTGTCGTCTTGCCGGATCCGGAGCCGCCGGCGATGCCGATGATCAGGGTGCGCACAGGCGAATACTAGCACGGGCGACCTCGCACGTCCTGCCGCGGCCGGGGTAATTTGTTCACGATGAGACGCACCTTCGCACTCGCGGCAGCAGCAGGCCTTCTCGCCGCTGCGGCGCCGCGCCCGGCCGGCGCCCAGGCGGTTGACCTTCGGATCGTATCAACCACCGACACGCACGGCCACATCCGCGGGTGGGACTACTTCGCCGACACCGCCGAGTCGGCCCGCGGCCTTGCCCGGCTTGCGACCGTCGTTGACTCGGTGAGGCGCGCGTTCCCGCTGGGTACGATTCTTCTCGACGCCGGCGACTTCCTGCAGGGTACGCCCGTGGCGTACGTGGCTTCGCGCACGGACGCGCGCGGCCCGAACCCGATCGTCGCCGCGATGAATGCGATGCGCTACGACGCCGTCGTCCTCGGGAACCATGAGTTCAACTACGGCCTCCCCGCGCTCGACCGCGCCCTCTCCGGAGCCCGGTTCCCCGTTGTCGCGGCGAACGTCTCGCGGCTGGACGGCCGGCCCGCGTGGCCCGCAGTCGCGTGGATCGAGCGCGAGGGGGTTCGCATCGCCGTGATCGGCGAGACGACGCCGTGGTCCATGGTCTGGGACAAGCTCAACCTCGATGGCAAGGCGACGCTCGGCGACATTCTCGCGTCGGTGCGCACTCAGGCCAGGGCGGCGCGCGCCGCGGGCGCCGACGTCGTGATCGTGCTCGCGCACGCGGGGCTCGACGGCGGCCCGGGCGGCGGCGTGGCGGTGGCCGGGATCCCCCCGGAGAACCCCATGGCCGAGGTCGCGCGCGACGTGCCAGACGTGGACGTGATCGTCTTCGGCCATTCCCATCGCGAGGTCGCCGACACCACCATCAACGGCGTCCTCCTCGTGCAGCCCCGCAACTGGGGCGCGAGCGCGTCCATCGTATCGCTGCGCATGGAGCGCAGCGGCCCGGGGTGGCGCGTGGTTTCCAGACGGGGCGTGATCGTGCGCGCGGCGGGTCACGGGGAAGATCCGTCGGTGGTAGCGGCCGTCGAGGCAGGCCATGAAGCTGCCCGCACGTGGGCAAACACGATGATCGGCACCACCGACGTCGCGTGGCGCACCGACTCTTCGCGCACGGCCGACACGCCCATCATTGACTTCATCGGCGAGGTGATGCGGCGCGCGACCGGGGCGGATCTTGCGTCCACCGCGGTCTTCTCGACGCGCGTCCGCATGCCTGCCGGCAAGATCACAGCCGCGCGGCTCGCGCAGCTGTATCCGTACGACAACACCATCCGAGTGCTCCGGCTCTCCGGCGCGCAGCTCAAGGCGTTTCTCGAACGCAGCGCCGAGTATTACAAGGTCACCGGCAGCGGCGCCGCCGCGAAGGCCGCGCCCGACCCCGCGTTCATCGGCTACAACTTCGAGGTCGTCGTCGGCGCGTCATACGACGTTGACCTCGGTCGCGCGGCCGGCTCGCGCATCGTCGGACTGGCCGTGCGCGGGCGGCCGGTCGCGGCCACAGACTCGTTCAACGTCGCGCTCTCCAACTACCGTGCGAGCGGAACCGGCGGCTACGGAATGCTCATCGGCGCTCCGGTCGTGGCCGACGACCAGCGCGAGGTGCGCCAGTTGCTCATCGAGGAAGTCGCGCGCAGGGGAACGCTCAGGCCCGCCGACTACTTCACGCGGTCGTGGCGGCTGCTCCCGGCTTCGCTCGCAGCCCAGGTTCAGCAGGCGCTGAACGGCGAGGCGGACTTCGACGCCGTGAAGAGCCCGGCGCGCTCTGCCGCCGGCTCGCCGGCAGCGGCCGCGCCTGCCGCCCGCCCGGGCGGCAGGCCCGCTGTCCTCCGCATCGTCTCGACGAACGACTTCCACGGCGCGCTCGAGGCCCGCCCCGACGGCAACGCCGGGCTCCGCGGCGGGGCGGCGCAGTTTGCCACCGCGGTCAAGCGCGTCGAGGCAGGCTGCTCGGGCAGCTGCGTGTCGGTGCTCGTTGACGGCGGCGACGAGTTCCAGGGTACGCCGGCGTCGAACCTCGCCTTCGGGCGCCCGATCGTCGCGCTCTACAACGCCCTCGGCTACGCAGCCGCGGCCATCGGCAACCACGACTTCGACTGGGGCCAGGATACGCTCCGCGCGCGCATGCGCGACGCCAACTACGCAATGCTCGCCGCCAACGTTACCCTCGCCGACGGCCGCCCGGTCCCGTGGATCCGCGCCGACACGATCGTCGAGCGCGGAGGCGTCCGCATCGGGATCGTCGGGCTCGCCACCGTGAGCACGCCTCAGGTCACGATGGCGCGAAATGTCGCGAACCTCCGATTCCCCGCGCCCGCGCCCATCGTGAACGCGCGCGCGAAGGCGCTCCGCGCACGGGGAGCCGACGTCGTAATAGTCATCGCGCATGCAGGGGCGTCCTGCAACCCACAGACTTGCGACGGCGAGATGGCCGACCTCGCGCGCGCCGCCGCGGGTAACATTGACGCCATCGTGGGTGGGCACCTCCACAACGAGTTCACCGCCGTCATCGCGGGCGTGCCGCTCATTCGCGCGCGATCGAGCGGACGCTCGGTGGCCTATGTTGACCTGCCGCTCGACCGCTCCGCCCGCGGCAGCCTCGACCCGACGGTCGTGTTCGTCGGGACCGACACCATTCCCGCCGACCCGGCCATCGCGCGCATCGTCGCCAATGCCATGTCGCCCGTGCAGGCGCTCATTGCACGCCCGATCGCAGAGCTTCCGGCCACGCTCCGGCGCGCCGGGCCGCAGTACCCGCTCGGGAACCTCATCGCCGACGCCCAGCGCGCCGCGGCCCATGCCGACGTGGCCGTGATGAACAACGGCGGTATCCGCGCCAACCTCGACGCGGGATCCGTTACCTACGGCTCGCTCTTCGAGGTGTCTCCATTCAGCAACCTGCTCGTTCGCATCACCGTGACCGGCGACGAGCTGCGCGCCTACTTCGAGCGCGTCGTCGGAGGCCGCGCCGTCAACTCCCACGTGAGCGGCGCGGAGCTGGCATACGATGCTTCGCGCCCGCGCGGTTCGCGCATCGTCGAGCTCGCGGTTGACGGAATGCCCCTCGACCCCGCCCGCCGCTACACCATCGCAATGAGCGACTTCATGGCGACCGGGGGTGACGGCCAGGGCATTCCCGACGCGGAATCGAAAACCGAGCACCTGGGCATCGTGGACCTCGACGCGCTGGTTGACTACGTCCGCACGATGCCCGGAGGCATCATCCGTGCCGATACGACCGTCCGGATCCGCGAGGTACCGCAGCGATGAGCGAGCCGGCAACCCTTCGCGCGTTCGTTGACGGCGCGCCAGTTGACGTCCCCCGCGGCGCGACCCTCCTCGACGCAGTTCGCGCCGCGGACCCGGCCCTCGCCGACGCGGTGGAGGCGGGCACGCGCGCCGTCGCCGACAGCCGCGGCCTCGCGGTCCCCTCCGACACCCTCGTGTCGGGCGGAGCCGTGCTCCGCGTCGTGTCGTCCCGTGCGCCCCGCGCGCCCGGCCCGATGCGCACGCCCGAGATCCTTGCCGGGCCGGCTCACGAACGCGACGGCGCCGGCCCGGCATGACCACCCTCACTCGCGAACTCGTCCGCCGCCTGCCAAAGGCCGAGCTTCACTGCCACCTCGACGGCTCGCTCCGCGCGAGCACGCTCCTCGAGCTCGGACGCGAGCAGGGCGTGACGATGCCGGCATCGAGCCCGGAGGCGCTTGCGCACCACATGTGGGTCCGCGACGCCCGGCACCTCGAGGACTACCTCACGCGCTTCGAGATCACCCTCGCCGTGCTGCAGCGTGCGGATGCACTCGAGCGCGTGACGTGGGAACTGCTCGAAGATGCCCACGCCGACGGCGTGCGCTACATCGAGATCCGCTACTGTCCCGCGCTCAGCCTCCGCGGTGGCCTCACGCTCGACGAAATCGTCGCCGCGCCGCGCCGCGCCATGGAGCGCGCAACCACGGCCTTCGGGATCCGCAGCGGGCTCATCATCTGCTCGCTGCGCCACCTGCCGCCCGCCACCTCGATGGACCTCTCGCGGCTGGCAGTGGCCCATGCGGGGCGCGGAGTCGTCGGCTTCGACCTCGCGGGCGGCGAGGCAGGGAACCCCGCGGCGCCGCACGCCGCGGCCTTCCGCCATGCGCTCGATCACGGCATCGGATGCACCTGCCACGCAGGGGAAGGCACCGGCCCTGAGTCGGTGCGCGAGGCGATCTACGCCTGCGGCGCCCAGCGGATCGGCCATGGCACGCGCTCGGGTGAGGACCCGCGCCTCCTCGACGAGATCGCCGAACGCGGTATCGTCCTCGAGGCATGCCTCACCAGCAACGTCCAGACGCACGCCGCCGCCGGCTACGACTCGCATCCCGCGCGCCAATGGCTCGACCGCGGGGTCAAGTTCACGCTGAACACCGACAACCGCCTGATGAGCTGCACCACCCTCACCGACGAGTACATGCACGCGGTCACCTCGCTTGGCTTCAACCTCGACGACGTCTGCCGCGTGGCGCGCTACGGCTTCGAGGGTGCGTTCCTGCCGGATCGCGAGCGCCGCGCGCTCGTCGCCGAGGCCGACGCCGCCATTGCTGCGTTCCGTCGCGACGCGGGAGCGGCAGCGTGAGCGCGTCATGGGGCTACGAAGCGGCGCGCGCGGCTGCCAGCGTCATCGCGCCGCGCATCGGGATCGGCGAACCGCTGCTGACCCTCATCCTCGGGTCGGGCCTCGGGTCCGTCGTTGACCGCGTGGCAGACGCCCGGTCAGTCCCGTATTCCTCGGTTCCCGGCTTCCCCGACACCGCGGTCCAGGGCCATGCGGGCAGGGTCGTGGCTGGCACGCTTGCCGGACGTCCGGTAATCGTCTTCGCCGGGCGTTTCCACATGTACGAAGGCCACCCGGCGGCCGCGTCGGCTTTTCCGGTTCGCGTTGCCCACTCGCTTGGCGCGAAGGTAATGGTCGCCACCAACGCCGCGGGTGGCATTGACGCTACGCTTTCCCCGGGCGACCTGGTCCTGATTGACGACCAGATCAACCTCACCGGGCGAAACCCGCTCGAGGGCACGCTCGAGGAAGGCGACACGCGCTTCCCCGACATGTCGGCTGCCTACTCGCCACGCCTCCGGTCGCTGCTTGCAAAGGCCGCTGGCAACCGCCCGCTGCGGCGCGGCGTGTACGCAGGCCTCCTGGGCCCGGCCTACGAAACGCCCGCCGAGGTGCGCATGCTCCGCGCGCTCGGCGCCGACGTCACTGGCATGTCAACCGTGGGAGAGGCGCTCGTCGCCGCGGCCATTGGCGTCGAGTTCGCCGGAATCAGCCTCGTGACCAACCTCGCGTCCGGCATTACCGACGCACCCGTCCGCCACGAAGACGTGATCGAGGCGGGACGCGTCGCCTCCGCGCGGCTCGGCGACCTGCTCGAAGCGGCCGTTACGCTCCTCTGAGCGCTACCGCTTCCTCGGCGGAGGGCTGGGCGGCAGCGACTTCAGCCGCGCCTTGAAGGCCTCGAAGTTGGGTGAGTCCACCGTCAGCCCCTTCAACTGAGCCGGCGGGTACTTCGCGATCAGCGCGTCCGTCGCGGCAATCCGGCTCTCCTCCAGCGGGTGCGACGCAAAAAACGTCTCGACCGCGCCCGGCTGCTGCTTCCGTTCGTCGAGCAGGATCCTGAACATCGCCGGGATCCCGCGCGGGTCTATCCCCGCTTTGATCACGGTCTTGACGCCCTCGGCGTCGGCCTCGGCCTCGTCATCCCGGCTGAACCGCGCGAACAGGCCGCCGGCCGCGAGGTCAATCCCAGTTCGCGCTACGTCGCTGCTGCATACGTTGGTAAGGATGCAGGCCAGAGTGACGCCCACGTTCGCGCCCTGCGCCTTCTGCATCTGCTTGATGCTGTGGCGCCTGGTGACGTGGCCGATCTCGTGGCCGATGACGCCCGCCACCTCCGACATGGTCTTCGCGCGCTCGATCAGCCCACGGTTCACGAAGATGTACCCGCCCGGCAGCGCGAACGCGTTGATCTCCATCTGGTCAACCACGTAGAAGTGCCATTGCAGCGAGCGGTCGTCCGTTACGCTCGCCAGCGAGTCGCCCAGCACGTTGATGTACCTCACGATCTCGGGGTCCCGGACGATCGGCAACTGCTCCTGGATCTGGGCGGCGTACTGCTGGCCCATCTGCACTTCCTGCTGCTGCGAGACCGCGCACCCCACCGCGGCGAGCACGAGCAGGGCGGCGGGAAACGGCCAGCCGCGGCCGTGCGTCTTTCGGTGGATCGCTTGCTGTATGGTCATCTTTAGAGGTGATATGCATCGAAAGCAGACCGTGCGTCCGGACCGCCTGTTAACCCTCGCCCGTGACCTGAAGCGCCGCAAGGCGCGTGAGCGGGGTGCGCAGTTCGTCGCCGAGGGCGTGCGCGTCGTTGATGAACTCATCCACGCCCGCAGCGCGGTGATCGGCCTTCTGGTCGCGGAGTCGGCGGCCCGGTCGCCCAGGGTCGCCGCTCTCCTCGATGCGGCCGGAGCGACTCACCTGATTGTCTCCGACGCCGAGTTCGCCTCGGCGGCGTCCACCGAGGCGCCGCAGGGGGTCCTCGCGATTGCCGAGGTGCCCGTCGTGCCGCTCTCGTCGGTACCGGCCGACGGGCTCCGGCGCTCCCTCGTCCTCGACGCAGTCCAGGATCCCGGCAACGCCGGCGCACTGGTGCGAACGGCTGCAGGCCTCGGCGCAACCGCGGTCGTCGCACTCCCCGGCACGGCCGACCTCTGGAATGCCAAGGTGGTGCGCGGCGGCGCGGGAGCCCACTTTCACGTGACCGTGACCACCGCAACCGTTGAAGAACTCGTCGCGCGCCTGCAGGGTGTGGGCGCCCCACTCTGGGGCGCCGACGCTGGAGGACGCCCCGTCGGCTCCATGACTCCGCCGCCTGCGCTCGCGCTCGCCGTCGGCAACGAGGGCGCCGGGCTTTCCCAGGCAGTCCGCGCGGCGGCGGCGGAGATCGTGTCGCTCCCGATGGCCGCTGGTGTCGAGTCGTTCAACGTCGCCGTCGCCGCGGGCATCCTCATGTACGAACTCTTCGCATGAGCGCCGCCCTCGCCGTAATCGTGTTCTTCATCGGGGCCAGTATTGGCTCCTTCCTGAACGTCTGCATCCTCCGCTGGCCCGCCGAAGAATCGGTCGTCAGGCCGCGCTCCCGCTGCCCCAGGTGCGGCAACACGCTCGCATGGTACGACAACGTGCCCGTCGTCTCATGGGTGGTGCTGCGCGCCCGCTGCAGGAACTGCGGCCTCCCCATCTCGCCCATGTACCCGCTCGTCGAGGCGGCAACCGGCGCCATCTGGGTGACTGCCTTCGCCGCGGCCGGCCCCGGGTTCCTCGCCGTCCGCCTCGCGGTCTTTGCCTCGATCCTCCTCGGCATCGCCATCACGGACCTGCGCTCGTATGTGATCCCCGACGGGTTCACCGTTTCCGGGCTCATCTTCGTTGCCGCCGCCAGCGTGGCAGGCGTCTTCTCGGGCAGCCAGTACCCGTTCAGCGGCCCCCTCGACGCGCTCCTTGGCGCCTGCGTTGGCGCCGGCGCGATCACGATCGTCGGATGGCTGGGCGAAGTCGCCCTGAAGAAGGAAGCGATGGGCTTCGGGGATTCGACCCTCATGGCCATGGCCGGCGCCGCGCTCGGGCCCGCGAGGTCGCTCCTGGCGATCCTGCTGGCCGCGGCGATCGGCGCCGTCGCCTTCCTCGTGTTCGTCATGCCGATCGGGTGGTTCCGTGCCCGCGCCCGCGGCCAGCCGTTCGAGACCCCGCTCGTCCCCTTCGGTGTCTTCCTTGCGCCTGCGTCGGCGGTCGCGTTGCTTTGGGGCAACGCGCTCATTGACTGGTACGTCGGACACCTCACCGGGTGACGCCCGCCTCGACCGATCCGTGATCCAGCGCCCCGGCCCGACCTTCGTGAAGGACGCCACGTCGTGACTCCCCCCCACGCTCGCCGCCAGCGATTGTGCATCCACCTGTCCCGCGCCCAGGCGGCAATCGCCCTCGCGGCGGCGGTCACCGTAGCGGGAGCGGCCTGCCGGGACCGGAACCCAGCGTATCCTGGCCCGTACGGCCGCGAGGTGGCAGCCGCCATCCCGAAAATCGAGAAGGCCACGGGGCTCAGGTTCAAGGTCCCCCCAAAGGTCGAGATTCGCGACCGGGCCGACCTTCGCGAGTTCCTGCGCGAAAAGTTCGACGAGGAACAGCCGGCCCTCGACATCGCAGGCGAAGAGCAGGCCTACAAGCTCCTTGGCCTCCTCCCGGATACGCTCGACCTGCGCAGCTTCCTGCTGTCGCTCCTCTCCGAGCAGGTGGTTGGTTACTACGACCCGGCCACGAAAGTCTTGTACGTGGTCGGCGGGGATGCGGGCGCGCAGCCCGCGCCCGATGTGGTGCAGGTCACGATCACGCACGAACTGGTGCACGCGCTGCAGGACCAGTACATGCCGCTCGACTCGCTCGTCCACGCCTCGCGTGACAACGACCGGGTGATGGCGGTGCAGGCGCTGGTGGAGGGATACGCCACGTTCGAGCAGTTGAACGTCATGCTGGGCGGAGGGAAGATGCTTTCGCGGCTCCCGGGCGGATGGGACCGCGTGCGGGAGATGATTCGCGATGCCCAGGGGACGATGCCGGTGCTGGGGACGGCGCCGGTGTTCATCCAGGAGACGCTGCTCTTTCCGTACCTGAGCGGCGCGGAGTACGTGCGCAGGATCACGGAACTGAAGCCGGGCGAAAACCCGCTCGGGTTCGTTCCGCAATCCACCGAGCAGGTGCTGCATCCCGAGAAGGCGGTGGCAGGGGACGATCCTCCACTGGAAGTCGTCCTCCCGCGGCCGTCGGGCGGGTCGGTGATATACGAGAACGGGCTCGGCGAGTTCGAGACCCGGCTCGTGCTGTTTCAGCAGTTGAAGGACGCCGCAACCGCGTCGCGCGGCGCGTCCGGGTGGGGCGGCGACCGGTACATGGTGGTGAACACGCCACGGGGCGCGGGCATCACCTGGCTTTCGGTCTGGGATTCGCAGTTCGAGGCGGCTGAGTTCCGGTTCGTGCTGTCGCAGGCGCTGGAGCGCCGGTTCGACCTCCGCGAAGGCAGCGGTGGCGTCGGCAGCGTGCTCCGGTACGCGGCGAAGGGGCGGGCGGTCGAGGTGATTGCAACGACGGTACAGGGACACCCTGCAGTGCTGTACACCGACGTTCCCCAGGGAGCGTCCACGAGGATGATCGAGCTCTCGCGGGTGCGGGTGGCCCCGCTCCGCCAGTCCGGAGGGAAGGAATGAACACGCGCGCTCCAATAGTCCTGCGCACGACGATGCGATCGGTGCGGCCCGCGGCCGCGGCGGCTGCGCTGCTGGCATTCGCCGGCTGCATCGAGTGGAAGCAGCCCACGGAGAGCGAGCGGCCGACGATCGCGAACTACATCGCGGCGGTCGAGACGGTCGGCGGCGCGGCGAAGGCAACCCTGCAGCCGGGAACCGCGCCCGCCGGAGGAGCGAACCCGGTCGTCACCGCGCCGATCCCGGCGCTCATCCTCCTCGGCGGCACCATCCAGGTCACCGCCTCGTCCGCCACGCCGTTCGACAAAATCGCCGTGGTAATCCCTGACCTCGACGACTACTGGGAGCTCCGGCTCCCGGCGGCCGTCACGTCGCAGCAGATCCTCATCGTATTCAGCCAGAACGTTCCGGTCCCCGTCTTCCAGATGCGCTTTGCCGGCGGCCTTGGCGGCGCGTACGGCGTGTACCAGACCGCGCCCGTGAGCATGATCAACGTGGGTACCGGCGACGTTCAGGTGAACGTCACGTGGGATTCGCGCGCCGACGTTGACCTTCACGTCGTGGATCCGCTGGGCGAGGAGGTGTACTGGGCGCACAGAAGCTCGGTGTCGGGCGGTCAGCTCGACCTCGACTCGAACGCCGGCTGCGGCTCCGACGGACCCCGCGCCGAGAATATCTTCTGGGCGAGCGGCCTCGTGGCGCCCCGCGGCGACTACGTCGTCCGCGTGGACCACTGGTCGAACTGCTCCGCCGAGGCCACCAACTACGTCGTGACGATCAACGTGCGCGGCAAGCCGCCGCAGGTGTTCACCGGTCGGTTCACGGGCCAGGGCGACGCCGGCGGACGGGGCAGCGGCAAGCTCATCACCACCGCGACGTACTGACGCGGGGCCGCCGCGCGCGGCGGCCGTCCGGCGCGGGCCTCATGCCGCTGGCTTGCGCATCCGCCGTCGGGTTCGGCGCCTACAGCGCGCGTCCTGCGAGGAACGTGAGCAGGCCGATCACAGCGCCGAGCCCGTAGCCCAGGTTCACGATCACGTCCAGCTCGCGCTGCGTCACTCCCCGCACGAGCTCCTCGATCCGCTGCGTGCTGAAGCCGAGCACCTTGCGCTCGACCATCCCTTCGAGGTCCAGCGTCTCGAGAACCCTCGGCACCTGAGCCACGAACCAGCTCCACGCCGCCGGCGCCGCCGCCGCCGTCATCCTGCGCGCGGCATCCGGCGGCAGCCACCGCGCGAGCCGCCCGACTGGCCGCTCGAGCGCGCCCCGCGCAACGCCGCCGGCAGCGCCCGCCGCAAGTTCCGCGGCCCGTGGCGATCGCACGGCGTCGAGCACCCACTGCACGACCTCCTCGTCTGGCAGCGGCGCGAGCACTTCCCCCCATGTGCGCGACTCCGCCCTGCCGAGCGCGTCGCGCACCGTCTTCTCCACGAACTCCCGCGTGCGCTCGGCGCCCGCAATGCGCAGCACGAGGTCCCCGAGCCGGGCCCGTGCGGTGCGGCTCTCGTCGCTACGTCCTTCCGCGATCGCGTCGGCCGCGAGGTCCGCTGCCTGGGCCGCGAGGTCCGCGCGGCGGTCGGGGGTGAGCACCGCGCCAACGGGAACCAGCGCGATTTCCTCGCGCACGCGCGCAACGAGCCCGCGCACCTGCCGCTCGAACTCCTCAGAGTGAACCTCGCGCGCCCACGCTTCGGCCAGCGGCTGGCCGAGGCCGGCCAGCGTTCGCTCCACCTCGGTGGCCACCGTTGCCGGCAGCATCGAGCGCAGCGACCCGAGGTCGCGCTCGAGCACGCCGTCGAAAAACTCCTCAATCTTCCGGTCCATCGAGTCGCGCAACCCGGCCCCGTGCAGCTCGGCGACGATGTCGTCCGCCGTGAGCAGCCGCTCCCCAACCGTGCGCCCGATGCTCTTCGCCAGACGCGCCTTGTTCTTGGGGATCGCGCCGTGCAGCCCGAACCGCCGCTCGTGCGGATGGAAGAGCATCCACACAGCCACCGCATTGGTCACGCCGCCGGCGATCGTCCCTACGATGACGTTGATCGCGAGGTCCGGCCAGAACCCCGTCAGTCCGTCCACGGACGCTGGTCGCCGCTGCGCCGCTGGGGAATGCCGATCCCGCGGGGCGCGCCGCCGTCGGGGTGCCCGTCCGCGTGCGCCTCCACGACGAGGGCCGGGAGGAGCATCATCCCGAGCACCTCGTCCATCGCCTTCACGAACGTCACGCGCACGTGGCCGCGCACGGCGTCGGGAAGGCCGCGCAGATCCTTCTCGTTTGCCGCGGGCAGGATCACTTCGCGCAGCCCCGCCCGGTACGCCGCCAGCACCTTCTCCCTCACACCGCCTATCTCCAGCACCTTCCCACGCAGCGTCACCTCGCCCGAGACCGCGACATCGCGGCGAACCGCCCGGCGGCTCATCACGCTCGCGATCGCGAGCGTCACCGCCACGCCCGCGCTCGGGCCGTCCTTCGGCACCGAGCCGGCGGGGAAGTGGATGTGCAGGTCGGTCACCTTCATTTCGGCGTCCTCGATGCGAAGCGCGCGGGCCATGGATCTTACGTACGAGCAGGCGGCATCCACGGATTCACGCATCACGCCCCCGAGTTGCCCGGTCACGTGGAGCTTGCCGGTTCCGGGCATCCGCAGCGCCTCGATCGTCATGATCTCGCCGCCGTCGGCGGTCCACGCGAGCCCCGTCGCCGTGCCGAGCTCCGGCTCCACCTCGGCCTCCGCCACCGGGTAGCGCGGCGGGCCAAGCACCTCCTCGATCAGCGGCGTGTCAACCACCCACGCGCCTGCCTCGCCCTGCGCCTTGCGACGCGCGCGCCGCCGCATGAGCGCCGCGACGTTGCGCTCGAAACCCCGCAGCCCCGCCTCGCGGGCGTAACGGCTCGATACCGCCGACAACGCTTCGTCAGTGAATTGCAGGTCGAGGTCGGTGATCCCGTGCTCGCGGAAGAGCCGCGGCAGCAGGTAGCGCCACGCGATCTCGACCTTCTCCTCCACCGTGTAGCCCGCGATTCGGATCACCTCCATCCGGTCACGAAGCGGCGCGGGTATGTCGAGCACCGAGTTCGCCGTGCAGATGAAGAGCACGCGCGAGAGGTCGAACGGAACCCCGAGGTAGTGGTCAACAAACGCCGCGTTCTGCGACGGGTCGAGCACTTCCAGCATTGCCGCCAGCGGGTCGCCGCCGGGCCCGCCGCCGGCCATCTTGTCAATCTCGTCTATCATCAGCACGGGGTCTCTGACGTTGGCGCGCCGCAGCGCCTGGACAACGAGACCGGGCATCGAGCCCACGTACGTCCGCCGGTGTCCGCGCACCTCGGCCTCGTCGCGCACGCCGCCCACCGAAATGCGGTAGAACGCGCGCCCGATCGCCTCGGCGATCGCCTCGCCAAGCGAAGTCTTGCCCGTGCCCGGCGGCCCCACGAAGCAGAGAATCGGTCCGTGCGGGTCCGTGCCCGCGCCGCCCAGCAGTTGCCTCACCGACAGGTACTCCAGGATCCGCTCCTTCGCTTCCTCGAGTCCGTAGTGCCGCCCGTCCAGCGACTGCTCCACGCGGCCGAGCGGGATGCCGGCCGTACCGGAACTCCTGCTCCACGGCAGCGCCAGCAGCCAGTCGAGGTAGTTGCGCAGCACCTGGTACTCGCTCGACGCCGGCGCAAGGGCGCGGAGCCGCGCAGTTTCGCGCAGCGCCTCCTTCTCAACGTGCGGCGGCAGGCCCGCCTCGCCTACCTGACGCATGACGGCGTCGGCGTCGGAGTCGGCGCCGTCGCCCTCGCCAAGCTCCGCGCGGATCGCCGCCATCTGCTGGCGCAGAAAGAACTCGCGCTGGTGCTGCTCCACGTGCACCGCGGTCCGGCGCTCCACTTCGCCGAGCACATGAGCGCGCGCCAGCTCGCGCTCCAGCCGCGACGCCACCCGCTCGAGCCGCTCGCCAACGTCGAGGCACTGCACGATCTCGTCGCGGTCCGCGGCGCGCATGTTCGCGTTGCCCGCCGCAATGTCAGCCGCGCGCGACGGGTCGCCCGCCGCGCGGGCCACGAGTCCGGCCGCCTCGGCCGGGAACCGCTCGTCGGACTCGGCGAGAGACTCCGCTGCTGCGACGATCCGCTCGATCGCCGGCCGCGCGGCATCCACGGTGGCCGGCGCCTCGTCAACCATCTCCACGAACGCGACCAGCGCTCCCCGCTCGGGCGTCACCCGGCGAATCCGCGCCCGGGCAGTGCCCTCCAGCGTTGCCTGCACCGTGCCCGCGCCGGCTGGCACCTTGCCGCTGACCCTTGCCACCACGCCGATGCGGCCCGTGAGATCCGCCCCCGGCACGGCGGTCCCAGGAACGAACGCCACCAGCACGAGCCCGGCGTCGAGCGCGGCGACGTTCTCCGCCGACCCGACCTGCACCGCTATCCGGCCGTGCGGGAGGACGATCGTGCTGCGCAGCGCCAGGAGAGGCAGCGTCTCGGGTATCGTCCGCGTCGGGGGCGCAGGCACGAGCTGCAACCTAACTAGATTGCTCCACCCATGTTCGACGAACTCCAGGAACGGCTCGGCGCCACCTTCGCCCGCCTGCGCGGCCGCGGCGTCCTCGCCGAGGCCGACATCAAGGAAGGGCTGCGCGAAATCCGCCGCGTCCTCCTCGAGGCCGACGTCAACTTCCAGCTCTCGCGCGAGTTCCTCGAGCGCGTCGAGAAACGCGCCGTCGGCATCGCGCAGGTCAGTAGCGTCCAGCCAGCGCAGCAGCTCGTCAAGATCGTCCACGACGAACTCGTCGCGCTCCTCGGCGAGCGGCGCGAAGGGCTTCGACTCTCCACCGTGCCGCCCACGGTCGTCATGCTTGTCGGGCTCCAGGGCTCCGGCAAGACCACCACCGCCGCAAAGCTCGCGTACAAGCTGAAGGGCGAAGGCCGCCAGGTGCGCCTCGTGGCGCTCGACGTCTACCGGCCCGCGGCCATTGACCAGCTCGAAACGCTCGGCCGCGACCTCGACGTCCCCGTCTACTCCGACCGATCCACGAACGACGTCGCCCGCATCGCGCTCGCCGGGCTCGACCAGTCGCGCCGCGCCCGCGATCGCGTGGTGCTGCTCGACACCGCGGGCCGCCTGCAGGTTGACGACGGGATGATGGCCGAGCTCGCGCGGCTCAAGGAAGCCGTGCGCCCCGACGAGATCCTCCTCGTGGCCGACGGCATGACCGGCCAGGAGGCAGTGAAGATCGCGCAGGGCTTCGACGCCCGGCTCGGCCTCACCGGCGTGATCCTCACCAAGCTCGACGGCGACGCCCGCGGCGGCGCCGCGCTCTCCATCTACGGCGTCACCAGGAAGCCCATCAAGTACATCGGCACGGGCGAGAAGCCCGACGCGCTCGAGGAGTTCCACCCAGAGCGTATGGCCGGCCGCATCCTCCAGCAGGGCGACGTCCTCTCGCTCGTCGAGAAGGCCCAGGCCGCGATGGACGCCGACGCCGCGAAGAAGCTCGAAAAAAAGGTGCGCAGGGAAGGGCTCGACCTCGAAGACTTCCTCGCCTCCATGAAGCAGATCCAGCGCCTCGGCCCGCTCGAAGGGGTGCTCAAGCTCCTCCCCGGCGTGAACGCCAGGATGCTCCGCCAGGTGAACAGCGACCCCAACCGGCTGCGGCACGCCGAGGCGATCGTACTCTCGATGACCCCCCACGAGCGCAAGCAGCCCGAGATCATCAACGGCTCGCGGCGCGCCAGGATCGCCAGGGGGAGCGGTCGCTCGATCAGCGACGTCAACCGCTTCCTCGAGCAGTTCCGCGAGATGCGCAAGATGATGAAAAAGGCATCCGCCGCCGGCGGCGGACGCCTCCCGCCGGGGATGTTCGGCGGTTATCGTTAACGGCTGCCCGAGCCGGCCACATCGCCGGCGCGGGATGGCGCCACGCCAGCCGCGGCGCCGCCGGGTGCGGCCGGGATACTCCCGGCGCGCGATGAGCCCGGGCGCAGCACCAGGCCTTCAGTCGAGGATCGCATCATGGCAGTCCGAATCCGTCTGCGCCGCACCGGGCGCCGCAACTCGCCTTCCTACCGCATCGTCGTCGTGGACGGGCGCGCCCCGCGCCAGGGCGCGTACATCGAGGCGATCGGCCAGTACACGCCGCGCGCCGGGCACGACGCCCTCAACCTGAAGGCCGACCGCGCCTCGCACTGGCTCGACAAGGGCGCGCAGCCGAGCGATACCGTCCGCTCGCTTCTCCGCCGCGCCGGCGTGCTCAAGGCGCGCCACGAGGCACGCCTCGCGAAGAAGCTCGCGGGCGCCGCGGTGCCGCTGGCCGAGTCACCGGCCGCCGACGCCGCCCCGGCCGCGGAGTAGCCAGTCACGGACGCCATCGTCGGGCGGGTGCGCCGGGCCTTCGGGCTCAAGGGCGAACTCCTCGTCGAACCCGTCACCAGCGAGCCGGGCGCGGTCTTCGCGCCCGGCCGCCGACTGTTCGCCACCCGCGCGGCGACGGATGGGCCCGCGCGCCGCTCCGAGTGCGTCGTGGCCGGCGCGCGCGCGTTCAAGCAGGCGTGGCTCCTCAGAGTCGAGGGCGTGGGCGACCGAACCGCCGCCGACGATTGGCGCGGCGCTACCCTCAGCGCCCCGATGGACGAACTCAGGCCCCCCGCCGGGAACGAAGTGTACCTGCACGAACTCGCCGGCATGAGCGTGAGCGACGAATCGCTGGGCCCGCTCGGCGCCGTCGCGTCGTGGTACGAGCTGCCGCAGGGAATCGTGCTCGAAGTGCGTGGCGGCGAGTGGCGCGCCGACGTCCCGTTCAACGACGCGTTCATCGCCTCCGTGAACCGCGCCGATCGGCTCAGAACCGTCCGCCTGCCCGAAGGGCTCGCCGAGCCAGCCGCTGGCGGCTGACCCCGCCGCCGGGCCACGTTCAGCGCGCACGCCACACCCGCCGTCGCACTCGCACGTCGCACTCGCACTCGCACGTCGCACTCGCACGCCGCACGCCGCACGCCGCACCCGCACGCCGCACCCGCACGTCGCACCCGCACGTCGCACCCGCACGCCGCCATGCTGCTCGTTCGCATCGTTTCCATTTTCCCGGGCTTCTTCGAGGGGCCGCTCTCGCTCTCGATCCCCGCGCGCGCGCGCGCCGCGGGCGCCGTTGACTATCAGCTCGTGGACCTGCGCGACTACACGCATGACCGCCACCGCACCGTTGACGATGCCCCGTACGGCGGCGGCCCCGGGATGGTGATGAAGCCGGGGCCATTCTTCGAGGCCGTCGAGGCGATCGGCGCGAAGCCGCCGATAATCCTGCTCTCGCCGCGCGGCCGCCGCTTTGCCCACGACGACGCCGTGCGGCTTGCCGCCGCCGACGAGTTCACCCTCCTCTGCGGCCACTACAAGGACGTGGACCAGCGCGTGGCCGACCACCTCGCCACCGAGGAACTCTCGCTCGGCGACTTCGTACTCTCCGGCGGCGAGCCCGCAGCGCTCGCCGTGGTGGATGCAGTCGTGCGCCTGCTCCCGGGCGCGATGAGCGACATGGACAGTGCGCGCGGCGACTCGTTCTTCGACGGTCGCGGCCTGAGCGCGCCGTCGTACACCCGGCCGCCCGAATACCGAGGCCATCGCGTGCCCGACGTCCTCCTCTCGGGGAATCACGCCGAGATAGAGGCGTGGCGGAGAAACGAAGGCAACGGGTGACCCTGTCCCGCCCACTCCCCCCGCCAGTTGTCGCCATGGCGCCCGCGCGCTATCTTGACTGACTCTCCGATAATACCGAGCTGCGCCAAATGCACCCGTTCATCGAAACCCAGAAAGAGTGGACCAGGGCGGTCCCTCCGTTCCGCGCCGGCGACACGCTGCGCGTGAACGTGCGCGTCCGCGAAGGCGACAAAGAGCGCCTGCAGGCATTCGAGGGCGTTTGCATCGCGCGCCGCGGCGCCGGCGTGAGCGAAACGTTCACCGTCCGCAAGATCTCCAACGGCGTCGGCGTCGAGCGCATCTTCCCGGTCCACTCGCCAATGATCGAGAGCATCGGCGTCGTGCGCCGCGGCCGCGTGCGCCGCGCCAAGCTCTTCTACCTGCGCGGCCTCACCGGCAAGTCGGCCCGCATCCGCGAGAAGCGTGTGAAGGTGACGGTACCCGAGACGGGTACGGCGGAAAGCGCCGGGTAGCCCGGAGTGCCGCGCTGGAGCGGCATCGAGCGCGGACTCCGCGCCGAGGGGTGCCGGCTCATCGCCGGAGTTGACGAAGTCGGACGGGGCCCCCTCGCGGGCCCCGTCGTCGCATGCGCCGTCGTCATGCCGCCGCGCGCGCGCGCCATCGCGGGAGTGCGCGACTCGAAAAAGCTGGCCCCGCGCGAGCGCGAGCGACTCGCGCCCCTCATCTGCTCGCGCGCCCTCGGCTGCGCCCTTGGCGCCGCGAGCGTCGCCGAGATCGAGCGGCTCAACATCGCCGGGGCAACCGCGCTCGCCATGCGCAGGGCGCTCGCACGGCTCGGCGTGGAGTACGACGTGGTCCTGGTGGACGGCCTTCCCGTGCGCGCGCTCGGAGTAGCGCACCGCGCGGTGGTTGGCGGCGACGCCCTCTGCTATTCCGTCGCGTGCGCCAGCGTCGTGGCCAAGGTTGCCCGCGACCGGCTCATGGCCGCGCTGGCGCGGCGGCGCCCCCAGTACGGGTGGGGCTCGAACGCCGGCTATGGCACCGCGGCGCACCTCGCGGCGATGCGCGAGCACGGACTCACCCCGCACCACCGGCGTCTCTTCTGCGCCACCGCGCTCGGGGCCGCGCCGGCTCGCGGCGGCTCGCGGCGGGTAGCCGCGGCTGGCCGCGGGCAGCCGACGGGGAGTCGGACCTTCGGCGGATCTTCGGCACCGCCGTTACCAGGCCCGCCCGTGGTCGTCTGGTAGCCGACGGGGTGTGCCGGCAGGCGGCGCTTCATTGCTTGACGGCACGCTAACGGGTTCGTAGTTTTTTCCGCGCACCGGCAGCCACGGTGCGAGGGCAAAATGATGATGCAACGGGCGGGATGGTTGCCACGCGCGAGCGGGGTTGCCGTCCAGCCTTCAGTGCATCATCTTTTCCCAGTTAGGCCGCAGCATGTTTTTTCTCACTATTTCGGAGGTAGCATGAAGGTCCTTCGTTCTACTCTCGTCATCGGACTCGCGGCGTTCGCCGCGGCGTGCGGTGACAAGGTGACGGTGGCCGGTCCGCCAACGACCGACACCACCCCCAGGGTCAACAGCGTTACGGTCACGCCGGGCGTCGTGACGATGTCGGTCGGACAGACCGCTTCGTTCTCGGCCGCGGTTGACGTCGCGAACGGCGCCGCCACGACCGTGTCTTGGTCGTCGAGCGACGCCTCGAAGGTGTCGGTGTCCACGGCTGGCGTCGCGACCGCTGTCGCCGCCACGCCTGGCGTCGCCATCTGCGCCACCTCGACCGCCGACGCAAACAAGAAGGGTTGCGCCTCGGTGGTCGTGACGGGCACCACGGCGGTTCCGCCGTCGGTCTCGATCTCGGCCGTCAACTTCACCAACGGCGCTGGCGTGCAGCAGCCGGCCCCGGTTCCCCCGGGCGCTATCGGCACCGCAGTGGGCGTCGGCCCGCAGCTCAACGTCGTCATGAACGTCAACGCCGGCACCGCGCAGCTCGACTCCGTCGTGCTCCGCGTCGGCACCAAGACGGCCTACAAGCAGGCGTTCAGCGCGTCCCAGCAGGCCTCGCTCATCAGCGAGTCCATGAAGGCCGATGCGCAGTCGCAGGGCGTGCTCATCACGGGCTCGTTCAACACCGCCGACTACTGCGCCTCGACCAACGCGAACAGCGTTGCGTGCGCGGGCGGCGTCGCCCAGGGCACCGCGACGTACCTCAACGGCAACCAGAACTTCCAGGCGCTCGTGTTCGGCAAGCAGTCGGTTACGGCCGGCGGCACGCCGTCCAACACGCAGGGCCAGTCGCCCGTCACGACCTACCGTTTCGCGAACCTGAACGGGTTCCACGTCACGATGTCGTTCGGCAGCGGCACCAACACCCCGGCCGACGCGTTCGCCTCGGCGACCGACGCGGCCGGCTTCAAGTGGGTCAAGGGCCAGCCGTCGGTCTCGGCGCTCTTCGTTGCCTACACCCCGGGCCTCTCGGCCGTCACCAGCGTGATCAGCACCACGGCGACGATCAACGCCGGCGGCGCCTGCTCGGCCGGTGGCGCCCGCACGGTTCAGCTCACCAACACCAGCTCCACCAGCACCGTCGGTCCCTGGACCGGCACGTGGCCGCTCAACACCACCTCGGGCGCAACCCTCCCGGCGTGGCACTCGGGCGCGTATGAGTACAACCCGGCGCTCTGCCCGGCAGCGTTCGTGGCAGGCGGCGACATCGTTTCGTTCGCCGCGATCGGCTCCGACGGCAACGCCATCCCGCTCGCCGGCCCCGCGGCCGGCCCGGGCGTCGGCGTCCTGAACACCTTCGCCTCGTCCAACAACCCGGACCCGGCGATCGTCTTCCGCCTCGACAACGTCGCACCCCCCGCGCCGCGCATCCAGATGGCCTCGGCCACCTGGGCCGCAACCGCCAACAACAGCTGCATCGGCGCGAGCATCGTCAACGCCGGCAGCCTCAGCGGCCGCACCAACTGCTGGTTCAACGGCGCGATCATTCTGAACGGGCTCAGCACCGGCGCGACCAACGTCTGGGGCGGCACCGGCCTCACCACGACGTCCACCGGCATCATCCTCTCCGGCGCCGACGTCGGCTCGGGTCGCGTGATCGTCGGCGGAGTCGCCCCGGCATTCGGCACGACCTTCACGGCCCGCGCGGGCACGGTCGGCACGGCCAACGCCACCATTGACGCCAGCACCCCGATCACCAACGTGAGCGGCCTGGCGGAGTCGGCGACGAACATCGCCTACCAGCTCCGCATCCAGAGCACGGACATTCTCGGCAACACCGCGAACTATGGCTCGAGCTCGAACGCGGTCACCGGCGCCGGAACGGTGCCGTGGCAGTTCGGCGTTGACCTCACCCAGCCGGTGCTCTCGCTGGCCGGCGGCAACCCGCACGGCACGCGTATCTACGCCACGCCAGCTGGCGCCGGCGGCACGAACTACAACATCCTCGCGACCGACCCGTCCACGCTTCCCGCGATCGGCTCGGGCTTCTTCAACCTCGGCGCGAACCCGCTCACGACCACCCAGACGGTGCGTAACGCGGCCGGCTCGCTCAACTGGTGCGGACCGGGCGCAGCGGCCCCGCCGACCCCGGTCACCGGCGGCACCGGCGTCTACCAGACGTCCAGCACGGCCTGCGCCACGGCCATCTCGGCCACTGGCACGGGTGCGTTCAACACGAACCTGACCTACTCCGACACGCATGCCTCGGTGCTCGACGGCTACTACCTGGCGACGAACACCATCATTGACCAGGCCGGCAACGTGTCGCCGATGTTCTCGCTCCTCTCCGTCCAGGATGGCACGGACGCGGCGTGGGGCGGCCTCAGCTACACCCCGGCAATCATTCCGCCGGGTGGCTCGATCAACTTCAACTCGACCGTCGGTGACAACGTTGACGTCCAGGCGATCCGCCTGAGCCTCGGCTACGGCACCAACGCCGGCGCGAACGCGTTCGTGGCCCCGCTCTTCGACGCCGGCACCGGCGCGGCCTTTGCACCGGTCAGCGCGGCTGGTGGCGCCACCTTCTGGCAGTACGTCAACGGCCCGGCGGGTGCGCTCACCGACCTGCTCGTCAACCCGTGCCCGGCGCCAGCGGCCCAGCCGAACGCGCTCTGCACGACCTGGCCGTCGTCGCTCGTGACCAACACCAACATTTCGTACCCGGTTTCGAGCGTGTTCACGAACCTGCAGACCACCGCCGCCAACCCGGCGGGCAACGGTCCGTTCGTGTACAACGTCGGCAACAACCTGATGACCGCGAGCGGCTTCGCGTTCAACCAGGGCGTCAATATCGGCGTCACCCCGCTCGCCGCCGGCATGCAGGCGACGGTCGGCATCCCGCTCGGCGCGGTTAGCCCGGCCCTGACGCAGATTGCAAACTCCGGTGTGGCGGGCGGTGGCCCGGTGAACTGGGTGATCTGCGCGGTGAGCACGACCGGTAACTGCAACACGCCGGCACTCACCAGCCCGCCGACGACAGGCGGCGCCCAGTTGCCTGCGAACTTCACCATCTCGCGCACGGCGGCGGGTGGTGTCCCGACGAGCGTGACACTTACGGCCGTCGCGGAAGGCGTAACCGCGGTGTTCGACAACCCGTACTCGGCGGTGCAGTTCTACGCCTATAACCCCACTGCCGGCCTCGGCAACGAGGGTTGGCGCCTGATCGGCACGCTGACGAACGCGACGAGCACGACGGACCTGCTCGGCGCTATTCCGAACGGCCGCAACTGGTACTTCACGCTTACGTGGACGCCGAACCTGGTGTCGGCGCCGGCGAACGCGGTCTACAAGGTGATGGCGGTTGGCATCACCAACCAGACGCGCACTGCGGTTACCACGCGTGGCGCCGCACTGGCCTCGCCGATTGCCTTCACCACGGTGACGGTCACTCCGTAAGCTCAGCGCATCGAGCTGGCGGACCAGAGCGAAGCGAGGGGGTCCGGTCGAAAGACCGGGCCCCTTCGTGCACTTGCGGGACGCGGCCAGCACACGCACAGCACGGCTATATTTGAGCGATGACGCGCAAGAGACCCTGCTTCCCGACCGCCTTGCGGCGTGCACGATCCCACCCGCGCTCGCGCGCCGCTTTGTCCATCATGCGGGCGACCCTCGCCGCGTCGGCGATCACTGCCGCGTGTTCGCCCGCGGATTCCGCGAAGGATGCGGGCAAGCCAGCGGTTATCGCGCTGGCGCCCCCGCCGGCTCCTCCGGCGCAGCCGCTGGACACCACCGATGCCACGCACCAGGCGATTGACGCCGCCCGGCGCGCCACGGGCGGCGCGTACGCGGTTGCCGCGGCTGCTTCCATGGGCGGCGACCAGCGAATGCTGGGCACCGTCTACGCGCCCGATGCCGTGCTGCAGACGCCGGATTCTTCGTACCGCGGCGTGGCTGGCGTGGCGGCCGAACTCATTGCACTGGCGCGCCGCACCGGCATGGCGGATTTCGTCCGGACGCCGCTCGTCACCGTCATCCTGAAGGACTCGACGGTTGGCGACTCTGGCACCTACGTGATCACGTCGAAGCGCGAAGGCGCCGCGCCGAAGGTCGTGCAGCGGGGCCGCTACGGCGCCACATGGAAGGTTCGGCCCGCGGGCGAGGACTGGCTGCTACTGAGCGACCGGCTGCACCCTGACGGTGGCGCAGCGAAGCCGGCCGCCGGGCGGGGCGCGAAGCCTTAGTCGCCGGCGGTCCCCGCCGGCGACTGCTTCTTGTTGCCCGTCGCCTTCTGTGCCGGGGGCGCCGCGTTCGGATCCAGCTTGAACTCGATCTGCACGATGTACGCGCCCGGCTTGCCGAACGACGGGTCGAACTTCCAGTCCTTGGCGGCGTTGTTCAGGCACGCGACCACGAAGTTGCCGGCTTCCGACGTCCACTTGGAGTCTGGCTCCTGCACCTGGATGAGGTCGGAGCCAATGGCGCTCATGTTCACCCAGATCGTTGCCGTGCCGGCCAGATAGGGATCCGTCTGGCGCCCGCGGTCGAAGCACTTTGCATTCGCAGCCAGGGCGGCGATGGTGTCGCGCAGGGTGGGCGATCCCACGTCGTAGCGCTTGCCGAGCTTCTTCGCCACTTCGCCCGGTCCCTTGACCGTGGCGAGCACCGAGTCGGCGTAGCGCATCTGGTCGGCGCGGAAGTCCTTGCCCGGCGCCGCCGCGGAGGCGGATTCGGCCGCGGGCTTATTGGCGCTGTCGCCGCAGGCCATTGCGCCGGCGAGGGCGGCGCCCGCTGCGATCGCCCGGAACGTCGTTCGTTGCATTCGTTTGATCCCCTGATGCCTTGCTCGTGAGTGCCGTGGGCCGCCGTTCCCGCGATGGCCGCAACCCAGAAATATATAGGGTTCCCTTACCCGCGATCCGGCGCCCCTGTTCCGGCGCTATTGAGCATCGGCGGGCGCCGGAGTAGAATCTCAGGATTCCAACCTATCCCGCCATGAAGAAACTGACGCTGGGCCTCCTCGCTGGGATCGTCTTCGTGGGCGCCGCCACGCTCGTGGCGCGGCAGGCAACGTCGCTCGCGATGCCGACGGCCAAGGGGCTCGCGGTTGCCGGCCCCGACAGCTTCGACGTCACGTTTTTCACTACCAGAGGGCCCGTTACCGCGCGGGTTCGGCGCGCGTGGGCTCCCAGGGGCGCCGACCGGGCGTTCCACGCCGTGCGCGCGCGCTACTACGACGGGGTGCGCTTCTATCGGGTGATCCCCGGGTTCATGGCGCAGTTCGGGTTCAATGGCGAGCCGGCCATTACGCGCGCCTGGGACGCCTTCCCGATGCCCGACGAGCCGGTGCTGCATCCGAACGTGCGCGGGGCCGTCACATTCGCGTCACGCGGTCGGAACACGCGCACCGTGCAGCTTTTCATCAACACCGCGACCAACGCGAACCTCGACCAGCTCGGCTTCACCCCCATTGGCGAGGTGCTGAACGGCATGGGGTCGGTGGACTCGCTCTACAGCGGCTACGGCGAGGGCGCGCCCAACGGGAAGGGGCCGGACCAGGGGATGATGGCTGGCGCCGGGAACAAGTACCTCCAGAAGTCGTTCCCGCGGCTCGACTCGATTGACAGCGCGCGGGTCGTGCAGAGCTGGAAGGCCGGCAAGTAGGGAGGAGGGCGTCGCGCTGCGGGCGCGCTCTACCGGCGCGCGGGGCGGACGGTCACCTGAATCGAACCCTCGACCCGTGCCGCGCGCACGGTAATCGTCGCGCGGCCCTCCTTCACGCCCACGAGCCGTCCGGGCCCGGCGAACTTCACGACGTGCGGGTCGGACGTGGACCAGACGATGTCGGGGGATGTGACGGCGGCGCCTTCGTCGTCCACGGCATCGAGGTGGGCGCGGACGGTGTCGCCCACGGTGAGCCCGCCCGCGAGCGAGGGCGTGAGGAGGGCGACGGCGTCGGCGGCGACGGTACGCGGCCGCCTGCCGCGCACGGGCGTGCTGGCGTCGGGCCCGTGTCCGACTGCGACGGAGTCGCCCAGGGCCGCGGCGGCCGCGGAAGCAGCGTCCGCGGCGGGTAGCTCGGCGCTGGCCGTATCCGGCTTCGCTGGCCCCGATGCGGCCTTGCCACCGCGCGTGAGCGCCACGGCGACGATCACGGCGGCAGTGAGGGTCACGACTGCCGCCGCGGCCAGGGCCGGCCCGCGCTTGCGCCGTGGCGCGGGCGCGGTGGTTCCCGCGTGGCCGTCGCGCAGTGGGGCGTCGGCGGTGACCGCGCCGAACGAGCCGGAATCAATGGCCGCGGTTGGACGGGAGCGGGCGTCGTCGGGCGCGAGGGCGCTTACGGACGACGTCTCGGCTGAGCGGACCGCGTCGTCGGCGCCTGCAATTGCTGCGAGACTGCCTGGCGCGGGGCTCACCGGCGTTGGCGGGAACGACTGCCTGCGCGGTGGTCCGGAGCGGGCGAGGGTCGCGATCTGCTCGCGGATGGCCGGGTCGGTCACGTCGCAGCCTTCGGCGAACTCGCGAACCACCTCCGCGAGCGACCCGAAGCGGCGCGCGGGATCCTTCTCCATCATGCGCATCACCGCCGCCGCGAGCCGCTCCGGCAGTTCACGCCGCAGCTCGCGCAGCGGACGCGGGGATTCCTGGATGTGGGCGAGCTGCAGTTCGATGGGCGTGCCGGTGAACGGCGGCTTCCCGGCGAGCATTTCGTACGCGACGATCCCGAGCGAGTACTGGTCGCTGGCGGCGGTGGTCTCGCGGCCGTGGCACTGCTCGGGACTCATGTAGGCCGGCGTGCCGATCGTCGCTCCGGTCTGCGTGAAGTGGGCCGAGTCGTGCGCCCGGGCGATCCCGAAGTCCATGACGATCGCGTTGCCGCGGTGGTCAATCATGATGTTCGCGGGCTTGATGTCGCGGTGCACCACGCCCTCGCGGTGCGCGTAGTCGAGAGCGCGCGCCACCTCGACGAGCATCACCTGCGCGACGGGGAGCGCGAGCGGGCCGGAGCGCGCGAGGATGTCGTCCAGCGGGCGGCCGTCCACGTACTTCATCACGAAGTAGAGGAACCGGTCCTTGTCGCGGACGGAGTGGATATAGATGACGTTCGGGTGGTCGAGCCGCGCGGCGGTTCGGGCCTCGGCGAGGAACCGCTCCCACATCCGCTCGCCGTACACGAGCCCCGGGAGCATGACCTTGATTGCGACCTTCCGGTTCAGATGCAGGTCGTGAGCGAGGAACACGGCCGCCATGCCGCCGCGGCCGAGTTCGCCCTTGATCTCGTACTCGCCGATCGTCGCCTGGCGCAGCTTCTGGAGGAGCTCTATCCAGGGGTCGTACGCGGCCGCCGCGGACTCGGAGCTAAGGATGGCGCTGCCCGTGATCGGGTTGCCGCACGATCCGCAGAAGCGGTCGCCGGCGGGAACCGGCGCGCCACAGCCGGAGCAGGTTACGGTAACGGGAGTCACGCCATATCCGGGGCAGGTGAGTCAATATCGGCCCTGCGGAACCCGGTGGGAAGCGCCGACACGGGCGCGCTAGGGCTTCGCGTGCCCGTCGGCTGCGCTGCGCAGCCAGACCTCCCGCCGCGGCGGCGGGATCGTGATGCCTTCCTCCCTGTAGCGCGCGTGGAGCCGCTTCATGAACTCGTGCCTGATCAGGTCGTTCGCCGTGTAGGCCTCGGCGCGGAGGTACACGGAGAGCCGGATGCCGGATTCGCCGAAGGTGTCGAATCGAACCGGCGGTACGTGGGTGCGCACGGCGCCGGGAGCGTCCATCTGAACGCTGCGCGCCACCTCGCCCGTGACGCGCTCCACCGTGGGCAGGTCCTCGCCGTAGTCCACGCTCACCGTCACGGCCACCGACAGTTCTGGCGCGGGCAGCGAGTAGTTCACCGCGATCTGCGTCGAGAGCTTCGAGTTGGGGACGATGACGATGTTGTTCGACGGCTGACGCAGCGTGGTGTTGCGCCATGTGATGTCTTCGACGACGCCCTGCTCGCCCGACGAGAGCTGGATGAAGTCGCCGGGCCGGATCTGTCGTGACGCGAGTATGTGGAAGCCGGCGAAGAGGTTCGCGAGGGTGTCCTGCAGCGCGAGTCCCACGGCAAGTCCGCCCACGCCGAGGGCGGTGAGCATCGGCGCCACCGAGACGCCGAGGGTCTCGAGCGCTACGAGCGCGCCCACCACGAGCACCGCGACGCGTGCGGCGGTCGAGAGGATTCGCACCGCCGGCAGCGAGCGGCCGCCAGCGCGCGGGAGCTGGACCGCCGCCGCCGCCACGCTGCTTGCCGACCAGCTCACCGACATGATCACCAGGGCGAGCAGCGGCTTGTGGATCGCCTCGACCACCCTCGGCTCGTACGACGCGAGGGAGATTCCCATGTAGAGCCCCAGGAAGGCGCCCCAGAAGACGATCGGGCGCCGTACCGAATCGAACAGGGCGTCGTCCACGGTGGTTGCCGTGCGCGTCGCGAGCCGGGCCAGGTGCGGCAGGATGGCTACCCGGACGATGAAGCCGAGCAGCGCGCCGAGTGCGAGCCCGGCGACTGGGTAGAAGGCGTCGAAGACGAGCTTGGGAACGTGCATGGCAGAGGTGAGGAAGCTATCCCACGATCGCGCCGCGTGTCAGGACGCGCACGGGCGTGAGTCGCGCACGGTGCCACCCGAATGGGCTAACTTGCAGGGACGCCAGACCCGGTAGCTCAGTCGGTAGAGCAGCGGCCTTTTAAGCCGTAGGTCGTGGGTTCGATCCCCACCCGGGTCATCGCCCGCAACCTCGCGCAACGTCCGCACCGGCCTTCCCTGCGCAGCCGGGCGCTCCGCCCGTCAACCGCTCCGCAGCGCCCCCCAGAGCGGTAAGAGCGCGCCGAGCACCCAGATCGTGAGCGCGGCCGCGACGCCCCTGCCCTTGGGCAGCTTCCCCGCGGCGATGTACCCAATCGCGATCAGCCCGGTGACCCAGAGCGTCATCAGGTCAACCCGTAGCAGCAGCGCGAGGGTCGTGGCGCCCGTGGTGTTCGGGTCGAAGAAACGTGCTGGTCCGAGACTGAGCTGCGACGGGTTGGTGAGGGTTCCGACGTCGCTCGTGAGGAGCCCCTGGACCAGTACGGCTATGGACCCGACTATTCGGGGGATGTACGCGAACGACGCGATCATCATGCTCGACCCGAAGGTCACCGCCGCGCCGAAGACCTTGCCGACGATCCATACCAGCAGGCCAAGGCCGAAAATCGCGATCGGGGCGCCCGTCACCAGGAGGATTGGGAGGAGCTTGCGCTGGAACGCGAGGCCGGACTGGAGTTGCTCGCTGGTGATCGCGGGGTTGGCCTTCTGCGCAGCGGCGATCGCCTTGGTGGCCTGCGCCTCCATGATGGGTTCCGACACGTTCTTGCCTGCGTAGGAGAGCGCCGCGAGGATCAGGGCGACGACGAGGAAGGCAACGCCGCCGCCCGAGGCTGCGCGTCGCGCGAAGACCCTGGCGGGCGACGCGAAGATGTCAACGAGGTCCTCGATGATGCCGGGGCCGTCGGGCCTGGGCGGTGGCGGTGGCATCATGGCGGGATCCGACATGCACTCCTCGGTTGTTCGGGGTAGCTGAACGGTGCGCCCGCGGCACTGGCGTCGCAAGTCGCGGCTCCCCGCGGGGGCCGGACTCGCCTAGATTAACACGGATATGCGGAGCGTGTTGATCCACAAACTGGAACACGGCGACAGGGCTCTGTACCTGAGGTGGGTGCTGACCGGGTCGGCATCGGCCGGCAAGCGGTTCTTCTGGACCGCGCTGACGAACGCCGGCGGCGTGATCGCCAGTATTGCGTTCGCGCTGGTGCCGCTCGTGCTCGCTGAAGGTCAGCTCAAGGTTGCCGCCGTGCAGGCAGCGTGGTCGCTGACGATCTCGCACCTCATCGTGCAGGTGATCAAGCGGAACGTCGTGCGGACGCGGCCGCACCTCGCGGCGGAAGGACGCGCGCTGGCGATCGTCCCCGACCGGTTCTCGTTCCCGTCGGGGCACGCGGCGGCGGTGATGAGCGTGGCGTTCATCCACGCGGCCACCTTCCACTCGCTCGCCATCCCAATGCTGGTGTTTGCGGCGCTGGTGGGATTCTCGCGCGTGCGGCTCGGCGTGCATTACCCGGGGGACGTCCTGGTGGGCCAGCTCATCGCCATCGCGACGGGCGTGGCCGTTCGGGCGCTCTGGTAGTCCGCACCCTGCGGCAGCGGGCGCCGGCACGGTGAATCCGCGCGAGGGGGTCTCCGCCGAAGGCCTCCGGCTGGCCCTCTTCACCGACACATGGCTTCCGCAGGTGAACGGAGTCTCGAGGACCCTCGACCGGCTTGCGCACGCCATCGAGAAGCGTGGCGGCGAGGTGCGGATCGTCACGACGACCGACACGGCGGCCACGCCGGATTCGCGCGTGGAGCGGTGGCCCAGCGTGCCGTTCTGGGCGTACCCGGACAACCGGATCGCGGCGCCGCACGCCCGCCGGGCGCTGGAACTGATCGAGGAGTGGCGGCCGACGCTGGTGCATTCCGCGACGGAGTTCGGCGTGGGGCTCGCGGGCCTCGTTGCCGCTCGCCAGGCGCGCGTGCCGTTCGTCACGAGCTACCACACGCACTTCGAGCGGTACATCGAGTACTACGGGCTCGGCTGGCTGAACGCGATTGCGTGGCCGTTCCTGCGCTGGTTCCACAACGCGGGCTCCCTCACGTGGGCGCCGAGCGGGGTGGTGGCCGCCGAGCTGGCCGAGCATGGGTTCAGGAACGTGCGGGTATGGTCGCGGGGGGTGGAGCACGAGCGGTTCAACCCGTCGTTCAGGTCGCGCGATCTGCGGGCGCGGCTGGGCGCCGCGGACGACACGGTGGTGGTGGCGTACGTGGGGCGCATCGCGCCGGAGAAGGGGATTCACGTCGCGATCCAGGGGATGCGGGAGGTGCTGGCGCGCAACGCGGGGCGCGTGGTATTTGCGCTCGCCGGGGACGGCCCCGCGGAGGCTGACTGCCGCGCGGCCGCGCCGGATGGCACCGTGTTCGCCGGCCGGCTCACCGGGCGGGCGCTCTCGGAGTTCTACGCTTCGGCCGACGTGTTCGTGTTTCCGTCGGTCACCGAGACGTTCGGGAACGTGGTGCTCGAGGCGATGGCCAGCGGGCTCGCCGTCGTTGCCCCCGACGTTGGCGCCACTACCGAGCTGGCGGCGCCGCCCCGTGCGGCACAGTTCCGTGCCGGGGATGCCGCGTCGCTCGCGGCGCGCGTGGAATCGCTGGTCGTGGATGCGCCGCTGCGCCGGGCGATTGCGTCGGCCGCGCTCGAGGAGGCAGCCGGCCGCACGTGGGACGCGGTGTTCGACCGGTTGATTGCCGATTACCGCGAGGCGACCGGGCCGCGGCGAGGATGAGGCCCTATTCCCGCTCCCACACTGCTCGCGAGATCGAGGCAATCAGCCGCCTCGCGGCCGCCGGGTCGGCGATCTTCCTCGTTAGCACTACGAGCACGTAGGGTGCGCGGCCGGGCGGGTACACTATCGCGGCGTCGTGAAGCGTGCCCGTGATGGATCCCGTCTTGTGCGCGACCGGGGTTCCGGGCGGGAGGCCAGCGGGAATCTCGGTCCTGAACTCGTCTCGCAGGAGCACTGAGCGCATCGTGTCGCACGCGGCGGGCGAGGCGGCCCGGCCCATCTCGATCGTCTCGAGCAGCACGCCAAGCGCGCGCGGCGTGGCGGTGTTGTTGAGGCCGCGGTCGAACGCCTTCTGGTCTTCCACGCCGCGGAGCACCTGCATGCCCGTGGCGCCGAGCGCGTGCGCGGTGGCGGTCACCGCCCCGGCGCCCAACGTGTCAATGATGTAGTTCGTCGCGAGGTTGCTCGACCGCGTGATCATCCGCTCGTTCAGCTCGCGCCAGGTCACCATCGTGCCGACCTTCGCGTAGAGCAGGGTGTCGGAGTCGTCGGACGGCGACAGCGAGTACGAGGAGCCGTCAACGATGGAGCGGAACCGGTTGACGAGGAGCGTGGCGTGGTCGAGCCGGATGGCGCCTGCGTCGGCCCTCCGGAACAGCTCGATCATCACAGGGACCTTCATGGTGCTCGCGGCATGGAACGATGAGTCTGCGGCGAATCCGAGCGTATCGCCGCGGCCAAGGTCGTGGTACCATACGCCAACCTCGGCTCCGGGCTGGGTGGCAATAATGGCGCTGATTACACCGCGGAGGGCGCCGATGCGGGCCGCGCGCCGTGATTCGCCCAGCGACGGCGCGGCCGCGAGGCCGGAGGGGGCCTCGCGGGGCTCTGGCGACGGGGTGAGGGCAGGGGTGGCCGTGCAGCCCGCGACGGCCAGGAGGACTGGCAGGAATGGCCGCATGAGCCGAATATACGGGATGCAATTCCGGGGTTGCCAGCCGAGTGCCGTCGCGGCGACGGCGTCGCTATGGATGCTGGCGGCCGCGTGCGCCTACCCGGCTCAGGCGCGATACGGCTCGGCGTTTCCCCCCGCGACCGTTGCCGGGATTGCCGCGCGACCGGCGTCGTTCCCGGCGCGCGTGCCAGGCTACGCCGGGCAGGTCGCACGGACGGCGTCGCCGCCAGACACGGTGCGTCCCTTCGCGCCACGCGGGGGTGCGGCGGGCGCTCCGACCGTGATCCGGGATTCGGTGCTGGTGGCGGATTCAGTGCTGGTGGCCGATTCCATGGTCGCTGGCGGCGCCGGCATCGAGCCAGGGGGCGGCATCCGCCTGGCCAGTTCCGCGGCTGGGCCAGACGTCGTCTTTGCAGCGCCTGAGGGTGTTGCCGCCGCGGCGGCCGAAGGACGTGCCGTGGCTCCCGCGCCGACCTGGGATCTGGAAGTAGAGGCAAACGCGGAGCGCAAGCGTGTCTCGTATTTCGTGGACATCTTCACCGGCCGGCTCAAGGAGCCCTTCCAGAAGGCGCTCGGTCGGCAGGCCGCGTTCTCGTCCCTGATCGAGGCACGGCTGCGCGGTGCGGGCCTGCCGCTCGACCTAACCTATCTGGCGCTGGTAGAGAGTTACTACGATCCACATGCCTACTCGCGGGCGGCGGCGGTCGGGATGTGGCAGTTCATGGCCAAGACCGCCCGGGACGTGGGGCTCCGCGTGGACTGGTGGGTGGACGAGCGGCGTGACCCGGTGCGTGCAACGGAGGGCGCGGTGCGCTTCCTCGGCTCGCTCAACGACGCGTACGGCTCGACATTCCTGGCCGCGGCAGCGTACAACGGCGGGCCGGGGCGCGTGAGCCGCGGGCTGGCGCAGTACGCGAAGCGACTGGAGGGGATCGAGGGTGAGGACAGGTTCTTCGCCCTGTCCGACACGCGGTTTCTGAGGGCGGAAACGCGCGACTACATCCCGAAGATCATTGCCGCCGCACTCGTGGCGAAGCAGCCCGATCGCTACGGACTGGTGGTGGACTCGCTTCCGGCGTTCGCGTTCGACAGCGTGCTCGTCGGTGGCGGCACGCCCATGGCGGCCGTTGCGGCGGGTGCGCTGATGGCGGTGGATTCGGTGCGCGACCTGAATCCGCACCTGCTTCGCGGGATGGTGCCCGAGGGCGGCTCGATGTGGGTGCGGGTGTCTGTGGGAGCCACGGACGGGTTCGCTGAGCGGCTGGCGGCGCTCGACTCGACTGACCTCGTGGCGGTGACGCGGGTGAAGTCGAAGACGGGCGAGTCCATGGCGTCCATCGCCAGGAAGCACGGGATGACGAGTAAGCAGCTCGGGTGGTACAACCCGAAGGCGGTGCGGCTCAAGAGCGGGAACCTAGCAGCAGGGCAGGTGATTCTCGTGCCGAGCAAAGCCGTGGTCTCCGCTGCCCGCGACGTCCCGAATCCTGCGATCGAGCGTTATCCGCGCCGTGCGCGGAGCACTACGCCTGCACGGCCGGCCACGAAGCCGGCGGCGACAGCCAAGCCACCGGTTCGCTAGGCGCTGCGGGCGCGGTAGCGCCCGGAGCGCCCGCCCGATTTCTCGAGCAGCCGCACCGACCCGATCCGCATTCCGCGGTCGGCGCTCTTGGCCATGTCGTACACGGTGAGCAGGGCCACCGTCACCGCGGTGAGCGCCTCCATTTCCACGCCTGTTGGCGCCGTGGTGGCCACCTCGGCCTCGACCCGCACCGACGCGGGCCGCGCCACGAGGCGCAGCGAGACGTCAACGCTGGTGAGCGCGAGCGGGTGGCAGAGCGGGATGAGCTCGGCGGTGCGCTTGGCGGCCTGGATTCCGGCCACCTTCGCGACGGCGAGGACGTCGCCCTTCCTGATGCTGTTGGCGCGGATGGCGCGCCACGCCGCGGGCGACATACGAATCTCGCCCGCGGCGCGGGCGCGACGTTCCGTCGCCGGCTTGGCGCCGACGTCCACCATCTTCGCCGAACCGTGCCTGCCGACGTGGGCGAGGCGGGCAGCCGTGCCGCGGCGCTGCGTCATCGGTACTCCTGCGCGATCTGCTCGAGGAGGCGAAAGGTGACGAGCTGTGGAGCGAGGTTCCGCTCCGCATCGCGCTTTGCTTCCTCGATGAAGACAATCGTCCGTGCGCCCGCGGCGGCTGCGGTGTCGTCGCCAGCAGTTGCAGCCGCTCGCGCGCGGGCGTGCACCAGCCCGGTGAGCGCATCGAGCGCGTCGGAGAATGCCCCGCGCGCGCCGCTCGCGCCCTGCGCGTACGCGGTGCGGTAAATGCGGTCTTTGTCGCGAACCGCGGCATCGAGCATTGCCCTGGCGCGCTGCTCGGCTTCCTGGAGCGGCTTTGCGTCAGCCAGCGCGCCGGGCGCGCCGCGGCTGCGGGCGACCAGCTCGTCGAGCGGCGCGCCCCCGGCAATGGCCGCCGCTCCGGGGAGCGCGAGGAACTCGCGCACTTCGCCGTCGGACAGCGGACGGACGCGCATCTCGATCACGCGCGAGCGGATGGTGGGCAGCAACGCGCCCGGCTCGCTCGACGTGAGGATGAGCGTAGTATCGGCCGGCGGCTCCTCGAGGAGCTTGAGGAATGCGTTGGCCGCCTGGTCGCTCGCGGCCTGGGAGATCATCCGGTCCGCCTCGCCAATCACGAACACCTTCCGACGAGCCAGCGCCGGGGAGAGGGACGCGCGGGCCACGAGCATTCGCGTGACGTACATGTAGATCCCCGCGGACCCGTCCGGCCGGGAGTAGATGCCGCCAGCGGCGACGCGGTTTGCAGCCTCTTCGGCGAGATCGGCGGCGACGTCATCGGGCGCTGCCCTGGAGTCGCCGAGGTTCGGGCGGGGGAAGACCCAGGTGAGGTCGGGGTGCTGCGCGTTGATGGCGTACCTGCAGTGGGCGCACTCGCCGCAGGGTGACGACGGCTCCGCGCAGAGCAGCCGCTGGCCGAGCCACAGTGCGAGGCGTTGCTTGCCGATGCCTGGCGGCCCAGTGAAGAGGATGCTCGACGCGAGCGTACCGCGGCGCACCTGTTCGTCGAGGCGCGCGCGGAGGGCGGCATGTCCGATGAGCGGCGTTAGCGGCACAGCCATAAGATACAGCGCATGGATGCCTCATGGCCGCGACTGCGGATGCCTGCGATTGGCCTGCCCGGGTGGCGAGGGCCACGGCACTCGGGTGCAGTCGGGCTCCTCGCGTGCGCCGCGGCGCTCGCCCAAGCGCAGGCGGGCTCCGGGGAGCGTCCGCGCGCGCGCGACCTTGGCGTGGCGCCGGGGGTGTTTGCGCCAGGGCCGAACAACGCGATCACCGACGTCGCCGGCGTGCGCGTGGGCCAGGTGACGATTGACCGTGGCGACCGGATCCGGACCGGCGTGACGGCCATCCTTCCCCACCCGGGCAACACGTACCTCTCGCGCGTGCCGGCGGCGATCTACGTGGGCAACGCGTTCGGCAAGCTGGTGGGCGCAACCCAGGTGAAGGAGCTTGGCGAGATCGAGACGCCGATCCTCCTCACGTGCACGCTCTGTGTGTGGAAGGCCGCCGACGCAATGGCGGACTGGATGCTCGCGCAGCCCGGGATGGAGCGCGTGAGGTCGCTCAACCCGGTGGTGGGCGAAACGAACGACGGAACGCTGAACGACATCAGGTCGCGGCCCGTGACGGCCGACGACGTGCGGCGCGCGCTCGAAGGCGCGTCGGATGGACCCGTGGAGGAGGGGAGCGTCGGGGCCGGGCGCGGCACCGTGGCGTTTGGCTGGAAGGGCGGCATTGGCACCTCGTCGCGGCGACTCCCGGCTTCGCTCGGCGGATACACGCTTGGCGTGCTCGTGCAGAGCAACTACGGCGGCGCGCTGCAGATTGGCGGTGCGCCGGTGGGGAAGGAGCTCGGGCAGTACGCGTACAAGAATGAGACGTCGGAGCGCGGCGACGGCAGCGTCATGATCGTGGTAGCGACCGACGCGCCGCTTTCCGACCGGAACCTCGAGCGCGTGGCGGCCCGGGCCATGCTCGGGATCGGCCGCACCGGTTCGAGCGCGTCGAACGGATCCGGCGACTTCGTGATCGCGTTCTCGACGGCGGAGGAAGTGAGGCGCGCCTGGGATGCGCAGCGGTTCACGACGACGGAACTGTCGAACGAGCAGGCGTCGGCGCTGTTCGAGGCCGCGATCGAGGCGACGGAAGAAGCCGTCTACAACTCGATCCTGAAGGCCACCACCGTGACGGGGAACGGGCGCACGGTGCAGGCGATAGACGTCGCGAAGGTGCGCGAAGTGCTCGCGAAGTACCGGCCAAAGTGACGAACGCGGGCCGGCAAGCGCCGGCCCGCACCCTATGGCGTGGTGGCGCGCGCCTTGCGGAAGCTGTCCATCATACGGACGAGTTCCGCGTTCGTGAACGGCTGCCACCCGTGCGGCTTCATCGGCCGCCCGTACTCGAAGGTGAAGTTCGCCTTCGGGCCATCGAGCCGCGCGGCTTCCTGCTCCATGAGGTAGACCGCAAGGTTCAGGTAGTGGTTGTCCATGTCGCCCACGTACATGTGCATCTTGCCGGCGAGGTCGCGGCCGTTCTGCTGCCACTCCCTGGCCATCAGCACCGTGAGGTCGTACCCCTTGTCGCGCCACCAGGCGGCGACCTCCTTGTCAATGTGCCCGGTGAGGCGGTCCCAGAGGCGGCGCGGGTAACCGTCGGCGCCGATCGGGCCGTATGCGGCGTCCCATGCGTCGAACTGCTGGCCGCTGCGCGCCCTGGTGCCGAGCACTGCCTCGAGCTGGCTCATCTGGCGCTGCGTCACCTGCGGCTGGCCGTCGGGCGTGCGCATCATGTAGCGCTCGGGGATGGGCGGCTCGCTCACGTTCGGGATGAAGGCGTTCGTGTCGGCGTAGTTGTCCACGAGCTGGTTGCGCCGGAAGTCCACGGGATCAGGGTAGAGGCACCAGGCGCCGCCGAAGAACCTGGGTCGCTGCAACTGGAGCGCCGCGCATTCCCATCCGCCGGTCGAGCCGCCGGTGAGGAAGCGCGCGTTGCCCTCGGGGATGAGCCGGAACTCCTTCTCGAGCAGCGGTACCAGTTCGGTGAGCAGCGCGTCCTGGTACGGCCCGTTGTTCACCGAGTTCACGGCGTACGAATCGTCGTAGTACGGCGTGGGATGCTGCCACGTGATCGCGACGAAGCGTGGGAAGTCGTCGGCCATCCACGCCTTCGCGAACTCCGGGCCCGACTCGCGCGCCGAAGTGGGGACGTCGTCGTACGGCACGGGCGCGCCGAGCTGCATGCGAACGCCGCCGCCGCGACCGCCGCGACCGCCCCGTCCCGTTGTACCCGCCGCCGTGGGGTCAACGAACCCGAACGGCGCTCCGAGCCCGAAATGCCCCTGGATGTACACTGCGGGGTACGTGCGCCCGGGTTCCTCGTCGAACCCCTTGGGCAGCAGCACGGTGGCGCCGAGGTAGATGGGCGCCCCCCAGAAGCGCGAGAGCATCTCGCTCTTGATCCTGATGCGCTTCACCCACCTGGTGTCCTCGGGAACGGTGACCGGCGGGAGCTTGCGGATGAGGGCGAGAGTGATGGGCGTGGAGGACTTCGGATCGAGGTGGACCTTCACGACCTCGCTCACGAGGTTTCCGGGCGACGTGTTGAAGCGCTGGCCTTCCCACTGATCGTTGTGTACCCAGATGACGTGGCCGTCGGCCCGATGGAACTGCGTGTAGACGTTGAGCAGCGCCTGCGCGTAGTAGTCGCCGGCTGGAACCTCGGAGAGCTTCTTGTAGGGGTAGCCGAGGACGGAAGCATCAATCGTCGCGGCGGTGCCCGGGCGCAGATCGCTCACGTCGAGGCCAAAGAACGGAACGCTGCCGCCGTACGAGCCGCCTTGCAGACGCGGCTCGCGGTCGGCGGCTTTCGAGAGGAAGACGAATACGCGTCCGGTGATGGGCGCGGACGCCGCCGCGGGGTCGAGGCGAACGGCGATGCGTTGGGCGCGCGCGGGCGCGGCGAGGGCGATGCCGGCTGCTGCGGCAAGGGCGGCGGCGATGGGAAGCCGGATTCGTGTCATGGCAGTGTCTGGGCAAGGACCGCGGCGGCCTTCTTGCTCCGCCACTCGCGCATGCGATCGCGCAACTCGGGCCGCTTCGTCGCGATGATCTGGATCGCGAGGAGGCCCGCATTGGTTGCGCCCCACTTCCCGATGGCGAGCGTGCCGACGGGAATCCCGCCCGGCATCTGGACCATCGAGAGGAGGGCGTCGAGGCCGCCCAGCGGCGTAGCGGCGATCGGCACGGCGAGGACGGGGAGGATGCACTTCGCGGCGACGAAGCCGCCAAGGTGGGCGGCGCCGCCGGCGGCGCAGATGATCACCTGCAGGCCGCGCTCTTCGGCGGTTGACGCGTACTCGAGGGCGGCGTCGGGCGTGCGGTGCGCCGAGAGGACCTTCGCCTCCCATGCGATGCCGAACTCATCGAGCACATCGCAACACGGCTTGAGGGTCTCGAAATCGTTCTTCGAGCCCATGAGGATTCCGGCTTCGGGGCTTGGCATCCGGTAAATATGGCGGGGTGGCCGGC
>JADZCT010000037.1 GCA_020851455.1 Gemmatimonadaceae bacterium | reverse complement strand
TTTGTCGGCTTCCGTCGTACTCTTGGCATGGGTGGTGTCCTCGGGAATGAATGGAGATCCTTGGCCGGATTCACATTCTAGTACCGCGGCACCACCTGTTTTTCAACTAACCTTGGGACTTACCCCGGCGAGGATCTCCTGCATGTTGGCGCGGCACTCGGCGATGTTGTCCGCCAGAAGCTCGATCCCGTAGATGCACATCACTGCGAGCAGGGCAAAGTGCCGCTTCTCGAAATCGGACTTTCCAACCTTGGTTTCCACCGCCGCGAGCTTGCGTTGCAGGATGCGCACAAGAAAGTTCCCGCTCCCGCAGGCGGGTTCCAGGAAGCGGGCGTCTATACGCTCGCTCTCGCCCTTTACCAGGTCGAGCATCGCCTCCACCAGCCACGGTGGGGTGAAGACTTCCCCGTGGTCCGCAACGCGTTGTTTGGACTTGACGTAGTTCATGGGCTGGTCCAGTTCGAGCAATGCGTCGTGTCGGTCACTGCGGGCAAACGCGAGCACCTGCTGCGGGCCCTTCAATAAAGTGTGGTTGCCAAGCCGCTGCAGTCCTTCGTAGAAAGTGAAGCAGTGGCCCCGCAAGCGCTACAGCCCGTGCGCTCGTCGGCAGCAAGCGTCGTCATGCAGCCGCTCGCCGCAGCGGCTTGACCTCGCCCGCTACTCCACTTATCTCAGGCCACAAACCTGTTCAGAAACGCGATCCCACCACCCAAGAACGAAGAACAGCCCGAACGGAACGGCGATGATTCGCAGTCACATGTTCGATCGCACATCCGGCGCGGTCATCGCGATGTGGCTGCCGCACCGCGCGCCATCGCATGCAGCTTCAGCACGGTCGCCCAATTCCTGGTGGTGACACGCTGCCCCGCCTTGCCCAGGAGAGCCTCACCAGCCTTGCTACCTGGTATCCCGGCTGGGCAATGCAAGTAGGCTGCGCGCTTGCCCAGCGCGAACCGCTCCGGCGCCACCACCAGCCCCTCGATGGCCTCCAGACCGGAGAGGGTTTTCGCATCCGGCACGAACGCCACGAGCAGCCGTGAAAGGCCCTGAGAAGCTACGGCCAATGGATTCTCCGCCACGATCGCTGCGAGCTCCGCCTGCGACTTGACAATCACTGGCACCTCGAACTCAAGGCTGTGTACGAGGGCGGCAGCGATGTCCGCGGCATGTTTGGCCGAAACGCCGCCGTGCGCCTTGAATACGGCGTTGCCGCTGTTGAGCAGCGTGGCCACGTCGGTGTAGCCCAGGCCAATGAGCATCGCGCGCAACTCCGCCATGGGCACGCGCCTGGCCTTGCCCACGTTCACACCACGAAGAAGGGCAACGAAGGTTGGCATTCGGGCCGTTCGATGATGACCTGTGGGCCTGACTACGCGCGGACGTAGCGAAGATGCGTGGCGAGCGGCGTGTGCAGCGCGCGCTCTATTCTATAGCTGGGGACCGCGTCCGTGGTATTCTCGAACAGACGTCGCCCGCCCCCGAACAGTACTGGCGCCAGCGCGATTTCGATCTCGTCAACGACGCCGGCGTTCAGATATTGCTGAATCACGTTGGCCCCTCCGGAAATCCTGACGTCGAGTTCGCCGGCGGCGGCCCGCGCCTGCTCCAGTGCACCCTCAATGCCATCGTTAACGAAGTAGAACGTCGTTCCTCCGGGCCGCACCCACGGCTCACGTTTCTGATGAGTGAGCACGTACACTGCCGTGTGGAACGGCGCATTGTCCGGCCACGCCCTCTCACCGCCTTCGAACATCCGCTTGCCCATGATGCTTGCGCCAGTGCGCTCCGTGGTCCGCCGGAGCATGTCGTCCACCGGTCCGGTATCGCCCCCCGTGCCCAGCTTCAGATTCTCGCGAAAGTACTGGAGATCGAATATCCAGCCCATCAGCGCGCCCCATTTGGCGCCCCAGTCTTTGTAGGCTGGATCGTCCCAGTGTTCCATGGACATCCCCTCCGGCGCCATATAGCCGTCCAGGGTCAGGCCGATGTTGACGAAAACTCGGGTCATATTGCTGGCATGGGATTCATGAACAAGCACTGGACGGCCGACGGGACACCATCCAAGAATCGTGCGCCCCCGGTCACCGGGTGAACTCGTAAGTGAGTGTAGTGAGTTTGCCGCGCCAATAGGGTTTGGGGCCGTCTGGCAACAACCAGGCGACTTCGCCAGCAGTTGGTATGAGCATGCCGTCCCGAAGTTCATAGTCCCACCAACGGCCCTCCCACGGAGTGGGGACTATCGCACCGCTAACGGCCCGCCCGCGGGCATCTGCGCGCACTGAGCCGATCAGCCCGGCTTCATTGAATATGAACTTCAGCGTTATAGTGGTTCCGCCGTCGCTGACCGTGGCCTTGGCCGACGTGTCATCCACGGCCTCCCAGCGCACGCCTTGGCTTGGCAGCAGGGCTGTGGGGTACCACGCCGCTTCGGCGAGGAATCGCATCAGTTCGCCCTGCGCCATCTGCGCCGTTCCGTGCAAGTCCGCCACGGACACCAGCCCGAGCAGCGTTGCGTGCATGATGCCATCACCGTGGACATATGCATCATGTACGCGCACGATCACGCCCGGCAGGATCACGATCCGGCCATCCCACACAAAACCGGGGTGCCGTGTGACCACCCGCTGAGTAGAACTGAACGGCTTCCACTGTTCGGCGCTTTCGCTCATGTTGAAGCTGCCGATGTGACCCATGGAGACCGCTGCGACAATGGGCTGACCGTCGGGAATCGCAGTGCGAAAGTAGCGCTGAACCGGCCCCGGCAAGTTTTTGACCTCACCATAGTCGAAGGCTCGCGGCGACATGGGGACGCGGGCAGCATCCAACCGTGCTCGCAGATCCCGCGTTCGCGCCTCCCAACGAACGCCGCCGTAGTATATGACTGCCAGTACACCGGCAGCCAACGCAATCAGCAAGATTGAGAGAGCCTTGAGCCACATGGTAGCCTTCCAATTTGTCTGTGCACCTGGGAGCCAATGGACCTCGAGCCTCACCGACACCTACCGAGCCCGTGTGCGCCCACGCGCTCTCACTCCGTTGGAAGCATCTGCGGATTCCAGGCCACCTCCCAAAGATGCCGGTCGGGATCCTGAAAGTACCCTGGCCTGGGTCCCTGATTTCTCCTCCAGGGGGACTCGCATTCTGACAGCCGTGCGGATCGGGGCCACACTCGAGGACGGGGGGGATCCTCAGGGCATGCCGGAAGCACAGGATGGCAGCGCAGGAGGCATGCGCTGGTCTCGTGCGCCGACGTCGGGCTGTGCGGGGCATGCCGCTGGCAACCGGGCTGTCCGCGGCGTAATCTCCCCGTGAGGCCCGTTGTCTTCAGCTCCACGCAAACGAGAGGCAATGATGTTCCGTTTCGCGCCCTTCCGTGCACTCCTGCGCGCATCCTGCGTACCGGCTGTCGTCGCGCTCCTTGCACTTCCGGCCGCGGCGCAGCGGCAGCCCGTTTCGACGAGCGCGGGCGGGCAGGCGGCGCGCATCGCGCTGCCTGCGAACGCGCAGGGGAAGAAGGTCCTCAACGTCGGCGACTATGGCCGCTGGAACCGCGTGACTTCCACGGCAATCTCGAACGACGGCAGGTGGATGAGCTTTGCCTACACGCCCAACGAAGGCGACCCCACGCTCCACATCAAGGACCTGGACGGTACGAGTGAACACGTGATTGCCATCGGCGGCGCTGGAGCGGGCGGGCGCGGTGGCGGCGGCTTCGGTGGCGGGGGTGGCGTCACCTTCTCGGAAGACTCGCGCTGGGCTGCGTACTACGTCAACCCGCCCACGCCAGCGGCGGGCCGCGGCGGGCGCGGCGCGGCGCCCGAGAGCGGACGGGGCAACGCACCCCAGGGACGCGGCGGGGCACAGCAGGGTCGCGGCGGCGCGGGTGGCGGCGCGGCCACGCGTCACCTCGAGCTGCTCGAACTGGCGACCGGCATGAAGGCCGAGTTCCCGAATCCGTCTGCGTTCGCGTTCGGCAAGGACTCGAAGTACCTCGCGGTGAAGGCAAACCGCGCGCCCGGCGCGGACACGTCGTTTGCCGGCACCGATCTCTTCGTGCGTGATCTCGCCGGCCCGAATCCAGGCACGACGCGCAACATCGGCAACGTGAACGAGTACGCGTTCAACGACGCAGGCACGCGGCTCGCGTACACCGTTGACGCCGCTGGAAAACTCGGCAACGGCATCTACCTCCTCGACCCCGCGACCGGCGAGACGCGCGCTCTCTCGACGCAGGCCGCAACGTACGACCAGATGGCGTGGAGCGACGATGGCGCCAACCTGGCCGTCCTCGCAGGCAACAAGCGTGGCGACGTGAAGCAGCGCGATAACGTCCTGTATGCGTGGACCAACGCGGGCTCAGCCGGCGCGAGACAGTTCGAGTACGACCCGTCCAAGTCGCCCGGCTTCCCCGGGGGGTTTGTCGTTTCAGAGTACCTCGTACCGCGCTGGAGCAAGGCCGGCTCGCGCCTGTTCGTGGGCGTCAAGGAGCAGGAGAACGAAATCGCCGCTGCCGATTCCAACAAGGCGAACGTTGACATCTGGCACTGGAAGGACACCGAGCCGCAGTCGGTGCAGATCGTGCGACTGCAGCAGGACCGCCGGTCCACCTACCCGGCCTCGATAGACCTCGCGTCGGGCCGCATCGTCGTGACGGGCGACTCCGCGATGCGCGCTGTCACCGCTACTCCCGACGGCAAGTGGGGCATCGGCCGCGACGACAAGGCATACCGCGGCTCGGTCGAGTGGGGTGCGAGCAAGGCCGATTTCTACCGCGTGAACATTGCAAGCGGCGACAAGTCTCCCATTGCGCAGAAACTGTCGCGCACGTACGGAACGTCGCCCGACTCGAAGTGGTTCCTCTACCTCAAGGACAAGCGCGTCCACGCGTACAACCTCGAGACCGCACGGGACGCAATAATTGACAATGGCGTGCCCGGGGGTTTCGTGGACGCCACCGACGACCACGCCTACGAGAAGCCGATCTACGGCGTCGCCGGATGGAGCAAGGACGGCAAGTCGGTGCTCCTCTACGGGCGTTTCGACATCTGGCAGCTTCAGCTCGACCCGGCCGCCGGCCCTCCGGTGAACCTCACGAGAGGGGTTGGCGACAAGGAGCAGATCGAGTTCCGCGTGAACCGGCTCGGCGCTGGCGGCCGTGGCGGGCGTGGCGGGGGCTTCGGCGGGGCGCCCCAGGGCGACGACGAAGGAATAGACCTGTCGCAGCCCATGTTGCTCAACGCAACTGGCCTCTGGACGAAGAAGTCAGGGTTCTGGACGCTGCCGCCGGGCGGCGCGCCAGAACCACTCCGCTATCTCGACAAGTCAATCGGCGGCACGGTCAAGGCGAAGGACGCCGACCGCGTGATCTACACGGAACAGACGTTCGAGGAGTTCCCGGATTACTGGGTGAGCGACACGAAGTTCTCATCGCCGAAGAGAGTGACCGACGCCAACCCGTTCATCTCCGAGTATGCCTGGGGCGGCAAGGTCCTGATTGACTACAAGAACTCGAAGGGCCAGCGCCTCCAGGGCACGCTCACGCTGCCCGCGGGCTACGAGAAGGGCAGGAAGTACCCGATGCTCGTGTTCTTCTACGAGATCATGTCGACTACGCACCACCAGTTCTCGATGCCCGCCTTCGACGACCGTCCGCAGATGAGCACGTACGCAAGCAACGGCTACCTCGTGTTCCAGCCCGACGTGGTGTACGAGATCGGCAAGCCGGGAACCAGTGCCGTGGACTGCGTGACGAGCGGAGTGAAGGAAGTCATCCGGCTCGGCTACGCCGACCCGAAGCACATCGGGCTGCAAGGGCACAGCTGGGGCGGCTATCAGTCGAGCTACATACTGACGCAGACCGATATGTTCGCGGCCGTCGTTACCGGCGCGCCACCGACGAACCTCATCAGTTTCTACGATGAGCTGTACAAGCAGACCGGAACCGTGCAGCAGGGCATCATGGAAGTCGGGCAAGTACGCATGGGCGAGAACGTCACCCCATGGAACAGCACGAAGCTCTACGAAGAGCAGTCACCCATCATGAACGTCACGAAGATCAACACGCCATTCATGATCCTTCAGGGCACGGCCGACGGGGCGGTGGACTGGATCGAAGGGTTGCAGTACTTCAATGCTGCGCGCCGCAATGGAAAGCAGGTGATCTTCCTGTCGTACCCGAATGAGCCGCACCACCTGGCCATCAAGGACAACCAGAAAGACTTCCAGGTGCGGATGAAGCAGTTCTTCGACCACTACCTGATGGGCGCACCCATGCCGGACTGGATGGCGAACGGGCTCCCGCAGGTGCGCAAGGGCGAGCCGCTCAGGGGGGCGAGGCCGTGACGATGCGTTCCGGCTCGCGGCGCTTCATGTCGAGGCGACCTGTTCCGGGCCGCGCCGCGTGCGTACCGACCGGCTAGATTAGTTGAAGCGCGCGGATATCGAGGCAATCGCGCGGGCCCTGAACGACGCCAGCGTGCCGTTCATCGTCGTCGGCGGGCTGGCTGTCATCGCCCACGGATATGGCCGCCTGACGCAAGACGTGGATCTCGTCGTGCGGCTCGACACGGAAGCGATTCGGCGTGCGTTCCGGGCTCTTTCCGCGCTCGGCTATGCGCCTGTCGTACCGGTGACGGTTGACGTGTTCTCGGACGCGGCGCAGCGCGCGCGCCTCATAGCCGAAAAGAACATGACCGTCCTCAGTTTCCATAGCGACGCCCACCGCGAGACGCGGGTTGACGTGTTCGCATCGGAGCCGTTCGACTTCGCCGACGAGTTCCGGCACGCGCTTGTGGAAGAAGTCGCGCCCGGCGTACCAATCCGGATAGTACGGCTGTCGACGCTCATCCGGCTCAAGCGAACCGCTGGCCGTCCGCAGGACCTCGCCGACATTGACGAACTGCGGCGCGCGGCGGAAGATAGGCTCGATGCCTGATACCGATTGGACGGCCGTTACGTGGGACGGGAGCCGGCGCGAACAGCACAGGGCGTTTCTGCGCCTGCCGTTCAGCGAGAAGCTCCTCGTCCTGGAGGAACTTGCCGCGACGGCTGACCTGTTTATGTCCAGGCGTGAGGCGCGCGGCGCCCCGAACCGGTATCCGGGCGCGAGCCCGACACCGTCCATCGTTCGAGAAGGAGAGGGGTGACGACGCTGCTGATTGGGTCGCGCATATTCACCTCGCGACTGCTCTCCTGCCAGCGATGTCTCCTGCCGGAAGTGATCGTAATGTGAGGTGGAAGACGATTGGGCTATGGTTCGCGACATCAACGGGAGGGCGCGTTGCCCCGGCGCTCGACCATCGCTTCGCCGTCGCGGGGTTCGCAGCCATCGCGGGCTGGCGCCATCGGCACACAAGCCGCGGAACAGGCGGTCCGGCGGCCAGCAATATGTCCCTCGGCCGCGTAACTTCATGCAACGAACGATCCTCCGGAGCCCCCAGTTATGAGAAGTCACATCGTCCGCGGCGCGGTGGCGCTCGCGCTCCTCGTGGCCGCGCCGCTCGCGCTCGCCGCACAGGGCCGCGCCTTCACACCCGAAGACTGGTACAAGATCGTGCGCGTCGGCGACGGCACCCTCTCGCCCGACGGCAATACGATTGCCTTCACTGTCACCACAGCCGTCGAGGCGAAAAACACCCGCCATACCGAGGTGTGGATCCAGCCGCTTGCCGGCGGGCCCTCCCGGCGGATGACGACGCCGGGATTCGAAAGCACGAACCCACGCTGGTCCGACGACGGCAAGACGCTCTATTTCACCTCCGAGCGCCCTGGCTCGCTCCAGGGCAATGCGTGGGCAATCCACATGGCCGAGGGCGGTGAGGCCGTTGCCGTGCCCGCGAACGTGGCCGGTGGCGCCGGCGGAGGTCGTGGCGGGCGCGGCGGGTTCGGCGGCTTTGGCGCTCCGGGCGGCGGTGCTGGCGCGCAGCCAGCGGACAAGAGCTTCACGATTACCTCGGGGAGCGCGCCAGCCGGTGGCCGCGGCGGAGCCGGCCGGGGCGGTCGTGGCGGCGATGCCGCACAGCAGGTCGAGGTCGCGAACGATCCGTATTCGAAAATGGGCCCGCTTGCGCGGCCGCCGCGCGACGCGATCACGAAGCCGATCAACCCGGACCGCTTCGACGGCCGGCAGTTCACCGACGAAGTCACGCGAAACAACAATACCGGCTACGTGCCGAGCCGCGGCACCACGGGTGATACCACGGCGGCCGCGTTCGGCGGCGGGCGTGGCGGACGCGGCGCCTTCCCGGTGCTCGGCGACAACGGCGCACCCGCGCAGCTCTACATCATGCGCAACGGCGGTGAGCGCAAGGCGCTCACCACCACCAACTACACGCATGCGAGCCCGGTCGTCTCACCCGATGGCAAGTGGGTGATCTTCTCGGCCGACCCGAAACTCCGCTCCGACGAGGCCGTGAAGCGCGAGCGCGACTCGCTCGCAAAACTGCCGCCCAACCGCAAGCGCGACGAGGCCGACCGCAACGAATCCGACCTCTACGTGCTGCCCGTCGCTGCATGCGAAGCGGGCGACAAGGCGGCGTGCACGCCAAAGAAGATCGAGTACTTCGGAGGCGAGTCGAATGTCATCTTCTCGCCCGACGGCAAGCAGGTCGCCTTCGTCGGCCGCCCGGGGCCGTACAGCAGTTCGCGGCTGCTGGTGGCGCCGGTTGAAGGAGGCAAGGCGGTGGACATCCTCGGCTCGTGGAAGTACGAACCCGGCAGCATCGAGTGGTTCAAGGACGGCAAGGTCAGGATGACAACGAGCACCGGCGGCAGTTCAGGGCTCTGGCAGGCAGACCCAGCCACCAGGCAGGTCTCTCCGATCCTCGGCGGCCGCCGTCAGGTAAGCAACATCGTGATGGACAAGGCGCAGACGAAGCTCGTGTACGTATCGAGCGACGTCTCGCACCTCGGCGAGTTCTATACCTCGGACATCAACGGACAGAACGAGCGCAAGCTCACGACGTTCAACGATGCGCTGCAGAAGGAAGTGGCGTTCTCCGACGCCGAGCAGTTCATGTACAAGTCGGTCGACAACCTCGAGATCGAGGGCTGGCTGATGAAGCCCTACGGCTACCAGCCCGGCAAGAGGTACCCGGTCGTGCTCTACATCCACGGCGGGCCGCACTCTGCGTACGGGGAAGGCTGGTTCGATGAGTTCCAGTCGCTGGCTGGGGGCGGCTTCTTCGTTCTGTTCACCAACCCGCGCGGATCGAGCGGCACCAATGGCGCGTTCACCAACGCGAGCCGTGGCGACTGGGGCGGCAAGGATTATCAGGACCTGATGAAGGCGGTTGACATCGTATCCGTGCGCCCGGACGTTGACTCGACGCGTATGGGCGTGACCGGCGGTTCGTACGGCGGCTTCATGACCGCCTGGGTGACGACGAAGACCAACAGGTTCAAGGCCGCGCAGACGGACCGCATGATCAGCGACTGGACATACTGGTGGGGCGCGAGCGACGCCCAGAGTCTCACCAACGGCGAGTTCTTCGGGAAGCCGTGGGAGAACCAGGCGATGTACGACTCGCTCTCGCCGATCCGCCATGTGAAGAACGTGAAGACTCCGACACTCCTCGTGCAGTCGGAGGAAGACTGGCGCACGCCAATGGGCAACGCCGACCTCTGGTACACCGCGCTCAAGGCACAGGGCGTGCCCGCCGAGTTCGTGCGGTATCCGCGTTCCACGCATGAACTCTCGCGCTCGGGCGAGCCGTGGCTGCTCGTTGACCGGCTTGGGCGGCTGCGGCAGTGGTTCACCCACTGGCTGATTGACGCGCCGGGCAAGCCCGCGACGCAGGATTCAAGCACGCGTCGCTGACCTGCCGCCAGGGGGGCCGCGCTGAACGGCGCAGACGCGCAGTGACGGGCCTCCGCGAACACACTGTTATCCGAGGGAGGCGGCGAAGGTTGCCGCCTCCCTCAGTATCGTCCAACTCGCTGCCAGGGCGTGGCTTGATGCACACGACGCCTGCATGCCACGCCGGAGGGTAGATTTCGCCCGCCATGAACAAACACGATCGGTACCTGCCGCTGATGCTGCTGCTCTTCATCGGCAGCGGCTGCGCAGCACTCATCTATGAGATAGTCTGGTTCCAGGTCCTGCAGCTCGTCGTCGGGTCGTCGGCGGTGTCGCTGGCCGTGCTGCTCGGGACTTTCATGGGCGGCATGTTCATAGGCTCGCTCGTCCTCACGCGGTTCGTCCCGCGCACGCGCCATCCGCTGCGCGTGTACGCAACCCTCGAGGCAATGATCGGCGTGGTGGGCGCGCTGCTCATCGTCCTCATGCCACTCGTGGGACGCCTCTATACGGCGGTGGACGGCGGCGGCCCGGCGAGCGTCGTGCTCCGCGCGATCGCAAGCGGAATCCTGCTGCTTCCGCCCACGATACTGATGGGCGCGACGCTGCCCGCGATCTCGCGCTACGTCGAGGCGACGCCGAGCGGCGTTGCGTGGCTCGGCTATTTCTACGGCGGAAATACCCTTGGCGCCGTGATTGGCTGCCTGGGCGCCGGATTCTACCTCCTCAGACTGTTCGACCTTCCCACGGCGGCGCTCGTTGCCGTGGCGCTGAATGCCGCCGTGGCCGGACTTGGGCTGTTGCTCGCGAAGCGCGCGCCATACGAGCCACCGTCCGCGGCCGGCGCCGCGGACCTGGTGGATTCCACGAAGGGAAGCATCTGGTCGGTGTTCCGCGGGATCACCTCGTGGGAGCCACGCGGCATCTACGTGGCAGTCGCGCTCTCCGGGATGACGGCGCTCGGCGCCGAGGTCGTCTGGACGCGGCTGCTGTCGCTCCTGTTTGGCGCAACCACGTACGCGTTCTCGGTGATCCTTGGTGTCTTCCTGATTGGCCTGGGGATTGGAAGCGGTATCGGCTCGACGATTGCCCGCAACACCTCGAACGCGCGCGCGGCGCTTGGCTGGACGCAGCTCTTCCTCGCGTTCACCACCGCCTACGGCGCGTACATGGTGACGCAAGGCGTGCCCTACTGGCCCGTTGATCCCTCGCTGGCGCCAAGCGCGTGGTTCAACTTCCAGCTCGACATGGCGCGGGCGCTCTTCACGATGCTGCCGGGCGCCGTGCTCTGGGGCGCGAGCTTTCCGCTGGCGCTCGCCGCCGCCGCTCGTCCGAGTGACGATACCGGCACCGTGGTTGGCCGGGTGTATGCCGCCAACACACTGGGCGCGATAGCGGGCTCGCTGGTTACGGGACTGTTGTTCGTGCCGCTCATGGGCACGCAGGGGGCGCAACGCATCCTCATCATCCTGAGTGCCGTGTCGGCTGCTGCCGCGCTCGCGCCGCTCTTCCGCGGCTCGCCTGCAACCGAAGCAGGGCGTGCTCCGCGCGCGCCGGTTCTCGGGTCGGGTGCGATGTTCATGTTCAGTCTCATGCTCCTTGGCGCGCTCTGGGCAACGTCGAACGTGAAGCCCGTTCCCGCTGGCCTCGTTGCGTGGGGACGGTCGCTCGCATGGCAGGGTGAACCCAACGCGCTGTACGTGGGCGAGGGTATCAACTCGTCCATTGCCGTGACCGAGGAGGCAAACGGCTGGCGCAATTTCCACGTGAGCGGCAAGGTGGAGGCCTCGACCGAGCCGCAGGACATGCGCCTCCAGCGCCTGCTCGGCAACCTTACCGCGCTCATGGACCAGAAGGGGCCGAAGAGCGTACTCGTCGTTGGCTTTGGCGCCGGAGTCACGGCGGGTTCGATCAGCATCTACCCGACCGTCGAGCGGATGGTGATCTGCGAGATGGAGCCGCTCATTCCCAAAGTCGTGTCGAAGTACTTCAGCGATGTGAACTACAACGTCGCCAGCAACCCCAAGGTCCAGGTCGTGTACGACGACGCACGGCACTACGTGCTCACCACGCGCGAGAAGTTCGACGTGATCACGTCCGACCCGATCCATCCGTGGGTGAAGGGCGCGGCCACGCTCTATACCAGGGAGTACTTCCAGCACGTGAAGGCGCACCTCAATCCCGGCGGCGTGGTCACGCAGTGGGTTCCGCTCTATGAAAGCACCGAGGACGTGGTCCGCAGCGAGATTGCGACCTTCCTCGAGGTCTTCCCGAATGGCACTGTCTGGCGCAACGACGACCGGAGTGGCGGCGGGTACGACGTGGTGCTCGTGGGCCGGCTCGACGACGCTCCCATTGACGTGGACGCATGGGCGGCCAGGCTCGACAGTCCCGCCTACGCGCAGGTTCGGGCATCGCTGGCCCAGGTGGGATTCATGTCCGTATTCGACTTGCTCAAGACCTACACCGGGCGCGGCAAGGAGCTGGCGCCGTGGCTGGCCGGGGCGGCAATCAACACGGATCGCAACCTCCGGCTCCAGTACCTCGCGGGGTTCGGGTTCAACTACTACCGGGGCACGCAGATCCGCGACGCGATGTTGCGGTACCGCACCTTCCCGCCAGACCTGTTCTCCGGACAGGCGTCGAGCATCGAGCACCTCCGCGCGCTGATCATGGGCGGATAGCGTCCGACTGTGGTATCTTTGCCGGACTCTCGGCGCCGCCTGGCTTGCACGACCAGGCGGCATCCCCCTTGGCACCAGTCATCCGAGGAGCAGTCCGCATGGCGTTGAGACCATCCCTCTTCGTCGCACTGGCGGTCCCGATCATGGCCGCCGCCGCAGCGGCCCAGACGGTTGATCCCGGCAAGGCCGCTGGAGCGTCCCCGCGAACCGACTACGCGCTGACGAACGCGCGCATCGTCACCGCGCCTGGCAAGGTGATCGAGCGGGGTACCGTGATAATTCGCAACGGCCGCATAGCCGCGGTCGGTGCGAACGTCGCGATTCCCGCCGGGGTCACCCGAATGGACCTGTCGGGCAGTTCGGTCTATCCAGGGCTCATAGACGCTGCCACCAGCGTCGCGCTGCCGAGCCCGACGAGGGCGCTGCCCGCGCAGCCGGGCGCGCCGGCCGCGCAGGCGGCAGGCGGGCGGGGAGCCGGCCCGCCGGCAGGAGGACGCGGCGGCGGAGCGGGCGGCCGGGGCGCGGCGGCGGCTTCACCTGTGCCTCCCGTGGTCCTTCCGGAACTCGACGCGGGCGCGGAAGCGGTTGACATGTTCGAACCGACGGAGGAGCAGCTTCGCGCCTTTCGCGCTGGCGGTGTGACGACCGTCGGCCTCGTGTTCGACGGCGGACTCTTCCCGGGCCGCGTGGGTGCGGCGCTCACGTCTCCACCAGTGGAGACGAACATCAAGCTGCGGCCCGCGGCTGGCCAGGTGGTGGCGTTCGGACGGAACCGCGAGGGCTACCCGGGCACCGGCATCGGGGCAGTGGCATTCATTCGCCAGGCGTTCCTCGACGCGCAGTACGAAGGTCGGCTGGACGCTGCGATGAAGAAGGGGGTTCCCGGCGCGCCGCGGCCGTCCAACGACCCGTTCACCCGCGCGCTCGTGCCTGCCGCGACGAACGAGATGCCTGCGTGGTTCCTCGCCTCGACGGAGCGCGAGATCACCCGCGCTACCGACATCGCCGCGGAGATGGGACTCAAGGGGCCAGTGATCGTGGGCACCCGCGAGGGTTGGCGCCGGCTGGAAAATCTCAAGCGCTCGGGTGCGCTGGCCGTGGTGAGTCTCGACTGGCCGTCGGTCGAATCCATCACCGGTCGCGCATTCCTGGCGGTTGGCAACGGACGGTCCGGTGAAGCGCCGGCTCCGACGGCTGCCGACACGGCGGAGATCCGTGGCAACGCCGCTGCGCTTGCGCGGGCGGGCATTCCCGTCGCGTTCGCGTCGTTCGGCGGCGAGAGCGGCAACGCCTTCCGCGACCGCATCCGGCTGAGCATCGCCGCGGGCATGAGTCCGGACGACGCGCTCAAGGCGGCGACGGTCACTCCGGCGCAGGTGCTCGGAGTGTCGAGCTCCGTTGGCACGATCGAGCCGGGCAAGCTCGCGAACCTCCTCGTCGTATCAGGAAACGACCTGTTCGCCGCCCAGAACCCGATCAGGCAGGTCTTCATCGAAGGCCGGATCTACTAACCGTGAGAACCCACATGCTTACCCACAGCAGGCTCGCGGCGGCATCATTCGCGCTGGCAGGCGTCGCGCTCGGCGTCGCGCCCCTCGCGGCGCAGGACCTCGCGATCCGCAACGCGACAGTGATCACCATCGCGAGCGGCGACATCAATAACGGCACCGTGCTCGTGCGCAACGGGAAGATTGCCGCGGTCGGCGCGAACGTGAGCATCCCGCCCGGGGTGCGCGTGATTGACGGCACGGGCAAGTTCGTCACGCCCGGCATTATTGACCCGCACTCGCACGCGGCGCTCGAAAACGGGATCAACGAAGGTTCCGAGTCGGTCACGCCGGAAGTGCAGGTGCAGCTCAAGAACGACAATCCCGTGATCTACCGTGCGCTCGCCGGCGGCGTCACATCGGCGCTCCTGCTCCATGGAAGCGCGAATACGATTGGCGGGCAGGCGCTGGTGATCAAGATGCGCTGGGGAATGCCGGCCGAGTCCATGTACTTCAAGGGCGCGTCTCGCATCGTGAAGTTCGCGCTTGGCGAAAACGTGACTCAGGCCAACTCCACAGCGCCCGTTGACAGCCGCCGGTTCCCGATGACCCGAATGGGCGTCGAGTTCACCGTGCAGTACTGGTTCAACCAGGCCAAGGAATACAGGAAGGAGTGGGACGCATACAACGCGGCGGTCAAGGCAAAGGACCCGAACGCCATCATGCCGCGGCGCGACCTCCGGCTCGAGGCGCTCGTTGACATCCTCAACGGCGACCTCAAGGTGCATTCGCACAGCTACCGCGGCGATGAAATCCTCATGTTGATTCGCGCGGCGGAGGACAATGGCTTCAAGATCACCACGTTCCAGCACGCGCTTGAGGGCTACAAGGTGGCCGACGAAATCCTCAAGCACGGCGCGAGCGTGTCCACCTTTGCCGATATGTGGGCGTACAAGGTGGAGGCGTACGACGCGATATCGTATAACATGGCCCTGCTGGCGCAGCGCGGGGTGCTGGTGTCGGTGAACTCCGATTCCGACGAGCGCATCCGCCGGCTGTACCAGGAAGCTGGCATCGGCGTGCGCTACGGCAACATGGACGTGAACGAGGCGCTGAAGATGGTGACGCTGAATCCCGCGAAGCAGCTCGGCGTGGACAAGATGGTCGGCACGCTGGAAGTCGGGAAGGACGGCGACATTGCCGTGTTCTCCGCGCACCCGTTCGCGCCCGAGGCAATGGTCGAGTACACGATCATAGATGGCAAGGTGTACTTCGACCGCACACAGGCCAACACTCTCCGCAAGGCGGCGGGCGAGGGTCTGGGAGGGAGTAAGTAATGCGGCGCATCCATCATGTCATTGCGGCAATCGCGATTGCCGCGCTGGCCGTACCCGTCGTTGCACATGCCCAGGCCGCGCCGGGCGAAGAAGGGTCGTACCTGGTCAAGGGTGGGACCGTTGTGAGCCCCGACGGCCAGAAGGCGGTCGCGAACATACTCGTCCGCAACAATCGAATCGTGCAGGTAGGCCCGAACGTCACGGCCGCCGACGCAAAGGTGGTTGACGCCGCCGGGAAGTACATCTACCCCGGCATGGTTGATGCGAACACCGGGATCGGCCTTACCGAGATCGGGAGCGTCCAGACCACGAGCTTCAGGAGCGAGCTTGGCCAGTTCAACCCGCACCTCAAAGCGCTGGTCGGGCTGAACGTCGAGAGTGAAATCCTCGGCGTCACGCGGATGAACGGCGTGACCTCGGTCATCACGACGCCCACGGGCGGCGCGATCGCAGGGCAGGCCACGCTCATCAACACTGCAGGCTGGACGTACGAAGACCTCGCCGTCACGCGTGACGCGGGAATCGTCTTCACGATCCCGACTACGAGTGGCGCCGGTGGTGGCGGGCGTGGCGCCGGCTTTGGCGGCGGACGTGGAGGTCGCGGGCTGGATCCCGCAGCGGCCGCCCGGCTCGTTACCGATTTCAACCAGTTCATGCAGGACGCGAAGAGCTACGACGCAGGCCGCGCCGCCGGCTCGACGAACCTGGATCTGGTGTACGAAGCAATGCGGCCGCTCTTCGCGAAGAAGGTGCCGGCTCTCGTGAACGCGAGCAGTGAACAGCAGATCCGCGAAGCGGTCGCGTTCGGCGACAAGTGGGGCGTGCGCGTCGTGATCATGGGCGGAAAGGAGGCATGGAAGGTCCGCAGGATGCTTGCCGACAAGCAGGTTCCGGTAGTCCTGGGCCCGATCCAGCAAGCGCCTGGCGACGACGAGCCGTACGACGAAATTTACGCGCAGCCGGGGCTGCTCTACGACTCGGGCGTGAAGTTCGCATTCTCGACCGGCGGCGGCTCCAATGCGCGGCACGTGGCCTTCCACGCCGCGCTCGCCGTGGCGTACGGGCTCAAGCCGGAGGGCGCGCTGAAGGCGCTCACGATCTGGCCCGCTGAGATCTTCGGCGCCGATAAGGAGATCGGGTCGGTGGCGCCCGGCAAGCTGGCTAACTTCTTCATCACGACCGGCGACCCGATGGACCTGCGAACACAGGTCACGGGGGTGTTCATCAAGGGCCGTGAGGTGCCTGATGACGACCGGCAGCACCGGCTCTACATCAAGTACAAGAACCGCCCGTTACCGAAGATCACTCCGTAGCCGGGCATGTTCGTGAACACTGGCGGCGCCGCGACACTCCGGTCGCGGCGCCATCGTTACAGGGGGCGCGAAGCGCTTCGCGTGTTTGCCGCGCTTTGCGCCTTGACGGCGGCCGCCGCATTGGCGTGCAACGGTCGTCGCGATGCAGATGCTGGCGCCGACGCGATTCAGCCGCTGCCCAGTCCCGCGGGTCCCGGGGCGGGCGAGTCGCACCTCGCCGTGGGCGGCGATGGCCGGATCTACCTCTCATGGCTCGAGCCAAGCGCCGATTCGCAGGTGGTGCTGCGTTTTTCGGCGCTCGACGGGGATAAATGGTCAGAACCACGCGACATTCACGTGGCGCGGGATTTTTTCATCAACTGGGCCGACTTTCCGTCGCTTGCCGTTGCGCGTGACGGCCGCATGGCGGCGCACTGGTTGCAGCGGTTCAAGGCGCCTTCGTCATATACGTACGACGTCCGCGTCGCCGTCTCCAGCGATGGCGGGAACAGCTGGGGCGAACCCGCGCCCCCGCACGTGGACCGCTCGGTCAGCGAGAAGGGGTTCGTCACGCTTTGGGCCGAGGGAGACGGCTTCGCAGCCGTGTGGCTCGACGGGCGCAACGCAGACAAGGCCGGCCACGATCCGCGGCAGGAGATGATGCTGTACATGTCGCCCAAGGTCGGCTCTGACCCGGCAACCGAAGTGCGGCTCGACGGCCTGACTTGCGATTGCTGCCAGACAACGGTAGCGATCACGAGCGCAGGACCGATCGTTGCGTACCGCAACCGCACCGCCGAAGAGATACGCGACATCTACTATGTGCGACGCGTCGCTGGCGCCTGGACCGAGCCAAGGCCGATTCACGACGATGGCTGGCACATCGAAGCCTGCCCGGTGAACGGCCCGATGATTGGCGCCCGCGGCGACCGCGTGGCTATCGCGTGGTTTACTGGCGCAAACGGCGTCCGTCGCGTGAACGTTGCGTTCTCTTCCGATGCGGGCGCGACCTTCGGCGCGCCGATCAGGACAGACGAAGGCAACCCCGAGGGACGCGTCGCACTCGCGCTCCTCGACGACGGCAGCGCGCTCGTTAGCTGGATAGAGCGCGCGAACGACGGCGCAGCCAACGTACGCGCGCGCCGCGTGCGCCAGGACCGGGGCGCAGGCCCGGCGTCCACGATCGCGGCATCCTCCGCTGCACGCGCCAGCGGGTTCCCCCGCATGGTGGTTGCGGACGGCAACGCCTACTTTTCGTGGACGGCACCCGGCTCGCCCTCGGAGGTTCGTACGGCCCGGGCGAGCGTGAACGCGTTCCGGTAGCGCACAGCTCGCTGCCTGCCGCCGTCAGGCGCAAACTGCGCTGCTGGATAACACAACACCAGGAGAGGCCGTGGCGAAGGATGTGAAATTCAGCCGGTGGAAGGACGTCGAGCTCGAGCAGGTCTCGCCCCAGCTGAGCCGCAAACTGCTCACCGGCGACCGCATGATGCTCGCGCAGGTCTTCCTCAGGAAGGGTTGTGTGGTGCCGCGCCACCAGCACGAGAACGAACAGTACACGTACATCCTCGAGGGTGGTCTGAGATTCTGGATTGGCGAAGATGAGAAGCAGGTCGTGGACGTGATGGCCGGCGAGGTTCTGCACATCCCCTCGATGGCGTGGCACAAGGCTGAAGCCCTCGAGGATACACTCGACCTCGATATTTTCGATCCGCCCCGCGCCGACTGGCTCGCAAAGACGGACTCATACCTCAGAAAGTAGATCCGGAGGCCACGTTATGATTCGCCCGATACTCGTTGCGCTTTGCGCCGCCACGGCAGTACAGGCGCAGTCGTTCGAAGGCGCCATCTCCATGCAGTTCAGCGACGGGAAAGCCCGCGCGATCGAGATGGCGTACATGGTCAAGGACGGCAAAGTCAGGATGGAGATGCCGGGCGGGCGTGGAGATGGGGCCGGCACGTTCATCATGGATGCTGCCGCCCGGAAAATGCTGATCATCATGCCCGCCCAGAAGATGTACATCGAGCAGTCGTACGCCGGGCTGGCTGTCGGGGCCGGCGCCGCAACGTCGAAGGGAAAGCCGCCGACGATCACGCCCACGGGGCGGAAGGAAACGATCGCGGGCTACTCCTGCGAGCACTATACCGTTGCTGAGGAAGGGAACCCCCCTACCGATGTATGCATCGCCAGAGGACTCGGTGCTTTCGTGCTGCCCTCGGCGGGCGGGCGCGGCCCGGGCCGGGCGAACTCACCGTGGGAGCGTGGACTCGGCGAAGACGGTTTCCCGCTCAAGGTACAGACTGGCGACAAGGTCGAAATGCTGGTGACGAGCATCGAGAAGAAGCCGCTGGATGCCGCGCTGTTCGCGCCGCCGGCCGACTACTCGAAGATGGACATGGGCGCCATGCTGCGCGGGCGTCCGCCGCGGTGAAGCGGCGCGAGGTGACGACAGGCGTGAAACGTCGTGCCTGGTCATCCAGCGGCCTGAAAGTCGCAAGCCGTGGACTCATGTCCGGCGTCGCCGCGCTTGCGCTGGCCACCGCGGGTGGCGCCACCGCGTGCGCGAGCGCTCCCGCGAGCGTGACCGAGATCGCCAGCGTATCGCTGTCGCCGTCGCTTGGCGTGAACCTCGCCGAGTATACGCGTGCTCCGTCGGGTGTTTACTACAAGGACGCCGTCGTGGGCGATGGCGCCGAGGCAAAGCCCGCAAGCCGGGTCAAGGTTGCCTATCGAATGCTCCTGGCCAGCGGCGTCCAGGTGGACAGCTCCGGAGGCCTGACCGTGCGGCTCCAGGGCGGTGACCCGATCATCGAGGGATGGCGGCTTGGCATTCCGGGCATGAAAGTCGGCGGGTCGCGCATCCTCATCGTGCCGCCGGAGCTTGGCTACGAATGGCGGGAGGTGGGGAAGATTCCGCCCAACTCAACGCTCCTGTTCCGGATCCAGCTCCTCGTGGTGGAGTAGTCGGCACTGTCGCAAAGCAGCGGCACGCACGTGAGGCAAGCCGAAGCGGAGACGCGCGCGTGAGCCGACGCTGTAAGAGTGCGGGCCGCCCGATCCACTGGGCGGCCCGCTGTGCGTCCGGATTCCGGGCCGGACGCTAGTTGCTGCTCCTCCGTCCGCCAAGAAGCGAGAGGATGAACAGGAACATGTTCAACAGGTCGAGGTAGATCTGCACCGCCGCCTGGATGTAGTGATCCGGGCCGTACGAGTTGCGCAGGCGCCACGTGTCGAACACGAGCAGCCCGCTGAAGATCAGAACGCCAACGGCCGCAATCCAGAGCTGCGCGCCCTGGTTCTGGAAGAAGATGTTGAGCAGTGACGCCAGGATGAGCACGAAGAGCCCAACCGTGAAGAACGAGCCCCATGCGCTGAAGTCGCGCCGGCTCAGCCACGCATATGTCGTCAGTACCGTAAACGCACTGGCCGTGAGCACTCCTGCCTGCCAGATCGTGTCGGGCGCAGTGCGGCCGGCCACGTAGATGGCGGGCGAAATGGCAACTCCCATGATCGCGGAAAACAGAACCACCAAGCCAAGGCGCTGAGGCGCGGAGATCGAGCGCATCGCCGACGCAGCCCAGAGCGGCACGAAGGCGAGCAGCATGGTGATGATCGGGTGCTGCGCGACTCCGGCGAGGATCGCCTCGTTCCTGAGCCCGAACCATGTGCCGCCAATCGTGACGAACACGCACGCCAGGACGAGGGAATACGTCCGGCGTACCAGCGTGGCACGCTGTTCGCCCGTGAGGACGAGGCCCGGGGCCTGTGCAGCGTAGTACCGCGAGAAACCCATGATCCGCGAAGCTCCGATTGAACGTGGATGCTGAATTATAACGAAAATCACCGACTCTGTTCCTGGATGGTAAGTGGTGAACGGACAATCACTTAGGCGTGAGCTACGTGCGGCTGCCCGGAAGGCCGACACCAGGTGAAGCTACATTCCGTACTAGTATGAAATGGAGCGAACAGCAGCGGAGCACACTATGAAAGGTCGGGTCTCGGCGGTGGCGCCAACTCCATTGGCCATTTCGGCAGAGCACGGAGCTTACGGCGCGGGCACCCAACAGGGTTCGCCATCCCCTCCTTCAACCGTGCCGGGCGCCACGCAGGGGCCCGGCAGCAACCCGGGCGCGGCCAAGACGCTGTCTGCGAAGGAAGTCCGCGACCAGGTGCGGCAGACGATTCAAGACGCTGTCGGAAAGGGCGAGCCGCAGATCGTCATCCCGAACGACTTCACGAACGCGGTGCCCCGTGGCGCGGTTCAGGTCAGCCTTGGCTTCTTCGCGGCAGTTGCTGCCGCGGTGATCCTTGGGCCGATCGCGCGCGCATTTGCGCGACGCCTGGATGCTCGCTCCCGCGCGCTGAGCGACGCCGGGCGCAACGTGACGCCACAGATCCAGCAGCTTCAGGAGAGCGTGGATGCCATCGCCGTGGAACTGGAGCGAATCAGCGAGGCGCAGCGGTTTCAGTCGAAGCTGCTGGCCGGGGGCGAGGCGAGCGGGGCGGCAACTGCCCAGCGGGCGGCGCGGCCCGGATGAGCAGGAGCGCTTCTATCTCGCACCGATCGGCGCTGCCGTACGGCGGCGTGCCGCTCCGCCCGATCATGGCTTCCACTGCCACGAGCAGCGCGTGGCCTGGCTCGTACAGGTGATGCAGCCTGGCGAGCCGGTGGCTCATCGCGACCCCTCCCGAGGTTGCCAGCGCATTGCGGATCCGGGCGGCACGCTCGGCGATCCCGGCCCGTTCCGATGCAGGCACGGCGCGCATCGCACGGTCAACGTCCGCGATGAGTTGGCGCTCGGCGCTTCCGCCCGAGCGGCCGAGGCCGGCGGCCCCCCGCGCCGCCCGGCGCTTTCCCCAGCGGATTATCGCGGCGCCCGCCTGCTTCACTGAGGCGGTCAGTGGCGGCGGAAGTTCGGCCAGTGCAACCGACTCCATCACCTCGAGGACTCGAGTCGGGTCATCCGTGACGGTCCATGCGCCTCGCCGGTACCGTCCGGCCAGGAGTGTCTTCCGGCCGCGCACGGTGACAGCGGCGAGGAATGAGTCGCGCGATCCCATGGTTGCCGCCACCGCGTGCCGCACATCCGTTGCACTGGCCAGCGGGCTTGGAGCCGCGGCGTCATGACCCCGCGGCTGGCGTACTGGCTCGCTGCGGGTGGCGCAATGGCAGAGTGCATCGTCCCATCCGGCTACGATCGCGCGAGTGCGGCCTGCGGCCCGTGCCGGCCTTCCCGCGACAGCCGCGCTCCGCGCCTTGTACCGATGGCGCGCATCCATGGCAGTGAGTGCCGCGATCACAGGCGGCTCCCGGAGCCGGTACACATCCACCGTGTCGAATGCCGATCCCGCGCGAGCGGCCCTGCCCTCACGCTGCTCGCGCGTGGACGGCGTCCACGGCTGGTCGAGGTGAACCACCACAGAAGCCCGCTGCAGGTTCATTCCTTCAGCGAGGAGGTCAGTGGCAATCACGAGCGAAATCGGCATGAGTCGGCTCTCGCGCGACGGGCCGGGAGCCGCGCCGCGCGGGCCAAGTTCCGCTATGATCTCGGCTCGTGGCAGCGGCCCTGCGCCCGACCGCGCGCCGTTCGCGGTGAGCAGCACGACTCCCGGTCGCTGCCGCAATGCGCGGAACAGCGCGAGTGCCGTGAACTCGAAGCAGGTAAACGCCATGATGATGCGGCCCGGGTGGCGCCCGATGATCTCCTGAAGGATCGCTGCACGCCTTCGAGTGTCGGCCGCAGTCGAGTTGCGCACCGTGGCGTGGAGCCGCTCCACGCTTTTCATGTGCTCTCGGATCGTCGCACGCGCAGCCGCAACGGAAGCGGAATCGTCCAGCCTCATGCCCAGGGGCAGCGAGAGCTGCAGCGAGCCGTCGCCCATGACCCAGGCGCGCAGGTCGGAACGCGCGGGCACCCGGCCGGCGTCGAGGGCGGCGAGAATCGCACCGCCGCGCAACATGCGACGCCCGAGTGCGGATTCGAGCGCCGCGACACTCGACGACCACGCCCGTGCCAGCCCGGTCCGCACCAGGCCTGCGGCGGCTGCGCCGTCGGCAAGGGCCAGCGGTGGCGGGAGCTGCCTCAGGCACTGGGCTATCCCGCGTGCGCCACGGATGGTGACCGGTGGATGCGCAACCACCCTGGGCGTCACCCCGGGTGGGCGCACTCCCCCGATCACGCATCGTGACACCGTCTCGTCGCTCGCGCACTCCGCTTCCGCGCCGATGAACAGCGCCAGCAGGGCCCGGAGTTCCGCTGGACGGTTGCGGACCGGCGTTGCCGTCAGGAGGAGCATCCTGGCATGGTGCGCCAGCGCGGCAAGTTCGCGATATCGCCGTGTCGCCGGCCGGCCCGCGTGGTGAGCTTCGTCCACGATGATGAAGGACGCAGGCGGCGACCGTGCCCCGCGGCTTAGCGCTTCGAGCGACCAGAAAGTGGCCTGCACGCCCGTGCGGCCGGAAGCAGCCGTCCACATTTCCCGAAGCGCGGCCGGGGCGAGCACGAGCACGCGCCCGCGGCCACGCGCCACGGCAAGTGCAACGAACGTCTTTCCCGATCCCGGTGGGTCTGCGAGCAGTGCGCCACCATACCGTTCGATCGCCGCCCTTGCGAGCCCGGCGGCGGCTGTCTGACCGGGTGTGAGCGCGACAGTGCCGATCTGCTCCGGGTCGGCGGTTGCGCCGGTGCCGGCCGCGCGCGCGAGGCCCGCGACGACCTCGGCGAGCGCAGACACCAGGGCATCAGCGGCTCCACCCGCGAGAGCCGCGTGCCGAACGCGCGCGCGACTGCAAGCGCGAGGTCATGGGCGTTTGGCGGCGACCCGTTCATTGCGGCGTGGGCCAGTGGTGCCAGGATCGGCACGGCGCGCTCCCACTTCGCGGGCACCGGCAGTTGCGCGACCGTCCAGCCAAGGAAGCGGCGGTAGCCCCCCCGCGCGGGCTCTGCGAGGGCGCAGAGCCACGCGGAGATCGGTGCGGAGTTGAGCAGTGCGGCCAGCGCGAGCGCTTCCCGCATGTCGCTCGCAAACGCCACGTAGCACGTGTTGAGCGGCACGCTGGGATCGCCTGCCGGGATGATCGTGGCGCGCGGCACGCGGCTGATGTCGCTCCAGACCACCCGATGCCGCGCGGAGCTTGCCGCATCGGTACGGAAGAGCGACCAATACGGCGAGCCGCGCGAGGCATCGCTGCGGCGCTCCAGTTCTCGCCGCCAGCCCGCGAGCCACTCGGCCGAGAGAGGCGGCAGCCGGTCGAGCGGCCTGCCCGTCTTGCCATGGGTCCAGAGGATGGCCCTGTCGTCCGATGCGGCGACCCAGGCGCGGATCTGCTCGCCCTGCAGCACGGGCCTCATCAGCGAACGCTCGACGTCGGCTTCGCGCGAGCCGCTGCGTACGGGCCAGGCCTCCGCCTCGCCGCCCGCCGTCTGCCACCCCGGCCGCGGCGTGAGCACGAAGGCATCGTTGCATCCCGTCTTCACGCCCAGTAGAGGCGGCCCGATGCGGGTATGCGCCAAGGGGATCCCGCGTGAAGCAAGAAGGTCGAACGCCGCGCGTACTTCGCCGGGGAGCAGCAGCCACGGCGCGCCCGGCGATCCGTCGAACGGGATGCGGGCAGGGCTCGTTGCCCACGCAAGGGGGCCGCCGCGGCGATGGACGACCCCGCGCACCGGTGGCCCTTCCGTTCCCGGCGTGGTACCGCCCGCCCGCGCCACCAACAGCGACGGGTACACCACGGCGTCGAACGCAGACGGAGACTCGCTCCAGTCTTCGAGCGCGACGAGCTGCGCTTCGCTCGCCACGACGCGGCGCACGCCGCCCGACGAGAGCGATGTCCAGAGCTTGGCAGGGACGAGCATACTCACGATGCCGCCGGGGCGCGCGACCTGCAGCGCGCGCTCGACGAACAGCGCCGCGAGGTCCACCTGCGAGGCGAACCCGCGCCCCGCCCGGGCGTCACGCGCACCGCTGACCCACGCCGCCTCCCGCCAGCTCCGGTAACGCGCGGAGAGCTCGGAGCGCAGGGCAGGCCCGATACGGTGCAGCCGGACCCAGGGCGGGTTGCCCAGCACGAAATCGAAACCGCCGTTTGCTCCTGCATCGGCAAACTGCACGCCGAACGTGAACGGCAGCGCGGCGCCAGCCCGTAGCAGCGCGACGCGTCGCCTTGCCTCACGCTGCGCTTCCCGAAGCGATATCAGTTCAGCGCGCACGGCTGCGGAAAGAGCGGGACGCCGCGAAAAGAGGTTCGGTCCCCGCGCGGCCATCACGAGGTCGCGCCGCCGGGCGGTTGCAGCGTCCAGGTCGGAGACGGCGGAGGCGAGCGCGATTCGCCTTTCTTCGAGCGCAAGCGCGCGGGCGAGCGTGCGCTTTCGTGGGCCGCTCGCGCGAACATACCCGGCCCGCAGCGCTACCATGCGCGCGGCGGACGCAGCGTCCCGCCTGGAGGAGGTAAGCCCTACGGGCGTGTTGCCAACGCACCCGGAGAACGAAGGCCCGGCCAGCGCGTCGCCAACCCGGATGCTGTGGTCGAGGTTGGGGAGCGGCGCAACGGCCATGCCGTCGCGATCGTCAGCGTCTATCACCACCGCGAGCCAAAGTCGAAGTTCGCAGAGCCACACCGCCATGGGGTTGATATCCACGCCGAAGATGCTGCGCGTGAGCACTTCGCGGCGTTGTTCGGCGGCGGGACGGCGGTCGCCGGACAGCTCGCGCAGCCGCGTGAGCCGATCGAGCACATGCACGAGGAACGCGCCGCTGCCGCATGCAGGGTCCAGCACGCGCACGCTGCTCACGGCTTCGAGCAGCGCCCTGCGCGAGCCGTACGGGATTGGCTCGCCGCTCGCGAACGCCGCCCGCGCGGCGTCCTGGATCCCCGCCGTCGCGAGCCATTCCTCCAGCCCCGCGGCCACCACGCGCTCTATGATGGGCAGCGGCGTGTAGTAAGCGCCCGACTCGCGCCGCTCGTCCGAGGCCATCAGCGACTCGAAGGTACGGCCCAGCATTTCCGGATCCACCGCGGCTTCGCTCCATGCGGTGGATTCTTCGCGGGCCGTGACGCGATAGCGGCCCAGGACATCGCACACCACGCTGCCGAGCGCCGCGTCGGTGAACGTGGCGTCGCGCCATCGCCGCTCGATGGGAGCGCGGGCAAAGAGCCCGCCATTGAGGAACGGTACGCGGCCGAACTGGCGCGCCCGCGGGGATCGGTTGCTCAGCCGCGTGTTGAGCGTGCCGAAGAACAGCGGGTCGAGAACGCGCTGCTGCACCCTGCCGCCGCTCGCGCAACACGAGTCGAAGTGGGTTCGCAGGAAGCCGCGGTCGCCGTCGAGCCACCCCTTGGCTTCGAGGAACGCCAGGAAGACAAGGCGTGATGCGCAGAGCAGGGCGAGCTCGCGCCGGGCAGCGTCGGGAGCGCGGCCGGTTGCCGTGGCGGCGAGGTCGTTCACCGCGCGCTCGAGTTCGCGATAGAACCTGCGCGTCAGGGCGTCGCGGCCGAGCAGCTCCCTCCACCGCTGGTAGGCGAGGGCGTCGCTGCCGCTTCGCGCGTCGGCCATTGCAGCGAGCGTCTCGGCGTCCGAGTCGCGCACGTGCCGTGTATCCACCGCCAGTGCGAGAACGCGCGACTCACCGGCTACGGGCGGCACTGCAACGACGAACTGCCTCTCTTCGGCCTGGGTTACGGCTATGAGCCAGAGGAGGTGCGGCGAACGGGCCGCGGCTGCAGCCGCACAACGTGCCGCGGCGATGCGCGCGGGCGTTCCGCGGGGGGGCGTAGCCAGCAGCACGCGCAGGAGCGAGTCGGCCGAGCCGACCGACGCCCTCGCGGCGACAAGGGCAATCCCAAGGTCGGCGCGGGCGGCGGCGTCCAGGGGGAGAAGCTCCGGGAACCCCAGCGACGCGAGCACGCGCGCGCCTCCTGCCGGGGTGGCCGCGCCGCGCAGGACTTCTGCGATGTCTCGAAGGGATGACACGCACCCATGATGCGCGCTGGATTCCGCCGGACCGTCACCCGATTATCGCAGCCGGGCCCGTTTTGTTGCAGCCCGTCAGCCGCCGAGGGCTTCAACCAGGGCTGCGATCTCCGCAGCCGACGAAACGCGGCGGCTTGGACCGGCCGCGGCGATCTCGTCGTCAGTATATGCGCCCCACGTAACTCCAACCATGGAGACTCCCGCCGCGTTGGCCGCGGCAGAGTCGTGAGGCGAGTCGCCAATGAAGAGCGCGTGAGCGGGCGCGACACTGAGGGCGTCGAGCGCAAAGCGCACCGGCTCGGGATCCGGCTTGTGGCGAGCCGTGCTTTCCGTGCCAACGATCCTCTCGAAGAGCCGCGTGAGGCCGAAGTGATCCATCGAGCGCAGGATGCCAGCTTCCATCTTGCTGCTGACGATTGCCATCGGGTGGCCGCGCGCATGCATGTCGCGCAGCAGGTCCGCCACGCCCGGGTAGAGCCGTACGAGCCGATCATGGTTCTGGACCTGGAACTGCCGGTACCGCGCGCGCAGAGCGGTGAGGTCGCCAACGTCAGTCGCCCAGCGCGCCAGCATGGAGTCGAGCGATGTACCGATCAGGGCCTGCCATTCCGCGCGGGTGGGCCGCGGGCCTTCGCGCCCTGCGAATGCGTAGTCGGCGCCCTCGACTATCAGGTCTATCGAATCGAGGATCGTGCCATCGAGATCCCAGAGCAGAGCGGGTGCGCGGCGAGGGGGCCGGGTGGCGGGCTGCGCGTGCATACCGGAAACCTACCCGCGGGAACGCAGGCGCCGCGGATGCGCGCGGCCGGGGCAGCACGTACCTTCTCCGGGCGATGTCGCTCGCTGCCAAGGTTCTCACCGCGCTCGTGGCTGGACTCATACTGGGGATCGCCGCCGCGCACGCCGTGCCCGGATCCGCCGGAATGCTGGCTGGCGTGCTGCAGCCGGTGGGAGCGACCTGGGTGGCGGCCATCCGCATGACGATCATCCCGCTCGTAATGGCCGCGATCCTCGTGGCCGTGGGCGGCGCAGCGGATACGCGAACGGTTGCCGTGCTCGGCATTCGCGGGCTCGCGCTGTTCATCGTGTTGCTCCTGGTGGCAGCCGCCTTCTCCCTGACGCTTGCGTTGCCCGTGTTTGCGCGGCTGAGCGTGGCTCCTGAAGCAGCGGCTGCGCTGCGGAACAGCGCGCTGCAGGCAGGCGCTGGCGCAGTTGAAGGCGCCCGCGGCCTCCCATCGGTCGCCCAGTGGTTCGTGGATCTCGTGCCCGTGAATCCGGTCAAGGCGGCTGCCGATGGCGCTCTGTTGCCAGTGATCGTGTTCTCGGTGGCGTTCGGCGCGGCGCTCACGAAGGTCGAGGCGGCGCGGCGCGCGGCGATCCTCACGGTGATGGAAGGAGTACGCGACGCGTCGCTGTGGGTGATGCGCGCGGTGATCGAGCTTGCACCGATCGGTGTCTTCGCCCTTTCGTTCGCGCTGGCGGCTCGCATGGGCGCAGCCGCGGCTGGCGCGCTCGCAACGTACGTTGCCGTTGTGAGTGGAGTGTGCGTGGTGTATTCCGTCGCCGTCCTCTACCCGATGGCGGTGACTGCCGGTGGCGTTGCGCTTCGCGACTTCGCGCGCGCGTGCCTTCCCGCGCAGGCAGTGGCCTTCAGTTCACGGAGCTCACTCGCTGCGTTCCCGGCGATGCTCACGGCCGCCCGCGAGCGCCTGGGCCTGGCCGAGCCGACGACGGCGTTCCTCATGCCGGTCATGATCACGATGTTCCGGATCGGCGCGGTCATCGGCCAGCTGGTGGGCGCGATGTTCATCGCGCGGCTTTACGGCGTGGAACTGGGCGTAGCTCAGTACGCAACCTTGACGCTGGCCAGCGTCGTCACGAGCTTCAGCGTGCCGGGCATTCCCGGCGGCTCGATCATATTGATGGTGCCGGTGATGGTTGCGGTTGGGCTTCCCGCGGAGGGAGTCGGCGTATTGCTCGCGGTGGACACGATTCCGGACATGTTCCGCACCGCAGCCAATGTCACGGCCGACCTTTCCGCCGCGACGGTACTCGACCGCCATGGCTTAATGGCAAGCGGGGCGCGATGACGGCCGACCGCATCGCCCGGATCGGCGCGGCCGTACATGCGCTGTCGCCCGCGCAAGCGGCGCGCGACGAGCCATTCTGGGAGGCCGCGGTTGCGCTGGTGCTCCGGCCGGCAGTGTCTGGTGCGGATCTCCTGTTCATCCAGCGCGCTGTCGAAGAGCGCGACCCATGGAGCGGCCAGATTGGCCTTCCCGGCGGTCGGCGCAACCCGGGCGAGCCGGACCTGTTCGACACCATGCTGCGCGAGACGCATGAAGAGACCGGGATAGATCTTGCAACGCAAGGCGAGATCTTCGGGCCGCTCGACGAACTCCGCCCGCGCACGCCCTCACTTCCGCCGTTCATTGTGCGCCCGTACGTGGCGCGCCTGAACACGACGCCCGAACTGGTGACGTCCAAGGAAGTCGCCGGGTACTTCTGGGCGCCGCTCGACGCGATCTTCGACCCCGCCAACACCCGGCCCGCGCAGGTCCGGGGCAGGGGCGTGACGATGTGGAACGAAGCCATCCATTACGATGGCAGGGTGATCTGGGGGCTCACGGAGAGGATCGTCAGGATGCTGCAGGGACTGGCCGGTTGATTGCGGCCTGGCGCTATCTCCGGAGCGCGCCGGCGCCGGTACGCGGGCTGGCGTTCCTTGCTGCCGCCGCATTCGTCACCTTCGTGCCGATGCTCGGCGACAGGTGGGCGTACGACGCCATGTTCTCGCCGCGCGTGTACGACCAGGACTGGGCGCGGCTGCTTCGCCTGATGGGATGGTACCCCACGTGGATGCTGGCCGCGCTCGCGATCTTGCTCGCCGGACGCGCGGGTGGCGCAGCCTGCGCGCCGGGAGAGGAGGTCGGGCCGCGCGCGCGAGGTGCGGCGGCCTGGTCGGCAGGCGCGCGCTCTCTCTACATGCTGCTCGCTCCTGCGGTATCCGGAATCGCCTGCGAGGTCCTCAAGCTCGTCATCCGCAGGCAGCGGCCGGAAGTGCACGCGGGCGCTTATGGATTTCGTCCGTGGAGCGACCAGCCGTTCTCTACCGCCGGGCTCGCCACGCCAAGCAGCCACGCCATGGTTGCCTTCGCCGCTGCGACGGCGCTCGCGCGGCTCTTCCCCGGCGCGCGATGGCTATGGTACGCGCTCGCGGCGGGGTGCGCCATCACTCGAGTGATGGCGCATGCGCACTTCGTCTCCGACGTCGCGCTCGGCGCCTTACTGGGCTGGGCGCTGGGCTGGGCAACGCTTGCGGCAATGAGGCGCAGCGAAACGAAAGGGCCAGGCGTCATCGCCTGACCCTTCGTTCAGTCATTCTGCTGCCGTCGCGGCAGACCGCCGGCCGGATGATCGCCGCTCCGCGCGCGCAGAGCGGTCAGTGCCCTCATGGTGTGATGCGCGCAGCCGGCTTCGTGGCTTTCGGGTCAACCAGTGGACGTCGTTCCTTGAGGTGCTCTTCCATCTTGAGCCGCGGCACGCCGTCCTTGAGCCAGTCGGGCGCGGGCTGGTCGCGCAGGAACGTGTCGAACCACTCCGTCATGCGCAGCGCGTAGTCCTTCTGATTCGCCGGCCGCGCCAGGCCGTGGTTCTCGCCCACGTACTCGAGCAGTACGACGTCCTTGTTCAGGTTGCGCAGGTGGTTGTAGTAGGTGATGCCCTGGTTGAAGTCCACCGCGCCGTCGCGGTCGTTGTGCAGTATCATGAACGGCATCGAGAGGTTCTGCGCGAAGACCTGCGGCGAGTTGCGCATGTAGGCGTCGGGCACATCGTTGGGGCCGCCGGTGAAGCGCCCCTGGCTTGCGATGAAGATCGAGGCGTCGGTGTTGCCGGAGTTCCAGTATACCGACGCGAACATTGACACCATGTCCGTGAGCGGCGCGCCGGCCACGGCTGTCTTGAAGATTTTCGTCTGCGTCGTGATGAAAGTCGTCTGGTAGCCGCCCCAGCTGTGGCCCTGCAGGCCTACGCGGTCGGGGTCAACGTAGCCAGCCGCGACGGCGGCCTTCACCGCGGGCACCACGCACCAGACCGCCGAACGGCCCGGGTCGTTGATCTTGTACGCGATGTCCGGCTGCAGGAATGCGTACCCGCGCGACGTGAAGACGGCAGGGTTGGAGTAGCGCGTCGTGTTTGGGGCGGGATAGACGTGGAAGCCCTGCGAGAGCTTCTCATAGATGTAAGTGAGCGTCGGGTACTTCTTGCCCTTCTCGTAGCCCGCGGGCAGGTAGAGCGCCGCCTGCCGCTTGCCCAGCCCGTTCTCGCAGGTGTAGTTGATCAGGACCGCACCGCCGCTCCACGCAACATCCTTCTGCTGCGGGTTGGCGTCGGTGAGCCGCCGCTCGTTCCGGATTCCGTCGTCGGCTGCGTACCAGTCCGGGAACTTCTGCACCGTCTGCCGCGTGAAGACCCACGTGTTGGCGTCGCGCGCGCGGCGGTAGTCCACCTTGGCGTCTTCCCACGTGATGGGCGTGGCGCCGCCCTTCAAGCCGTCAACCGTCGAGAGGCCTTCCTTCTTCGTCCACTCGCCGTACGTCTCGAAGTAGAGCGGCTTCGAGAGGTCAATGCCGCCGCGGTCGCGCGGGTCGAAGATCTCGCGCGCCTGGTAACGGATCTGATCCTTCTGCCCGTTCCCGGTGATGTTCTGGGCCTTGCCGCCGTCAACAGGGATACGCCACACGTCCCAGCTGTCGCGGATGAGGACGTTCGTCCCGTCGTTGGACCAGCCAATGAACGCACCCCCGATGGCCGGCTTCACCTGGTTGTGGTCGTCGTCCACGTCCCAGAACTTCGCGGGCACGCCGGTCGTAATCGTCTTCGTGGTGCCGGTCGCGAAGTCGTACACCTTCCAGTCGCCGGTGTCGTAGTACGCGTACTTGCCGTTGTCGGGCGAGAAGGTGCTCGGCCCGAACCCGCCGCGACCGCCTCCGCCACCGGCGCCCGGCACCTTCTTCTGGATGAGCTTGCGTTCGCCGCTGGCGAGGTTCACGGCGTACATGTCGCGATACTGGTAGCCGCGCAGGCCGGCCTCGCGCTCGTATTCGGTTTCGTCCGAGCCGATACCCCACGTATCCCTGGGACCGGTCTGCACCGTGCGCATAGACTCCGTTGCGAGCTGCGTGACGCGGTTCGACGCGAAGCTGTACGATGCCAGGTAGCTGAACGCGCGATCCTGCGACTCCTGCACCTGCTGGGTTGACTGCGTGCGCGGATCCTTCCAGTGCCAGAGTATGAGCGACGGAACCTCGGCGTCGGTCTGCGGCGCGGCAGCAACCTGCCCCGTGCTGCCGGCCCCCGGTGCAACACCCTGCGTGGTGGTGCCATTGAACGTGGATGGCGCCGGCGGCGGAAGCGGCTTGCTGAGGCCGAAGTAAACGACCTTCTGCCCGTCACCCCAAACGGGGGCGCGGTCAGCGCTGACAGCGAGCCCACCCGCAACGCCCTGCGTTGAGGCGTCAATCACCGCCGGCTTCGCACCGGCAGCGGTCGCATCGGTCCACGCGATCAGCGTCGAGCGCTCGGGGGCGCTGGCCGAGTCGCTCTGGCTGCGGATCGCGGCAAGCGCGTTACTCGAATCGCCCCACGTCAGCCGGCGGTAACTTGCCTTCTCCGCGTCGAGCGAGCGCGTCACCCCCGAGGCGAGCTGGCGCAGCTGTACGCTGTTGCCAACGCGATCGGTTTCACTGATGGCGTACGCGAGCCACTCGCCCTGGTCGTTGAACGTGAATTCGGAAACGTTCGCGATCTGCATCGTGTTGCCGACGCCCGCGAGGTTCACCAGCTCGAGGACCGATGCACCGCCACCGCCCGCTCCGCCTCCTCCCCGTCCCCCGGCCGCGCCTGCCGCTCCCGCGGCGGGCGCGGCTGCCGGAGGAGTGTGATGGACAGCGAGCCAGTCGGACTTGTCGCCCGCGAAGCGATACGCGCGCACGTTCTCGAAGTCGCGCCTGGATCCATCGGCCAGGTTGATGACGGCGAGCTTTGGTGAGTTATTGCCGACGCCGGCTGCGGGCGCGCCTGTCCCCGTCGCGCCGCGCCCGCCCCTTCCGCCCCGCCCGCCCTCGACTGCCGCCGCCGGGTACACCATGAACGCGACCCAGCGGTTGTTGCCCGAGATGGAAACCGGGCCGCCGCCTGCGCCGGCTCCGCCGCGGCCTCCCGCCCCGCCGCCAGGCGCGCTCCCCACGGGGAACCGCATCTCTTTCGCGCCGTCAGCCGTTCCGCGAACGACCACCTCAGCATCGCCTTCGTTGGGCGCGACGATGTACGCGAACCATTTTCCGTCGTTGGAGAGGTCGGCGTTGCGGATGGACTTCCACGTGAGGAGGTCGTTCAGCGTGAGTTGCCTGCCCGCCGACGCCGGGGGCGTCCACTTCGACACCGGCTCGGCGCTCGCGGCCCCGTAAGGGAGGTCGCCCTGCGGGTTTGTTGCGGCGTTCTGACCACTGCCGCCCTGGGGGCCGCGCTGGGCGACGGCAATCGCTGGAACGAGGGCAAGCACCGCGGCTGCCCTGCGAAGAGAAATGAGGCGCATTGAGGAGTCTCGGTTGGGGCTGCAGGGACAATACCGCACTCTCCTCGCCGTATCCACTCCCGCCTGCCCACGGCGACCGCGGAAGTGGAGGCGCCTGCCGTCCGTCGTCTCCACTTCCCTTGAACCGAACTTAGGATCTACTAACTTCGATGCATGGCAGGTACGCAACCACGCGCTGGCGAGGGTACGCGGCCCGACGCTGGCCGGGCCCCCGGCAGCAATGCCTTCGAGCCGCCGCACCACGGCGACCAGCCGGGCGCGTGGCGACGCGCCCGGAACGCACCGTCGCTCGCCGAGGCCTACCGAAGCGTGCCGGTAGCGCACCGCACATGGTGGCGGAAGGTCCTCGCGTTCGCCGGGCCGGGGTACCTGGTCGCCGTGGGCTATATGGACCCGGGCAACTGGGCCACCGATATCGCTGGCGGCTCGCAGTTCGGCTATACGCTCCTCTCGGTCATCCTGCTCTCCACGATGATGGCGGTGCTGCTCCAGGGACTCTCGTCGAAGCTCGGCATCGTCACGGGGCGCGACCTCGCGCAGGCCTGCCGCGACCACTACACCCCGGGCGTATCGTTCGTTCTCTGGCTGCTTTGCGAAGTCGCCATTGCCGCGTGCGACCTCGCCGAGGTGATCGGCACCGCGATCGCCCTCAACCTGCTGTTCCATATCCCCATCACGTGGGGAATCATCATCACCGCCGCCGACGTGATGATCGTTCTGCTCCTCCAGAACCGCGGGTTCCGGCTGCTCGAAGCTGTGATCATCACGCTCATAGCAACGATCGGCGCATGCTTCCTCTTCGAGATCGTCATCTCGCGGCCCGACTTGTCCGCCGTCGCCGCTGGCTTCGTCCCGTCACCTTCGATTCTTTCCGACAACGCGCAGCTCTACATCGCCATTGGCATCCTTGGCGCAACGGTGATGCCGCACAACCTCTACCTGCACTCATCCATAGTGCAGACGCGCCGCTACGAGGAGACGCTTGCCGGCAAGCGCGAGGCGGTGCGGTACGCCTTCGTAGACTCCACCATCGCGCTCTTCTTCGCCCTCTTCATCAACGCGGCGATCCTCGTCGTGGCGGCGGCGACATTCCACACCGCCGGCCATACGGAAGTTGCCGAAATACAGGATGCGTACCACCTCCTGACCCCACTCCTGGGGACGGCCGGCGCGAGCGCGGTGTTTGCCATTGCGCTGCTCGCCAGCGGACAGAACTCCACTCTCACGGGGACGCTTGCAGGCCAGATCGTGATGGAGGGGTTCCTCGACATCCGGCTCCGTCCGTGGATCCGCCGCCTGATTACGCGCGCCATCGCCATCGTCCCTGCGGTCATCGTGTCCATCGCCTATGGCGAGAGCGGCACGGCGAAACTACTCGTATTCTCGCAGGTCATCCTCTCGCTGCAGCTCTCCTTCGCGGTCGTCCCGCTCGTGCAATTCACCTCGGACCGTGCCAAGATGGGGGAGTTCGTGAACGCCCCGTGGGTCAAGGCGCTGGCCTGGGCCGTCGCAGTCGTCATTGCCGCGCTCAATGCGTGGCTGCTCGTACTCACATTCGCCGGGAAGGGCGTGTAGCCTGCCATGTACAAGCGCATCCTCGTTCCGCTCGAGAACACCAGGGCCGACGCGGCGATCATTCGCCACGTGGCGAGACTCGCGCGCCACGATGGTGCGAGTCTCGTCCTGATCCATGTCGCCGATGGCTTTGCAGCGCGCAACATCCGCGCGCTGAACCTGCGCGAGTCCGAGGAGATGCGGAAGGATCGCGCTTACCTCGACGACATGGCTGCGCGGCTTGCCGGCGAGGGCCTGCGCGTGGACGCCGTGCTCGGCACGGGTGATCCGGCGAAGGAGATCATTGCCGCAGCCGATCGCGAGCATTGCGACCTCATTGCAATGGCTACCCACGGACATCGCTGGCTCAAGGACGTCTTCTTCGGGAGCGTGGCCGAAGCGGTGCGGCACGGCACCCTCGTGCCGGTCCTGATGGTGCGGCAACAGGCCGAGGGCGGCGCGTGAGTCGGTCGCCGGCGGGGCTCACGGTTGAAGCGGAGGACTACCTCAAGGCGATCTACGAACTCAGTCACGGGATCGTCGGGGCGCCGCGGCGATCCGCGGATGGCTCCGCCGCCGGAACCAGGGATGCGGCGGGCGCCGACGGCGCGGGCAGTCCAGGCGGCGTTGATGTGCCCGTTGGCACCACGGCCCTCGCCGCGCGCCTTGGCGTTGCCGCCGCGAGCGTGAGCGGGATGTTGCGTCGGCTCTCGAAGGCGGGACTCGTTCGCGCTGCCCGATACCGTGGCGCGCGGCTCACCCCGCGCGGGCGCGCGATCGCGCTGCAGCTCATCCGGCGGCACCGCGTGATCGAGACCTTCCTCGTCACGCGCCTTGGGTACGCGTGGGAGGAGGTGCACGACGAAGCCGAGCGGCTCGAGCACGCGGCGAGCGCGGGCCTCGTTGATCGGATGGCGCGCGACCTGGGTGACCCGGCGTCGGATCCGCACGGAGCGCCGATTCCGACTGCTGCGGGCGAAGTGGACGAGCGCCGGTTCGCCACGCTCGCTTCGCTCGAACCGGGCGCGTCGGCGCAGGTGCAGGGAATGAGCGGGCGAGACCCGGCGTTGCTGCGTTACCTCGCCGGGCGTGGCGTCCGCCCCGGCGCACGCGTGACCGTCGAGTCACGTGAGCCGTTCGAGGGGCCAATCGCCTTGCTCGTCGGGCGAAAGCGCGTCACCATGTCCCCGGCGGCGGCCGCGAACGTGTGGGTTACCGGCGCGCCGGCTTCCCCAGCTTCAGCACGGCCCAGTCGGCAATTGCGCCGAGCACCCCAGCCCCAACGACGCTCGTCGGAAGCGCGTCGTAACGCGTAAAGTCGCCCGACGTGTCGGCGAGGAACAGGTGGTTCACGTCCGGAATCACGCGAACGGTTACGTCGCTGTTCCCCCCCGAGCGAATCAACTCCGCCAGCTTCGCGGCTTCGCGCGCCGGTACCTGCCGGTCGGTGGCGCCCTGAACGATCAGCGTTGCAGCGCCGAGCTTCCGCGCAGCGGGCGCAGGGTCGTACTGCAGCCACCATCGTATCCACGGGCTCGCGCTCGACGCGCCATCGAGCTGCCTCGCGGCGGCATCATGGAGCGAGTCTCTCTGGCGCTGCGTGAGGCCGGGCATGCGATCTATCAAGTACCGGTTCTGCGCCTTGCTGATTTCAGACCCCTTCGATGCCGGCGCGGCGAGGAGTATCACCGCGCGTATCCCGGGATCGCGCTCGGCGACCATCGGCGCGATGATTCCGCCCTCGCTGTGGCCGATGAGCCCTATGCGTGCGCCATCAATATCGCGGCGTGAGCGGAGCCAGGCGACGGCGGCCCGGGTGTCGTCGGCAAAGTCAGCGGTGGTGGCCATGGTGGCGTCACCACCCGACGCGCCAAGCCCGCGATCGTCGAGCCGGAGCACGGCGATCCCGCGGCGGCCGAGCGTATCGGCCAGCTGCCGGAAGAGCCGTACGCCACCGGCGAGCGGAATGAACTCGTCGCGGTCCTGCTGCCCCGACCCGGATATCGTGATGAAAGCGGGAAATGGGCCGGCGCCGACTGGCTCGGTAAGGGTTCCGCCGAGCGTGATTCCGCCGGGGCCGGGTACCCGCACTTCCTCCGCCTTGTACGGAGCGTCGCGCGGCGCGGAGTAGTCGGGCGGCGTGGACTTTGCCTCGGCCGGCGGAGTGAGGTCGAGCCCTGCGGCTGCGTCGGCGCCGAGCCGGACTATCCGGTACTTGCCAACGCTGCCGCCGAGTATGCGGCCTGTCGCGTCCACGGCAAGGCGAGTCGTCTGCCCGGCGACGGTGAAGGTCACCGAGTCGGTTCCCAGCGCGGCGACGGTTGCAGGGAGCGTCTGGCCGCCGGCAACGGCAAAGAACGGAAACTCGCCGCTTCCGCCCGCCGCAAGCGCGCGACGGGTGAAGATCTCGGTGAGCGCCATCGAGTTGTTGAGCGTTGGCACCGCGCCGTACCGGGTGGGGATGCGCTGCGTGCCGGCCGGCGTCTGCGCCACGACGGTATCGCGCATGACGGTCATCGGGATCCGTTGCGCGGGCGGGCTCGATTCCGCCGCGTCGGGAGCCCACACCGAGAGCGTGAATGACTGCACCATGTTGCCGGGGCCCAGCGTCACGAAGTAGTCCTGCTTCGGCGCGCCGCGGATGCGCAGCGACCCATGCAGGGCCGCAGGCCCCCGCGCGAACGCCTCGTGTACGATCGTATCGGCGCCCGCCAGTATCGCAAAGCCGCCCCGCTCGACGGGCGCGGCCTGGGCGCCCGCTCTCGTGGCCAGCGCGCCGAGCAGGATGCCGAGCGCGATGGCCGTGACGGCGGAGGCAATGACGAGCAGCGCGATCGGCCCGCGTGATTCCTGGTCGAGCCCCGACGGAGATTCGTCGGCGGGCGGGGCGGACGGCTCACGGTGCGGTACCTGCGTGACGATCATGAATCCTCCGTAGTCGCGCGCTTGTCCGGGCTGCGCCACCGCCCCGACCTGCGCAGCGCATCGCGAAGCAGATACTCGATGTGCGCGTTGAGCGAGCGCAGATCGTCGTCGGCCCAGCGCTGCACCGCCTCGAGCAGCGCGGGGTCAACGCGCAGCAGGAACGCCTTGCGCTCGGCCATCGTGTGTGCGGGTCCTCAGGTCGGCTGCCGTGAGGCCCGTTACTGGTAGATGGAACCCGCGTTCACCACCGGGCTCGCGTCGCGCTCGGAGCAGAGCACGACGAGGAGGTTGCTCACCATCTGCGCCCTGCGCTCTTCGTCAAGGTGCACAACGCCCTTCGCGCTCAGCATCTCGAGCGCATTCTCCACCATTCCGACGGCGCCTTCCACAATCTTGTAACGCGCCGCGATGATTGCGGTCGCCTGCTGCCGGCGCAGCATTGCCTGCGCGATCTCAGGCGCGTAGGCGAGGTGCGAAATACGGGCCTCGATGATCTCGACGCCCGCGCGCGCCAGGCGATCCTGGAGCGCCGCCTTGAGCGACCCCGAGATTTCGTCCGTGTGGGTCGAGAGTGAGTGCTCGCCCTCGGCGTGCGAGTCATACGGGTATCCCTGCGCAACAGTGCGCACCGCGCTCTCGCTCTGCACCGCGACGTACTTCTGGTAGTCGTCCACCTCGAAGAGCGCTTCGGCGGTCTCCACCACCTTCCACACCACGATTGCCGCGATCTCTATCGGGTTTGCGCGCGCGTCGTTCACCTTGAGCTTCGCCGTCTCGAAGTTGCGGGCGCGGAGCGAAATGCGCTTCTTCGCGAGGAACGGATTGGCGAACCAGAAGCCAGGCTTCTTCACCGTGCCGCGGTAGTCGCCAAAGAGGAGCAGCACCTTGGCGTCGCCGGGGTTCACGATGAAGCACCCTCCGAGTGAGATCGCCGCGACGATGAACCCGAGCAGCGCCACGACCACCAGTGGCACCGACTGCGTTGCGACCGCCACTATCAGCGTCGCAATCGAGAGGGCGATGAGCAGGACAAGGGAGAACAGGGCCGGAAAGCCCCGTGCCGGGCGGAACTCGGTTTCGCGGAACATTATTCTGTTACCGTGTTGAGGGTATCGAAGTGATATCATCATGATAGACGCCCGTCAAGGCCGTCAGGAGGATGCGCGCAGCCGGCAGGAGCCGGCCGCGCAGCAGCATGCCGCACCCGTGAGACCGGGCGTGATCCGGCTCGGCTCGCAGGGGTGGAACTACGATGGGTGGGTGGGGCCGTTCTATCCGGCTGGAACCAGGCCGCCGCGGTTCCTCTCCACCTATGCACGAGCGTTCAATACCGTCGAGGTTGACTCGACCTTCTACGCGATTCCTCCGGCGGCAGTGGTGCAGGGGTGGCGCGCGCGAACTCCGGATGATTTCACCTTCGCGCTCAAGCTCCCGCAGCAGATCACGCATGAGCGCCGGCTGCGTGACGCGGGCGATCCGTTGCTCGCCTTCCTCGATTCTGCGCGGGAACTCGGCTCCAAGCTGGGACCGATCCTGATCCAGCTAGGTCCTGATTTCGGGCCGGCGGAGTTGCCCGCCCTTGCTTCGTTCCTGCCGCTCCTCCCGCCGGAGCAGGACTTCGCGGTGGAGTTTCGCCAGCGCCGGTGGATCAACGAGGGCGTGCTGTCGCTGCTGCGCGAGTACCGCGTGGCGCTCGCGCTCTCGGACGGCAGGTGGGTTCCGCGCAACGTCCTCCAGAAGCTCGCAGAGGAACCCACGGCGGACTTTGCGTACGTGCGGTGGATGGGGCCAGACCGAACGATCGTGGACTACTCGCGCGTGCAGGTTGATCGCACGAAGGACGTGATCGGCTGGGCGCGCACACTGCGCGGTCTGGCGGGCCGGGTGAGGGCGGTGTACGGGTACGTGAACAACCACTTCGCGGGGCACAGTCCCGCTACGCTGCGCATGCTCGCGGAAGAGCTGGGGCAGCGCGTCGTGCGGCCGGACGAGATGGGTGAGCAGCTCAGGTTGCTGTGACTCCCGAGCTGGATCTTGACGAGAACGCAGGAGGGGCGCCCCGATCGGGGCGCCCCTCCTGCTTCACCGACGCTGCGCTCGCGCGGCTGGACGCGCCCGCGGGGACCTTATGGCGTGAACCATGCGACCGATCCAGTGCTCTTCGCCACCCACTCGACGCCCGAGGTCGCTGACGACGGGTTGGCGCTCATTATTGCGATGTTAGCGGCGCCCAGGTTGGTCACATAGTGGTCGGTCGCGGATGCTGTCGGCATGCCGCTGAAGTCGAGCCCCGTGAAGGTGAAGGTGCCGACGGCACGGTTCACGTTGAACAAGGCCAGGTCGCCGTAAGTGCCTCCCCAGCCCGTGACGCTCCCCGTGAATGCAACGTTGTCGAACACTGCGCTGCCCGTTCCGGTCAAGACGATGAGCGCGCCAGAAACGTTCGTGGTTGCCGCCGATGAGAACGACAGCCCCGATGCCGTGATTGTGGCGTATTGGGCTGGCCCGTCCGCGCTGTACCCGTCAATGAACACGGCTGCCGCGCCTCCGTCGCGCGCCATGGTGCCTTTCACGGTGAGGTCGCCGTATGTGCTGATGCCTGAGCCTGCCGCGATATGGAGGTCGTTCAGGAAGCTGGCCGGGTCGAGCGATAGGGTGGCTCCGTCGCTGCTGGGCCCGGCAACGACCAATGCGTGCGTCCCGCTCGGCGTGAACGAGCCCGCAAATGCGTCCAGCCACGCGCTGCCGTAGCCGTCGTTCGTTGAGGGAATCAGCGTGATGGTGCCTGCCGTCAGCAGGTTGGCCGTGCTGCCGCCATCGAAATGCAAGCCGCCCGCGACGAAGACTTCATCGTAACTGTTGGTCATCGTCAGCGTACCGCCGTCCGTCGTGGATAGCAGCGCGCCATCGCCGTCAGAGTCGCCCAGGTAAAGCTTCCCGCTGTTTACGGTGAGGTTGCCGTCGCTGACGATGTCTATGAACACATCCGCAATGACCTTTCCCGAAACGTTGTAGTTGCCTCCTGGTATGACGAAGCCGGTAAACCGTCCGGTAATCGAACGTGCTACGGTAGGCGTTCCGCCGACCAGCGCGACAAACCCGCCGCAGTCGCAGTCTCCCCCGGAGATTGCGGGAACGTCATCGGTTGACGCTATGACGTTGCCGAAAATGTACAGGCCCGTACTCGCCAGTACGATCTGCCGCCCCGCCGCGACGGTCAGATTGCTGAGGTAGATCACCAGCGGTGCCGCGCTGTCGGAGAAGTCGGGGTCGTGCAACGCGGCTGTTGCGACGGTGACATTGTCGAGCATCAAGGGCGTGCCGCCACCGCCCCAGTTACCGGAGTCGGTCCAGTCGCCGCTCACCGCGCCGGTCCACGTGCGGTCGCCTGGCCAGGCCTCGCCGGCCGCGGTGGCCATGAGCATGCCGTCCACGTAGATGTTCGGGTAGTACCCGCCGCCGTACTCCACGTTGGCGCCGTCCACGATGACGGTGAACGGCGTGGCGGGTGCGTTGGTGTCTACCACCTTTACGAAGTGGCCGGTCGAGGGAACGGTCTCGAAAGTCCAGCCGCTGAGGTCGTATGGCGCGCCATCGAGTTCATCGCCACTCCGGATGAGCGTGAACTGATCCTTGGTCGGATCCATGTTCACGAACCTGACGTAGGACATCCCGTACACGTCCGCTCCATCCATGAGCACGAACGGCACGTTGTCGAACGTGGGGCTGCCGTAAAGATCGGCGCCGTGCGCTGTGAGCACATAGCCGCCGGAGGAGGCGATAGTCGTAGTGCTCGCCTCGCCGGAGGCGTAGAGAGACGCGGCGACGCCCACGTTGCTCGCCAGCACGATGGTGCCATCAACGTACGCATTCAGTTCGTTGAAGAACGACGTAGCTGGATGCTGGAACGACACCGTGATGCCGGTCATCTGGCTGGCCATCGCCAGTATGGGTGCCCGTGTCGCCCTCCCGGCCTTTCGGCGCGGCGCCATCAGTGCGGTCATCGAGGGCACGGGGAGGCCGCGGGCGGCGTAGGCGGCGGCCCTTCGTTCCGCGCGTGCCTGGTCGCGAGCCGTCCTGCGCGCGCGCATGCCCTGATCTTTCGCGGCACGTGCCGCCGCGGCCTGCATCCTGGCTGCCGCGCCGCGTTCTTGTGCGCGCTTGCGTGCGGCATCACGCTGGGCGAGCGCCTGCTCCGCCTTGACATGGCGCTGCTGCGCTTCTGGCGGCAACCGCCGCGACAGCATTCGCCCGAACGCACCCGTGGTGCGGCTCCGGCCACGGGCGGCACCGGTGCTCACTGAAACGGCGTCACGAGGAGCGGCGACTTCGCGTGGCGCGCGCAATGCAATACCCGGTTCTCGCGCGAACCTGACCGCGTTGCAGTCGCAATATCCGCTCAGCGTGGTCACGAAGTTTACCGATGGCGCGAACGCATCCGGCACGCTGCCCGCTTCGGTGAAGTCCCCGCCAACCTCCAACTCACCATCCGTGAGGAGCCCGGAGGTGCTTCCGCCGGCGAACGTGGCACTTCCATAGACGAGCAGGTAGTCGTTGGCATCGGTCATCTTGAGGCGACCGCCTGCGGCTGTCTTAAAATCGCCGTCAACCTGGAGAGACTGGCCGTTGAGCGTGAGCGTGCCGGACCCTCCGAGCGACAGGTTGCCGTCCACCTCCATCGGTCCGCTCACGGAATAGTTGGCGCTCCCTGCTACGAAGACGTTCGCGTACACCTCTCCCGAGTAGTCGGCGTAGCTGTAGGCGGGGTTGCGCCCAATGGTGCCCGTGCCGGTAAGCGTGATGGTGCCTCCACCGGTGATTCCCGTTCCGGGTGGCAGCAGCAGCGATCCGCTGATGGTGAGGTTGAGGCCGGCCGCGCCCTGCAGCAGGGTGCCGCTGGCGATGTCGAGGTTGGCGATGGTGGCCGCGGTCGTGAGACTGGGCGCGTTGGGGGCGCCGCCCGGGATCTTGACCGAGTCGCTGGCCCCCGGCACCCCGGACGGAGTCCAGTTGGCCGCGGTGTTCCAGTCGTCGCTCGCCGTGCCGTTCCAAGTGCGGAGCACGCCGCCGCTGCCTCCTCCTCCGGTGAGGTTGGCGGCGACGACGAGCGGGCTTGGCGAGAGGCCCGGCGCCGTGACGTTGAGCTTGGCCGTGTTGGCTTGGGCGGCCGCGGGCGTCCACGTGGTTCTTGCGACGCCGCTGCCATCGCTCGTCACCGCGGCGGGCGCCACCGAGCCGCCACCCACGGGCGCGAACGTTACCGTGATTCCGGCGACGCCGTTGCCGTAGCTGTCCGTCGTATGCACCGCGATGGGGCTGGGCAGCGGGCTCCCCGCGGGTCCGCTCTGGCCACCGCCCGAGGCGAGGGCGAGCGTGGTGGCGGGGCCCGCCGCCACCGGGAAGGCGGGCCCCGTGATGGAAGGCAGCCCGTCGGCCGACGCCGCGAGCGCGTGGCGCCCTGCTGTATTGATCTGCAGGCCGTTGAACGTGGCCACGCCCGCGACGGCCTTGACCTTGGTCGAGCCGAGCAGCGTTACCGCTGCCTGCTGGTCTGGCGTCGCGGCGATTCCGTTCGCGGCGTGGGCCGAAGAGGAGTCGCCCAGGGCGGCATCGGCCACTGACGCCGCGATGCTGATCGTAACGTCGCCCGTGAACGACGTTGCCACGTTGCCCTGGGCGTCACGCACGGTCACCGCGACCGCGCCGAGCTCCTGGCCGGCCACCGAGCCTGTCGGGTAGGCAGTGAACGCCATGTGCGCGGCGCTGCCCGGCGTCACCGCCACCGTGCCCACCGCCACCGACTGGAGCGACGACGCGCTCGCCGTGATGGCGTACGTGCCGGGTGCCGTGAGTTTGAGGCCCGCGAACGTCGCGACGCCCGCGACTGCCTGCACCGATGTCGTGCCCTGAAGCGCGCCCGTTCCACCGCTCGCCGAAACGGTCACCGTGCCCGTGAACGCGGGCGCCAGCGCCCCTGTCTCGTCCACTGCCCGCACCACGAGGCCGAACGCATCGCCCGCGGCCACCGACGCCGGAGGGGCTGTGACCACGTCGAGCCGCGCGGGGTCGAGCGGCAGCGCCGTGGCGCTGGCCGCCACCTGGCCGGCCGGCCCCGCGACCGCCGCCACGCTCGCCGTCAGCGTCTGGGCGCCCGCGCCCGGGCCCAGCTTCCACGACGTCTGCGCCAGGCCGTCATCGCCCGTGGTCACCGTGGCTGGCGTCGCGGTTCCACCCTGGCCCGCGGCAAAGGTCACCGTCACGCCACCCGCGGGGCCGCCGTCGGCCGCCGTCACGCGCACCACCACGGGGTTCGCCAGGGTCGAGCCCGCCTTGTCCGTCTGCCCGCCGCCGGAGACGAGCGCCACGCCAGCCGGTGGCGATACGATCGTGAGCGCCGCCGTGGCAACCTGCCCCGTGAGCAGCGTGGCCGTCACCGTCACCGAGGCCCGCGCGCTCCCGGCCGTTCCGCTCCCCGACGCCCCGCCGATCGTTGCCTTCGACGGGTCGCTCACCGAGAAAAGCACCGGTGTGCCGGCAAGCACCGCGCCGCTCGCGTCCAGCGCCTGCGCCGCGAAGCTGAAAGCGCCGCCAGTGTTCACCGTCAGCGAGCTTGGGCTGATCCTCACCGAGGCCGCATTGGAGCCGGGGCCCGTGTACTTGATCGGGATCGTCACAGCCGACGGCGGCGGCGCGCCACCCCCAGCCGTGCTCGGCACCGCCGTCACCGTCACCGGGCCGCCGTGGAAGACCACCTCGCCCGCGGCGTTCTGGTAGTCCAGGTCCAGCGACATCGGCACGCCCGAGGCGGGCGAGCCCGCAGGCAGCGGTACCGTGAGCGTGAGCTGGAACTCGCTCGAGCCCGCGGGGAATGTCACGAGGGTGTCGAGCGCAACGGTGCCGTCAGGGTTGTGCAGCAGGATCCTGACCTTGGCCACGTCAACGACGCCGCTCGCGCCGCCGGCGGCCTGGAATGCGGGGAACGCGGCCGGAAACTCGGTCGAGAACGCGATCCCCTGCGAGCGAACCACCATCCCCGCGCCGCCTGCAGGCGCCGTGGGCTCACGCCCGCAGCTCAGCGTCGAAAGGGCTATCGCCGCTGCCGCGATCACTGCGCTCCGAAGGTGGGCTGCTCCGCTACGGGTCGGGTGCATATGGCTTCCGTGCCTGATGGGGGTGCGATGTATCATGCCCTGCCAACAACGGGCCGGGGGCTCCGGCTTCCCTCCGCCAGAGCCCGCGCCCGGAGCACCTAACGTACGGCCTGTGGGCGTCCGCTTACAAGGGACGCGGTGTCCCTATCTTACGTGACGCGCGTCACGTAAGAGAGAGCGGTTTCCGGGGAGTTGGACTCTGCCCGCCGCCCGGCGGGTAGCTTTCGGGCATTTCCTGCACCCGGTGCCAGCCGCACTCGCGAATGTCACTCCGTCCACGCACCATCGTATTGCTGGCGATTGCCGCGATCGCAGCTTTCGCGTGCGCGCGGCTCGGCGTGTGGCAGATCCGGCGGCTGAACGAGCGTCGCGCATTCAACGCGCTCCTCCTCTCCCGCATGCGCGAGCCCGTTGTCCCAATCGCGCAGCTTCCCGCCGATACCGGCGCGGGCCACTACCGGACCGTACAGGCGCACGGGACGCTGGAGTACCCGCGCGAGTTCGCCTGGGCCGCACGAATGCGCCAGGAATCGCCGGGCGTGAACCTGCTCACGCCGATGCGGGTCGAGGGGCTCGAAGGCCTGCTGGTGGTGGATCGGGGATGGGTGTACTCGCCCGATGCCAGGACGGTTGATCTGGCGAGATGGCGCGAGAGCGACACCGCGACTGTAAGGGGGTACGTGGAAACGTGGACTGCGTTCTGCGGCGCGGCGGCCGCGGCGATCCCGGTGACCTGCGGCGACACGGCGCTTCGCATCCTGCGGCGTCTCGACAGCACGACGGCGTCGCGCCTCGCCGGTGCGCCGGTCGCCCCGTACCTGCTCGTGCAGACCTCCGATAGCGCGCTGCGCGCAGACTCCGTGCCGGTGCGCCTCAGCGAGCCAGTCCTCGACGAAGGCCCGCACTTCAGCTACGCCGTGCAGTGGTTCGGGTTTGCGGTCATCGCGGTGGTTGGCGGCGTGACTCTCGCGATTCACGACGCGAGGCGCTAGTCATTCGGGAGGAGGCGCAGCATGGCTGAAGCCGGAAACGATCGCGCGGGCGGGAGCGCCGGGCCCAATGGCGCGGCATCGGTGGACGAGGCACGGGCCGTGGCGGAAGCGGCGCGCGAGACGGAGTGGACGCGGCCGAGCTTCGTGGCGGGGCTCTTCATGGGACGATTCGACGCCTCGATTGTCGCACCGTTCCCGGACGAGGATCCCGCCGAAGCAGCGCGCGCAAAGCCGTTCCTGGACGCATTTCGCGCGTTCCTCGCGCAGTACGACGCCGACGAGGTTGACCGCGTTGGTCGCATAAGCGACGCCAACATCCAGCGCCTGCGGGAGATTGGCGCGCTGGGCATGAAGGTTCCGCGCGAGTACGGCGGCCTCGGTCTCTCGATGCACGCGTACACCGAGGCGATGTCGCTGGCTGCCGCCAGGTGCGGGAACCTCGTGGCGTTGCTCTCGGCGTCGCAGAGCATCGGCGTGCCGCAGCCCCTGGCGCTCGCCGGCACCGAAGAACAGAAGCGGCGCTACTTCCCGCGCATCGCGAAAGGAGCGATCACCGCGTTCGCCCTCACCGAGCCGGACGTGGGGAGCGACCCGGCCAACATGCGCACCACGGCGACGCTCGCCGACGACGGCAAGTCGTGGATCATCAACGGCGAGAAGCTCTGGTGCACCAACGGCACGCGCTGCGAGCTGATGGTGGTGATGGCGCGCACGCCGGACCGGATCGTGGGCGGCAAGCCGCGCAGGCAGATTACGGCGTTCATCGTCGAGGCCGACTCGCCGGGGATCGAAGTGCTGCACCACTGCCGCTTCATGGGCCTCAAGGCGCTCGAGAACGGCTGGATACGCTTCACCGATGTGCGCGTGCCGGCCGAGAACGTACTGTGGGGCGAAGGGAAGGGACTCAAGCTTGCGCTGACCACGCTCAACACCGGGCGGTTGACGATCCCGGCTGGCGTTGCGGGCGCGTCGAAGGCGATTCTGCGCTGGGTTCGCGACTGGGCGGTGGAGCGCGTGCAGTGGGGCCAGCCCGTGGGAAAGCACGACGCCGTCGCGCAGAAGATCGCGCGGATGGCCGCCGACACTTTCGCGCTCGACGCGGTGTCGTCGCTCACGACAGGCCTGCACGAGCGCGGCGCGGACATCCGCCTCGAAGCGGCCATCGCGAAGATGTGGAACACGGAGAACGGATGGCGGATCGTTGACGACGCGCTCCAGATCCGGGGGGGCCGCGGCTACGAGACCGCCGACTCGCTTCGCGCGCGCGGGGAGCCGCCGATCCCGATCGAGCGCATGATGCGCGATGCGCGCATCAACCTGATCTTCGAGGGGTCGAGCGAGATCATGCGGCTGTTCATCGCCCGGGAGGCGGTTGACCACCATTTCTCGATGGCGTTCCCGATCGTCGCGCCCGACTCGACGTTGAAGCAGCGGCTATCGGCGCTCTTCCGCGCAGCCCCGTTCTACGCGATGTGGTACCCCAGTCTGTGGGTGCCGGTGCTGCGCAAGCCACCGGGCTTCGGCCCGCTCGCCCACCACGCGCGCTACGTGGCGCGTGCAGCCAAGCGGCTGGGCCGCGCGCTGTTCCACGCGATGCTGCGGTTCGGGCCTGGGCTGGAGAAACGGCAGATGGTCCTCTTCCGTGCCGTTGACATTGGCGCGGAGCTGTACGCAATGACGGCCGCGTGCGCGAAGGCGGCGAGCATGGCGGCGAGCGGCGGGCCCGGCTCGACGGCGGACGCCGCCGCGGCAAGCGGCGCGGTGGAACTGGCCGACGCCTTCTGCCGACAGGCGCGGGGCCGCATCGAGGCGCTCTTCGACGCACTCTCTGGCGCGCACGACATCGCGATGTACCGGCTGGCCCAGCGCGTGCTGGCGGGAGAGCACGCGTGGCTCGAGCACGGGATCGTTGACGAAGCCGTGGAATCGGCGGCGCGCAGAGCCCACGCCGCGCTCAATCAGGCGACCCGTTCGCGCCTGAACTGAAGCAGCACGACCGCCGCCACGATAAGCGCGCCGCCCCCGATCATCCGCGCGCTCATCGGCTGCGCGAGCACTGCCGCGCCGATCGCCGCGGTCAGGAACGGCTCGACCGTGCTCACGATCGCCGTGCGAACGGGGCCGAGTCGGATCAGGCCCATCAGGAAGAAGATAGACGGCAACACGGTGCTGACTATCGTCAGCGTACCGATCGCGACCCATGCCTGGCCGGTGAGCGCGAAGCTGAACGTGTGGTTCCAGAGGGCCCACGTCAGGAAGCAGGCCGCGGTGCCGACTTTCGCCAGCGCGCTCGTCACCGAGACGGGGTGGTCCTTCTGGAGGTAGAGCATCGTGGGGATGTACGCGCCGTAGAGCATCGCGGCCGAGAGCGCGAGCACGACCCCCGTCCAGTAACCCGGAGCCGTCCCCGCGCCGGAAGGAGTTCCCGCCACGAGCACCGTCCCGGCGAAACTCGCCCCGAGCGCAACGACGCGGCGTGCGGTCAGCCGCTCGGCGCCCCGCACCGCCTGGAATAGCGTGACCCACGCCGGGTAGGTGTAGAACAGGAAAGCCAGCGTCCCGACCGAGATGTACGCGATGCTCGAGAGCGCGAGGCCGACGAAGAGCGCCTGCCCTCCGCCGCCGATGACGACGAGGAGGACCACCTCGCGGCGCGGAACCCGCCCGTAGCCGCGGGCGCGCACGAAAACGGCGAGCACGAGCCAGCCGAGCGCGTACCGCCACGTGAGCACGTTCGCGAGCGAAGTTCCCTGCCCGACCGCGATGCTCGTGAGGGTGCTCACCGCGGCAAAGCCGAGCGCGGCGAGCAGGGTGAGCGTCGTGCCCGCCGAACGCGACCCCGGGGATGGTTCCTGCATCAACCCATGAACTCGCCGAGCACGACGAGGGCCACGGTGAAGTAGATGACGAGGCCGGAGACGTCAACGAGCGTCGCGACGAACGGAGCCGACGCGCTCGCGGGGTCGAAGCCGAACCGCCTGAGAATGAACGGCAGCATCGAGCCCGTCATCGAGCCAAAGGTCACTATGCCCACGAGCGCGAAGAACGTGTTCAGCGCCACGAGCACCGACGGCGTGCCGCCGGACGTGTAGTCGTAGCCAAGCGCGAACGACCCGAGGTGCGCCCCGGAGTCATGCATCATCTGCCAGAGTTCGACTCGCGCGAATCCAATGGCGCCCAGGAGGGCGCCCAGGGCCAGTCCCGTGGGAAGCTCGCGCAGCGCGACGCGCCACCAATCCTTGAGCCGCACTTCCTTCAGCGCCATCGCCCGCGTGATGAGCGACGTCGCCTGCGACCCCGAGTTGCCCCCGGAACTCATAACCAGGGGAATGAAAAGCATCAGGACCGGCAGCTTCTCGAGTTCCGCGTCGAAGTGCTGGAGGGCCTGGGTGGTGAACATCTCGCTCACCATCAGCACGCTCAGCCAGCCGGCGCGCTTCCGCAGCATCCCACCGATGCTCATCTGCATGTACGGCGCGTCGAACGCCTCGACGCCGCCAAGCTTCTGCACGTCCTCCGTCTGCTCTTCCTGTATCACGTCAATCACGTCGTCGAACGTCACCACCCCGAGCAGGCGGTTGGCGTCGTCAACGACGGGGACCGCGACCAGGTCGTACTCGGAAATGAGCCGCGCGACCTCTTCCCGGTCTGCCAGCACAGCGACCTTGCGCACTTCGGGCCAGGCGACGTCGGCCATGCGCGCCCCTTCCGGCGCCGCGAGCAGTTCGCGCAGCGACATCACGCCGGACAGGCCGCCTGCCGCGTCGAGCGTGTACACGACGTTCATCGCTTCGCGCCGGCCCGACCGCGCGATCTCGCGAACGCGCCGCAGCGCCTCCTCGGCGGTGTACGTGGCCGGCACCGACACGACGTCCGTAGTCATCAGGCCGCCTGCGCTGTGCGGCGGGTAGAGCAGCAGGCGTTCTGTGACCGCGCGTGTCTCGGCGGGCAGCGCCTCGACGATGTCCTCAGCGTGTTCGCCGCCGATTTCCTCGAGCGTGTCGGCGCGGTCGTCCGGCGTCATCGCCGCGACGAGCGTGGCCGCCTGCTCCGGGCTCATCTCCTCGAGGAGGCGAGTGCGCAGTTCTTCCTTGAGGTACTCGAGCACTGCCGCCGCGCGCGCCGCCGGGAGGGTTGCCAGGAGCACCGGCACCTGCGTGTGCGGCAGCGCCTCGGCGACGTCGGCGAGATCGGCCGGGTGCACGTCCTCCGTCTCGGCCGCGACCGTTCCCGGTTCCGTCTCGAGCAGGTCCAGGATGTCAGGCGCCAGCAATGCCGCGAGCGACTCCTGCTCCACGTTGTGCGGCTTGTCTGGCGTCATGGACCCGAACCCCCCGCGGACGTGCGCGCGCCCGCAGCGCAATCAATCGAAAAGCTTTGGCCTGTCTGTAGTTGAGCCGAAGCTAACCGAGTTGCGATGAAGCGAAAACCCTTCCCGTGCCCGCCGGAGGAGCGTCCCTGCCGGACGATCCGGCATCCGTAGTAACACGGATGGGCCGATATCTCCGAAAACCCATGCAACCTTCCCGTGCGCGAAGACGTAGTATCCAAACGGGTGAGACTGCGCCGCGGGTCGGGGCCGGAAACTTTTCGGCCGCTGCGGTGTCCAAATAGGCAGAACGAAGGACGGAGCGGGCAGCTGGTAAGTCGGGTTGAGCGCCGGTGCTGGTGGGGGGCCGGCCTCCTCCCTTATCAGTTGCCCGTTCTCGTATCTTGGAGGCGCAGCGCCATCCGTCGCGGGCGCACCGCCCCGTCCGCGCAACCGACCCGTCCTCACCCCACCCGCCATGCCAGTCGTCGCGTTCGCAGGGCTCGGTGCCATCGGAGCGCCAATGGCCCGGCACCTCGCCACCCCCGAGTTCGAGCTGCGCGTGTGGAATCGTACCGCGGCGAAGGCAACGGATTTCGCAGCGCAGCATCGCGCGCTGGCGGCGACCACCCCTCGCGAGGCGGCCGCAGGCGCCGACTTCGTGATCACCTGCCTTCCCACCTCGGCAGACGTAGAGTCGGTGCTCGATGGCCCCAATGGCCTGGAAGCGGGCCTCGGGAGCGGCGCGGTGCTCATTGACTGCACCTCCGGCGACCCGGCGGCATCACGGAGGATCGCCGCGCGTCTCGCGAAGAATGGAGTCGCGTTCCTCGACGCACCCGTGTCGGGCGGTGTAGGAGGCGCGGAGATCGGCACGCTCACCGTAATGGTGGGTGGCGACGCGGCCGTGCTCGAGCGGGCGATGCCGGTGCTGGATGCGTTCGGCGAGAAGATCGTGCACTGCGGACAAGTGGGCTCGGGCCATGCCGTGAAGGCGGTCAACAACGCCATGCTTGCGCTCCACGTCTGGGGGCTTGGCGAGGGGCTCGTCGCGCTGGCGCGCATGGGCGTCAAGCCGGCGGTTGCGCTCGATATCATCAACGCATCGAGCGGCCGGTCGAATACGTCGCAGAACCTGTTCCCCCAGCGCGTGGTGACGCGCGCGTTCCCGCGCACCTTCAGGCTTGCCCTGCTCGACAAGGACGTCGGCATCGCCGCGCGCGTGCTGCGCGAGCAGAAAGTCCCGGGGCCCCTCACTCAGCTCGTGGCCGAGCTGATGACGATGGCGCACCGCGAGCTTGGCAACGACGCCGACCACGTCGAGGCAGTCAAGGTGATCGAGCGGATGGCTGGCGAGGTGATTGATTGAGCGCGACGCTGAGTCAGGTGCGCGCACGGTTCCCCGGGCTCGAACGTGTGCATGGCGGGAACCCCGTGGCCTACTTCGACGGCCCCGGCGGGACGCAGGTGCCCGCAGAGGTGGCCGAAGCCATGCACGGGTACCTGCTCGGGCACAACGCAAACACTCACTGGGCGTACCCAACGAGCGAGGAGACGGACGACATCCTCGCCCGCGCTCGCGGCGCCATGGCCGACTTCCTCGCATGCGACCCGGGGGAGGTTGCCTTCGGCAACAACATGACGACGCTCACCTTCCACCTCTCTCGCGCGCTCGGCGCTCGATGGGGCGCTGGCGATGAAGTCGTCGTGACCGACCTCGACCACGAGGCCAACGTTGCCCCGTGGCTGCGCCTTGCCGAGGAGCGCGGCGTCACGATACGGCGGGTGGCGGTAAACCTCGAAGCGTGCGAACTGGACTGGGCGTCCTTCGAGTCGGCTCTGTCGAACAGGACGAAGCTCGTCGCGATTGGCGCGGCGTCGAACGCCGTGGGCACCGTCAACGACGTTGCGCGGGCAACGGCGGCTGCGCACGCCGTGGGAGCCCTTTGTTTCGTGGACGCGGTGCACTTCGCGCCGCACGGCCTCATTGACGTACGCGCGATCGGGTGTGACTTCCTCGCGTGCTCCCCGTACAAGTTCTACGGCCCGCACAGCGGCGTTCTCTACGCGCGCCATGGCCTCGTGAATGACCTCGACGTACCGCGGCTCGACCCCGCGCCCAATGCGGGCGGCGAACGGATCGAGACCGGGACGCAGAACCACGAAGGCATTGCCGGGGCCGCGGCCGCGGTGGACTTTCTCGCGTCCCTCGGCGACGGCGTGCAGCGGCGCCAGCGGATCGCCTCGGCGCACGCCATGCTCCACGAGCGCGCACACGGATTGTTCGCCCGGCTCTGGAACGGCGTCGGCGCGATCCCTGGCGTCACGCGTTACGGCCCGCCGCCAGGCCGTCCGCGCACCCCGACGATCGCGTTCACGGTGCGTGGCCGGACGTCGGTGGAGGTCGCGCGCGCGCTTGCCGCGCAGGGCGTCTTCGTCACACACGGAGACTTCTACGCGAGCACAATCGTCGCGCAGCTTGGCCATGCGCTGGACGGGCTCGTCAGGGCCGGCTGCGCGTGCTACACCAGCGCCGACGAGGTCGAGCGGCTCATCGAGGGAGTAGCCGCGATTGCCCGGTGAACTCCGGAGGGGCGTAGCGGCGCCGGGCGGCAGGCGCCGGTGTGTGGCGTGGCTGCGTGGCTCGTGGCCGCGTGCCTCGTTGCGGCGCATCGCGTGGCGACGTGCAGTCTGGCCGCTTGTTGCGGCCGCCAGCTTCGCTGCCGGGGCCTGCAACAGGTCGCGTGGTGCGCCGGGCTCGGAGGTGCTGCTCGTCACCGGTGATTCCACCTTCTGGCTCACCGCGGAGGGAGGCGGCGTGCGGGTCCGCGGCGTGCCCATGCTGGTCGCGCGCATCGAGGGGCGGTTCAAGGAACTCTACGTGACCGACGACGACTGCTCGTACTACGATGCCGTTTTCGTAGGGTACAGGCTCTTCGTGCGCGATCTCCTGTCCGGCGACTCGACCGAACTCGGCCGCGACACCACGGTGGCGCGGCTGGCGAGGGAGTACGGAATCGCGCATCCGGACGAACGGCCCCTCGGTCCCGACGACCCCGAGAACGACGATGCCGCCATCCGCGCGACCTCGGACCTCGAGATCGTCGGCGCCCACGGGCCGTATCTGTCGTACGAACATCACCTCGACGTCGAGGCCAGCGAGGGGCAGCCAGTTGCGCACCGCCACGCGTCGCGTCGCGGGGTGCTCGACGCCCGTACCGGCGCTCCGGCGTCGGTTGCCGCCCTGTTTGGCCGCGCTGCCGCCGACGCGATGATTTCCTCGGCGCAGGCGGAGTGGCGCGCTGCGCGCGATACGCTCCTTGCCGTTGCAGGCGACACCGCCGCGAGCCGCGTGCGGCGCGCCTTGAGCGCGTTCCACTTCGACCCGACGAGCTTCACGATTGGCGCGAGCGGGAGGGACCCCGTGATCAGGTTCGCCGTGCCCGTATCGGGCGCGAATCCGGACCTCGAGCCCGTCGTACTGACGCAGCGCCCCGTCGCGGCGCCCGGCTGGTGGCAATCGGTTACGGAGGAGCTGCCGGTTGCCCCGGGTGAAGCGGGCACGTGGGCGAGCGGCTCCGACACAATCGTGGTTCGCGTGGACGGCGAGGCGCGCTCATGGTCGGTCGCGTTTCGGCGGGGGGCCGCGGCCGCGCAGCCATCCGTCCGGGTTTCCTCGGCCGTGGAACGGGTGCTGTGGCTCGACGGAACCGTCACCGCCGCCGACCGGGCCGCGCTGATGCGGGCATTCGCGGAGGCAAGCGGGTACGACGGCGAGCGGCAGGTGGCGGCACTCGCACCCGCGGCCGCGCCGGTGCATCTTGCCTCGCATGACCGCTCCACAGCAAGCCCGCCCCGTTTCGGCGTCCCGCCACGAGTCGTCGGCCCTGATGATGCCGCAGGACGAGAACATCCGCGGCCACGTATTCGGCGGGGCGATACTCGCAATGCTCGACAAGACCGCCTCCGTGGCCGCGATGCGGCACTGCCGGACGCCATGCGTCACGGTATCGGTTGACCGAATGGACTTTCGCGAGCCGATAATGGTCGGCGAGCTGGTCATCATGAAGGCGAGCGTCAACTGGGTGGGCCGCACGTCAATGGAAATCGGCGTCCGCGTGGAGGCCGAGAACCTGCTGACCGGCGTGCGCCGCCACACCAACTCGTGTTACACGACGTTCGTTGCGATAGACGATGAAGGTTGCCCGGTCGAAGTCCCGCGGCTGATCTGCGAGACCGACGAAGACCGGCGCCGCAACCGCGCTGCGGAGGCGCGGCGCAAGCGGCGCATCGAGGACCATCTGGACCATGGGCAGGAGGGCGCAGGAGGAGGAACCTCTGCATGAGGCGCGCTGCCTGGCCCGGAAGCCGCGCGAGCGGCGGCGCGCCGTCCTACGACTGGCCCGCAGGCGTGTCGGCGAACGGCACGACTTCCTCATGGCCGTCGCGTGCGCACGACGTCGCGGCGAAGCGCTCGCGGGCCTGGCGCACGAGTTCCGACGGATCGCGCGAGTAGCGCGCGGAAAAGTGGGTCAGCACGAGCCGCTTCACGCCGGCCGCTGCTGCCACCTCCGCGGCTTCGCGCGCCGTGGTGTGTCCGGTTTCGACCGCGCGCGCTGCCTCCTCGTCGCCGAACGTGGCTTCATGCACGAGGAGATCGGCTCCACGCGACGCCTCGATCGTTGACTGGCACGGGCGGGTGTCGCCAGTGACAACCACGCGGCGTCCGGGACGCGGCTGGCCGACCAACTCGGAAGGATCAATCGTGCGGCCGTCGCCGAGCGTGACTGCCTCGCCCCTGTGGATCCGCCCCCAGAGCGGTCCCTCGGGTACTCCAAGCTCGCGCGCCCTCACCGGGTCGAAGATGCCGCGTCGCTCCTCCTCGATCAACGCGTAGCCCACGGCGACCGGCGCCCGGTGGTCCACGGGGAACGGGATCATCGAATACCCGTCGCGGCGGATTGCCTCGCCGGGCGCCACCTCGTGCACTTCGATCGGGAAGGTTAGCCGCTCGACACCGGCACCCTCCGCCCACTTGACCATCTGGAGCACGCCACGCGGGCCCCACAGGCGCAGCACCTCCGTGCGGTCCTGCAGCGAGAGGGTGCGCAGCAGGCCGGGAAGGCCGAGGAAGTGGTCGGCGTGGAAGTGCGTGAAGAAGATGTCGCCAAGCGCGAACGAGACGCCGTAGCGCATCATCTGGCGCTGCGTGCCCTCGCCGCAGTCCACGAGCATCGTCTCACCCTCGCGCACGATCGCGAGCGAGCTCAGCCCGCGTTCGATGGTCGGGCGCGACGCCGAGGTACCCAGGAAACCGACCGAGAGTAGCATGGCAAAGAATAATGCCGCGCTACAGCCCGCAGATCTCGCGGTGCAAGGCGTCGTCAATGTTGCCGCCCGACAGCACCACGGCGCAGGGGAACGGGACATCGCCGGCCGTGCCGGCGAGCAGAGCCGCCACCCCGGCGGCGCCCGCGCCCTCCACGCGGAGTCCCTCCTCGATCCAGAGGTAAGCGATAGCGTCGCGCACGGCGTCCTCGCTCGCTATGGCGATGCGATCCAGCGATTCGCGGCCCTGGGCGAGCATTTCGGCATCCACGAGGCCCGAGAGTCCGTCGCAGACCGTAGGGAGGTGCGGGTCGTCGGCTGGTGCGTTGGCGGACAGGGCGCGAGCCATGGCGTCGGTGTTGGCGCTCTGCGCCCCGATGAGCGTCACGTGCGGGGCGGCGTCGTTGAGGAAGCCGCCCATCCCGCCAGAGAGCCCGCCGCCGCCAACGCTTGTTACGATGGTCCTGACGGATGGCAGGTCTTCGACTATTTCGAGCGCGACCGTGCCCTGGCCCGCCATGAGGTCGAGTCCCGTGCACGGGCTCACGAACATGGCGCCGGTCTCGGCGGCGAAGGCGCGCGCGAGTGCCTCGGCGTCGTCGTAGTGAGGAGCCGACGCATCCACCGCCGCCCCTGCCGCCGTAATCCAGCCACGCTTCGCGGCGGGCGCGGTGCGGGGGATGAAGACCATGCACGGCACGCCGGCCGAAGCCGCCGCCGCGGCGATACCCGCGCCATGGTTGCCGGCGCTCGACGCAACAACGCCCTTCACACGGGCAGGGGCATCGAGCAGCGCAACGACGTTGCTCGCGCCGCGCAGCTTGAACGAGCCGGTGTGCTGCCCGCATTCGTGCTTGAGCCACACGTCGCCGCCCAGGAAGGCAGAGAGCCCCTCTGACCGCGCGAGTGGCGTGCGGACGACGTGAGGTGCGATACGCGCCGCCGCTTCGCGGACGGAGGCCGCAGATGGGAGGATGGACGCCGTCGGGCTGCCAGTCATGTGCGGCAGCGGATGTTCAGGCATCGGCGGTCGGTGACGGGCGCCGGATTGACATTTCCTTGTTGCCTCATAACTTTAGGTCAGTAACGTCGGCCCCGCCCGAGCGTCATATGGCGGGGCTTGCTGTTACAGGGACCGGAGTGCGACCGGGGCCGCTGACCGACCAGTCGCGCTGCGCGTCCCCGAAGGCGAGGGGCTGTAGCTCAGCTGGGAGAGCGCTGCAATCGCACTGCAGAGGTCAGGGGTTCGATCCCCCTCAGCTCCACTCGAATAATCAGCTTGCCCGCCGCCGCGCGGTAGGACGTAGAGTTCCAATGCCGGCGAGCGTGGCACAGTTTACGCGGCCACTCCACACGGGTGGCCGTCTTCGTATCCGGGCGCCGGCGCCTGGCGGTTACCAGTGCCTGGCTGCGCGCAGCGCCGTGATATGCGCGACGTGGTGGCGCGAGTGCCATGCGTAGAACTCGATCGTCCAGTCCACTGTGCGCTCCCCGTTCACGGGGTGGATCCAGATGCGGGCGAAATCTGCCGGCGTGAAGGTCCGGGCCAGAATCGCCCAGCGGGTATGGAGGCCGTCGAGGAGCGAGAGCGAAGGGGCGACCGGGCCCGTGCGGGCATCGGGCAGGTTGGCCCAGTCGCCTTCGTCGTACGGCTTCACGGTGGGGCGGTCTTCGGTGAGCGTGAAGCGGAGACGGATGTATGCGTTCACGTGCGAGTCGGCGAGGTGGTGCACGACCTGGCGTAGCGTCCAGCCTCCGTCGCGATACGGCGTATCGAGCTGGGCATCGGAGAGTCCGTGCACGGCCTTGCGGAGGTCGGCCGGGAGGGCGTCGAGGGCGGCGATAGCCGCCGAGCGGGTTGCCGGAGTGTGCGAGCCAGGGAGATGGAACCCGCCGATCGGGTAGCGTGGGTTGTCGGTCATGAGTACAAACTACAGCCTGGCCGCGGTCTTGCTCGGTGTGGGATGGGCCGGTAACTTGCTGGCCCGGGCTGACCGCAGTGGTTTGGCCCCGGGCAACTGCCCCTTGGTGTAACTGGCAACACGCCTGACTCTGGATCAGGAGAGTCCTGGTTCGATCCCAGGAGGGGCAACTCCGAGGTAGATCGGTGGGCTCAGCTTCGCGCCCTGCGGGGTTTTTTTTCGGGAAGACGCTCGCCGTTACCAGCCGCGTGGTGCTGGTGCCGCAAAACGCATGGTTCCGTGCCGATTGACGAATGGCCGCCGGACAATGCTACGGGCGAAACCATGCAAGTCGCGCTGAATCAACGACTTGGAGATCGGCAACGAGAATGGCAAGGTTCCTGCACTACACGGCAACACCAAGCTGGTACCGCGTGCTCCGGACACGCACAGTCTCACCTCCTCTTGAGGACCTCCGCATGACGAACAACAAGAAGGGCTTCACGCTGATCGAGCTCCTGATCGTCGTCGTGATCATCGGCATCCTGGCCGCGATCGCGATCCCGAAGTTCGCGAACACGAAGGAAAAGGCGTACGTCGCCTCGATGAAGTCCGACCTTCGCAACCTTATCACCGCGCAGGAAGCCTACTTCTCGGACAACAACAGTTCGTACGCCAGCGCACTGACGAACCTGGGCACGAATTACAAGGCGTCGAGCGGCGTTACCGTCACGATCGGCACCGTGACCAACACCGGCTGGGACGCTACGGCCAAGCACAACGCCACCGCGAAGACCTGCAAGATCTCCGTGGGCGGCGCATCCACCGCCGAAGGCGAGCCGATCTGCACCTGATCGAGCCGACTTGACGGCAGCCCGATCCCCGGCCGCCTTCGCGATTCGTCGCGGAGGCGGCCGGGTTGCGTTCGGGAGCGCCGCGGCGCTACGCCGCAGGCCAGGAACCAGCGCGGCAGGACCCAAGCACGGACCGCTCGAAGCTCATCGTGTTCACGAACGGTGCGCGCGTGGCGGTCAGAACGCGACCTGCAGGCCCGAGGTGAAGATCCGGTCGGTGGTGCGGAAGCCGGCAGGCGGCTGGCTGTTGTACTGCATGAGGTAGCTGAGCCGGAGGCTCACCAGGGAGGTGAGCGGAGCCGAGAGGATGCTCTCGGCGTTGGTGCGGCGCTCGCCCGGCTGCGTGAGGTCCGGGATGTAGTCCACCGACTGGCTGAAGAACGTGTTGGGCCGGAAGATATGCTTGTACCACATCGCGAGGTGTCCGGACGGCGAGTCGGACGTTGTCCCGTCGGTATTCGATTGCAGCGTGTACAGGCCGCCCACGCTGATGGTGACGCTGTCGCTCGGCGCGGCCAGCGCACGCCACTGGGCGCCGAACAGCTCGTCGAGCCGGCGCGAGAACCCGGCGTACGGGTTGCGCTCGTAGTTCGCACCGGCAAATGCGGAGAACCGGCTGGTGAGCCGGTACTCCGCGCGCACGCCGGCCCGCAGCTGGTTGGCGCTCTCGGTTCCGTCGGTCTTGCCGTACACGTATGCTGCGTTCTGGCGCAGCGTCCAGTTTCCGCGGGCGAGGGCCAGTTTGTCGCCAAGGCTGCCCGTGGTAATCTGGCTGTTGCCGGTGGCGCTCACGTAGGCGGCGTCTACCGTGCCGTGGAACGTCCAGCCGACGGGCTGAGCCGGGGGCGGGTCGGCCTGCGCGGCCGCCCGGCTGGCGCCTGCACCGAGGGCCGACGCGGCGAGCGCCGCGAGGAGGCGCCGCCGCGCACGTCGTCTGCGTTCAACTTCAACCTGGGCCATCGGCTACATCCCAGCCTTCTGGCAGTGTTCGGAGATTTCTGCCCTCGCCTCGCGATCGTTCGCGATCACTTTCCAGAAATCGTCCAGGTACTGCCTCGAATCCTTTGCGCGCCCGGGGCTCATCCCGGGCACCGCTCCGTAAACGCTGTCCACCGCGGCGCGCTTCGACTGGAAAAGCTCGAAGACCGGCTTCCACTGGGCGACCGGCATGCAGGGGCCGCGGAAGAGCCGCTCCGTCACCTTGCGGATCTCGAGGCGCGGGTCGGGCGTCGCGTAGCGCGTGTTCACGAGGCCCGAGAAATCGAAGTCGTATGCGACGGGATAGACCGACATGCCAGTGGAATCGCGGAGGAGAACGATGTTGTGAAGGCCGGAAATTGACACATCGGTATTCCCTGCCATGTACTCGAAGAGCGTCGTGATCATCAGCTGCTTCTCGTCGAGGTCGCGGAAGAGGGCGCCCTTGGTCTCCATCACCTTCAGCTTGTTCTCCCTGGCCACTTCGGCGTCGTCCTCGATGAAGAACGCCCATGTGGTGACGTCAGGCGTGGCCTTGGCTGAGTCGCGGTAGGTGATGCGGGCGAGCCGCGTGCGGAAGTGCAGTGGGCTGATCACCTGGTACGCGCGGTAAGCGGCGTACTCTGCGAGGATGTACTGCTCGTAGTCGGGAGTTCCCGGCCGGCAGCTCGTGGTGATTTTCATCTTCGTGAGCCCCTGGAAGAGCGTCCCCTGTGCGTCGGCGCGCTTCGCGTCCCAGCGGATGGGCGGGAAGTAGCAGTTCCGCGCCTGCCGCCGGAAGTGGCCGCGAGCGCGCAGGGTGACGGGCAGGCTTGCCTCCTTGCCGGCCGAGTCCTTGTACGTCATCAGGGCGCCGTAGGGGTTGAGTTTGGTGGAGTCGCGTTCGGCGACCAGCCGTTTGAGCGACGTCGTGAACGTCACCTCGACGGGCTCCGTGCTGCGGAATAGGCGCTGGGCCTGGATGCCCTGCGCGCCGAACACGGTGGCTGCTGCTGCGGTGGCTGTAACGGCATACGCACGGTGTCGCACGACTTCTCCCGTGTTGGGGGGGATGCCCAGCGGCGAGCGCCGCCGGGCAGGTGGCTCACTGCCGCAGTTCGACGTCCGTCACCGCTCCGCCCGGGAGGTTCCGGAGGATCTCCTTGATCACACCGGGCGTCACGGTGTCGAGCGGTGCGACGGCGTACTCCACGATGCGCACGCCGTCTTCCTTGGACTTTCCGACGTACTTCCACCGGCTGAACAAGCCTGCGAACTGCGCCTCGCACGCGGCGCGGGCGACGTCAGTGTCGGTGCACCGGACGCGCAACAGGTAGTCTGCAATCGGGCGGGCGCTGTCAGCCAGTTCGGGGGCTGCGCGCTTCCGCTTTCGCCACGCGCGGTCGGCGACCGCCTCGAGCTGCTCGGGCGACAGGTTGTCGAGCACTTCCTCGTCGAGCCGCGCCACGAACATACCCGTGCGGTTCGCCACCGCCAGCGCCCGGTCGAGCGCGCGGGCCGCGTGCTTGCCCTCGAGTGCCGCGGGCATCCGTCCGAAGTCACTCTGCCAGAGAAACACCGCGAGCGCGTTGTACAGCGCCGAGAGCACCCAGGCGACCGGCGGCGCCACCGCAGCCGCCATGCCGATGCCGGTGGCGACGAACACATTGGCGGCATCCTTGGTGTCGTCGAGGGTGGTGCGGAAGCGAACGGCGGCGACGATGCCGCCGAGCGAGAAGGCGAGCGCAACGGAGTGCTTGACCAGCACGACGATTCCCGCCACCACCACCGGGAGGATGAGCAACGTCTGCACCACGGACTGCTGGTAGCCCTTCTTGTTCCTCGTGAGGGTATAGATCCACGCCACCGGCAGCGCCGTGAGGAACGCCGTGACCATCGCGATCGTGGTGGGCAGGGCTGCCGATTCGGCGCCGAGCTGCGCTGCTTCGCGCGCGGCGGCAGCGCGGGATGCGCCCACGGACACTCCGATGTCGCCGAACTCTGCCCCGAGGACGCCCCATGCCGTGGGCGTGTACGCGCGCATGAGCCATGCCACAGCACCAACGATGACGTAGTAAGCGATCGCCCGCAGCAGCACATTCCGGACAAATATTGACTGGCGCCATCCCTGGCCTTCGGTCATGTCGGCACCTCTTGCGTCCAGCGCTCCAGCAGCGCGGAGAGCGTGGTGAGTTCGATGGGCTTGGTGGCGAAGTCGTTCATTCCGCTCGCCAGCGCGCGGTCCCGGTCGGCGGGGAACGCGCTGGCGGAGAGGGCGACGATCGGCGTCTCGCGGTTCGGGCCATCGGACGCCCGGATGCGGCGGGTGGCTTCGTACCCGTCAACGCCCGGCATGTGGCAGTCCATGAGCACGAGATCCATCGGCTCGTGTGAGAGGACTTCAATTGCCTGCTCGCCGCCAGCGGCGGTTCGCGCGGCCACGCCAACCGCGGTGAGCATCGCCTTGGCCACCATCAGGTTCAACTCGACGTCGTCCACCACGAGCACGCGCGGGGCCTCGGCTGCCGTCGAGCCCGATGGCGTGGTCCGCCCGTCCTCCGCGGCGTGCGCGGGCACTGCCGCGGCTTCCGTCACGCGCCATGCAGTGGCCTTGAACGACGCCGGCGAGACCGGCGGGGCCTGCATCCCGAGCTGGCCCGCGGCGACCGCGGACAGCAGTTCCAGCATGTGATCGTGGCGAACTGGCCGCCTGAGTTGCGCCGCGGCACCCATGGCGGCGAGGGCGGAGTTGTTCAGCGGCCTGGCCACCGTGGTGAGAACGACCAGCGGCGCTCCAAGGCCGCTGAGCTGATGCGGCCCGTCCGTTTCGGCGGCCTCGCTGATCACGACGGCATAGCTGCGCTTGCGTAGCACGGCTGCGGCGTCCCCGGGGGTGGCGCAGCCGTCAACGATGAGGCGTTCCTTCGCGCACATGTCGGCGATCGCAGCCCGCGTGGCGTCACGGTGCGTGCACACGAGAACGTGTGTGCCGGCGGCCGGCATCCTGCCCGGTTCGGCGCGAGCCGGCACGGCAGGCAGGCTGAGCTCGACCACGAATGTCGCGCCCTCACCCGGAACGGACGAAACCGATATGGACCCGCCCATCAGCGTTACCAGATGTCGGGAGATGGTGAGCCCGAGGCCCGTTCCCCCGAACCTGCGCGCGGTAGTGCCTTCGGCCTGCGCGAACTGCTCGAACACGCGCTCCTGCTTGTCCGGCGCGATGCCGATCCCCGTGTCGCTCACCGCGAAGCGCACGATGGCGGCCTTCCTCCCGATCGCGATCGTGGAGAGGGCTATCCGGATGCTGCCCTTTTCGGTGAACTTGACTGCGTTCCCTATGAGGTTCAGCAGGACCTGCCGGATGCGGGTTGCATCGCCAACCGGCCAGAGGCCGAAGGTGGCAGTTTCCGTTATGGCAAGGTCAATGTCCTTCTCGTCGGCCCGCACGGCAAACAGGTCTATGGCGTCGTCAACCAGTGCTCGCGGGTCGAACGGCGCGTTGACGAGCTCGACGCGGCCCGCCTCCAGCTTTGAGTAGTCGAGGATGTCGTTGAGGATGCCCAGCAGGTTCGATGCGGAACGGTTGATCACCTCGATTGACCGGCGGTCGGCTTCGGTATGCGGCGCTGCCAGCATCGCCTCCGTCATGCCCAGCACGCCGTGCAACGGGGTCCTGACTTCGTGGCTCATGTTGGCGAGGAACTCGCCGCGCGCCCGTGCGGTCTCCTCGGCGGCTTCCTTGGCGGCGCGCATCTCGGCTTCGCTCAGCGCGCGGCTCCGCTCGGCGTGGTAGCGCCCGATGCCGGCAAGGAGCGACAGAGCAAGCGTGACTGCGGCCGACGCGAGCATCTCGTCCTTGAATTCGGCGCGGGACGCCGCCGTCATCGTGGAGGCCGGCACCAATGCGCCCACGGCGCCGGTAACGCTGCCGGCAGCCCCGCGCACTGGCTCCCAGATGCTCACTGCTTCGCGGCCCCTGGCTCCCGTGGGTAGCGTTGCGGTTCCGATCGAGCCGGCCCGCCAGTCTTCGGCAACCTCGGCGGGGATGCGGAACGATTGTCCCAGGCGTGACGCGGCGGCGCTGTCGCCTGCCGGCGACAGTGCGATGCTGGTGGCCACGATGGTCATCGTGTCGCCGCGGATCGCGGCCACCTCACGGGCGATCGCTTCCGGGAGCACGGCATCGAGGATGGCGAGCGTGTGCCGGGCGTCGGGCGCGATGCCAGCCGTTGACATGGTCCGCGCAGCCGCCGTCAGCGCAGCCGACGCGCGATCAACGGCGACACGGTTGGCGATCTTGCCTACCGAGAGCACCCATATCGCGCCGAGCGCCATGAGGGTTACGGCGGTGAACGCCCCCGCAAGCATGGCAGCAAGCAGCGGTCGCGCCGGGGCTGGCTTGGCGCCAGCCGGCGTCAGGGCGGGGGTGCTCATCGAAGGAGAAGATGGTGTGGCAGCGCTCCCGCGGCAATCGCCGGACGTGGCGCGATCAGTGCCGCCGGGACCGCTGCTCCGCCTTTGCGGCGGCGAGCCGCCGCGCGACTTCCGCCGCGCGATTGCGCCATCCGGCGGACCGACGCCCGCCCTCGCGGATGGCGGAAATACCGACCGCGCCGCCAACGACCAGCAGCGCGAGGCCGATCGCCCACCATGCGAAGACGTCCCATGTGGTGGCGAGCGGGCGGCGCCTCTGCATGAACTCGATGACGGGAGCCGGACCGAGCGTCATCACGGCGATCCCGCCCGCCACGAGCCCTGCAACCATCGCCACCTGCCGCAACGTCGCAGCCAGCGAGGCGCGCCGCAGCGAGCGCCGCTTGCGCTCCAGCGAGCCAACGGCGCGGTCGAGCGCGTCGTTGCCGAGTAGCGCAGGAGACCAGTGGTCCGCGCGCTGCGCCATGAAGTGCAGTGCGGGCGTGGTCGTGGCGGGCGACGTGGCATCGCGCTGGGATGCTGCATTCACACCTTCATCTTCGTACCGCGCGTGCGCCCGCGCCAGAGGCGTTGAGTTGCCCGACGGCCGCCTGCCCGGCCCGGCTCATTCCGGCGTCACCACGCTTCGCGGCGATTCGGGTAGCTTCCTGTGGCCACCAGCATCCTTGAATCCATGCTTCTCATCCATATGCTCCGTCCCCTCGCAGTGGTGGCAGCGCTTGCCGCGACGGCGCCAGTCGTCGCGGCCGCCCAGGCCCCTGCCACGCCGCAGCGCGTTCGCGCGCTCCTTGGCGCGCTTGCCAACGATTCGATGGCTGGCCGTGCGACCGGAACGCCCGGCGCCGCCAAGGCCGCGAGGTTCATCGCCGGCGTAATGGCGCAGGCCGGGATTGCGCCCGCGGGCGACAGCGGCTTCTTCCAGCGCGTCGCCGTCGCGAAAGACTCCGTCGCCGTTCCCCAGCGCCGCCGTGTGAGCGACGGCGTTGACTCGGCCGGCAAGCCCCGGTTCCGCTTCGAGACCGTGGACGGGCCGCCGGTGTGGCGAACGACGTTCAAGGTACTTCCCACCCTCGCGGATCTCGATACGGTGCCCCCCGTTCGGCGGGTGCCCGCGGTGAACGTCGTCGGAATCATTCACGGCTCGGATCCCGCCGTGGCGGCCGAGTACGTCCTCATTGACGCGCACTATGACCACCTCGGCATTGGCGCGAGCGTGAACGGCGACTCGATCTACAATGGCGCCGACGACGACGCTTCCGGTACCGTCGCGGTGCTCGAGATAGCGCGCCAGATGGCCGCCGGGCCAAAGCCGCGCCGAACCGTGGTATTCATGGCGACGATCGGCGAGGAGCGCGGCCTGCTCGGCACCCGGTGGTACATATCGCACCCTGTGATTCCGCTCGACCGCATGGCCGCGAATCTCGAGATCGAGATGATCGCGCGGCCCGACTCGCTTGCCGGCGGTTCCGGGCGCGCGTGGCTTACCGGGTACGAGCGGTCTACGATGGGTGACGAACTCGCTGCGGCAGGCGTGCCGATCGGGCCCGATCGCAGGCCGGAGCAGAACTTCTTCCAGCGCAGCGACAACATCGCCTTCGCCCGCGCCGGGATCCCGGCGCACACGCTTTCGACGTTCAACCTGCACACTGACTACCACCAGCCGTCGGACGACGTTGACAAGGTGGACTTCGACCACATGGCCGCGGTGATCAATGCGGCGACGCGCGCGGCGCGGCTGCTTAGCGACGGACCGAAGCCGCAGTGGAAGCCAGGTGGGAAGCCGTAGCAGCTACGCTGGCGACTCGAGTTCTGCCGCGAACAGTCGCAGCGTCGAGATGTATTCGCCGGCCAGATCCGCCTTGCGCGCGTGGCTCACCATCTCCGGCCACGCGTCCGCGAGCTCGAGCATCTGCGTAAGCGTCATCGCCTTCAGCGACCTGGACGGCGCTGCATCGAGGTGACGGCCAACGGCCGACATTCCGCTCGTGGTGGCGGCCAGCCGCGCGGCCCCGGCGAAGGTCAGTCCGCCCTCGAGCCCGACGGCGAGGGTCCACGCGAAGCGCGGCCGGCTGATGCGGGCGCTGTTCTCCGACAATGAATAGAGAAGCGAGACCGGGATGCCTCCGAGGAGGAAGATGAGCGCCACCGCGCCGATGATGGCGGCGGAGTAGGCCAGAGTGCCGTAGTCCCATACCAGCGGGAATGGCACGATGAATACGGCGGCGAAATACGTGACGAGCGGAATGCTCACGCGGCTCCGCACGCGCACCATGCGCTCGTAGTCACGCAGGTAGTACTCCGAGAGCAGGCGGCATGAGTCGGCGAGCGTGCCGAAGGAATCTCCGGCGCCAATCAACAACTGGTCGAGGGGCGGAAAAAGGTGCGGGTGCATCTTGGCCACCACTCCGGCAGGCCGGCCGCGTGTGCTTCCCTCGGCAAGGAACGCGCGCACAGTCCGGAACTTCGCGTCTCGCGGTTCATCCATGACCTGGACCGACAGCGCCGCGTCATGATGCGTTCGCAGCGCCACCTCCCACGACCGGTAGAAATCCGACCGTTCGCGCAACTGCTCGATTCGCTTGAGGGCACCAAGGAGCGTGGTGTTCACGGCCGCAAATTACGCCGTAGGGCATGGCCTGGCAGGCCGAGGGGATGGCCACGCGCCACGGAACCCGTAGATTGGTGGAGCAACGGGGTGATCGCCCCGGCTTGCTACCCCAACTCGACCTTCCCCATGCGCCCGACTCTCTTCGCTCTCTCGTCCGCGCTTGGCATCGCGTGCGCCAGCGGATCTTCCGGTCCTGCGCCAACGCCATCGCCGAGTCCGGCTCCGCCCTCCCCGGCGGTGGCGGCCGTGATGCGCCAGGCGGCCGACGCCGCACCGCCAAAGGCGCCGGAGCCCGCGAAGAGCGCCGAGCCGGACATCGCGGGATCGTACGGCGTATCCCTCAGCTATGGCGGGCAACCGATTGACGCCACCCTCTACCTTGGCAAACGCGAGGACGGCACGTGGGGCGGATCCCTGTACGTTGATATGGCCGGCACGATCCCGTTCAATTCGCTGACCGTGAAGGAGAACGTGGTGCAGGCGACGCTCAGTTCGCCCGACGGTTCCGTGGTGTCAATGGAATTCAAGGTCGAGGGCGTGGACCTGACCGGCGCGTGGCGGTCGTCGGGCGGCGACGGATCGCAGGTGCGCGGCCGCAAGCTTCCGTAGCGGCTCCGGCTGCCGGCTCCGGCAGCAAGTGCTACAGCCGCGTGGCGCGCACGGGCCGCGCGGCCGTTTCCACGACGGCTGGCTCCGGGGTGAAGTCCTCGCCGGGATTCACGAACTGGTCCCGCTCGATCCGGTACTGCTTGTCGTAGAGCTGGCGGTAGCGGCCGCCGCGCGCCAGAAGCTCGGCGTGCGTGCCTCGCTCCACGATGCTCCCGCCGTCGAGTACGAGTATCTGGTCGGCGCTCGTGATGGTGGAAAGCCGGTGGGCAATGACGAAGGTCGTGCGCCCGCGCCGCAGCGCCAGCAGCCCCTCGCGGATCTGCTCCTCCGCCTCGGAGTCGAGGCTCGACGTCGCTTCGTCGAGGATAAGGACCTTCGGGTCGGCAAGGATGGCGCGAGCGATGGCCACGCGCTGCCGCTGGCCGCCCGATAGCTTCACCCCGCGTTCGCCGACCACCGTGTCGTAGCCGTCGGGGAACTGGGAGATGAACTCGTCGCAGTGCGCAACCTTCGCGGCGGCGCGGACATCGTCAATGGACGCCCCGGGGCGCGAGAACGCGATGTTCTCGGCGATAGTGCCGTCGAAGAGAAAATTGTCCTGCAGCACCACCCCCAGCAGTCTCCGGTAATCCCTGAGCCGAACCGACTGCAGGTCATGGCCGGCAACGAGGATGCGGCCCCTGAGGGGGCGAGCGAACGCCATGATCAGCGATATGAGCGTGCTCTTTCCGCTTCCGCTGGGTCCCACCAGCGCGGTAGTGGTGCCTTCCTTCGCCACGAAGTTGATGTCTTTGAGAACCGGGATGCCCTCGCGGTACTCGAACCACACGTGGTCGAACGCGATATCGCCGTCGAGGCCCGCGAGCGGCGAGCGCGCCGCATCGCCGGCATCCTCGGTGGGCGTCTGCATGATATCGCGGATGCGGTCGAGCCCAGCGAACGCCTCGGTGATCTGCGTGCCAATGGATGCAAGCTGCATCACCGGCACGGTCACGAGCGCGATGAAGAACACGTACATCACCCAGTCGCCGGGCGTCATCCTTCCGGCAAGGACGTCGCGCCCGCCGATCACGGTCATGAGCACGCCAATGATGCCCACGAAGAGCGTGCCGAAGGCGGTCACGGCCGACGTCCCCGTGATGGTGCTTGCGATGTTGCGGAAGAGCCGGTTCACGCCGCGCGTGAACACCGCCTCCTCGCGCTTCTCCGCCGTATAGACCTTCACCACGCGCGCGCCGCCGAGCGCCTGGCCAAGGCGGCCCGACACCTCCGCGTAGATCTTGCTCCGGTCGCGGAACACCGGCCGGAGCTTCTTGAAGGCATAGGCCAGCACGCCGCCGAACAAGGCGAGTACCGCGAGCGTGGACGTCGTGAGCCGCCAGTTGAGCCAGAAGAGCACCCCGAGCGCAATCGTCGCGGTGAAGATCGAGCCGATGAGCTGTACGATCCCGGTTCCCACCAGGTTGCGGACGCCTTCGGCGTCGGACATGACGCGCTGGATGAGGATCCCGCTCTGGGTGGAGTCGAAGAAACTCACCGGCAGGCGCAGCACCCGGGCCTGCACGCGGCGGCGAAGGTCGGTGATGGCGCGCTGGCCGGCAATGCTGACTACCTGCGAGAGCGCGAAGGACGTCGCCGCCTGAACCACGGTTGCGCCGCCGGCGGCAAGCGCGAGCGGAACGAGCAGCTCGGCGCGGTGCTTCCCGATGACGTCGTCTATCAGAACCTTGGACGTGTACGGCAGCACGAACCCGACCACGCGGTTCACGATCATGATCGCGAAGCCGAGGGTGAGGCTCGCCCGGTGGCCGCGGAGCAGTTCCCGCGTCTCGGCCCAGGCGTTCGCGTAGTTGACGGGCTTCTTCGGTGCGGCTGGTGCAGTCACGTTCGAAAGCTAGCGCAGGGGAAATGCGTGAAGGGGCGGGCCGTCGTGGCCCGCCCCTTCCGCTACGCCTTCCTGTACACGTTTCTGCCTGGCTTCGCGCCTAGAAGCTCCACTGCAGCCGCGTGAGGGCCAGCCGGCCCACTGGCGCGGTTCCGACGAATGATGCCGCCCTGGTGTCGAGAAGATTCTGCACGTTGACGGACCATGTGATGTTCTGCTGCGTCGGGAGGCGCCAGCTTGCGCTCATGTCGAAAAGTGTCTGGGCGGGAATCGGCGGGTAGAGCTGCGTTCCTGCCGGGTTCGGCGGGCTACCCAGCGAGTTCAGCAGGCCGGAGTTCACGGGGAACGCGTCCGAGTACCGCGTTCCGAGCTGCCACGTGAGGCCGTTCTGGTCGTTGCTGTACTTGACGTTCCCGGTCGCTCTGTACTTCGGCGAGTTCGACATCAGCGGATTGATCGTGCCGCCGACTTCAGGGAAGACGATCTTGCCTTGATGGGAGAACGTGGTGCCGAGCGCCCAGTGATCGCTCACCTGCCAGTCGAGCGCCATGTCTATGCCGTGCACGTCAATGGTGCCGATGCCGGCGGTGTAGGTGGCGATGATGGACTGGTCGGTGGCGAGCCTGGCGTTGTTCAGCGCGACCGAACCCTGCGGCAGGGCCGCCATGACTTGCGTCAGCGCCGGCGCGGCGGCTCCAGCCGTGGCCTGTGCCTGCGCCGCGGGCATTCCCTGCATGATCAGCGCGGTGGCGATCTGCGCGCCGAGGTAGGCGCCAAGCTTGTTCGGATCGTAGAAGACCAGCGGATTGAGCTGTCCGATCGGCGCGCCGACGTCGCCGCGGATCTGGTACCAGAAGTCCACCGCGAGGCGAACGCGGTCGCGCAGGATTGCCTTGTACCCGAGTTCCCACGTGTTGTTGAATGACGCGTTGAGCGGCTGCGCGTCCTGGACGCTCGACGCCGCCACCGGGGCCGATCCGATCCTGAGGACGCTCCCGACGTTTGCGTCGGTGGGGCGAAGCGCCGAGAGGATGGGCATCATCTGGGAGAGGAGGCCGAGGAACTGTGCCTTTTTGGTCGCGTCGCCAAACGTGCTCGCCGGGAGCTGGTTTGCGATTGTCGAGAGCTGCGAGACGAAGCCAGGGAAGGCGTTCGCCGGAGATGACGCGATCGCCGTGCCGGGGCCGCCCGGGACGAACGGCGACCGCATGCAGAGCCCCGCGTTGATTGACGCGTCGCACGAGCGGTTGAACTGCCACCCTTCCTTGGGCGGGTTGCCGATCGCGCGCAGCGCGAAGCCCGGCGCCTGGGTCGGGTTCGACACCTGGTCGAGGAAGAACGAGAAGCTTGCCGGCGAGTTGAACGCGCGGCTGAACGTCAGGCGCCAGTTCGCCGTCTCGCTCTGCTTGTACGTGAACGCCACTCGCGGCGAGAACTGCGTTCCGGTGATGCGGTCGTTCTGGTCGCCGCGGAGCGCAATCGTGAGGTCCGTCTTCGGGGCGAGCGGGTACGCGCCCTGGATGTAAGCACCCTGCTCGTGGATGTCGGTCGAGCCCTCGTTGCGCCCGAAGATCGTGCCCTCCGAGCGCGGCTGCGTGTTGATGTAGTCAATGCCGCCCACGAGCTTCCAGTCGCCGATGCTGCCCGCCTGCTGCACCTGCCCGACGAGCACGTTCGACTTGTCCACCACCGGGATGCCGGTGCGAAGGTAGTACGTGCCGTTCAGGTCGCTTCCGTTGCTGTTGCCCGAGTTGTTGCCGTTCCAGAACACCTGCGCGAAGAAGTTCTTGTACTTGAACCGGTCTTGCAGGCTCTTGTACGACCAGTTCTTTGCCTGGGCGGCGCCGAAGGCCGTAGTGATCTCGATGGCGCTTCCGAGGTCGGTGTAGCCAGCAGTCAGGATATTCTCGAGGTGGTCGTTGGGCCGGTAGTCGAGCCGTGCCTCGGCGCTCGTCCGCTTGAGCGCGAAGTCACGCTGGACGGGCTGCCCTGCGCGCCCAGCCGGGGCGGTGGAGGGGAAAACAGCCGGTTCGTTCGGGTCCACGTACTTGAAGTCCTGGGCGCTGAAGTACTCGGCGGAGAGTTTGTAGCCCCATTCCTTCCCCGCGCCGAAGACGCCGGCGTGGCGGCCGCTCACATGCATCAGCGACTGGTTGCCACCCTCGAGCGAGAGCGAGGTGCCCTGCGACTCGAACGGCGATTTCGTGATGATGTGGATGACGCCGTTGGCGCTGTTCGGGCCGTAGAGCGACGACGCCGGCCCGTTCAGCACCTCGATCCTGGCGATGTCGTCCATCGTTCCCGTGTAGAGGGCGGGGACGTTCACGCGCAGCGAGGGCACGCCGGCGAAGCGGTAGTCCTGCAGGTTGAGCATCGCGCCGGAGAACGCGTTGTTGAATCCGCGCGAGACGATGTTGCTCTGCAGGATGCCGCCGGACGACACACTCAGCCCTGGCACGGACTCGAGGTACCCGGCGATCGTTGGCGCGGGCTTGGAGTCGAGCGCATCGGCCGACACCACCGAGAGCGACGCCGGGATGTCGAGTTCCTTCTGCGGCTCGGCGCCGCGGTTGGCGGTCGTTACCACGGCATTCAGCCGCGACGCGAACTCGACCATCGTGAAGTTCGCCGTTGACGCGCCGGAGACGGCGACGCCTTCGATGCGGCGCGCGGAGTAGCCGATTCGCGTCAGGACCACGGCGTAGGTGCCGTCGGCCACGCCCGAAACGCGGTACGTGCCGTCGTCGCCCGTCTGCGCCCGGCCGACGACCGTGAGCCCGGACATCACCTGGACATTCGCGCTCGCGATTGGCGTGCCTTTGTCGCCGTCGGTCACCTTCCCCGCGAGCGAACCTTGCGCTCCAGCGGCGCGGGCGGCCGCGATGAGCAGCGCGCCGGCCAGCAGGTTGCCAACGATCCTCCGAACCATGTTCACCTCGTCAAGGCGAGTTGGGGGAGCGGGCGCGGAACCGCCAGCCCGCTGGACTTGCGTCGGCCGAAGCTGCGCCGGATGGCCTACAACTTTGGGGGCTGCGCCGGTGTTGGCAAGCGCGGATTGCGTCCGCGTGCTCCCCGGCTCCAGCGCGTCAGTTGCCGCTGGCTCCCGCCGAGTCCACGGAGAACACGCGTCGGACGCCTCGGAGTTTGAGGCCGTAACCGGCGACGGGGGTCTCCACGACGCGCCGGTTCGTGGACGATGCGTGCACCATGACGCCGTCGCCGACGTAAACGCCCACGTGCGAAATGCGCTTTGACGCCGGCTTGCTGAAGACGAGCAGGTCGCCTGGGCGCATCTCGGATGTGTCGCGCTCGACTGGCTGCCCGAGCCGGGCCAGCTGTGCGGCGCTGTGGGGCAGGTCAATGCCCATCTTCGAGAACACGTACCGGACCAGCCCGCTGCAGTCCACGCCGCGTTCCGGAGCCGTGCCTGCCCACTTGTAGCGGACGCCCAGGAGTGCGCGCGTGCTCTCAACGACCGAATCGCGCTGCACCTCGGTGAGCCGTGCGAAGGGGCCCGCCGGGTTCGGGCCGCGCGCTTCGATGGCGGCGATCGGCCCCTTCGGGGCGGCCGTCATCCGCGGAGTCGCAGCTGTCTTGCCCGACGCAGCCGGGCGCGCGCCCTGAGCGCCTGCGGAAACGGCGACGAGCAAGGCGGCGATGGCCGGAAAAAGAAGGCGGGGCGCTTGGGTCATCGGAACCCTCAAACATACCGACAAACCCCCCGGTTGTGAACCCTCAGCGCATCCCCGTGTACTTGTGCGTCTGCAGCGACAATCGCCAGCGGGGATTGTCGAGGCAAACTGCGATCGCGGCCGCGGTGTTGCGCTCGCGATCCGGCCCGTCGAGCGGCTGGAGAGAGAAGTGGGTGAATGCCATGTGCTCGTACGCGGAAGGCGGCGCCCCGTCCTGCGGGAAGACGAGCTTGAGTTCATCGCCGTGCGTGAGCACCTGGGGTGCGCCGGCTTTCGGGCTCACCGTCAGCCAGTCCAGTCCGCGCGGGGCGCATTGCGTGCCGTTGGTCTCGACCGCCACCTCGAACCCGCGCGCGTGCAGCGCGTCAACCGCGGCCGCATCGAGCTGCAGGAGCGGCTCGCCGCCCGTGCAGACCACGAAGCGACGGGCGCCGGCGGCCCCCTCGGGCCAGCGGGCGAGGACGGCGTCCGCGAGCGCGTCGGCGGTCGCGAAGCGGCCGCCATCGGGGCCGGTGCCAACGAACTGCGTGTCGCAGAACCTGCACGTCGCGGAGGCGCGGTCCTCCTCACGGCCCGTCCATAGGTTGCACCCGGAAAACCGCGCAAACACCGCGGGCCGCCCGGCGTGGTGGCCTTCACCCTGCAGCGTGTAGAAGATCTCGCGGAGCGTGTACATCAGGGCCGGTACGTCGTGGGATCGGCGACGCCTGCGAGGCGGAACCCTTCCCGCCGCAGCCCGCATGCCTCGCAGCGCCCGCAGGCGCGGCCATGGGTATCGGGATCGTAGCAGCTCGTCGTGGCGCCGTAGTCCACGCCCAGCGACATCCCCAGCGCGATGATCTCGTGCTTGCGCATGCCGATGAGCGGCGCGTGCACGGTGAACCGCGCGCGCTCCTCGGCACCAGCGCGGGTGGCGACGTTCGCGAGCGCCTCGAACGCTGCGATGAACTCGGGCCTGCAGTCGGGGTAGCCGCTGTAGTCGAGCGCGTTGACGCCAATGAACAGGTCGCGCGCGCCGATGACCTCGGCCCACGCGAGCGCGTACGAGAGGAAGATCGTGTTGCGCGCGGGGACATACGTCGAGGGCGCGCCGGCGGCGATTTCGCCCGCAGGTCGCGCGGCCGGCACGGGGATTTCATCGCTGGTGAGCGCCGACCTCCCGAAGATCCTCAGGTCAATATCCGCTACTGCGTGGCGTGCCACGGGGTGGCGCGCGATCATGTCTCTCGCGCGCTCCACTTCCACCGTGTGGCGCTGTCCGTAGCTGAAGGTGAGCGCGTGCACTTTCCATCCCTCGCCGAGGGCAAGCGCCAGGACCGTCGCCGAGTCGAGCCCGCCGCTGAAGAGGATCACGGCCGGACGCCCGCCGGCCGGCGCCGCAGGCGTCACGATCCCGACCGGAGTCCAGCGACGATGGCCTTGAGGCGACCGGCGCCCTCGAGCAGTGCCGCAGACGCCGCGCTCATCTCTTCGCAGGCCGCGCTCTGCTCTTCCGTCGAGGCGCCCACCTGCTCAGCCGCTGCCGCATGGCCCTCGGCGGTGCGCGCGGCCTCGGTCACCAGCGTGGATGCGGTCTCGACGGCGTTCACGTTGTCGTTCGCGGAGACGGTTACCGCTGCCGCCGCCGTGCGCGTGCGCCCGGCGGCCTTGGTGATCGCCGCAAGCGCGGCGTCAATGTCCGACGTGATCCGCTCGATCTCGCTCACGCGCGCCGTGCCGGCCCGCATGGCGTCCGTGGTGCTCGCCACGCGTGCGCTGACGACGGTCGTGAGCTGGACCACGTCCTGCGCGGCCTCGCGCGCCTGCTCTGCGAGCTTGCGCACCTCGTCGGCAACGACGGCAAACCCGCGGCCAGCGGACCCGGCCCTGGCCGCCTCGATCGCGGCGTTGAGCGCGAGGAGGTTGGTCTGCTCGGCGATCCGCCCCACAACCGTGACGAACCGGTTGATGCTCTCCATTGTCGCGTTCAGCTCGTTCACTTCGCCGGCTGCGTGCTCGACCGTCCCACGGATCTCACCGAGCAAGCCTACGCCGCGCCCGATCTCCTCACGCTTTGCCTCGGCGGATCGCTCGATCTCCTCGGCAAGCGCGCGGACCTCTGCGGCGCCGGTGCGCATTCCGCCGGCGCGCACCTTCATGCGGGCCAGCGTCTCGTCAACGCCCTGGAGCGCGGCGACCTGCTTCTCCGCTCCGTCGGTGACGTCGGTCATCGCCGAGGCCGTCTGGCTTGCCGCGACCGAGATCTGCTCGGCCGCCGACGACAGCTGGTGCGCAGATTCCGATACGCCGTCGGCGGTCTCCGCCGCGACGCCCGCGACGCGCGACAGCGAAGCCGCCGTGGTGTTCATGGCGTCGGCAAGCTCGCGGAACTCGCGGGGCATGTCTTCGTCGGTGCGCGTGTCGAGGTGCCCGTCCGCGAGCGCGCGGGCGTGCGCCACGAGGTGGCCAAGGGGCTCGCCGATGGACTTGACCGTGGTCAGGACCGCGAACGCGCCGAGCGTGATGGCCGCGACGATGACGATGACCAGCTGGTTGCCACGGTCTTCCGTGTGCTCCCGCAGCGCGCGCGAGGTGGCCTCCATGAGGATGGCGCGGGTCTGCCCCAGAGTCTGCACGTTCGCGATCAGATCCGCTTCCACGACCGCGGCCGAATCGGCCTTCCGCTGGGCTTCGTCCTGCCGCCGCGCGTCGGCCATGCGGTGGGCGCCGGAGACGAGGGAATCAACGGCGCCAAGCTGGCGGTCAATCGCGACGAGCCGCTTGAGGTCGTCCGCGGTCATTCCGTCCAGCGTCGTGAGTTCCTTCTGCGCCGCGCGCGCGACTTCCATGGCGCGCACGTAGGCGTCGCGCACGGCGGGCTCGCGCCGCGAGGTGTAGCGTGAGCCGGCGGCAAGCGCCTGCGCCACGCTCGACGCGAGGCGAGACGTGAGTTGCGCTTCCTTCCGCGTGCCCGCGAGCGATGCGGCAATCTGGTCGCCGACGGACGTCAGCGACGCGCGGCCCGTGATCCCCGCCAGGATGAGCAGGAGGATCATGGCACCGAAGCCCAGGAGCATTCGGCCCCGGATCGAGGTGGTCCAGTCGCGGATGGTCACGGGGTGAATGTGCCTCGGCCCGCACCCGAGCGGAACCGGGCGGCTGCCGGACCGGGTGTCACCGGCGGGCCGCCGGCTGCTGCTGGGTAAGGCAGTGCAGAGTGCCGAGGCCCCAGACGAGGTCAACGGCATGGATTCCAACCACCTCGCGTCGCGGGAAGGCCCGGGCGATCGTCTCGAGCGCTTCACGGTCGGCGGGGTCGTTGAAGGTCGGGACTATCACGACACCGTTGGCGACGTAGAAGTTCGCGTAGCTAGCAGGGAGCCTCTGGCCATTCATGGTGACCGCACGCGGGAACGGCAGCGTCCAGATCGCGAGTCCGTGGCCGTGCGCGTCGCGGGCGAGACGGAGACGACGCAGGTTCTCGACGGACCGCCGGTGGTTCGGGTCGGCCGTGTCGCGCTCGTGCGCGAGCAGCACGAGGCCCGGGGCGGCGAAGCGCGCGATGTCGTCAATGTGCCCGTGCGTGTCATCGCCAACGCACCCCTCGCCGAGCCAGATGGTCCTGCGGATCCCGAGGTGCGCCGCGAACAGCCGCTCGTAGTCGTCACGCCCGAAGCCACGGTTTCGCACCTGCTTCCGCGAGAGCAGCCACTCCTCGGTGACGAGCATGGTGCCGCGGCCATCGGTCTCGATTCCGCCGCCTTCGAGCACGGCGTGGCTCCCGGTGTCGTGGCGCAGCGGGGTCCGGCGGCCGAGGCCGGAGGCGCGCGCGACGAATGCGCCGACCCTGGCATCGCGCGAGTGGTTCCGGTACTTGGCCCACCCGGTGAATCCCCAATCCACCCATTGCACCGCTCCGGTGGCGTCGTGGATGCCGGTGGGCGCCGAGTCGCGCAACCAGACGCGGTCGGTGGGGCACCGATGGAGCCGTGTCCGCCGGCGCGGGACGCCGTGCGCGTCCAGGATGCGGCGGGCCTGGGAGCGCACGGACGTTGACTGGCAGAGAATCTCCACGCGTTCATGCCGCGAGAGAACCCTTGCGATCTCGGCGTAGACCCACGGAATGGGCCCGAACTTCCCCGGCCAGTCCGGCTCGTGGTGTGGCCAGGCGATCCATGTGGCGTCGTGGGGCTCCCATTCGGCGGGCCATCTTACGGCGCCGACGGGATGCTGTGGCGCGATGGCGGCGCGCGATGCGCCGCGTCGCTTCCGGCCCGGCTTCGCCGGCCGCGGGCTCACCCGATCCACCGGTTCAGAATTGGCGCGTAGGCGTCAATGCGGCGGTCGCGCAGGAACGGCCAGTTGCGCCGCGCCTCTTCCACGAGGCCCAGGTTGCACGCGGCCAGCAGTACGGCCGGCTCCGTTCCGCCCTCGACGACGATGCGCCCGAACGGATCGGCAACGAACGAATGGCCAAAGAACTCGATTCCATCCGTCCCCGGCTCCGGCTCGAAGCCAACGCGATTCACGGCCGCTACGAACACGCCGTTCGCGATTGCATGGGCACGCTGGGCGGTCTGCCACGCGTCAACTTGCGATGCGCCCCACTCGTCCTTCTCCTTGGGGTGCCAGCCGATGGCCGTGGGGTACAGGAGAATATCGGCGCCCAGCAGGGCGGTGATTCGCGCCGCTTCGGGATACCACTGGTCCCAGCATATGAGCACGCCGATCGTGCCGTACCGCGTGCGCCACGCCTTGAATCCGCCAGCGACGCCGTCGGCGGCGGGCAGTGCGTCGCCCGGGGCAAAGTAATACTTCTCCTCGTAGAGCGGGTCGTGCGGGATGTGCATCTTGCGGTACGTGCCGAGCTGCCGGCCGTCGGCGTCAATCACGACCGCCGAGTTTCGGTATACGCCGGGCGCTTCGCGCTCGTAGACGGGGATCACGAGCACGACTTCGAGCTCGGCGGCGAGCGCGCGGAGCGACTCGGTGGTTGGGCCGGGGATCGGTTCGGCGTAGTCGAAGTACGTCTGCCGGAGCGCCTTACAGAAGTAGGGCGAGTTGAAGAGCTCCTTCAGGCAGATGACCTGTGCGCCGGCGGACGCCGCCTCGCGGATCCGCACGACGGTGGCCGCGAGTGTCCGGATCGGATCGGCCCCGACGCCGTCCTGCACGAGCCCGACCATGACAGAAGCGCGCTGGGTCATGACGGATAAAACTCGCAGCGTGCCGGCGCGGATTGAAGTGGCGGCGTGGCCGCCGTCCGCCGCGCGCTACCTGGCGCCAGCCGCCTTCCTTACCGCATCGGCGAGTTCGTCGTACGAGTCCTGGACGAGTTCGCGGAATGGCCGCATCACGTGCGCGACGCGACCGTCCTTTCCGACGACGAAGACGACCCTCTGGAACACGGAGCCGCCGGCGGGAAGCACCGCGTACGCGCGGCCCGCCACCTTCGCCGTGTCGCTCACGAACGTCATCGGGTAGCCCGCCTCGCGTGCCCAGTTGGCCTGAGTAGTATCCGGGTCCGCGCTGATCGCGAGGATCGTCACGCCCCTGCCGCCGCTGAATGTCTGCGCGTACTGGTCACGGTACGCGTTCATCTGGGCAGTTCAGCCACCGGTGCGCGCTTTCGGGAAGAAAGCGAGCACCACCACCTGGCCCTTGAAATCCGAGAGGTGAACGGGCTTGGGGAGTTTGCCGTCCCTGGTGCTCCCGGGAAGGGCGAAACCGGGCGCCGCGTCGCCCACAGCAGGGCCCTGGGCGCCTGCGTGCGCCTGCGGCCGCAGGGCTGCAGGCGCGGTGATCGCCGCCGCGGCCAGCAGCAACATCCACGGGCGCTGGAGGGATCCGGGAACGCCTGGCATCATGAATGGGAACTTTGCATCCGGCGGCGTGGAACGCAACTTTCATCGCTTCACCGCTCACGGAGACCGTGTATGGCGGACATCCAGGACCTGGACGGGATACTCGACAAGCTGGTGAAGGAAGTTGAAGCCGGCGTGCATGCGTTGTACCGCGGTGAGGTCACGCAGCCGACGGCGAAGGCGCGGCGCGAGATTCTCGTCAAGGATGCCCGTGCCGCGCTCGCGGCGGCCCACGGGGCCGCGCGGCCGGCAACGCCCGGACCGGGGGTGGCGGTGTCGCCGAGGCCTTCAGTCGCCGCGCCAATGGTTGCCGGCGCCGCCGCCGGGTGGACGCGCGAGGAGGGCGAGGCGGTGGTGCGGTGCGTGATGGCGTGGCTGCCAGTGGGTCCGCCACAAACGGCCGATCCCGCGGGCAGGTGCATTCCGGCGATGCGTGACCTGCTTCCGACGTGGGGCCAGCGCGAGAGTGCGCGTGAGGCGGTGAAGCGCATCTCGCAGCCTTGAGGCCGGCGTTGCGCGGGCGGCGTACGGTGCTGAGGCAACCGTAGGCGATGGCCGAACAGGATACCACGGTCGAGTTCACGCGGCGGTGCCGGCATTGCGGCGCTGGCCTCTCGGCAACGACCTCGTTCTGCTCGAAGTGCGGCGCGTCAGCCGCGGTTCCCGGCGGTGACGATCCACTCCGCGCCAGGGTCTGCGACCTCTTCGGCGCCGACCTGGACATCGAGCGCGAGCTTGGCAGGGGTGGGATGGCGGCGGTGTACGCAGCTTACGACCCGGCCCTCCAGCGGCGGGTGGCCGTGAAGGTGCTCCTCCCGGACGTGGCGGATGACAACGGCATGGCCGACCGCTTCCTCAAGGAGGCCCGCACGGTGGCCGCGCTCCAGCACCCGCACGTGGTGGCCATCCACTCCGTGCGGTCGCGCGATGGCGTCCACGCGATCGTGATGCAGATGGTCGACGGCCGCGGGCTCGACGCGGTGCTGGCCGAGCGGAAGACGGTCCCGGTCCATGTAGCGGGAATGCTCCTCGCGCAGGCAGCCGCCGGGCTTCAGCACGCCCACGATCGCGGGGTAATCCACCGCGACGTGAAGCCGTCCAACGTGCTCATTGACCGCGACGGCCGCGCTGTCGTGTCGGATTTCGGAATTGCGCGCAGGGAGGGAACGCCGCGCACTACCGCGACCGGCCTCGTGTTCGGAACCTGGGCGTATATGAGCCCGGAGCAGCGGTCGGCCGACGCAGTGACGGCCGCAACCGACCAGTACGCGCTTGGCGTGATGGCGTTCGAGGTCCTGGCCGGTCGGCTGCCGTTCGAAGGCACACCGGCCGAGATGCTGCGCGCGCACCTCCACAACCCGCCGCCGTCGGTAAGGGACATGCGTTCCGACGTCCCGCAGTCGGTGGACTCCGTGCTCAAGCGCATGATGGCCAAGGCGCCTGCGGAGCGGTTCCCGTCGCTACGCGAAGTAGAGCGCGCGCTCCGCACGCTCGTGCCCGACGAGGCGCAGACGACGCTTCAGCTCGCAGCGTATTCCCACGTGCGGCAAGCGTCCGGGTCGCAGGTGATGGCTGCGTCTCGGATCGCCGCCCGAGGCGTTCGCGCTGCGCCGGCCAGGCCGGCTTCCGCGGCGGCGCCAGGGCTCGCGAGCGAGCCCGTGCGAGAGTCCGAACCGTTCGCGCGATCGCCCGATCCGTCCGCGCAGAGCCGGGGCGGTCGCCGTCTGTGGCCGGTCATCGCCGGTATCGCGGCGGGCGCTGTCGTTCTTGGGGTGGCGTGGGCGCTCATGCACAGGAGCGACTCCGCGGCGGCCGGCGCGGGCGGTGCGGTGGAGCCTGTGCCGGCCCCAGCTTCCGCACCGGTCGCGCGGGACGTCACGCCGCCATCCGGCGCGGAAACGCGTCGGGGCAGCCCTGGCGCGCGCGGCTTGCCACCCGCCGCCGGCCAGAGCGTGCAGGCTGGTGCGCGCGTTGCGCCTGCACCGCTGGCGTCCGGAGGGGCGGCGGTGATTCCCGGGGCTGCGATTGCCCCCCCATCTCCGGGCGATGCTGCGGTGCCTCCTTCCGCGGCTCGCCCCGCGCGCCCGTTGGCAGAGCCAGAGCTACCTGCCGGGCCGACTGCGCCCGCCGCGTCGCGCGAGGATGCCAGGCGAGTCGGCCGCGAGTTCGTGACCATGCTCAACCAGCGACGCTACCGCGAGCTTGCGCAGATCCCAGCCATGGGTGGGGATCAGGCCGCTCGCGCCCACCTTGCCAGGCTCGTCGAGTCCGCCGCGGATTTCTCGGCCGGGTTCGACCGCCTGCCGAGCGCGCCGGAGGCGTGGTCCACGGGGTTCTTTACGGAGTTCGACCTGGACCTTCAATACCGGGACGGATCGAAGCTGCTGCGTGCGCGCCTCTATATGGTGCCCGACGGTTCCGGGTGGCGGGTCGCCGGACTGATGGTCGAGCCGCCCGGCTGATACGCCGAGAGCCACGGGGGGCCACTGGCCCTGGTATCGGCATTGCGCCGGCCCCGGGAGCCAACATATTGGTGCACCGTCGTTGGCCGCCTTCCTCAACCTCAGGCCATCCATATGCCAGCCATCTGCATCCAAGGCGCCGTTGCGCGATTGTGCGCCTGTCGGTCGCTGCTCTTGCTTGCTGTTGCGTACGCCCCATTGGCGCTGGGGGCGTGCGCTACCAATCCTGCGGTTCGCCGGGCCGCCGTCATCGCAGACGCGGACAAGGCAGCCAAGGCCGCTCTCGCGCGGGAGAACGCGCTGGATCCGGCCAGGATTCCTGCCCGAACGTTCGCGGTTCTTCCATTCACCGTTGATTCGCGCGATACGCTTACAGGCCCGCTCGCGTTCGGCCTTGCCGACTTGCTTGCAGGCGACCTTACCCGATCGCCTGAGCTGAAGCTCGTGGAGCGCACGCGGACGGAGGCCATGCTGCGCGAGCTTGCGCTCGTGGATGAGGGTGTAACCGATCCGCGCCAGGCGCCGCGCGTCGGTCGGCTCGTGGGCGCGCGCCGCTTGCTGCTCGGGACCGCGTCGAGATCTGGCCCCGGCACGCTGCGCCTCCAGGCGCGGGTCGTGGACGTGATCGCGGGAACCGTGCAGGAGGTGGTGACAGCCGAGGCGCCAATGGATCGCGTGCTCGAAGCGGAGAAGCAGCTTGCCCTGCTCCTCTTCGAGCGCATGGGCGTCGTGCTGACGCCGGCGCAGCGGGCGCAGGTGGAGCAGCGTCAGACGACGAAGCTGAGTGCGCTCGTGGCGTACGGGCGCGGTATCGAGGCGGAGGCACGCGGCGATGCAGTCGGGGCAACGTCGGCATTCGACGAGGCGTCGCGGCTCGATGCGGCGTTCACGGCGGCGCGGATGCAGGCAACCGCGAGTGCGCCGGCGGCATCGCAGCGCGCGTCGGGCGTGACCCGCGTACTGGACCTCGCGACGGCGGCCGTGAACGCCCCGGTTGTCGCGAAGCTGCCCGAGGCGATTGACGCGCCGCTCGCGGCGTCGCCCGTGCTCTCGCTCATCTTCGTCATCCAGGTGACGCCGTGAACGCCGCCCGCGCGGGACTCGCGTTGGCATGCGTCGTGGCGCTTCCGGCCAGCGGAGGGGCGCAGGAATCGCTGCTTCCCTCAACCGGATGGGGCGCGGCGGCCGGGCTGGGCGCCTGGCACTTCTCGACGCCCATCCCGCAGGCCGCCGGATCCGTTGCCGACGTGGCGGAACTGGCAGTTCCGTTTCGCGTGCGCACGTTGCTCGGTCGCTGGACGTTCGACCTGTCCGGTGCAGGCGCGGTGGGAGCGGCGCACCTGTCCACCGGGCAGGGCGGAACCGGAGCGGGCGAAGACCGCGTCATCCGCATCGCCGGCGTGACGGACATGAAGCTGCGTCTCACCGGCCCGCTTGGCCTGGCCGGATACACCATCACCGGCGGCGTGAACATCCCTACGGGCAAGACCGGCCTCGACGCCGACGAGGCAGGGGCGCTGCAGGTCGTCGGCGCGCCCGCTCTCCGCATGCCGGTTGGCGCGTTCGGCATGGGCTCCGGGGCGACCCTGGGGCTGCTTCGCGCCTTCGAAGGTGACGACTGGGCGCTCGCGCTTGGCGGGTCGTTCGAGCAGCGGACCGAGTACTCGCCGATCGCGCTCGCGCTGGCCGCGGGCAAGGCGGAGACGCGCGTCGCGCCAGGCGCTGCGGTGCACGTCACGGCCGGGTTCGACCGGGCGCTGGGGGAGGGCCGATGGAGTCTCCTGGCGGTTGGAGACTTCTTCGCGAAGGACCATGTGCGCTTCACCGGCGGCGCGGGATCGGGCACGGACTACACGCTCGGTCCGCAGCTTACCCTCACGTCCCAGATTGCGCTGGCGGCCGCGGGCTGGCGCGAGGCGTCGTTCGACGCGGGCGTGCGGGTGCGATCCGAGTTCGCCGATGAGACGGGCGCTAAGGTGTCCGGGTCATCTGGCACGTACCTCGAGGCGTCGCTGGGCGGAGTGCGCGGCGGCGCCCTCGGCTCCGGGCTGGTCGTAGGACTCGACGGGCGATGGCATTCCGGGCTCAGGTTCACGGATGCGTTGGTCGGCGCGGCGGTGACCGCTGGAGGCCTCACGCTTGGCTACGAGCGTGCTGGCGACGCCATGCTGAGCCGTTTCACCGTCCGCGGGCAGTACGGAACGTTCGACACTGGCGCGGCCAGGGCCACCGGGTTTGGAGTCACGGTTGGCCTCTCTGTCGCCGCGCGGAGGGATGCACGATGAACTTCCATGCATACTCGCGCGCATGGCCCCTCGCAGCGGTCCTGGTTGCTTCGAGCGTGGTGGCCGCGTGTGCCGATAAGCAGTTGGGGCCATCAGCCCGTGAGCTTTCACCGAAGCTCTCGCTGCAGGTCACGACGCAGGGGTCGCAGCAGGCATCGTTCGGCCCGCGGTGGCTCGTCGTGGCCGCGGGCTTCGACGGCGATTCCGCCAGCCAGAGCGACACCACCGGCGGCGTGCTCGCGTACACGGCGGTTCCCTATTCGCCCGGGACGCAGCGTACCACGCTGTCGGTGGACATCTCGCGTTGCCTCGCGTACTGGGAGGCGCGCGGCCGCGGCAGTTGTCCGCTGCTGGTTGGGGCGTCCCTCCTGGCCGACACTGCGGGGCTCGGCGCTGACGGTGGCAACGGCCTGTTCAACAGCAGCTTCGACTTCGCGATGGGGGGTCCGTTCGACGTGGCGCCGGGGCGTCCGCCCACGCTCCCGGCGATCAACCTGTCTGCGTCGAGGTTCGGGGTCATCCAGTGGGAGGGTGACGAAGCGCTCCGCCTCGGCGGCAGCCAGATAGCATCGCCGTCCGGGCCGTACACGGGCATCTCGCGTGGTGGTGGCGCGGCTGCGATCGTCGTGCCCACGTACTACATGGCGTGGTCAGTCACGCCGGGAGGCCGGCTGGGCCAGGTGTTTCCCGCCCTCGGCGTGTTCGAGAATGGACAATGGCGACGCATTCCTGACACCGACCTTCCGGGGGGATCGGCCTTCACTGCCGTCGGTTACGCTGCTGGCGACCTGTACGCGGCGCACGCCTCAGGGCTCTACCGGTTGGCGAACGCGAGCACTGCGTTCACCCGCATTCCGGGCATCACCGATTCACTCGTGGCGGTTGCCGGCGCTCCGCTCGGCGCCAGGTACGTAATTGCCGGCGCGAAGGCCGGAATAGCGTGGGTCGGCGACACGCAGACGTGGAAGCGCTACAATCTCGGCACTTCCGGCGCCGTGAGCGAAGTCTGCGTTACCGGGCCGACCGAGGCGTTCGCGATTGCGGGCAACGGCGCGGCCAACAGCGCGGCCAACAGCATCTGGCGCTTTGACGGCACGCAGTGGGCGGCGGTTCCGTTGCCGGTCTCCGGGGCCACGTACGCCCTTCTGCAGTGTCCGGGCCCGGGACATGTATTCGTGATGAGTACCGGGGTCGGGGGGATTCATTACTACAAGTGGTGCGGCAACTGCTGGAGCGAGCTGCCGAAGGCTGGCCTCCCCGCTTTGACCGTTGCCTACTGGGCTGTGACGTCCGGCACCGAGATGTATGCCTGGGCGCCTGACGCCGGCCTTGCGGGACGCGTGTACTACCGATTCGACGGTACAACATGGAAGGAGGTCGGCCGCAGCCGGTTCGCGCAGAGCTTCGTTGCGGCCATGTGGGCCGATCCCTCAGGGGGCGCGGCTTACCTGGCGGTGGCTTTTGGCCGCGTGGAGCGCGTAACGGCCGCGGGGGTGAGCGTGGTCAGCTACGAGCCGTCGCTGCGGGACATCATGGTTGTGTCGCCAACGACCGCGTACGCGGTGGGCTGGAACGTCTTCCTCGCCCGGTGGGACGGGGTGAAGTGGAACCTCGACCCGCCACCCGCGGGCACGCCAAGCGTGCGCATCATGCAGGGTGTGTGGGCGGACGGGCCTCACAATGCATGGGCCGTTGGCGGCGCGAGCACCATCTTCCGGTGGGACGGCACGGCATGGTCGAAGGTGAGCGATGCGCTTGCGCCGATCACAATCTTCGACAGCTACAACGCTGTGTGGGGGCTCGGATCCAGCGTCTGGATCGTTGGCGACGCGACCATCCTGCGCTGTTCGGCTCCCGCGACGTGCGCCACTGAGGCAACCGGCGGCAGCCCGCTCTACAGCATCTGGGGTACTCCGAGCGGTGCCATGAAGGTCGCGGTTGGCGCGGGCGGGCGGATTCTCCAGTCACAGGCCGGCGGCGCGTGGCAGCCGATGCCAAGCCCGACCACCCGTACGCTGGTGCGGGTTACGGGCAGCGGACCGGGCGATGTCTGGGCCCTGGGCGATTCGGTGCTGCTTCACTTCGATGGGTCGCAGTGGACGAACGTGGCGTTCGACGGCGACTTGCGGAGTTTCAGGTCGCCAGCGCCATCCTCCCGACAGGGAACGTTTCAGCTTGGGCTCTGGGTGCGTGGGCCGGGGGAGGTGTATGTGGGCTCCGAGTGGGGAGGAATCGCGCGCTGGGATGGGGCTCGGTGGCGCGAAATGCCCGTGACCGGTTTCCGGAGCCGCATCCTGTCCATCTCCGGCGCGGCAGGCGGGTGCGCGCTTGCCGTGACGACGGACCAGTGGGACGTGCTCGCGCCGCGGCTCTGGCGCGGGATCGGGCCGTCCGGGTGCTTTGCGTCACCGATGACTCCGCCGTCCTCCTGGCCGTAGCTGCCAGCGGTTGATGCGGAGCGCGTCGCCGCTCCGGTCATCCTGGCGCGGCGACGCGGAGGGCGCGCGGCACTGCCCTTACCGTGGCGTCGCGTGAGGCAAGCTGCACGAGTTCGCCGTCGAGATCGCACTCAGGTGGCTGCGCGAACGTGAGGTCGAAGCGCGCACGGCGCGCCACGCGAACCTTCGGGTGATTGACGTGAGCGCCCCGAAGGGCGCGCACGAAGAGCGGGAGCCGCGCGAATCCGCGCACGTCGCCGATTGCGACCTGGTCAAGGAGACCGTCATCCACACGGGCGGCCGGGGCGATTCGGAAGCTGCCGCCGAAGGTGGCGCCATTCGAGAACACCAGCATCATCGCTGGCCGCGAGCGCCCCTGCGTTCCCCCTTCGGTGAACGCGAACCCGGGATAGTCCAGGAGTCGGCGGAGCGCCACGGCCGTGTACCCGCGAACGAAGCGCGGGCCGCGGGCACGGGCGAGGTCGGCGAGGACCACGGCGTCGAACCCGAAGCCGGCGACGTTGAGAAACCAGAGTGTCGTGCCGCCCGATTCCACCGCGCCGACGTCAACATGCCGTTCCACGCCAGGGTTGGCTACGAGGGCCGCCATCGCGCGGACATCGCGCGCCGGCGCGCCCAGGTTCTTCGCGAAGTCGTTGCCGGTCCCGGCCGCGACGAAGGCAATTCTCACACGGCCTGCCGCGTTGGCGTCGAGTATGGCCGCCGCGCACCGGTTCCACGTACCGTCGCCGCCGCACGAGACGATCGTGCCCGCTCCGTCGCCGAGGGCTTCGCGGACGAGCCGTGCCTCGTCGCCCGCGTGCCGCGTGATTCGCACGCGGCACCCAGGCCGCGTTTCGAATGCCTCGCGGATCGGCGCAATCATCGAAGCGCAGCGCCCGCGGCCTGCTGCGGGATTCACGATCACTACCGTGTTGTTCACTGACGCCCCTTCACGGTTCGTTCACGATGGCGTCGGTCCGCCTGGGAAACCCGCGATTTGAGCCAACTTGCCGAACAATATCTTGACGGTATCGCGCTTGCCTATGGGCAATTCCAAGCAATGAAGGGTGTTGAGACGCTAAAGAGACGGCGGAGAGTGAGCTTCTCACGCACTTGCACCGTGAGGATTGCAGTTGGGCGCCGGCGCGTCAGATCGGACATCAGCAGAAACCCGCCTCTATTTCCGGCTCGGCCCTTTGGGCTTCGTCGTTGAGCAGGGTGTGGACTTCGGCCTGGTATCCGGCTGGCTTCCGCAGATGAACGTGCCGAACGAGGATGCGCCCGCGGCGGCGATCTCGGTCGTTCGGGAGGCGCGGCCTGCCGTCGCGCCGCAGGCTCCGGACGTTGACACCGGGCTCGTACGCGCGTGGATGTCGCGCGCCGGAGAACGCGTGACCCTGCTTGGGGCGACCGGGCACGCCTCGATTGACCTGCGTGGGCGCCTTGCGAAGGTCCACCCCGGTGAGGATCGGGCCGGCGCCGCGGCGTTGCTGGACTTGGCTGCTGCGCTGGTGCTGGCGCGGGCGCGCGCCTTGATCCTTCGCGCGTCGGCGGTGATGGATCCCGTTGGCTGGGTGTGGCTCGTGCTTGGGGAGCCGGCCGACAGGAACTGGCTCGTTCGCGCCTTCACCGCGGATAGTGCATGGTGCGTGAGCGACGGCAGCGTGTTGCTGCGATCGGCGCCGCTCAAGCCCGAGATTCTCATCGCCGAAACGTGGCACCGGCCCGAGCCTGGGCGTCAGGAGGGAGACATGGCGCCGGATGCGCCAACAGCCGAAATGTGCCGTCCTCTCGGTCCTGTCCGTGGAGTGCTCATCGCGCAGCCGGCGTCACATGTGGGCGAGCACGTTCCCTGGCGAACGGCAGGCCAGGCCAGCCTCGCCGCGGCCCTCGCGCCTGCAATGCCTCCAAGCGGGATAGACCGCGAAGGCGATGCGAACACCGAGGACCTCCTGAGTGGACTGGCGCGGCGACTCGCCCTTTACGTGCCATTCGGCAGGCACACCGAGCCCACCGGACTGCGCGCTACGGCACGGCTACGCGCGGCCCTCGAGTACAGGTTCGACCCGGGCCGCGCGTAGCCGCGATGCGCGCTCAGCGCGCGAGGTTTCGTAGCACGTAGTGCAGGACCCCGCCGTTCTCGTAGTAACGCAGCTCTTCGGGCGTGTCTATGCGGCTGCGAACCTTGAACGACCTGGCGGTGCCATCAGTGGCGACGGTCTTCACCACCAGCGTCGCGCGGGGCGCCATGCCGTCCGCCAGCCCCTCGATCGTGAAGCTCTCGAAGCCCGTGAGCCCGTGCGAGAGCCGGGTCTCGCCGTCCACGAACTCCAGCGGGAGCACGCCCATGCCGACGAGGTTCGAGCGATGGATCCGCTCGAAACTCTCGGCGATTACCGCGCGGACGCCGAGGAGCATCGTGCCCTTGGCGGCCCAGTCGCGCGAGGACCCGGTCCCATATTCCTTGCCGGCGATCACCACGAGCGGCGTGCCGGCCTTCTGGAAAGCCATCGCCGCCTCGTAGAACGACGTGGGTTCCGCGCCAGGCGCAGTGCGCGTCCACCACCCTTCCATTCCCGGCGTCAACTCGTTCTTGAGGCGGATGTTCGCGAAGGTGCCGCGCATCATCACCTCGTGGTTGCCACGGCGCGAACCGTACGAGTTGAAGTCCTTCTTCGCCACGCCAAGCGAGAGGAGCCACTGGCCCGCGGGGCTTTTCTCCGCGATCGAGCCCGCCGGAGATATGTGGTCCGTGGTGATCGAGTCGCCAAAGAGGCCGAGAACGCGCGCGTTGGCGATGGGCTGGACGCCCGGCGGTGTCATCGTCATCCCCTCGAAGTACGGCGGGTGCTTCACGTACGTGCTGCGGGCATCCCATGCGTAGCGGTCGCCTTCGGGCGTCGAGATTCCCTTCCACGTCTCGTCGCCGCCAAAGACGTCGGCGTACTCGCTTTCGAACTGTTCGCGCTTGACGTTGGCGAGCACGACCTCCTGGACTTCCTTCGGGGTCGGCCAGATATCGCGCAGGAATACCGGCGCGCCATCGGTACCCGTACCGATCGGCTCCTTGTCGAGGTCAATGTCCACGCGGCCGGCGAGCGCGAACGCCACCACCAGCGGCGGCGAGGTGAGGTAGTTGAATCGGGTCATCGGGTTGATTCGCCCCTCGAAGTTCCGGTTGCCGGAGAGCACGGAGGCGACCACGAGCTTCCCTTCGTCAATCGCCTTGGCGACGGGCTCGGGGAGGGGGCCGGAGTTGCCGATGCATGTGGTGCACCCGTAGCCAACGATCTGGAAGCCGAGGGCGTCGAGCGCCGGCTGGACTCCAGCCTTGATGAAGTAGTCCCGGACGACTTTCGATCCCGGCGCGAGCGAGGTCTTGACCCACGGTTTGGGCTTGAGTCCCCTTGCCACCGCTTTCTGCGCGAGGAGGCCCGCGGCGAGCATCACGCTCGGGTTGCTGGTGTTCGTGCAGCTCGTGATGGCGGCTATGACGACGGCGCCATCGGAGAGGTGGAACTCCTCGCAGTTGTGGTTGCAGGGTACGCTTCGTGGTTCGAGCATTGGCGCGCCCTCGGCGACCATCGCGGCCGTCGGGGTACCAGCCGCGAGTGGCGTGATGCCTGCCGTCCTGGCCGGCTGTGTTGCCGCCGCGGCCGCCTGGCGTTCGCGCTCGGCGCGGTACGACTCCTCGTAGCTCTCCTTCATGTTGCCGAGCGCGATCCGGTCCTGCGGGCGCCGCGGGCCCGCAAGACTCGGCACGACGGTGGAGAGATCGAGCGTGAGCGTGTCGCTGTACACAGGGTCAGGCATCCCCGCTTCATGGAAGAGGCCCTGCGCCCGGCAGTATGCCTCGACGAGCTTGATGTGGTGCTCGGAGCGGCCGGTGAGGTGGAGGTACTTGAGCGTGGCCTCGTCCACCGGGAAGAAGCCCATCGTCGCGCCGTACTCGGGCGACATGTTGCCGATTGTGGCACGGTCCGCAACCGCGAGCGAGGAGAGCCCTTCGCCGAAGTACTCGACGAACTTGCCGACGACCTTCTTCTTCCGGAGCATCTCCGTGCAGGTGAGCACGAGGTCGGTGGCGGTGGCGCCGGCCGGGAGGCGACCGGTGAACTTGAAGCCAACTACCTCAGGAACGAGCATGGACAGCGGCTGGCCGAGCATTGCCGCCTCCGCTTCGATTCCGCCGACGCCCCAGCCGAGTACGCCCAGGCCGTTGATCATCGTCGTGTGCGAGTCGGTGCCGACGAGCGAGTCGCAGTATGCGATGCGCCCCGTCTTCCTCCCGTTCGCGTCAACCTCGTCCGTGTCGTACACGACGCGCCCGAGGTACTCCAGGTTCACCTGGTGGCAGATTCCCGTTCCCGGTGGCACCACCCGGAAGTCGCGGAACGCGTCCTGGCCCCAGCGCAGGAACTGGTAGCGCTCGAGGTTGCGCTCGTACTCCAGCTTCTTGTTGGTCTCGAGCGCGGCCGACGTGCCGAACTCGTCAACCTGCACTGAATGGTCAATGACGAGGTCCACCGGCTGGAGCGGGTTGATCTTTCTCGGGTCGCCGCCGAGGGTGGCGATCGCGTCGCGCATCGCGGCGAGGTCCACGACGCAGGGTACGCCCGTGAAGTCTTGCAGCAGCACGCGGGCCGTGCGGAGTGAGATTTCCTTGTCGCGGGGCTTGCGGGCATCCCACGTGGCGAGCGCTTCGATGTCGCCCTTCTTCACGAAGGCGCCGTCTTCGTTCCGGAGGAGGTTCTCGAGGAGGATCTTGAGAGAGAACGGAAGCGATGCGACGGTGGCGCCGGGGATCCCCGCCGCAGCGGCGAGGGAGTAGTACGTGTACGTCTGCCCGTCCACGGTGAGAGACGAGCGGGAACCGAAAGTATTGTTGGATGTCATGGCCGGTTGTGCTGTGCCCGCGGGAAGGGCGGGCGAGTGATGGCCTGAGCCACTGGCGGCGGCAAGCGGCGGCGGCGCCAGGCTGAACGGAATATAAGCGGGGCGGTGGTCAGTCGGTCGCGATGATGTCGTCGCCGTCCGGCATCAGCTGCCACTCCATCGTCCGGCGCCGGGCATCGCCTTCCACGGCCGTGACGCCGATCGCTTTCGTGGGGCAGCGGTGCACGAAGTCGCCGTCGGCGCGCGACCACTCGACGCTGGGCCTGGTCACCACCGCCTTTCCATCGTAGTCCATCCTCATGATCCCGGGCGCGAGCGTGGCGCAGAGCCGGCAGCCGATGCAGCGGTCCCTGTCCACCGACACCTCCACCTCGCGGCGGGGATACACGCCGCGCACGCCCGTTGCCAGCGCCCCGCCCGCCTCGTCGAGCGCGGCATGCATTGCGACGTAGCCCGCCTCGATGATCTGCCGCGTGTGCTGGAAGCTGAACCAGCCATACCGCCAGACTTCGGGCCGCACGAGCAGCAGTGGCGGACCGGCCCAGCGGACGAGGGCGTCGAGCTGCATGGCGCGCATCATTGTCTGCGCGGCGCGGACGAACACGGCCGCGAACCCTCTCTCCTCGACGTGGCGCGCCTGCGTCAGGCTCGTGCTGCCGACGTCAATCGCGATTACCGCATCCATCCCGTATGCGGCCGGCTCGGCGGGGATATTGTCAATCACGCCGCCGTCGGCGCATGTGTGGCCGTCCACGATGCGCGGCGGGAAGAAGCCGGGGAGCGCGCACGACGCGTACACCGCGTCGGCAACCTCGACGTCCTGGAGGCCTGGAAGACCCCACACCACCGGCATCGCCCGTTCGAGGTCCACCGTATTCACCAGCAGGGGCATGGGAAGGTCGCGGAACGTCCCCGGGCCAACGATGGCGCGGACGGAGTCCATGAGGGGCCCGCCGAGGTAGAGCGACGGCGACTGCATTCGTCGCGTGACCATGTGCATGTGGTCTATGCGGAAGAGGTCGCGGCGCTTGAGCGCGAGGGCGCGCCCCTCGAGTTCCTCATGCCCCATACCCCCTGCGTGAGCGGCGGCAATCAGCGCGCCAATGCTCGACCCGGCTACGACTGCCGGGCGGATCCCACGCTCCCGGAGGGCACGAATGGCGCCGATGTGCGCGAAGCCCTTGAGCCCGCCGCCCCCCAGCACGAGCGCAATACGTTCGGGGAGGCGTGTTGGCGCCATGCGGCTAGTCCGGCAGGGGGTTCGCGCAGCGGCAGCGGCGGTCCATCGTTCGCCTCGGGTGGGGAATTGGCCCGACGGGAGAAGCTATCCGCGCAGCGGCGTTCCGGCCACGAGCTACGGGGCCGCCGCCGTGCCGGGAAGGCCTGCTCCGGCTTTGCCTGCCCTCTGGCCGCAGCAGCGTGCCCGGAATACCTTCGGAACGGTTACGCTGGCCACTCCCACCGCACAGGTCATTCCATGCCAACCACCCCGCACAAGCTGCGCAAGAAGTACCTGAATGCCGATTATCCAAATGTCGTGCTCAGGTTTGAGGACGGCCACGAGATCGTCCTGAAGCGCGGGGTGGGGAAGGCGTTCGACTGCTTCGCGGGCGAGACGGTCAAGCTGCTGGCGGTGCGCGATCCGGACGCCCGCGAGCGCGATCTGATCGCCACGCGCAAAGCCGACGAGTTCGACGACGCCTGACCGGCGCGACGTGACTGGAGGGAGGCCCCCGGTGATTCGCTGGGGGCAGGCGGTGGCGCGCGCCCGTGCCGAAGGTGCGCCCATTGTCGCGCTCGAGAGTTCGGTTTTCGCGCAGGGGCTCGCGCCGCCGGCGAACCGGCGGGCGTACGCGGAAATGAAGGCTGCCGTGGAACGCGCCGGCGCGGTGCCCGCGGTGACTGGAGTCGTCTCGGGCGAGGCCGTCGCAGGGGTCGAAGGCGCCGCGATGGAGCGCTTCCTCGCGATCGGCGCGCCCAAGGTTTCGGCGCGTGACCTGGCGTGGGCGATGGCGTCCGGTGGTGACGGCGCCACCACCGTCGCCGCCACGCTCGCAATCATGGCCGCAGCCGGTCTCGACGTGTTCGCAACCGGCGGGATCGGCGGGGTGCATCGTGACGCGCCATTCGACGAGTCGGCGGATCTGATGGAACTCTCGCGCGCGAGCGCGGTCGTCGTGTGTGCGGGGGCCAAGGCGATCCTGGACCTGCCGGCGACGGTCGAGCGGCTCGAAGCCCTCGGCGTGACGGTGATCGGGTTCGGCACGGATGAGTTGCCGGGATTCTTCACGGCCCGTACCGGGCTGCGGCTGAGGGCTGTTGCGACGCGTCCCGAGGACGTTGCCCGCGCGTTCCTGGCACAGAGGGCGATCGGGCGGCCGGGTTCGATCCTCGTGGTGCAGCCGCCCCCGGCCGCGCACGCCCTGGACGGCGCGGTCGTGGATGAGGCGGTACGCGCCGCGCTGGCCGAGGCGCGCGCGGGCGGAATCCACGGACCCGCCGTCACGCCGTTCCTCCTCGCAGCCGTGGAGCGGGCCACGGGAGGCGCGTCGGTGCGTGCCAATCTCGCGCTCCTAGAGGCGAACGCCGCGGTCGCTGGCTCGATTGCCGTGGCGCTAGCCGGATTGGCGGGCCGCGGCGTGGCGTAGCGCCGCCAGTTTCGTGGCGCCGTGACGCTCGTTAGGTTGCGCTGAAGTTCCCTGAGCCGGAGGTCAACGGGCAGATGCCTTCGCCATTCCTGAGCTCCGAGGAGTACGACGAGAGGGCGCACCAGCTTTACAATCAAGGGGATTACGACGGCGCCCTCGAGGTCCTCCGCGAGGGGATAGCGCTCTATCCCAGCGCCGTCGAACTTCACATCGGCATTGGGTACGCGCGGCTTGCGCGCGATGAGTTCGCGTGGGCGCGGCGGTGCTTTGAGGAGGCGCTCGTCCTCGACCCCGACCACGAAGACGCGCTCGCGGGGCTCGGCGAGACGCTCCTCAAGTTCGGCCAGCAGCAGGGTGCCCTCAAGGCATTCAACCGCATCCTCGAGCTCGGCTACCAGGACGACGTCGAGCTGCTGCTGCAGGTGGCCAGGGTGCTCTTCCGCGAGGATCTCGTGGACGACGCCCGCCAGTTCCTGCAGGTAGTGCGCAGGCAGGTGCCCGACAACGCCGAGGCCGTGGCGATGGTCGGGTATACGGAGCACCGCGCGGCTGATGATGCAGCCGCGATCGCCACATTGCGGCGTGCGCTGACGCTCGACCCGTCGTTCTCCGAGGCGCGGATCTACCTGGCCAACCTGCTGTATGACCGCGGCGAATTCGAGGCGGCGCTCTACCACTTCGAAAAGACGGAGCCCGACGACCACTGGGATGAACTCGGCATCTGGCGCCTGATTGAGCTCCGGAAGAGCACCTACCGGCTCGCGGACGACGACGATTCACTGCGTCCCTGGACAGAGCGGATCGCGGAACTCGAGGGTGAGCCGGACTCGATTGACGAAATGCTCGCCGAGATCGAGCAGCGCGCCTCGCGCGCCGATGAGCGCGATGCGCGGAGCCAGCTTGAGCTGTTTGGTTCGATGCTTGCGGGCCTCGCGGGGGCGCGGGGCGCGGAGGAGGAGGAGTCGCACGCCGTGGTATCGCGCGACGGACGCGAGTACGGCGGCAGTTGGGCCGAGATCGTCGAGCGCATGCGCGCCGACAGTTCGCTGGAGTCGCGCTCGGCTGCCGAGTACATGCAGCACGAGGCGCGGCGCGGGTTCTCGCTCACCGGCGTGCTGATACCGGCCGGCGACGCGGAGAAATTCATTCGCGGCAGCGCCGATGCGGGGCTGCTGAGGATCGTCCACTGACGGCTGCGGCCGCCGCTGCGGGCCGGGGCGTACGGTGATCACGCTCCGTGGCGTGTCGAAGTCCTACCGGTCGCTGCTTGGCGGCAGGGTGCCTGCGGTGGCCGACGTCACGCTGGACGTCGCGGCCGGCGAGGTCGTGGGGATCGCGGGGCCGAACGGCGCGGGCAAGACGACGATCCTCGCGATGCTCCTCGGGTTCCTGCATCCCACGGCGGGCGAACTGGCGATCGCCGGAATGCGGCCGCGCGCATACGTGGAGCAGCACGGCATCGCGTTCCTCCCCGAACTCATGGCGCTTCCCAAGGCGTGGCGTGTGGAGGACGCCCTCCGCCGCCTTGCGCTCCTGGCGGGCCTTGCGCCGGGCCGCGCGCGCGAAGAGGCCGCGCGCGTAATGGCCATGCTCGAGATCGGGGAGCACGCGCGCAAGCGGGTCAAGGCGCTGTCGAAGGGCAACTTCCAGCGCGTTGGGATCGCCCAGGCGCTGCTGCGGGACTGCAGCGTGGCGATCTTCGACGAGCCCACACACGGACTCGACCCGGTCTGGACGATGCGGTTTCGCGGGATCGTGCGCGCGCTCCGGAAGCCGGATCGCACGATCCTCGTTGCATCCCACAATCTCGATGAGCTCGATCGGCTATGTGACCGTGTTGTGATCCTCGACCACGGGCGGATACAGCGCATCGTGAACGTGGGCGGGGCTAGCCGTGACGGCGGCGCGGGCGCGTTTCGCGTACGGGTGGCGGGCGATGCCGTCGTGGCATGCCGGTCGTTCACGGGTGCGACGGTTTTGGGGGCGCACGAAGTGGAACTGCCGCCCCTCTCCGTTGAGGAGTTCAACACGCTGCTGGCCCGCGCGCTCGCTGATGGCGTGCAGGTCACCGGCGTAACGCCGCGCGCGAGGACGCTCGAGACGGAGTACGCCGAAGCCGTCGGCGCGAGCCCGGCGGACGTGGCGTGACCGGCCCGCGCGGGCAGCTTCGCGCGTACCTCGCCTTCCAGGCGAAGGACTTTCTCCTCTTGCGGGCGTCCCTGCCCACGGCGGTCGTCGTGATGTTCGCCTGGATGATGATCGCGACGGTCCAACTGCCGGCCGACGGATGGGAGTCGCCGCAGGGGCGCATGATTGCCCGCCAGGTCTTCGATATGCTCTCGACCATGTTCGTCCTGGCCGGCGCCTTCCTGGGCGTGGCGAGGATCGTCAGCGACGACCGGTCGAACGGGTACTACCGGTTCCTGTTCAGCAAGCCGGTGTCCATGTGCGCGTTCTACATGCAGCAGTGGATCGTGAACGGCGTGGGCCTCGTCGTCCTCATCGGGCTGCTGGCGTCGCTGTTCGGCGCTCTCACCGTTCCGGTGCCGGTCGGCGCCGCGATGCAGGTCATGGCCGTGACGTGGGTGCTTGTCGGCGGAGTCGGCTTCGCGCTCTCGGTCGGCACCAACTACGACGTGCCGGTCCTGGTGGTCTCTTACGTGGGGAGCAGCGTGCTGCACAGCCTCAAGGACTCCCCGGGGAGCGCCATGGCGCCGTGGATGCGGCAGATCGTTCGGGTGACGATGCCGGTGCAGCACGTGGACCATGTGCGTGCCGCGCTCTTTGCCGGCAATCCGCTGCCCTTGGCGCACGCCGGGATCGCGGTTGCCTACGGCGCGCTCTTCGTCGTGGCTGCCGTTGTGCTCATGCGCCGGGTATCGTTCGCGCGATGACCCCGCCCCCGCCTCCCGAAGCCGAGTCCCTCCCCGCCGCCGTTGGCGACCTCTTCCCCGAAGGGAGCGTGCGCCGCGAGATACTCCCCAACGGGCTCCGTGTACTTGCGCGGCGCACGCCGGGGACCGGCGTCGTTGCGATCGTCACCTATGTTGGCGCGGGCTATTTCGACGAGCCCGACCAGGTGGCTGGGGTCGCACATGTGCTCGAGCACATGTACTTCAAGGGTACGCCGCGCCGCGGCGTGGGCGAGATCGCGCGCGAGACCAGGTCGAGCGGCGGGATCCTGAACGCAGCAACGATCTACGACCACACTCACTACTACGTGGTGCTGCCTGCGACAGCCTTCGAGGCAGGGCTCGACATCCAGGCAGATGCATTCGCCAACTCGCTCGTGGACGCCGGCGAGCTGCACCGTGAGCTCGAGGTGATCATCGAGGAGGCGAAGCGGAAGGCCGACAATCCGCAAGCCGTTGCAACCGAGACCATGTTCGCTCTCCTCCACGACCGCCACCGGATCCGGCGATGGCGGATTGGGCGCGAGGACGGCCTGCGCGCGCTCACGCGCGACGACGTGGTGGCCTTCTACCGCAACTTCTACAGGCCGAACAACACCGTGGTCGCCGTCGTGGGTGACGTGGAGCCGGCAGCAGCCATTGTAGCCGTTGCGGCGCGCTATGGACACGTGGGGCAGGGGCCGGTCGTGCGCACTCCGGGCCCGGCGGAGCCGGAGCCCGCGGACGGTCCCATCCGCTACCGCGAGCTATCGGGCGACGTGCAGCAGTCCGAGCTCCTGCTCGGGTGGCGCACACCCGGGCTCGACCATCCTGACACTCCGGTCATTGACCTCATTGCGACGATCCTCTCAGGCGGCCGGGCGTCTCGCCTGTATCGCGGGTTGCGCGACCGCCGGCTTGCCTCGTTCGTCGGTGCGTCGAACTACACGCCAACGGAGCTCGGTGTGTTCACTGTGCATGCGACCGCCCGTCCGGAGCGCTCGGCGAGTGCGCTGCGCGCGGCCTGGGACCAGGTGCGCCGCATCCGTGAAGGCGAGGTCGCCGCAGCCGAGGTGGAGCGCGCGCGCCGCTTCGTGATGGCACAGTGGATGCGCCGGCTCGAGACGTCGGACGGGCAGGCGAACCACCTCGCCGAGTGGGAACTCGCTGGCGGCTGGCGGCGTGGCAGCGACTACCTTGGCGGGCTCCTCACGGCCGGCCCGGAAGATGTCGTCGTGGCGGCCAACCGGTGGCTCGGCGAACGTCGCGCGGGAGTCCTCGTCTATCGCCCGGCTGGCACGCCGGCATTCGCCTCCGGCGCCGCCGACGTGGAGCGGCTGCTTGGGGGTGACCGGCCGGAGCCGATCGAGCCAGTGGCCGCACCAGCCGGGAAGGCGGCCAGCCGGGCAGCGCGGCGAGCGATGCGCATGGAACGCCGCGAAGGCGGCGCCTGCGTCTACCGCATGGAATCGGGTGTCCCGATCGTCGTGCAGCGGGTCAACGGGCCAGTGGCGTACATGGGCTGGTTCGTGAACGGGGGCGTGCTCGCCGAGCGCGAGGGCGAGGAGGGAATCACGTCGCTGATGGCGCACGCGGCGATACGCGGAACTCAGGACCTCGGCGCGAAGCAACTCGCCGAGGCGATCGAATTTTCCGGCGGCACCCTTGCTGCGGCCGCCGGACACGACGGGTTCCAGTGGACGGTTTCAGTGCCGAGTGTCTCGTTGGTTGCCGCCGCTGACATTCTCGCGGACGTAGTGCAACGTCCCGCATTTCGCCCCGACGCTGTGGAGGGCGAGCGCGCGGTGGCCCTGGCCGGTATCGCCGCCATGCGCGACGACATGTACCGCTGGCCGCTCCAGCTCGCGGGCCGGTCGGCGTGGAGCGGGCATCCATACGGCCGCAGCGTGCTCGGTACCGAGCAGTCCCTCGGCCGGCTCGGCGCGGCGGAACTGGAGGCGTGGCATGCCCAGTGCGCGCTCTCGGCGAGCGGGGTGCTGGCGTGTGTCGCCGACGCCGCGCCGGACGACGTGGCCGCGCTGCTGGCCGAGCGCTTCGCCGGCCTGACCGATCGTCCGGCGGCGCGCGTCGCGCGGCCCCAGTGGCCGACGGGCGTCACGCAGCACGCGGAATCCCGTGACAAGGCGCAGACCGCGCTCGCGATGCTCTTCCCCGGGCCCGCGCGCCGCGACGACGACCGGTTCGCCGCCGCGATACTGAGCGGAATCGTGAGCGGGCTGGGCGGCCGGTTCTTCGAGGAGCTCAGGAGCCGCCAGTCGCTTGCGTATGTGGTCCACTTCGCGCCGATCGTCCGGAAGCTCTCGGGCGCGTTCCTCGGCTACGTCGGGACTTCGCCGGAGAAGGAAGAAGCCGCGCGGTCCGGGCTGCTGCGGGAGATTGGGCGGCTGCGCGACGGCCTGGTCACGCCTGAAGAGCTGGCGCGCGCCCGTACGTACGCGCTGGGCGCGAACGCAATCAGGCGTGAAGCCGCGGCCGCGGTGCTCGGCGACATTGCCGACGCCTGGCTCTACGGCAACTCGCTGGACGACATCGCCAGTTTCGACGCGAATATCCGCGCGGTGACGGAAGAAGACGTGCGCCGCGTGGCGCGTGAGTGCCTCGACCCTGGCCGCAGGGTGGAGGGAATCGTCCGCGGCTCGGGGAAGGTTGGCTGACCGCTAGCGTGCCCGCGCTGGCCGGTAGCCCAGCGCCTCGTTGAGCCAGCGGGCGAGCGGAAGCAGCAGCGCGTAGTCGCGCATGACGCGGTCGAGCAAGGCGGGAGAGAGCACCTCCTGGTCGGCGTACGCGGCTCCCGCCGTGAACGACTTGAAGCGAAGCCAGCGAGCGGCGGGATGATCGTCGGCATACCCGCGGGGCATGCGCGTGAGCCGCACCCCGGGTTCGTCGTCGGTGAGTCCGCCGAAGCGGCGCCGGAACGCCGGCGCCGCCGCGATCCGCGTGAATGATGCGTGGTCATCCGCGAGCCGTTCGCGGACCTTCATGAGCGAGTGCCGGGGCGGCATCCACAGGCCGGCCGCCACGTGCGAGGCACCCGGTTCAACATGCAGGTAGAACCCTGCGCCTCCGTCCACTTCCTTCCCTATCCCCCGGCCGGGCACGCGGTGGTAGACCCAGAGCGCCGCGTGTGTCTTGTACGGCGACTTGTCTTTCGAGAAGCGGACGTCCCGGTGGATGCGGAAGAGCGAATGCTTGCGGCTCGCTTCGTACTCGGGGGCGAGTTCCGCGAATCGCACGTCGAGTTCCGTCACGACGGTGCACAGCGGATCATACAGGTCGCGCCGGTATGCTTCCCTGTGTTCCTCGAACCATTCGCGGCGGTTGTTGCGACGGAGGCTGCGCAGGAAGGTGAAGGCGGCCGGCCGGAACCAGGGCCCCTGTGCCCCGCTCACGCTGCCGCGGGCACGCCGAACTTCCGCGCGAACACGTCAACCGCGGTCCGCGGGTCGCGGCCCGCGGCGACGAGCAGGTCCACCACCGCGATTTCCCGGTCCGGGATCGTGTGAACGGCGATGTGGCCGAGGTCGAGGAGGAGCACTACGGCGAGCCCGTCGCGCGGCAGCGCGCGCACGATTGGCGCTTCGATGGATGTGAGCCCCGCCGCGCCCGCCGCGGAGAGCACGAGCCCCGCGAGCGCACCCCCATCACGCACGATCGGCGACGCTACGCCGCGAAAATGGGCAATGCGGTGAATGAGCGGCGGCGCGCCAGTCATCATGACGACAGCCATCGGGCTGACGGTGTCGCGGCCGTCAGAACATGCTCATCGCGAGGAACGACCTGAGCGAATCGTTCGTGTTCCGCAGGCGGCTGGAGAGCAGTCGCACGCACGCCCACAGCACCTTGTACGCGATGTCGCGGTTGAAGTCCAGCAGGAGCTCGAAGTCCGACCGCGCGACAGTGAGGCACTTGGTACCGCCGTTCGAGATGGCGTCCGTCGAGCGCTCGCTGCGGTCGAACACCGCCATCTCGCCGAACAGCGATCCCGGCTTGAGCACGGCCAGCGCCTCTTCGCCGCTGCCGGGAATTGTACGGCTGATCCGTACCTCGCCTTCCACGATGAGGTACAGCCGGTTCCCGTGCTCGCCTTCCTTGAACACGTACTCGCCCGATACGAACTCCTGTGTGCGGCAGACCTCGGCGACTCTGGCGAGTTCGCCATCGTCGAGGTCCTTGAAGATCGCCACCTGGCGGAGCAGTCCTGTCACGTCAGCCATGCCAAACCCGGTTGCTGCGGGAAACGAGCCGTCTGGCGAAGCTAGGCTGCGGACCACGTGGTTGGCAAGCATTTTGGCGGGTTCCTACCTTACGCCCCATGCTGCGAGCGGCGGTGGTGGCGGGTGCAATTCTGGTGCCTGGGGCCATCGGGGCGCAGGGAAGCTTCGTGTCGCCCGGTCCGCAGGGCGAGGCCCGCATCGTGGTTGCGGCTTCCCCTCATGGCGGTATCGGCGCCGGGGTGGGCGTGAACGTGCCGGCGGGTTACTACGTTCGGGCCGGTCCTGGGGTTACCTTCGTTCGCGACGATGCCCGTGGAGGCAGCACAATCCTCGGCGCGGAAGTGACGGCCCGGTTCCTGCTGGATCCGTTCCGCGAGTCACGCTGGGGCGCGTACGCCGGCGCCGGGCTCGCTGCCGCATGGCGCGACGGCTGCTCAGGGCGTGCGTACATCGTGCTGCAGGCAGGCGTTGCGCTGCCCGGCGGCGGCTCATGGGAGCGTTCGCTCGAGGTGGACGTGGCGGGCGGCCTGCGCGCGGCGCTGGTTCTGAGGCCAGCGCGCGCGCGCGGTCGCTGAGCGTGCTCCGAAGGGCGTGCAACCAGCGCGAACGAATGAGGGGTACCCGGCTCGGGTACCCCTGAACGTCACGCGCTGACTGGCTGGTTGCTCTTGGCTGGCTGCGCGAACCGCTCGCCCAACGTGCGCAGTTCGCCAAGTTCGCGCTTGTCGAGCTCGTGGAACCGACCGGCCATGTACGCCATCGTTTCGTCGAACCAGGCCTTCTGGTCTTCCGGTTCGGCGCCAACGACGCTGCAACTGATGATATGCTGGAAGAGCTCGTCGCGTGCCTGCGTGAACGGCGTTGGTTCGCTGCTGACGCGCGGCGCTCTGGACCGCCTTGTGCTCATCTCGTCCTGGTCTGGGGTAGGAACAACAGGTGAAAGTTAGCTGGATTGGCGGCGCGTTCCAACCTGTCGCGGCACCGGTGGACAGTCCGTTTACGCAGGCACCGGGCCGTCCGTTGGCGCGTCTCGCGCCTGGCCGGCTCCGTCGCGGTTATCTTGAACTGCCATCGCGGGGGCGGCCCGCACGCGCGGTGGCGCCCCCCTTGCTGAAGGAGGCCCGTAGTGGCGAAGACCGTCCGGAAGAAGTCGAATGGGAAGTTCGTCGGCGTGCTAGTGCTCGTCGTCATCGTCGGGGTAGCGGCCCTCGGGTACGTGGTTGCGCAGCCGCGGGCGGGAATCCGGCCCGTTGACCCCAACCTTCCGCCTGGCACCGCCGAGGGGTACCTCGTAGGGAACCCAGATGCGCCCGTGAAGGTGGTCGAGTTCGGCGACTTCGAGTGCCCGGCCTGCGGTCAGTGGGCGACCGTGACCGAACCCGATGTCCGCTCCCGCCTCATCGCGACCGGCAAGATCTCGTTCCGGTACTTCGACTACCCGCTCGACGTGCACCGGAACACGTGGCCGGCGTCGAACGCCGTTGCCTGCGCGGCCGACCAGGGGAAGTTCGTGGAGATGCATGACGGCGTCTTCGCTGCGCAGGACCAGTGGAATGGCGAGGCGACGCGCGACCCGAGCAAGGTGCTCCGCAAGGTCGCCGAATCAGTCGGGCTCGACATGGACGCATGGCAGAAGTGCTACGATGCTCAGGCCAACTATCCGCGGATCAAAGCCAGCCAGGAGGAGGGGGCGAGGCGTGGAATCAACCAGACGCCCACCTTCATCATTGGCTCGACCATCTATCCCGGTGCCATGCCGTACGATCAGTTCGCGAAGGCCGTAGAGGCCGAGGCAGCGAAAGCGGCTGCGAGCAGCAAGCCCGCCGGACCGGCGGCCTCGAAGGCGCCCTCGACCAAGAATCCCCTCTAGCCCGGCGGCGGCGCGCTCGTGCAACGACAGGCAATCGCCATACTGGCGCTGCTCGGCGTTTTTCTCGCCGGCTACCTGACGCTGTATCACTACGGCTACCTGGGCTCGCTGGCGTGCGGCACAGGCGGCTGCGAGAAGGTGCAAACGAGCAAGTACGCGATGTTCATGGGCCTGCCCGTGGCGCTCTGGGGCGTGGGTTATTACGCCACTGCCGCAGCGATCGCGATAGCGGGGTCGGTGGGCTCGGGACCGGAGCGCGCCTGGCCCACCACCGCGCTCCTCGTCCTGAACGGGTGGGGCGTGGCCTTCTCGTCCTACCTCACGTGGCTCGAGCTGGCGCGGATCCACGCGATCTGCCGCTACTGCGTGGTGAGCGCGGCGGCGGTTGCGGTGCTGTTCGGGCTTTCGGCGTGGGACTGGCGCGCGCGCGCCAGTCGCTAGCCTTCCTTCTCTTCGTACTGCTCCTTCAGGGCCGCCACCACTGACGGGTCGGCGAGCGTCGTGGTGTCGCCGAGCGCGCGGCCTTCCGCGATATCGCGCAGGAGGCGGCGCATGATCTTGCCCGATCGGGTTTTCGGGAGATCGGCTGCGAAGAGGATGTCGTCGGGCCGGGCGATGGCGCCGATCTTGTCCACGACGAACTGCTTGAGTTCGTCGCGCAGCTCCGATGTTGGCCTCGTGCCGTCGCGCACCGTCACGAACGCCGCGAGCGCCTGGCCTTTGAGCTCGTGGGCCTTCCCGACGACCGCCGCCTCCGCCACCGACGGGTGCTCGACGAGCGCACTCTCGACTTCCATCGTCCCGATGCGGTGCCCGGCGACGTTGAGCACGTCGTCCACGCGGCCAAGGATCCAGAAGTATCCGTCCTTGTCGCGCTTGGCGCCGTCGCCGGGGAAGTAGAGGTTCTTCCTGCCATCCCACTTGGAGAAGTAGGTCTTCACGTAGCGTTCGTCGTCGCCCCAGATGGTGCGCAGCATCGCGGGCAATGGCCTCGTGAGCGCGAGGAGGCCGCCTCCTGTTTCGACGCGGTTGCCGGCCGAATCCAGCAGGTCGGCGGAGCAGCCAGGGAGCGGGCGGGTGGCGCTGCCGGGCTTGGTCACCGTCACGCCCGGCAGCGGCGAGATGACGATCGCGCCGGTTTCGGTCTGCCACCACGTATCCACGATCGGGCAGCGCTTGCCGCCGATGTTCTCGTGGTACCAGATCCACGCCTCGGGATTGATCGGCTCGCCGACGGAGCCGAGAAGGCGGAGCCGGGAGAGGTCGTGCTTCGCGGGGTGTGACTCGCCCCACTTCATGAAGGCGCGGATAGCGGTGGGAGCCGTGTAGAGGATCGTCACGCCGTGGCGCTCGCAGATATCCCAGAAGCGGTCACGCTCCGGCCAGTCGGGCGCGCCTTCGTACATCACGCAGGTCGCGCCGTTGGCGAGCGGCCCGTACACGAGGTAGGAATGACCCGTGACCCAGCCGACGTCGGCCGTGCACCAGAACACGTCGTCGTCGCGGAGGTCGAACACGAGCCGGGTAGTCTCGGCGGTGCCCGTGAGGTAGCCGCCGGTCGTGTGCACGATTCCCTTCGGCTTGCCCGTGGTGCCGGAGGTGTAGAGGATGAAGAGGACGTCCTCGGAGTCCATTGGCTCGGGCGGCGCGTCGGGCGAGGCGTTCTGCATCAGCCGGTGGTACCAGTGGTCGCGACCTTCGCGCATCTCCGCGAATGCCTCGTCGCCTCCGCCGCCTGGCCGGCGCTGAACCACGATCACGTGCTTCACCGACGGCGCCTCGGCCAGCGCCTTGTCGGCGTTGCGCTTGAGGGGCACGACCTGGCCGCGGCGGTAGCCGCCGTCGGCGGTGATGAGCACCTTGGCCTGCGCGTCGTTCATGCGGTCGCGCACGGACTCGGGGCTGAAGCCGCCGAACACCACGCTGTGGATGGCGCCGATGCGCGCGCAGGCGAGCATGGCAACCACCGCTTCCGGAACCATGGGAAGGTAGATTCCCACGCGGTCGCCCTTGCCCACGCCCAGCGAGCGCAGGACGTTGGCGAACTTGCATACCTCGCGGTAGAGGTCCCAGTAGGTGAGGGTGCGGCGGTCGCCCGGCTCTCCTTCCCAGATAATTGCGGCCTTGTTGCGCGCCGGGCCGCGGACGTGGCGGTCAACGCAGTTCACGGCGGCATTGATCTTCCCGCCGGTGAACCACTTCGCGTGCGGAGGCGTCCAGTCCAGGACGCTCTTCCACGGCGCGATCCACTCGAGGTTACGCGCGGCGCCGGCCCAGTACGCGTCGGGATCCTTCTGCGCCATCGCGTAGATGGCGTCGGTGCTCACCTGCGCGGCGCGGGCAAACGGCTCAGGCGGCGGGAAGGAGCGGTTCTCGTTCAGCAGGACGTCAATGTCGGCCATGACTGGACCCCGGGCAGGGCGGTGTGGGACGGCGCGCGTACTTCGTCGTACTGCTACCGTAACTGGCGTGGCGGGCTCATGGAAGGTCCGGCGCGGGCGCAGTGGCGTGACGGTCGCGGCATGCGGCGTAACGACACGACGTGACATCTCGTGGCGCAAGGCGCGTGGCGTCGCGCACAAAGCGGCGGCGGCGGGCGCCGTCACGCTGTGATGACGGCGGCAAGTGCGTCTCCGCCAACGACTTTGCGCGCCGGTATCGTGGCATGCCGTTCGCTCATCGGAACATGCCGTCAGCCACCGAAGGAGCAGCGGGACGCCATGTCAACTGCGAGTGGAAGTGCGAACGCGCTGCCGGCGCCGAGCCGGCTCACGGCCGACACGCGCCGCGAGTTCCGCGCCGCAGCACTCGATCACCTGAAGCGCGCCGTGCGCGAATCGGCGATGCGCATCAGCGTGGACATGAGCGCGACGCGTGAGGTTGACGAGAGCGGGATTGGCGCGCTTCTCATGCTGGAGAAACGGGCCCGGGAGCAGATGGTCGCGACGCGTCTGCTGAACGCCGACTCCTCGGTCCGAAGGGTGCTTCGCCTCGCGGGCGTCGAGTATCTGTTCGAGTTCGACGGATGACGGCCGGCCGCGCGGGTCGCCTTGCCGCGCGCCGCCAGAGGGCCTGCGCGCGGCGTAGCTAGTCGCCGGACTCCCCGCGCAACCGCCGCGAGCGGCGCCAGGCGGCGAGCCGTGACTCTCCGGGCAGCCGTGTTTCCACGAGGACCTTTCCCATTATCGCGACGCCCTTGACGATGATGCGCGGCGCGTCGGGATCGAGCTGGGCGGCGTCCTGCTGGCCCGAGAACTCGCCCATGATCGCGCTGCCATCGCAGTCCACGGTGACGCCGGGCGGGAGGATGATGCGGACGTCGGCCATCACCGCGGTGACGTCGAAGCGGATCTCGCTGTCCACGAAGGTCGCGTCGCGGAGGTCGAGGCGAGCCTCCGACATGATGGCCACGAGACTCGTGGTCCGGCTGGGCGTCCAGTCCCCTTGCTTGCGGAACTTCGACATGAACACGGCGTACCGTGGCCGCCCCATGCCAACGGAGCGCTGCGGCGTGGGCACCGAGGGCCGCGGCGCGGGCGGTTGCGGCGCGTTGGCGAGGGCGGGGAGGCCCGCCGCTGCCTCGCGCAGCTCGTCCGGAGTGCGCGCGCGATAGGCCCGCTCGAAGCGTTCCTCCAGCTCCTGCGTGGTGAGGTTGTCGGCGGCGAAATGCGCGCTCAGCTGCTCGACGATTCGCTCGCGTTCTGCTTCGAGGGACACCAGTTCGATCTCAGGTGGTGGCTCCGGCCGGATGCGGGTCGCGGCTCCGGCCGGCGGGACGCTGCTTGTTGCACACAGGAAGAACTACAACGCTGCGGCCGCTCCGTCCACTGGACGCGGCAACCGGCAGCCGGGTCAATCCGGAAGCGGTGTCACTGCGGTGTAGCGGCCCTGCAGATGTACGAGCGGCCGCTCGCCGGTTGCGCGGGCGTACGTGACTTCACCGACGATCGCGGTGTGGTCGCCGGCCGGGTGCCTTGCCACCACGCGGCACTCGAGGTGGGCCGCGGCGCCGTCGAGGAGAATGCTGCCATCGGGGCCACGCCGGTGCGGGATTGCGTCGAACCCGCGGGCATTCCTGTCGGCGAAGAGGAGCGAGAGCGCCTCCTGGCCTTCGCCCAGCACGCTGACGCCGAAGTGCGCGGCGTGGCGCATTGGTGCTGCGATGGTTGCAGCTTCGCCGATGCACACGAGTACGAGGGGCGGCCGGAGGCTCACGGAGGTGAAGGCGCTCACGGTCATGCCGTGGTCGGCGCCGTGCGGGTCCACGACGGTCACGACCGTCACGGGCGATGGCGCGGCGCCGAGGGCGCGCCGGAACGCGGCGGCGGCGACGCTCATGCCGCGAGCCGGCTTATCATCACGGCGGCGCCGGCTCCGGCAAGGGTGCCGGCGACGTTGACGACATCGTTGTTGATCCAGCGTGTTCCCCCTGCGTGCGCGGTGGGTTCGCCGCACGGGTGGACGCGCTGCTCGGTGTGCACGCGGCAACGCGCGCACCAGCGGCGCTCCTGCAGCGACGCCCCGAACAGCGAGTCGAACATGGCTCCGGCGAAGCCGGCGGACCCGGTCACCAGAACCCTGTGGCGCGCATCGGGGGCGTCGTGCGCCAGGACCGATGCGGCAGCCACGAACAGGCTGCCCGCCGCGGCCGCTGCGGTGCCGGCGAGTGTTATCCCGCCGGACATCCCGGCCTTGATGCGCGCGCCGGTCAGGATCGAACGCGGCGTGCCGCCCCAGAGCGTGCCGATCTCCGTGGCCCACGTGTCTGCGCTCGCGGCCGCAAGCGCTCCCGTCGCCGCGATTCCCATGGCGGTTGCCGGCTCGCCGCCAGCCGCGAGCGCGAGCAAGGCGAAGACGCCTCCGTTTGCCGCCACTTGCGCGGCGTTGCGCGCACCGCCCTTCGCGAGCGTGCCATTCGTGCGCGCCGACTTACGGGCCGCGCCGGCCGCCGTGACTGCGACCGCGGCGCCGAAGTATGCGACGAGCACCGCGGCCCACGCCCACCCGGCGGCGGCCGCAGCCGTGCCGCACACGAGCGCGGCCAACTGGCCGCTGCCGTCCAGCGTGCCGCGCCGCCGCGCCAGCCACGCTACCGCCGCCGCGGCGACCGCGCCGGCCACGATCCGTACAAGCATGAGTTCATTCTCGCCACGCGTGACGGCGCACCGCAAGCGCGCGATTGCTACTTTTCACCGTGGCCTCCCCAACCAGCCCAGATGTCCGCTACCGTTCACCCACTCCTGCCGCTGTCGCTGCTCGAAGCCGTGCGCACCGTTGACCTTCCCGATGGCGACCTGGACGCGGAGTTCGTGGCGGAACTTCGGAGCAAGCGGCTGGGGCTCTCCGACACGGTGCACGCGCAGATTAGGCGGTTTACCGAAGCGGTGCGCCGTCACCAGCCGGCGTCCTTCGACGAAGCCGCGGGCATCGCCCGCCTCATAGGCCGTCGGCCGGACGCCGAGGCGGTCTTCCGGGAAGCGGGGCGCAACATGGCGAGGCAGTCATACCGTACGATCTCGCCTCCGATTCGGCGCCTGATGCTTGCGCTCCCGGCGATGGTATCGCGGCCGTTCGCGCTGCGGTACGTCAGGCGTATCTGCACGCGGTATACGGGCGGCACCGTGCGCCGCGTGGGCTCGACGATCCTGCTCGAGGTGCCGGATTCGGTGACGCTTGGCTCGGCGCCGCGGCAAGGCGGCTGCGCGTACTACGAGGCAGCGCTGCGAGAGCTCATGCAGCTCCTCGTGGGCGGCGTTGGCGCGGTGGAACACGTCCGCTGCTCGGGGCGCAACGAGGCGACATGCGAGTGGCGGGCCGAATGGCGCCCGATCGGGGTGGCAAGGTGACCGCCGCCCGCGCCGTGCTGACACCCGATTCGCTCGCGACGGTGCAGGACGCAATCCGCGCGCACGGCCTCGATGGCTGGCTGCTCTACGATTTCCGGGGGCTCAACCCCATCGCCCGCTCGCTCCTTGGGCTCGAGGGGATGCAGACGCGCAGGGTCTTCGCATGGGTGCCGGTGGACGGCGCCCCCGTGGCGATCACGCACGCGATCGAACAGGCGCCGTGGGACGGATGGCCGGCTGCGTGGGAGAAGCGCGCATATGTGTCGTGGCGGACCTTCGAGGCGGACGTTGCGCGCTTCGTGGCCGGAAAGCGCGTCGCCATGGAGTACTCGCCGGGCGATGCGGTGCCCGTGGTGGACCAGGTGCCAGCGGGCGTGCTGGAACTCGTGCGCCGCGCGGGAGCGACGGTTGCGAGTTCCGCCGAGCTTGTCTCGCGGTTCTTCGCGGTGTGGACAGCCGAGGGCCTTGCTTCCCACCGTCGCTCGGCGGAGCACCTCGCGCGGATCGCCGCAGCGGCGTTCGCGCGGGCAGGCGCTGCGGCGCGCTCGGGCACCCCCGTGACCGAGCACGGGCTGGTGGAGTGGATCCGCGGCGAGTTCCGCGCGTCGGGCATCTGCAGCGACCACGGCCCCAATGTGTCGGCCACGGAGCACGCAGCGAATCCGCACTACGAGCCCGGGCCGGATGGCCCCCAGCGGGCGCTGCGCGTGGGCGACGCGGTGCTGATAGACCTCTGGGCCGGCGAGCCCGGGCACCCCCAGGCCGACCAGACGTGGATGGCGAGCATCGGGGCGCCGTCGCCGAGGCTCGTCGAGGTGTGGAACGCGGTGAGCGCCGCGCGCGACGCGGCGCTCGACCTCATCCGTTCGCGCGTCGAGGGCGGCGTTGAGATCCGGGGCGCAGAGGCCGACGACGCGGCGCGTGGCGTCATCGAACGCGCCGGCTTCGCGAAGTACTTCACCCACCGCACGGGCCATTCGATTGACGCGCGTAACCTCCACGGCTCGGGCCCCAACCTCGACAACCTCGAGACGCGCGAGGAGCGGCTGCTGATCCCGGGCGTCGGCTTCTCGGTCGAGCCCGGCGTGTACATCGCCGGCGAACTCGGCGTGCGGTCGGAAGTGAACTGCTGGGTGGGCGACCGCGATCTGGTCGTCACGCCCGTCGAAATCCAGCGCGCACTCACCATCGTGTAGATGGACATCGGGCCGTCGCCGGCGCGTCGGGGGCCAGGCGGGAGCGGCTTGCGGCGCGAGCTTGGCCTGGCATCGGCCGTCCTCCTCGTGGTGGGTGGCATCATCGGGAGCGGCATCTTCTTCACGCCCTCGCAGGTGGCTGCGTCGCTCGATCGGCCGTCGCTGATTCTTGGCATGTGGGTGCTTGCCGGCGCCGTGGCGATGGCCGGCGCGCTCACCTTCGGCGAGCTGGGGGCGATGCTCCCCGAGGCCGGCGGGCCGTACGTGTACATCCGCGAGGCGTTCGGGCCGCTCCCGGCGTTCCTCCATGGCTGGATGATCCTCCTGATGATCGCGAGCGGCGCGATTGCCGCGGTCGCGCTCAGCTTCGGCAATTACCTCGGCCAGTTCGTCCCGACTGGCGCCGTGGGCGGGCCGATGGGTGCCGCGGCCATCACGATCGCCGGGGTGACGGCGCTGAACGTGCTGGGGGTGAGGCCGGGCACGGCGGCCGCAAACGCTTTCACGGCCGCCAAGCTGGCGGTGCTTGGGGGGCTCATCGTGGCCGGGCTGCTGCTCGTGCCGCGCGGGCCGCTCCCCGCCGCGGCAGCCACGCTGGGCGCCGCTCCTCCGCTCGCAGCCGGGCTCGCCACCGCGTTCGTCGCCGTGCTGTTCACGATTGGCGGTTGGCAGCAGACCAGCATGGTCGCGGGTGAGATCCGCGATCCCGGAAAGACGCTGCCCCGCGCACTGGCGCTGGGCGTCGTGGTGGTCATCGTGGTTTACGCAGGCGCGAACGTGGCGTACCTGAACGCGCTCGGGCGCGACGGGCTTGCCGCGAGCGACGCCGCCGCGGCCGACTCGGCGCGGCGGCTGCTGGGCGATGCCGGCGCCAGCGTAATCACCGCCGGGGCCATGCTCTCGATCTTCGGGTTCGTGAATGTCGCGCTGCTCGCTAATGCGCGTGTGCTCTACGCGCTGGGCCGTGACGGCACGCTCCTGGGGTTCGCCGCGCGCGTGCACCCGAGGTTCGGCTCGCCGCACGTGGCCCTCGTATTGCTCGGGGCGTGGTCGCTCGTGCTGCTGTTCGCCACGCGCGGATCCCTGGGTGCGTTGCTGTCGGGAGTGGTTTTCGCCGACTGGGTGTTCTTCGGCCTTGCCGCGTCGGCCGTTTTCCGCCTGCGCGCTGTGCAGCCGGGCCGTGCGCGCCCCTACCGGGTGGTGGGCTATCCGTGGCTTCCGGCCGCGTTCGTCGTCTGCGCGGCGGCCGGCGTGGCGAGCGCGTGGATCTCCGCCCCGCGCATGTCGCTTGCCGGCTCGGCGATGCTTGCCGCCGGCGCCCTGCTCTACAGGTGGCGGTCCACCGCCATGGCGGCAAAGAGCAGCGCCAGGTAGAGGAGGGAGTACTTGTAGAGCGTCCACGCCGGCGCGCTCCACGCCGGCTTGTCGGCGTCGCGGTGCCGCTTGACGCGCCACGCATAGTGCAGGAAGATCGCGTTGAGGAGCAGGGTGGCACCGAGGTACGTGATCCCGAACATCCCGATGCAAACAGGCAGCAGGGTGAGCGCCGCCAGCAGCACGCTGTACCACCACATCTGGTCAATCGTCTCGCGCGTCCCCCAGGCATTGGGCGCCATGGGGATGCCAGCGCGCCCGTAATCAACCTGCTTGTTGAGCGCCAGCGCCCAGAAGTGCGGCGGCGTCCAGTAGAACACGATCAGGAAAAGGATGATCGAGCGGAGGTCCACGCCGCCTGTCATCGCGGCCCACCCAACGAGAGGCGGGAAGGCGCCGGCTGCGCCGCCGAGCACGATGTTCTGCGGCGTCGTGCGCTTGAGCCACCGCGTGTAGACGAACGCGTAGCCGTAGAAGCCCGCCAGCGCGAGCGTGGCTGTCATGGCGTTGACCAGGTGGCCCAGCATGAAGGTCGCCGCCGTGGCGCAAGCGATGCCAAATGCCAGCACCGCCTTCGGCGCCATCCGGCCGGACGGGAGCGGGCGCGTATGCGTCCGCGACATCACGCCGTCTATGTCGCGGTCGAAGTACATGTTCATCGCGTTGGCGCCGCCGGCCATCAGGTAGCCGCCGGCCATCACCACGAGGAGGGTGAAGAGGTCCGGCGATCCGGCGGCGTACATCGGCATCGCCGTGGTGACCAGGAGCAGCGAGATTATCCGCGGCTTGGTGAGCGTGAGGAGGTCGGCGGCGAGCGGCCGCGACTGCGACGCCGTCTCGGTCGTCACAGGCCGGCCACCGGCGCCACGCCGCGCACGTCAACCGTAGCGGGGTGCATCGCGGCCCACGTGGCAACGAGCAGCGCTGCCAGGGCGACCGCGGGAATGATCGCGTACGCCCACTCGAGCGCCACCCTGTCGCCGGGAATGCCGTGCCGCATGCCCCGCGCGGTGGAGCGCAGGATGAGCGCCTGCGATACGACGATCGCGGCGGCGAGGATCACGAACAGGATGTCGGCGAGCTGTGTGGCCACGGAACCGGGGATCTGGTAGGGACGGTGAAGAATCGCCCGGTGCAGCGCCGTATTCAACGGACCGAGGGGTCGCGCAACAAGCGCACCGGGCGTAGCATTGGCGGATGAATGACGCTCCCGCATCGCCGCCGGCTCCTTCGGGCGTCCTCCAGCGGCGCCTTGGCCTCTGGAGCGCGACGGCGGTAGTCATCGGCTCGACGATCGGCTCCGGGATCTTCCGCTCGCCGGCCGGCATCGCCGACAAACTGCCCGGGCCCGGGCCGCTGCTCGCCGTGTGGGTCGTGGGCGGGATCTTCGCGCTCTGCGGCGCTCTGACGCTCGCCGAAATCGCGACCGCGATGCCGCGCACCGGCGGCGTGTACGTCTTCTGCCGCGAGGGATGGGGTCGGCTGGCGGGATTCCTCTTTGGCTGGGGCCAGCTCGTGATGATCCGCGCCGCCTCGCTCGGCGCCATTTCGATCACGTTCGCGGAGTACTTCCTGCGCGTGACCGGGAAGGGCGGCGAGGCGACCGGCCAGATGATGAGCGTCCGCCTGACGGCCGTAGCGGCAATCGTCGTCACGGCGCTGTTCAACATCGTGGGCGTGCGCACGTCGTCTGCCGTCGTGAACTTCACGGTGCTCGCCAAGTACGGCGGGCTCGTCTTCATCGTGCTCATCGCGCTCGCGTGGGGCATTCCCCACGGAGGGGCCGCCCACTTCACGCCGGCCGCGCCTCCCGGAAGCTTCACGATGGCGGCGTTCGGGCTCGCGCTCGTGTCGGCGCTCTGGGCGTTCGACGGCTGGGCGGACGTGTCGTACAACGCAGGTGAGGTGACGAACCCGCAGCGAAACCTGCCACGCGCGCTCGTGGGCGGCACGCTTCTCGTGCTCGCTGTGTACCTCGCGGCGAACGTCGGCTATCTGGCCGTGCTGCCCGTCGAGCAGGTACGGGTGTCGAAACTGGTGGCGGCGGACGTGGCAGAGGTGGTGATGGGCTCGGCGGGCGTGATATTCGTCTCTGTCACGGTGATGATCTCCACCTTCGGAACGCTCAACACGGTGCTGCTCACGAGCCCGCGCATCTTCTTCGCGATGGCCGACGACAAGCTGTTTTTCCCGATGTTCGCCAGGGTGCACCCCTCGCGCGGCACGCCATTCATCTCGATCATCCTCGTTGCCATCCTCGGCATCGTGTTCGTGCTCGTCGGGACGTTCGAGTCGCTGGCCGACGCATTCGTGACCGCGTTCCTGCCGTTCTACGCGCTGGCAGTGTCGTCCGTCTTCCGCCTGAGGAGGCGCCGGGACTACGCGCCCACGTTCCGTGTGCCGCTCTACCCGCTCGTCCCGGCCCTGTTCGTGCTGAGCGTCCTCTACCTCCTCGCGAACGCGGTCATCCAGCCCGGCAGCCGGATGAGCACGCTGGCGGTGCTCGGCGTGGTTGCGCTCGGGGCGCCGGTGTACGCGTTCACCCTCGGCAGGCGGCGAACCAACCGGTAGCCAACCATCTGCGCCGGTGTCACGAACGCCCGGCCATGCACGCCGTCGGGGGTGGACGCCGGCGTGTTGTCAATTACCCCGGCAGGTTCGGGCGCGTCACGCCCGATTCCGGTGCGTTGCGTGCGGCGATTCCGCGTTCGTATTTTTCGGGACTGCAGAATGCATGCAGCACCCTCACTCCTCATTTCGAGGCAAAGGTATGAAAATGTGGCGTTGGCGACTCGCGGCCTCCGCGATCGCGCTGGCCCTGAGCGGCACGACGGGGCTTGCACAGGTCACCACCGGCTCGATTGCCGGGCGCGTGACCGACGGAAACGGAAACCCGATGCCTGGCGTGGTGGTCCAGGTGAAGAGCCCGAGCACGGGCCTGACGCGCGGCGCCGAGACGAATGTCGAGGGCCGCTATTTCATTTCCGGGATCGAGCCCGCGATGGACTACACGGTGACGGCGCGGCGGATTGGTTTTGCGCCCGACACCCGGGAGAAGCAGGCGGTTTCCATCAACACGACCACGCGTCTCGACTTCGTGCTGAAGGAGACGGCCGTGCAGCTTTCGAGCGTGCAGGTCGTCGCCACGGCCGATCCGATCATCGCACCCTCCAAGACGGGGGTGGGCACGACCGTCACCGACTCGACGCTGCACCGGCTGCCGTCGCTGAACCGCACGTTCACCGACTTCGTCTCGCTCGCGCCGCAGATCTCGAGCTCGGGCCCGGGCCTCTCGGGCGGCGGCGCGAACAACCGCTACAACAACATCCAGATTGACGGCTCCACCGAGAAGGACCTGTTCGGCCTTGGCTCCACGGGTCAACCCGGTGGCCAAGCCGGCGGCAAGTCAATCGGCATCGAGGCGGTGAAGCAGTACCAGGTGCTCCTTTCGCCGTACGACGTGCGCTTCGGCAACTTCTCTGGCGTGCTCGTCAACGCGGTGACGAAGAGCGGCACCAACGAGATGTTCGGCAGCGTGTACTATTACCTGCGCGACTCGGCGCTCACGCGCACTCAGCCGTACCTCGGCGGCTACCGGCAGGAGCAGTACGGCTTCACGCTCGGCGGTCCGATCGTGAAGGACAAGGCGCACTTCTTCATCAACCTCGAGCCGCAGACGCAGAACAACCCGGCCACCGGGCCGTACGTGGGCGGCAGCGTGAGCGGGCCGGTCGCGACTCAGGCCGACATTGACCGCGTCCAGTCCATCGTGAAGCCGTTTGGCTTCGCACCGGCGTCGGGCGCGTTCCGCACCAACGAAAACCCGCTGACCAACGCCTTCATCCGGCTCGACTTCCAGGGGCTTCCCTGGAACTCGATCCTCACCGTTCGCGACAACTACGCGCACGCGGAGCAGGACGTGTTCAGCCGGTCGTCATCGGGCTCGACGTTCGCGCTCACCGACAACGGCTACACGTTCAAGTCGGACAAGAGTGCGTACGTTGCGCAGCTCAAGTCGCAGTTCTCGAACGGGGCGTACAACGAGCTCTTCGCTGGGCTCACGCACATCCGCGACGCGCGCGTGACCTTCGTGCCGCCCACGACGCCCCAGATCCTCGTGCGCGGCTCGGGGAGCGTCTCGATGCAGCTCGGCGCCGAGCGGTCGTCGCAGGCCAACCAGCTCGACCAGGACGTGTACGAAATCACAGAGAACTACACGCACCCGCTCGGGTCGAACCACCGGCTCACGATCGGCACGCAGAACCAGTGGTACAAGGTGCGCAACCTGTTCGGCCAGCAGCGCTACGGCTACTGGCAGTTCAACTCGATTGACTCGCTGCAGAACGGGCTCCCGTCGCAATACTGGGTGGGCGTGCCTGCCGAGGGCGACGGCGCCGTGCGGTTCCGCCAGCGGACGCACGCCTTCTACGTGCAGGACGAGTGGACGCCCACCAACCGGCTCACCGTCTCCGCCGGTCTGCGCGCGGACGCGTCGTTCTTCGACGACAAGCCGCCGCTCAACCAGGGCGTGCTCGACACGCTCAAGCGCGACACGCGCAGGATTCCGTCGGGCAACTGGCAGATCGCGCCGCGCCTTGGCTTCAACTGGGACGTGACCGGCGACGGCCGCAACCAGCTGCGCGGCGGCGTGGGCATCTTCACCGGCCAGCCGGCGTTCGTCTGGATGTCGAACGAGTACCAGAACTCCGGCTTCTCGGGCTACAAGCAGCTCCAGTGCACGGGGACGTCCAACACGGCGACGAACCGGCCGCCCGCGTTCAACGCGGCCAACATCGCCAACCCGCCGACGGCGTGCGTCGCCGGCCCGGGCGCAACCAGTCCGGCGCTCACCGCGAGCGCGGGTTCCGAGGTTGACCTTGCCGACCCGAACCTGAAGTTCCCGCAGAGTCTCCGCTATACCTTCGGCTACGACCGCGAGGTGTTCGACAACTACGTCCTCACGGTCGAGGGCATGTACTCGCGCGGCCTCAACCAGCTCTTCTACCAGAACATCGCCCTTGGCGGCCCGCAGGGCGTGGACCGCTACGGGCGCGTGATGTACGGCCCGGCGCCACTCCAGCCGGTGCACGTGGGCGGCACGTACAATGCGGCCGCAGCCACGCAGAGCGGCGGGTACAGCAAGACGCAGGTCTTCGAGATCACCAACTCGAACAAAGACTACACCTACCAGCTCACCGCAGGCCTCACGCGGCGCTACATCAATAACCTCGAGGCGTCGCTCTTCTACACCTACACGGTAGCGCGCGACGTGCAGAGTCTTACGTCGTCCACGACGATCTCGCAGTACCAGTACGGAAAGTCGTACGGCGCAGTAGCGCAGAACGTGCAGGACCTCGGCCACTCGATCTTCGAGTCGCCGCACCGGATCGTGTTCACCAGCACGTACACCTTCCCGTCAACCGGCACCGACCTCTCGCTCCAGTACACCGGGGAGAGCGGCCAGCGGTTCCACTACACGTACGGCGGGTCGTCGAGCGGCGACATGAACGGCGACGGCATCGGCAACGATCTCATGTACATCCCGAAGAACGTGCGCGATTCCAGCGAGATCATCTTCGCGGCGCTCTCGGGCTACACGATCCAGCAGCAGCAGGACGCGCTCGAGTCTTACATCAACTCGAACAAGTGCCTCAAGGATCAGGCCGGAACCATCATGCAGCGCAATTCCTGCGCCGAGCCGTTCCACCACCTGTGGAACTTTTCGGTCCGGCAGCGTCTTGGCTCGCTGTTCGGGAGCTGGGGCAACCTCAGGGACTCGTGGGCGAATCGCGTCCAGATCCAGTGGGACGTGTTCAACCTCGCGAACCTGATCAACGCCGACTGGGGCCGGTATGCCTCGTCGGGCTTCGGCTCCATCAACCTGCTCTCGTACAGCTCGAAGGAAGCCGGCTCGATGATCGTGAAGGACGGCCTTGGCCCGGACGGCAAGGGCGCGCGGGCGCGGTACACCTTCAGCCCGACGACCAAGTTCACCAGCAGCACGAACGCGACGTCGAACTACAGGATGCAGCTGGGCGTGCGGTACAGCTTCTAGCGCCGCCGCGGTACGGGAGAGGCCCGGGGCGAAAGCCCCGGGCCTCTCTTCTTGCAGCCAGTCCCGGCCGGGCGGGCAATGCGCCACGCAGGGCGCGTTGCCCTCCCCGACGCCGGCTCAGAATATCGAGAACTTGAAGAACCTGCGCGGGTTCTTCTGGAACTCCGTGAGCAGCGAGTCCATCCGCTGGACGAGCGAGCGCACATCGTCGTACATCGCGCGGTCGTTCACGAGGCGTGAGGCCGAGCCTGGCCCGTTGCTCAGCTTGTCCAGGAGCGTGTCGAGCCGGCCCGCCGTGGTCCGGAACGCCGCCGCGAGAGAGTCGGCCGCGTATCCCGCGCCGCGGATGCTCCGCAGCGTCGAGTCAATCTGGGTGGAGTCGAGCGCGCTCGCCGCCCGCCGCAGCGACGCTTCCGTCTTCCGGAGTTCCTCGTCCTGGTCGGCCGCGAGCTTCTCGATGGACGCGAACATGGCTCCGGCCCGGACGACCGCCCGGCGGACGTCGTCGAGCGCGTGCTCGTCCACCACCTGCTTGCGGAGCGCGCCCGCGAGCGCGGTGAGGTGGCCCGCCAGCGTGTCCACCCGGGTGAGCACGTCGCCGACGCTGGGCGAGGCGCGCCCCGGCGGGATGGTGTCGCCCGGGGCGAAATTGTCGGGCGACGGCAGCGACGGCCTCAGCGCCACGAGCATGTCGCCAAAGAAACCGTTGGGTTCGATCGTGGCCGTGGTGCCCTTGGGCACCTTGTAGTCGTTGCGCACACGGAAGGTGACGACCAGCATTCCGTCGCGCTGGAGCGTGACCTCGTCCACGTAGCCAACGTTGATGCCCGCGAGGAGCACGGGCTGGCCCTGCTTGAGCCCTGCGCCCCACACGAACTTCGCGTAGAGCGGGTACCCGGGCGCCAGGCCGCCGCGCGCGAGCCAGAGCGCGCCCATGAAGCCAAGGATCAGGGCGACGGTGGCGAACAGGCCGACGAGCACTTCGTCGCGACGTTTCATCATTGCAAATATGGTGCGAGGATGAACGCGATGGCGGCATCGAGCACGAGAATCCAGATGGACGAGATCACCACCGCTTTGGCGGTGGAACGTCCCACGCCTTCGGCGCCCGCCTGCGTCACGTACCCCTCGTAGGTGCAGAGGTACGCAATCGCGGCTCCAAAGAGCGTGGCCTTGATGAGACTGTAGATCACCTGGAAGTGGTCGTAGCCAAGCCGTACGCCGTCCACGAACTGCGTGAGCTGCACGCCGCCGACGAGCACCGCGGCCAGCGCGCCCGACACCACGCCAATGAAGTCGGCCATCAGCGTGAGCAGGGGAAGCATCACCACGGCGGCGATCAGGCGTGGCACCACGAGGTACGCCACGGGGTCGTACGCCAGGGTTTCGAGCGCGTCTATCTGCTCGGTGACGCGCATCGTCCCGATCTCGGCCGTCATCTTCGCGCCGATGCGGCCAGCGAGCACGAGGCCCGTGAGCAGCGGCCCGGTCTCGAGGACCGTGATCTGGCGCGACGACAGGCCGACGATGGAAAGCTGGATGCCCGGGAAGAGCTGGTACCGCACCTGGATCGCGATCACCGCGCCGATGAAGGCCGCGACCATGGCAACGAGCGGCACCGAATCCACCCCGATCGTGCGCATCTGCCTGATGATGAGCGGCGCGTACGTCCTGGGCTCGCGGAGAGCGCGCCGAAGCTCGCGCACGAAGAGCACGCGGGCGCCGAACCCGCCGAAGAAGCCGAAGGTGCCCCGGCTCATGCGGCGCAGGAAGCGCAGCGGGACCCGTTGCACCACCGGGAACGAGTGGGTGTGTTCCCGGCGCTCCGGCTCCGGAGCGCCTTCATGCTGCGGCACGGGCACCGTCACGTGCGGGCTCTCGCGAGGAGGATTGCCCCGAGCCCGCCAAACACGGCGCCCGGGATCCACGCTGCAAGTTCCGGCATTACCAGGCCCTTCTCTCCGATGGCGAGCGTGAGCTGCACGAGCATCAGGAACACCACAGTGGTGGCCAGGCTGATGCCGACCCCGAGCGCGGGGCCGCCGCGCTGCGTGGTCGTGGCGAGCGGAGCGCCAAACAGCATGATGATCACGCACGTGGCCGGGATGGCCAGCTTGAGCATCCTCGCGGTGCGGAACTTGTTTACATCGGTGCCCGAGCGCTCCATCTGCCGAATGAACACGCCGAGGTCGCGGAAGCCCATCTCCTCGGGCGCGCGCGGGTCGGCCATGAGGACGCGCGGCGATTCCCTGAACCCGCGGTCGCGCAGCGAGTCGAAGGCAACCGCCATCGTCGCCGAGTCGGTGGGCATGAGGTGCATCACGCCTTGCTTGAGCGTCCAGCCGCGGTCATCAGTGTGCCGCGCGCTCCTCGCATAGATCACGTACGACGGGTACGCGGGCCCGGTGCCGCGCCGCTCGATCTCGACGTCGTCGAGGGTGCCCTGGACCGCGTCGGCCTGGCCGATCTGGTACACCCGGGCGTCCTCGCTTGCGAAGGTGAAGCTGGCTCTGAAGTCCAGGTTGCGGGACTTCCGCTCCTGGAGAAGCTGGTCGCGCATCCGGTTCGCGTCGGGCATCGCTGCCGCCAGCGCCAGGCCAAGCGCCGTGGCCGCCAGGGAGCCGAACGCAATCGGGACGATGAACCGGTGGAAGCTGATCCCGCTGGCCTTCGCGGCCGTGATCTCCGAGTGCCGCGTGAAGCCGCCTATCGAGAAGACCGTCGCAAACAGCACGGCTGCCGGGAGCACGAGGAACATCGTCTCGGGCATTCCGTACACGTACGCCTTGACGATGTCGAGCGGCGGCAGCTCGCGGCGGATGTACTTGCCGAAGTTCTCGACTACGTCGAGCACGATGACGAGCACCGGAAAGCCAAGCGCAGCCGACGCGAAGATCTTGGTGAACTCGCGGAGGACGTACCGGTCCAGCGGATGGAGGCGAAGCTGCACGGGAGTCAGCCCCCCAACGCGTGACGGGGTCGGCGCCGGAACCTGTCGCGGAGCCGGGCGAGACGGTCGGAGAGTTCGCTCCCGCGGTGCGTGGTGCCTTCGGAGCCCAGCCGGGCGGTGAGGTATACGCCGGCCGCCAGCAGCAGGAAGTTGGTGCCCCACATCGCGGCGTACGCGGGCATGTAGCCCCGCCTTGCCAGTTCCTCGCCGGCGAGCAGCCCGCAGTAGTACACGCCAAAGACACCAAGACTCACGCCGATGGTGAGGCCAATGCCTCCCCTGGGGAACCTGAAGGCGATGGGTGCGCCAAGCAGCGCGAAGATGAGGCACGCCGTGGCGATCGCGAACTTCTTCTCGATCTCGACCTGGTTGCCGAGTATCAGCCCCTGCGTCGAGTTGAGCTGGATCTTCATCGCCTCGGCGAGGACCGGCGCCGGCGTCTGTATCTCGTCGCCGGCCGCTGCGCCGCTCGAAGGCGCCGGGAGAGCGTCCCGCGCAACAGGCGTGGCCGCAGCCGTATCGTTTCCTGCGCTCGGAGGGGCTGCCGCGGCCGAATCGTGCCCCGCGGTTGCGGAGGCTGCGGCAGAATCGTGCCTGGCACCGCTCCCCGCCGTGTCCTGGGCGATCATGGGCGCAGGCTTGAGGTGCCGGGCGGCGCTCTCCGGAACAGCAGCGGCCACCTCCCGCGGCTGCGCCGACTCCACGGGCATCACCCCTGGGTCAGTTGGCTTCGCCACCACCGCCGTGCCCGCCGCGCCGTCGCCCCACGACCGGAACCAGTTGATCATGCGGCAGTACGCGGACCCGCTCCCCGCGGTCGTCCCGCCACCCCCGAACTGCGCGGCCGCCGCGGCGTCTATCCTCGCGAGCGCCGCGCGCACGCTGTCGCGCCGCTGCATCGCCATCTGGAGCTGCGCCTGGAGCTCGCAGACCGTCCGTTCGCGATCGCTCTTCTCCGCGACCGAACCGTTCCGCTCGAGCTGGTTGCCGATTCCCCGCACGCGCACGTCGTTGGTGGTGAAGAACACGCGCTGGAGCTGACTCATCTCCGCGCGGTTCAGTTCCACGACGTCGCCATCGTACAGCGTGAGCAGGAGGTCGCGGCTGTCGGGCGAGAGCGCGAGCGTCCCGGAGTCGGCCCGGATCGTGCGCCGGCGCGACGCATCGGAGAAGTCGTAGATCGTCACGTCCTTCAGGTCGCCGGATCCGCTCGACAGGTGGCCGGCTCGCAGGAAGAGCCGGCCCGGCGCGACCTCGTTGATCACCTGGGGCTTGAGCGCGAACGTCGGCTTCTTCCGGGCGATGTCGTTCATCAGCGTCTGCAGCTCGTAGTTGGCGGCCGGCATGATGCGGTCGTTGAACCACACCATCATCACCGAGAGCAGGAACCCCGCAATCACCACTGGGCGCATGAGCCGCGACATCGGGAGCCCGCTGGCCTTGAACGCGGTGATCTCGCTGTCGGCGGCAAGGCGGCTGAAGGCGTGCAGCGTCGCGACGAGCACCGCCATGGGAAGCGTCATCGCGATCGTGAACGGCATCGCCAGGACGATGAACTCCGCGATCACAGTCCACGGGAGCCCCTTGCCCACGAGCTGCGGGAGCTGCTTGGCGATATAGTTGAGGAGCAGCAGCGAAGTCAGCGCCGACATCGAGAAGACGAGCGGCCCAAGGTGTTCCCGCAGGACGTAGCGGCTGATGACTTTCACTGATGGATGGGGAAGCGGCGGTGACCGAACTCCCTGCGGCGCAAAGGGTTGTAGAGGTCCGGGCCGCCCGTATATTCCACGGGCCCGCCGATCGCTTTCAAGTATAGTTGATACCCCGTTCCCGGGCCCGGGTGCGCCCCTTCGTGCGATACCTCCGCTTCCCCCTCGCTGCCATGCTCGCCGCCTGCGTTGCGGCAAACGCGGCCGAGGCCCTTCAGGGCGGAGCCGACCCGGCGCGCACTCCCCGCGACACTGCTCAGCGCCGCGACACCACCGCGACAGACTCGCTCTTCACTCGTCTCTTCGGGCCGGGAAGCGACCTGGGACTCCGCTTCGACGGACGCTTCGAGTTCCGCAACGAGCGCACGAACAACGAGCGCTGCGTGGCGAGCCAACTCCTGGTCTTCGGCTCGCAGTGCGTGCCGCGGTGGGAGTTCACGCCCGACTTCCAGTTCGGCCTGCAGACCGGGGGCACCATCGCCGACCGGATCCGCACCGACGTGAACTACGACTCGCGGCGCGAGTTCGACGGCTCGAACACCATCTCCCTCTCGTATCTCGGGCAGGAGGGTGAATGGCTGCGCCGGGTTGACGTGGGCAACGTGACGCTCGACGTCCCCGCCTCGCGATTCATCACGAGCGGTATTCCGCAGGGCAACTACGGGCTGCAGGCTGTGGCGCAGTTCGGCCGGCTGGGCGTCAAGGCGATTGCCGCGGAGCAGAAGGGTATCGTGCAGCGCGACCGGGTATTCACCGTGGGGGGAACCGGCGCGCAGGCGGGTTCGCTGAAGATTGACGACTACCAGGTGGAGGCGCGCCGGTTCTTCCTCACCGTTGACCCGCGCGTCTTCGCGGGCTACCCCAACATTGACCTTCTCGACGGTCCCCGGCTCGCCCAGCTCGCTGCCCAGCTCCCCGACAGCGTCCGTCCCGCGCGCGTATTCCTGTACCGGCAGTTCATCGGCGGCCAGCCGGTCAACCCCAACGGGCCGCGCTTCCGGCTGATCGGCGACCCGGCGTCCCGCCCGGGGCCGGTGTACGAGGCGCTCCGGGAGAATGTGGATTACTACGTTGACCCGTCGCAGCTCTGGGTGATGCTCGCGCAGCCGCTCGACCCGAATCGTGACCGGCTCGTCGTTGCGTACACCGTGCGGGTTGGCGGGCGCGATACGGTGGTCGCTTCCACCGGCGGCACGCCGGACGTGGCGTGGGCCGAGGGCCGCGAGCAGTGGGCCACGCTGCTCTGGGATCCGAACGTACGACCCGGCGACCCGGCGTCCTACCGCGAAGTGCGGGCCGCTTACCGCGTAGGCGGCGAGGAGGTGCGGCGCGAGTCCATCCAGCTCACCATCACCACGGGCGGCACCTTTGCGCAGGAGCGGCCCCTGGGCGGCACCGCGTCCACCTTCCTCGAGCTCTTCCGGATGGCCCGCGTCGGCGCGCCGGCGCTCTTCGACCCGGAGGCGCGGGTCTTCCCGCGCCGTGGTGACCCGGTTGCCTCGCTCTCCGGCTCGGCGACGTCGTCAGTGGTGCGCGAGCGGTTCGTCATCCTGCCGTCGCTGAGGCCGTTCGCGCGGTCGGGCCTCGTGGGCTCCCTCCCGAACCCCGCGAACGACACGATCTACACGACCCCCGGCGAGGACCTCTACTCGCCCCGCCGGCCGCAGCCGGTTTACCGGCTCAACCTTTCCTTCGAGAGCGACATGGGCGGTGACGCTCAGTCGTTCTCGCTCGGCGCGACTCAGCTTCGCCCGCGGTCGGAGCGGCTCGTGCTCGACGACGGCACCGTGCTGCGCCGCGGTACGGACTACGAGATTGACTACGACGTGGGCCGTGTGACGATGCTCCGCGCCGATTCTGTGTTCGCGCGCCCGCGCCAGGTGACGGTGCGCTTCGAGGAGACTCCGCTCTTCGTCACGACGCCCACCACGATCGTCGGCATAGCATCGCGCTACGCGCTGGCCAACGGCGAACTCAACTTCGTGGCCATCGGCCAGCGCCAGCATTCGTCGTTCACGCGCCCCCAGCTCGGCTACGCCGACGAAGCGGAGATCGTCGCCGGCGTGAGCGGGTCGTACGCGTGGGACGTGCCCGCCCTGGCCCGGGCGGCGCGCCGGATCACGGGAGCGGAACAGCTTGCGCCCTCGCGCGTCCGGCTCGAAGCGGAACTCGCGGCGAGCCTTCCGCAGGCCGGGTCGTCGGGGCAGGCGTACCTCGAGTCGTTCGAGTCGGACGGCGCGTTCGCGGTGCCCCTCGCCGACCCGTCGTGGGCGATATCGAGCCAGCCGGCGCTGGGGCGCGTCCTCCCCTCCCGCATCGGCGGCTCCGGCACGCTCGATCTCGCCCGCGCGGCGACGATCGCCTGGCAGACGAACGGCCGGTCGCTCGGCGACACCGTGCCGCGGTTCACGCTCCAGGAAATTGACCCGCTCACCCGGCTCGCAGGGGCGGCGTTCCAGGCGCCCGAGCAGGCTCTCTGGCTTACGCTCTACCCCCTGAGTGTTGGCGGCGCGTACGACGACGTCTCGAAGACCTACCGCTGGCGGACCGGGAACGCCACGCCCGGCCGGCGCTGGCGCTCCATCCGTACCGTGCTGGGCCCGCCGTCCGGCGTGAACCTGAGCGGCAAGGAAGCCGTTGAGTTCTGGGCGCTCGTTGACACGAGCGCCGTGCGGAGGCGCCGCAACCCGACGATCGTCATTGACCTGGGCGACGTCAGCGAGGACGCCGTGGCGGTCGTGCCAACGCAACTCGCGGTTTCGTCCGGCACCGCCGCCACCGACTCCACCTGGAGCGGACGGGCGGTCGTGGGGCGCGACACGCTGCAGTCCGAGCGCGACCCCTTCTCGCGCGCGTTCAACCAGGCCACGAACGACGTCGGCCTCGTGGGCGACGTGGTGCCGCGGCTTATCGTCAGCTCGCCCGCGGGCGGCGGGATCAGGACGAACGTCCCGATGTGCTCCCGCGGCAACGTCCAGGTCGCCCGGCTCGGCGACACGCGCACCAACTGCACCGTGCAGAACGGACGGCTGGACGAATGGGACATAGACGGCGACGGGGTGCTGAACTACCTCGCGTCGCAGCGCGAGCAGGAACGCGTCTTCCGCTACGTCGCCGACCTTGCCGATCCTGCCGCCTGGAGTCGCGTTGGCGGCTGCCGGCTCGCGCCCAACGATCCGGCCGGTCCCGCTGCTCCGAAGCTCTGCTGGGTGCTCGTGCGGCTCCCGTTCTCCGCGCCGGCCGATACGATCAGCGGCGGGCCGTCGCCGCTTCGCGTCCGCGCCGCGCGGCTCACGGTCGTCTCGGGCGCAGGGCTGGCCGACAACGAGTTCTCGCAGACGGTGATTGCGCGCCTCCGCTTCACGGGCGCCGCATGGCTCAAGCGCTCCGAGCGCACCATCCAGGGGATAGGCGGCGCGCGCGAAGGGAATGGCCTCGTCTTCGCGGGCGTGGTGGGCACGCAAGACTCGCTCTCGGTGCTGGGATACCAGTCGCCGCCGGGCGTGGTGAGCGAGGCCGACCGCCGGCTCACGGGGCTCGAGAACCAGGCCGTGGTCGTGAACGAGAGATCCATGCGGCTCACCGCCACGCGTCTTGCGCCGCTCGAGCGCGCCGAGGCGGTTTACACCTTTCCCGCCGGCGCGCAGAACTTCCGCCAGTACCGCGAACTGAGGGCTTGGGCGCGCGGACGCGGCAGCGGATGGGGCGAGCGCGGGGAGCTGCAGTTCTACGTCAAGATCGGGCGCGACGTGGACAACTTCTACGCCTACCGCACCCCGGTGAACACGGGTACCACGCAGGCCGCGTGGCTCCCGGAGGTGCGGGTGAACTTCGACAAGCTCTACGAACTGCGCGCGCGGCTCGAGAACGCGTACCTGCGCGACCTGCCCGATTCCGTCTCGTGCAGCGGGGCGGACCTCGCGCTCATCCAGCGCAGCGCGATCGGCGTCGGCCAGGTCTCCCGCCGCCACGCGGCGTGCGGCGACGGCTACATCGTGTACGCCGCCGACCCCGCCGTAAGCCCGCCGAACCTCTCGGCCGTCCAGGAACTCGCCGTCGGGATGGTGCGCGTGGATTCCACAGGCGCCGGCACGACGCCGATCATGCCCGGCGACACGCTGGAGGTCTGGGTGGATGACATCCGCCTCGCGGGCGTGGTGAACACGCCGGGGTACGCGGGCCAATTCGCGGTGCAGGCCAACATGGGTGACGTCGCACAGGTCCGCTTCGCCGCCTCGCGCCGCGACCCGAGCTTCCGGCAGCTCACGGAAGCGCCGTCGTACGTGGCCGACGACCAGGTGGAGCTTGGCGCCACGCTGCGCCTCGACCAGCTCCTCGGTGGAGCCGGCGGGTGGATGCTCCCGCTAAGCGCATCGGTGTCGCGCGCGCGCGCGGCGCCGCAATACGTGTCGCAATCCGACATTCGCGCCGCCGATATCCGCGGCCTGCGCTCGCCGGAGCGCAACGTCGTGAGCGTGTCGCTCGCCCTCAGGCGCGCGACACCGCTGACCGGAAGCTGGCTCGCGCCCATCGTCAACCACCTGAGCGCGGCGGTGGGCGCGGGGAGTGCCGGCTCGCGCACGGAGTTCCAGGTGGCCGACGAGTCGCGCGTCACGGCCGGCGTTGACTACGCAGTGGGCGGCGCGTCGCCGGCGGGTCGCATGCCCGGCTGGTGGACGGCCGCGTTCTCGCACCTCCCGGGCTGGCTCGCCGGGGCGGAGGTCGTCAGCGCGCTGCGCGACGCAAAGCCGCGCCTGCAGCCCGCGGAGTTTCGCGCAAGCGGAAACCTCGTGTCATCGGACGAGAGCAGATCCAGCTTCCAGGCCATCGCCGCCTCGCCGCGCGACACAGCCCGCGTCGTGAACGGCCGCGTGGACGCATGGCGCAACAGCACCGCCTTCGAACTCCGCCCGTTCGATGCCCTCAGCGCGCGCTGGGAGCTCGCGAGCACGCGCGACCTCGTGCACTACGGCGACTCCACCGCCACGGGCGCGGCTGCCACCGCCGAACGGTCGTCCGTGCTGGGGATTGACGCCGGGCTGGAGCGCGAACGCGCGCTCACCACCACGTACACCCTGGCGCCGCGGCTCGAGGGCTGGCTGCGGCCGCGCGCGGGGATGAGCACCAGCTATGGCCTGCTGCGCGACCCGAATACGCGCGTGCTGCTGAGGGAAGGCGATACCACGGGCGCCCTCCGGCTCCCCCGCCGCGTGAACGCGGCCCAGACCTTGAACGGCGCAATAGCGGTTGACCTCGCTCGCACCGCGCGCGCCTGGGTGGCCGACTCCGCCACGCTCGCACGGCTCGACCGCACGCTCGTGCCGGTCGAACTCTCTGTGACCCGGACGATCTCGTCCGCCTACGACGGCACACCGCGCGACCCGGGGCTCGGCCTCCAGCTCGGCTGGGGCGGCGAAGGGACCTTCCTCGGCGACCATGGCTTTCTCGCAACCACGGCCACCAGCAACACCCAGGTCGCGATCGCCACCGGGCTCCGGCTGCCGTTCGGGATAGTCCTCGACGCGCGTACGCAACGCCTTGCCGCGCGTAACTGGCTGCGCAGGCCCGACCGCTCGGAGCTCGTCGTGAACGGCGACCTCGTGACGCTCCCCGACCTCGCGCTCCGCGCCACGCTCCGCCCGGGACTCCTCGAGCGCGTGCTCTCCAGCGTGACGACCAGCGCGCGCTTCGTCGCGACGTCGCAGCACAGCTACCTGCCTGGCGCCCCGGACGCGCCGCTCGATACCAGGACCTCCACCATGCTGAGCTATCCGCTCAGCGCCTCGTTCGCATGGAACGACGTCGGCCAGCTCACCACCAGCGTGTCGTTCTCGACCACGCAGCGCATTGACTCCCTCCCGGGCACGCGCACCGACGCAACCTCGCGCGACCTCGGCGCCACTGCCACCCGCACCTTCCGGCTGCCGCCGGAATGGGAACTGAAGAGCGGCCTCCGCACGCGGCTCGCCTGGCAGCGTACCGCTACCACCAGCTGGGTGACGGCTACCGGGCCGTCGCAGCTCCGCAGCCGGCTCGCGGACAACGGCCGCGACGCGATTAGCTTCAATGCCGACACGGACGTCGCCGACAATCTGACGTTCTCGCTGCAAGGGGCGCGGATCATCACGTACGACAACAACCTGAACCGCCGGCTCTCGCAGGTGGTGCTCTCGGCGGTGCTCCAGATATCGTTCTTCGCGGGGGCATTGCGATGACCGCACCATCCATCCGGCGGGCCAGCCCGCTGCCGCGCACCCGGGTTCACGCCCAGGCTTCCGCCATGGGGTTCGTTGGCGCACTCTCCGCCGCGGCCCGCGGCGCGGCTGCCGTGGCGGCCATCGGCGCGCTCGCGGCCGCCGCGTGCTCACCCGCCGGAGACGCCGCCGCGCCGGGCGGCCGCCCCGCGGCCCAGGAGTTCAACTCCGACTCCGCGATGAGTTACGTGCGTCAGCAGGTCGCCTTCGGCCCGCGCGTGCCCGGTACGCCCGGCTGGCAGAAGACCGGCGACTGGATCGTCGCGAAGCTCAAGGGCACGGCCGACGCGGTGACCGAGCAGCGATGGACGCACACGCTCGCCGGCGGCGGCCAGATCCCGATGCGAAACATCCTCGCCCGCTTCAGGCCCGACGCCGCGCAGCGCGTCCTCTACGTGACCCACTGGGATACGCGCCCGCACGCCGATTCCGACCCCGACCCCGCCAACCGCGACAAGCCCATCCCGGGCGCCAACGACGGTGCCAGCGGCGTGGGGCTGCTCCTCGCCGTTGCCGACGCGCTCAAGAAGGTGCCGCCCGGCGTTGGCGTGGACCTGCTCTTCGTGGACGGCGAGGACTACGGAACCTTCGGCCCGCCCGACGTGGACGTGCTCATCGGCTCCACCTACTTCGCCTCGCACCTGCCCAGCCCCGGCTACCGGCCGGAGTGGGGCGTGCTCTGGGACATGATCGGCGACGCCGACCTGAACATCCCGCAGGAGATGTACTCGGCACAGCAGGCGCCCGCGGTCGTACAGCGGGTGTGGAGCAAGGCAAAGGAGCTTGGCTATGACCGGTACTTCCTGCCCAACGTGCGCCAGTTCCCGATCACCGACGACCACTACCCGCTGCTGGCGGCGGGGCTCCCGGTGATTGACGTGATTGACCTCGACTACGACGCGCACCACACGATGGGCGACGACCTCTCGAGGGTGAGCGCCAAGTCGCTCCAGGTGGTGGGTGACGTGGCGATGGCCCTGCTGCGCTGACCGGCGCCTGCGGCGCCCTGGCCGACGCTGCAACGGGATGGTCCGGCGCGCGGTAATTCGATGACGCGCGCGCGCGCCGCGCGCCGTATCGTGGGGCCATGGCGACGCAAGCCGAACGCAAGGCATTGCTATTCCTGGCCGCCGTCGCGGCCCTTGGGGCCGGGGCGCGGGGGTTGCGGGCCGGCCGCGAACGGACCGCCGACACCGCCGGCGTAGCTGCCCTCGCCCGCCAGATCGCCGCGGTTGACTCTGCGACATCGGCGGCCACGCTGGCAGCCGCGGCGCGCAGGCGCACGGGCCGGCAGTCGCCGCGCGCGACGCCTGGTCCGGCTGGTCCTGACAGGGCGCCGCGTACGCCTGCCCCGCCGCGCGGACCAGTGGATCTCGACGTGGCCGGCGCCGCCGAGATCGAGACTGTCCCGGGGATCGGACCGGTGCTCGCGGCGCGCATCGTCGAGGAGCGCCGGCTGCGCGGGCCATTCGGGTCGCTCGCGGGCCTCAGACGCGTCAAAGGGGTAGGCCCGGCGCTCGCCGCCCGCGTGGAGCCCCACGTAACGTTCTCGCGCCCCCTGTCGGCGCCCCCCGTCATCATCCAGTTCCCCAAGATCTCACGCCGCCGCAAGTCATCTTGACACGCTGGAAGCGGGCGGCCACCTTCACATTTCAGGTTCGGACGTCCCCTTTCCTCTATAGTTGCGGCCCACCGGCGTTCCGGGCCGCGGCGCGCCCCATCCAGGCGGAGCGATGGCTGCACCATCCACAAGCTCGAGCGCACGGATCGGCGACCTCCTCGTGAAGGAGGGGCTGATCACGAAGGAGCAACTGGACAAGGCCCTGCAGGAGCAGCGCGCCAACGGCACGCGCGTGGGCTACAACCTGATCAAGCTCGGCTTCATCCAGGAACTCGAGCTGGTGAAGGTTCTCGCGCGGCAGTCCAAGATGCCCGCGGTGGATCTCTCCAAGTTCGAGCCCGACCCGAAGCTGGTGAAGCTGATTCCGGCCGACCTCGCGACCAAGAACCTCGTCCTCCCCCTCAAGCGCGACGGGCGCACGCTCACCGTCGCCATGGCCGACCCGACGAACTTCGCGGCGATCGAGGACCTGAAGTTCATCACGCGCTACGACATCCAGCCCGTGCTCGCGGGCGAGTTCACGCTTCGCAACGCGATCGAGAAGAACTACGAATCGAACACCGACCTGCAGATGTCGGCGCTGCTCGAGGAGATCGAGGCCGGCGAAGGTGAGGAAGTCGAGGCGGTCGAGGACAAGGAAGAGGAGATGTCGGCCGCGGCGCTCGCCGCCGCTGTTGACGACGCCCCGGTGGTGAAGCTCATCAACGGTATTCTCACCGACGCCGTGAAGCGGGGCGCCTCCGACATCCACTTCGAGTGCTTCGAGCACGACCTCCGCGTGCGCTACCGCATTGACGGCGCCCTGTCGGAGATCATGAAGCCGCCCAAGAAGATGCAGGCGGCGCTGGTCTCGCGCTTCAAGATCCTCTCGCAGCTGAACATCGCCGAGCGCCGCGTGCCGCAGGACGGTCGCATCAAGCTCAAGATGGGCAAGAAGGTCATTGATTACCGCGTTTCGACGCTGCCCACGCTCTTTGGCGAGAAGATCGTCCTCCGGATCCTGAACAAGGACAACCTCACGCTCGACCTCGAGAAGTTCGGCATCGAGACGCGCGCCGAGAAGGAGCTGATGGAGGCGGTCACCAACCCGTACGGCATGGTGCTCGTCACGGGCCCCACCGGCTCGGGCAAGACGACCACGCTCTACTCGGCGCTGTCGAAGGTGAACAGCATAGACACGAACATCATGACGGCCGAAGACCCCGTCGAGTACAACATCTTCGGCATCAACCAGGTGCTCGTGCGCAACGAGATCGGGATGACGTTCGCGGCGGCGCTCAAGGCGTTCCTCCGCCAGGATCCGAACATCATCATGGTGGGCGAGATCCGCGACCTCGAGACGGGCGGCATCGCCATCAAGGCGGCCCTCACGGGCCACATGGTGCTCTCGACGCTGCACACCAACTCCGCCGCCGAGACGGTCACCCGCCTCCTCGACATGGGGCTCGAACCCTTCAACGTGAGCTCGGCGCTCAACCTCGTGCTGGCCCAGCGCCTCGTGCGCCGCATCTGCGGGAACTGCAAGGTCAAGTACGAGCCCGACGACCTCGAGCTCGAGCAGGCCAAGGTCAAGCGCGGCACCACGCTCGGCGAGCTGCGCTTCACCGAGGAAGCCCTGTACAACGCCAGGGCCAAGGCCCACAAGGACGCCGTCCCGTACCTCGAGAAGCTGTCGCTCAAGACCACGATTGGCGAACTGCCGTTCTTCAAAGGTGCCGGCTGCGACCAGTGCGGCGGCACGGGCACCAAGGGGCGCCAGGGGCTCTACGAGGTCATGTTCATGACACCGATCTTGCGCAAGCTCATCCTGCAGAACGTTGGCGCAGCCGAGATTCGCGACTCGGCGATCGAAGGCGGCATGCTCACCCTTCGCATGGACGGCTGGCTCAAGATCCTCAAGGGTGTCGTGCCGCTCGAGCAGGTACTTCGCGAGACGTCAGTATAGCCGCAACCGTTACCAGATTCTTTCCTCCTTCCGCCCCGTCCATTGACCGCCCCCGCCACTGCTCCCCTGCAAGGTGTCAACCTCCGCGCCCTCCTCGAGGAGATGATCGAGCGCGGCGCTTCCGACCTCCATATCACCGCAGGCGAGTGCGCGAAGCTCCGGGTTGACGGCGATATCACGTCGTCAAGGAACACGTACGTGCTGTCGCCCAAGGACACCCTGCAGGTGGCCTACTCGGTGCTCACGGAGCAGCAGAAGAAGCGCTTCGAGATGGAGGACGAGCTCGACTTCTCGTTCGGCATCCAGAACCTCGCCCGCTTCCGCGGTAACTGTTTCAAGCAACGCGGCTGCGTCTCGATGGTGATGCGGCAGATCCCGATCACCATCAAGACCGCCGACCAGCTCCGGCTCCCGCCGGCGATCACCAGGATGGCCGAGAAGCCGCGCGGGCTGGTGCTCGTCACCGGGCCCACGGGCTCCGGCAAGTCCACGACCCTCGCCGCGATGATTGACAAGATCAACCGCGAGTGGAAGGGCCACATCATCACCGTGGAAGACCCGATCGAGTTCATTCACAAGCACCAGAACTGCATCATCAACCAGCGCGAGGTGGGCACCGACACGAAGTCGTTCGATGCCGCCCTCAAGTACGCGTTGCGCCAGGATCCCGACGTGGTGCTCGTGGGCGAAATGCGCGACCACGAGACGATCCACGCGGGCCTCACGATCGCCGAGACGGGCCACCTCGCCTTCGCGACGCTGCACACGAACTCCGCGGCCGAGTCCATCAACCGTATCATTGACGTCTTCCCCAGCCACCAGCAGTCGCAGGTCCGCGCGCAGCTCGCCTTCGTGCTCGAGGGGATCGTCACGCAGACGCTGGTGCAGAAGAAGGGCGGCAAGGGCCGCGCGATGGCCGCCGAGATCCTCGTCGTGACGCCCGCAATCCGCGCGATGATCCGCGACGACAAGATCCACCAGATCTACTCGGCGATGCAGTCGGGCAAGAAGCACGGGATGCAGACGCTGAACGATGCGCTCTACCAGCTGTACATGGCGCGCGAGGTTGACGAGGAGGAATGCCTCCGCGTCTCGGGTGACCCGAACGAGTTCCTGCGGATGATCGGCAAGACGCCGCAGGAAGAGACCGGTGCCCGGGAGGCCCCGGGACGGCGGTAACGCCGCCCGGGAGGTGTTCGTCTTTACCTGATGGCCGTCACTTCATTCTCCCCGGTGCCGAGGTAGGCAATGGCCACCTTTACGTACACCGCCCGCGACGCGAAGGGCGCCCTCAAGTCCGACACGATCGAGGCGGCCAACCGCCAGGACGTGGTTGCGCAGCTCCGCAAGCTGCGGCTCAACGTCGTCAAGGTCGAGGAGGCGGCCAAGGCGAAGCAGAAGACCGGCGGCTCGATCGCGATGCGCGACATCGTGATCTTCACCCGCCAGTTCTCGACGATGATCAACTCCGGCCTTCCGCTCGTGCAGGCCCTCGACATCCTCTCCAAGCAGACCGAGAACAAGGCGCTCGCGGCCGTCACGCGCCAGGTCGTTTTCGACGTCGAATCGGGCCACACGGTGGCCGACGCGCTCGGCAGGCACCCAAAAGCGTTCAGCGACCTGTACGTGAACATGGTCGCCGCCGGCGAAGCCGGCGGCATCCTCGACACGATCCTCATGCGGCTCGCGACGTTCATGGAAAAGAACGACGCCCTCGTGCGCAAAGTGAAAGGCGCCATGATCTACCCTGGCGTCATCTTCAGCGTCGCGGCGATCGCGGTCACCGTGCTGCTCATCTTCGTGATCCCCGTCTTCCAGAGCATGTTCGCGAGCGTGAACCTCGCCCTCCCGCTCCCGACCCGCATCGTGATCGGGCTCTCGGAGTTCCTGAAGGGATACTGGTGGGCCATCATCGGCGGCGGCTTCTTCGGATTCCAGTTCTTCAAGCGATACTACGCCACGCCCAAGGGCCGGCTTGCCGTGGACAAGGCCATGCTCGCGTTCCCCGTGCTCGGCGACGTGCTCCGCAAGTCGGCCGTCAGCCGTTTCACGCGCACGCTTGGCACGCTCATCAGCTCCGGCGTGAGCATCCTCGACGGGCTCGAGATCACCGCCAAGACAGCCGGCAACCGCGTCATCCAGGACGCGATCATGTCGAGCCGGTCGTCAATCGCAGGCGGCGACACTATCGCCGCCCCGCTGGCGAAGTCCAACGTCTTCCCGCCAATGGTGATCTCGATGATCGCCGTCGGCGAGCAGACCGGCGGACTCGACGAGATGCTGTCGAAGATCGCCGACTTCTACGACGAGGAAGTGGACGCCGCCGTGGGCAACCTGCTCTCGCTGCTCGAGCCGGTCATGATCGTGTTCCTCGGCGTGGTCGTTGGCGGCATGGTCGTCGCCATGTACCTGCCGATCTTCGACATGATCAACGCGGTGCAGTAGCGCGCACGGCAGGGCGCTACTTCGCCGGCTTCAGCCCCCGCTCGATCAACAGCGGCTCCACGTACGGGTCGCGCCCCACGAACGACCTGAACAGCGCGCCGGGGTCGGCCGTGTGTCCGCGCGACAGCACCAGGTCGCGCAGGCGCTGGCCGTTGGCGCGCGTCATCCCGCCGTGGTCCTTGAACCAGTAGTAGGTGTCGTGATCCAGCACCTCGCTCCACATGTATGCGTAGTATGCCGCCGAGTAGCCGTTGGCCCAGATGTGCAGGAAGTACGTGGATCGGTAGCGGGGCGGGACCTCGGGCACGAGCACGTGATAACGCTCGAGCGACGCCTTCTCGAACGGCGCCGGCTGCTCCAGCGGTGCGTTCGCGGGCAGCGTGTGCCACGCGAAGTCGAGGAGCGCCGCTTCGAGGTACTCGAGCGTCGCAAAGCCCTGGTTGAAGGTGCGCGCCTTGCGGATCTTTCCCGCCAGCTCCGCGGGCATCGGTGCGCCGCTCTGGTAGTGCTTCGCGTAGTTCGCGAATACTCTCGGCTCCAGCGCCCAGTGCTCGTTGAACTGCGACGGGAACTCCACGAAGTCGCGCGGCGTGCGCGTGCCCGAGATGGACGGGTACGTCACGTTCGACAGCATCCCGTGCAGCGCGTGGCCGAACTCGTGGAACATCGTGGTCACGTCGTCGAAGCTCAGCAGCGCCGGCTGCCCGGGCGCGGGCTTCGTGAAGTTGGCGACGTTGTACACGACGGGCTTCGTGCCCAGCAGCGTTGACTGATCAACGAGGTTGTCCATCCACGCGCCGCCGTTCTTGTTGTCGCGCTTGAAGTAGTCGGCGTAGAACAGCGCCAGGGGCTGGCCGTCGGCGTCGAACACCTCGAAGGTGCGCACGTCGGGGTTGTACACGGGGATGTCCTTGCGCTCCCTGAACGTGAGCCCGTAGAGCTGGTTCGCCGCGTAGAACACGCCGTCCTGCAGCACGGTGTCGAGCACGAAGTACTGCTTTACCTGCGACTCGTCGAGCGCGTACTCGGCCTTGCGCACCTGTTCGGCGTAGTACTGGTAATCCCATGCGGCGAGCCTGAATCCGCCGCGCTCGCGGTCAATGAGGGCCTGCATCTTCGTCATCTCGTCGCGCGACTTCGCCACCGCGGCAGGCGCGAGGTCGGTGAGCAGCTTGATCGCCGCTTCGGGCGTCTTCGCGACCTGGTCCTGGATCGCGTACGCGGCGTACGTCGGGAAGCCAAAAAGCTGTGCCTTCCCGGCGCGAAGCTGCGCGAGCCGCTCGATGATGGCCCGGGTATCGTTCGAGTCGCCGCGCTCCGCGCGGCCGATGGACGCTTCGAACAGCGCCTGCCGCGTGGCGCGGTTGGCCAGCGAAACCTGGGCCGGCTGCTGCGTGGTATTCTGAAGCGGCAGCACCCACTTGCCTGCGAGCCCCCGCTCCCTGGCTGCCTCCGCAGCCGCCGCGACCGGGCCCTCACCCAGCCCGTCGAGTTCCGCCTTGTCGGAAACGACCAGCGCGCCGGCCTTCGCCGCGGCGCGCAGCTTGTTCTCGAACTGCGCCGAGAGCGAGGCCTCCTCTGCATTCAGCTTCTTGAGCGCCGCCTTGGCGGAGTCCGAGAGCTCCGCGCCCGCCTTCACGAAGTCACGACGATAGGTCTCGACGAGGTACTTCTGCTCAGGCGTGAGTCCGAGCTTGTCGCGCTGGTCGTAAACCGCCTTGATGCGCGCGTAGAGCGGGCCGTTCAGGAAGATGGCGTCGAAGTGAGCCGCCAGCTTCGGTGCGACATCCTCCCGCGTGCGCTGCAGCACGTCGTTCGTGTTCGCGCCCGCGACTGCGTTGAACGCGTTGCTCACGCGGCTCAGCATACGCCCTGAGCGCTCCTGCGCCACGATCGTATTGTCGAACGTCGGGGCCGCCGGGAGCGCCGCGATGCTGTCAATCTCGGCCAGATGCTCGCGCATGGCCGTGTCGAAGGCCGGCGCGTAGTCGCTGTCCCTGATGCGGTCGAACGGCGGCGCCTGGAACGGCAGCGCGCTTGGCGCGGCGAACGGGTTCGTGCCGGAAGTGGGTTCCATCCTGGGATTGCATGAAATGGTGGATGCCGCCATGCAGCAGCATGCGATGAGCAATCGAGTGCAGCGTCCTGTCATTGCCGCCCCTGGAAACGGGTACCGGAAAGCTAGCACGGCCAGCGGCGCTCCACGCATATTCCGCGCCATGGAATTCAAGACAATCATCGAACCGTTCCGGATCAAGACCGTCGAGCCCATCCGCCAGACCACCGAGGCGGAACGCATTGCGGCAATCCGTGAGGCGCACTACAACCCGTTCCGGCTCCGGGCCGAAGACGTCCTCATTGACCTCCTCACCGACAGCGGCACAGGCGCCATGAGCGTCTTCCAGTGGGCAGGGATGATGAAGGGCGACGAGTCGTACGCCGGGGCGCGTTCGTTCTTCGTTTTCGAGGACACGGTTCGCGAAATCACTGGCTTCAAACACGTGATCCCGACGCACCAGGGGCGCGCGGCCGAGCGCATCCTCGCGGGCGCGCTCGTGCGCGAGGGGAGCATAGTCCCGAACAACACGCACTTCGACACCACCCGCGCCAACATCGAGCACGAGCGCGGCGAGGCGCGCGACATCCCCATCCGCGAGGGCCACGAGCCGGCCACGCTGCACCCGTTCAAGGGCAACATGGACGTGGCCGCGCTCGAGCGCGTGCTGAAGGAGCGCCGCCACTCGGTGCCGTTCGTGATGATCACCGTCACGAACAACTCCGAGGGGGGCCAGCCGGTCTCGATGCAGAACGTCCGGGCGGTGAGCGCGCTCTGCCGCGCGCACGGCGTTCCGTTCTTCATTGACGCCTGCCGATTCGCCGAAAACTCCTGGTTCATAAAGCAGCGCGAGCCTGGGTACGCCGATCGCACGCCAACGGAGATCGCCCGCGAGATGTTCTCCCTCGCCGACGGCTGCACGATGAGCGCCAAGAAGGACGGCATGGCGAACATCGGCGGCTTCCTCGCGATGAACGACGACGCTCTTGCCGCGACCTGCCGCACTTCGCTCATACTCACGGAGGGCTTCCCTACCTACGGCGGCCTCGCCGGCTACGACCTCGAGGCAATCTCCGTGGGGCTGCGCGAGGCGCTCGACGAGGACTACCTGCGCTACCGGATCCGCACCGTTGAGTACCTCTCCGAGCGCATGACCGCCGCTGGCATCCCCACCGTGCGGCCAGCCGGCGGCCACGCGCTCTACCTCGACGCCAGGGCCTGGCTCTCGCACATCCCGCAGTCGCAGTACCCGGGCTGGGCGCTCGCCGTGGCGCTTTACGTGACCGGCGGGATCCGCGCGTGCGAGATCGGATCGGTCATGTTCGGCCGGCAGCCGGACGGCAGCGAGAGGCCCGCGAGCCTCGAGCTGGTGCGCCTCGCCTTCCCGCGCCGCGTGTACACGCAGAGCCACATGGACTACGTCTGCGAGGTGCTCCTCTACCTCAACTCGGTGGTGCACACCATCAGGGGCGTTCGGATCACGGAGCAGCCCCCGGCATTGCGGCACTTCACTGCGAAGTTCGAACTGGTCAGCGCCCGTACAGCGCAGTGAACGACGCCGAACCCAGCTCGTTCGCGTGGATGTTGAACCCCACCATCGCTCCGCTCGCGTTCGCCGGCAGGTCCATCGTTGCGACCTTGAGCGCGTAAACCGTGAACACGTAGCGGTGCGGCTTGTCGCCGGGGGGCGGGCAGGGGCCGCCGTAGCCGGTCGTCCCGTAGTCGGTGAGCCCCTGGACGGCGCCCGCGGGCAGGATGCGCCTATTCGCGTCGCCCGCCCCGGCGGGGAGTTCGCCCACGCTCGCCGGGATATTGTACAGCACCCAGTGCCACCAGCCGCTGCCGCTCGGGGCGTCGGGGTCGTACACGGTCACCGCGAAGCTCTTCGTGCCGGCGGGCGGGCCGCTCCACGAGAGACCGGGCGAGATGTTCTGTCCGGCGCAGCCGGAGCCGTTGAATACGTGCGCGCTGCCGATCGTCGAATCGGGCGCGATTTCCCTGCTCGTGAGCGTGAACGACATCCTGCCTCCTATTCGCCGTACGGAATCCAGATGTTCTTCACCTGCGTGGCGTGGCGCATGAACTCGCGCCCTTCGCCGTCTGCGGGGTCGAGCCATGCGCGCGGCACTGCTTCGCACCACGTCTGCTTCATGTTGCCGCAGCTCGCGGCTTCGCACTCCTTCACGCCTTCCGCGTCGCCGAACCACCAGATGGCGTCAACGCCGTCGTGCTCGGCCAGCACCCTTGCCAGTTCGTGGCGGCGGCCGGTCACTATGTTCACCACGCCCGCGGGCACGTCGCTCGTCTCGAGCACCTGGTAGAAGTCGGTCACGGCGAGCGGGTGCAGCTCGCCCGGGATCGCCACCGCTGTGTTGCCAGCCGCAATAGCGGGCGCAACGACCGAAACGAAGCCGAGCAGCGGGCATTCCTCCGGCGCGGAAATACCGATCACGCCGACTGGTTCGTTCATTGCGAGCGTGACGCCCCGCACCGGCGTGTGGTGCACTGCGCCGTCCCACTTGTCGGCCCACGCGGCGTAGGTGAAGAGCCGCGCGATGGCGGCGTCCACTTCTGCGGCACCGTCATGCGCGCCGGCGCCGTTGGGCGCCGCTGCGGCCGATCGACGCTTTCCGGCCGCGCCACGCGGCATGCCTGTCAGCGACTCGATGCGCGCCGCGAACTCGTCACGCCGCGCCGCGAGGTTCTCGGCGATGTAGTAGAGAATCTGCGCCCGCGCGTGGCCGCTCGTGCGCGCCCACGCGTCGGCCGCGCCGCGTGCCGCCTCCACCGCGTTCCGGATGTCCTTTCGGTTTCCCTCGCCCACTTCACCCAGGAAACGGCCGTCGGCACCAACCACCCTCATCGAGTACCCGCCGTCGGGACGCGCCTGCTTCCCGCCGATGTAGAGCTTGGCAGTGCGGTCTATCCCGGCGAACGCTGCCGCCTCCGCGCCAGCGCCCGCGCGCGCGCGCGCCTGCTCCTTCGGCGCGACACGCGCAGATGCCGTCCGCGAAACCACTGGCCGGACGCGCTTCAGGTACTCCCACATTCCCTCGCGTCCGCCCTCGCGCCCGTACCCTGACTCACGGTACCCGCCAAAGCCGGCGGCTGCGTCGAAGAGATTCGAGCAGTTCACCCACCCCACGCCCGCATTTACCTTCGGCGCGATGTCGAGCGCGAGGTTGATGTTCTCGCTCCACACGCTCGCGGCCAGCCCGTACGGCGTGTTGTTCGCGAGCTGCACCGCCTCGGACGGCGTACGGAACGTCATCGTCACGAGCACCGGGCCGAAGATCTCCACCTGCGCGATCGTCGAGCTTGGCGCCACCTTCGTGAAGAGCGTGGGCGGATAGAAACAGCCCTCCTTCGGCACGGCCCAGCTCGGCTGCCACATTTCCGCGCCTTCCTTCCCGCCCTGCGCCACCAGCGAGCGGATGCGCTCGAGCTGCACCGGCGCCACGATCGCGCCCATGTCAATGGCCTTGTCGAGCGGAGAGCCAACGCGGAGCCGCTCCATCCGCTCCCGGAGCTTCGCCACCAGCCGGTCGGCCACGCCCTCCTGCACCAGGAGCCGCGAACCGGCGCAGCACACCTGCCCCTGGTTGAACCAGATCGCGTCAACCACGCCCTCGACCACCGAGTCGAGATCGGCGTCGTCGAACACGATGAACGGGCTCTTGCCGCCCAGCTCGAGCGAGAGCTTCTTCCCGCTTCCGGCGGTCGCCTTGCGGATGATGCGGCCTACTTCGGTGCTACCGGTGAAGGCGATCTTATCTATGCCAGGGTGCTCCACGATTGCCGCACCCGTCGCGCCGTCGCCGGTCACCACGTTCAGCACGCCCTTGGGCAGCCCGGCCTGCGTGGCGAGCTCGGCGAACGCGAGCGCGCTGAGTGGCGTGAACTCCGCGGGCTTGATCACCACGGTGCATCCCGCCGCGAGCGCGGGGGCGATCTTCCATGAGACCATGAGCAGCGGGAAGTTCCATGGTACGATCTGCCCGACCACGCCGACGCCCGTGTGTCCCGCGAACTCCGTATCCAGGAGCTGCGACCAGCCGGCGTGGTGGTAGAGGTGCCGGGCCACGAGCGGAATATCGAGGTCGCGGGTCTCGCGGATACTCTTCCCGTTGTCGAGCGACTCGAGCACGGCGAGGAGGCGGGAGTTGCGCTGCACCATGCGCGCGAGCGCGTAGAGGTGGCGCGCGCGCCCGTGCGGGCCAAACGCCTGCCAGGCCGGGAGCGCGGCGCGGGCCGCTTTCACGGCGGCGTCAACGTCGGACTTCGTACCCTGCGCCGCGCGGGCGATCGTCTTTCCTGTCGCTGGCTCGAGCACATCGAACTGCGATCCCCTGTCTGGCTTTGTAAACGAGCCGCCAATCATGTGCCCGAACGCGCCCTTGTGCGCCGCGATCCAATCGAGCGCCGGCTTGCCGCTCTCCGGCGCCGGCCCGTACTCCATCGTCTCGAAGATCCCGGGAATCGTCGAACTCATGGCATTGGCTCGCGGTAGGAGGCGGCGTAGCGGCCGGTCGTGAAGTGGTCGAGCTGCCGCTCGATGTCGGTGAGCAGCCCGGACGCGCCGAACCGGAAGAGGTCCTTCCGCATCCAGCGCTCGCCCAGCTCTTCCTTCATGAGGTAGAGGTACTCGAGCGCGTTCTTCGCCGAGCGGATCCCGCCGGCGGGCTTGTAGCCAACCGCGTGGCCAGTCTGCTCGAAGTAGTCGCGGATCGCGCGCACCATGACGAGCGACACGGGGAGCGTCGCATTCACGCTCTCCTTGCCGGTGCTCGTCTTGATGAAGTCCGCGCCCGCCATCATCGCCACCGCCGACGCCCGCGCCACGTTGGTGAGCGTGGCCAGGTCGCCCGTGCCGAGTATCGCCTTCATGTGCGAGTCGCCACAGGCATCGCGGAAGGCGCGCACCTCGTCGTAGAGGGCTTCCCAGTTGCCGGTGAGCACGTGCGCGCGCGTGATGACGATGTCAATTTCCGCCGCGCCCGCCGCAACGCTCTCCTTCACCTCGGTGATCCGCGTGGAGAGCGGCGAGAGCCCGGCCGGGAACCCGGTGCTCACCGCGGCCACAGGGATCCCGGAGCCCGCGAGCGCGTCCACCGCGGTGGGCACCATCGCGTGGTAAACGCACACCGCGCCGCAGGTGATCCCCAGGCGCTCGGCGCCAAGCGCGCGCACGAGGTCGTCGCGCAGCGGATGCCGTGCCTTCGCGCAGAGCCGCCGCACCGTGCCCGGGGTGTCGTCGCCCGAGAGCGTGGTGAGGTCCATGAGGGTGATCGCGCGGAGGAGCCACGCCGCCTGCCACTGCTTCTTCACCGTGCGGCGCGTGGGGATCGTGGCCGCGCGGCGCTCGACTGCACTGCGGTTGATCCTCAGCGAGAGCACACGGTCCAGGTCGAGCGACGCGCCGGGGTTCCGGGCAAAGGTCGCGCCAGGGGTGCCGCGCGGGATGGTTGGCACGGGTGCCGGTGGCCCTGTTTCGAGCTTCAGTGTGGGCATCACTTCTATAATACTCGCCGAATCGCCTGCTCACATGCTATCGTCAACCCCATGCGATCCGTGCTCACCCGGGCAGTGATGGTTGCCGCCTTCGCGGCGAGTGCCGGGAGCGCCCAAAAGGTGACCCCCGGGATCGAAGTCCTCCTCAGTGACTCCATCCACCTCGTGCGCGGGAAGCGCGTGGGGCTCATCACCAACCACTCCGGCCGCGCGCGCGACGGCACGAGTTCCATAGATCTCCTCTTCCGCGCCCCGGGCGTGAAGCTCGTCGTGCTCTTCGCGCCCGAGCACGGCATCCGGGGCGAGGCAGAGGCGGGCGCACGCGTAGAATCGGCGGTTGACCCGGCGACGGGCGTCCCGGTGCACTCGCTTTACGGCGACACGCGCGTTCCCCGCGCCGAAGACCTCGCCGGCATTGACGTGCTCCTCTACGACATCCAGGACGTGGGCGCGCGCGTCTACACCTACGAGTGGACGATGGCGCTCTCCGCGGCCGCCGCGGCCAGGGCGCGCGTTCCGTTCGTGGTCCTCGACCGGCCCGACCCCATCCGGGCCGACCGCGTGGAAGGGAACATCCTCGAGCCCGCCTTTTCGTCGTTCGTGGGGCAGTACCCCGTGGCGCTCCGCTACGGCCTCACACCCGGCGAACTGATGCGGTTCCTCGTCGGCACCAGGCTCGTGGACGCAAACGCGACAGTCGTCCCGATGAAGGGATACGCGCGGTCCCTCTGGTACGACGAAACCGGACTCCCCTGGCGGAACCCGTCGCCCAATATCCGTCACCTCGACGCCGCGCTGCTCTACCCGGGCACCGTTTTCTTCGAGGGCACCAACCTCAGCGAAGGACGCGGCACCGACGCCCCCTTCCAGCTCATTGGCGCGCCGTGGCTGAGAGACGCCGCGGAGGTTGCCGCCGAACTGAACGCCGCGGGCCTCGAAGGCGTCCGCTTCGAGGCAGTCACACGCGAAATCGCGACAGGACAGAAGCACGGCGGGATCGGCCCCGTCCCGATGATTCGCGCGACCGTCACCGACCGCGAGCGCGTGCGCCCCGTACGCGTGGGTGTCACCATGCTCGCCGTGATCTACAGGCGCCATGTCAGCCAGTTCGCGTGGCGCCCCTCGCTCGAACGCCTCGCCGGCACCGCTGGCCTCAGGGCCGCAGTGGAGCAGGGAACCACCAATGCGCTTCTGGCGCGCTGGGACTCCGACGCCGTAAAGTTCGAGGACTCCACGCGCCCCTACTGGCTCTACCCGACCAACCATCCAGGCCCATGAACCGCACCGCCGCCCGATCCGCCGTACTCCTGGCATTCGCCCTCGCCGCCTGCGCCTCGCCTGCGCTCGCGCAGCGCGGCCGCGGCAACGTTGACACCGCCGCGATCAACGCCGTTCAGCGCGCCTACGAGAAGCTCGACGTGAAGATTCCGATGCGCGACGGCGTGAAGCTCTTCACGACCATATATGTGCCGCGTGACTCGTCGCGGAAGTACCCGTTCCTGATGAACCGCACTCCCTACGGCATCGGCGCGCCCGGCGGGCCGTACCGCCCAACCCTCGGGCTCGGCCAGAGGTACATGGACGCCGGGATGATCTTCGTGTACCAGGATGCCCGCGGCCGCTACTACTCCGAGGGCGAGTTCACCGAGATGACGCCCCACAAGGACAGGAAGGGGCCGAAGGACGTTGACGAGTCCACCGACAGCTACGACACGATTGACTGGCTCGTGAACAACGTGCGGAGCAACAACGGCCGCGTGGGTATCTATGGCACTTCGTACCCGGGTTTCTATACCACCGCGAGCTGCATTGACCCGCACCCCGCGCTCAAGGCGTGCGCGCCGGGCTCGCCGATGACCGACCTCTGGAACGGCGACGACCTCTTCCACAACGGCGCCTTCTACCTCGGCGCCAACTTCTCCTTCTACCAGGGATTCGGGCGAACGCCACGCAACCCGCAGCTCGGCCCAGATCCGTCGTATCCCGAGTCGCGCCCGAACACTGGCAACGACGCCTACGCGTTCTTCCTCGCGATGGGGCCCGTGGGCCCCGGCTCGCGCAAGTACCTGCCGCGCGAGACCGCCCCGCTCTGGGATATCGTGCTGCAGCATCCCGCCTACGACGCCTTCTGGCAGGCGCGCGACATCCGCCGCCACCTGCGCAGGACCGCGCCGGCCATGCTCGAGATCGGGGGCTTCTACGACGCGGAGGACCTCTTCGGCCCGTTCGGAACCTTCCGCGCAATCGAGCAGATCGGAGACGCGACCAGTCGCGCCGGAAACCATCTCGCCATGGGCCCCTGGGCGCACGGCGGCTGGGCGCGCGGTGACGGCGACCAGATCGGCACGCTCCGCTGGAACGTGAAGACCGGCCCTTGGTTCCGCGACTCGATCGAGTTCCCCTTCTTCATGCATCACCTGGCGGACGGCCCCGACCCGAAGCTCCCCAAGGTGCTCATCTACCGTACCGGCGCCAACCAGTGGGACCGCTACGATGTGTTTCCGCCGCCCAGCGCCGCGAAGCAGTCGCTCTACCTGCAGCCCGGGGGCAAGCTCTCGTTCAGCGCGCCCGCAGCGGGCGCCGGCTACGACGAGTACGTGAGCGACCCCGCCGACCCGGTGCCCGTCGTGGGCCGCAAGGATCCGAGCGGGATGCCGCGCGATTACATGGTGGGCGACCAGCGGTTCGCCTCCGACCGCTACGACGTTCTCACCTACGTGAGCGACGTGCTCACCGATGACGTCACGATCGCCGGCCCCGTCGCACCCGTGCTGCACGTTGCCACGAGCGGCACCGACGCCGACTTCGACGTGAAGCTGATTGACGTGTGGCCGGCCGACGCGCCCAACTGGCCCGGCGACAGCTCGGGGTTCCAGGTGGCCGGCTACCAGCAGTTGGTGCGCGGCGAGCCGTTCCGCGGCCGCTACCGCCGCGCCCCCGACAAGCCCGTGGCGTTCGTCCCCAACCGGCCCGACTCGCTTCGCTTCGAGATGCCCGACATCAACCACACCTTCCGGAAAGGCCACCGCATCATGGTGCAGGTGCAGAGCTCGTGGGTCCCGCTCACCGACCGGAACCCGCAGACCTTCGTGCCGAACATCTTCGAGGCATCGCCTTCCGACTTCGTGAAGGCACCGATGCGCGTGTACCACGAGCCGCAGCGCGCGTCGCGGCTCGAAGTCCGC
>JADZCT010000114.1 GCA_020851455.1 Gemmatimonadaceae bacterium | reverse complement strand
TCCCGCTCAGTGCGACTTAACGACTTCGGCTTGCAATCCCAGACATTGAGCAGCGGCTTCGCATAAACTCGCAAATGTTTCTTCTGCAAGCGTCAGACTCCGCCCTCGCAGATGGGCGATGCCCCAGACGCGCCTCAGGGGCCGGGTACCCAATGGAAATGAGACCAAGGAGGAATCAGCCAGTTCACGTTGTACGATCCACGGTGCAACAACGCCCACTCCCAAGCCGATTTTCACGAGTTCCTTGATGGATTCCATGCTCCCGAGCTCCATCACATGATTGAGAGGTATGCGATCGTGCAGGAAATACTCGGAAATCATCCGAAACGTCTGACTGCTCTTGCTGTACAGGATGATCGTCTCGTCCGCTACGCGAGGTTGCCCAACTGCACCGGCCTGGACCCAAGGATGCAGCGGAGAAACCAGGAACCTTAATTCATCCTCAAAAAGTCGGCGGAAGCTGATGTCATCATCTCTCGGTTCAATCATGATCGCCAGGTCGATCTGATTGTCGCGCAGCAATTCCTCCATCTTTGGGGCATCGCCCGTCTCGATCTTCAGGGTGCACCGCGGGGAATTCCGCTTGAATTCGCGCAGAACCGAAGGGAGCAGGTACTGACATGCCGTGAGGCTCGCCCCGATCCGCAGGCGGCTGTGGCCCCAATTGCGCAAGTCCTCCAGACCGGCACGTGCGAGCTGCATTTCGCGGAGAATCCTTTCCGCGTGCCGCAATAACTGCTCTCCGGCCTGCGTCAGGAAGACGCGCTTGCCAACGCGATTGAAGATACGCGTTTCCAGTTCCTGCTCGAGTGCCTTGATGGCGTGGCTCACCGCGGACTGTGTGAGAAACAACTCCTTTGCGGCCAAGGTGAAGCTTTGCTTTCGCGCCAGAGTAGCGAAGGCAAGCAGCCGTCGGCTGTCTATCGTCTCCTTCATGCATCAATCACGTTCATCATTTGGATCAATTGTATGGTAAGCATTTCTCGCGCCATCGGGCAGTCAGGCGCCGGAGTAGCAATACGGGCTGGTGCCAGCATGTCATAAACACGGACTTAACCCGAGTTAGTCAGTTTGAGCGGTGGGCGAAAATAAATTCAGAGGGGAGTGTCCGGCGGGGAGGTTTCGCGTACGAGGGAAACGGGTGCGCGAAGTGAATGTAGTGCCGAAGACCCTCTTGTT
>JADZCT010000036.1 GCA_020851455.1 Gemmatimonadaceae bacterium | reverse complement strand
GATAGAACAGAGGTCTCAGCGCGCGCCTACGCCGCGTGCGTCGCCGCTGGGGCGTGCGCCTCACCAGGCACCGGTCCTGACGCCACAGGGGCCAGCGGCGTACTCGCGGACCACCCAATCAACTACGTAAGCTGGATCGACGCGGACGCGTATTGCACCTGGCGGGGTGCACGTCTACCGACTGAAGCAGAGTGGGAACACGCTGCGCGTCCCGACGGTCGCACGTATCCGTGGGGTGATGAGGCGCCCGCAGCAAACCTATTGAACGCATGTGGAGCGGAGTGCTCCGGTGGGTCTCCATCGTACACCGATCCCTACGTCGCTACGGCGCCGGTGGGGTCTTTCCCCGACGGCGCCAGCCCCTTCGGGGTGCTCGACATGGCGGGAAACGTCTGGGAGTGGGTCGGTGACTGGTACGACCCTTCCTACTATGCGGTGTCGCCGGCCGTCGACCCTCCTGGTCCGAGTGCCGGTAGCCGCCGTGTGCGTCGCGGCGGCTCGTATCGCAGTAGCGGTGCGAGCTTGGTTCGGGCCGCGATCCGCCAGTACGACGATCCCACCTACCGGAACCCTCGGATCGGATTCCGGTGCGCTAGCGGAATGTGAGGTCCATGCAGCCGACTCTGCTGACGCGACGCTCACGTGGGCTGGACTCACGATCCTTGTGCCGTCGCTACGGAGAGCCCGCCCCGTGAGTGAAGATGCTCAGAAATCGTCGATCACTCGTCCGCCTCGGTCATGAGAGCCGATCGTGGTCGGCAGGCCCGCTGACCCCTCCGGCTCGTCGTGCGTCGTGCGGGTCGTTCGACGTCGCGTCGGGAAGGAGACGGTGAGCGTGCGGTTGCGCGTCCCGTCCACGGTCACGGTCGTCTCTCTGCCGTCGGCCGTGCGCAGCGTGAGAACGTGCTCGGCCGCTCCTCGCGCGACGTGGACGACGCCACCCGCGACGGGAAGCTCTCGGTCGCCCTCCCACACCGTGAAGGGCGTCGGACGTCGGGGACGCAGGCGGATGGAGACGTCAGGCTCCGCCGGCCCGATGTCTCCACCGGCTTCGGGAGTCGGCTCGGTTTCACCGTGCGTCTCGGGGGTCGGAATCGGCGGTTCCCTGGTGACGGGCGGTGCGACGGTCGTCGGCGCCGCGCTCGCCGTTGGCATCTCTTCTGGTGCGCTTCCGAGCCAGAAGCGGGCCGACGCGGCGCCAAGAACGGCGAAGAGACCGAGCACACCACCAATCGCGAGCAACCTCGCGTTCACTCGCTGCGGGTGCGGCGTGGGGCCGAGGACGGGCGTCTCCGTGTCGTTCGCGGTTGCGGGTGTGATCGTCGGCTCGACGATCGGCGCGGGCGTTGCGACCGGAGGCGTGGCTGTTGGTGGCGGGGCTGGAGCGACCGGCACCTCTGCGTGCGGGCCGGTCGGCCCAGCGGCCGTGATCGCGTCGAGCTCGTCCGCGACAACGACCGCGCTCGCGGGGCGCGCGGAGGGGTGCTTGGCGAGCAGGCGGTCGACGAGCTCGTCGAGCGGCTCGGGCACGCCGAGGTCGGGGCGGACGTCGCGCACCCGATCCGGCGGCATCCTCAGGTGCGCGCCCATGAGGAGGACCGAGTGCTCTTCCTCGAAGAGGAGGCGCCCGGTGAGCATCTCGAACAGGATCGCGCCAAGCGCGTAGAGGTCGGCGGGCGGTCCGATCGGCTCGTGCGACACCGCCTCGGGGCTCATGTAGAGGGCGGTGCCGAGGACGGTCCCCACCTGGGTCAGACTCTTCGTCGGCGCGGGTGCCGTGGGGTCGTCGCTCACGATCCGCGCGATGCCGAAGTCGAGGAGCTTCACGGTCCCGTCGCGGCACAGGAACACGTTGTCGGGCTTGATGTCGCGGTGAACGACGCCGGCCTCGTGCACCGCAGCGAGCGCTCGTGCCACGGCGGCGGCCACGCGGGAGGCCTCGCGCCAGGGGAGCGAGATCTCGTTCTCGAGCCGGTCGGCCAGGCTCTGCCCCTTGAGGAGCTCCATGACGAGGAAGAGCAAGCCGTCGTCGGCCTGACCGAAGTCGTGGATGGTGATGACGTTCGGGCTCTTGATGCGGCTCGTGGCTTGCGCCTCGCGCTCGAAGCGGTCTGCCATGGCTGGGTCGCTCGCGAACTCGGGGCGCATGACCTTGATCGCCACCGCCCGGCGCATCGCCACGTGCTCGGCTCGGTACACCGCGCCCATGCCGCCCTGCCCAAGCAGGTCGACGATGCGGTACCGGCCAGCGACCGTCGTGCCGGCCGCAAGAGGCGTGACCGGGGCGAAGCTCGGCCGGAACAGGCGGCGCAGGCCGCTTGCTCGCGACGCGGTGGCAGCGGCACTCGGTGCGGGTTTGCCCGGCTCGGCCATGACGCCCGAGTGTACCACCGGTCGGTCGAGCTCATTGGAGAACGCCTGCCGGCCGCAACGAGATCACGTGCTGCGTGAGGAGGCGGCCAGCAGGCGCCGCGAGAGCACCACACGTCTGCCGGGACGCCGTTGCCGATTCGTTCAGCCTGCACGACTGTGATGACCTCAAAACGGGAGCGACCGTCAGGATCCGCGGGAACGCGATCGCGGCATGCGCGGCGCACTCCGTCGATCCGCGGGAGATCGACCGGGACCACATGAGATTCTCGCCACCGGTCGCGATCGAGGCGCGCCGCCGGCGGTCAGCGATCCTCGCAACGATCACGCGATCCGCGATCGTTTCGCCGCGGATCGGGAAGATCGCTTCCAGCGGAGGCCCTGGCAAGGGGAGCAGCTTCGTCCGACGCGCCGTTCCGGTCGTCGTCCAGCGCCCGGAGATCGACCCGGGCGGGTTGATGCAGGCGCTGATCGGAGCACGCCAAGGCGTCGCGATCGGGACGCACATCGGGCGTTACTGCGCATGCGTTCTCGCCGCCAGGGGGTGATGGACCCGCCGCTGGGCGCCATGATAGGATCGCGACACGCGGGCGTCCGCGGACGCGGGTGGACTGTCCCTCGTCCAGCGGCGCAACCAACCTAGGAGGACCGATGGCCGACGTGAAGTTCCCGCCCAAGGGGCAACTTGCCAAGATCAAGGAACGGCTGCGCGCCGGGACGCTGACACCGCAGGACGTGAAGCAGCTCGAGAAGATCGTGATCGCGACCGAGAAGGCAGCGGCCGCTCTACGCGCTGCAGTTGTTGAATGAGCCGATCGCTCCGGAGGCGGGCACGACACTCGCCTCCGGAGCACGTGCCTCGTCCACCATGATGCCGGCGTCACTTCGTCGAACCGTCCCGTTTCTTTCCGAAGCTGGCGGTGTTCGCCATTTCCGGCTCGACACGCTCATTGTTGCCCCGTCGGGGGTGCCGGGCAGCGAGCTCATGGCGCGCGTCCGGAAGTCGCTCGACCTCGCTGAGCTTGCGCCGCACATTCCAACGGAGGTCGCCGAAGAACTGATCGAAGACCAATACGCCGTTGCGCGGGAGCACATCTTCTCCCATCGCCTCTGGGAGACATTCCGGTCTGGAACTGCGGAGGACGCCACGCGAGCCGCTTTGGGCTACATGCTTGAAACACGTCACTACCTCGCGGCCGCATCGGCGAGGATGGCACCGGGCGTGGCCTGCACCGGATCGAACGATGAGGTAGCACAGGTCTTGGCGCGGCACCTCGTAGAGGAGGCGGACCACGCAAGGTTCTTTGAGGACGCTCTGGGAACACTCGGAGTGCCCCGCGCGATACTCGCAGAGGCTCGCCCTGATCCCCGGACCGTGGAGTGGATTCACGTGATGCGTACCCTGGGCGGACGAGACCCGCTGGAAGCGGCAATCGTCTCGGGGTTGATGGAGTCGACCGCACTGGACCGAGACAACTTGCGTCGATGGCACGCGATGCTCGTGCAGCGGGAGATCCTTCCGGCCGAGACGGTCGCGGCCTTTGAGCAACACGTGGGCGTGGACCTGGAGCTGGGACATGGTGAGAACTGGCGCGATGTACTTCGCAAAACCGGAGAGACCGTTGCGAGCCATCAGCTAGCAGCGGCCCTGAATGGCGTCGCGACCGCCGCCGAGATGGTATTCCGGTGGTGCACGGGCGTGCTGTGCGGAGCGGCGGGGATTGCGATGGAGTCCATCATGCTGGGCTCCGAGCACGTAGACGCGGCGCCCGAACAATCGGCAGTGCGCGTCGCTACGGACCGATTCCTTTCCGGACTTCCGGTGTGGCCGGCCCCCATACTTGATGCCACGGCGTACTCCGACCAGCTTGGTCACGGCGCGCGGACCGCTCTCGCGCAAGCCGT
>JADZCT010000035.1 GCA_020851455.1 Gemmatimonadaceae bacterium | reverse complement strand
CCCGCCCCCGCGCCGCACGGCCAGGGCAATGTCGCCATCGAGGGCAGCCAGATGATTGTCCTTGATGAGGACAGATTCCGCAAGGTCGAATCTGTGATTCAATCCGCCGCCGCAACGAACGGCGTACTTCTCGAGCGCGCGGTAGCCCGGTGTGGTCTTGCGCGTATCCACGATGCGTGCGCGGGTGCCGGCCACGGCCTCCACGAAGCGGTGGGTGAGGGTTGAAATACCCGAGAGCCGCTGCATGAAGTTGATCGCGGTACGCTCTGCAGCGAGGAGGTCGCGGGCGCGGCCCGACAAGAAGAGAACAGTCGTGCCGGCGGGAACCCTCGTGCCGTCGGCGGCATCCACACGGACGGTGACATCCGGGTCGCAGAGGCGGAACGTTGCGACCGCAAGAGGAACACCGCACACCACGCCTGCCTGCCGCGCAACGAGGCGCGCGCGGGCGCGCTGCCCGGGCAGCACCGTGGCGATGCTCGTAACGTCACGCGAGGCCGCGTCTTCGTCGAGCGCAGCCTGCACCAGGCGAGTGAGGGCCGCGTCGTCGAGCGGGAATCCGCCAGCGCGATGCTCGCCAGTCCTCCTCATTCGCCGAGGTCCACGCCTGGAGCCGGAGGGGTTGACCGCCCGCCGATGGCAACCATCCGCTCGATCGCCAGACGCGCGCGCGCAGCGACCTCAGCGGGCACATCAACACGGTATTGCAGGTTCTTCAGCGACGCAGCGACCTTCTCGAGTGTCGTGAGCTTCATGTACGGGCATAGAGCACGGTCGTTGGCCGCGTGAAACCGCTTGTCCGGGTGCGCTCGCGCGAGACGGTCTATTATCCCGACTTCAGTAGCGACCACGAACTCCCTTGCGCGCGACGTCGCCGGGTGCTTCATCATCCCCTCGGTGGAGAGGATGTGCACGCCCTCAGGGTCAACGTCGCCCGCAGACACCGCCTCCACCACGCTCGTCGTGCAACCGCACTCCGGGTGGACCAGAAACTCCGCACCCGGATGCCGGGCGCGCTGCGCCCGGATATCCTCCGGCGCGATGCCAGCGTGTACGTGGCACTCGCCCATCCAAACACGCATGTTCGTGCGCCCGGTAACACGGCGGACGTGCGCGCCGAGGAACATATCGGGCAGGAAGAGGATCTCCCGGTCGGGAGGGATCGTATTGACGACGTCAACCGCGTTGCCCGAAGTGCAGCAGAAATCGCTCTCTGCCTTCACCTCCGCAGACGTGTTGACGTAGGAGACGACGACAGCGCCCGGGTGCGCTGCCTTCCATTTGCGGAGTTGTGAGGCGTCAATGGTGGCTGCCAGCGAGCAGCCGGCGGCGGGATCGGGCAGGAGGACGGTCTTTGCAGCCGCGAGAATGGCGGCAGTCTCAGCCATGAAGTGCACGCCGCAGAAGACGATGATGTCGGCGTCGGTCCCGGCGGCCTCACGCGACAGTCCCAGGGAGTCGCCCACGTAATCAGCGACATCCTGCACTTCGGGACGCTGATAGTTGTGCGCGAGGATCACAGCGTTCCGTGCGCTGGCAAGCTGCCGGATCTCGCCTTGGAGCGCAGCGGCGCGGGTGGTGGCTTTCGCGGTCATGGAGTTGAATTTACCCCCGGCCGTGGCCAGTGTTCGGAAGTTCCGCCTCATATCCCTCTCCCGAACGATGCCTGCATTCGCGATTCGTGCGGCGCTCGCGGCCAGCGTGTGCGCCGTGGCCATTGCCGCCTCCCCGCCGGCGCGATTCCATGCGCGCCTTCTCAAGAGCGAACCGATCGCCGACGGCACGGTCGCCGCTTCGCCCCTGGCGATCCGGCTCTGGTTCAGCGAGCGCGTTGAGCTCGGCGTGAGCAGCGTGAAGGTAACAGGTCCGGCCGGCGCAGCCGTGAAGACCGGTCCGCTCTCGTACGACGGTACCGGCGACAACGCGCCGGTGAAGGCGCCGCTGCCCGCTCCGCTCGTCTCTGGCAAGTACCGCGTGAACTGGGTCGTGGCCTCCAGCGACGGCCATCCGGTGAAGGGCGAGTTCGCGTTCACCGTGAAGACGGGGCATTGAGCGACCCGTTCGAGTTCGCGGGCGGCACGGCCACGGCGGGACTCCGGGCCATCGCGCTCACCGGCACGATGGTGGCGATCGGAGCAGTGGCGTTCAGGGTTCTTGTCGCTCCGCGCGCGGCGTTTGGCAGCGCCGCAAGCGAGCCGGTTGCCCGATTGGGCCGCATGGGCGCGCTGCTGGTGCTCCTCGCCGCGCCGGTGCGCGTGTGGGTGCAGGCGAGCGGCCTCGCGATGGACCCGGGTGACACGTGGGGACTCATCCCCCGTGTGCTTGGCACCGACTGGGGGCGCGGCGCAATCGCACAGGCCGCGGCCGCCCTCCTCGCCGTGGTGGCGTTCTCCGTGGCGCGATCGCGCGACCGGGCTGGCTGGCTCACAGCCGCGGTTGCGGCCGTTGGCCTGGCTGTAGCGCCCGGGGCGATGGGACACCCAATCGCCGACGAAGCACACCGCGCGCAGTCAATGGCCGCCGACGCGCTTCACGTCGCCGGCGCGTCCGCGTGGATAGGCGCGCTGCTCCCGCTAGCGCTCTTCGCGCGCGCAGGCAACGCGGCGTTGACGGCAACGCTCATCCGGGCGTTTCACAAGGTGGCAATGGCGAGCGTGGCACTGGTGGTGCTGAGCGGAGCAGGCAGCACGCTCCGCCGCTCACCGAACCTTCCCGCGCTCGTTCACTCCGGGTGGGGCGCAACGCTCGGCGTGAAGCTGGCGCTCGTCGCGGTGATCCTGGCGCTGGGCGCGTATCACCTCCGATCGGGCGAGCAGCGGGCATCGGCGGGACAGCCCGTCGGGAGGACGCTCGCCGCGGAACTGCTCGTGGCCCTCGCGGTACTTGCCGTGACCGGCGTGCTTACGGGAACCGAGCCGCCGGCGGGGAGCTGATCGCAGCCGGCATCAGTTGATTGCATTCCACCGGGGTCAGGCCTCCTGGCCGTCGCGCTCGATCCAGCGGAAGAAGACGATCGCCGCGCCAACCACCACGATGAAGAAGACGCCAAGCTCCATGATTCCGCCGGCAAGCTGCTGGTCGGTGTGCGGACTCATTGGCAGGATCGGCGGCGCGAGCTCGTAGATGCCGTACAGCGGGTGCTCCGCCACGAGCATGACCATGCCGATGGCGGTGTGAAAGAGCGTGCCAACCAGGAGGTAGAAGACCTTCATCGGCGCACCGAAGAACCGCAGCGCAGGCACGGGCATGACGACTGGCCACCAGAACAGAAGCGCGCTCACAAACCATGCGGCGTCAATGACGAACGCACCGCTCCCGGTGGGCATAAGGGCATCAACGACGCGGCTGGTGTGCGTGGCGGCTACAACCGCGTTGAAGGCGATTGCGGCCGACAGCGGATGCAGCAGCGCTCGCAGCGGCGCGGGAAAGCGCCGCTCGCCAAAGCGGGCCACGACCGGCCCTCGCAACGCAACGAGGATGAGGGGCGCCGCCAGCATCGAGACGATGGTGAACTGGAGCGCGTGCGCGGATGCAAGATAACCCGCGGCAACCGGCCCCAGCGGCCAGTCGTTCGAGAGCCAGAGCAGGGCGAGCCCCGAGATGAAGGCCGCGCGTCCGCCAGCGGCCGCGCGGCTCCATGCGCCACGCCCCGCAAGAAGCCACGCGCCAAGCGCAACCGCGGCCACGAAGATCCAGATTCCCGGGTAGGCGCGCCACGTCCATGTCCATTGCTCGCCGGTCGCGGCGCACCACCATTGCATCGCGTGAGCCCCGCCTAGCGCGCCGCCGTGGCGGTGTCCACGTCCGAGTAGCTGATTACCACTGCGCTCACGGCTACGGCACCCGCGCGCGCGAGGCGGATGACGAGCTGCACGCGGTCGCCGCGGACGACGCGCCGGCGGAGCGGGCCAACCATCCCGTGGTAGCCACCGGGCGCGAACCGCAGCGTGCCGCCCGCGAGAATCGCGACTCCCCCCACCGAGTGCATCATCGTCGTGCCGGCGCGTTCGTCGGTCATCGTCATGTGAACGGACGCAGGGCCGAGGTCGCCCGCGTCGAGTGCGACGATCGTGTCGGGCTGCGCGCCCGTGTTGTGCGCGACGAGGAACACCGCCGCCGGGGTGTCGCCCGCGGGGGCAACGAAGTACACGCGGCTGAACGCGATTCCGCCGGCACCGCCGCCGGCCACTCCGGCAGTGCCGCCAGGCGGCTGAACGCGACTCCCCTTCTGGAGCAGCGCCGGAATGTCGCGCTCCCAGTCCGCCTGCCGCGTGCCGAACGGGAACATCACGTGGGCCGTGTCGTCGGCGGTGAACGCGATGACGGGCGCGGCGTGCAGCACCTCGACTGCGTCCGGCGCGCCAGCAGCGGCCGGCTGCACTACCGCGGGCGCAAACCCAACGGCCCGCTGCGCGGAGTCGAGTGCCGCGCGCGAGCCGGTAAGCCCGATCACCGACTGGTCGAAGGAATCGAGCCACTTGCGCAGCACGGGAAGCGAGTCGCGATCGGGGTCAACCGACACGAAAATCACGTCAATGCCCATCCGGTCGCCCGGCGGCACCTGGTGAAGCGCGGTGACGAGGTTGGCCATCTGCACGGGACAGACGTCGGGGCAGCGCGTGTAGCCAAACATCAGGAACGTGAGCCGGCCGGCGGTGCGCGCGCGGAAGTCGAACGGCTTGCCGTCGGTGTCGGTGAGCGTGAACGACGGGCGCGGGACGGCAATGCTGGTAGCGCCGGCGCCGCCGCCAACAACGCGGCCGTCGCCCGGTGACCCGCAGCCGACCAGTCCGGCCAGTCCAACCAAGGCGAAGATGTCGAAGCGCATCGCCCGAAAGCTAGCGGATGCTTGCGGTCCGGTGGGCGCTGGGCGAATCTACCAGACTGCGATGCGACGCATCCTGATCCTGCTTGGCGTGCTCCTGGCCGCGCACGTGGCGCTTTCGCTGGCGCACCCGGGCGGCGCGGTGGCGAAGCCAGGCGCGGACGGTGTGAACGTGGGCATAGTGTTCGACCTGGGCGGCCGCGGCGACAAGTCGTTCAACGACGGCGCGTACGACGGCGCCGAACGCGCCGAGCGCGAACTGGGCGCGCACGTACGATTCGTCGAGCCCGGGGAGGGTTCCGACCGCGAGGCAGGGCTCCGCCTGCTGGCCGCCGAGGGGATGAACCTTGTGATTGGCGTGGGGTTCATCTTCACCGACGATCTCACCCAGCTTGCCGGCGAGTACCCCAACGTGGCGTTTGCCGGGGTGGATTACGCGGTGGCGGTGGATCCGGCGGGCAACGCGATCCAGCCGCCGAAGAACCTCGCGGCGCTCAAGTTCCGCGAGGAGCAAGGCTCGTTCCTCGTGGGCGCACTCGCCGCGCTGGTTGGCAACTCCAGGAAGGTAGGATTCATCGGGGGGATGGACTCGCCCCTCATACACAAGTTCGAGGCGGGCTACGCCGCGGGCGTGAAGGCGGTCTGCCCCGACTGCCAGGTGATCGCGCAGTACGCCGGCGTGACGCCCGAAGCGTTCAGAAACCCCGGGCGCGGGAAGGAACTCGCGCTCTCGCAATACCAGCAGGGCGTGAACGTGATCTATCACGCGTCGGGCTCGACCGGGCTTGGCGTGTTCGAGGCGGCGCGTACGATGAACAAGCTCGCGATTGGCGTTGACGCCGACCAGTACAATGAAGCGCCGGGCTACGTGCTTACTTCGATGGTAAAGCGCGTTGACAACGCCGTGTTCGACGTGATCGCGCGCGTGAAGGAACACCGGTTTACGGGCGGGATATACGAGTTCGGCCTCGCGGAGGACGGCGTGGGCTACGTGTACGACGAGCACAACAAAGCCATGATCCCGGACTCGGTCCGCGCACGGATCGAGCAGCTCAAGGCCGAGATCATCGCGGGGCGCATCAAGGTGCCGAGCGCGCGGTGACGGCCCCGGCCCGGACGCCAGTGCCCGCCGTGCGCATGACGGGCATCGTCAAGCGCTTTGGCGCGGTGCTCGCGAACCGCGACGCGGGCATCGAAGTCGCGCAGGGCGAGATCCACGCGCTCGTAGGAGAGAACGGCGCTGGCAAGTCAACGCTCATGAAGATCCTGAGCGGAATGCAGCCGGCGGACGCCGGACGCGTCGAAGTGGGCGGGCGCGACGTCACCGGATGGACGACCGCTCAGGCGATCGCAGCGGGCGTGGGAATGGTGCACCAGCACTTCATGCTGGTGCCGACACTCACCGTTGCGGAGAACGTGGTGCTCGGCCGGGAGCCCGTTAGCGTTGGCACGTTCGACCGCGCGCGGGCGGTGCGCGACGTCGAGGAACTCTCGAAGCAGAGCGGGCTCGTGGTGCACCCCGAGCGGCTCGTCGCGGACCTCTCGGTGGGCGAGGCGCAGCGCGTCGAGATCCTCAAGACGCTGTACCGCGGCGCGCGGATCCTGCTCCTCGACGAACCCACCGCAGTGCTGTCGCCGCCGGAAGTCGCGGAACTCTGGGGCGTGCTGCGCCGCGTGCGCGTCGCGGGGACGACTATCGTCCTCATCACGCACAAGCTGGACGAAGTGATGAACGTGACGGAGCGCATCACGGTTATGCGACACGGAGAGACGGTCGCGCGGATGGCGACCTCCGAGACGACCCCGGAAGGAATTGCGCGCGCAATGGTAGGGCGCGACGTGCGGCTTGGTGGCGGCGCGCCAGCCAGTGCCGGCGCCGCGGCGGCGAAGCCCGCGGGCGAAGGGTTGGCGGTGCACAACCTCATGGTACGCGGAGCGCGGGTCGAGAAGGCGGTGAACGACATCTCGTTCTCGATCGCGCCGGGCGAGATACTCGGAATCGCTGGCGTAGAGGGGAACGGTCAGACCGAGCTCCTCGAGGCCATGGCCGGGCTTCGGCCCGTGACGGCCGGCTCGATCGCCATCGGAGGCCGCGACGTAACCGGCGCCTCGGTGCGCGCGCGCGGCGACGCGGGTCTGTCGCACATACCCGAGGACCGGCACAACCGCGGGCTCATCCTCGAGTATTCCGTGGCCGACAACCTCATCCTGGGATTGCAGCACCGGTACGTGAAGGGTGCGTCACTCGACCGCGCGGCAATCGAGGCCAACGCCGCGAAGCAGATCGCGGAGTTCGATATCCGGCCCGCCAATCCGTCGCTTGCCGTGCGCGCCCTCTCCGGCGGGAACCAGCAGAAGGTGGTGATCGCGCGTGAGCTCTCACGCGACTTCGCGGCGCTCATCGCCGCGCAGCCCACGCGCGGCGTGGACGTGGGCGCGATCGAGTTCATCCACGACGCCCTGCGCAGGGCGCGCGACGCAGGCAAGGCAATCCTTCTCGTATCCGCCGAGTTGCGGGAGGTGCTCGACCTCTCAGATCGCGTGGCGGTGATGTACGGCGGCCGGCTCGTGGTTACGCTCCCGCGGAGCGGGGCAAACGAGGACGTACTCGGTCCGTACATGACCGGCGCGCGCCGGGAGGTGGCGTGATGCGCCGCACGGCGTTCGCTGAGTCGGTACTGCCACCAATCGTCGCGCTGGGAATCATCCTGGTCGCGGGCGACCTCCTCATTCTTGCCTACGGTGAAGCTCCGGGCGCGGTATGGCGCACGCTGGCCGAGGGAACCTGGGGCAACGCGTACGGCATCGGGCAGGTGCTGTACAAGGCAACGACGCTCACCTGCACAGGGCTTGCGGTGGCGATAGGACTCCGGGCCGGGCTGTTCAACATTGGCGCAGAGAGCCAACTCGCCGCCGGCGGCTTTGGCGCCGCGCTCGTGGGCATGGCGCTGCCTGCGAGCACGCCGTGGATCTTCGCAGTCGCGGGGTGTGTCGCAGCAGCGGCAATTGCCGGCGCGGGCGCGGGCGCCGTGCCTGGCGTACTTCGCGCGAAGTTCGGAGCGCACGAAGTGATCGTGACGATCATGATGAACTTCATCGTGCTGGCGCTGCTGAACTACATCGTAGCGGCAAGGTTGCACGTGCCCGAGACGCTCCACACTCCCACGATCCAGGCCGGCGCCCTACCCCGCCTCTCCTCCGCGTTCGCGGCCTTCCACGGATCCGCGGCCAACTGGTCGCTGCTCATCGTGCTGGCAATCGTGGCGGGCGCCTGGTGGTACCTCTTCCGCACGCGCGCGGGCTTCGAGCTGCGCGCGGTGGGGTTGCAGCCGGGCGCCGCCGAATACGGCGGCGTGGACCTGCCACGCACGCTGGTGCGCGCGCTCACGGTTTCGGGCGCGCTGGCAGGGTTGGGCGGAATCAACTTCGTGCTCGGCTACAAGGGCTACTATGAGGACGGCTTTGCCGGTGGCGCGGGGTTCCTGGGAATCGCCGTTGCGCTTGTAGGCCGGAACCATCCAGTGGGCGTGCTGGTCGCAGCGCTCTTCTTCGCCACGCTGTCGCAAGGCGGGCTGGCGATCAACGCGATGGTCCCGAAGCAGATGGTTGAGGTGCTGCAGGGTGTGGTGATCCTCGCGGTAGCGGCATCGGTGCCGGAAGTGAGGCGCACCGTACGGCAGGCGGCGGGCAGGAGGATCGGGAAGACGGATCCCACCCCGCCGGGTAACGCGGGCGCAGCGACCACACCGGGGAGCGTCGGCTGATGGCCCTGCTGCTCTTCCTCGCCCAGACGCTGCGAATCGCGGTTCCTTACCTGTTCGCGGCCGGCGGCGGCGCGCTGGCCGAGCGCTCAGGGATAGTAAGTCTCTCGCTCGAAGGGTACATGCTCGGCGGAGCGTTCACGGCCGCGATTGGCGCGTACTACACCAACAGCGCGTGGCTCGCGCTCATGTGCGGCGTGGGCGGCGGGCTCGTACTCGCCGGGATCCACGCGATTGGAACGATCCGGTTCCGCGCCGACCAGGTGGTGACCGGCGTGGCGATCAACCTGTTCGCGGTGGGAATCACGCGGTTCTTCCTTCAACTTGCGTTCAAGTCGAGCTCGAACTCGCCTCGGGTCCCCGGGTTCGGCGGCGAGAACGCGGGAGTGTGGCTGGCGCTCGTCTCCAATCCGCTCGTCTGGCTGGGCGTGGCGGCGATCCCGGTGCTGGCGTTCGTCGTGCATCGCACCACTTTCGGGTTGCGCGTGCGGGCGGTCGGCGAGCACCCCGACGCGGCCACAAGCGTAGGCGTGCCGGTGAACCGGATCCGCTACGTGGCGGTGCTGGCGTCGGGCGCCCTTGCGGCGCTGGGCGGGTCGTTCCTGGCGCTGGACCAGCACCAGTTCACCGATTCGATGACGGCGGGCCGCGGGTTCATCGCTCTTGCCGCTGTGATCTTCGGCCGCTGGGATCCCGTCCGTGCAGGGTTCGCCTGCCTGCTGTTTGCAGCCGCCGAGACATTCCAGATCCGCCTGCAGGCAGCGCAACTCATTCCCTCCCAGTTCGTTGCGATGATTCCGTACGTCCTGACCATCATTGCCGTGGCTGGAGTGGTGGGCAGGAGCGTGCCGCCAGCAGCACTTGGACGCTCAGCCGACTAGAATCCGTTATCGGGAAACACCCCACGGCTCCGCCACAGACGCGAGCGGGGCCGATGGCGCGATTACGCCGACAACTTCAACCAGGATCTCATAGACGTGGGTCGGCTGGTCGTCCTGATGGCGACGGCGTTCGTGGACATGATGGGAAATCTCATCGTGTTCCCGCTCGTGCCATTCTACGCCGAGCGTGTTCTTGGGCACGGCCCCGTGTGGACGGCGTTCAACGCGATGGGGCTTGGCGGCGCGGGGGCGGCGGTCTCGCTGCTCGTGATGAGCTACGCGATCGCGCAGCTCATCGCGGCGCCCTACTGGGGCAGATTCTCCGACCGGTTCGGGCGGCGTCCGGCACTGATGGTAGGGCTTGGCGCGTCGGCGGTGGCGTTCGTGATCTTTGCCTTTGCCGACTCGCTCGAGCTCCTGTTCCTCTGCCGGATCGTACAGGGCGCGGGCGGCGGCACGGTGAGCGTAGTTCAGGCGTACGTAGCAGACGCCACCAAGCCGGAAGACAGGGCGAAGGCGCTTGGCTGGCTTTCGGCGGCAACCAACGCCGGCGTCGCAATCGGTCCGGTGATCGGCTCGGCGGCAATGAACCTGGGCGTGTGGGGTCCGGGCATCGCCGCGGCAGTGATCGCCCTGATCAACATGGTGTTCGCGTGGAAGTACCTCGCCGAGTCGAACGAGCTTGCCGGAACGGACAGCACGAACCGCCCGGCGCCGCGGAAGTCACCGGAGGCGTTGCGACGGGTAGTGTCGCACTCGCGCGAACCCGCGTCGCGACTCATCTGGATCTATGGGATCACGATGGGCTCCTATCAGATGATGAACACGACGCTCGCGCTGTTTCTCGGCTGGAAGTTCGCCGTGACCGAGAAGACGATCGGGATCTTCTTCACGTACGTAGGGGCGATCTCGTTCGTGACGCGCGCGTTGATTCTCGGGAAGATGGTGGACAGGTTCGGCGAGGCGCGGCTCTCGCGGCACGGCATGGTGCTTCTCGCGCTCGGGCTCGCCGGGATGGCGATCGCGCCCAACATCCCGACGCTCGCCATCGCCGTGGCGCTGGTACCGCTCGGCACGGCATTCACCTTCCCCTGCGTGACGGGGCTGCTCTCGCGCGTGGTGCCCAAGCACGAGCGTGGGCTGTACATGGGAGTGCAGCAAACCTTCGGCGGTGCGGGTCGTGTGCTGGGCCCGCTTTTCGGCGGGTTCGCCTATGACCACCTGGGCCACGGCGTCCCGTTCATTACGGCGGCGATCGTCGTCCTCGCGACCATTCCCCTGGGCGCCGGAATGGAGCGGCTCGTGCCGGCGCGCGCGTCAAAGCCGCTGCCCACGTAGGAACGCAGAGCGCTACTCCCCGGACTTGAACGCCGCGATTGCCGCGCGCGTCTGAGGCGAGAGCACGAGCCGGCCGCTGAGCGCGGCGCGGGCGTCGAGCAGATCGTCCCAGTCGCCTGTGCCGGACCAGAGCACGCGCTTGATCTCGGCGGTGGCGTCGCTGCTGGCGGCGGCCAGATGCGCGACGAAACCCTCGTACGCCGAGTTGAGCGCGGGTACTGTGTCGTGAACCTGCGAGTAAAGCCCCGCATCGAGCGCCCAGCGCGCGCTGCGCCAGTCCGCATCGAGGGCCATCGCGCCAAACGCGCCAGGACCCACCTTCCTTTCGACCACCGGGCCGACGACGAATGGCCCGATGCCGACCGCCAGTTCGCTCAGCCGCACGCCAGAATGTTCTGTGGCAAGCACGTAGTCCGACGCAGCGACCAGTCCAACGCCGCCTCCCACGACCTTCCCTTGCACGCGGGTGACGATTGGCTTGGGGCACCTGATCATCGCGAGGATCACGTGGGCGAACCCGAGGAAGAACTCCTTGCCTTCGGCCTCGGTCCTGATGGCGGCGAGTTCGTCGAACGACGCACCGGCGCAGAACGGGCCGTCGTGGACGCTACGGAGGGAGATCACCTTCACATGCGGCCGGGAGCCAAGGTCGGTAAAGGCGGCCGCGAGCTCGCGAAGGAGCACGCCGGGCAGGGAGTTGCCCTTCGGGTGGCCGAAGGTAACCACTCCCACTCCGCCGGTGGCGTGGGCTTCGACGGAGCCGTGTCTGGGAAATTCGTCGCCTCGTGTCATATGGGTCTATAGTGTAGCACAGCGAAGGGAAAACGGGCGATTCAGAGTGAAACTGGAGTTGGACTCGACCCGCTTTGGTAGAGCGCGGGTGGTACAACCCGGGGACATGGGTGACACTTCTTCGACTGCACGTCCGAGGAGGAGTCGATGCCCTGGCAGGAGACCAACCCCATGCTTGAACGTCACCATTTTGCGCAGGACCTCGCCAGTGGCCACTGGACGATGACCGAGCTGTGCGACCGGTACGGCATCAGTCGCAACACCGGCTACAAGTGGCTCCACCGCTTCGACCAGGAGGGGTGTGGCCGGGCTCCTGGAGCGGAGCCGGGCGCAGCGATCCTCGCCGACGGAGACGCCCGCCGAGGTCGTCGCGCTGATTCTCGAGGAGCACACCCGCTACGGCTGGGACGCGCGGAAGATCTTGAAGCGCCTGCATACGCGGGACCCCAAGCGCGCCTGGCCGGCGCGGAGTGCGGTCTTCGGCATTCTCGCTCGCCACGATCGCGTGCGGAAACGGCGGAGTCGGACGCGGTGGAAACATTCCGGCGCCGTGGCGCTCCGCACGTCGGCCCCGAACCAGGTGTGGACGATTGACTTCAAGGGCCAGTTCCGCACCCGGAACGGGATCTACTGGTACCCGCTCACCGTGATCAACCACCACAGCCGGTATCTGCTCTGCTGCCACGGGTTGCTCGACGTGCGCGGCAGCGGCGTCAAACCGCAGCTGCGGCTGCTCTTTCGCACCCACGGCCTGCCCGAGGCGATTCGCAGCGACAACGGGTCGCCCTTCGCCTCCACGGGCATCCGCGGCCTGAGCGGACTCAACGTGTGGTGGCTCCAACTCGGGATCACGCATCAGCGCGTCACGTCGGGCAGCCCGCAGGAGAACGGCGGGCACGAGCGCTTGCACAAGACCCTGAAGGCCCGGGCGGCGAAGCCGCCGGGGGCCAGCCTCAACCGGCAACAGCACCCGTTCAACGAGTCTCATCAGCACACCTACCAGCACGCTGCGGCCGCACGAGGCACTTGACGACGCCACGCCGGCCTCTCGACGGACGCCGTCGCCGCGGGCGTTTCCCGAGCGCATCGCGCCACGCGAGTACCCGGGCCACGTCGAGGTACGGCGCGTCAGCAACTGCGGCACGTTCCTGCTACATTCGGGGCAGTACTTCCCGAGTCAGGCCCTCAACGGCGAGCACGTCGCGTTCGAAGAAGTGCAGCACTGCATCTGGAACATCGTGTACTACACCACGCTGCTCCGTCGCTTCGACGAGCGCACCCACCGTATCACCGGGGCACCTTCCCTCAAGGACAAGTGTTGATCATGTCCCCGGACGTCTTGTCGGCTATCTCCCCGGCTGTTCATCACGCTACCCCCTGAGTCGCTCCCAGCAGCCCCGCGGGCTGACAATCGGTACGGGCGACTGCTCCGCGACCGCCAACAGATCGCCGTCCCCAGTCACCAATAGCTCGGCTCCCCCTGCTACGGCTGACGCCAACACCCAGCCATCGTCTGGGTCGCGGACGGGAACCGACGTCGAGGCGGCTGGCTTCGGCACGATCGTTTGCTCGCGAAGCTCCGCGTCGACGTTCGCCAGCTGCACAGCCGGTGCGTGAAATAGGTCCTTCAACACCCGCGCCAGTTCTGCAAGATTGACTTCGCCGGTCAGGAGTTCGTGTTCCGCAAGAATGTGGCGCACCAAGTCAGCGCAAGTCCCACGCGCCGTGTAGGCGCTCACGAGCACGTTCGTGTCAAGGAAAGTCCTCACGACACGATGCGGAACACGTCCTCGTCGGTGAAAATCCCCTGGGCTTCCGCCAGCGGCAGCAAGGCACGCCGCGTGCGCTCGAAGCGCAGCAGGGCGATCTGGCGTCGGACCGTAAGCTCACCCGTCAAGCAGACAGTGGGAGACTAGACTCGTCGGGCCCGTGATGCCTCGGCAAGAAGGTGAGCGGGGGCACGCCGCCAAGGCTGTCATGCGGCCGCCGCGTGTTGTACTTCGTGATG
>JADZCT010000113.1 GCA_020851455.1 Gemmatimonadaceae bacterium | reverse complement strand
TGGTAGTTGAAAAAAATTACCGGAAGCCTGCCGCGCAAGGGGCTGTCGATGAAGAAATTATAACTATTGGCCTGGACCACGTCCCTTTTCCGATGGAAGATGCCGTGGACGACGTAATCGAAAAAGTGATCCTTAACGGAGGTATGGTTCATTTTGTGGATGATGGCCTGCTGGGGAAATACCGCCGGATAGCCCTCATCACCTATCACCAGTAATTACAATTTATTAAGAATAGAATCAGGAGCCGTTGCTTTACCGGTAACGGCTCTTTTTTTTTGGATCAGTCCTTAATACGGTCAATTGCGGGCGGTACAGGCCCCTGTTGAATAGGGTTTATGCGGGCTACCTTGCGGTTCGCGGCTCTCTTATTTCCTGGTAAGCCGGAGGAAAGTAAAACCAAAGGAGGAGAAAGAAGCGGTGAGGGAGGGATTCGAACCCTCGGTACAGGTTTAAGCCCGTACGACGGTTTAGCAAACCGTTGATTTCAGCCACTCATCCACCTCACCGGACCATGGGCCAAATTTTGGAAGGGCAAATTTAGTATTTTTCGGTGGACAAGTAAAATGAAGCCGATTAAAATGAAAATACCTGTTTGGCGATGGATTCTTAAGGCGTTTTCTTGCGGTATACGGGCGATCATTTTCCTGATTCCTGGCTTTTCATCAGGCCAGGTAAGGATCGACACCCTTTATCCCGCAGCCTGGTCGGCCAATTCCGTAAACGCGGTCATTTTCCGTAAACATTCCCTCACGAGCAATGCCCAATACCAGTTTACCTCCTTTTATGATACCACGGGGACGGTAGTTGTTGGCCGGAGGTCCCCTGGATCCCGGTCCTGGGAATGGAAACGACTGAATTATAAAGGCAGGGCAGGGGACGCACACAATTGCATCAGCATTCAACTCGATGGCCAGGGATATCTGCACCTCGCCTGGGATCACCACAACAACCGGCTGAATTATATCCGGAGTTCGGCACCGGGATCCCTGGATTTCGAACCCATGCAGGCCATGACCGGCCATCTGGAAAACCAGGTCTCTTACCCGGAATTTTACCGCCTCCCGGATGGGAATTTGATATTCCTCTACCGGGATGGCAGTTCCGGAAACGGCAATCTCGTGATCAACCGATACGATTGCGCTTCCAGGACCTGGAGCCGCCTCCACCAGGTACTCATTGATGGCGAAGGGGAACGGAACGCCTATTGTCAGGCGGCGGTGGACAACAAGGGTGGCTTGCATCTGTCCTGGACCTGGAGGG
>JADZCT010000034.1 GCA_020851455.1 Gemmatimonadaceae bacterium | reverse complement strand
GTGACGATCTTCGTGATGGGCGAGAACAAGTGGCGCGACGAGCAGGAATGGCCGCTCGCCCGCACGAAATACACCAACTACTACATCCAGGGCGGCGGCAAGGCGAACTCGTCGAACGGCGACGGCTTGCTCAGCACGACGCCCCCCACGGGCGCGCCGACCGACACCTACGTGTACGACCCCGCGGACCCCGTCCCGACCGGCGGCGGCAACACCTGCTGCAGCTCAGTGCCCGGCGGCCCCTTCGACCAGCGCAAGATCGAGGAACGGCCCGACGTGCTTGTCTATACGACCCCCGCGCTCAGCGAGGCCGTGGAAGTCACCGGGCCCCTCAAGATGACGCTCTACGCGGCCACGTCGGCCAAGGATACCGACTGGACGGTCAAGCTCGTGGACGTCCACCCCGACGGCTACGCCCAGAATCTCCAGGACGGCATTATCCGCGCGCGCTACAACGGGACGATCGGCAAGTCCGCGAAGCTCGTCGAGCCCGGAAAGGTGGTCGAGTATACGATTGACATGTGGGCTACGAGCAACGTCTTCCTGCCTGGGCACAAGATCCGGCTTGAGGTCTCGAGCAGCAACTTCCCCCGCTTCGACCGCAACCTGAACACAGGCGAGGATCCGGCGACAGGCACCCGCATGGAGAAGGCCACGCAGGTGATCCATCATTCCGCGCAGTATCCATCGCACATCGTCCTGCCAATCATTCCCCGTTGACGCGGTTCACTTCGTCCCATAGTCCCAGTGCTCGACGATCTTTCCATTCGACACGCGGAACATGTCGAACCAGGTCGTCGTGTACTTCGAGCCCGGCTTCTTCGGATCCTTCAGCTCCTCCCGGAACGCGAGCACCACCAGGTTACCCTCGGCCACGATCGAGACGAGGTTGTCTACCGTCGGCTTGAGGGCGCGTCGCTCGAGCTTGCCGAGAAAGCCGGTGAAGCCCTTGAGCCCGGTGGGCACGACCGGGTTGTGCTCGATGAAGTCCGCGGCCATATAGTGCGCGGCGCGGCTTGTGTCGTGTGTCTGCAGGACCTCGCGCCAGTAGTCGTAAACGAGACGCTTGTTCGCCGCGAGCGCTGGATCCTTGCTGGCGACGAGCGCCTGCTGATCGCGCGCCAGTTCGACGGGAAGCTGCGCGTAAGCGGCCGCAACGGGCAGCACCAGAAGGCCGCACGCGAGAACCAGTGCACGCTTCATTGATCGTGTCTCCGGATGTGGGGGTACAGCTTCGACTGCGTGTGCGCTACCCGGGTCGCAGCGCGGGCCGCTACGGCTTCGGCGCCCGGAAAGTGAGCGCCCTTCGGGGGTTTTCAATGACGATCTTGCGGACATTCTCCTCGCTCACCCCCTGCCGCCGCAGCTCGGGCACGAAGTACTCGAGTATGTACGAGAATCCGGTGCCGCCGTACTCCTTGAGTTGCGGCTTGGTGCAGATGTCGTGGCTCAGCAGGATGCGGTCGGCGTAGCCCCACCGGATCATCTCGACGATCGCGCTTGCGATCGTGCGGTCGCTCCGGTTGCCAAGGATGCCGTCCGGGCCGGTGGCGACGCCAAGCCAGTCTATCTGGATGTAAACCCCCTTCTCGAACATCCGCCTGAGGAGCGGCATGTTGGGCGTGAGCGCGCCGCTATGCCCCATGATGATCTGCTGCGGTGCGATGCCCTCGGAGAGCGACGTCCCGATCGTCGTCAGGCGCTCTTCGTTCACGCCGCCCGCGTGAAACGTGATGGGCGCGCCCGTGATGCGGCCGGCGCGGGCGCTCGCGCGGATCACCTTCAGCTCGTTAGGGGTGAGCGGCCCGCCGTCAATGCCAATCTCGCCGATGATCCCTGAGCGGACGGTGGTTCCCTGCACGCCAACGGTGACGTCTCGCACGATCTCGTCCGTGAGCTGCTCCACCGTCCGCTGATCCATGTCGAGCGGGTGGTACTGCTTGGTGTACCAGCTCGCGCCCATCACGATCGAAAGGCCGGTTGCGTTCGCCATCCTGACGAGCCCCATAGGATCGCGGCCGAGCCCGATGCTCGAGACGTCCACGATTGCCTGGCCACCAAACGTCTTGTAGTCCATCACTTCCTTGTACATCACGTCGAAGTTGCCAAGGAAGTCGGTGCCCCGCGCGCCGCCGCGGCCGTAGCGTACGGCGTAGGCGTTGTCGAGCGTGAGCGGGTCCTCGAACGGGCCCGACACGTTCCCGCGCTGCGGCCGTGGCCGCGGGCTCTGGAAGTTGATGAAGATGTGCTCGTGCATCAGCGTGGGCCCGATCGTGGATGGATCCACGGGACCGAGCACTGTGAGCACTTTCCCCGCAAGGTTCGGCACCTGACGTTGTACCGACGCAGCACGGGCAACATCGAGTCCCGTGCCGGGCAGCGGCACAGCCTGCGCCGCGACCGGCCGCGCGAGCGTTGCGGCGAGCACAGCGATCGCGGCCACTGCGCCGATTGCCCGGGCGGGCGCATTAACAGCAGTCATCTCGGTCTCCGGAAGGCGTGCGGAATCAGTCTCATCGCGGCGCGGCGAATGCGAGCAGCCGCCTTGGGTTCCCGACGAGAATCGCATTCACGTCGGCATCGCTAAGTCCCTGGCGCTTCATGAACGGGACGAACGATTGCTCGATGAACGCATACCCAGTGCCTCCGTACGCCCGGAGGCCCGCCTTTGCGTCCACACCCTGCGACATGAGTACGCGGTCGGCATAGCCCTCACGTACGAGGTCAACGATCGCCTTGGCGACCCTCGAGTCAATCGGCCACGGCCGCGTTACCATTGGCGGGCGGCCGATCAGGTCGAACTCCACCGACGCGCCGCGATCAAGAAGCGGCTTGAGGTACGCAACGTCCTCCGCGAAGAAGTCGGCGTGGCCGAGAATTACGCGATGAACGTCGGCGCCCTCGGCGGCGAGCGCATCGAGAACGCGGGCATGGTCGCGCCCCCGCACCGCCACGGAAAGAGGGGCGCCGGTCAGCCGGCTTGCCCGTCCTGCGGCCCTGAGGACCTTGTCTTCCAGTGGGTTCGACGGGTCGGTGATTCCAATCGAGCCGATGATTCCCGCACGGACTCCGGTGCCGCCGATGCCGCCCGCGATCTCGCGCACCATCTCGTCTGCGAGCTGCTCGATGCTCCGCTCGGCCATGTCGGCCGGGTACCATGCGCGGCCGTACCAGCCAGTGGCTGCAACTATGTTCAGCCCGGAACCCTGCGCGATTCGTCGCAACGACTCCGGCTGACGCCCGACGTCGCTTGCCGTGACGTCAACGATCGTGCCGCCGCCAAGCTTCTTGTACTCCGCGACCTCGCGCGCCTGCACGGCCTCGTCGGCGAGCAGCATGTTGTCGCGGTTCATCGCGCCCAGCGCAAGCGCCGACAGGATGTCGAGCGTGACGGGAGCGTTGTAGAGCCGGACGTCCGTCGCGCCCAGGGGCTTCGTCCAGCCCGACGCCTTCCAACGCTCCGCCTCGTCGTTCGGGATCGTGAAGTTGGCGAGGATGTGCTCGTGCATCAGCGTGCGGCCAAGCGCCTCCGGAGCGACTGGCCCCGTCACCGTGAGCACGCGGCCGGTAACGTCGGACGCATTGGGCGCAGGCTGGGCGCCGAGGTGCGCTGCCCAAGCCGCGGCAAGCCACAGCGCGCCGCCGAGGAGGCGCCGGGCGTGGCAAAGGTGAGGCGTCATCGGTGGAACCTGGGGAAGGTGGTTCGCAGAGTCCACAGGGGAGCAGACCCGGTTCTGGGGGCGAGCAGACGCTACCTATTCTGCGCCACGAGGCGCCTGCATGGCAAGCCGCTGGACGGTGCCACCGATGGCGGATGGATCTCCGCCGGGGCGGCGGCCGACGCGGAGATCCGTCCGGGCGCACGGCGCTCGCCGCGCTGTAGTCTGGCGCGATCCCGTCGGATGCGGTCGTGGCCGTGCACGCCGAGACGGAATGCAGGTGGATGATGAGCTGGACTCAGAGCCTCCAGTTGCCCGCCCGGCGCCTACGGCGTCGGGCGTTGCGAGGCAGTGGGAGCCGGCACGTCGTTCCAGTTCACGATCGAGTTGAACAGCAAGTTGAACTCGCCGTGATTCTGCCACCGGTACACGGGATTGTTGGCGAACATCAGCACACGCCCCTTGCCGTTGTGCGCACTTGGGATGTCCATCGCAAACGCCCGCCCGGCGATGTTGTCGGCACCGGTCATCAGCCCGCTGAGCACGGCCGAGTCGCCGCCCACGAACGACGCCAGCACGTTCTGCTGGTCGGCAACGCCAACGCGGAACACCTGCTGCCCCTGGCCGAACTTCACCGGGAACGTCTTCTTGTCGAAGCCGTAGAACACCGGGTGGTCGGGGCGGTTCACCTGCGCCTCCACCAGCGGCTTCTGCGCTGTCACTCCCTGCGGCGCCTCGGTGCTCACGCTGCGCGCGAGCCCGAACTCGATCGGGAATGAGACCGCGTTAAGCGTGGTGATAAGAGTGCCGCCATCGTCGAGGAACTTCTCGATCGCCGCGACACCGGCCTCGCCGAAGCCACCGCTCATGTCCGACGTCTCACCGTACGCGCCGAGGACCTTGTACTTGTCGCTCTTCTGGTATGGCTGCGGCCGCGCAGCCGGCGGCGCCAGCACGGCGTTCCGGTTCACGTTCTGCGCCGCCATGACGATCACGTCGTAGTCGGCCTTGAGGTTGCCCTTCTGGATGCGCTCCTTGAACACCAGATCGTACGGAATCGCGAACTGGTCGAATGCGTGCCGGTACCACCCCAGTTCCTGCGTTCCGCTCCACTGGGAGTAGAGCGCAATGCGCGGAACGTCGGCGTCGTGCGTCGGAACCGACGGCGCCGACGGCAGCAACGCCGCGGTGAGGCCGAGCGAGTCAACCGCGGCGCGCGCGGCCTGAAGGTCGGCGGCCGAGCCGGTGAATACGAACGACCCGGCGGGGAACGTTACGCCACCCGAGGTAAACGGCTGCTCGGCGACCTTCATGGGCACGTTCTTCAGCCGGTAACGGAGCGAGATCATGTTGTTCGAGCCGAGGTGCGCGACGGCCATCGTCGTGCCGCTGCCCGCGACCGTGCCGTGCACCACGGCGGTCTTGACCGGAGTCACCGCGGCCGCGAGGATCGTGGTGTTGTTTACCGGCTTCATGTCAACGTTGAACGCGAACTCCATTGACCAGCCGGAGTCGTCGTACGTCGTGAGAGCGGGGTCGGGGTAATCCTGCTTCTCGAGAAGGTTCCTCGCGAGGCGCCCGTACGGCTGATCGAGCTTCACCAGGTATGAACCCGCGGGGAACGTGACGCTGTCAACCGTGACGGCCGCGTTGAGCGTGCCGACCTCGATGCCCTGGGCGCGCAGGACGTTCACGAGCGTGGCCACCTTCGTCATCTCGCGCTGCACCGGGAATACGTAGGCATACGGCGCCTTGGCGCGGCCCTCGTTCATCGAGTTCCTTGTCTTCACGTAGAAGTTCTCGAGCACGAGGTTCGGAAACATTGACGTGAGCTGGAGCGCCGAAAGGACACCCGTCTGCATGTAGTTCGTGTTGTCGCGGCGCGTGAAGTTCTGCACCGCGTTCGGCGGCACGGGAAGGCCGCGGTACCACTCGCGCGGCTGCCCGCCCCCGCGTCCCGTCGGCACGGCAGGCCCCCCGCGGCCCATGAACTCCGGCGGCGCCGCTCCGCCACGGCCGGCGCCCGGAGCCCCCGCAGCAGCCGCGCCCCCGCGGCCACCACCGGGACCGGCTCCGCGCCCGCCAGCAGCCGCACCCGCTCCGCGTCCGCCGGCGCCTCCTGCAGCAGCGGCCCCGGCCGCGCCGCCGCGCCCCCCGCCCGGTGCAGCAGCCCCGCCGCCGCCTGGCGCCCCACCGCGGCCCGTGAGCGCCGCGACGATCGCGCTGTCGGCCGCAGTGACCGCAATGTCCACGCCGCTCTGCGTCTCGTACATCTTCATGAGACCATTGTGGTTGTACGCCACCGAACCGAGGTAGCCGGGCGACCAGCCGTCCATGAAGGCATGGGTGTACACGCCCGGCATCCCCCACTTCGTCATCTGCGCCATCTCCCAGTTCGAGAAGAACGGAAGCTCGGCGAAGAGGATCGGGTCGAGATTCGGGTTCTGCGGCGGGCCGCCGCTGTAGGTGTACATGAGCGTCATTGACTCGTGCAGGTCGTGCATGATCGGGGGATGCGCCGTGAAGTACCAGTCGGTGATCGCCCGCATGGACATCTGCGAGAGGTTGATGTCGCGATTGTTGTCGTGAGAGACGTACTTGCCCCAGTACGGAACGCTGCCAACGAGGCCGCCGCCCCTCCCGCCGCCAAACCCGGTACCCGCGGCGGCCGGCGCCGGCACCGTGCCCGCTTCCACCGCCTTCGCGGCGGCATCCAGCCCGTAGTAGAACCAGTCAACGTTGCGATCGCGGCCGTCTGGCTCCGCCGCAGGCGTGATCGAGACGTAGACGTTGTTGCGGATCTGCGTGAGCAGCGGCGACGTCTCGGCAACCAGGCGGTAGGCCAGTTCCATGAGCATTTCCGACGGCCCCGTCTCACCGCTGTGCAGTCCGCCCATCAGGTGGTACTGCGGCTTCGTGTCCTCGATGAGCGCCTTCACCTGCGCGTCCGAAAGGCCGCGCGGGTCGGCCAGCTTCGCCATGTTGGCACGGTTGCGCGCGAGATTCGCGATGTTCGCCTCGGACGAAATCCAGACGACCACCAGCTCGCGGCCCTCGTCCGAACGCCCGATGGTTTCGACCTTCACGCGCGGCGAGGCCTTCTCCAGCGCGCGGTAGTAGCGCAGGATGTCGGCGTAGTAGGTGAGCTTTCGCGGTGCGCCGATATAGTAGCCGAGCACGTCCTTGGGCGTTGGGATCCCCGCCACCTTCGGGAGGTGGTCAACGAGCGGACTCCCGTACTTGGCGTCACCCGTCCACTGCGCGTACAGTCTGGCGAACTCGGGGTCCTGCTGTTGCTTCGGGTCCCGCGTCTCGGTGACCATCTGCTGCGCGGCGAGGGTCGCGCCCGGCGTCAGGACGGTGGCGGCGAGCAGGAGCGTGCGGGCGATGCGTGCTGTGTGCATGGACGGGCGTCCCAGGGAATCCAGGATGATGTGAGCGACAACTTCCGCGGGTCGGGAAGGCGGGCTGCGCATCAGGCGCGGCCAGCCCCCGATCGGAGCAGAATACCATAGTGGCGGACGCCGGGCCAGCGCCCCGGGGTCACCCCCACCCGCTCTATCCACTCCACGGCCGCGAAGCTCGGCACACGCTGCCCCTCTTCCGCCTACATCACGGCCTCATGCAGCGCCTCATGCAGCGCCTCATACGCCGATGGCGTGGCGATCCCCGTCATCAGTTCCTTATGCCCGGCACGGGCGTACGACGGCGGCAACGGCCCCCACCGGGGTGGCCCACGGCCCATGCCGGAACCCTAGCCGTCGGCCGCGGCGCCGCGCCCGGCGTCACCGTCATCAGGAGACGCATGATCCGGCGGAGCGCCAAGCATCCGCGCCGCCTCGGCGTCCGACAGCCCCTCGATCGCGTTGAGCTTCCGCCTGATCGCGCTGGTGCGCACGTCGGTCTCGCGAATGGTATTGCTCGCCGCGTCGAGCTGCCGCTTCACCTTCGCTAGCACTTCGCCGAACTTCTGGAACTCGGTCTTCACCGCGCCGAGCAGCCGCCACACTTCGGCAGACCGCTGCTCGATGGCCAGCGTCTGGAAGCCAAGTCGGAGGCTGCTCAGGATCGCCGCGATCGTAGCCGGTCCCGCGACGACCACATGGTACTTCTGCCTCAGCTCGATCACGGCATTCGGCTGCCGCAGCACTTCGGCGTACAGTCCTTCCGTCGCGAGGTATATGATCGCGAAGTCGGTGGTCTCGGGCGGGCTGACGTACTTGTCGCGCACGTCCTTCGCCGCAACGCGCACCGCGCGCATGAGCCCTTCCGTCGCCCGCTGGATTCCATCCGGGTCGCCCGCCTCGGCCGCCTGCTGCAGCCGCGTGTAGTCCTCCTGCGGGAACTTCGAGTCAATGGCGAGCCAGACGTGCGCGTCGGGGTCGTCCCGCGGCCCTGGCAGCCGGATGGCGTACTCGACCACCTCCGCCGACCCGGCCTTGACGCGAACGTTTTTCTCGTACTGACCGGGCGCGAGGATATCGGCGAGGATGTCGCCGAGGACGACTTCCGCCCACGAGCCGCGCACCTTCACGTTCGACAGCACGCGCTTGAGGTCGCCGACGCCCGCAGCGAGCGCCTGCATCTCGCCGAGCCCCTTGTGCACCGCTTCGAGCCGGTCGCCCACGAACTTGAACGATTCGCCAAGCCGCTTCTCGAGCGTGGCGTCGAGCTTCTCGTCCACCGTCTTGCGCATTTCGTCGAGCTTGCGCTCATTCCCGTCCTGCAGTTCCTTCACCCGCGAGTCGAGGGTAAGCCGGACCCGCTCCATGGCGTCGTTCAGCGAATCGGCGGCAGCCTTGAGGTTATGCGAGACCTCTTCGCGCAGCTCCTTGCCGGCGGAGCGCGCTTCTTCGCGCCCGCTCCGGATCTCGGCGCGTACATCCACGGCGCTGCCCCGTGACTTGCGCACCGCGGCGAGTAGCAGCGCGGTTGCAATCGCGATTGCGGCAAGGATGAGCCAGGGCAGGACTTCAGCCGTCACAGCAAGCTCACCGGATCCCGGTCCAGCACCACCCTCTGCCCTTCGCGCGAGGGCACCTCGAACTCCACCAGGAACTTCCGCGCCACCTTCGTGAGTGTGCCCGGCTTCCACGCGCGGAGCATGAGATGCCAGCGCCAGCGATCCTTGATCTTGTCAATCGCGCACGGCGCGGGCCCGATGGCCTCGATCGCGCCAGGTGGCACCGACGCGAGCACGCGCGCGAACCATTCGCCTGCCCGCACGGCCAGGTCGGCCGCGGCATGCTCGCGCGTTGCGCTGAACACCACGTTCGCCAGCCGCACGACCGGGGGATAAGCGGGGCTCGCGCGGTACCGGAGCTCCTCGGCGACGAACCGCAGGTAGTCATGGCGCTGTGCGGCATGGAGCGCATGGTGAGTGGGCACGCGGGTCTGCACGATGACCTCCCCGCCCTTGGGCCCGCGGCCGGCGCGGCCGGCCACCTGGCTCACGAGCTGGAACGTGCGCTCCGACGCGCGAAAGTCGGGAAGGTTGATGCCAGTATCGGCGTCAACCACTCCAACCAGCGTGACGTTCGGGAAGTCGAGCCCCTTGGCGATCATCTGGGTGCCGAGGAGGATGTCAACCTCGCCGCGCCCAACGCGGCCAAGTATCTCTGCGTGTGCCCACTTGCCGCTGGTCGTGTCAACGTCCATCCGCGCGATCCGCGCCGACGGATACTGCTCGCCAAGCACGCGTTCGACCTGTTGCGTGCCGAGCCCGCGCTGGCGGAGAGTCCCGGCGCCGCACCGTGGGCAGGCGCCGCGCGGCTCCTCCCGGTGCTGGCAGTAGTGGCAAACCATCTGGTTGGCCACGCGGTGGTACGTCAGCGATATCGAGCAGCGCGGGCACTCGGCGACCCATTCGCACTCGCCGCACTGCACGAAGGCGGCGTACCCGCGACGGTTGAGCAGGAGGATGCTCTGCTCGCCACGCTCGAGGCGCTCGCCGATCGCCCGCTGCAGGGGCCTGCTGAGCACCGAACGCAGCGCGCGCTCAGCGCCAACGGCGTCCTTCGTTTCGGCCCGCAGGTCAACCAGTCCGACGCGCGGCAGAGCGCCGCCGCCCACGCGATCCGGGAGCGAAAGTCGCGCGTACTTGCCATCGGCCGCGTTCTGCCATGTCTCGAGACTCGGGGTTGCGCTGCCGAGGACGCACACCGCGCCGGCCGCCCGCGCGCGCACGATTGCAACGTCGCGGGCGTTGTAGCGCGGCGACTCCCCCTGCTTGTAGCTCGCCTCGTGCTCCTCGTCCACGATCACAGCGCCCAGGCCGGGGAGCGGCGCGAACACGGCGCTGCGCGCGCCGACGGCGATCCGCTTCTCGCCGCTCCTGAGCACCTTCCACGCGTCGTACCGCTCGCCGTCTGACAGGGCGGAGTGGAGCACGGCCACGCGGTCGCCGAAGACGGCGCGAAAACGGTCCACGGTCTGCGGGGTGAGGGCAATCTCAGGCACGAGCACGATAGCCGTACCACCGCGTTCGTTCACCACGTGCCGCAGCAACTCCAGGTACACGAGCGTCTTGCCGCTCCCGGTGATGCCGTGAAGGAGCGTCACGCTGCCAGGCGCGGCACCCCGCAGCGCCGCGATCGCATCGCGCTGGGCCGCGGTGGGCGTGAGCGCCGGGTAAGACGGCAGCTCGTGCGCGGCAAACGGATCACGCGCGACTACGTTGTGCTCGATGCGCAGGAAACCCCTCTTCACCAGCGCCGAGAGAACGGCGGCTGAACATCCGATCGTCTGCCGCACCTGCACCGCATCTGCGCGGCCGCCGAACGACTCGATGTACTCGTATGCAGCGCGCTGTTGCTGCGCGCGCCTGAAGGCGGCCTCGCGCTCCGTGAGCGTGGGCAGCGCTCGTGCGATGGCCAGCACACGGCGCGTCTTCAGGGCGGGGTCCGGCCTGCGGGCTGCGCCCAACGCGACGGGGAGGGCGGCGCGCAGCACCATTCCCACCGGCGCAACGTAGTAGTCGGCGAGCCAGCCGCACACTTCGAGCAGGTCTGGCAGGAAGACGGGCTCGACATCGGGCGCCTCGAGCACCGGCTTCACCTTCGCTGCCTTGTCCGGGGCGCGGATAGCCGCGTCAGCAGGCGTGCGGCCAGTGCACACGCCAATCACGCGACGGCCTCGAACCTCCACGAGCACGCGGGAGCCGGCGGCGAGCGCGGCGGCCGGCAGGGCGCTGGCGTCGAAGGTAAGCGTCCCGAAGAATGGAAGCGGAACCGCTACCTCGACGAGGCGGCGGCTGGCCGGCTCGCCCGCTGAATGCCGTTCGCTCGTCATGCGCCAGCCGCTCGCCGACGCAGATCAGGCGCTCGCGCGGGAGTCGCCGGGCGCGACGGTCCTGACGTACTGCGGCGTGTAATCGCCCGTCTCTCCGAGGAACGCGTATAGCTCGTTCGCGAGGTCGTTCCCCCGCTGCGGACGCGCGTCGGGCTCCTTCTCGAGGCAGCGCATCACGATGCGCGCAAGCGTGGGCGGTACGCGCGACTCAACGTCGGCGATCGGCACGGGCACCTCGTGAACGTGTTTGTACCCGACCGAGTAGCCGTCGAGGCCGTCGAACGGCGGAAAGCCGGCGAGGCACTCGTACAGCATCACGCCCACTGCGTAGAGGTCTGCGCGCCCGTCGAGCGGCTTCCCCATCGCCTGCTCGGGGGCCATGTAATGCGGCGTCCCCATCGCCCGGCCACCGGCGGTCAGCCGTCCGTGAAACTGCGCGGTGGCGATGCCAAAATCCGTCAGGATGGCGTTGCCGTCTCCGTCGAAGAGCACGTTATCGGGCTTCACATCGCGGTGCACCACGCCCTGCCGGTGCGCATAGTCGAGCGCGTTTGCGACCTGCGCAGAGATGCGCGCCAGCCGGCTCGCCTCGATCACGCGCTTGCGCGTGAGGTCATCGGCGAGGCACCCGCCGCCAAGGTACGGGAGCACGAGGTACACCACCTCGCCCACCTCGCCGTAGTCGAGTGGCGTGGCAATCAGCGGATGCACGAGCCGGCTCGCCGCCTCGGCCTCCCGCCTGAACCGCACGCGCATCTCCGCGTCGCGCGCGAGGTGCGCGTGCATCACCTTCACAGCCAGGGGCCGCCCGAGCTGCTCATGCTCGGCGGCGTACACGTCGGCCATCCCGCCCGAGCCGAGCCGGCGGACGATGCGGTACCGGTTGCCCATCGCCTGGCGCATGGCGGTGATGAGGGCGTCAGGCGCCTGCGCAGCGGACTGGACGTCCGGCAACTCAGCCGAACACCTGGTGCACTGGCGGGCGCCGCCGCGGTTCCAGGTTCCGCACTCGGGACAGAACATTGTCTGGAATCTACCGCGCTTGGAGCAGCGCCCGCAGATGCACGACCGTCGCCTCGCCAAGCCGCGCCGGCGCGTACCCGCCCTCCAGCACGCTTACGAGCCGCCCGCCGCACCACTGCTCGGCGCGCGACACCATCTCGGCGGTAAGGCGCGTGACGTCGTCCATCTCCAGCGTGAAGCCGCCCAGCGGGTCGCCGGCCAGCGAATCGAACCCGGCCGAGATGAATACGATGTCCGGCGTGAACCCGTCTGCGGCGTTGTCCACAGCTCCAAGGAATGCGCTCACATATTCCTCGCGCGGGCGGTCGGCCGGCATGGGGACGTTCCATACATTGCCGTGCCTGCCGCGGTCGTCGGCAGGGCCAGTGCCCGGGTACCAGGGCCACTGGTGCATCGAGACGAACCTGATGTCGGCGTCGCCCTCCACGAGCGCCTGCGTGCCGTTGCCATGGTGCACGTCCCAGTCAACGATCAGCACGCGCTCCACGCCCTTCACCCTGCGCGCGTAGTGCGCCGCGATCGCGACGTTGCCGAAGAGGCAGAACCCCATGCCGCCGCCGCGAAGAGCGTGGTGCCCGGGCGGGCGGATGGCGCAAAAACTGCGCACCGACTCACCCGAGAGCGAACGGTCCACGGCATCCAGCGCGCACCCAGCGCCGGCGGTCGCCGCGTCCCACGATCCCTCGCTCTCCACGGTGTCGGCGTCGAGCCGCCCGCCCCCTTCTTCGGCGAGCCTGCGCACGAGTGCGATGTAGGAGGGCTCGTGAGCGAGGGCAAGTTCGTCCGGCGTGGCGTGACGCCCCTCGATGTGCTCGATTGCCTGAAAGAGATCGAAGTCCTCACGCAGCGCACGCGGAATCGCCCTGAGGCGCCCGACATGCTCCGGGTGGCCCCAGCCGGTGTCGTGACGGCCGCAATCGGCATGCGAGATCAGGGCGACCGGCACGCTCACGCCCCCTGTCGCGCGCAGGTCGCGGCGGCAGCTCGCCTCACCGCGGCGTCGTCAGCGGACGGGACGGCGGTACCGGTGGGCGACGTGCACCACGGTGCCATTGCGCACGCCGGCGTCGGCAAGCGTGACGCCGAGATCCTTCACCTGCCACCCGCGCACCTTCACCACGAATGACGCAAGAGCCGCCGATTCGCCAAAGTAATCGAGCAAGGCGCGGGCAACGACCTCGACCGGCGTATCCTTGCGGACATCCATCACGACGAGATCCCAGAGCGGCTCGAATTGGGCGCGGATCGCAATGCGTTCGCCCGCGGCCTCGCCAACCTTCAGCGCCGCATCCTTGGGAGCGCGGATTTGCATCACGAACGGGCGCATCTCGGCAAACTGAGCCATCACTTCTCCTCCGCGGGCGGGAGCGAGGCAAGGAACATCGCAACCTGGCCATCGAACATGTACGACGACGCACTCACCTCGGTGGCGCCGTCAACTGCTGCAACACCGACAGCGACTTCCTCGATCCCCATGCCGCGCAGCGTCACGTGGTTCGTCCCGATCTGCTCGGGGAACGCGGCGTATATACCCGACTGCCGCGAGAAGAAGTCCACCACGGCCGCCAGTACCTCCGGACCCGGCATGGAAGTGCGCACGCTCTGCAGTGTGCGGCCAGCCTGGATATTCGTCACTCGTTCCTCCGGTGTGCCGGCGGCGTGCCGCGCCGCGGGCCATCCAGCGGCAGCGCAACCACCAGTCGCTCGTTCCCTTCGCCTTCACCCGCTACTGCCTCGACAGCGCCGCCCAGCACCGCGGCGAGGGCGGCGGCAATCCGCCACTTCACGTCGCTCCCCGGCTGGCCCGGCAGGTGGTACTCGATTCGCCCGGCGCTCGCCACGAGCCACGCGCGCGCTTCGCCGGATTCACGGCTCGCGGTGGCACGCGACACCAATTTAGCGAGGAGCAGCGTGAGGAGCCGCCGGTCGGTCCTGATGGGCGCGAGATCCCCATCGAGCCCGCTTTCGACGTGCATTGCGCCCTCCGGCCGCGCCACGGTGGCAAGGGCGTCGCGGAGAGGCGCATGCGGATCGAAGGCCGCGACTTCCGGCTCGATCAGATCCCCGACCAGTTCGGCAAGCAGCATGAGGTCGAGCTGCTGCGCGCGCACGTCGTCCAGGCGGCCGGAGAGCGCCGTGGCCCGCCCGGCCGGGCTGAAGCCCACCGCAAGCTCGAGCGCGTCGGCCGCATCGCGAAGCGCACCGAGGGCCAGGTCCACAACCTCGTAGCCCGACCGCCTGGCGTCAGCCACGGCCGCGTACTGCCGGTCGAGTTCACCGAGCGCTTCGACGGCGCCCGCCTCCGCGCGGCGCGCGCGATCGAGCAGGCGCGACTTCTCGGCCGCGGCGCCCATCAGGTCGGCCAGGAGCCGAAGCAGGTCGCGTCGCTCACCGGTGAAGCCGTCCAATGAGTGGAAGTAGAACGTCATGGCGCCAAGCGTACCCGACGCGGACTGGAGCGGCAGCGAGATCAGGCCTGCGAACCCGAGTTCGCGCGCAACGTCCTGCCAGTCCTCGAGCCCCGGATCGGCGAATACGTCGGGCACCTCGATAACCCGGCGTTCACTCGCCGCCTCCCCGCTCGGGCCGAATCCGACGCGCACCCGAACGTCCGACAGCCAGGGCCGATGCTTTTCAGGCCAGTTGTACGCAGCGACGAGGCGCATGAGCTCCGATGCGCCGTCAGTCAGGTACACGGAACCGAACGCCGCCTCTACGACCGGTCCCACACGATCGAGGGCGAACTGAAAGGCCTCCTCGGGACGGTCGGAGTGCACGAAGGCATGCGCCGCCTCGCGAGCCGCCTGCATTTCCCGCTGCCCAGGCGTCGGCTCACCCAGCGGGAGCGGCGGCCTGCGCCAGACATTGCGGCGTCGGGGCTTCTTCATCGAATGCGCGCCCGCGCCGGCCTCGCGCCTCTACCGCGCCGCGTGCGCGCCGCCGTACAGCCGCGCGAGGAACGCCTCCTGCACGCGGCGCGTCACCGGCCCTGGCTTCCCGTCGCCAACCGCGCGGCCGTCAATCGTCACGACCGGAGCCACGTCGGTGGTCGTGCCGACGATGAACACTTCGTCCGCCGCGAGGAGTTGCTGCTGCGTGACGGGCTCCTCGGCAACGTGCACGCCCGCATCGCGCGCGGCCGCAATCACGACCTGGCGCGTGATTCCCGGCAGGATGTAGTTGGACAACGGGTACGTGCGCGCCACGCCGCCCAGCACGACGAATGCGTTCGTTGCCGCACCCTCGGTGAGCATGCCGTCGCGGATGAGCAGCGCCTCGTAGGCACCCGCCTCGCGTGCGGCCTGCCGACCGAGCACCGCTCCCATGAGGTTGATCGTCTTGATGTCGCAGCGCGACCAGCGAATATCGGGCAGCACAATCGCCGCGATTCCCCGCTCGCGCATCTCGCGCGAGGGCGTGAAGCGCGACGGCGCCGCGTACACCCCGGGAGGCGTGCCCGCGGGCGGGAAGTAGTGAAGCCGCGGCGCAGCGCCACGCGTCACCTGCAGGTAGATCGTCGCCTCACCGGTCCGGAGCCCGTTGTCGTCGAGCAGCCGCTCGCACACCCCGCCGAGCGCGGCCACGTCGCTGGCGTTGAAGTCAATCCGCACCTCGCCCAGGCCGCGGGCCATTCGCCGGGCATGCTCGTCCCACGCGAATACCCGCCCCTCGGTCACCCGCACCACTTCGTAGATGCCGTCGCCGAACACGTATCCGCGGTCGTTCACCGACACGCGGGCACGTTCGGCAGGCACGAACTCGCCATTCAGGTAGACAGTCGCCATGCCCTAATACTGCCCGCTGTCGCCTCCGCCCGCCACACTCCGCGGCGCGGCCGGGATGCTCAGCCGGAAGGCAAACTGCCCCCCGGGTTCGTCGCGGATGGTTACGTCGCCGCCGTGCGATCGCGCAACCCAGCGGGCGATCGCGAGCCCCAGTCCCGCCCCGTTACTCTCAGAGAGGGCCCGGGCCTCGTCGCCGCGGAAGAACCGGTCGAAGACCCTCTCTCGCTGGTCCTCCGGCACGCCGGGCCCGGAGTCAACGATATCAACCCACTGGACGATCGCGTTGCCGCCAGGCCGCACGGTAATTGGCCCGCCGGGCCGGGAGTATGCGATTGCGTTGTTGACGAGGTTGTCGAGCACACGCCGCAGCAGTTCCGCGTCGCCGTTGACGGCGATGCCACCGTCCGGCGCTCCGGCGAGCGTTATGGCCCGCTCCGGGGCGCGCTGGCGCGCCGCGCGCGCACACGCGCTGGCCAGTTCGCCGAGCCGAACCGGCTCCATGTGCAGCCTGCGCTCTCCCGCATCGGCGCGCGCCAGAAAGAAGAGGTCGTCAATCGCGGAACGCAGCCGCAGGCTCTCTGCCCGGATCACGGCAAGCGAGTCGCGCAGCTCGCTGGCGGGCCGGTCGGGGCGCGAAAGCGCGTGCTCGCTCTCCCCCGAAATCACGGCCACCGGGGTGCGCAGCTCGTGCGATGCCTCGGCGACGAGCCGGTGCTGCGCGAGAAAGGCCTGCTCGAGGCGTGCCAGCAGGCCATTCAGGATCGTTGCGAGCCGTCCGAGTTCGTCCGTTGGCCGTCGCACCGGAAGACGCTCGTGCAGCGTTCCGGCTCCGATCGCCGCCGCCTGGGCCGACATTGCCGCAACCGGCGCCAGGCTCTTGCCGGCAAGCCAGTATCCGCCCAGCGCCGCAACGACGAGCAGGAGCGGCAGGCCGGAAAGCAGCGCAACTCGCGCCTGGTCGAGGATTGCCTCGCGCGCCGCCAGGGAGCGCGCAACCGCGATTACGAGGGGCCGCCTGCCCAGCCGGTACGGGAGCGTGAAGATGCGAACTTCCTGTCGGGCAACCACGACGGTGCTGAGGTCGGGAGCCGAGGGAGCGCGCCGTGCAGCCACGTCGAGCGAGTCGTCGAGGTCGTGCCGTTGCTCTTCGCTGAGCGTCATCGGCCGCTGCGGATGAAGCTCGGCGCGCCGCGCGGCGCGTGACGACGCATCGAGTATCAGCACCGCAACGTCGGGCAGCTTCAGTCCCTCGGCCACAGCGCGCGCCGCCGCGGTGTCCGACGCGCCGCCGTGGCGCTCGAACTCCATGGCCGTCGCCGTGGTTGACGCCGAGCGCGCGAGAAGATCGTCCACGTCACTCATCGTGACGGAGAGGAGGAACGCGTAAGCGCCCGACGCCACGACCCCGAGATACGCGGCAATGAAAGCCGTGTACCAGATCGTGAGACGGACGCGAATCGAAAGGCGCACGCGCGCTCAGGCGCCGGCAGCCGGCTCCGGCTCGCCCCGGTCGGTCAGCATGTACCCCGCTCCGCGCCGCGTGTGGATCAGCGCGGGACGGCCCGCGTCAATCTTCTTGCGAAGGCGGTTGACGTACACCTCGACCGCATTCGTGAGCGGATCGTGGTTGTCGTCCCAGACGTGCGCGACGATATCGCCGCGGCCCACGACCGTCCCGGCGTTGCGCGCGAGATACTCGAGAAGTACGAACTCCTTGGTGGTGAGCAGTATCGGCGTGCCGCCGCGCATGACCGATTGCGCCCCAACGTCAATCACGAGGTCGCCAACCGCGAGGCGCGTCGGCGCGATCGCCGGCATCCGCCTCAGCAGCGCGCGCACGCGGGCATGCATCTCCTGCAGGTCGAATGGCTTCGCCAGGTAGTCATCCGCGCCGGCGTCGAGCCCCGCAATCCGGTCCTGCACGGCGTCGCGGGCGGTGAGCATAAGGATGGGGACGGGGTTGCCGCGATCGCGCAGTTCGCGGCAGACCGAAAGTCCATCCCGCCTGGGCAGTTGGATGTCGAGGATAATCCCGTCGTACTCGTTAACCGCCGCCTGGGTTACGGCAGCGTCGCCATCTCCAACCAGGTCAACGGCGTAGCCAGTCTCGCGCAGCGACCGGGCGAGAAGGTCGGCAAGGCGGGTGTCATCTTCGACGACAAGTAAACGCATTGTGATTTGTGAGTTAGGCGGTATTAAGCCGGTGCTGTCGAGATTCCCTGCCATCGCGCCCGGCCGAACGGCCGGTGCCGACACGGTGTACACATCCGACCCGTGAACGTTCACACCAAGGGGAAGAAGTCATGAAGATGCGGAATGGCCTGACGCTCGCTGCGGCATTGACGTTGGTTGCTGCGGTGGCAGGGGCGCAAGGTGGCAAGAAGGCGCCCACGAAGGCGACGGAGCCGGCCAAGCCGGCTGCTGCGGCAACGGTTGACACGGCGAAGAAGCCGGAGGCGTCGAAGGAAGGTAAGGCCGCCAAGCACTCGGGCAAGAAGGGCGACAGCACGGCGAAGAAGGGCACGAAGAAGCCGGCTGCGTAAGTCCGGCTGAAGGCAAGTGCGGGCGCGGTGGCGAATGCTGCCGCGCCCGCGCCCCATCGCCCGGCGAACTCATGGTTCCGGCGTTCACGCTTGCGCATCTCCTCGCGCTCCTGATGGTGGCGGCACGGCCCGCTGGTGCGCAGCCGCCACCGGCCACCGTACCGCTGCCGATCACGGCTGTGGCGCCCGCAGCGCGAGGAACGCGCCTGGTCCTGATAATCACCAGTGAGTCAGGGCGCACGGCGTTCGAGGCGTCGCTCGCCCGCGCGCTCTCTACGGACGGCGATGGCGTCCTGGTTCTCGATGCGCGCTCGTATCTGAGCAAGGCGCGCACTCCCGACGGCGTGGCAGCCGATGTGGACGCTACAATCCGCCGGTTCGAGACCCAGTGGTCGCGCGATCGGCTGGTAATCATCGGCTACTCACGCGGCGCGGACATGGCGCCATTCATCGCGAACCGGCTCGACTCCGCGACGCGCGCGAAACTGGGGGGCGTGGTGATGCTCGCGCCGGCTGGCCGGGCGACTTTCGAAATCACGCTGCGCGACGTGATCGGCGGTCCGCCGCGGCCCACCGACCTTCCGGTGATGCCGGAGATGGAACGGCTGCGCGGCACACCGATGGTCTGCGCGTACGGGCGTGAGGAGCGTCGCCCGTTCTGCGCGCGCCTCGACTCGACCCTCGCGCAGGTCGTGGTCCGCGCTGGCGGGCACCGCCTCTCCGGCCAGGACGGCCGGGCAATCGCGCAGATGATCGCGGCACGATTCGGGCCGTAACCCGGGGCGAGCCCTCGGCTCCCCCGCGGCGCGAGCACTTCGCTCCCATCGAGCTGCGACCGCCGCCGCATCGTGAACCCGGCGGCGACCCCCCTATTGAAGCAGCCGCTCTACCGCGCGCACCAGCGGCGCAAAACCAAGCGACCTCGCGCTCACCCGCATGGCCTGTTCGTCCGCGAGTTCACGCTGCCCTTGCCCGAACAGCTCGCCGACGATCCATGGCCCCGCCACCGGGTTTCGCCACCAGTCCTCGTTGAACCGCTCGGTAAGCGATTCGTTGAGCACCGCCTGAAGCTGCCACGCGCGGAGGTAACGCGCGGCGTAGAAGTGAGGATCTACATCCACGAAGGCGTCTGCCTCGCGGTAGCGAAAGCCCGTCGCCCGGCTCAGCGTGTCAACGTAGAGCGCAGGGAGCGAGTCCCATGGGACGCTGCCGCCGTAGAGATCCATTTCGTACAGGAGCTTGGCGGCGTAGCGCCTGAGGAAGTGCAGTTCCTCGAATCCTGCCGAGCGCAGGTAGTCGTCCACGCGCGCGTTGCCGAGACCCGTGTAGCGAAGGAGCCAGCCGCGGTCCTTCAGCCGATGGTCGAAGAGCATGGCATATCCTTCGGTCACCGAGTTGTCGCCGGTCCAGCGGTACTCGAACGGCAGGGTGCGCTCCGCGTTCGCGAAGTGCAGCGCGTGGCCGAGTTCGTGCAGGAGGGTCATCCAGTCGCTCTGCCCGCCGTGCGGGCGCACGACGAGGTGCACTTCCTCCGGGATCCGCACCGGCGAGCAGAAGGCGCGCGACCGTTTTCCCTCACGCTCGGCCGTGTCGTAGCGCACACGGCCGTTCGCATCGGGGCTCGCGCCCATCTCCGTGACGAACCGGCGGACTTCGCGCTCCATGGCGCTGGCCGGGAAGGCGGCGTCGAACTCGCGTGCGCGGAAGAGCACCCCGGCGTCGGCGCGAATGACGTCGGCGGCAGTCATGCCCAGGCGCGTCTTGAGGTAGTGCGGGAGCACCTCGTCCCATATTGCCTGGGTATCGCGGAGGAATGCGGCGCACTGGTTTCGGAGGCCGTCGAGGGAAACGCCGGCCAGTGCTTCGAAGGTGCGGATGTAGTCCGAGGCGACGCCAGCGCCGGCCCAGAGGTCGCGCTCGCGCTGGAGCCGTTCACGCCTGAGCGGAGCGAACTCCGCGGCGACGAGCGCCGCGCGGGCGTCGTCAATCACCCGTCGTTCGCGCATGCCGGGTGTGTTCGAGAGGGTAATCGTGACGCGCTGGTACGGCTCGAAGCTGCCGTCGGGCAGCGGAATCCGCGCGGACGCCTCCCACCGGAGGCAGCGTTCGTCGAGCGGCGCGAGGTCGCGGCCTATCCGCGAATCGAGCACCCACTCGAGCAGCACCCGCGCCGAGCGCGCGTCGTCCGTTCCCGGCTCGGCGGCTTCGTGCGCCGCGTGCACCGCCGCGAGTGATTCGTCGCCGAACGCGGCAGCGTGGCGGGTGAACACCGGCTGGAGGTCAACATCGGGCTTGAGCCCCGCGAGTGCAGAGTGCACTTCGCGGGATAGATCCTCGACGAAAGGTTCGGCGCGCGCGCGCACGCCGGCGAGCGATGCAAGCGAGGCAGTCATGGGCGCAAGTTATAGCGAGTTGGCGTCACACGGCCGTCGCCGCGCCGGCCGCGTGGCACAAAACCGGGGCAGCGGCGCACGCGCCGTGGATCACCTAACCGCGTGCGACCCTGAGAACCTCTTCCACCGTGGTGACGCCGCCGCGCACCAGCCGGAGCCCGTCCTCGAACAGGGTGCGCATCCCCTTGCGCACCGCGATCGCGCGGAGTTCTTCGGATCCGCGGCGCTGCTGCACCTCTTCGCGCAGCTCGGAGTCCATCACCAGTAGCTCGTAGATCCCCGTCCGGCCGCGGTACCCCGTGCCGCGGCAGGCGTCGCATCCCTTTCCCTTCCAGTGGCGGTGGACGCCGAGTGCGTTGAGGTCGAGGCGCTGTGTAGCCGCGCCGTCACTCGCGGCCTCGGTCTTGCACGCGGCGCAGATGGTACGGACGAGCCGCTGCGCGAGCACGGCATCAACCGTGCTGGCCACGAGGTACGCCGCGACTCCAAGGTCGAGGAGGCGCGTCAGGGCCGTAGGCGCGTCGTTGGTGTGGAGGGTCGAGAGCACGAGGTGGCCGGTGAGCGCAGCCTGCGTGGCGATCTGCGCCGTTTCCCCGTCGCGGATCTCGCCCACGAGGATGATGTCGGGATCCTGCCGCAGCATCGCGCGCAGCGTATTGGCGAACGTCACGCCTGCCTTCTCGTTTACGGGCACCTGGGGAACGCCTGCCAGTTCGTACTCCACCGGATCCTCCACGGTGAGGATCTTCTCGCGGCCGGTTTTCAGCATCTCGACGGACGCGTACAGCGTGGTGGACTTGCCCGAGCCCGTTGGCCCCGTGCTCAACACGATGCCGTGCGGGCGCGCGATCACCTCGCGGAACTGCTCTAGCGTGTCGTCCGCCATCCCGAGCTCCGTGAGCGAGATGCGTCCGCGCTCCTTGTCGAGGAGACGCAGCACCACGCTCTCGCCGCGCAGCGTGGGCACGGTGGACACGCGGACGTCCACCTGCCGATCCTGCAGCCGGAGCCGGATGCGACCGTCCTGCGGCACCCTGCGCTCGGCGATGTCGAGCTCGGCCATGATCTTGATGCGGCTGATGATCGCAGCCGCCAGGTGCGGAGGCGGCGACGGCGCGGGCTGCAGCACGCCGTCAACGCGGTAGCGCACGCGCAGCTCCCGCTGGTACGCCTCGAGGTGCACGTCCGACGCCCGCGCCTCGAGCGCCTCGATGAGGAGCAGGTTCACGAGCCGCACGACAGGCGCCTCGTTCGCGAGATGGAGCAGGTCGTCGAGCGGGATCTCGTCGGCAGAGCCGGCGTGCTTTTCCCCGCCGAGTCCCGCGATCACGCCCTCGGCAGTGACTTCGTCCTGAGCGTACGCGCGCCTGATCGCGCTCTTGAGGTCGTGCTCCGAGTGCTTCTCGATCGCGACCTCCGCGCCAAAGAGAAGCCGGAGGTCGTCAATCGCGAGCGGGTCCACGCGGTCGAGCCAGGTGCCCACGCGCACGGAGTCGCCGACAAGCTGCAGTGGCAGCACGCCGTGCTGCTCGAGCCAGTCGGCGGCGAGAGACCGGGACAGTCGCTGCACGCCGGCGAGTTCGGTCAGCTCGTCGAGCCGGGCGGCGTCGCTTTCGCCCACGTCAGCGGTCCTGCGGCGGGCGGCGACGGCCGGTGTCGGGCGGCACGCGCACGTTGATCGAATCCCCGGGCGCTATGCGCGGGCCGAGGGGTACGTCCTTGAGCAGGTCGGTGCCGCTCTTGAGCGAGTTGCGGAACTTCTCTATGTCGGCGTCGCTCGAGATGATGTGCGGCGTGAGGAAGAGGAAGAGTTCGTTGGTCGTTTGCGTCTGCTTGGTGTTGCCGAAGAGCAACGAGCCAAGGATCGGGATGCGCGAGAGCCACGGCAGCCCGCTCGTCGTTTTCGACGTGGTGTTGCCGGCGAGCCCGCCGATGACCGTGGTCTGGCCGTCGCGCAGGAAGATCTGCGTGACCGCCTCACGCTTCGAGATCACCGGCGCGTTGAACTGGAGCTCGGTGGTGGCGGCGTCGTTGGTCTGCGAGACGGCCATGTTCACGTAGCCGTCAGGGTTGATCGTCGGCGTGATCGTCAGCGCCGTGCCGACGTCAATGTACTGGACGGTTTGCACGGTCGTCGGGATCGTGCCCGTGGTCACGCTCTGGTTGACCTGCACGAATGGCCGCCGCTCGCCCACGTTGAGCGATGCCTGCTTGTTGTTCTGCGCGATGATGACGGGCAGCGAGAGCACTTTCACGTCGCCGCGCGTCTGCAATGCGTTGATTGCCGCATTGTAGTTGATCGAACCACCGCCGCCCGTGAGCGCGAAAATGAAGTCGCGCGCGCTCTGGTTGCCCGGGAGCAGCCCAACAGTATCACGCGGCGCGTTGGCCGTGGCACCCTTGCGCGTCGCCGTTCCGCCGACGCCGACGTTCAGGTCGTTGGATCGCTGCACCTCGGCGATCGTGACTTCGATGAGCACCTGGAGCGGACGCAGGTCAACGGTCTGGATGATTCCCTGAAGGAGCTGGAAGTCGGCGTCCGTCGCGCGAATGAGCAACGAGTTGGTGCTCTCCTCGGCGACGATGCGGATCTGCGCCGTGGATGACGACAGGGCGCCAGGCGCGAGTTGCTGCGTGAGTCCCTGCGTGAGTCCCTGCAGCGCGGTCGCCAGCGCGCCCTGCGCTCCGCCGCGCCCCGCCCGGCCGCCGAAGGCCGTCACCCCGCCCCCGCCCTGCTGCGCCGCGCCAGTGTTCGCTCCACCTCCGGCGATGGCGGTGCCGGTAACCACCGCCGCCTCACCGCGGCCACCCGTCGGAGCGCCGCCTGTCAGCCCACCGATGGTTGTCGTCGCCGCCCCGCCGCGTCCGCCCGCCGCGGGCTGGGTGATCTGGATGCCCCCGCCCGGCAGTACCGTCACTCCGCCGCCCACGCCCCCAACCCCTCCGGTGGCGTTGCCAAGAAGGTTCATCAGAACCGGAGCAACCGCCGTCGCGGCCGCATGCTTCAGTCGAACCGTGAACAGTTTGAGTTGAGCTGCCTGCGCCTGCTGCTGCAACTGCTGCTGCTGGGTTGCCTGCTGGCGCGCCGCGGTGAGGGAGGGATCGCCCTCGATCCGGATCAGCGGCCCCTGCACGATGAACTTCATCCCGTTCGCCTCGGCAAGCGCCTTCACGATCGAGGCGATCGAGTCGCGCGGCACCCCGCGCGCCATTCGCACGGTCACGCGCTGCGACGGAACGTTGGTCATCGTCACGTTGAGGTTGCCGGCCTCGGAGAGCGCGTTCAGAACGACCTGAAGCTCCTGGTTCTGAAAGTCGAGGGCGTACGCGCTCTGGGAATCGGCGCGCTGCGGCGCCCCGCGTCCCTGGACTGCGGCCGGCGCGCCTCGGCCTTGCACCGTTACCGGCCCGCCGGCCGACGGGGGCGCTCCACGCCGCCCGCCCTGTGTGCCGCCCTGGGCATGCGCGGAGACCGCCATGGCAGCAATCAGCGCCGTTGCCGCCGGAAGGATTCGTCGAGTGGGTGTCATGTTCGGCTCAGGAACCTGGTTTGCTTGCGTCAATCGAGAAGCGTTCGCCGTCCGCGCCCCGGAACCACACGCGGCTGCGCTCGATGGAAATCACCGTGAACTCGCCGATTCGGCCGCCGACGCGAACGATCACGGGCTGCCCGCCCGAAACCTGGCAGGTCGCAAAGTCGGGCTCGTCCGTGCCAATGGCCGTGCCAAGCACGGAGGGCCGCGGCGCGGGCTGCGCCGCTGCATCATCGGGCGCACCCGGAAGGCGGTACCGCCGCGGTGCGGGGGTACGGTCTTCCTGGAAGACGTCGCGGGCAACCGCGCGAGCCACGTCGGGACCGGCGTCAGGAGAGGCGAAGCGGAGCAGCGAGTCGGGAATCGGCTTCACCGGCGCCGCGGCGGAAACGCCGCGCAACTGGACTGCGCCGGTCACGGCGGCAACCAGCACGGCAGCGGATACCACGGCCAGCAGTGCGGCTACCCGGAAGAGGCGGTTGCGCCACATCTCTCCGAATGGGGGCATGCGGTTCACTTCGTGGCCCTCCCGGCGGAGACCGGAGCCGCAGGAGCGGGGCTGGCGAGCGCATAGCCAACGACCGTTGCGGTGATGGAGAGCGTCTCGCTGTCGTCGTCGCCGGCGCGGAGCGTCCGCGCGATGTCGAGTCGCTCTACGACCACGAGCTTCTCGCCGCGCTCCAGCGCATTCAGGAACTCGAGCACGCCCTGGTAATCGGACTCGCCGCGGAGATCCACCCGCAGGGGCCTCACGCCGTCGGAGTTGCCCGCGGCCCCCGCGCCCTGCCCTCCCCGTCCGCCGGCGGCAGCGCCAGGCGCCACCGGCGCATTGGGCGCAGACCCGGCCGGCGAAGTTGACGATCGCGTCGTCGCGCTCGCGAGCCATACGTGCGACCGCCGCGCCACATCGCCCACGTACGTGGCGAGAGTGGCGCCCGCGGCCACGTCGTTGGCGCCGCTGAAGACGCGCGAGCCCACGGCGGCAACCGCTGAATCGGCAATGGCCTTCCGCCCGGGGTTGCGCGTCGCTTCCGCCACGGCCGCGCGCTCGCGCCCGAGCGCTTCCTGTTCGCTCCCGATTCTCTCGTTGAGACTGGCGAGCGCTGCAAGCATGGGCCGCCCGGCGTACACCCAGCCGAGCGACGGCACAAGGATCGCGAGCCCGAGCACGAGTGCGCGGCGGTCGCGCTGTTTCATCGCCGGGAAGCTCACTTGCGCGCTCCTCCCAGTTGTGCGCCGAGGGAGAAACGCTCGACCGGCGGCTGCCCCTCGATTGACTCACGCCGCACCGGCGCGGTGGCGCGCACGCCCGTCACGCCGGGTACGCGCGCGATCTCGTCGAACACGGGAGCTGCCTGCGCTGCCGCCCCGTCAATGAAGATCGAGTCGCCGCGCGCCCTGAAGGCAGAGATTGATGCGTCATCGGAGAGCTGGTCGGTGATGCCGGCCAGCACCACCGACCAGCGCGGCGCGGCGCGCGACGCAGCCGCGAGCGCAGCCACCTGGCGGTAGGCGGCGTCCACCGACGAGCGCCCCACGAGCGACGCCTCCACCTGAGGCCTGATCGCCGCGCGCGCCGCCTGCACGCTTGCAAGCTCGCGCTGCACGCCGCGGAAGTGCACGAGGGCCGCCACGACCAGTACAGCCGCCGCGGCGCCGATCAGCGACCACGATGCGCGGGTCACGGCCGCCTGGCCGAGTTCGCGCGCCCTCTCGCTGCGGATCACGAGGCCCGCGGCGCGGGGCGCAAAGCGCGCCGCGAGCGCATCAGGCCGCTCGGCGAGCGCCGCCCATGCGGCATCCGGGCGCACCACGCGCGCGCCCACGCCGGAAAGCGCCTCGGCGAGGGCGCTGGCGGCGGCGGAAGTACCGACCACGCCCACCGGTCCGCTCACGACCCGCGCCATCTCCCCCGCATCGGCCGCGCCACGAAAGCGCCGCACGCCCGTAAGGACGCCGTCCGAGAGCGCAAGCAATTCGGCGCGGTCATCGCCTGCCACTGCCATGTGCGCGCTTCCCCGCGCAAGCGCGGGCCACATCGCCACCGCCGCAGCCGCCCATGCCGCCTCGGCGGGCACCAGCGCCCGCAGTTCGCTGCCGGCGATCTCCGACGCATCATGCACGGCCTCGACGAACTGCTGCGCTACTGCGCTGGCGAGCACGTCCGCGACGCCCCCACCCTTGGCGGGCGCGCCCGCAAGCGCCGAACCGACGACCTGCGCGCCGCGCGCGCCAACGAAATACCGTTGGGCATTCCGCTGGAGAAAACGGTTCCGGTCGGACTCGCGCAGCGGAGGAAGCGCGATCGTCCGCGTTTCGGCCAGCGGAGGCATGAGCGCGATGGCGATCGTCGGCGCACTGAGCCCGGACTCCCTGGCTGCATCCGAAAGCGCCGCGCCGAGCGCCTCGCGGGTACCGTTAGCGCCGCCGTTGAACTCGACAGCGCGCTCCCAGACGGTGCGCACCCCGTCCGCTGCCGCGACAACGTTCCCGGGCGCAAGCGACACGCCGAGCACTTCCTTCCCAGCCCCGCGACGGCTCATCGCCATTCCTCGTTCTGCACTCCAGCCGCCGACTGGCCGTTGATGTTCTCGCGGGCGAGCAGCACGCGAAGGCGCACTGGCCTGGCGGAAGAGCTGGCCTGCGCGAGGATCGTAAGTTCGACCTGCTGCGTCAGCACGCCCGCCCGCGCCGAGATCTGGGCCTGCGCGTTCTGGGCAACCGCCTGCATCGCGGCCCCCGCGCGCCCGCCCATCCCCCGCTGCTGCGGCATCACTTCCGCCACGCTGGTAATGCGCGACCCGTTTGACCTGAGCTGCAGGATGCGCGAAATGATCTCGTCGTTCATCCCGGGCAGCACGCGCAGCACGGGCACAGGCGCGGAGTTGAGGTTCACCTGCGCGGCGCCGAGCGTCGTCAGGTACGGGCTCACCACGGCGTATATCTGTGGAGTCATTCCCTTCACGTCGAGCAGATCCTCGAGATCCCGGAAGTCCTGGTTCGCAGGAAGGCGCAGAAGGCCGGCCTTGATGTAGTCGTCGCGCTCTCCGCCGCGAACCCGAGGGATGTCGTCCACGTCCCGCCAGTCGCTGATTGCCTGCGCAAGCTGGTCCGAGAGCACATAGTCGCCGAGGAGGTACGAGAAGAATGTCCGCAGTTCGGCCTCCGTGAGCGCGTTGATGTTGAGCTTCGCACCGAGGTCGCCAGCAATGACAGTCACGGGAAGGCTGTCCACCGCCACCGTGCCGGAGTAGATCGAGTCCACGCCGAGCCATGGATCGGACGACTGCAGGCGGCCAAGGCTTCCCGTCGCACCCTGGGGCCCCGCGCGCAGCGCGTACTCGAGCTTTGCGCGCGTCATCGCAAACGCGCCGAGCGCCGCGCCGGAGGCACGGCCCCGCTCGGCCGCCGCGATGCCAAGCTCGCGCCGCTCCTTTGCCGAAAGCGCGAACTCCAGCGCCACGACCGTGATGCCCACCACGAGCCAGAGGGCGGCCAGCATCGCAACGCCGCGCCGGTTCGCCTTCATCGCGTCGCCTGCGAGATCTCGCCGAAGACGTACGTGATCGGCTCCGTAAGGAGCGGCGACAGCGTCTTGCCTTCCGCCGGCACCATTGTGAGGCGAAGCGCCACGAGCTGGCCTCCCGTGGCTGCTTCGGTGCTCGGCAGCCACCTGCCGAGCCGCTGGTCGTAGAACTCGACGGTGATGTCGGCAACGTCCGGGTCAAGCTGCCGCCGCATGAGCGGGGTCTGCGTCGTGGCCTGGTACTCGATGGTGAGGCCACGCTCCGGGGTGTTGTCGTCGGCGTCCACGAAGATCCTGATGCGCGCCTGCGGCGCCATGAGCGGGTTTGGCGCAGAGGTCACAACGGTGAGTTCGTTGCCGGTCGAAGCGGCCGCAGTCACGCCCGCAACCGCAGAGCCCGCGCGGCTCGACGCCTGCGCCACCGTGGCCGTCCGGCCTCGCTGCGCAGCCGACTGCGCCCCGCCAGGGCCGCCCCCCTGCTGGATCTGCACGTCGCCCTGCGCGATCCACTGGCGCAGCATGTCACGCAGTGCCGCGGCGCGCTCGGTCTCGACAGACGCCGTCCGGATGGTTCGTTCCCGGTCTATCACCGTCGAGAATGCCCCGCCGCCCACCGCCACCAGAATCCCGAGTATCGCGAGTGCGATCACGAGTTCGAGCAGCGTCATCCCGGCTCGGGTGCGCCCAACCGGCGTGCGGCGGCGAATCATCCGCGCCCCCCGCCCCGGCCGCCGGTGGTGATCACGGGCCGCCGATACACATAGGTCCTCATCTCGAATGCGCCGCTGTCGGCCCACATGACCCGCACGCGCACGTCGTACACGCCGGCAACCGTCGCAACAGGCTCGGCCGCGGTCGTCCACCGGTATCCGTCGAGTGGAGGATTGAACCGACCCTGCCGCACCGAGTCGGGGAGCGAGCGCAGCTGTGCGTCGGTGAGAAAGTCGAGCCAGTCCATGCGCTGCTCGGCGAGCGATACCGCCTCGATCGCATGGCGCGACTTCGCCGCCGCACGCATGTTCGCGCCCACGGCCTCGAGCGCGCCAATCGCGACGAGCCCCACCATTGCCATCGCCGCGGCCGCCTCGAAGACGGTCACGCCCCTGCGGCCGCGCCGGCGTGACTCAGCGCGGCTCTGCACGCGCAATCCCTGTCCATGGGTCAACCAGCACCATCACCGCGCCGCCCGCGTCACGCACACCAACCGAGTCGGCAAACGCCGCGCCCGTTGGCTGGAAGATGAACTGGAGGCGGTAGGCGTCGGTTACCAGCGTGGTCGCACCACCGAGGTCAATCGTGCCCGTGGCGAGCGGAGCCATCCCCGCAACGCCCGTCGTGTCAACGCGCCATCGCCCGGAGACGGGGTCGAGCCGCAGCGTCGCAACCGTACCGGTCTGGATCGCCTCACGGCGCGCGTCGCGCAGCAGATCCAGCACCGGCTGCGAGCCGGTCGCAGCCCGCAACTTGCCGAAGTCCACGATTGCCGGCGCGGCGAGAAGCAGCGTAATGGCGAGTACCGCGAGGACGAGCGCCGTCTCCCATAGCGTGAAGCCACCTCGACGCACGCCGTGTGCCAACGGGCGTTCGTCCAGGGCGCGGCGTGCCGGCATTCTCCACGCACCGTTCATCGCGCCGCTCACCTGAACGAGTTCGCGTTGATGCCGTAGATCGCCTGCAGGAGCGAAAGCGCCACGAACGCAACGATCGCGCCGAACACCACGATCATCGCCGGCTCCGCAAGCGCCGCGAGCCGCTGGGTCGTCCGCTCAGTTCGCTCCTCGAAGATGTCGGCCGACTTCACGAGGAAGGTGCGCAGGTCGCCAGCGTCCTCGCCCACCCCGATGAGCTGCGCGAGGAGCGGGGAGAAGAGCGTGCTCTCGCCTACCGCCTGGCGCATCGAGCTCCCCTCGCGCACCATCGCCCGCACGCGCGCGATGTCGTCACGCGCGACCGGGTCGCCGATACTCTCCATGGTGTCGTCTATTGCCGGCAGCAGCGGCGCCCCGCCGCCCAGCAGCACACCGAGGAGCCGCGCAAACCGCGCCGAGAGCGCATACTGACGCAGCGTCCTCACGAGGGGAAGGCCCAGCAGCACGCGAGCCCACGCGCGCGCCCCCTCCTCGGTGTTCCGCGCCCAGGCAAAGAGCGCCACGCCGACAATCGGCAGCAGCGCCAGCACGGGCCACCCCCTCTGCAGCACCGTCGTCACCGCGAGCAGCGCGCGCGTGCTCGATGGCAGGGTCGCGCCGCTCCCCTCCAGCAGCGTGACGAAACGCGGCAGCACGAAGAACACCAGGACGCAAACGGCCGCCGTGCCCGCGCTCGCCAGTAGCAGGGGGTAGATCGCCGCGGACACGATACGCGAGTGGAGCTGCTCCTCGCGCTCCATCTGTTCGGCGAGGCGCGCGAAGGCGCTGTTGAGGTCGCCGCTCCGCTCGCCCGCGCGCACTATGCCCACGTACAGCGCGTTGAAGAAGCGTCTGTGCTCGGCGAGGGCGTCGGCGAGCGGCACGCCACGCTCCACGCGCGAACGCACGTCGGCGATCGCCTCCGACACATCCTTCGTGGTCACGCCCGTCGCAGCGTCGAGGGCACGCGCGAGCGGCATCCCCACCGGAAGCAGTGACGCCATCGCGCGGGTGAACTCCAGCACCTCGCGCGTGCGCCCGGGCAGCCACCACGACGTCCCTCCCGCACCGGAAGATTCCGCCACCTGAAGCACGAGGAGGCCACGCCCCTCCAGCGACTTCGCCAGCGCGCCCGCGCTCTCGGCCATGGACCGGCCGCGCTGGCGGCGGCCGGTCGCGTCAACCGCTTCGTACGCGAAGCTGGGCACGGGCTGCCTCGGCGCCGCCGCCTACTTCCAGCTCACTACGTCGGCGTTCTCACCCTCGCCGCCAAGCTGGCCGTCCGCGCCGTAGGAAAAGAGGTCGAACCCGCGCGGGTTCACCTCGCCCGGCGAGATAAAAACGTACTGGCGGCCCCATGGGTCGAGCGGCACGGCCTTCCGCAGGTACGGACCGCGCCAGTTGGTCGGCGGGTCAATCTGGGGCAGTTCCTGGAGCGCCTGCAGACCCTGCGCCGTGGTTGGGTACGAGCCCGTGTCCAGACGGTAGGCGTCGAGCGCCGACGAGATCATCTCGATCTGCGACTTCGCCGTAGTGGCCTTGGCCGTGCCCACATGCTGGAAGACGTTCGGCGCGACAAGCGTCGCAAGGATCGCAATCACCACGATCACGACCAGGATCTCGATCAGCGTGAATCCGCCATTGCGGCGCTTCGGCTTTCGTTCGGTCATTGGCTGGCCTCTGCGAGTTGTACCTTGCTTTGACACGGACGCCCGGAGAGTCGTTGCCCTCCGGGCGCACCAACTGTCAGTCCTGCTCACTGTCGGTCCTGTTCAGAGAGACGCGCGTCTCATAAGAACGTTAAGCCCGTCAGGGCCGCGCCGCCGCACGCCTTCGGTAGCCGCGCCACCGCCCGCACCGGGGCAGTGCGCCCGTCAGGGATGCACTACCCTCGACGCCTCCGCTACCGGCACATCCGACGCGATGTACGAGGCAATCACCTCCGCCACCCTTCCAGTCGCCACGCGTATCTGCTGCAGGTCGTCGCGGAACCTGATCGTCACGTCGTCGTGCCTGGCGGAGTCGCCGTCAACGGTGATCCCGAACGGGGTGCCGGCTTCGTCCTGCCTCCGGTACCGGCGCCCGATCGCGCCGGCTTCGTCGTAGAACACGGGAAAGCGCTTGCGGAGGTCCGCCGCAAGCCGCGTGGCCATCTCGGGCTGCCCGTCCTTCTTGGTGAGCGGGAACACGCCCGCCGTGATCGGCGCCAGCGCGGGATGCAGGCGCAGCACGGTGCGCCCCTCCTCTTCGCCCTCCACGGCTTCCTCGCGGTATGCGTTCACGAGGGCGGCGAGCGTGACGCGGTCGGCGCCGAGTGAGGTCTCGATCACATACGGGACGTACCGCCTGTTGTTGGCCTGGTCCACGTACTCCAAGCGCTTGCCAGAGTGTGACTGATGCTGCGTGAGGTCGAAGTCCGAGCGGTTGTGCACGCCCTCGATCTCCTGGAAGCCGAGCGAGCCGCCGAAATCGAACTCGATATCGAACGCGGCGCGCGCGTAGTGCGCGAGCTCCTTCTCTCCATGCTGGTGGTACTGGAGCCTGTCATCGGCGAGGCCAAGCCCGACGTGCCACTCGCGTCTCCACGCCTTCCACTTCGCGAACCACTCCATGTCGGTGCCGGGCTCGACGAAGAACTGCATCTCCATCTGCTCGAACTCGCGCGTGCGGAAGGTGAAGTTGCCGGGCGTGATCTCGTTCCTGAACGCCTTGCCGATCTGCGCGATGCCAAACGGCACCTTCTGACGCGTGGCCTGCTGCACGTTCAGGAAGTTCACGAAGATTCCCTGTGCGGTCTCGGGCCGCAGGTACACTACGCTCGCCGAGTCCTCGACCGGCCCCATGAACGTCTTGAACATGAGGTTGAACTGGCGCGCCTCGGTAAGCTGGCACTCGGCGTACTCTCCGGGGTGCCTGGACGGCTTCCGCGGGCACTGCGCGTCCTGGAGCTTGTCGGCGCGAAAGCGCGATTTGCACGTCTTGCAGTCTATGAGCGGGTCGGTGAAGCCAGCCACATGCCCGCTCGCCTCCCAGACCTTCGGGTTCATGAGGATCGCCGCATCGAGCCCTTCGACGTCGTCGCGCTGGCGCACCATGGCGTTCCACCAGCGCGCCTTGACGTTGTTCTTCAGCTCGACGCCGAGCGGGCCGTAGTCCCACACCGACCCGGTGCCGCCGTAGATCTCTGAAGACTGGAAGATGAACCCGCGCCGCTTGGCGAGGGAGACGAGCTTTTCGAGGACGTCGGGATATGGCATCCCGGCAATTTCACACGGCGGTGGCGGCGGTGTCGAGGATCTGGTCCCGCCGCGTCCCCACCGACACGTACCGGATCGGGCATTCCACCAGCTCCTGGATCCGGTCGAGGTAGGCGCGGGCCTGGCGCGGCAGGCCGGAGAGCGTCCGCGCATCGGCGGTGCTCGACTGCCAACCTTCGAACCACTCATAGCGTGGCGTGACGCCTTCGAGGTCGGCGATATCGCCCGGAAAGTGCTCCACGTGCTCGCCGCCAACGTCGTAGCCGGTGCAGAGCGCGATTCGGTCGAGCGTATCGAGCACGTCGAGCTTCGTCACGGCCAGCGCCGACAGCCCGTTCACGCGCACCGCGTACCGGACCACCAGCGCGTCGAACCATCCGCAGCGGCGCGGCCGACCGGTGGTGGCTCCGAACTCGTTGCCCAGCTTTCTGATGCGGCCGGCCATCGGCTCGTCGAACTCGGTGGGAAGCGGCCCCGCGCCAACGCGCGTGGTGTACGCCTTCACGACGCCAAGCGCCGCGTCCAGGACGCGCGGCCCGATCCCGACGCCGATCGCCGCGCCGCCGGCCGTGGTGCTGCTCGACGTCACGAACGGATAGGTGCCGTGATCAACGTCGAGCAGCGACCCCTGCGCGCCCTCGAGCAACACCGTCGCGCCACCTTTCAGCGCACGGTGCACGACCAGGCCAACGTCGTCCGAAATGGCGAGGAGCCGCGACGCAAGCTTCGCGAGCACTTCGAGCGTGTACTCCGCGTCGGCGCGCTTGGCCGAGCCGAAGCCAGCAAGGAGCTGATTTGCGTGCATGGTGCCGCGCTCGACCAGCCCGGCGAGCCGACCCGGGTGCCGCAGGTCGAGCACGCGCACGCCCCGCCGCGCGACCTTGTCCTCATAGCAGGGGCCGATGCCCCGCCCCGTGGTTCCGATTGCCCTGGAAGCGGCGCTTTCCTTGTCCACCAGCTTGTGGTACGGCAGCACCAGGTGCGCACGGTCGCTGACGTAAAGGCGGCCGTTGACGTCCACGCCGTCGCGCACGAGTTCGTCCACTTCGTCGAAGAGCGTCTCCGGATCGAGCACCACGCCATTGCCGATCGCGCAGCGCGCACGTGGATGCAGGATCCCGCTCGGAATCTGGTGCAGCACCGTCTGCTTGTCGCCGATGTGCACCGTGTGCCCGGCATTCGCGCCGCCCTGATAGCGCACGACCCAGCCGGCGCTCTCGGCGAGCACATCAACGAGCTTTCCCTTGCCCTCGTCGCCCCATTGGGCGCCGACGACAACCAGGGTGCGGACATGCGTGTCGAACATCGCTGGCTCGGGCTCTGGTGGGTGATGGAAGCCGTGGTGACGGGCAGCTATGCTGCGACCACCACTCCGGCAAGCGCCTCGCGCACCCGCTTTTCGCCGGCTTCGTCGAGTTCCAGCAGCGGGCGGCGCGGCGGCCCGCCGTGCAGGCCGGCTATCTCGCACGCGGCCTTCACCCCGGGTACGCCGAGCTCCGCGACGATGACCTGGCCCAGCGGCTTCATTGCCGCCTGGTGCTCGTCCGCGGCGGCGGCGTCGCCGGCCTGATGCGCTTCGAGCATCTGCAGCGCAAGCGCCGGCGCAAAGAGCGCGACCGCCATGATTCCACCACGCGCCCCCAGCCGCAGGGCCGGGACGAACGTGCCCGCGTTCCCCGTGAGCACGGTGAAGGTCTCGCTCTGCGCTGCAAGGAATCCCTTGAGCATCTCGAGGTTCCCTGAGCTGTCCTTGATCCCGATCACGTTGGGGTGCAGCGCGAGTTCCGCCACGAGATCCGCTGGTAGCGCAAAGTGCATGTACTTCGGGATGTTGTAGAGCACCACCGGAAGCGGGCTCGCGTCGGCCACGGCGCGATAGTGGACGCGTAGTTCGTCAATGCCCATCGCGCTCGAGTAATAGTGCGGGGCGACGACCACCACTGCGTCAGCTCCTCCGGCCCTTGCCGCTTCGCACCGCTTGATCGTCTGGCGCGTGGACTCCGAGCCCGTGCCCATCAGCACGAGCCGTCCGGGCGGCACCGCGCCCCGCGCCGCCTCGAGCAGCACGCGGCGCTCGTCATCCGTCACCAGCGCGGCCTCCCCGGTGGAGCCGCACACGAGCACTCCGCTCAGCCCCGCATGCATGTGCGCATTCACGTTCGACGTGAACGACGCGATGTCGAGGTTCTCGGTTCCCGGCTCGAACGTCGTGATTACCGGTCCCATCACGCCCTGCAGTTTCATCTGGCTCCCCTTTCGTGTGTTACCTTCTCCGCGGGGCGCAACGTTGCCCCGCGCCACTGTTCCGGCGCTACCCCTGGGTGAAGTCGAAACCCGTGCTCATTCCTTCCAGTCCGCCGTTCGCCGAGGGTCGCTGCGGCTCCGCGGAAGGCACATCCACGACGCGGCGCGTGGACGTGGACCGGCGACGGAAAGTCTTCATGTTCAGCTCGAAGTCGCTCGGCCGCGACGACGCAGCAAGCGCGACCTCGAACTCCACCTCGCCGCTCGTCACCAGCTCCGTGAGGCACTGGTCGAAGGTCTGCATCCCGTACTGCTCGCGCCCGTCGGCGATGAAGTCGCGGATCTCGCCAGTGCGGTCCTTGTCGAGGATGAGGTCCTTGATCGTCGGCGTGTTGATCATGATCTCGAGGGCCGCCGCGCGCCCTCCGCCTTCCTTGCGCGGCAGCAGCCGCTGCGACACCACGGCGTGCAGCGACTCCGCCAGGCGTACGCGCACCACCTCCTGCTCCTCGGGCGGGAACATCGCAAGGATGCGGAGCACCGTGCTGGTCGCATCCGGCGTGTGCAGCGTGGAGACCAGCAGGTGCCCCGTCTCCGCTGCCTTCATTGCCGTGTCTATGGTTTCAGCGTCGCGCATCTCGCCGATGAGCACCACGTCCGGGTCCTGACGCAGCGCGGCGCGGAGCCCCATCTTGAACGAGTCGGTGTCTACGCCGATCTCGCGCTGCGTAATCGAGCTCTGGATGTCACGATGCAGGAACTCGATCGGGTTCTCGAGCGAGAGGATGTGCTTGTGCTGCGTGGCGTTGATGTGGTTGATGAGCGCCGCCATCGTGCTCGACTTGCCCGACCCGGTCACGCCGGTCACGAGAATCATTCCCCGCTCCGCGTGTGCTATGGTCTTGAGGACGGGCGGGAGCCGGAGCTTGTCGAAGGTCGGCACCTCGAACGGGATCACGCGCATCACGATCATGAAGCTCGACCGCTGCCTGAGGATGTTCACGCGGAAGCGCCCGATCCCCTGCGCCCCCCATGAGCAGTCGTAGTCCTGGATCTTGTCTATCCGCGCGCGGTCTTCCTCGTTGGGGATGAGACGGAGCGCGATGGCGCGCGTCTGCTCCGGCGTCAGCGCCTGCCTGGTGAATGGCGTGAGCCGGCCGTCAATCCGTGCGCGAAAAACATCGCCCGCCTTGATGTGCAGGTCGCTCGCCCCCCGGTCCACCGCCGCCTTGATTATCCGCTCGATCGAGGATGCACCAGGCTGGGGAACCGTGGCTGGGTTTGGCGTTGTCATTGATTATCGCTTGGTCGGTATGTCCCGGAGGCGCTTCCGGAAGCTCGCACACCGCGGCGCCGACCGCCAGCAGCCCGTCGGCGGCGGTTCCGCGCTCCGGGCCCGGCGCCTCGGCCCTCACGGACGCGGGTCAGTCGAAGAATACGTTGCTGACCCGCGCGTGCGTAGCGAGTTCGGCCTTCGCGATATCGAACTGACGCGAGGGGCCGCGCAGCCGCAGCTCGAACACCCGGTCCCTGGCATGGTCGAACACCCGCGATTCCAGCACACGGAGCCCCTCCATGGCGAGCTGCGCCTGCAGCCACTCCAGGGTCACTTCCGGCCTGGTCCGTATGGTCACGCTCGCTACGCGCTGGGCCCGGAGGAGTTTGTGCTCGATCCCGCCAAGCCCCGCCAGCACGAGCATTACCATCAGCGTGGCAAGCAGCGCATCGAATACATAACCCGCGCCCACCGCGAGGCCGATTGCCGCCACGGTCCAGATGGTGGCGGCCGTCGTGAGCCCCGTAATGACGCCGCTCCCCTGCATGATCGTTCCCGCGCCGAGGAAGCCGATCCCCGTGACGACCTGCGCCGCGAGCCGGGCCGGATCGCCCACCATGGCGCCGCCCCAAACGCCGCCTATCCGAATGGAAATATCCATCAGCAGCGCCGACCCGACGCAGATGAGGATGTTGGTGCGCAGCCCGGCCGGCTTGCCGGAGAGCTGCCGTTCGAACCCGATCGCGCCACCGGCGACGATCGCGACGAGCAGCTTCATGCCAAGGTTCGCCCGCGTGACGAACTCCACGGTGTCCATGAACGTCCCCTGCGGCAATGGCTCCATTCATCACCTCGCCAGTGGCAGCCCCATCCGCTCCTTCACTTCGGCGATCGTGCGGCTCGACACGGCCCGCGCCTTCTCCGCGCCGGCGTCCAGTATCTGCGTCACCTTGGCGTCATTCGCATCGAGTTCCGCGGCGCGTTCCCTTACCGGCGCAAGTTCCGCCATCATGTTCTCGTGCAGTACCCGCTTGCACTCGACGCACCCCCACTTCGCCCCGCGGCAGTTCTCCTCCACCAGCTTGACCGTTTCCGGCGGCGAGAACGCGCGGTGGAGTGGATAGATCACCGGACAATCGTCGGGTTCGCCAGGATCGTTCTTCGTCTTGCGCGCCGGGTCGGTAATAGCCGTGCGCAGCTTGCCCCAGATCTCGTCTGGCGACTCCATGATCCCGATCGTGTTCCCGATGGACTTCGACATCTTCCCCTTGCCATCCAGCCCCACGAGACGCCGCGTGGGTGTGAGCCTGGGCTTGGGTTCCGGAAAGAATGGCTCGTCGGGCGAAAAGCGGGAGTTCCAGTTGCGCGCAATCACGCGCGACAGCTCGAGGTGCTGGATCTGGTCCTCACCGACTGGCACGAGGTCGGCAAGGTAGAGCAGGATGTCGGCCGCCTGGAGAACGGGATAGTTGAGCAGCCCCGCCATCACCTGCTCCTGCCGCGCCGACTTCTCCTTGAACTGCGTCTGCCGCTCCAACTCGCCCAGCGGCGTCAGTGTGTTGAAGATCCAGGCAAGCTCAGCGTGCTCGGGCACCTGCGACTGCACGAAGAGCGTGCACCGGTCGGGGTCAACTCCCGCCGCCAGGAGCCCGATTGCCATCTCGCGCGTTCGCAGGCGCAGGTCGGCTGCGGCGTACGGGAGCGTGATCGCGTGGTAGTTGACAACGCAGAAGAAGGCCTCGTACTCGCCCTGCAGCGAAACCCAGTTCCTGACCGCGCCGAGGTAGTTGCCGACGTGCAACTCGCCAGAGGGCTGAATACCGCTGAAGATCCGGGACATTCGTTAAACTTAGGGTTGTACCATGGGCCAATCAAACGACGCTCTCGCGCCATCCGCGCTGCTGGAAGTCGCGCTCGATGCGGCGCGTGCCGGCGCTGCCGTCGTCGCGGCCGCGGCGCCGCGCGCCCAGACGCTCGTCTGGCACACCAAGAAACGAGCCGACTTCGTGAGCGAGGTTGACCTCGCCTCCGAGGCTGCAATCATCGAGGTGATCCAGGCCAGGGCGCCGGGCGCATCAATCCTGGCCGAAGAACGTGGCGCGGTGGCAGCCAGTGTGCACGCCCCAACCGGCGCTGGCGCGCAGGATACCATCAGGTTCGTCGTTGACCCGCTCGACGGCACCACGAACTTCCTCCACGGCTACCCGGAGTACGCGGTGTCCATCGGCGTGCTCGACAGCGCGGGGCTCGTGGCCGGCGTGGTGATTGACGTCGCCTTGGGCGAGGTCTTCACCGCGACGCGCGGCGGAGGCGCTTTCTCAAACGGGAAGCAGATCCGCGTCGCCTCGGTAGAAGATCCCGAACGCGCCCTCGTGGGCACGGGCTTTCCGTTCACGCGCGCCGAGCAGATCGAGCCGTACCTCACCGGGCTCGCGCGCGTAATGGCGGGCGCGGCGGGCGTAAGGCGCGCTGGCGCCGCCGCGCTCGACCTTGCCTCCGTCGCGGCGGGCAGGTTCGAGGCGTTCTGGGAAGCCGCCCTCTCTCCGTGGGACATCGCCGCGGGCATTCTGCTCGTGCGCGAGGCCGGGGGCGTCGCCACCGACCTCGCAGGCGCGCCGTGCGAAGTGAAGCACACCGGCATCGTCGCCGGCAATCCCGCAATCCACCAGTGGCTCATGGACCAGGTCCGCGGCCACTGAACCCACCCGCAACCTCCCACCCCCGTTACCATCGTGCCACGCCTGGTCGAGTGCGTTCCGAACTTCTCCGAGGGACGGCGTCCCGAAGTCATTTCAGCCATTACCGCCGCGATTGCCTCCGCAAACGGCGCCGTGCTCCTCGACGCATCGAGCGACGCATCGCACAACCGCACCGTGGTGACCTTCGTTGCGCCGGTCGAGTCGGCGGTCGAGGCGGCCTTCCGCGGCATCGCCAGGGCGCGCGACCTGATTGACCTCAGGCACCACAAGGGCGAGCACCCGCGCATCGGCGCCACCGACGTCTGCCCGTTCATCCCGCTCGAGGGCGCTACGATGGACGACTGCGTCGCGCTGGCGCGCGCGCTGGGCGAGCGCGTTGGGAAGGAACTCGGCATCCCGGTGTTCCTTTACGAAAAGGCGGCCACGCGGCCCGACCGCGTGAACCTCGCCGACATCCGGCGCGGCGAGTTCGAGAAGGCGCGCGAGGAGATCGGCACGAACCCAGCCCGCGTCCCCGACTTCGGCCCCAACGCAATCCACGAGAGCGCGGGCGCGACGGTCATCGGCGCGCGCCCCTTCCTCGTCGCATACAACGTGTACCTTGGCCCGGCGTCCAACCTCGCGGTCGCGAAGGAAGTCGCCAAGAAGGTTCGTGCATCCGGAGGCGGGCTGCCGTGCGTGAAGGGTCTGGGCCTCGAGGTTGACGGCCAGGCCCAGGTCTCGATGAACCTCACCGACACAGCCATCACGCCGATCTGGCGCGCTTACGACGAGGTGAAGAAGGAGGCTGAGGCACGCGGCGTGAGCCCCACCTGGAGCGAGATAGTGGGCCTCGTCCCCGAGGGCGCGCTCTTCGACACCGCCGCGCACCACATCCAGCTTCGCGGCTTCAGCAACGCGATGCTCCTCGAGCACAAGGTACGCTCGGCGATGTCACAGAGCGGCACCGCGGCGCTGGGTACGGGATCGCTCGACGAGTTCGTGGCCTCGGTTGCTTCCAGCGCCCCGGTTCCGGGCGGCGGCAGCGTCGCGGCGCACGTGGGCGTGCTGGGCGCGGCCTTGGCACAGATGGTGGCCGGCCTGACTGCGGGGCGCAAGAAGTACGCAGCCGTTGACGAAGAGATGCGCGCGATCGGCGCCGAGGCCGAGGCGCTCGGCCGGAAGCTGTCGGCGCTGGTGCAGGCCGACGCCGACTCGTATGCGGGAGTCAGCGCGGCGTACAGGCTGCCCAAGGCATCGCCCGACGAAGTGGCGCTGCGCGACAAGGCGATCCAGGCTGCGCTCATAAAGGCCGCCGAGACGCCCCTCGAAACGGTGCGCGCGTGCGCGGAGGTGGCGGAACTCGCGGCCGCGTGCGCCACGAAGGGTAACGTGAACGCGGTAAGCGACGCCGGCGTTGCTGCGCTCTTTGCCGACGCCGGCTGCCGCGGTGCGGCCTACAACGTGCGGATCAACGTCACGTCCATGCCCGACCGTGCCGCGGGGGCGCCGCTGGTCGAGGCCGCCGACAAGCTGGTTGCGCAGGCGGCCGGGGCGGTGGCGCGCGCCATCGCCGCCGTTGACAAGCAGCTGGCCTAGGCGACCTTCGTGAGGATCCGGGGGCCGTGCTCAGTCACGGCCACCGTATGCTCGAAGTGCGCGCTCCGCTTGCCGTCGGCGGTCACGACCGTCCACTTGTCGGAAAGCGTGCGCGTCTCGGCGGTTCCCACGTTCACCATCGGCTCGATTGCGATAGTAAGCCCCGCCGCGAGCCGCGGCCCGCGCCTGGGCTTGCCGTGGTTCGGCACCTGCGGCTCTTCGTGCATCGAGTGGCCCACTCCGTGGCCCACGAGATCGCGCACCACCACCAGCCCACCCCGCCTGACCCGCGCCTCGACGGCGGCGCCGATGTCGCCAACGTGGTTGCCCACGCGCGCCTGCTCGATCCCCGCGTAGAGCGACGACTCCGTGACGTCCATGAGGTGCCGCGTCTCGGCGTCGGTCTCGCCGACGGCGTAGGTCCAGGCCGAGTCGGTGTGAAGGCCGCCGTAGAAAACGCCGATGTCCACCGAGATGATGTCACCCTCGCGCAGCACCCGACGCGATGATGGAATCCCGTGTACGATCTCCTCGTTCACGCTGGCGCAGATCGTAGCCGGAAAGCCATAGAGCCCCTTGAAGCTCGGCGTCGCGCCAGCGTGCGACCGTATGAACTCCTCGGCGAGGCGGTCGAGCTCTGCCGTCGAGATGCCTGGCCTGATCGCGCGCCGCATTTCGATGTGTGTCCTGGCGAGGATGGCGCCACCCTCGGCCATCGTCTCGATCTCGCGCGGCGACTTCAGTTGCAGCATCAGCCGATGCCCGCCGCCCGGCGCACCCGCGCCTCGATGACGTCCATCGTGCCGGTCGCGTCAATCGCCGTGAGCCGATCGCCGTGCGCGCGGTACCACGCGATCACGGGCGCGGTCTGCTGCTCGTACACCTCGAGGCGGTTGCGGATCGCGTCCGGTTCGTCGTCCTTGCGCCGCACGAAGTGGCCCTTGGGGCTGGCCTTGCACTCCGCGTGCAGCTCGCCCGGCGCGCGGCCCGTGGCGGGCGTGCCGCATGCGCTGCAGACGGTGCGGCCCGACAGCCGCTTCACGAGTTCTTCGTCGGCGATCTCGAAGAGCAGCACGAGGTCGAGCGGTCGCGCGAGGCCTTCGAGCACCTTCGCGAGCCCTTCGGCCTGCGGCACCGTGCGGACGACGCCGTCGAGGATGACACCGCGTGCCTGCTCCGGCGCCGCCAGCGCTTCGCGCATGATGCCGAGGATGAGCGGATCCGGCACCAGGTCGCCGCGGTCGTAGTACGCCCTGGCCTCGAGGCCCAGCGGCGTCTCCGCCTTGATTGCGGCGCGGATGACGTCGCCAGTCGAGATCTTCGGGACGCCCAGCGCCGCGGCAAGCCGCTCGCCCTGCGTTCCCTTCCCGCAGCCCGGCGGCCCCAACAGCACCACGATCATGACCGGCGCCTCAGGTCGTCATGCTGCTGCCGCGGAACCGGACGCGCCCCTTCTTCATGAAGGAGTCGTACTTGCGCAGCAGCAGGTGCTGGTTCATCTGGGCAAGCGTATCGAGCGCCACGCCAACGACGATCAGCAGCGACGTGCCGCCAAAGTTGAACGTGACGTTCACGAAATCGGCGATCCAGATCGGCAGCAGCGCTATGATCGTGAGGAAGATCGCGCCCGGGAACGTTATCCGGCTCACCACGTGGTCAATGTACTCAGCGGTCTTCGCGCCCGGCTTCACTCCCGGGATGAAGCCGCCCTGCTTCTTCAGGTTCTCAGCCAGGTCCACCGGATTGAACACGATGGCCGTGTAGAAGTACGTGAAGACGATGATCAGGACAGCCGACAGCACGAAGTAGAGCCACGTGCCCGGCTGGAAGTAGTCGGCGAAGTCCCGCAGCCGCTCGCTGCCGGAGAAGGTCGCGAGCGCGCCCGGCACGATGATGAGCGACTGAGCGAAGATGATGGGCATCACGCCCGCGGCGTTGATCCGCAGCGGGATGAAGTTCTTCGAGGCCTCACGCATGCGCCCCCGCCCCATTGCCCGCTGCGGGATCTGGATGGCGATGCGCCTGGCCGCGATCGTGATTACCACCACGCCCGCAACCACACCCGCCATCACGGCGATCAGCACGAGCAGCGAGAGGATGTTGATCCCTTGCGTCGCGACAAGCTGGAGGGTGGCCCACATGGCCGGGAAGAACCGCTCGACGATCGAGAAGAAGATCATCAGCGAAGCGCCGTTGCCCAGCCCGCGCTCCGTGATCTGCTCGCCCAGCCACATGACGAAGACGGCGCCGGTGGTCAGGAAGATCGCCATCTGGAGGCGGAATCCGAACCCGCCTTCGGCAACCGCGCCCTGCACGCTCTCGGTGAAGAGCGCGTAGCCCCACGCCTGCACCAACGCGAGGGCAACCGTGGCGTAGCGCGTCCACTGGGTGACCTTCTTGCGCCCCTCCTCATCCTTCTGGAGCTTCTCGATCTGCGGAATCACCGCACCGGCGATCTGCGCGAAGATGCTCGCCGAGATGTAGGGCATGATGCCCAAGGCGAACACCGTGGATCGCGAGAGGTTGCCGCCCACGAAGAGGTCGTACAGCCCCAGAAGGCCGCCGCCCTGCTGGCTCTGGAAGAAGTCCAGCATCGCCTGGACATTCACGCCCGGCACCGCGACGAACGAGCCGACGCGGTAGATCAGCAGGCAAAGCGCGGTGAAGACGATCTTTTCCCAGAGCTCCGGCGTGCGATAGATGTTCGCGAGCGCCTGGGTCGGGTTGGCCTGGGCCATGGTAGTCCGTTACTCCTCGACCGTGCCGCCGGCCGCGACAATCTTGTCGCGCGCCGCCGCACTGACCTTGATGCCCTTCAGCTTGAAGGCGGCCGTCACCTCGCCGTTGGCGAGCAGCTTGGCCGGACCCTTCGACGACCTGATGAGCCCAGCCTCTGCGAGCGCCTCGCGCGTCACGTCCGCGCCCTTCGGCAGCTTCGCCAGGTCGTCAAGGCCGATCACCTGCGACTCGACCCTGAACGGGTTCGTGAAGCCGCGCTTCGGAATGCGGCGTGTCATCGGCATCTGGCCGCCCTCGAAGTGCGGCTTGTTGCCGCCCGGCCCATGGTGACCCGAGCGCGCCTTGATGCCCTTATGGCCCTTGCCGGCGGTCTTGCCCGTGCCCGATCCCGGCCCGCGGCCGACGCGCTTGCGCGTCCGGTGCGATCCGGGGCTGGGCGTCAGATTGTGCAGCCCGATCTTGTCGCTCATCGTCTACTCCTTGGCCGCCGTCACCTTCACGAGGTGACGAACGCGCATGATCATGCCCCGCAGCGCGGGCGAATCCTGATGGACCACCGACGCCTGGTGGTGGCGCAGGCCGAGCGCTTCGAGCGTCGCGCGCATGCGCGCCGTGTGCCCGATACCCGACCTCACCTGCGTGACGCGCACCTTCCCCTGCGTGAGGGTATTCGGCTCGGTCTTCTTCGGCCCGCGGGTGCGGTGCCACACGAATGTCCTAGGCATTTGCGGTCACCTTGCCCTTCGCGCGCGAACGGTACGGCACATCTGCCGTGTCAACTCCGCGCTCCTTTGCGATCTGTTCCACGGTCGTGAGGTGCGTGAGGCCCTGCATCGCCGCAAGTACCATGTTGTGCGGGTTCGTCGAGCCAAGCGACTTGGTGAGGATGTCGGCGATGCCAGCGCACTCCATCACCGCGCGCACCGCGCCGCCGGCGATCACGCCGGCACCGGGCGCCGCCGGCTTCATCAGCACGCGGCCAGCCCCGTGCGAGCCCACGACCTCATGCGGGATCGTCGCGCCGGTCATCGGGATTGCCACCATCCTGCGGCGCGCGGCATCCACGGCCTTACGCACCGCCTCTGACACCTCGTTCGCCTTCCCGGTTGCGATGCCGACCTTGCCCTGCCCGTCGCCCACAGCCACGAGCGCATTGAACGAGAAGCGCCTGCCGCCCTTGACGACCTTCGCAACGCGATTGATCGCGATCACGTTCTCGACGAGCCCGCTGTCTTCGCGCTGGTCCCCGCCACGGCCGCCGCCAGGACCACCACGGCCACCGCCCGGACCACCACGGCCACCGCCCGGACCACCGCGCCCGCCGCCCGGACCGCCACGGCCGCCACCTGGGCCGCCGCGCCCGCCGCCCGGACCGCCACGGCCGCCACCGGGGCCGCCGCGCCCGCGCCCGCCGCCCGGACCGCCGCGCCCGCCACGGGGGCCGCCGCTGCGCGCGCCGCCCGCGGACGGCGCCTCACGCGCCCCATCGGGCGCCTGGCCCGGCTGTTCCTGATTCTCTGCCATTAGAACTCCAGCCCGCCTTCGCGGGCGCCATCGGCCACCGCCTTCACGCGGCCGTGATAACGGTATCCGGCTCTGTCGAATACCACTTTGCTTATCCCGGCGGCCTTCGCCTTCTCGGCCACCAGCTTGCCCACCGCCGCCGACTTTTCCGCCTTCTTGCCAGCCAGTCCGTTGTCGGTCACCGAGAACAGCGTCCTCCGGGCCGCATCGTCAACCAACTGGGCGTAGATGTGTTTCTCGGAGCGGAACACGACGAGCCGCGGCCGGTCTGCCGTGCCCGTCACCTTCGCGCGCACGCGGTGATGCCGCCGCTGGCGCAGTCCCGCGCGTGTTGATGGAACGCGTGCTCCTGGCATTACTTCGCTCCCGCCTTGCCGGCCTTCCGGCGAATGATCTCGCCGGCGTACTTGATGCCCTTGCCCTTGTACGGCTCGGGCGGACGCAGCGACCGCAACTCGGCCGCCACCTGCCCCACCACTTCCTTGTCGGCGCCCTCGATCACAACCTGCGTCGGCTGCGGCGCAGTGAGCTTGATTCCCGCCGGCGCCCGGTACTCGATCTGGTGCGAGAGCCCGAGCGAGAGCACCAGCCCAAACGGCTTCGGCTCCGCCTTGTAACCCACGCCCGTGATCTCAAGCTGCTTGCTGTAGCCCCTGGTCACGCCCTCTACCATGTTGTGGATGAGGGTGCGCGAGAGGCCATGCAGCGCCTTGTGGTTCGGCTCATCCGACGGCCGTGTGACGAGCACCTGCTCGCCCTCGACCTTCACCCCGACATCCTCGTGCAGCGTGCGCTGCAGTTCGCCCCTGGGCCCCTTCACGGACACGCGGTGCCCGTTCACGGCCACCGTGACGCCCTTCGGGATCCCAACCGGGAGCTTTCCGATTCGTGACATTGGCGCCTCCCTACCAGACCACGGCGATGAGCTCGCCGCCGGTGCCCTGCCGACGCGCCTCGCGATCGGTCATCAGGCCCCTGGAAGTTGAGAGAATCGCGACGCCCAACCCGTTGCGTACGTGCGGGATTTCCGAGACCCCGACGTACCTGCGAAGGCCGGGCGTGGACACGCGCTGCAGTTCGCGAATCACCGGCTGGCCGCCGTGCGCGTACTTCAGCGCCACGCGCAGCACCTGCCGCCCGTCGTCCGTGGACACGGTGCGGAAGTCCTGGATGAAGTTGTTCTCCTTCAGCAGGCGTGCGATTTCGAGCTTCAACTTGGACGCCGGGATGTCCACGCGGCGGTGCTTCGATCCGCATGCATTGCGGATCCGCGTCAACATGTCGGCTACTGGATCGGTCATGCTCATCGGTTTCGTCTCGCTCCTGAGGTATCCGGGCGGGCAGCCCTGGACCGGCAGGAATGTTGAAGTCTGTCCACCCTGTGCCCGCCTACCAGCTCGCCTTCCGGACGCCTGGAATGAGGCCCTGCAGCGCCATCTCGCGGAACGCGATTCGCGAAAGCCCGAACTCGCGGATCGTCCCGCGCGAACGGCCTGTCATCGAGCACCGGCCCCGGACGCGCTCGGGCGCCGAGTTGCGCGGCAGCTTCGCAAGCGCGACCTGAGCTGCGAGGCGCTCCTCCGCCGTTGACGACGGCTTGCGGACGACCTCCTTCAGCGCGGCGCGCTTCGCCGCATAGCGGGCCGCCAGCTTCTTCCTGCGCTCATTCTTCTCGATGCTGCTCTTCTTCGCCATCGTATCCCCTGGTTCTTACTGGTTCTGAACCACTACAGGCTTCTCGTCGCCGCGGAACGGCATCCCAAGCTCCCGCAGCAGCGCAAGCGCCTGCTCGTCCTTCGTAGCCGACGTCACGAACGTGATGTCCATCCCGTGGATCTGCTCGACCTGGTCGTAGTTGATCTCCGGGAAGATCATCTGTTCCTTGATGCCGAGGCTGTAGTTGCCACGGCCGTCGAACGACCGCGTACTGAGCCCGCGAAAGTCGCGAATGCGCGGGATGGCAACCGAAATGAACCGGTCGAGGAACTCCCACATCAACGCGCCGCGAAGCGTCACGGCCGCGCCGATCTCCTGCCCTTCCCGCAGGCCAAAGTTCGCGATTGACTTGGCAGCCCGCTTCTTCACCGGCCGCTGTCCCGTAATGATCGCCAGCTCTTCCACCACGGAGTCGAGCAGCTTCGGCTGCTTGATCGCCTCGGCGAGCCCGACGTTCACGACGATCTTCTGGAGCGTCGGCACCTGGTGCGGGTTGCCGTACCCGAACCGCGCCGAGAGTGCCTTGCGCACCACCTCGAGGTAGTGCGCGCGAAGGCGCGGCTTCGGCACCGGCAGGGCTGCGCCCGCGTGCTCGCGCGGCGCCGCCTGGCCGCCGCCCTTGGCCCCCTTGCCGCCCTTGCCGGCCTTGGCCTCGCGGCCGCCGCCCTTGCCCTTCTTCTCCTGCTTCGCGTCTGCCATCATCGGTTACCTGTAGGGTCCCTGCAGGACTACTTGGCCGCGGGGCGCGGAATCGCGTCCCCGGACTTCACGCTCAGCCGCTCCTTTGTGCCATCCGAGTCGAACTGCGTGCGGGTCCGCGTCGGTTCGCCCGACTTCGGATCCAGCAGCATCACGTTCGACGCGTGCACCGGAGCCGGCATGTCAATGATTTGCGACTGTTCCTCGGCGCGGCGCGCCTTCCGGTGGCGCTTGACGATGTTCACACCCTCGATCGTCACGCGCCCCGTCTTCGGGAACACCCGCAGCACCTTGCCCTCCTTCCCCTTGTCGTCGCCGCGCATCACGCGCACGCGGTCGCCCTTCACCACGTTGAGCGGTTCGCGCTCTGCGTTGCGGATGTGCCGCGTGCGCGAGCGCGAGCCCGCGGTCTTGCGGAAAGTCAGGATGCGCATGCTAGATGACCTCCGGCGCCAGCGACACGATCTTCATGTACTTCTTCTCGCGAAGCTCACGGGCCACCGGCCCGAAGATGCGCGTCGCGCGCGGCTCGCCGTTATCGCTGATGATGACCACCGCATTCTCGTCGAACCGGATGTAGCTCCCGTCCTTGCGGCGCGTCTCCTTGACGGTGCGCACCACGACGGCCCTCGCCACCTCCGACTTCTTCACGGCGCCGTTGGGCAGCGCATCCTTCACGGCGACGATTACGACGTCGCCCAGGCCTGCGTAGCGCCGACGAGTGCCTCCGAGCACGCGGATCACCAGCGCGCGCTTGGCGCCGCTGTTGTCCGCCACCCGTACCATGGATTCCTGCTGAATCATTGCAAAGTCTCCGGTATCACTACTTCGCGCGCTCGACGATCTCGACCACGCGCCACCGCTTGTCCCTGGACATCGGTCGCGTCTCCATCACCCGCACCGTGTCGCCCGCCTTGGCCGTGTTCTGCTCGTCGTGCGCCTTCAGGTGCGTCGTGCGCGTCAGCATCTTGCCGTACACGCGGTGCTGCACGCGGCGCTCGATTGCCACGACCACGGTCTTCTGCATCTTGTCGCTCACGACCAACCCGGTACGCACCTTGCGCGCCGCCCGGGCTCCGGCCGTTGCCTTCGCTGCGTCTGCCATCGGTTACTTGCCTCCCGTCCGCGCGGTTGCCTTCTCGCGCAATACAGTCTTGAGCCGCGCCAGCTCACGCCTCACGACGCGCAGGCGGAGTGGGTCATCGAGGGGCTGCGTGCCCGACCGGAACCGGAGGTTGAACCGCTCCCGTTCCAACTCGCCCACGCGCGCCACGATCTCGTCCCTGCTCAGCTCGCGGATCTGCGTTGCCTTCATTCGGTGTGCGCCTCCTCACGCGAGACGAACTTCGTCCTGAGCCCGATCTTCGCAGCCGCCAGGAGCATCGCCCTCTCGGCCAGCGCCTTCTCGACGCCCTCGATCTCGAACATCACTCGGCCCGGCTTCACCACGGCGACCCACTGCTCGGGCGAGCCCTTGCCCTTGCCCATGCGGGTTTCGGCTGGCTTCTTCGTGATCGGCTTGTCGGGGAACACACGGATCCAGACCTTGCCGCCACGCTTGATGTGGCGCGTGAGCGCCACCCGGGCCGCTTCGATCTGGCGCGCCGTCACCCAGCCGGGCTCCAGGGCCTGAAGGCCGTAATTGCCGAACGACACGCTGCTCCCTCGGGTAGCAAGCCCCCGGGTGCGGCCCTTGAACATCTTGCGGAATTTTACGCGCTTCGGTGCCAGCATCTATCAGCCTCGGATTCTCTGCATTCGGTGCATCGGTTGCCTGCTGCCTGCCCCCGGGGACGCTACGCGTCCGTCGAGTACGTCTTGCCGCGGCGGTCCTCGACCACCTCGCCCTTGAAGATCCAGACCTTCACCCCGATCGTGCCGAAGGTGGTCTTCGCCGTGCTCGTCGCGTAGTCAATGTCGGCGCGCAGCGTGTGCAGCGGCACGCGTCCCTCGTGGTACCCCTCTACGCGCGCGATCTCCGCGCCGCCCAGGCGGCCGCCGCACTTCACCTTGATCCCGCCGGCGCCCATCCGCATCGCGCTCTGCACCGCGCGCTTCATCGCGCGCCGGAACGAGATGCGCTGCGCGAGCTGCGCCGCGATGTTGTCGGCTACCAGCTGCGCCTCGACCTCGGGCCGCTTGATCTCCTCGACGTTCACTCCGACGTCCTTGCCGGTAAGCTGCTGGAGCTCGTTCTTGAGCTCCTCGACGCTCTGCCCCTTCTTCCCGATCACCACGCCCGGCCTGCCGGTGTGGATCGTCACGACGACCTTCCCGGGCTTGCGGTCAATCCCGATGTCCGAGATGGCCGCGCCCGCAAGGCGCGCCTTGAGGTACTTGCGCAGGAGTTCGTCTTCCTTCAGCAGCGCGGGAAAATCCTTCTTGCTGGCGTGCCAGCGCGAACGCCACTGCTTCGAAACGCCCAGCCGGACGCCGATCGGATTGGTCTTCTGTCCCATGTTAGCGTCCCTTTCTCCTCTTCCTGCTGTCGGCCACGGCAATCTCCACGTGGCTCGTGCGCTTCTTGATTGGCGTCGCCCGCCCCATCGCCGCCGGCATGAACCTCTTGAGCTTCGGCCCCTCGTTGACCAGCGCCGTGGTTATCACGAGGTCGTCCACGTCGAGTGACGCGTTGGCGCCGCGAGCCGCCTGCTCGGCATTCGCCACCGCGCTCCTGAGCACTGCCTCGATCTGCTTCGCCGCATGCTTCTTGCTGAACCGGAGCAGCGCAAGCGCGTCGTTCACGCGCATGCCGCGCACCTGGTCAATCACGAGTCGCATCTTGTAGGGCGACTGCCGCGTCGTCCGCTGGATCGCGCGCGATTCCGTCATTGCCTACTTCCCTCCCTTCGCCGCGGCAGCCGGCTTGGCCTTGGCGTCCGTCGCCGGAGCCGCCCCCGCGCGCGCCGCTACCCCCGCAGCCGGCGAAGGCGCCGCCGCCGGCTCGGCGGCCCGGGCCGCCGTGTGGCCCCGGAACGTGCGCGTGGGCGCAAACTCGCCGAGCTTGTGGCCGACCATGTTCTCGGTCACGTACACCGGGACGAACTTGTTGCCGTTGTGCACAGCGAACGTGTGCCCCACGAAGTCGGGCAGCACAGTGCTCGCGCGAGACCATGTCTTCACGACCTTCTTCTCGTTGCGCGAGTTCATCGCATCAACCCGCTTTCGGAGGCTGTCCTGGACGTACGGACCCTTCTTTACGGAACGTGCCATCGTTGCTATCCGGATTGAGTTTCGCCGACGCCTACTTCGTCGCCTTGCCGCGCTTGAGGCCGCGCACGATGAGGCGCTGCGACGGCTTCTTCGTGTCGCGCGTCTTCACGCCTTCCTTCTTGCCCCAGGGGCTCACCACGTTCCGGCCGCCGCGCGTGCGGCCGCCGTGCGGGTGATCCACCGGGTTCATCACTTCGCCGCGAACCTTCGGGCGACGCCCTTCCCAGCGCGTCCGGCCGGCCTTGCCCCACGAGAGCAGTTCGTGCTCCGGGTTGCCAACGGTGCCGATCGTCGCAAGACACTCGCCGTGCACCAGCCGCATCTCCGTGCTGGCCATCCGAAGGGTCACGTAGTCGCCTTCCTTCGCCACGACCTGGAGACTGGTCCCGGCACTGCGCGCCATCTGCCCGCCCTTTCCGCGCACGAGCTCGACGTTGTGCACGTCGGTGCCCAGCGGCACTTCCTTGAGCGGCATCGCGTTTCCGGTCCGGACGTCCGACCCGGGGCCGGACACCACCTTGTCGCCCTGCGCCAGCCCGTGCGGATGCAGGATATAGCGCTTCTCGCCGTCGGCGTACTCGATGAGCGCGATGCGCGCCGAGCGGTTCGGGTCGTACTCGACCTCCTTCACCGTCCCCACGACGCCGAACTTGTTCCGCTTGAAGTCAATCACGCGGTACATGCGCTTGTGTCCGCCGCCGATGCGACGCATCGAGATGTGCCCATGGTTGTCGCGCCCGCCGCTCCGCTTGAGCGGCTCGAGAAGCGACTTCTCCGGCGTCGAACGCGTAATCACCTCGTTCCCGGGCACCGACCGGAACCGCGAGCTCTTGGTGACTGGCTTGAACTGGCGAATGCTCATGTCGTCTTCCTCAGCCCTCGAAGATCTCGATCGTGTCGCCCGCGCGGAGCTTCACGATTGCCTTCTTCCAGCGCGGTCGCAGCCCGGCCTTGCCGCCCATCCGGCGCAGCTTGCCCCGCTGCTGCGACGTCCAGACGCCGGTCACCTTCACGCCGAACAGCGTCTCGATGGCCTGGCGAATCGCCGCCTTGTTTGCCTGCGGATGAACCTCGAACGTGTATTCCTGGCGATCCTGGTACGCCGCCGAGGTCTTCTCGGTGACGATCGGTCGCACGATGGCACGCGTAAGCGTCGGCATCTCTTACGTCCCCTTCTTCTTCGGCGCCGCCTTCTTCTTCGGCGCCGCGGTCTTCGCGGCCGGCTTCTTCGCGGCCGGCTTCTTCGCGGCCGGCTTCTTCGCGGCCGACTTCTTCGTCGCGGCCTTCGTGGCCGGGGCCTTGGCGGCCGCCTTCGCCGATGCCTTCTTCTTCACCACCTTCACCTTCCCGGCTTCCTTCTCGGCCACCGGCGCCAGCGCGGCCCCAAGCGCGCCAGACTCCACGAGCACCACGTCCGACCATAGCACGTGGAACGCCGACGTGTCGCCGTACGGCATCACGTGCACGTTCGGCAGGTTCCTGCCGGACTTGAACACATTGTCCTTCAGGCCGTCGGTGAGGATGAGGACCTTCTTGTGCGCCACGTCGAGCCGCGCGAGCATCTGCGCGAGACGCGACGTCCTGGGGGCGTCGTACTGGAAAGCGTCAATCACGCGCAGGGCGCCCTCGCCGGCGCGCGCGTTGAGCGCGCTCTTGCGCGCAAGCGCCTTCGCCTGCCGCGGCAGCGCCTGCCTGTAACCGCGCGGCTGCGGCCCGAAGACCGAGCCGCCGCCCGGCCAGTTCGGCGCGCGGGTAGAACCCTGGCGCGCGCGCCCGGTCCCCTTCTGCCGCCACGGCTTCTGGTTGCCGCCCACCACCCAGCGGCGGGTCTTGGTCGCGTGCGTCCCCTGGCGCTGGTTGGCGAGGAACGCCTTAACGGCGAGGTGCATCGCCGGCATGTTCACGGTACCGTCGAACGTCTCGACCGGCAGTTGCACGTGCTCGCGCGGCGTGCCCTGGGCCGTGAATGCCGATGCCTGGATCGTCGGTGCGTCGGCCATGGAGTTCTCCATCAGCCCTGCTTGCGTACGAGGACGATCCCGTTCTTCGGGCCCGCCACCGATCCGCGGATATAGATGAGGTTGCGCTCAGCGTCCACCTTCTCGACGCGGAGGTGGGTCTGCGTGTGCCGCGTGCCGCCGTAGCGGCCCGGCATCCGCTTGCCCTTGATCACGCGCGACGGATCAGTGCCAGCGCCAATCGAACCCGGGCGCCGGTGCTTCGTGTTGCCGTGCGTGTTTGGACCGCCGCCTGCGTAGTGCCGTTTCACCATTCCCTGGAAGCCGCGGCCCTTGCTCGTGCCGGTGACCTTCACCGTCTCGCCGGGCTGGAAGATCCCGACGCTCACCCTGTCGCCCACGCTGTACGACGGAACCTCGGGATTCTTGCCCGGTGCGTCGTCCAGCCGGAACGAACGCAGCACTTCCGGCGGCGCCCCGAGCCCGGCCTTGGCGGCGTGCGCCACCTCCGCCTTGGCAGCGCGCGAGCCGCGCGGCGTACGCTCGCCCTTCTTGCCCTCGCGGGCAAGCCGCTGCGTGCCGAGGCCAAGCTCCACCGCCGCGAAACCGGCCGCATCCTTCGTCACGACCTTAGTGACCGGATTCGGCTCCGCCTCGACGACCGTCACGGGCACCTGTTGCCCCGCCTCGTTGAATATCTGGGTCATCCCCAGCTTGCGACCGATGATGCCGATCATGGCCTATTCCACCTTGATTTCAACGTCCACGCCCGCCGGCAGGTCCAGCTTCGTGAGGGCGTCAACCGTCTGGGCGCGCGAATCGAGGATGTCAATGACGCGCTTGTGCGTCTTGAGCTCGAACTGCTCGCGGGACTTCTTGTCCACGTGCGGCGACCGCAGCACCGTCCAGCGCTGCGTCTTCGTCGGCAACGGGATCGGCCCCGACACCTGCGCCCCGGTCTTCTCCGCGGTGCGCACGATGTCGCCAGCGGCCTGGTCAATCACCGCGTGGTCGAATGCCTTGAGTCGAATTCTGATTCTACCGGCCATGGTTTTGCCTCGCAAATCCCTGAATCTTCGCCGTTGTGCCTACTTGAGCACCTTCGTCACCACGCCTGCCCCCACCGTGCGCCCGCCCTCGCGGATCGCGAAGCGGAGCTGCGGCTCAAGCGCCACCGGCGTGATCAGCTCGATCGTCATCTGCACGTTGTCGCCCGGCATCACCATCTCCGTCCCGGCCGGAAGCTCGATCGAGCCCGTGACGTCCGTCGTGCGGAGGTAGAACTGCGGACGGTAACCCTTGAAGAACGGCGTGTGGCGGCCGCCCTCGTCCTTCGTGAGGACGTACACCTCGGCCTCGAACTTCGTGTGCGGCGTGATCGAACCCGGCTTGGCGAGCACCATGCCGCGCTCGATCTCCTTCTTGTCAACGCCGCGGAGGAGGAGCCCGACGTTGTCGCCCGCCTGGCCGTCGTCCAGCAGCTTGCGGAACATCTCGACGCCCGTCACGACCGTCTTCTTGTCGGAACCGAAACCCACCAGCGCGAGCTCGTCGCCGACCTTCACCTTGCCGCGGTCAATACGCCCCGTGGCAACCGTGCCGCGGCCCGTGATCGAGAAGACGTCCTCGACCGGCATCAGCAGCGGCTTGTCAACCTCGCGCACGGGCTCGGGGATGTAGCTGTCGAGCGCATCATACAGTTCCTGGATCTTCGCGATCCAGGCCGCGTCACCCTCGATCGCCTTGATGGCCGAGCCGCGGATTACCGGCGCGTTGTCGCCGTCGAAGTTCTGCTTGGAGAGCAGTTCGCGCACTTCCAGCTCGACGAGGTCGAGCAGCTCGGCGTCTTCGACGAGGTCGCACTTGTTGAGGAACACGACGATCTTCGGCACGTTCACCTGGCGCGCGAGCAATACGTGTTCGCGCGTCTGCGGCATCGGGCCGTCAACCGCGCTCACCACCAGGATCGCGCCGTCCATCTGCGCGGCGCCGGTGATCATGTTCTTCACGTAGTCGGCGTGACCCGGGCAGTCCACGTGCGCGTAGTGGCGCTTCTCGGTCTCGTACTCCACGTGCGACGTGGCGATCGTGAGGATCTTGGTGGCGTCGCGGCGGCCCTGCGATTCCGACGCCTTCGCGACTTCGTCGTACGCCACATACTTCGTGCCGTAACCCTTGTCGGCCGAAATCTTCGTGAGCGCCGCTGTCAGCGTGGTCTTGCCGTGGTCAACGTGGCCGATGGTGCCGACGTTTACGTGCGGCTTGGTCCGCTCGAACTTTGCCTTGGCCATTGGATCGCTTCCTTGTGTTGCGGTGGTGACTGTATGTGGAAAGTGAGACTGCTGCCGTTGCTGCCCTGCGCTGCCGCTACTTCTGCTTGCTGACGATCTCTTCCGCCTTCGACTTCGGCACCTCGTCGTAGTGCGCGAACTCCATCGAGTACACGGCGCGCCCCTGCGTCATCGAGCGGAGCCGCGTCGAGTACCCGAACATCTCCGAGAGGGGCACCGTCGCCTCGATCGCCTGCGCCTCGCCCCGCGGCGCCATGCCGCCGATCTTGCCGCGCCGCGACGACAGGTCGCCGAGCACGTCGCCCATGTACGACTCCGGCGTCACGACCTCGACGTTCATCATCGGCTCCAGCAGCACCGCGTTCGCCTGGCGCGCCGCCTCCTTCACCGCCATCGAGCCGGCGATCTTGAACGCCATTTCGCTCGAGTCAACGTCATGGTACGAGCCGAAGACGAGCGCCACCTTCACGTCCACCATCGGGTAGCCGGCGAGGACGCCGTTCTCGAGCGCTTCCCGGATCCCGGCCTCGACCGGCTTGATGTACTCTCGCGGGATCACGCCGCCCACGATCTTGTCCTCGAACACGAAGCCCTGGCCCGGCTCGGCCGGCGCCACGTTGATCACCACGTGCCCGTACTGGCCCTTGCCGCCCGACTGGCGGACGAACTTGCCCTCGACCTTGTTCACCGCCTTGCGGATCGTCTCGCGGTAGGCCACCTGCGGCTGGCCCACGTTCGCGTCCACCTTGAACTCGCGCTTCATGCGGTCAACGATGATCTCGAGGTGCAGCTCGCCCATCCCGGAGATGATCGTCTGCGCGGTCTCCGAGTCCGTATGCACGCGGAACGTCGGGTCCTCCTCCGCCAGCTTCGAGAGCGCGATCGCCAGCTTGTCCTGGTCGGCCTTGGTCTTCGGCTCGATCGCCACGTCAATGACGGGCGCCGGGAACTTCATCGCCTCGAGGATGATCGGCTTCTTCTCGTCGCACAGCGTAGCGCCGGTGCGCGTTTCCTTGAGGCCGATCGCGGCGGCGATGTCGCCCGCGCGCACTTCCTCGATCTCCTCGCGCTTGTTGGCGTGCATCTGCAGGAGGCGGCCGATGCGCTCGTGCTTGTCCTTCGTCGAGTTGTACACCGGCACGCCCGCCTTGAGCACGCCCGAGTACACGCGAAAGAAAGTCAGTTTCCCGACGAACGGATCGGTCGCGATCTTGAACGCCAGCGCCGCGAAGGGCGCCGCGTCGTTCACCTCGCGCGCCTCGAACGTCTCGCCGTGGTGCACCAGGTGCCCCTGGATCGCGGGTACGTCGTCCGGCGCCGGCAGAAAATCAATCACGGCGTCCAGCAGCGCCTGCACGCCCTTGTTCTTGAACGACGCGCCGCACATCACAGGCACGAAGTTCATCTGGAGCGTGGCGACCCGGACGGCGTGGCGGATCTCGTCCGGCGTCAGCTCGGCGCCGCTCAGGTACTTCTCCATCAGCTTCTCGTCGTGCTGAACCGACGCCTCGAGCAGCTCGTAGCGCGCCTTCTCGACCGCGTCCTTCATGTCGGGCGGGACGTCCGTCACGGTGAACGTCTTGCCGAGCGTCTCGTTGTCGAAGATGTACTGCTTGCGCTCGATCACGTCTATGTGGCCGGTGAACATCTCACCGCTGCCGACCGGAAGCTGCACCGGGTATGCGTCCTTCGAGAGCCGCTTGCGGATCATCTCCATGCAGCGGTCGAAGTTCGCCCCGATCCGGTCCATCTTGTTCGCGAAAATGATGCGCGGAACCTTGTAGCGGTCGGCCTGCCGCCAGACGGTCTCCGTCTGCGGCTCGACGCCCGCCACCGAATCGAGCAGCGCGATGGCGCCGTCGAGCACGCGCAGCGAGCGCTCCACCTCGGCCGTGAAGTCAACGTGGCCGGGGGTGTCAATGATGTTGATGCGGTACTCGGGGCCCGTCGCGCGCGCGGAGTCGAACTCCTCGCCGTGGCGCCTCCAGAAGCAGGTCGTCGCCGCCGAGGTGATCGTGATGCCGCGCTCCTGCTCCTGCTCCATCCAGTCCATCGTGGCGGCGCCGTCGTGCACCTCGCCAAGCTTGTGCGACTTCCCCGTGTAGTAGAGGATGCGCTCGGTCGTGGTCGTCTTGCCGGCATCAATGTGCGCCATGATGCCGATGTTGCGGTAATACGCAAGCTCGGTCGCGCGGCCCGCGGACCGGTTGGAAGCTTCCTTTTTGTCGCCGCGCGGGGTGGCTGTCGGTGCCGTCATCGTCAGGTTCGTCCTCGGTGGAACACAAACGCGGGTGGACCAGCATCCCCCCTGGGGATCGGTGTCCATCCGCTGTCGCCGGGTGCAGCCGCCACTGGTGCGCGGATGGGGACCCACGGCGCGCCCGGGACTCTTGTGCCGGCCCCGCATTCACGGGCCGTCCCGAACGTCTGGTTGTCCTGCGTTGCTTTTCGGGAACCTCGGCGCGGCCCACTGTTGCTGCCGTGCGTCAACGACCGGAGCGGTCCATCGCCCCCTCGCGCGACCATACAGCGGCCGTTGGCGAGCCCATATTTGCCGGCGCGCAGTCCGCCGGGTCGTGCAGTGCCTGGAGAAAGGGTGTGAACCCGATGCGCCAGAGCCTTAAGAAGATAGCGGCGGGTGGTTGTATGTCAACCACCCGCACTGCGAGCAGCGATATGGCTTACCGTGCCCGGCCGCTCACGTAGATCACGACGGAATCAACGCCCCACCGTGGTGCCACGGCCAGCCGCGAAGAGCCTGGGTCGAGCACAACCGTCGTCGGCGTCCACGGCATGGAGGGAAATCGAATAGGCATGCTCGCCGAGCCGCGACACTACCCCGGCGACGCCGGCGCGCACCGATACCTCCGCCCCGCTGGGCAGGCGTCAAGCTCGCACGCGGCGGAAAGCGTGAGGGGGCGGCGCCTCGAGGCGCCGCCCCCTCACGCGTCGTACGGACGGAACCGCTACCAGCGGTAGTGCGCGAACGCCTTGTTTGCGTCGGCCATGCGGTGCGTGTCTTCCTTCTTCTTGACCGCGTTCCCCTCGCCCTTGCTCGCCGCAATCACCTCGGCGGCCAGCTTCTCGGCCATGGACTTCTCGTTGCGCTCGCGCGAGTAGAGGATCAGCCAGCGCATCGCCAGCGCCGTGCGGCGCTCGGGACGCACCTCGACGGGAACCTGGTACGTGGCGCCGCCCACACGCCTGCTCTTCACCTCGACCACCGGCTTGAGGTTCGTGAGCGCCTGCTTGAATACCGTGGCACCAGGCTGCGAAGTGCGCGCCTCGACGAGGTCCATCGCGCCGTAGAAGATGCGCTCGGCCGTGGACTTCTTGCCCTCGTACATGAGGACGTTGATGAACTTCGAGACTGTCTGGCTGTCGTAGCGCGCGTCGGCCAGGATGGTGCGCTTGATGCTCTTCTTGCGACGGCTCACGACGCGGCTCCGGGCTTGGGCTTCTTGGTTCCGTACTTGGAACGGCTCTTGTTGCGGCCGTTGACCCCCGAGGCGTCGAGCTTGCCGCGGACGATGTGATAACGCACGCCGGGGAGATCCTTCACGCGGCCCCCGCGGATGAGCACGATCGAGTGCTCCTGCAGGTTGTGGCCCTCACCGGGGATGTAGGCGCTGACCTCGAAGCCGTTGCTCAGGCGCACGCGCGCGACCTTGCGAAGCGCGGAATTGGGCTTCTTGGGGGTCGTGGTGTACACACGGGTGCACACGCCCCGCTTGAAAGGATTCGCCTTGAGTGCGGGCGCTTTGTCCTTCGCGCCGACGGCACGCCGGCTCCGGCGGACGAGCTGATTAATTGTAGGCATTCACCCTGCGTCGTGTTCGTGGATCTGCTTCTGCGTGGATCGCGCCGGGAGCCGGCGCGGCACGGAACAGACTGGAAAAGATAGGCAGCCTGCCGCTGATGGTCAACTGCGGCAGCCGACGCTCGCTCCGGTGCACGGCAGCGGCACCGGCCGGCCGAAGGAGCCTGTCGTTCGCCTGGCTCTTTCGTCAGAAGGCGAACAGCGTGTCACTCTCGCCGAGAACCGCACGAAGGACACGAGGCCCGCTAGCCGCCGCGGTTGCCAGCAGGCTGCCCAATGGAGTTTGCGTAGTACTCCACCAGCGCGCGCCCGCGCGGCAGGACGGTGATGCTCCCCCGCTCGCGCTGGAGCGCCGCGCGAATCCAGAGCATCTCGATTGCCCGGTCCGCCACCGACGCGGCGGGCTCTTCGGGATCGAGCACCTCGCGCCCCTCGGCCACGAGCGCCGAACGCAGCCGAGCGACGCGCTCCGCCAGTGCAGCACGCGCGATGCGGCCCTGGCCGAATGACCGGATCGCCGCGCAGGTCAGCGGAACCGCGGGCACGGGCATCAGCTCGCCGATCCACCGCATCGCGTCGGACGCAAGCGCGTGCACCTCGCGCAGGCGCTCCTTCCGGTCGAGCGTGGCGATTCCCGTGCCCCGCGCCTCGAGCTCCGCGAACCACGGGTCGAGCGACACGGGCTCGCCCACCACGACGACGGCGTCGCCGTGCCGCCGCCACCGGCGGATCACGATCCGGAACGCGTTCCATGCGATGTACCAGAGGACAACGCTGAACTGCACGACCTTTCCGAGGGGACGCCGCTTTCCGCCCATCTGCTCGCGCAGGAGCGCCCGGTCCTCGAGCACGCGATCGTAGTTGATCGCAACCGGCACGATGTACATGCCGCCAGATCCGGGGCCGCCGGCTACCCGCAGGATGTAATCCAGCAGGCCCAGCTTCGGCTCGCGCAGGCGTCCGTCGCGAGTGAGCCCGCCCTCCGGGAAGATCCCCTGCGTCACGCCGTGGCTGGTGATGAGCTGCACGTACCGCTCGAGGACGGCGTGATAGAGCGGCTCGCGATAGTGGCGCCGCACGAAGTACGCGCCAAACGCGCGAAAGATGTTGTCGAGCGGAAAAACACGCGCCCACTCGCCCACGGCGTACGAAATCGCCACCTGGCCGGCGAGCGCGTAGCCCGCGAGGAGGTAGTCGGCATTCGAGCGGTGGTTCATCAGGTACACCACGACGGCATCCTTGGGGAGCCGCGCCACCGCGTCGGCGCGCCTGTCAATCACGGTGACGCGGAAGAACAGCTTGAGCACGGCCTCGGCGACGGCCAAGCCAACCTGGTAGTAGAACCAGAGGCTGAACGCCGGGACGATTTCATCCAGATAGCCGCGCACCTGCGCCATGGCGGCTTCTTCACTGCCGCCGGCCGCGGCCGCGTGAGCGCGCGCCGCCTCACGCACCGCGGGATCGTCGAGCAGCGCCTCGATCACGGCTTCCCTCCCCGCGAGCTTGAACCGGTCAATCCGCGCGCCGTAACGCTTGTGCGCCCGCAGCGAAGCACGGTGCGTCCACCCCCGCCACCATCGCGCGACAAGGACGCCGGCGCCGGCCATCAGCAGCGCGACGGTCGCTCCGCCGGCAAGGTACGCCAGCAGGTGCGACAGGAACTCGCTCACACCCCCGCCGGCTGCCCCGCATGGACGCCAGCCGATTCCAGCGCCGCCCAGTCGCGCGCGGTGTCCGTGACCGGCCGCAAGATCCGGCGGCTCACGAGCATCATCACCAGCAGCGTTACGATCGCCAGCGCCTGCCCAGTCACCGTCGGCAGTCCGCCACGCTCGACGGCGAGCCACGTAGTCAGGCTCCAGAGCAGCGGTCCGGTCACGGCGGAGAAACGACCCACCATTCCGTACAGCCCGTAGAACTCGCCCACGCGATCGGGGGGTGTGAGGCGCAGCATGTAGGGCCGGTCCGCAGCCCAGACGCCGCCGAGCGCGATGCCCGCCTCGCACGCCACAACGTAGAGCCAGCCGAGCGGCAGGTGGAAGAACCCGACCGCCGCGGCAAGCGCAAAGGTCTGGATCCACATCGCCAGCACCCACGCAAGCGTGCGCTTGGGCCCGATTCTGTCCACGATCCAGCCCCACGCAAAGCCGCCAGCCACTGCGCAGGTGATTGCGCTCATGAGGATGAGCTGCGCCGACTTCTCGCCCTTATCCGCGGTGAGTCCGGTAGATACCGCGACGTTCACGGTGTAGAGCGACATATAGGCAATGACGGTGTTGATCGCATCGGTGTAGAACGCGCGGCCAACGAGGAATCTGAGCAGCCCCGGGTACTTGTGTCCTTCCCGGAGCGTCCGCACCGTCTGCGCGGTTGACTCGCGCACCATCGTGATCCCGAAGATGGGCCGCGGCCTGGGGTTTCCGCGCTCCTTCACGAACACGAAGCAAGGGAGAGCGAAGAGCATGAACGCAACTGCGATGATGAGAAAGAGAAGCGGCTTGTCCTTCGTGCCAAAGAGCAGACCTATGCCAACGGCGACGTACGAGCCGAGGTATCCCACGCCCACCCCGATCCCGCCGATGCGGCCGCGGTTCTCTTCGGTAGTCACCTCCGGGAGGAGCGCGTCGTAGAACTGGAGGCCGGCCTGGTACGCTGCGTTCCCCACCACGAAGAGCACGGCGGAAGCGAGGTAGGAACCGCGCGCGAGGAGCACGGTGCAGGCGCAGCAGATAATGGTGCTCCAGACGAGGAACGGCATGCGGCGCCGCGCCCGATCCGTCATGGCGCCGAGCAGCGGCGAGATCACGAAGATGATCCCCATGGAAATCGCCGTGATCACGCCGTACACGGAATCGGCCCGCTGCGGCCCCACGGCATCACGCACGTAGAGCGAAAAGTAGAGCGAAACGACGCCCATCGAGAAGATGGTGTTGGCGAGGTCGTAGAGGACCCAGCTCGCCACCGCGCGACCTGGAATCGCGCGTTGAGGCGCGCCCGTGCGGGTCGGATCGGGAACGGCTGTTGACGAAACCGCCGCAGGGGGAACGGATGCCGAGGCGTTGGGCATCGGAACAAGATGGCGCCGTGAGCCCGGATCGTCACGCCCACCGGCGCCGGCTCCGCCGCGCTCCTGGCCTGGCGGCACCTGGATTGCCCGAACGAAGTCGCCCCGGCCGACGCTCCCACAGCCTGGGCTCCGTGCATGGCTGAGAAGCGCAGCGGCCCGGTGCGCTGAACCTCCGCACCGGGCCACCGCCCGTCCATCGCGCCAGCGTCCGGTCCCGCCCGGCGCTACTCCTCGTCCGGCAGCGGCGCGAACGTGACTGCCTCGCCCATGGGGGTGCCAACAAGCGCTGTCTCGGCCGGCTCGCCGCCAGAGAGCGGCGGGAGTTCCGGCATAGGCGGCGGCTCGATATCCATGTCTACTTCCTGGTACCGGTACATCCCTGTGCCTGCCGGGATGAGGTGGCCGATGATGATGTTCTCCTTGAGGCCAAGGAGGTTGTCCTTGGCTCCGCGGATTGCCGCGTCGGTGAGCACGCGGGTGGTTTCCTGGAAGCTGGCGGCCGAGATGAACGATTGCGTGGTGAGCGAAGCCTTGGTGATGCCGAGGAGCAGCGGCTCGCTGATCGCGGGCTTCTGCTTCTTCTTCTTGGCCTTGTCGTTCGCGTCGCGGAACACGGCCTTGTCCACGTTCTCGCCCTCGAGGAACTCGGTGTCGCCCGGGTCCATGACGCGCACCTTCTGCAGCATCTGGCGCACGATCACGCCGATGTGCTTGTCGTTGATCTTCACGCCCTGCAGGCGGTATACCTCCTGCACTTCGTTCAGAAGGTATTCCTGCACGGCACGCGGGCCCTTGATCCGGAGGATGTCGTGGGGGTTCACCGGTCCCTCGGTGAGGCGATCGCCGGCGCGCACACCGTCGCCCTCGTGCACGCGGAGGTGCTTGCCCGCGCCCACTTCGTAGAGCTGGGCCTGCTGGCTCTCGTCGGGGTGCCCGTCGGGGCGCAGCGGCTGTACGAAGATCTCGCGCTTGCCGCGCTTGATCTCGCCGAACCGCACGACGCCGTCCAGTTCGGAGATCGTCGCTGGATCCTTCGGCCGACGCGCCTCGAACAGCTCGGCAACGCGCGGCAGGCCGCCGGTGATGTCGCGGGTCTTGTACGCCTCGCGTGAGATCTTGGCCAGCACCGAGCCCGCGGTAATCTCCTCGCCATCGTCCACGGTGAGCTGCGCGCCCACCGGGATGACGAAGTCGCGGATGCGCTTCTCCTTGCCGCCCTTGCCCTGCCACACCTCGATGTGCGGGTGGAGTTTCTTCTCGCGGTCGTCAATAACGACGCGCTGCCGCAGGCCGGTCAGTTCGTCGAGCTCCTCGGCAAACGACTCGTCCTCGACGAGGTCAACAAACCGCGCCTGGCCGGCGACATCGGCGATGATCGGGTTGGTGTACGGATCCCAGCTGTACACGACCTGGTCCTTCTGGACTTCGTCGCCGTCCTTCACTGCGAGGATGGCGCCAAGCGGCACCTGCAGCCGTGCGGCCACGGGCGCGTTGCGGTCCTTCGTGGCGCGGATGAAGATCTCGCCCTCGTACGAGGTCACGACCTTCTGCCCCTCGGCGTTGGTGACGTTGATCAGGCGATCACCGTACTCGATAAAGCCGCCGACCTTGGTCTTGCGCGTTGCCTGCTCGGCGATGCGCGCCGCAGTGCCGCCGATGTGGAAGGTGCGCAGCGTGAGCTGCGTGCCCGGCTCGCCGATGGACTGCGCCGAGATGATGCCAACCGCCTCGCCGATATCCACCATCTGCATGGTGGCCAGGTTGCGGCCGTAGCACATCCGGCAGAGCCCGCGCTTCGTCTCGCAGGTGAGCACCGACCGGATCTTGATGGACTCGATCCCCGAGTCCTCGATCGTGCGGGCGGTGTCCTCGTCAATCATCTGGCCCGCCTCGACGAGCAGCGTGCGCCTGCCCGACTCGTCGAAGAACTGCGGGTCCTCGACGTCTTCGGCGGCCACGTTGCCGACGATACGCTCCGACAGCGGCTGGATGATGTCCTCGCCTTCCTTCAGCGCGCTCACCTCGAGCCCCATGACGGTGCCGCAATCCTCCTCGGTGATCGTCACGTCCTGCGCGACGTCGCAGAGGCGGCGCGTCAGATAGCCGGCGTCGGCGGTCTTGAGCGCCGTGTCGGCAAGGCCCTTGCGGGCGCCGTGGGTCGAGATGAAGTACTCGACCACCGACAGACCCTCGCGGAAGTTCGACTTGATCGGGCTCTCGATGATTTCGCCGATGCCGCCGGTGAGCTTCTTCTGCGGCTTGGCCATGAGGCCGCGCATGCCCGCAAGCTGCCGGATCTGGTCGCGCGATCCGCGCGAACCGGAGTCGAACATCATGAACACCGGGTTGAATCCGCGCTGCGACTCGCGCATGCGCTTGACCATCGCGTCGGCGATGTCGCTGTTGGCGTGCGTCCAGGTGTCAATGACCTTGTTGTAGCGCTCCCCGTTCGTGATGTTGCCGGTCTGGTATGCCTTCTGGAACCGCTCGACGCGGGCAGTGGCCTCGTCCAGCAGAGGCGACTTCTCCGACGGAATCTCGAGGTCCTCGATGCCGATCGAGACGCCGCCGCGCGTTGCGTTGCGGAAACCGAACTCCTTGAGCCGGTCCAGGAACGTGACCGTCTCCGAGAGCCCGCTATGGCGGTACGACTCGAAGACAAGTTCCGAGAGCGCCTTCTTCTTCATGTCCTGGTTCTGGAACGGCACGCCGGCCGGGACGATCTGGTTGAAGAGCACGCGGCCCGCGGTGGTGGCGACCCACTGCGGCTTCGCGCCCGGCACGAGGAAGCGCACCGGCGCATGTATGTCGAGACGACCCATCGCCGCGGCCATCTCGACCTCCGACGCGGCCGTGAAGCTGGGGAGCTTCGCGACCCGCCGGGCGTCGCGCACCAGTTCGTCGAAGCCCGGCGGCGCCTTCGTTGCGAAGTAGCAGCCGAGGACGATGTCCTGGCTCGGCTCCGCCACCGGGCGGCCGTCGGCGGGCTTGAGGATGTTGGTGCTCGAGAGCATGAGTACGCGCGCCTCGAGCTGCGCCTCGTACGAGAGGGGCACGTGCACGGCCATCTGGTCGCCGTCGAAGTCGGCGTTGAACGCTGCGCAGACGAGCGGATGGATGCGGATTGCCTTGCCCTCCACCAGTACCGGCTCGAACGCCTGGATGCCCAGGCGGTGGAGCGTCGGGGCGCGGTTCAGCAGCACCGGGTGGTCGCGGATGATCTCTTCGAGGATCTCGAACACCTCGTTCGACTCGCGCTCCACGATCTTCTTGGCGCGCTTCACCGTCTCGGCGATTCCCTTTTCCACGAGCTTGTGGATGATGAACGGCTTGAAGAGCTCGAGCGCCATCGCCTTCGGGAGGCCGCACTGGTGGAGCGAGAGCTCCGGACCCACCACGATCACCGATCGGCCCGAGTAGTCCACGCGCTTTCCGAGCAGGTTCTGGCGGAAGCGGCCCTGCTTGCCCTTGAGCATGTCGGACAGCGACTTGAGCGGACGCTTCCCGCGACCGCGGATCGCCTTCGAGCGGCGGCCGTTGTCGAAGAGCGCGTCAACCGCCTCCTGCAGCATGCGCTTCTCGTTCCGGAGGATGACTTCCGGGGCGCGGTGAGCGATGAGCTTCTGGAGCCGGTTGTTGCGGTTGATCACGCGGCGGTAGAGATCGTTCAGATCCGACGTCGCGAACCTGCCGCCGTCCAGCGGCACGAGCGGGCGCAGGTCGGGCGGGATCACCGGGATCACGTCCATGATCATCCACTCCGGCTTGTTGCGAACCGGGCCGTGGTCGCCGGAGTTGCGGAAGGCGTCAACGACCTTGAGCCGCTTGAGCATCGCCTTCTTCTTGTGCTGCGACGTCTCGACGAGCACGTCCTTGCGGAGCTGATCAGCGAGCTTGTCCACGTCAATCCTGCGCAGCAGTTCGCGTACCGCAGGCGAGCCGATATCGGCGTTGAAGGCAGCGTCGCCCTCATCGCGCGCCTTGGCGCGAAGGGCGAGGTAGCGCTCCTCGTCGAGCAGCTCATTTGCATGGACTTCCTGCTGCCCTGGGTCTATCACGACGTAGTTCGAGTAGTACACCACCTTCTCGAGGTCGCGGAGCGTGAGGTCGAGCAGGTTACCCATCGGGCTTGGCAGCGTCTTGAAGAACCAGATGTGGGCCACCGGCACGGCGAGCTCGATGTGCCCCATGCGGTCGCGACGCACCTTGCTGAGCGTCACCTCGACGCCGCAGCGGTCGCAGATGACCCCGCGGTAGCGGATGCGCTTGTACTTCCCGCAGTGGCACTCCCAGTCCTTCACGGGGCCGAAGATGCGCTCGCAGAAGAGCCCGTCCTTCTCCGGCTTGAACGACCGGTAGTTGATGGTCTCGGGCTTGGTCACTTCGCCCCATGACCACCAGCTGCGAAGGCCGGCCATCTCGAGCCGCTCGCGCTCCTTGGAGTCGCGGGGCCCGCGGATCTCCTCGGGCGACGCGATGCGGACCAGGATATAGTCGAACGCCGAGTTGCGCTGCTCGCGCGCGTTATGGAAGTCAATCATGTGTTACTCCTCGCTCCCGCCGGCAAAGGGGGAGCCAAAGCCGTTGGCGTTCGCATCCATCGTCACGTGGATGCCGAGTGCCTGGAGTTCCTTTACGAGCACGTTGAACGATTCCGGCGTGCCGGGCTCGGGCAGATTCTGGCCCTTCACGATCGCCTCGTACACGCGCGACCGGCCGTTCACGTCGTCCGACTTGACCGTGAGTATCTCCTGCAGGGTGTGCGCCGCGCCGTAGGCCTCGAGCGCCCACACCTCCATTTCGCCGAACCTCTGGCCGCCGAACTGTGCCTTGCCCGCCAGCGGCTGCTGCGTGACGAGCGAGTACGGCCCGATGGACCTTGCGTGGATCTTGTCGTCCACGAGGTGCGACAGCTTCAGCATGTAGATCTCGCCGACCGTCACGGGAGATGCGAAGCGCTCGCCCGTCCGGCCGTCGCGCAGGCGGATCTTTCCGCCCGGCTGCAGGCCGGCATGCCGCATCAGGTCGGATGCGGCGGCGTCCACGTCACCGTCGGCCTTGCTCTCGAGCAGCGCGGCGAGCGCCGGCAGCCCCATCGCCTTGAGCACGGCGACGGAATCCTGCCCGGCTGCCTTCTCGGCCTCCTTCACCGCCTTCTTGAACTCGGCGCGGTAGGGAGCCGTGAAATCGTCAGCGTCCGCGGCCGACGCGTTGAACGAAACGGCATGCCGCAGCGCAACCGCCTCGCCGTCGGCAACCTCCTTCGCCGCCGCCACGAGGAAGTCGCGCACCGCATAATAGATGTCACGCGTTTCCTGCGACATCGCGCGGCCCGACAGGTCGTTGAGCGTCGCGTCGGCCAGCAGCTCGACGCGCTCCGCCGCGCCCTCCTTGGGCTTGATATCGGCAAGCAGCGCCTTGACCTGCCTGTCGCCCGGCGCCGGCGATGCCGCCGAGACGCGAAGCGAGCTGCGCACCCACGTGAGGCCGGCGAGCTTGAGCAGCAATCCGATCTCGCGCTCGTTCGCCCCCTGAAAGACAGGGGTCTTCGCGTAGAAGCCAAGAATGCGCGCGGCCCACCCGAGATGGGTCTCGAGGATCTGGCCCACGTTCATGCGGCTCGGCACGCCCAGCGGGTTGAGCACGATGTCAACGGGCCGTCCGTCGGGCAGGAACGGCATGTCCTCTTCCGGGACGATGCGCGCCACGATGCCCTTGTTGCCGTGCCGGCCCGCCATCTTGTCGCCAACGGAGATCTTGCGCTTCTCTGCCAGATAGACCTTCACGAGCTGGATGACGCCTGGGGGCAGTTCGTCCGGCTGGAGGATGCGGTCAATCCGCTCCTCGGCCTTCTCCTCGATCTTCGCCTTCACCTCGTTTGCGGCTTCGATGATCTCGCGGACGGCGTCGTTCACCTTCCTCGACTCGACGCGGAACGTCTTCAGGTCGAGCTGGGCGAGGCGCAGCCCTGCGAGCAGATCGCCCGCGAGGACCGTCCCGGCGGGAATCGCCTCTTCCACCGTCCCGGCCTTGAGCGCGATGGCGACGGTCTGCCCGTCGAGGAGCGCCTTCAGCTCCACATCGCGCACATCGTTCACGCGCACCTTCTCCTCGCCCTCGAGGCGGCGCACTTCGCCGATCCGTTCGCCACGATCCTTCTCGACGACCTGGTCCTCGACCCGGGAGAATATCTTCACGTCAATCACGACGCCCTCGACGCCCGGAGGCACCTTGAGCGACGAGTCCTTCACGTCCTTTGCCTTCTCGCCGAAGATCGCCGTGAGGAGCTTCTCCTCGGGAGAGAGCTCGGTCTCGCCCTTCGGGGTGATCTTGCCCACGAGGATGTCGCCCGGGCGCACGTGCGCGCCGATGCGGACGATGCCGCGCTCGTCGAGATCCACGAGCGACTCTTCCGAGACGTTCGGGATTTCGCGGGTCACTTCCTCCTTCCCGCGCTTGGTGTCGCGAACGTGGAGTTCGAGTTCCTGGATGTGGACCGACGAGTACACGTCTTCCTTCACCAGTCGCTCGGAAAGGACGATAGCGTCCTCGTAGTTGTGCCCGTACCACGGCATGAACGCCACGAGTACGTTCGACCCGAGCGCGAGCTGGCCGTGCTCGGTTGCGGCGCCGTCCGCGAGAACCTCGCCCTGCTTCACCACCTGCCCGCGCTTCACGATGGGCCGCTGGTTGATGGCGGTGTCCTGGTTGGTGCGCCAGTACTTGCGGAGCCGGTAGCGATCCTGCTGCGTGAGCCGCGCCAGCGGCGCGTCCGCGCCCTTGCGGCCCTTCTCGGCAGACCCTGCGTCAACGATGATCTCGTCGGCCGTCACGCGGGTGACGACGCCGCCGCGGCGCGCGAGAACCGTCGCCCCGGAGTCGCGAGCCACGGTCTCCTCGAGCCCGGTGCCCACGAGCGGCGTCTGCGGGTTGAGGAGCGGCACGCTCTGCCGCTGCATGTTCGAGCCCATCAGCGCCCGGTTGGCGTCGTCGTGCTCGAGGAACGGGATCAGCGCGGCCGCGATGGACACGAGCTGTTCCGGCGCCACGTCCATGTAGTCAACGCGGTCGGGCGGCACGAGCGGGAAGTCGGAGCCCACGCGGCTCAGCACGAGGTTGTCGGCGAAAGTCCCGTCCTCGTTGAGCCGCGCGTTGGCCTGCGCCACGATCGCGTCTTCCTCGAGGTTGGCGTCGAGCCACGCGATTTCGTTCGTCACCTTGCCATTCTTCACTGCCCGGTACGGCGTCTCGACGAAACCGAGGTCGTTGACGCGCGCGTAGCACGCCAGCGACGTGATGAGGCCGATGTTCGGCCCTTCCGGCGTTTCGATCGGGCACATGCGCCCGTACTGCGAGTAGTGCACGTCGCGAACCTCGAAGCCAGCGCGCTCGCGCGTGAGGCCACCGGGCCCGAGCGCCGAGAGGCGGCGCTTGTGCGTGAGCTCGGCCAGCGGGTTCGTCTGGTCCATGAACTGCGAGAGCTGGCTCGACCCGAAGAACGCCTGGATCACGGCCGAGACCGTGCGCGCGTTCACGAGGTCGTCGAGCGCGATCTTCTCGCTGTCCTGGTTGATGCTCATCCGCTCCTTGACCAGCCGCGCCATGCGCGAGAGGCCCACGGAGAACTGGTTGGCGATGAGCTCGCCCACCGACCGGATGCGCCGGTTGCCCAGGTGGTCAATGTCGTCCACGTGCTCGCGTCCCTCGTGCAGTTCCACGAGGTAGCGGATGATCGCTATGAAGTCTTCCTTGGTGAGAACCGTGTGGCCGGCTGGCGTGTTGAGGCCGAGCCGCTGGTTGATCTTGTAGCGACCCACGCGACCAAGGTCGTACCGCTTGGGTGAGAAGAAGAGACGCTCGAGCGCCTGCTTCGCGGTCTCCCTGTTGAGCGCGTCGCCATGGCGCAGCAGCGAGTAGATGGCCTTCAGCGCCTCGGCCTCGCCGATCTCAGCGTCCGTTGACTCCTTGTAGCCGCGGCGGCGCCGGGCGTCGTCGTCGAAATGCGCAGGGTTGGTCGGGTCCTTGGCGATCGTGTTCCTGATGAGCATGCTCTCGGCGCGACCGCTGGGCACGAAACAGCGCACCCTGTGCAGGCCGCGCTTGCGAAGCCGCTTGATGACGGCCTCCTTCAGCGCCTCGCCCGTCTCGACAACCACCTCGCCCGTCTCCGGGTCAACTTCATCCAGCGCGACCACGCGCGGCGCGGAACGCTCGCCGCGCTCCATCGCCTCCGCCTCCTCGCGGAGGTCCACCGATGCGTAGCTCGCGAAAACCTTGACCTTGTCAACCTTGAGGCGGCGGAGGCGGTTGAACACCTCTTCCGTCAGTTCGTCGCCCTCGCGCACGAGCATGTCCGTCTCGGCCCGCTCGCGCTCGGCGCGCGCCTTCTTCGTCTTCGCCTTGGGGGCGTCCGGCTGTGCCTCCTCGCCGGCAAGAGTGATGTTCTCGGCGACGATCGCCCCGAGCACCTCGCGGTTCTCGGCCCGGCCCTCGCGCTTCCTGGTGAGGTCCAGATCCCGGACCGCGAAGAAGAGGCGGAGGATGTCGGAGTTGGCGCCGTAGCCGAAGGCGCGGAGCAGCGCCGTGGCAGGGAACTTCTTCTTCTTGTCAATGTGGACATGGACCACGTCGTGGATGTCCACCGTGAACTCGACCCACGACCCGCGGAACGGTATGATGCGCGCCGAGATGAGCCGCTGCCCGTTCGGGTGGGTGGACTCCTCGAACACGACTCCCGGCGAGCGGTGGAGCTGGCTCACGATCACGCGCTCGGCGCCGTTGATCACGAACGTGCCGAGGTTCGTGAGGAGAGGGAGTTCGCCGAGGTAGACCTCCTTCTCGATCTGGTTCTTGACGCGCTTCTTGCCGTCGGCCGCCGCCTCCTCGAACACGGTCAGGGCCAGCGTGGCCTTGAGCGGCGCCGAGTAGGTCATGTCGCGCTCGATGCACTCGTCAACGGAGTACTTCGGCTCGCCCAGCGTGTATTTCTTGAAGTCGAGCGAGAAGTTCTCGTGGACGTCGGTGATCGGGAAGAGATCCTTGAAGACGCGCTCGAGGCCGACATCTTCGCGGTCGTGCGCCGCGGCGTCGAGCTGGAGGAGCGACTCGAAGGCGCGCGTCTGAATGTCGAGCAGGTGGGGCATGGCCATCCCCTGCTCGAGCTTGCCGAACGAAATTTGCTTGATCATGTCGTGCCGGGTCTCACCCGGGAGGAGCGGAACGAAACACAAAGCGCCACGCCCCACCGTCCGGCTGGAGCCGGGCGGTGGTGCGCGTGCAAGTCAACTGCGGTACTGCGGGCTGCTCTGAGGAGCGGTCGGATCACGGTGTAGAGGTCGGAAGTGACGGGCCAGGGCGCGAGGCGGCGAAGGTACCGCCGCCCCGGGCGCCAGCGCGTTACTTGACCTCGACCGTCGCGCCCTGCTCCTCGAGCTTGGCCTTGAGCTGGGCTGCCTCGTCCTTCGAGACGCCGCCTTTCACCGTCTGCGGCGCGGTGTCCACCATGTCCTTGGCCTCCTTGAGGCCGAGGCCGGTGATCTCGCGAACCACCTTGATCACCTGGATCTTTTTCGAGCCGGCGTCCTTGAGCACCACGGTGAACTCGGTCTGCTCCTCGACTGCCGCCGCTGCGCCGCCGCCGGCCGCGCCGCCCGCGGCTACCGCCGCGATCGTTACGTTGAACTTCGCCTTGAAGGCCTCGATGAGCTCGGCCAGCTCAACGACCGACATTGCGCCGATCGCGTCGAGGATCTCGTCCTTGCTCAGGGTTGCATTCGCCATTGTTCCAATCTCCGTAAGTATCTCCCAGGGTCACCTGGGGCGTGTGAATCAGGCAGACGCCTGGGGAATCAAGCCGCTGTCTCTCCGGCCTCGAGCTGCTTCATCCGGGCCTCGAGAGCCAGTGCGAACATCGCCAGCACGCTGCTGAATGCGCCGAGGAGTTGCGAGAGCGCCTCGTCGCGGGTAGGCAGCGATGCGAGCTTCTTTACGAGCGCCTCGTCAACCGGCGCCCCTTCGTACACCCCGCCCTTCACGACGGGGCGCTGCTCGTTCTCCTTCGCAAAGTCCGCAAGGAGACGGGCAGCGGTGATGCCGTCCTTCGCAACGACGACGCCCGTCGGACCCTTCAGCCGTACGCCGGCGTGGCCGGCCTCGGTCACGGCCTTGAGCGCGAGCGTGTTCTTGATCACGACGTACTCGACGCCCGCGCGGCGCAGCCGGCGGCGCAGGTCCGTCATGCGCTTGACGTTGAGCCCGGTGAAGTCCGTGTAGTAAAGGGCAGTGGCGCCCTTCAGCTTCTCGGCGAGGTCGGCAACGATCTGCTCTTTCTCTGGTCGCTTCATGGCTCGTTACCGGTAGGGGGTCGTGTCAATGCGGACGCCAGGTCCCATCGTGCTGGACACCGCCACCGTGCGGACGTACACCCCCTTGGTCGCGCTCGGCTTGGCGCGCACGAGCGTGTCCATGAGGGCCTGGAGGTTCGTTTCGAGCGACTCGACCGGGAACGAGACCTTGCCGATCGCGGCGTGCACGATCCCGGCTTTGTCCACGCGGAACTCGATCTTGCCGCCCTTGGAGTCCTTCACCGCCTGGCCGACGTTCATCGTGACCGTTCCCGCCTTCGGGTTCGGCATGAGCCCGCGCGGGCCGAGTATCCGGCCAAGCTGGCCCACCTGCCCCATCTGGTCGGGAGTGGCAATCATCACGTCGAACTCGGTCCATCCTTCCTTGATCTTCGGGATGTACTCGACCCCCACGAAGTCGGCGCCGGCGGCCTCGGCCTCCTTGGCCTTGTCGCCAATCGCGATCACGAGCACGCGCATCGTCTTGCCGGTGCCCGCAGGGAGGAGAACCGTGCCGCGGATCGCCTGATCGGCGTGCTTCGGGTCAACCCCAAGACGCACCGCGACGTCAACGGTCTCGTCGAACTTCGCGAACGCCGCCTTCTTCACGAGTTCGAGCGCGGCCTTCGGCCCGTGAAACGCCGCCGCGTCGCCGCGGGTCTCGGTTGCCTTTCGGAACTTCTTGCCATGGGCGCGCATCAGTCTTTCACCTCCACGCCCATCGAGCGCGCGGCGCCGGCGACCATCGCCATCGCCGACTCGATAGTATCGCAGTTGAGGTCGGGCATCTTGAGTTCCGCAATCTTCCTGACCTGGGCGCGGGTGATGCTCCCCACCTTGTTGCGGTTGGGCTGGCCCGACCCCTTCTCGATCCCGGCTTCCTTCTTGACGAGCACCGCGGCCGGCGGCGTCTTCAGGATGAAGCTGAAGGACTTGTCGGCGTAGATCGTGATCTCGACCGGAAGGATCGTATCCTGGCCCTGCGTCTTTGCATTGAACTCCTTGCAAAAGGCCATGATGTTGATCCCCTGCGGCCCGAGCGCGGTGCCGACGGGAGGGGCCGGGTTCGCCTTGCCTGCAGGTATCTGCAGCTTGACGAAACCGACTGCCTTCTTTGCCATCGTACTCCCCTTCTTCGCAGTAGCGGGCCATGGCCCGCTGGCTCCCACCGGCGTTTAGCGTCGGAGTGGTTGCCGACGTCCCACGAACCACAACCATCCGGCAGTGCGCCCGCCGCCAAGGCGGCTCAGTGCGCCCTTAGCTGCAGGTAGTCCAGCTCGACCGACGTCGGCCGTCCGAACAGCGACACCGACACCCGCACCTTCCCCTTGTCGGGCATCACTTCCTCGACCGTTCCATTGAAGTCCGTGAACGGCCCCTCCGTGATTGCCACCGCCTGCCCGACGAGGAACGGGATCTCCTCCTTCGGCGCGGCCTCCACCGCCTCGTCGGCCACGCCGAGAAGGCGGTTCACTTCGTCGGGGCGCAGCGGCTGCGGGTCACGGTCCTTCCCGACGAACTTGATCACGCCCTGGATCGAGTTCACCGCGAACAGGGTGTCCTGGTCCGCGAGCATCTCGACCAGCACGTACCCCGGAAACACCTTTCGCTCCGCCGTCACCTTCTTGCCGTTCTTGATCTCGACCACCTGCTCCGTCGGGACGAGCGCCTGGCGGATGCGGCGCTCGGCCGCCGGCGCGGGGTCGGCGTCAATGCGCCGCTGCAGGAGCGTGCGCACCTTGTTCTCGTGGCCCGAGGTGGTCTGAATCGCGTAGAAGCGGTGCATCTCAGCCAAGCAGCCGCGGGAGCAGACGCACGAGCAGGAGCTGAAGCGCGTTGTCCATGACGAAGATCACGAAGCCCACGAAGAGCGAGAGCGCCACCACGCCAATCGAGAGCTGACGCACCTGGGGCCAGTCGGGCCAGGTGACCCTGCGCATCTCGGCCATGACCTCGTGGTAGAACACCGTGACCCACGAGATACCGCGCCGAAGCGCACCCTGCGGGGGCGCGGCCTGTACCGGGACGGACACCTACTTGGTCTCCTTGTGCACCTGGTGCTTGTTGCACCGGGGGCAGTACTTCTTCCACTCCACGCGCTCCGGGTGGAGCCGCTTGTTCTTCATCGTGAAGTAGTTGCGGTTCTTGCACTCGCCGCATGCAAGGATGATTTTTTCCCGTGGCATCGCTCTTCCTCGACTCGTTCAACCGTCCTGCCTGCCTGTCCTGCCAGAGCACGCGACCGGGATTGAACCGGTGACCTCACCCTTACCAAGGGTGTGCTCTACCGACTGAGCTACGCGTGCGTCACCCGCGATCCAGCAATCCCTGCATCCTTCGCTGCCTGCCAACTCCAGAGCGGGAGACGGGGCTCGAACCCGCGACATCAAGCTTGGAAGGCTTGCGCTCTACCAACTGAGCTACTCCCGCATGCCGCCTTCGCCCGCACCCTGCGCCCTGCACCCTCGGCATCCGCATGGTGGGGGAAGGATTCGAACCTTCGAAGGCATAAGCCGGCAGATTTACAGTCTGCTCCCGTTGGCCACTTGGGTACCCCACCCGAAGCTTCCTGCGCCGACCGCCGTTCCCTCGACCGTCCTCCGCTGCAATTGCCGCCACCGCCGCCTTCGCAGAGCTGACGGCGAGAATCGAACTCGCAACCGCCTGATTACAAATCAGGTGCTCTGCCAATTGAGCTACGTCAGCGACGAGCCGTTATTCGCGAGCCTTAAAACGTAGCAAGGCTGCGAAACGGGGTCAATCCATTGAAGCGGGCCACCTTACGAGCGGTCCTGGACGCACGGCCCAGGACACCTTCTCGCCCAGCGCGCGCAGCTACTGCTAGCGCACCTTTTTCCAGCGGGTTCCGGAGGGGGAGTCTTCGATCGCTATCCCCTTCTCCTCCAACGCTTTACGCACCGCATCAGCGGCCGCAAAATTGCGCCGCGACCTCGCCGCCGTCCGCTCGGCAAGCTGACTCTCGACCCATGCGGCAAGCTCCTCGTCGTCCGTTCCGGCGTCGGGAACGAGGTCGAGCACGGCGTTGATCCGGTGGAACGCATCGCGCGCCCTGGCCAGGGCCGCCTGATCGGCGCCGCGGGCATCCATCGCCCGGTTGGCGGCGTGGATGAAGTCGAACAGCGCGCCGATGGCCCGCGGGGCGTTGAGGTCGTCGGCGAGCGCCGCGGTTGCCTCGACAGCCAGCGCGTCGGCCGCTTCGGCGAGCGCGTCGTTGCCGCCGCGCTCGCGCTCGAGCCGCTCGGCGAAGTCGCCCACGCGACGCACCGCCTCCACCGACGCCTCCAGGGCCGCGCCGGAAAGGTTCAACTGCTTGCGGTAGTGCGTCGAGAAAACGAAGTGGCGGAACGCCGCCGCGCTCACGCCCTGTTCACGGAGGTCGGCAACGGAGCTGACGTTCCCGACGCGCTTGGCCATCTTCGCGCCGTCGGTGAGGAGAAACTCGCCGTGGCACCAGAACCGGGCGAACGGCTTACCGGTGGCCGCCTCGCTCTGCGCGATTTCGTCCTCGTGGTGCGGGAACATGAGGTCCACGCCCCCGGCGTGGATGTCGAGCGTCTCTCCAAGAAGCGCCATGGCCATCGCCGAGCACTCGAGGTGCCAGCCCGGCCGCCCGCGGCCCCACGGCGAATCCCACGCCGCACCGCAGGCCTCGTCCTCGGGCTTCGCCGCCTTCCAGAGCGCGAAGTCCTGAGCGTTCTCCTTCGCATAGTCGTCCTGGGCGACGCGCGCCCCGGAGCGGATCTCCCGAGTGTCGAGGCGCGAGAGACGGCCGTACGCAGGGAACTTCGCGATGGCGAAGTAGACCGACCCGTCCTCTGCCTTGTACGCGACGCCGTTGGCCTCGAGTCGCTTCACGAGCTCGATCATTTCCCCGATGTACGCCGTGGCCCGCGGATAGTGCTCCGCGCGCTGGATGCGGAGGTACTCGCGGTCGGCGTGGAATGTCTCGACGACCGGGCTGGTCAGCTCCCCGATCGAAATCCCGCGCTCGACGGCGCGCTTGATGATCTTGTCGTCAACGTCCGTGAGGTTCATCACCTGCTCGACCGTCCACCCCCACATGCGCAGAGTGCGCCGGAGAAGGTCTTCGAACAGGAACGTGCGGAAGTTGCCAAGGTGCGCCGGGTTGTAGACCGTCGGTCCGCACGTGTAGAGTCGTACCGTCGTGGCGTCGGCTGGCTCGAACGCCTCGACCGTGCGAGTGAGCGAGTTGTAGAGACGGAGTTCGGGCACGGACGAAAACTAGCGCATCACGCCGGCCCGGCGGGGCAGCGCGGGCCTCCCTCCGCAACGCGGCGGCGCGAGGGCGAGTCCCTGCCGACCACGCGCGATGCCCGAACCTCGATCCCGAGTGCGCGACACTCGCTCAGCACCTGTTCCGACGACACCCGCGCCAGGGGCACGCGGAGGGCGCGGCCTCGCCGGTACACGCTCGGCACACGCAGCGCGAGACGTGACCGCGCTTCGACCGGGAGTGGCACTTCGATCTCCAGCGCGGTGTCGCAATCGCCGTGGGGGCCAAGCCGCCCCCCCGCCAGCAGGTGCACGCGCGCGGGGTCCATGGCGGCGAGGAACTCAGCTTCGCGCGCGCCCACGACGACCGCAGTGCCGCCCTGAACGACCCGACGCACCACCTGTGCAAACCGCGCGCGCTCGGCTTGCGAGAGGGGATCGAACGGCCGGTCCAGCAACAGCACCCTCGGCTCGACCAGGAGCGCCGCGGCCATCGCCAGCCGCGCCGACAAGCCCGCCGTCAGGTGTCCCACGCGGATGCGCGCGAACGCGTGAAGCTCCGCGAGTTCCATCGCGGCGTTCACGTCCGGCTCCGGCCCGCCGGGAAGCTCCGGACCCTGCGCCGCCGAGAAATCGAGCCACGCGCGCAACGAGAGGTAAGGATGCCCAAGGGCCGCTCCCGGGGCGTACGCCGCGCGGGCGGCGGTCCATCTATGCGAGCCGAACCACCGCACGTGGCCGGCGTCGGGGCCAACGAGGCCCGCGGCGACCAGAAGAAGCGTGGTCAGCCCGCTGCCCGGCCCGGCGACGACGCCCACGCATTCGCCCGCGGCCACGCTGAGCGAGGCGGAATCCAGCGCCGTGTGGCGGGCCGTTCCGTAACGGACCGTGACGTCGTGAAGATCGAGGGCTGCGTCTGGCATGGTGACACGATGACGCCGTGCCCCGTGCAAAGCGCCACCTTTCGGCGGCGCGAACCATCATTCCGTGGCAGCCCCGCGGCCGGCCGGTGAGGCAGCCGCAACGGCCTGAGCCGCCCCTGCGCCGATCGGCTCATCGCGGTAGATGCGCTCCAGAAGCACCTTGCGCACCGCTACCAGCAGCACGGCGAGGAGCGGCACCGCAACGACGAGGCCCACCGGGCCAAGCAGGGTGCCGGCCACGAGCACGGCCATGATGGTAAGCACCGGCGGCAGGTTGATGCCCCGCTCGAACACCATCGGGGCGATGATATTGGCCTCGACAACGTGAACGACTGTGCCAAGGAGCGCCACGGCAATGGCCGGCCCCGCACCGCGGTCGAGCACGAAGAGCGCTGGAACGATCGTGCTGACCATCGTGCCAAAGAACGGCACGATGGCCGCGAGGCCGGCAAAGATGCCGAAGGCAAGCCAATACGGAACGCCGAGCGCCCAGAGGCCGATCGTCGTGAGCGTGCCCAGCACCGCCATGTTGAAGAGCTGGGCAAACACCCAGTGGCGGAGCGCCACTCCGCACGCAGCGCCCACGTCCCTCGCCAGTCCGCGATGCGCCGGCGGAACGAGGCTCACGGCGAAGTCCACGTAGCTGAGCGGTGCGCGCGCAAGGTAAATCGCCATTACCGCGGTGGATGCCACATTTATGAGGCCGTGCACGAGGTTGACCACGCGCGGGAAGATCCCCGCGGCCATCGCCTCCGCCTGGCCAAGGACGGCGTCCACTACGTCGTGCTGCCGCTCGCCGCCGATGAAGGGATCGAGGACGGGGAACTGCTGCGCCGTCCGGCCAAGCCATGCCTGCCACGCCACGACGTAGCCCGGCAGGTTGGCGCCCAGTTGCCGTACCTGCTCGATGACGGGCGGTACGAAGAGAGCTTCCACGCCCCAGAGCACGGCAATGGTCGCTGCAATGGCCGCCGCCAGAGCGATCCCGCGGGGCCACCGCGTGCGCCGCTGGATCGTGTCGGCGAACGCGGCGAGGTACACCGCAATGAGAATCGCGATGAAGAGCAGCACCAGCAGTTGCAACGCCTGCCATGCGACGAGGAGGGCGAGGCCCGTGAGTACGGCCGTCGCGACCAGCGGCCTCCGCGACGCCCTCGCCGGCGCAGGCGCGCTCACCGGCGGCGCGTTGCCGGTCAACCCTGCTTCTTCTCCCCGCCCGCGTCCTCGATCTCGGCGGAGACCTCTTCCTCGCCAGCCGCGATCCGCCTGGGCGCAGATGAGCCGGGAGGCAGCAGCCCCATCTTCTCCTTCAGCGCGAGCAGCCGCGAATCCGCATCAACCGAGCCGGCCGCCTTCTCCAGCCGCTTGAAGTCGCTCGCCAGCCGGTCGCCGGAGAACTCCTCGTCAATCTCCGACGACGCCTTTATCATCCGCTCGTTCTGGTCAATCTTCTCTTCCATCCGGGCGAACGCCTCGAAGGCGCTCTTCTCGGACATGGACGACATCGTCTGCGCGATGCGCTGCTGCGCCTGGGCACGCCTCTGCCGCGCGAGCAGCAGGTTCTTCTTGCGCTTGGCCTCCTCGATCTTGTCGTTGAGGTCGCGGAGCTGGTTCTTCAGCTTCTCCGTCTCCAGCGCGTGCGCCTGCCACGTGGACTGAAGCTGCTGGGCGTGCTGCTCGTGCTCTCCCTGGCGCACCAGCGCCTGACGGGCCAGGTCCTCGCGATTCTCACGCAGCGCGAGCATGGCCTTCTGCTCCCAGTCCTTGGCGTCCCTGGCCTCGGTCTCCGCCTGGTCGCGGAGCCGCTTTTCGTCGGCGATCGCGGCTGCCACCTGCTGCTTGGCGCTCGCAAGCTGCCCCTTCATATCGGCCACGATCTGATCCAGCATCTTCTCCGGGTTCTCCGCGCGGGAGATCAGGTCGTTGATGTTGGACTTGAAGAGCGTGGCGAGGCGGTCGAAGATGCCCATCGTCAGCGTGCCTCTCGGAATGTCGCGAGCTCGCGAATGTGCGAAGCCAGTGCAAGGGTGATGCTCTCGTACGCGGCGAGGAACTCCTCGAAGTCGAGATGGCCGAGTTCGAGCGCTTCGGTGAGGACGACGACGTTGTCCTGGATGCCGTACGAGCCGTGCAGGAGATCGGTAGCGTTGAGTTCGAGCAGCCGCCGGCCGAGCGCGGCCTGCCGCGCGGAGTCCTTCGGCAACTCCATCACCTTTACGCGAAGCACCGCCACCGGCGGCGAGTAGTTGACCACGACGCCGAAGTCGAGGTCGCCCGCGGGCCGGACGTTCCAGAGCCCGTCTGACACCTCCTCGTACGTCGCGCCATCGGCGCCGAGGCGGTCGAGGAATGCAACGATGTCGTCGTGTGTGACCATGTCTCGAGGCTCCGGTGGCTGCCGATGATCGTACGGACGGCCGCGTGGGAAGTTTCGCTCCGGAACGCCGTCCTTCGCCAGTCAGGCCCGGCTTCCAGCCGCTGCAAGGTACTCGCCGGTCCGACTTTCCCTCACTTTGGCGACTTCCTCCGGCGGCCCCGAAGCGACGATCGCGCCGCCGCGTTCGCCGCCGTCCGGGCCGAGGTCCACCACCCAGTCGGCAGTGCGGATCACGTCCAGGTTGTGCTCGATCACGAGCACCGTGTTGCCGCGATCCACGAGCCGGTGGAGTACGTCGAGCAGCATCCTGACGTCTTCGAAGTGCAGGCCGGTGGTCGGCTCGTCGAGGATGTAGAGAGTGCGGCCGGTATCGCGCTTCGACAGCTCGGCGGCCAGTTTCACGCGCTGGGCCTCGCCACCGGAAAGCGTGGTGGCGCTCTGGCCAAGGTGCATGTAGCCGAGGCCCACCTCGTCGAGCACGCGGAGCCGGGCCGCGATCCGGGGCTGGTTCGCGAACACGCGCAGCGCGTCTTCGACGGTGAGCTCGAGCACGTCGCTGATGGAGAGCCCGCGGAAGCGTACCTCGAGCGTTTCGCGGTTGTACCGCTTGCCGCGGCAGACGTCGCAGGTGACGTACACGTCGGGCAGGAAGTGCATCTCGATCTTCACGAGCCCGTCGCCCTGGCACGCTTCGCAGCGTCCCCCCTTCACGTTGAACGAGAAGCGGCCCGGACCGTAGCCGCGGAGTTTCGCCTCGGGGAGTTCGGCGAACAGGTCCCGGATGGGCGCAAAGAGGCCGGCGTACGTCGCCGGGTTCGAGCGAGGCGTGCGCCCGATCGGGCTCTGGTCTATGTCTATGACCTTGTCGAGGTGCTCGATCCCGAGGATGCGGTCGTGCGCGCCGGGGATGACGCGCGCACGGTAGAAGTGGCGCGCGAGCGCGCGGTGAAGGATATCCTGGACGAGTGTTGATTTTCCCGATCCACTTACGCCGGTGACGGCGACGAACAGCCCGAGCGGGAGATCGAAGTTGACGTTCCGGAGGTTGTGCTCGCGTGCGTTCTCGACGCGGAGCACTCGGTTCGGGTCGCGCGCCCGGCGTGCTCCGTCGCGCAGCGCCACACGGCGGCGGCCTGCGAGGTAATCGCCGGTGATGGACGCCGGGGCGGCGACGATGTCGTCCACCGCTCCCGTCGCGATCACTTCGCCGCCGTGGCTGCCGGCGCCAGGCCCGAGGTCTATCACGTGGTCGGCGGCACGAATGGTTTCCTCGTCGTGCTCGACGACGAGGACGGTGTTGCCGAGGTCGCGCAGCCGCCTGAGCGTATCCAGCAGCCGCGCGTTGTCGCGCTGGTGCAGGCCGATGCTTGGTTCGTCCAGGATGTACAGCACTCCAACCAGGCGCGACCCGATCTGCGTCGCGAGCCGGATGCGCTGCGCCTCGCCCCCCGACAGCGACTCGGCGCTCCGGTTCAGGGTCAGGTAGTCGAGTCCCACATCCACGAGAAACCGGAGCCGCTCGGCGACCTCTTTGAGGATCGGGCCAGCTACATCGGGGTCCAGCCCCGGCTGGCCCCTGGCCCGGAGCGGAACCGACTCGACGAACCGGAGCGCGTCGGCGACCGACATTTCGCCCAGCGCGCCAATGTTGACCCCCGCGACCGTCACCGCCAGCGACTCCGGCTTGAGCCGGAGCCCGTCGCACGACGGGCACCGCGCCACCAGCATGTACTCCTCGAGGTCCGCCCGCACCGAGTCACTCGCCGTCTCGGAGTAGCGGCGCTCGACGTTGGCGAGGATCCCTTCCCAGCGGCCTTCCTGCTGCGGCTCGCCGCGGCGCGGTGAAATGCCGTGGAGGAGCGTCTCGCGCACGCGGGCCGGCAGCTTGCCCCACGGGGTGTTGAGCTCGAAGCGAAGCTGCTTCGCGAGGGCGGGGAGAATGACCTTGCGCAGGTAGCCGTCTGGCTCGCCCCATGGCAAGATCACGCCCTCGAGGATCGAGATCCCGGGATCGCCAAGCACCAGGTCGGCGCTGGCGAGGCGCTTGGTGCCAAGGCCGCTGCAGGCCGGGCAGGCGCCGAACGGGGAGTTGAACGAGAAATGCCGCGGCTCCATGTCCGGGAGCGAGATGCCGCAGGCAGGGCAGCCGAACCGTTCGCTGAAGAAGGTGGAATCGCGCTTCTCGCCCGCAACGCGGGCCACCTCGACCACGCCGTCGGCGAGGCGGAGGGCAGTCTCGACCGAGTCGGCGAGCCGTCCCCGGTCCGCCTCCCGCACGACGAGCCGGTCCACGACGATGGCGACGTCGTGGTTGAGCCGCCGGTTGAGCTTCGGCGGCGAATCGAGCTCGACGCCCTCACCGTCAACGACAGCGCGCACGAAGCCCTGCTTGCGGGCCATCTCGAAGAGGTCGCGGAACTCGCCCTTGCGTCCGCGCACGAGCGGAGCGAGGATCTCGATCCGCGTGCCCTCCTTCCAGGAGAGCACCAGATCGGCGATCTGGGCAGGCGACTGGCGTTCCACGGGCCGGCCGCACCGGGGACAGTGGGGCGTGCCGGCGCGCGCGTACATGAGCCGGAGGTAGTCGTGGATCTCCGTCACGGTTCCCACGGTTGACCGCGGGTTGTGGCCGGAGCTCTTTTGCTCGATCGAGATGGCGGGCGAGAGCCCCTCGATGGAGTCAACGTCGGGCTTCTCCATCAGGCCCAGGAACTGCCGCGCGTACGCGGAGAGCGACTCGACGTAGCGCCGCTGGCCTTCGGCGAAGATGGTGTCGAAGGCGAGCGACGACTTGCCCGAGCCGGACAGCCCCGTGACGACCGTGAGCCGGTTCCGGGGCATCGAAACGTCAATGTTCTTGAGGTTGTGGACGCGGGCTCCGCGCACAACCAGTGCTTCTTCCGCCATAGCCAGCGAAAGCTGCGGGAACGCAAGGCCGGATACAAGCGCAGGGTTTCCGGCGCGCGCATAGATTTCGCCTTCGATGGCGCAATGGCAACCCGGGCAGAGCGCGCACAGCAGCGGAGGAGGGCGGCCGGATGGCAACAGCGCGTGACCGCACGCCGGCAATGGGGTCGGCCGTCCACGATCCCGACCAGTTGACGCTGGGCGGCCTGGACGCCGGCGCAGCGCCCAGGTCGGCCCGCGACTCAGCCGCCGAGGCGCAAGCCGGCGCAGAAGCCCCCGGCGCGCTGCGGGAACCGCCGGTGTGCGGAGAGTGGTCGTTCGACCCGGACGAGACGCCGGACGCGCGCGTGGCGCTGGCTGCCACGCCCGCGCGGGGCACGCCAGCCCTGCGGTCCCTGCCCGAGCGCGAGCGCTCCGCGGCACAGTCCGATGGAAGCGTGTTGGCGAGGCGCGCGTCGGGGCCGGAGGCAGCGCGCGCCGCCTCGCGGCCACCGACCCCGGCGACGCCGCTCCCCGCGCTCGCCGAGCTGAAGAGCATTCACGATGCCCAGCCGGCGGACGACGAGACCGCACTGGCGCTCTCGGCGGCGCTCTCGAAGCGCGGCAACATAGAGGGAGCGCTGGCGGTGCTGGAGCGGACCATCGCCGCGGGAGCCGACGGAGCGATGCTGCACTGCGCCCGCGCGGCGATCCTCAGCGGCCGACTTCGCTACGACGAGGCGGAGCGCGAGCTGCAGCGCGCGCAGAAGCTCAAGCCAGACGATCGCGAAGTGCTCCTGCAGCAGGGGATCCTCGCCTGCCGCCGCGCCAAGTGGCGCGAGGCAGTGGATCCGCTGCACCGCGTGGTGAAGGTTGACCCACTCTCGGCGCAGGCGCACTTCTACCTCGGCGAGGCGCAGAACAAGCTCGACCGGCTGGGAGAAGCGCTCGAGTCGTACCATCGCGCGGCCGAACTCGACTCCGGCAACTGGCGTGCGTTCAAGGGAGTCGGGATCATCCTCGACCGGATGGGGCGTTCGGGGGAGGCCGCGGAGTACTACCGGCGCGCGCGCGACGGGCAGCGCGGGTGACGGAGGAAGCGGCCGGGAACCGGGGCGGCCAGCGCAGGTTCGCTGCGCGCGGGCGGCGTCGCAGCCGCATGGCAGTGGCGATCCTCCTGGCGTGGGTTGGCGGGCTGGCGATGCTTGCGCGGCGGGAGGTGTTCGTTGGCCACGCGCAGCGGCTCGCGGAGGCGGCGCTTCGGCTCGCGCCCGGGGCGACGTACTTCAGCGTGGAGCAGAGCGGCGAGCGGATCGGCTTCGCCTCGACCACGATTGATACCACCGCAACCGGCGTGGACGTGGTTGACTATTTCGTGGCCGACCTTCCCGTCGCGGGCACCAAGCAGCGCGGCTCGGCCCGCTCCGTGGTCAAGCTTTCGCGCGTCCTGGCGCTTCGCTCGTTCGAGGTGGCCGTGGACGCGCCGGGAAACAGACTGCTCGCGGGCGGCAGGATGGATGGCGACAGTTCCGTGGTGTATGCGCTCTCCACGGACGGACGCGCGCCCGCCGACTCGCAGCGCTTGAGCGTACGCGGCCCCGTCCTGCTGCCGCAGGTCGTGCCGCTTGCGGCCACGCTGGCGGAGACCCCGAAGGTGGGCCGCAAGGTGACGCTGCCCAGCCTCGACCCCGGCACGATGCAGCAACGGCCGGTCACATACGTGTTCCGGGCGGAGTCGCTGTTCACGGTGGTTGACAGCGCGTCGCTCGATCGGGAGAAGGGCGAGTGGGTGAGCGCGCTCACTGACACGGTTCGCGCGTGGCGGCTCGAGCCGGAGCAACCCGGGTCGAGCTTCACGGGATGGGTAGACGCCCAGGGCCGGGTAGTGGAGGCCAGCCAGCCCGGCGGCATCGTGCTCAAGCGCATGGCCTACGAGATGGCGTTCGAAAACTGGCGGATCGCGCGGCAACGCGAGACTGTTGCATCGGCCGACGCCTCCGACATAATCGAGCGCAGCGCCATTGCCGCGAACGTGCCGGCCGGCCGAGCGCGCCTGACGTTGCTGAAGGTACGGTTGCGGGGCGTTGATCTGCGTGGCTACGCGCTCGACGGCGGCCGCCAGCGGCTGCGCGGCGACACCCTCACGGTGACTGTCGAGCGCGACTCGACGCTCACGCCCAACTGGCAGCTGACCAATACGCTCAACTGGAGGTTCCGCGATCGGTTTCGCGCCGACCTCTCCCCGGAGCCCTTGCTCCAGGTACGGGACGAGCGCATCGTGAGCAAGGCGATCCAGATAGTGAAAGGCGGCGACCGCAACCAGCGCGTGCTTGCGGAAAAGCTCGTGCGGTGGGTGCACGACTCGCTGAAGAAGGAAGTCGTCTTCACCGTCCCGAACGCCCTCGAGGTTCTCGAGACGCGGCGCGGCGACGGCAACGAGCACACGCAGCTCTACGTCGCGTTCGCGCGCGCGCTGCGGATTCCCGCCCGTATAGCTACAGGCGTCGTGTACCTGCGTGGCAAGTTCTACTATCACGCATGGCCCGAGGTCTACCTGGGTGACTGGGTCGCGGTGGACCCGACATTTGGCCAGTTCCCGGCGGACGCCGGGCACCTCAGGTTCCAGGTTGGCGGGCTCTTCCGGCAAGCTGAGCTGCTGCGCCTGATCGGGAACCTCAAGATTGACGTACTGGAGGCGCGGTGATCCGTCTTTCCAAGCTTACAAAGCGATATGGGACGTTCACCGCGGTGAACGGCATAGACCTCGACGTGCCATCCGGCGAGCTGTTCGGGTTCCTCGGGCCCAACGGCGCGGGGAAGACGACCAGCTTGCGGATGATCGCGGGGATCCTCCAGCCGACGTCGGGAACCGTGGAGATAGGCGGGATTGACATCGCGCGGGATCCGATCGCGGCAAAGTCGAAGCTTGGCTTCATCCCGGACCGTCCGTTCATCTACGAGAAGCTGACCGGGATCGAGTTTCTGCGCTTCGTCGCCGGGCTCTACGGCCAGGCAGGCGCGGACGTGGAGCACCGTGCGCGCGAATTGATGGCGCTGTTCGATCTCGACGAGTGGCGGGAAGAACTCGTGGAGAGTTACAGCCACGGCATGCGGCAGAAGCTCATCGTGTCGAGCGCGTTCGTGCACCGGCCTGAGGTGATCGTGGTGGACGAGCCGCACGTCGGACTCGACCCCAAGTCCATCAGGATCCTGCGCGATCTTTTCCGGGAGTACGTGCGCCGCGGCCATACGATCATGATGTCAACCCACACGCTCGAGACGGCGGAGTCGCTTTGCGACCGCATCGCGATCAACGTGAGCGGGAAGATCGCGGCGTGCGGGACGATGGACGACCTGCGCCAGCAGTCGGCGCAGGGCGGCGGGCTGGAGGAGATCTTCCTCAAGCTCACGGGAGAACTCGCCGCGCGGAATCTCGTCGAGGTGCTCGATGCCTGAGGCGCCCGGGCTGCTCGCCGACCCGCCCCTGCTGCACCTGCTTCGCCCGAAGTGGCTGACGGCGCGGGCGCGCGCGCGGGCCAGCGGGAACGGCGGGTTCTGGCGCTACCTGGTCCTTGGCGGTGTAGGGGTCCTCTTCTGGGCGTTCGTGTTTGGCGTGCTCTTCCGGCTGCTCCGCTACTTCCGCGACGTGCAGGAGATCGGCGCGCTGCTCGCGGGCAAGCTGCTCGGCCTGATCCTCGTAAGCTTCTTCGCGATCCTGCTGCTTTCGAACGTCATAACGGCGCTGTCGAGTTTCTTCCTCGCGAAGGATCTCGACATCCTCGTGGGCGGCCCGGTTGACTGGCTTCGGCTCTACGGCGCGAAGTTGCTCGAGACCGCAATCGCGTCGAGCTGGATGGTGGCGCTCATGTCGGTGCCGATGTTCGCCGCATACGGATGGGTGTACGAAGGCGGCTGGGCATTCATCCCGTTCGCCATGGCGCTTTTCGTGCCCTTCATCGTGATTCCGTCGGTGGTCGGGAGCGCGGTAACGCTCATCCTCGTGAACGTCTTTCCCGCGAGGCGCACGCGCGACATCCTGAGCGTGGTCGCGGTGCTCACGGCGGGAGGCGTGGTGGTGCTCTTCCGCCTGCTGCGGCCCGAGAAGCTCGCGCGCCCCGAAGGATTCCGTTCGCTCGTGGACTTCATAGCAGTGCTGCGCACGCCCACGTCGCCCTTCATGCCCAGCGAGTGGTTCCAGCGCGGAGTGATGGGCTACCTGGGCGACAATCCGGATTGGCTCGCCGTGTACCTGCTCTGGACCACCGCCGCGGCAGCCGTGGTGCTCGGTGCGCTGCTCCACCGCGCGCTCTACACGTCCGGCTTCAGCCGTGCGCAGGAGAGCGCGCAGCGATGGGTGCGCTCGGGTACGGGGACGGCGCTTGTCCGGAAGGCGCTCGCTCCGCTGGGCGTGCTCCGGCGCGAGCTCATCCTGAAGGAGATCCGGCTCTTCTTCCGCGACACGACGCAGTGGTCGCAGCTCATCCTGCTCGCCGTGCTCGTAGTCGTGTACGTGTTCAACATCAAGTTTCTGCCGCTCCGGGGCGAGGGAATTACGTTCTTCCTCGTGAATATCGTGCCGTTCCTGAACCTGGTGCTGGCGGGCTTCGTGCTCGCCTCGATTGCGGCGCGGTTCATCTTCCCCGCCGTTTCGCTCGAGGGCAGGACGCTCTGGCTCCTCAGGTCTAGCCCGATGCGTATGCGGGACCTCCTTTGGGCGAAGTTCTGGGTGGGGACCACGCCCGTGCTTGTCCTGGCGCTCATGATCGTTGGCGTGACCGACTACCTGCTGCAGGTGAGTCAATTCATGGTCGCGGTGTCCATCTTCTCGATTACCGGCCTGACTTTCGGCATCTGCGGGCTGGCAATCGGCTGCGGGACGATCTTCCCGCAGTTCGAGACCGAGAACGCCGCGCAGATACCGACGTCCTTTGGCGGCCTCGTGTTCATGATGGCGTCGGTTGTCCTGATTGGCGGTGTCGTGATCCTCGAAGCGCGGCCGGTGTACGGATACCTGTCGGCGCAGGCATTCCACCAGGCGCCGAGTCCAGGCGAGATGGCGCTTGGTTTTTTCGCAGCCGGGCTGCTGTGCATTGCGGCCACGGTGCTTCCCGTGCGCGAGGCGCTACGGCGCCTCGAGAAGGTGGAACTATGAGCCGCGTCGAACGCGCGAACGAATCCGACATTCCCGGCATCGTCGCGCTCAACAACCGCTACGCTCCGCAGGGCCTCACTCTACCCCGCACCGCGGACTTCGTGTACGCTCACCTCGCGGAGTATCGGGTCATACGCGGTGCCGACGGCGAAATCGTGGCATGCGCCGGGCTGGACGAGTACTCGCCTTCAGTCGCGGAGCTCATTTCGCTCGCTGTTTCGCAGGACGAGCAGGAGCTGGGACACGGCAAGGCGTTGATCAAGACGATCGAGAAGCTCGCGCGGCAGCGCGGGTACGCGGATCTCTTCTCGGTGTCGTACTCGGACGACTTGTTCCTCGCCGCCGGGTTCGAGCGCACGCCGCTCACGACCTACCCGGAAAAGATCGCCCGCTACGAGAAGATTGACCGGAGCGAGCTGCGAGTGGGCGAGAAGCACTGCTTCAGGAAGTCCCTGAAGGCGGGGTGAGCGGAGGCGGGCCCGGGGAGGAGGTGCCGGTGAAGCGCCCCGCCGGCTCCTCCGGAATGCGCACGGCCGGGATAAGCGCGCCGGCGAGGATGAGCAGCGCGCCGGGCACGAGCCAGGTACCGAGGGGGACGAAGCTCACCTGGAGCACCGCTGGCGACGCATCGGGATTCACGACAGATACGCGAGTCTCGAGGAGAACGCCGCGCGCGACCGACCCGGCGTAGGCCACCTGCACCGCGCTGCGTTCGTCGTTGTCGGCATCGGAGGCGTATGCCCTCGCCTCGGCCGTCAGCACTGGCCCGCGCACCCCGTTGCGCGCCGGGACGAGCGCCCAGGTGACCGCGGCGTAGTTCTCGCGCTGCGACGTTGACTGCCCCTCGCCGGTGAAGGACCACTGGCGGCCAAGCTGGTCGTGCGCAGTGAAGATCGCTGTGTCGGCCAGCTGGATCCGGTACGAGCGGACGAACCTGGCTCCAACGATGGCGCCGAGCACGAGAATGGCGCCGGCGTGCGCGAGCCATGCCGCTGCGACGTTTCGCGATGGCGCGGGAAACCTGGTGGCCCCGGCTGCCGCGCCAGCGGCGCGCCTGAGCAGCGTGACGGCGGAGAGGGTGACGCCGAGGGGAATGACGACGAGCCACCGGCCCGCCGGGTTCGCGTGCGCAGAAATTTCGTGAACGGGAGCGCCCAGCCCAAAGGCAAGCGCGCCCGCGACCGCCGCAGCCATCGCGAAGATGAGGAGCAGTCGCGTGACGATCCGGTCGGCCGTGGGCCGCGCTGCGTCGAGATGGATGAGCCACGCGCCAATCGCGCACGGGAGGAGCCAGAGCGAAGTCGCCGGGTCGGTTGCCCAGTCTCCGCGCAGAGGCGTTCCGGCGTACCAGCGCGCCGACGCGACGACCCCGGCGACGAGGGCCGTCCAGGCAATCGCGTTCCAGCGCCGCGCGGCTCCGCTCCAGCGGAGATCGAGGGTGCGTGCGTCGAGCGCGCCCGCGGTGAGGGAGAGGGACACAAGCGATGCGGCCGCGGCTGTCAGGTACCCCAGCGCGACCACGATTGGCGCAGCCTGCTGCAGGTCGGGCGGGAGCACCGCGCCGTCGCGCACTGCGCCAAAGGTCGCGGCGAACGGGCGGCTGGCAATGGCCACGGCGAGGGAAACCGCCATGACCGCCGAGGCCGCAACGACCGTCACGGGCCGGCCTTCATCGAGTGCCGTCGCGCGCCGAACGCGGCCAAGGGCAGTGAGGCCGAACGCGCCGACGAGCACGGCCCACGCCAGCGTCGCGCCGCCGGTCGCGGAGAGCAGCGCAGCCGGGAGCCACTTCGCTGGCATGAACGCTGACGCCCGCTCGGCTACGAAGGCGAAGCCGTAGTCGTGCGCGGCGAGCGCGTAGCACAGGATTGCGAGCGCGATCGAGGCCGCGGTGACGGCGGCAACCATGCCTCGCCATGCAATGACCGCGAGGTTGGCGTAGAGCATACGGCGCGCAAACAACCCCGCCGCCGCCGCCCACACCGCGAACACGAGCGCGACCCACGCCGCGAGGCGCGCGGCGTCAGCAAGGCCATGCACGGTTCAGCGATCCGCTTGTCGCACGACCACGGCGCCCGCGGCGCCCCCTATGGCATCCCACGCCAGGTCGCGCATGCTCGCGTCGCCGCCATGCGAGCGGTCCCACAGTTCCTTCGAGATGCCGACGGTGAGCGTCACCGCGGCCGCGCCACGGCTCGCGCCCCCGTAGTCGGCGCCGCGCGCCCGGAAGGCTGCATGAGCGGCGCCCTGCACTGCCGCGGAGGCAACGAAGTGGAGCAGCTTGTCTCCGCCGAGCCAGCGGTCGCCGCCGGGCGCGGGATGGGGGTGCAGTGGCGCGCCCCAGATGGCGAACACGAAGACGAAGTGCATCAGCCGGCGTCCTTCGCCCAGTGCAGCGCGGCGCGGACGGCGCGCTGCCACCCGCGCGCCGCCGCGCCCGCGGCCGCTTGCCCCAGGCCCGGCGTGAAGCGGTCGTAGCGCCGCGAGTGAATGAACGAATCGGCGTCGGGCCAGACGCCGGTCGCGAGGCCGGCCAGCGCCGCGGCGCCAAGCGCGGTCGTGTCAATCACGTCAGGGCGCTCCACGGGCACGCCCAGCAGGTCCGCCTGGAACTGCATCATCCACGCGTTCGCTGTGGCTCCGCCGTCCACGCGGAGCAGGTCCAGGGGCGCACCGCTGGCGTTACGCATGGCCGCGAGGACGTCGGCGGTGCCGAAGCACATCGCCTCGAGCGCCGCGCGCACGAGGTGTTCGCGCGTGGTGCCGCGCGTGAGCCCGACGATCGTGCCACGCGCGTTGGGCTCCCATTCCGGCGCGCCCAGGCCGGTGAGGGCAGGCACGAAGTACACGCCGTCGTTCGACGCAAGCGACTTCGCCATTGCCTCGGTATCTCCCGCCCGGGCGACGAGCCCGAGTCCGTCACGGAGCCACTGCACCGCGGCGCCAGCGATGAAGATGCTCGCCTCGAGCGCGTAGGCGGGGCGTCCGGCCGCGTCGCAGGCGATCGTGGTGAGCAGCCCGCCGCCACCCGCCGGGCGCCGGGCGCCCGTGTGCAACAGCAGGAACGCGCCAGTGCCGTAGGTGTTCTTGCTCGCGCCCGCGGACCAGCATCCCTGCCCGAAGAGCGCGGCCTGCTGGTCGCCCGCGATGCCCGCTATCGGCAGTTCATAGCCCAGGTGCGACGCATCCGCGACGCCAAAGTCGCCAGACGACGGCCGGACCTCGGGCAGCATCGCGAGCGGGACGCCAAAGAGGGCGGCAAGCGCGTCGCTCCACGCGCCCCTGTCAATGTCGTAGAGCATCGTCCGCGAAGCGTTCGTGGGATCGGTCGCATGGACCCGGCCGTTCGTGAGCTTCCAGACGAGCCAGCTGTCAATCGTGCCGGCAATGAGCGAGCCGGTCCCCGCGGCGCCGAGCCGGTGCTGCAGCATCCACTCGAGCTTCGTCGCCGAGAAGTACGGATCCAGCACGAGGCCGGTGGCCCGGGTTATCGCCTCGGCGCGCGGCGCGAGGGCAGCGCAGCGGGCCGCGGTGCGGCGATCCTGCCAGACGATGGCCCGGCCCAGCGGCGCGCCCGTCTCACGGTCCCACACGACGATCGTCTCGCGCTGGTTCGTGATGCCAATCGCCTCGGGACGGAGGCCGCTCGCGGCGATGGCCTCGCGGGCAGCGTCGCGCGTGGCGGTGAAGATCTCGTCGGCGTCGTGCTCGACGTGGCCCGGCTCGGGAAAGTGCTGGGTGATTTCCCGGTAGGCCCTGGCCGCGATGCGTCCGTCTTCGGTGATCACCAGGCAGTGCGAACCCGTGGTGCCCTGGTCAATTGCGAGTACGCTGCGCGTCATGAAGTGTCGGGGCAGGTGTACGCCGGAAAGCTAGCCGCGTCGGCGGCCGGTGTTGGGTAGATTCAACGGAAACGCACACGACAGCGGACCCAATGGCATTCGAACACCTGCTCCTCGAGTCGAGCGACCGAATCGTCACCGTCACGATCAACCGTCCCGACAAGCTGAACGCGCTGAACGCCGACGTACTGGGCGAGCTCGACACCGCGTTCGACGCCATCGCCGGCGACAGCGGCGCTGGCGGCGTGATAGTAACCGGTGCGGGGCGCTCGTTCGTGGCCGGGGCTGACATCGCGGAGATCGCAAGCGAGCCGCCGGCCTCGCTCGAGGCGTTCGCGAAGCGGGGACAGGCGCTGTTCCGCCGCATCGAGCAGTCGCGCAAGCCGGTAGTGGCGGCGGTGAACGGATTCGCGCTCGGCGGGGGGTGCGAGCTGGCGCTCGCCTGCCACGTGCGGTTTGCGTCCACGAAGGCGAAGTTCGGCCTGCCCGAAGTGAAACTGGGGCTCATTCCCGGGTACGGGGGCACGCAACGCCTGCCACGGCTCGTGGGCCGCGGTGCGGCACTCCGCCTCATCCTCTCCGGCGAACCGATTGACGGGCCGGAGGCGTATCGGATCGGCCTCGCCGACGCGGTGGCCGAGCCGGAGGCGCTGCTTCCCGCGGCGCGCTCTTTCGTTGCGTCGGTGCTCGCCAACGGGCCCGTCGCGGTTGCCCGCGCGCTGGACGCGGTGGACCTTGCGCTCGACCTGACGCTCGACGAAGGCCTGACGGCGGAGGCGCGGCTCTTCAGCTCCCTGGGCGATACGGCAGACATGCGGGAAGGCACGCGGGCGTTCCTCGAGAAGCGCGCGGCCGCGTTCCGCGGCGCGTAGGATGGCGGCTGCGCCCGTTGCTTCTCCGGCTGATGGCGAAGGCAGGGTCGTAACCCCGGCGCGGATCGGGACCCTGGATCTCCGCAACTTCCGCAACATCGAGAGCGCCACCCTCCGCATCCCGCGCGAAGGGGTGGCCGTAGTGGGCGACAACGGACAGGGCAAGACGAACCTGCTTGAAGCAATCGCATACCTCGAGCTCCTCCGCTCGATGCGGAGCGCACGCGACCGCGACCTCATCCGCTTTGGCGCGGAGGCGTTTCACCTGGGCGCGAGCGCAGAGGGAACGGGAGCGAGGCGCGTGTCGGTGGGCGTGTCGCGGGCGGGCGACAAGCGTGTAACGCTCGACGGCGTCGAGACAGTGCGGCTGGGCGACGCGGTTGGTGCAGTGCCCTCCGTGTGCGTGTCGCCGGCGGACGCGGCACTGGTGGCGGGCGGGCCGGGCGAACGCCGCCGGCTGCTGGACGTCATGCTCGGGCTCACCGACGCCGCCTATCTGCACGCGCTCAGGCATTACCGCGCCGCACTGGCGCGACGGAACGCGGCCCTTCGGGGCAGCCTCGCGGCGCGCGCAACCGCACGCGCGTGGAACCCGGCCATCGCCGAGCATGGCGCCGTGATAGTCCGCGCGCGGCACGAGTGGACCGGCGCTTACGCCACACGGTTTGCGTCGCTCGCGGCCACGATCGGCGAGGTGGAGCCAATGGCACTGGCGTACGCGTCGGAGTTTGGCGCCCATGCCGGCACCGAGGGCGACATCGAAGCCGCACTGGAAGCCGCGCGCGAGCAGGACGAGCTCCGGGGCATGACGCAGCACGGCCCCCACCGCGACGACCTCACGATCACGCTGGACCGGCGCGCGCTCCGGCTAAGCGGCTCCGCGGGACAGCATCGCACCGCCGCCATTGCGCTGCGCCTGCTCGAGGCGGAGACGTTCCGCGAACGCAAGCTGGTGCAGCCCGTCCTCCTGCTCGACGACCCGTTCGCCGAGCTGGACCACAACCGCGTGGCGCGCGTTCTCGGACTCATCGCCGACAACGCGGTTGGCGGCGCGGCGCAGGTGATCCTCTGCGTTCCGCGTGCGGACGAAATTCCCGCGGCCTTTACGCGCCTCGAACGCTGGCGCGTGAGCGGCGGCGCATTCTTTCCGGAGAACGGCCGTGGCCGACCGTAAGGAAACGGCAGCCTCGATCGGAGAGGCGATGGCGAGCTTCCTCAAGAAGAGCGGACTCGATGCGTCGCTGCGCCGGACATCCGTGCTCGCCGAGTGGGCGGAGATCGTTGGCCCGCAGATCGCGACGGTGACGACCCCACAGCGAATCACGCGCGATGGCACCCTGTTCGTGGACGTTTCATCGCCGCAGTGGATGACGGAGCTGTCCATGATGGAAGTGCATCTGCTGGCGCGGATCAACGCGCGTGAGGGCGCCGACCCTGTGCGGAAGATCAGGTGGGGGATGCGCCGATAAGTTGTTGATCGGCAAGCGGTTGCAGCGTTGCGCCGCTATTGCGCCTCTATGGTTGACGCGTTAATTTATAGGGTCCATTACCGCGGGCCGTGGTTTGGCTTGTTTTGAGGCGCGGAGGTGGACCCGTTCTCCACCTCGACTCCGCACACCCGACATGGCCAAGAACGACGGGACCGCCTCGCATTACGGCGCGTCCGACATCCAGGTCCTCAAGGGGCTCGACGCCGTCCGGAAGCGTCCGGGCATGTACATCGGCTCGACCAGTTCACGCGGCCTTCACCACCTCGTGTTCGAGGTCGTGGACAACTCGATTGACGAGGCGCTCGCCGGGTATTGCGACGAGATAGCGGTGTCGATACTGCCGGACGAGTCAATCCTGGTGGAGGACAACGGCCGGGGCATCCCGGTGGACATCCACCCGACCGAGAAGATTCCCGGCGTCGAGCTTGCCATGACGGTGCTGCACGCGGGCGGCAAGTTCGACAAGAGCTCGTACAAGGTGTCGGGCGGGCTCCACGGCGTGGGCGTCAGCGTGGTGAACGCGCTCTCCGAGCAGCTGAAGGTGTGGATCAAGCTGGACGGCAAGGAACACTACATGGACTTCGCGCGTGGCGTGACCACGACGAAGCTCAAGGTCATCGGCAGGGCAGGCGCGAAAGAGACGGGCACGCGCGTGTGGTTCAAGCCCGACCCGCAGATCTTCACCGAGACGGTGTACGACTTCTCCATCATCGAGGCGCGGCTGCGGGAGCTGTCGTACCTGAACAAAGGCGTGCAGATCTCGCTGCGCGACGAACGGCCGGACCACGAGCGCGAGGAGACGTTCCACGCCAAGGGCGGCCTCAAGGAGTTCGTCGCGTTCCTCAACACGAGCAAGAGAGCGCTGCACACGGAAATCCTGCACGCCGAAGCCGAGCGTGACGGAATCGGCATCGAGGTCGCGCTCCAGTACAACGACGGCTACAACGAGAACGTCTTCTCGTTCGTGAACAACATCAACACGCACGAAGGCGGCACGCACCTCACGGGCTTCAAGGCGGCGCTCACGAGCGTGATCAACCGGCACCTCGACAAGTCGAGCTTCGCCAAGAAGGACAAGGACCTGAAGCTCTCGGGCGAGGATGTGCGCGAGGGGCTGACGGCAGTGCTCTCGGTGAAGGTTCCCGAGCCTCAGTTCGAGGGCCAGACCAAGACCAAGCTTGGCAACTCGGAAGCCGAGAGCGCGGTCAAGTCGTTCATGAACGAGTGGCTGGCTGCATATCTCGAGGAGCATCCGCGCGTCGCGAACATAGTGCTGGAGAAGGCGCTCGCCGCGGCGCGCGCGCGCGAGGCAGCGCGCAAAGCACGCGACCTCACGCGCAAGAAGTCGGCGCTCGACGTAGGCAACCTCCCCGGCAAGCTCGCCGACTGCTCGCTCTCGGATCCCGCGATGTGCGAGCTGTACCTCGTCGAGGGCGACTCGGCGGGCGGCTCGGCAAAGCAGGGCCGCGACCGCATGTTCCAGGCGATCCTGCCCCTTCGCGGCAAGATCCTCAACGTCGAGAGGGCGCGCATTGACAAGATCCTCTCCAACGAGGAGATCCGCACGATCATCACCGCGATCGGAACGGGAATCAAGGAAGAGTTCCAGATCGAGAACGCGCGCTACCACAAGATCATCATCATGACCGACGCGGATGTGGACGGCGCCCACATCCGCACGCTTCTCCTCACGTTCTTCTTCCGGCAGATGCAGGAACTGATCGAGGCCGGGATGATCTACATCGCGCAGCCGCCGCTCTTCCGCGTGGCGAAGGGCAAGGACGAGTACTACGCCTACGATGCCGCCGAGCGGGATGAAATCGCAAAGCGGCTCGGCAACGGCGACGGCCGGGCCAGCGTCACCATCCAGCGCTACAAGGGACTCGGCGAGATGAACCCGCCACAGCTCTGGAAGACCACGATGGATCCCGAAGCCCGGACGATCCTCAAGGTCAGCATGCACGACGCGGTGCAGGCCGACCAGGTATTCCAGACGCTCATGGGCGACGACGTGGAGCCGCGCCGCGTGTTCATCGAGGCCAACGCGAGGTTCGCCAGCAACCTCGACATCTGATCCGAAGCGACGGGCCAGGCAGCGCAGTCATGAAAACGGCGATTGCCGCCGCCATGGCCCCCCGTCCGGTCAGGTACAGCAGCGGTCGTCGCAGCCGCAGCCGCGGGTCGCCGCGTTTGCCGCGCCGAGGCTGGCGAGCTGACGGACGGGCTTCGTCGCTCGTGGCGCGCCGCCGGGCTTGGTGGCCCGCACGAAGCCGCTCATGATCCGCCCCTCAACCTGGTCGGCGAGGGTCTCGTCCAGCCCCGTCCCCCGAAGCAGCGCCGCCGCATCGTCGCGCGTGTAAATGCGCGTCGGCTCGATACCCGGGTTCTCGAACCCGACGTCCCTGAGCAGATCTATGAACTCCTGCTCGTCGAGTGCGCCGGACACGCACCCAGTCCACAGTGCCATGCTCTCCCTGACCGGCTGAGGGAGCCCGGCGCGGGTGACGACATCGCTCACAGCGAAACGGCCCCCGGGCCTGAGGACGCGGAAGGCCTCCTTCAGCACCCGAGGTTTGTCACCCGAGAGGTTGATGACGCAGTTCGAGATGATGACGTCAACCGTGTTCGACGGCAGCGGGATACTCTCTATATGGCCGCGCAGGAACTCGACGTTCGTTGCGCCCGCCCGCTCCTTGTTCGCCTGCGCGAGTTCCAGCATCTCGTCCGTCATGTCGAGGCCATACGCCTTTCCGGTGGGCCCGACACGCTTCGCCGAAAGGAGGACGTCAATGCCGCCGCCGGAGCCGAGGTCGAGAACGACCTCGCCCTCATGCAGCTCTGCGAGCGCAGTCGGGTTGCCGCAACCGAGGGAAGCGAGGAGCGCCTCGGTGGGGAGCCCCGCCGTCTCGCCAGCGTCGTAGAGGTCCGCCGTGATCGGGTCCCAAGTCTCGCTGGTGGCGCCGCAGCACCCGCTCGACTCGCCGGCAGGCGCGCAACACGCCGCCGCGCCCGCGCCTTCTGCGACCGCCTTTGCTGTGGCGCCGTAGCGCGCCTGCACCACCGCCCGAATCCCATCGAGCGTCGCGGGACCCATCGTGGGATTGACCGTCTCCTGCCTCGACTCGGTGCTCATGGTAACCTCGTGGTTGGCCGGCGGCAGCAGGACGCGCCCACCGCCGCTGGCAAGACACCCTTCTCAGGCAGCAGCGCAACGGCCATGTCGTGCGCCTCCGCCAGCGCTTCCGGCACAATGCTGTAGTAAGACCAGCGTCCATCGCGCCGGTCCACGATGAGGCCCGCCTCCTTCAGCACCCTGAGGTGGAAGGAGAGGCGGCTCTGGGCCGCGTCGAGATCAGCCTGCAGGTCGCAGACGCACCGCTCTCCGCCGCGGAGCATCTCGATGATGCCGAGGCGCGTCTCGTCGGACAGCGCATGGAAGAGCTGCGCAGCGCGGACCTGGTGGACGGCAGGAGCGGCCATGGGTGGAGAATACATCAACTCTTGTTGATATGTCAACGGCCCGCAGGCGCCGGGGAGCGCGGCGACCGCGCGACGCGCGCATCGCGGCTCGTCGGTGACGCCGGTCCTGACAAAAAGCGGGGCGACCGTTCAGGCCGCCCCGCTCGTCATGCGTCGCGTGCGTCAGACACCGGGGCAGGTATTCTTGCCGTGCTTGAGCAGCTTCCCGAACGAAATGTGCCACGCCGCAGCCAGACCGAGCGGGACAGCTGACGAGAAGATGAGGATCCACCAGTTGATTGCGTCTATTCCGCCGCCGTTCCCCGGCGCGCCGCCGGTGGGTGTCGGGTGGCCGATGTAGATGAGGAGCAGCCACACCAGCGCTGCAATCGGGCCCGTGGAGATGGCGGCCCGCGATGCGATCCTGACGAAACGTTCGGGCATGATCGGTATGGCGGTTGGAAGTACGGTGAAAGATGCGGGACAGTGCGGCAATCGCGCAAACCAGGGTGCGCCGGCCTGCCCCGCGCTCCGGCCGGCGCGGGTCCGCGGCGGCGCTGGCGGTCAGTCGAGGCGTTCCACCCCGCTGGCCGTGACGCGGTGCGAGAGGAGTGGCGGGACGGCAATCGGGGCGTCGCCAATGACGATTGCTTCATCGAGCGCGGCGACGCCCGCGCCCATCCACCCCTGGTCTTCGCAGAGAACCTCGGCAAGCACGTCGCCGCGCCGCACCGTGTGGCCGGGTGCGACGCACACGCTGAAACCGGCAGCGTAATCGAGCGCGTCTTCCATAGTTGCGCGCCCGCCGCCCAGCGCGGTGATGCCGCGGCCGATGGCGAGAGCGTCAACGCGGTGCACGATTCCGTCGCGCCGCGCACGGTACGCTTCCCGGAACGCGGGCTGCGGGAGCACACGCCATGGCGTGTCGCACACGGCGGGGTCGCCGCCCTGCGCCACGACAAGCTCACGGAACCGTTCAAGGGCTGCGCCAGACGCGAGCGCGGCCTCGATCCGCCGGGTGGCAGCCGCGACGTCGTTGTCGGCGCGGCCGAGTACCAGCATTTCCGCGCCGAGCCGAACGGAAAGCTCGCGCACGTCGGAGGGTCCTCCGCCACGCAGCACCGCGACGGCCTCCTCGACCTCGTTGGCGTTCCCGCACTCACGTCCAAGCGGCGAGTCCATGCGCGACAGGATCGCCACCACCGGGCAACCGTGGGATTCGCCGAGTTCGACCATCCGTCGCGCGAGTGCGATCTCGTCATCGAGCGCCGTGAGGAAGGCGCCAGCGCCGGTCTTGATGTCGAGCACCAGCCCGGTCAGGTCCTCGGCGAGCTTCTTGCTCATGATCGAGGCGGCGATGAGCGGCATTGCGGGCACGGTGGCCGTGGCGTCGCGCAGGGCGTAGAGCTTGCGGTCCGCCGGCGCGATCTCGCTGGTCTGCCCCATCATGACGCACCCGATTCGCGCCACCTGCCGCTCGGCCTCCTCGATCGTAAGCCGCGTGCGAAATCCCGGTATCGATTCGAGCTTGTCCAGCGTGCCGCCGGTGTGTCCGAGCCCTCGGCCGGAGATCATCGGCACGGCAACGCCGCAGGCGGCTACGAGCGGGGCGAGCACCAGCGAAACCTTGTCGCCGACGCCGCCGGTGGAGTGCTTGTCAACGCGGGCCGGGAGGTGGCTAAGCCCCAGCGTCCGCCCGCTACGAAGCATCGCGGCAGTCAGCCCAGCGGTCTCGGCGGCGTCCATCCCGCGGATGAAGCAGGCCATGAGCAACGCCGAGACCTGGTAATCCGGGAATGTGCCCACAGCCACCCCCCGGGCCACGAAGGTCCATTCGGCGTCCGTCAAGGCGCCGCCGTCGCGCTTGCGGGCGATCAGGTCGCGAAGCGTCATTGACCGCGGCCAAGCGGTTGGCCTACGTTCAGCATCCCAAGGATCGGCGTCACCGGATTGCACCGCATCATGTACCGTGGGTTGAACTTAGCGCACGCACCGCTGCCGCCGGCGAAGGACTGCAACGCCCACCGCCTCCACCCTTTCAGGGGTACGCCACCCGTATGACCGACACCTCGCCGGCTCCACGCCCATCGGGCACCAGGAACTTCGCGGAGGACGTCGCCCGGCTCGAGGCGCGGGTAACGGAACTCACGCGCGAGCGTGACCGTGTCGTGGCGATCGTGGACATCCTGCAGGAGATCAGCGCGAGTCTCCATTTCGTTGACATCCTGCAGGCGGTTTCGCGGCGTCTGGGCGAGGCGTTCGGGCTCGACCGTTGCTCGATCTTCCTCGCGGGCGAGCGGCAGGAAGTTCGCCTCGTAGCGAGCTACGAGGATCCCTCGATCCGCAACCTCGTCGTGGACCTCGACCGGTACCCCGAGCTGAAGCGCGCCTTCACGTCTGGCGAGACTGTGTTCGTCCCCGATGCGATGAACGACCCGATGTTCAGCGCCGTACGGGACACCCTCACCATGCGGAACGTCCAGTCGGTGATCGTGGTGCCGATCCGGTGGAGGCAGGACGTGATCGGCGCGATCTTCCTGCGTACCGAGCGTGACGCGACGCCCTTCAGCGACGACGACGTGCGATTCTGCCAGGTGGTCGCGGACCTCACCGCCAAGGCGCTTCGCAATGCGCACCGGTTCGAGTCGCTCGCGCGCTCGACGCAGGACAAGGCGGCTGAGCACCGGCAGTCGGATCTGCGCGGGATAGCGCTCATCGCCTACCTGCGCCGCCTGCTCCACACGTACGCCGCGAGCGAGGATCACATGTGGGCGGAGACGCTCCTCCCCAAGGCATCTGACGAGGAACTCGGTCGGCTGGTGGGCGTTTCGCTCAACGTCATAGCGGAAGAGGCAAAGGGTTGAGGGGCGAGTCGGGCGGGCGCAGGGCATGAGCAACTCAACGGCGGAGCGAGCGGCGGAGCTGCGCGAGGCGCTCACGCGCGCTTCGTACGAGTACTACTCACTCGACCGGCCAACGATGTCCGACGCCGAGTACGACCGCCTGTTCCGGGAGCTACAGGAGATCGAGAGGGCGCACCCCGAGCTGCAGGCCCCGGATTCACCGACGCTGCGCGTGGGCGCGCCCCCGGTGGAATCGTTCGAAAAGCATGAGCACATGGCGCCAATGGGGTCGCTCGCCAACGCGTTCAGCGACGAGGAAGTGGACGCATGGCACCAGCGCGCGGTGCGCGTGGCGGGCGACGCGGCCAGCGCAAGCGGGTACTCCGCGGAACTCAAGCTCGACGGGCTTGCTGTGGCCATCACCTACACGGACGGCGTGTTCGCGCTTGGCGCGACGCGCGGCAACGGACGCGTGGGTGAAGTCGTCACTGCGAACCTCCGGACCGTGCGCGACATCCCGCTCCGGCTTCATGGATCCGGACATCCGGCGCGCATGGAGGTACGGGGCGAGGTTTACTTCCCGTTCTCGGCGTTCGAGCGGCTCAACATCGAGCGGGCCGCGCGCGGCGAGCCCCCCTTCGCAAACCCACGCAACTCCGCGGCCGGGTCGCTTCGGCAGCTCGACCCGTCGGAGACTGCGAAGCGGCCCCTTCGCTTTTTTGGCTATTCGATCGCACTGCCCGACGGGTCGGCGCCGTGGGGCACGCAGTCCAGGCTGCTCGATACGCTTGCCGCGTGGGGGGTGCCAACAGCCCCGCACCACGCGCACTGCGTCACGATGGCGGACGTGCACGCGCACGCGCACCGTATCGAGCAGCAGCTTCGCGCGGAGCTCGACTTCGGGATAGACGGGATGGTGGTGAAGATCGAGTCGTGCGCCGTTCAGGCGGAGCTTGGCAACATCGGCGGCCGCGAGCCGCGGTGGGCAATCGCGCGCAAGTTCGCGCCCGACATCGCCGAGACGCGGCTGCTCGACATCAAGGTGAACGTTGGCCGGACGGGAAAGATCAACCCGTACGCCGTGCTGGAGCCGGTGGAGGTCGGGGGCACCACGGTTCGCTACGCCACACTCCACAACTTCGATCTCATCAGGCAGAAGGACCTGCGCGTGGGCGACGTCGTGCAGGTGCGGCGCGCCGGCGAGGTAATCCCGCAGGTGCTGGGTCCCGTCCCCGGGAAGCGAGACGCGAAGGCGCCGCCCCGGCCGACAGCGATGCCCACGCACTGCCCCGCGTGCGGCACCCTCGTGCGCGTAGAAGAGAAGGACATCTTCTGCGACAATGGCGCGTGCCCGGGCCGGCAGCTCGAGGCGATAGTGCACTTCGCCTCGCGCGACGCGATGGACATTGACGGGCTCTCGTATGCGCGGGTGGAGCAGCTGATCGAGGCAGGCCTCGTGGAGAACGTCGCCGACCTGTACGAACTCGACGCCAGGCGCGTGGCCGAGCTCGATCGTTTTGCCGAGCGGAGCGCGGAAGCGCTGGTGGCGGCGATTGACGCGTCACGCGCACGCCCCCTGTCGCGGCTGCTCTTCGGTCTCGGGATCCGGCACGTGGGCACGGAGGCCGCCACGCTCCTCGCCCGTCGGTTCGGGACGCTTGAAGCCCTGTCGGGCACATTGAACGGGAGAGCGCACGGCCGGGTGAAGGCGCCAGCCAGCAGCGACGAGGTCGAGTCCGTGCACGGAATCGGCCGGACCATTGCCGCGTCGGTCGCGGCCTACTTCGCGGATCCGGCGAATCGCGCGTTGCTGACGCGGCTCAAAGAGAGCGGGCTTCGATTCGACGAGCCGGCTTCTGCGGCCGTGGGCGGCGCCTTCGAGGGAATGACGGTCGTCATTACGGGCACCCTCTCGACCATGGGGCGGGCGGAGGCGAAGCACAGGATCACGGCCGCGGGTGGGAAGGTCACGGATTCGGTGTCGAAGGCAACCAGTCTCGTCGTTGCCGGCGAGGCGCCAGGCAGCAAGCTGGAAAAGGCGCGCATGCTGGAAGTGCCGGTGATTGACGAGCGGGAGTTCGTGCGTCGGCTCGGCGCCGGCGGGCGGTAGCACCCGGCGGCTGCCCATCATAGCTTCAACCAACCCCACCCAGCGCACACCATGGACCTGAAAGCCGCAAACTGTCTGGCATTCCCCGTCAGGTCACTGGCGGCCCTTCGCGCGGCTCTCGTTCGTGATACTGGGGGCGCGTTCGCGACGTACCTGCAGGAAGCGGGCTACGGGGGCGGGGAATCCGTGTACGCTGCGTTCCGTTCATGGCTGGATGCGAAGGGCGAGGATATCGAGACGCTCGACCTCGATGAGTTCCAGAGCCGGGGAGCCGAGTTCTTCCGGGATGCGGGCTGGGGAAGCCTGACGATCACGCCGGTCGGCGACGTGATCGCAATGGTTGATTCCGCCGACTGGGCCGAGGCAGACCCCGCCACGGGGATGCCGTATCCCGCCTGCCACTACACGACCGGATTGTTCGCGGATTTCTTCGGTCGCACGGCAACCGCGCCGCTGGCCGTTCTCGAAGTCGAGTGCCGCTCGTCCGGCAGCCCGCGCTGCCGGTTCCTCGTGGGGAGCGCCGACGTGATGGGGTATCTCTACGACCGGATGGCCGCGGGAGAGCCGTACGAGACCGCGGCGGCCGCCCTCCGCTGAGGGCGGTCGGGAATCAGGCGCCGTACTTCGGATTCGGGACGAGCGCACCGTTTACGAGGATCTCGCGATCCCACGGGAGGACGACCGTCGCGGGCGTCTCGAGCGCGGCGTAGTGCGCTTCGTAGGCGCCAGTGCGGATGGCCACGGCCGTTCGAACGTCGCGCGCACCCGCGTTCACCAGCGCTGCCACCGCGAGGCGCATGGTGTCGCCCGAGTCGCATGTTTCGTCAACGACGAGCACCTTCGCGTTGCGCGCCTCCACGGGCGCCTCGCCCAAGACGGCCGGTGTCGCGCGCACGGTCCTGGCCATGTGGCGGCGGCTCACGATCATCGAGCGGAACGGGCGGTCGAGGATGGCAGCCACTACCGCTCCCGGCACGACTCCGGCCGTGGCGATGCCCACCACCACGTCGGGATCGAATTCGCGGGCAACCTTGAGCGCGAGGGCCCGGGAAAGCTCCCCGAAGAGAGGCCAGTCGAGGTGGAAGAATTCACGGGTGGCTGGCGTGCCTGCTATCGGGCTGCGCGGCATGTGGCTCTCGGGGGGCGAAGGTGGCGGACCCTCTGGACGCAAGCTACCCGCTGCGCGTCGCCCACGATACCTCGGTTGCCCAAGTCATGCTGCGGCAATAGCTTGTGCCATCCGATGTTAGGAGCGCGTTACCCGGCCGGGAGCACTGCATGTCGTGGTTGAGCCGCCTGCTCGGCGGGAGACCGAAGACTGACGCCAAGGCGCAGCGCCTCGACTACCTGAACGAGGCGCTGGTGCTGGAACGCCAGGGCGACTACGACGCCGCCCTGACTTCGTACCGGCTCGCCCTGCGCGACAACCCGAACGACCTTCGCGTGCTCCAGAACATGGCGATCGCATTCTCCCGCACTGGCCGGCAGGACGAAGCCGTGCGCGCCTATCGCAAGGCGATCGAGCTCGACCCCATGCTTGCCGGCGCGCACTACGGGCTGGCATTCCTCCTGCTCAAGCGCGGCGACGTGAACGGCGGAGTGAAGCACCTGCAGGCAGTCCTGGCCCACCCGCCCACGGGAGAAGACGCGAACCGCTGGGTTACACACGCCAAGGCGACACTGGAGCAGATTACCAGCCAGGCGGAACAACCAGAGCCGCCCCAGGAGAGTTGAGCGTTGGGACGCATTCTTGCGATCGTGAGCCAGAAGGGCGGCGTGGGCAAGACGACGACAGCCGTGAACCTCGGCGCCGCCTTTGCGCGCCGCGGGCTGAAGACGTTGGTGGTGGACGTTGACCCGCAGGGGTCGGTCCGGTTTGGCGCGGGTCTTCGGAAGGGGCACCCGACCCACGGGTTTGCGGACTACATGAGCGGCGCGCGGCCGCTGCGCGACGTCATCCTGCCCACCGCGCTTCCCTGGCTGCGCGTGATGCTCGTGGGCTCCGTGGCCGAGGATGCCGATCACACCGACTACGCGAACACGATCGCGCAGGGCGACCTGCTCCCTGCGATGCTGGCCACAGCCGCCGAGCGTTGCGACATCGTGGTGGTTGACACGCCGCCGGGGCTCGGCGCGATCACGCGAAGGGCGCTGGCGTCGAGCGATCGCGTGCTCGTGCCCCTCCAGGCCGAGCCGCTCGTGCTCCAGACGACGCCGCAGATCTTCCGCGGGATCCAGGACATCGTGGCGAAGCAGAAGCGGCTCACCTTCGATGGCATCCTCCTGACGATGTACGAGGCGGGGAACCCCGCCTGCGAGCGCACCGTGAAGTACGTGAGAGCGAACGTGCCGGCCAACCTCGTGTTCGACCTGATGATCCCGCGGAGCAGCGCGGTGAGCGACGCGTTCGCGGCCGGGCAGCCCGTCGTGGTGCGCACGCCGGCGGACCCGGCCGCGCAGGCCTACGTGAACCTCGCCACGAGACTGGCGGAGCGGTTCGTCGAATGAAGTCGCGAGCGCGCGCCGCGCGCGCGCTCGCGGCGTGGGCGCTCACGGTGGCGGCGGGGGTTGCAGGCTGCACCGAGATCAGCACGAGCCCTGCGCACGTAGCTTCGCTGCAATTCGACGCGCTTCCGTCGCCTGCGGTGGTCGCTGGCGACACGCTGCGCGACTCCCTTGGCCTCGCTGCGTCGCTCGGCGCCGTGGCGTTTGACGGGACTGGAACGCCGATCGCCGGCGCGCCCATCCAGTACATCGCACTCGACACGGGCGTGACGATTGCCGCGGGCGGGATCCTCACGGCCCAGATCAGGTCGGGCTCGGTGCGGCTGATGGCGAGTGCGGGCGGCGTCCAGACGAGGCCCATCACCCTTCTGATCGCCCGGCGGCCGGACACGGTTGCCTTCGCCGCCGCAGCGCGCGACACGGTGGACTACGTCCTGCCAGACAATCCGGCGGTGAACTCGTCAATCGAGCTCGCGGCACGGGTGGTAACGTACGATACGGCCGGCGGGATCACGGCCACGCAGGGCTGGCGGGTGTCGTTCCAGGCGGTCTTTCGCGGCGCGGTCGTGGCCCCGGGCGACACGTCGGTGGTGTTCCTCACGAGCAACGGCACGCAGCGTTCGCAGCTCGACACCACGGGCGCGGACGGCACCGCTTCGCGCCGCCTGCGGGTGCGGCCGATAGGGATCACGGCAGCCGCCGTGGACTCGGTGACGGTGCTTGCCACCGTTCGCTACCGCGGGGCGCAAGTTCGCGGCAGCCCGCTCCGCTTCGTAATCTTGTTGAGACCGAAGCAGTAGCCATCGTGGCGCGCGTGCCTGCAGGGGGCGCCCGCGCCTGCACGTGACGCGGAGGCGTTGCATGGACGTGGTGAGCGGTGGGCCCAGGCCGGCGCGCGGAACGCTGAACGAGCTGTTCTTCTCCGCCATCGAGCGTCATCGGCTCGCGGCGATGTACCAGGTGAAGCAGGGCGGCAAGTGGCGCGCGATATCGCACGAAGAGGTGCTGGATCGCGTCAGAAGGGTATCGCTCGCGCTGCCTGGACTGGGGTTGGAGCCAGGCGACCGGGTCGCGATCCTGTCGGAGAACCGGCCGGAATGGGCGTTTGTGGACTGGGCCTGCCTCACAGGCCGCATCATTGACGTCCCGATCTATCCTTCGCTGCCGGCCGAGCAGATCACGCACCTGCTCGCCGACTCCGGGACGAAGGTGGTGTTCGTGTCGAACCCCGACCAGGCGGCGAAGATCGCGGCGATCCGCGGTGAGGTGCCTGCGGTCTCACACGTTGTCACGTTCGACACCGCCGTGGGCGCCGGCGCCGACCTGACATTTGCCGAGTTGGAGCGGCGCGGGAAGGCAGCCGACGGCGCGGACGCGGCGGCGAAATGGCGCGCCGCCGCACTCACCGTGCAGCCCGACGACATGGCGACGATCATCTACACGTCCGGGACGACGGGGCTCCCCAAGGGTGTCATGCTGACCCACGACAACTTCTTCTCGAACGTGGGCGCGGGGGCTTCGTGCATCCCGTTCGACGGCACTGACGTGGCACTGTCGTTCCTTCCGCTCACGCACGTATTCGAGCGCATGGGCGACTATCTGTTCGTGGCGACGGGGACATCCATCGCATACGCAGAGTCGTTCGACGCGGTGCCGCTGAACCTCTCGGAGGTGCGGCCGACGATTGCCTTCTCGGTGCCGCGCCTGTACGAGAAGATGTACGCGCGCGTGCTGGAGAATGCGCTCGCGGGCGGCGGACTGAGGAAGCGGATCTTCTTCTGGGCGCGCGGCGTGGCTGACCGCTGGGCCACAGCACGACTGGCCGGCCGCTCCCCGTCCCTGCTCACGTCAATCGCCTACCGCATCGCTCAGCGTCTCGTATTCTCGAAGCTGCGGGCGCGCGTGGGCGGCCGGCTGCGCTTCTTCGTGTCGGGCGGTGCGCCGCTCTCGCCCGACATAAACCGCTTCTTCTACTCCGCGGGGCTGGTCATTCTCGAAGGGTACGGGCTCACGGAGACGTCTCCCGTGATCTGCGTGAACACGCCGGCCGCGTTCCGCATCGGTACCGTGGGCAAGCCAGTGCCTGGCGTCGAGGTCGCAATCGCGGGCGACGGCGAGATCCTCACCCGCGGGCCGCACGTGACGAAGGGGTACTTCAACAATCCGGGTGCCACGGCGGAGGCGATTGACGCTGACGGGTGGTTCCGCACGGGCGACATCGGCGTGATCGAGGACGGGTACCTCCGGATCACCGACCGCAAGAAGGACCTCATCAAGACCGCCGGCGGCAAGTACGTCGCGCCGCAGCCGATAGAGAATGCCGTCAGGACGAACAAGTACGTCAGCCAGGCTGTGGTGGTGGGCGACAAGCGGAAGTTCCCGGCCATTCTGGTCGTCCCCAACTGGGACCAGCTCGAGAAGTGGGCCGCCAGGCACAACATCATCTGGACCGACCGCGCGCAGCTGCTGCAGATGCCGACGATCCACGCCAAGATGGAAAAGGAAGTGACGAAGCACTTCGCCGGGCTGGCGAGCTTCGAGACGCCCAAGAAGATCGCGCTGCTCGAGCACGACTTCTCGATCGAGCGCGGCGAGCTGACGCCGACGCTCAAGGTCAAGCGGCGCGTGATCGAGGACGCCTACGAGAAGGTGATAGACGGCCTTTACGTCGAGGATCCCGGCGCCCGCTCGGCCACCCACTGATCGGCGTCGCGGGCGAGCTCGCGCACGCCCCGCGGCAGCGGGGTGGCCGCGGGCGCGACGAGCCGCCCGCGGAAGCTCAGGGCGGCGACGATGCCCGCAACTCGTGCCGGCTCCGAGGCCCACGCGCCTTCGAGCAGCGCACCGCGCACGCTCTGCGCGCCTAACGGCACCGACGGGGCGCCGCGCACGATGGTCGTGAAGGGCGCCGCGCGGTCGTCCGGCGGGTCGAGCAGCACGAGCGGCGCGTCCGCAAGGGTCACCAGCCCGTTTGCGGCCAGCCCGGCCGCGCCGCAGAGCAGGAAGGGGAGCGGAGATTCCTGCAACCCCAGCAGCGCTCCGGCGCGCATCAAGGGGTCGCCCGCAAGGTCCGGGCGCGGGTCCGGCGCCACCGCAGCGGGCTCGCCGCTCCACCAGGCAACGCCACCCCGGACGGCGCGCTCGACGCGGCAGACCGGGCAGCCGAGGGTTCCCTCGACGACCCGGCGGTTTTCGACCGTATCGGCTTGCGCCACGAGCCACGAGTCCGCGTGGGCGCTCGTGCACCGCATGTAGTGGGTGAGGGCCAGGAGCAAGCGGCGTCGCGCGGGTGTTCCGCGCCTGGCTCAGCGAGGGACGGCCGCGCCCTGCGCGAGTCGGAGAAACTCGTCGCGCGTGCGCGCATCGTCGCGAAACGCCCCCTTCAGCGCCGACGTCACCGTGCGGGAGTTCTGCTTCTCGACGCCACGCATCATCATGCAGAGGTGGTACGCCTCGATCACCACACCCACCCCGGCCGGCCTGAGCACGTCCTGGATCGCAGTGGCGATCTCCTCGGTGAGCCGCTCCTGCACCTGCAGACGCCTTGCGAATACGTCCACGATGCGCGGAAGCTTGGAGAGGCCGAGTATCCGCCCGTTGGGCAGGTACGCTATGTGCGCGCGGCCGAAGAACGGCAGCATGTGGTGCTCGCACATCGAGTAGAGCTCGATGTCGCGCACCATCACCATGGACTCGTATTCCTCCTCGAACACCGCGCCGTGCACCACTTTCCGGATGTCCTGCGTGTACCCGCGCGTGAGCCAGGCAAGGGAACGCGATACGCGCATGGGCGTCTTGAGCAGCCCCTCGCGGGAAGGATCCTCGCCGATCAGCTCGAGCTGACGCCTGACGATCTGCTGCAGCTCGGCGTAGCGGTCCTGGCCAAGGCGCGACGGCCCTTCGCCCTGGTCGCCGTATTCCGGGAGCCCCACGGCGATGGACGCCGCGCGCTCAGTCTCCGCTGAACTCGACATGGTTGTTCTCCGTTTCCCAGAGCCGGAGGCGCACAAGGCGCCGCGGGCGGACAGCGGGCTCGAGCTGCTTCCAGCAGGCCACCACGATGTTCTCCGCCGTGGACACTACGCCCCTGAGGAACGGCACGTCAACGTCGAGGTTCCGGTGGTCGAGGAGGTCCACGCAGGAGCGATCCACGATATCGCTCAGGTCGCCAAAGTCAACGACGAATCCGCTGACCGGATCAGGCTCGCCGGCTACCGTCACCTCGAGCGTGTAATTGTGCCCGTGGTAGTTCGGGCTGTTGCACTTGCCGAACACCCTCGCGTTCTCCGCGTCCGGCATCGAGGGGTTGTGCAGGCGGTGCGCCGCGCTGAAGCGCGCGACATGCGTGACTGAGACTGTTGGCACGTGAAGTGGGTCGCAGAGACGGAAGCTCCGGCCGGAGGTCACCCCGGCCGGAGCTTCCGCATCAAGGGGGGCACGAAGAGGGGTTTTTGAAGCCCTGTCGAATGTCTGAGGTACTCACGCCGCCTTCCGCCTTCCCGCCGTGCGGGCATGACGTCAACGATGGTGTTGCACCCACCCGAAGGACTTATCGGCTCAAAAATTTGGCCTCTTCGCACCTTCGGCTGAATGTAGGAGAGCGCAGGGACAGCGTCCAGAGCGAGGCCGGGCGAGGTGGCCTGCGCGCCCGCCTTGGGCGCGCAGGCGCTAGATTGGCGCACTGCGGGGAGCCGAATGCCGCTCAAACATGGAGGAGCGCCCGCTGGACCCGATCATCGTCGTTGCCGTTACGATGCTGGCAGTGTGGGCCGCGGGCACGTGGGCCGATGGCCCCGGCTGGATCCACCTGCTCCTCACGGGCGGCGTCTTTCTGCTCATCTGGCGAATCGTCACGCGCGCTCAGCGCGCAGCCTGTCCACGCGAGGCGAAGCGAAAGCGGTAGCGGCCTGGAGTCAGATCTCCCAGTTCGTGAAGGCGATTCCGCCCACGGGCGGGACCTGCGGGTATCCCTCGAGGGTCATCCGAAGGTCCGTCCAGCGCACGCGACCGCCCGCCCGGATCACGGAGGCATATGCCGCGCGGTACTCGCCCTGAACGCGCATGGCGAAGCGCGCGTTTGACGTCCTGCGCGCCAGCGAAGCCAGCGGCGCCAGAAGCGCCTCGAACGCCGCCTGGTCTGCGGCGACCAGCTTGAGCACGCGAAGCTCCTCGCGGCCGCGCCCCTCGACCAGCGGCGACGCATGGCAGAGTGCGAAGGCCACGAGGGCGTCGTCGCGCCGCAGCAATATCGTATCGCCCAGCCGAAGCTCGTGGGTAAGCCGCACCTCGCGCGCGTATTCCGACCCCGGAAGGACCCGCGCAGTGAGCGCCGAGCATTCCGCAACTGCTGCATCGCGCGCCGCCGGGTTGAGCTGAGACAGCAGCCCACGCACCTCGCCCGACTCGGTGGCCTCCATGGTGAGCGTGACGGTGATCGTGCCCGGCACGAAGCCGAGGGTCGAATAGAAGCCGATGTTGTCCACCGTACGGGGCATGGTCTCGAGTCCGATCGTGGCGCAGCCCGACCCCATGAGGTGTGAAATCGCGGAGCGGACGACCAGTTTGCCCACCCCCGTGCCCTGGCAGTCCTCCCGCACGGCGAGCGGACCCATCCATCCTTCGCGGCCCGAAGTATGCGCGAAGTTGAAGGCCGCAATGGCGCCGTGGGAATCACGCCACAGCATGGCGCCGCGCCCGGCCGCGGAAATCGCGTATTCCCAGATCGCGGGGTTGAGCGGCGGCACGCGCACGCCCACGAGGCCGTCGCGGCGATACCTGGCGGTGAACGCGCTGCTGAACAGATCGTTGAGCGACGGGACGTCGTCCATCGTCACTGGATGCGGCCCGAAGAGTGGCGAGTGCTCTCTGCGCATGCCCATCACTCCGTTCTCCCCCCAGGTTCGGCGGGTTCGCCCGCGGCAATCGCGTCGGCGAATTCCCTGCCCCTCGCCGAGCCGCGCGCGATGACCGAGGCCCCGGTATGCTCGTCGCGCCGCACCTCGAAGACATGGTCGAGCCCGTCGCGGACGTCCTCGATATGCGTGATCAGGATGACCTGCTCGAACCGGTCCTGGAGGCCGCGGAGGAGCGATACGACGTTCTGCCGGCGGATGTCGTCGAGAGAACCGAAGACCTCGTCGAGCACGAGGAGGGAGAACGCCTGACCGGCCCTCTCGGCGATCATCTGCGAGATTGCGAGTCGCATGACGAGGTTGGCGAGGTCTTCTTCGCCGCCTGAGATCACTGGCTTCGGCACGCCGTCCTCTAGCACGACGATCCGGTACTTGTCGTCGAGCTCGAGGCCGGTATAGCGGGCGTCGGTCAGTTCGGCGAGGAAGGCGCTTGCGAGGTCCGAGAGCTCGGGCCGCATCGCGTGGTTGAGGTCGGTGCGGAGGTCGGAGTACGCGCGGTGCAGCTCCTCGTGCAGCTGCCTCTCGCGCTCCAGCGCCTCGACGCGCTGCGATGCCAGCGCAAGGTTCGCGCGCGCCGTTGCCGCGCGGTCGGCGGCCGCCTGCGCAGCCGCCATCGCCTCCGTTGCGGCAGCGGTCGCCACCATCGCCGCCTGCAGTTCCACGGCAGCCGACGCGTGCCGGTCGCGAAGCGTCACGTACTCCGCCTCCGACATGACGAGTGCAGCCAGCCGGGTCACGAGGCCGGCGTCGCGGGCGGCAAGGGTCTCGACGCTCCGGCCGACGTTCTCTATCTCACGCCGCAGCCCGGACTCGCGTTCGACCTGCGTGGTGAGCCGGTTCGCCTGCGCGCTGAGCTCGACGAGCCGGCCGAACTCCGCTTCCACGGCCCTGTGGCGCGCGGCGTCGTAGCCACCCGGTACAGCTACAAGGTCGCGCACCAGCGCCGCGTGCCGCTGCTCCCTGGCGGCGATGTCGCGCTCGACGTGCTCGAGCTGCTGCACGCTCGCCTGTGTCCGCGCAAGCCGACGCTCGATCGCGCTCACGTCCTGCTGCACGCGACGGCGCTCGTTGTCGAGCTCGACCAGGTCGCCGGGCATCGCATCGAGCTGCTCGAGCCGGGCGCGATAGTACGACCCGTCGGCGTTCACGCTTTCCATCTGATTGTCGAGCAGGTCGAGGACCTGCCTGTAATGCTCAAGCAGCGGCCGCTGGCAGGTGGGACACACGCCCTGCTCGCCCCGCGCCACGAGCCGACCGCGCTGGTCGCGGAGCTCGGCGTACTGCGTCCGGAGGGCGTTGCGCCGCGTCTCTGCTTCCTGGCGATCGCGCACCCAGTCCGTGCGGCGCAGCTCCAGCCGCCCCTGGACGTCATCGAGGCGGCGCCGCTGCGACTCGAGGTGCTCGATCACCCGCTCTTCGCCGGCTGCGGCCTCGAACAGCACCTCGCGCTGTGCGCGAAGCGCGACCAGTTCCGAAGCGATGATCGCCTCCTGCTCCGACAGGGCGCGACGCCGTCCGTCATGCGCGGCCAGGTCCCGCAACTGGGCAAGTTCGCGCCCAAGGTCGTCGAACTGGCCAAGCTCCGCCGCGAGCGGCGCAAGCGCGCTCCGCGCCTCGTCCACATGGCGGAGTTCCGCGGCGAGGCGTTCGACGTTCCTGCGCTGCGCGGCGAGCTCCGTCTGCGTGACCCTGATGTCTGCCTCCATCTGCTGGCGCTCGTCTCGCTGCCGCTGGGCCTCCTCCCACCGGGGCGCGACTGCGTCCACCTGCGCCTGCACGCGCGACCGCTCGATTTCCGCATCAACCACACGCGCACGCGAGGCCTCGACCGCACGGGCGGCCTCGGCCTCCTCGGCTTCGATCGCGGCAGCGTCGGGCATGCCGCTGCGCATCCCCTGGATCTCGTACCGGAGGTCGCGCCGGCGCTGATCGGCCAGTTCCTGCGCCACCCGGAGCCGCTCATATCCGAGCACGCGCGACAGAAACTGCGCACGCTCGACCGCGGAGCGCGCCGCAAGGACGGCCAGTTCCTTCTGCCCGGCGAAGTACGTGTTGAAGAACTCGTCGCGCGTCATGCCGAGGCGGCGCTGGAGGACGTCGCTGACGCCCGTCGCCGAGTTCGCGATGGGTTGCTCGCCGTCGTCCACGTACAGCTCCGCCATCGAGAGCCCGCGCACCACCCGGTACCGGTGGCCGGAGAGGTCGAAGTCGAGCTCCACACGCACCTGAGAACGCGCTGCCGCGCGCGCGAACCGGATTGACTCCTTCCCCCCGCGCGCCGTGTCGCCGCCGTACAGCGCCCAGGCGACCGCCTCGAGCAGCGTGGACTTGCCCGCGCCGTTCGGGCCGATGATTCCCGTGAGCCCATCCTCGAACACGAGGGTAGAATCCTCGTGCTGCCGGAAGTTCAGCAGGCGAAGGCGCTCGAGCTTCATGCGTCCCCGGGCGGGACGGCCGCTTCAGATGGCGCGCCCTCGTGCTCGGCCATCGCCAGGTACTGCAGGCCGAGTGCAATGAGGCGCTCTCGGTCCACCCCTGGAGCGAGCTCGCGGCTGCGCAGGCGCTCCCGCAGCGTATCAACGAGTGACGGACGTCGGCCAGGCGCGCCGCTCCCTTCGTGCCTGATCACGTCCGGGCGCCGCGTGTCGAGATGGAAGTGCAGCGCCGCGCGCTGCACCTCGCGCAGCGCCTTGTGGTCCAGCTCGCGGACGACGTGGCGCGCGACGTCGCGCGCAACGAGGCGCACGACCTTGCCCTCGATGCCGCCGCTCACGCGCCTGACGGCCATGCCGATCGCCGCGTCGAGGTCGGCGGCTGCAAGCCCGCGCCCGTCGAGGGGGGGCAGGTCCACGAACTCGCGAACGACCGGCAGCGGGTGAAACGATTGCCTGCCCGTCACCAGGTCGCGCTCGATCAGGCCCTTTCCCGGCAGCTTCTGCGCCTTCTGCTCGGCCAGTTCCCCCCACACGTTCGTGCTCGCGTAGTCGAGCGAACCGCTGTAGTACGCGTTCGGGCCCATGCGCCGGTACGTGTGGTGGTGCCCGAGCGCTATGTAGTCCCACGCCGAGGACTCGCAGACGGACTTCGGGATCTCGAGCGACCCCGGGTCGTCCGGCGCGTGGCCTGACGGGTAGAGTCCCTGCACCTCCCCGTGCGCAAGCAGGACGTTGTGTCTGACCGCGGGGTCCGGCGACCAGTCGAGGTTCTGGCTCGCCACTTCCGGCACTGCAAGGACGGACAAGTCGTGCTCCGGAAAAGCCAGCCGCTGCGCCGGAACCGCGTCGGCGGTTGCCGCGGATCCGTCCACCACGTGAACGCCCAGCTGCCGGAACAGCCGGAGGATGCACGTTGACTCGCTGGACCGCGGTATGTCGTGATTTCCCGCTACCACCACGACCGTTGCGCCGGGCAGTTCGCGCACGAGGCGCGCAAACTGCGAAAAGGCGTGCAGGATCGCGGGGTTGGTGGGGCGAACCGTGTGGAACACGTCGCCGGCGACCAGCACGAGATCCGGCCGGAGCTCGATCGTCTTCTCGATTGCGTTCGCGAAGGAGCGGGCGACATCTGCCTCGCGCTGGTTGATCCCCGCGGGGGTGACGCGCTGGAACTGGCGGAAGCCCAGGTGAACGTCGGAGAAGTGGACCAGTCGCATGGGCGGCCGCGTCCTAGAAGGCGTACGGGTCGTCGCCCGGGCTGGAGCGGATCACCGGACGCGGGCGAGGCGCGGCCGGCTCGGCGTGCACGCGGCGGCGAAGCTGCGCGCGGAAGAACGCCTTCACGTCATCCGGCCGGACCTGCAGCGTGCGGTTGCGGGCGCGCAGCACCTCGTCCTCCTCGGCGAGCGCGATTGCATCCTTCACCCACTCGAGCGTCACCGCCTTGTCGAGCTGCCTGAGGGAGCGGACGATCGCCTCCTCGAGGGTCGGCTCGCCCGCGGCCGGGAACCGCTCGACCCCCTCGCGCCCGGACAGCACCGCGGGCCGCGGGAAGCGCACGAAGACGGGGTGGGCGAAGTGCGGATGGCGCACCATCAGCTCGCCCTTGTCGAGCGTGGAGAGCCGCGCGCGCGTGGCAGGCGCAAGCGTCGAGTACCCGGGCGTCGCCAGCTCGTCCACGTCCATCCGGCCGTATAACGCAGTCCCGCTGTTGCCTACCACGCGCCGGTGAACCTGCGAGCGGAACTGCTGCGCCGCGAACAGCACGAGCCCGAGATAGCGCCCACGCTCTGCGATGTCGAGGAGCATCTTGCGGACGTACGTGTCGGCACCATCGGACGGCGCGTACTTGTTCAGCTCGTCCACAAACACGACGAGGTGATCAACGCCGAGGGCGCGCTTCTCCATGAGTTCGCGAAGCTTCGTGATGATGCGTGCGAATATCAGATCCTGTGCGTCTTCCTCCAGGTTGGCCACGTCCACCACGTACACGCCGCGGTCGCGGAACTGCCCCCACGGGAGGTCGCTCGCCAGCCCGTCGTCGGCCACGAGCCCGCGGCATCGGGTGGAGATGTTCGACAGGCGGTTTCGCACCTTGCGGATCGTGGCCACGTGATGCGTGCGCCAGGAATCCTGGTTGCGCTCCTCCATGGCGCGAAGCACGCCGCGGAACCACTGGTCCAGGTCGCTGAAGGTCTGGACGCGATGCGCGTCAGCGCCGAGGAGCGGGTCGCGGAACTCCTGACCCACGATGCGCTCGCGGATAAACTCGATCAACGCATCCGCCTTGGCATCAACGTCGTCCTTGTTGAGCAGCACCTCGACGTGCTGGAGCACTTCGCCCAGCCCCCACCGGAGCGGATGCACGTTGTGAGAGAGCGCATCGTGCGAGCGGAGGGTATTCAGCGTGTGTCCGCGCGCAGTGTACGGCGCGAAGTATTCCACGCCCGCGAACGGCCTGGCCGGCACGCCAAGGCGCGCGTACAGATCCAGGTCGGACCCATCGAGCCGTTCCGCAGGCTGGTCGAGGAAGCAAAGGTCCGGGCCCTTCACGTTGAAGCAGAGCGCGGCAACGCTCCCCTTCGCGGAAGGGAAGTGCGCGAAAACCGAGGCCAGGAGCCACTCGACCGCGCTCGTCTTGGTAGCAAGCCCTGAGACGCCCGTGATGTTCAGGTGTGCAGCTTCCGGCCCCAGCAGGAAGTCGGCGTCGAGGTAGATCGGCGATGCCGTGGCGCCTGCGCGGTAGAGCCCGATCGGAATACCGGTCGGCGCCTCGCCCTGCGTGTACCGGTCCATCCGCAGGGCCACGGCAACGTCCGCATCATCGGCGAGGTACACGCCGCCAAGCGCCACCGGCTGGAGCGGTTCGTCAGGAACGTGGCGGAGGACCGCGGCGGTGTAGAGGCGAATCTCCGTGCGGCGCGTGGGGACGCGCATTGCGCGCTCGGGCGATCCGTCGGCGCCGAGCACGTCGTGGAGCGGCGTTTCAAGATCGGAGTAGCTGAATCCCTCGACCACGACGCCGTACACCTGCGGAACGTGGCCGGCGACGGCGTCGGTGCCCTCCACGCGCACGATCGTGCCAATCCCGACCGGCGCGTCGAGCGCCGTCCAGAAGTGGAACTCGTGCGGGGTGTTGGGGCGACGCTCGGTCGCGACGACGTGGCCAAGGATCGCAGCCATCCTGTAAGGTACCGCCACGCCGCTATCGCGGAACGGCTGCGCGCAGGTACTCTTCCACCGCCCTTATCCCGTACGGCATCACGCGCCAGCGTGGGTCGGGAAGAGCGACCGGCGACCGCTCGGCGAGGATCCAGCGCGAGACGGAGTCGGCACGCTCAGACGTAAACGCGCCGCTGGCAACCTCGACCCTCACGATTCCGCCGAACGGGTCGGTGCCGTCGCCCGCGTGCAACCGGAGATACCAGCTGGCGACGCTGGCGCGGCCGCGGCCTTCGACCGTGAATGCGTGCGTTCGCTGGCCGGCTGCCATCGCGAACGCGGCGTTCATGGCCGCCTGCCCGCCGTATACGGTGCGATGCGACTTGACCACCCCAACGGCGCGGTCGCTCGACGCCGGCTCGCCAAGCCCGGCAATCCCGCCGTCCACGTAGAGCAGCGCCGTCTCCCGCGCGCACCAGCGCGTGGCGAGTTCGGCTTCGACCGCCCCGCGTGCCCGGTGGATGGCGTCAAGCGCCGCCGAGAGAACCTCATGCGGATGCGCGCCTTCCGCCGCCGTGTCAACGACGTCGAGCCCGGCGGCGCCGGCCTGGCCGAGCACGCCGCGGTCGGCGCGCGCAACCGGGGCGTAGAGCGAATGGCGCACGATCGCGCCGCCGCCCCACGTCTCCAGCACGCGGTCATCCCGCCGGCGGCGGATGGCTGCCGCAACGGTGCCGTAGACCAGCGGCACGCCATGCGGGCCGCCCGGAAGCACGACTGAACGCTGGATGCCGTCAAGGAACGCCGCGAAGCCGGGCTCAGGGACGCCTGGAACCGCCAGCCCGCCCTCGGCCACCTCCTCCAAAGGGTCGGCGTCCACGACGGCCGCAGGACGCCGTTCCGGGAGGCCGAACGACTCGGCAGACGCGGGGGAAGCTGGCCAGGCGCTGCTGCCCCGGAGGCCGGCAAGGAACCGCGCAACTGCCTCCATGCTTGCCCCCGGCGGCAGCCCGCCGTACGATTCGCCCATGAGACCCTCGCTGCCAGTGCGTTCCGGTGGACTCGTCGTGGCCATGCTACTCGCCGTAGCCGCCTGCGACAAGGCATCCAAGGCCGACCCCAACCAGGTTCTGCCGGACGGCGTCCCCGCGCTCGACCTCGCGAGCCACCCGACGGTCCTTTTTCAGGTGTTCGGCGACGCGAAAGAACCAAAGATCATGCCGATCGCCGCGGTGACCAACGGGGCAATCAAGCCGATCGCGCTCACCCGCGCGGGCTGGCGCGAGCTCGACAGCGCTTATCTCGCGCCAGGATCCAGGTACGAGGTGTACTCCGACGATGCGCCGCGCGGCACCGTGACGGTGACACGCGGGATGTGGACCGGCGGCGATGCGCCGCTTTATCCGTTGCCCGGATGCCGCGAACTGCGGCCGGTCGGGGCTGCCCGGCTCGACTTCGAGACGTCGCCGTCCGATCCCTCCGTTGAGCTCATCGCGTCGTCAACCGCGATGACGGCTCATCCGGGCAAGCCCCCGGTTCTGCCGCCCGACGCCGCGATAGCCCAGCTCGGCCGTTCCCTCGGCCAGGCGCTCGGCGCACAGAACGGGATGGATAAACAGGAGCTCGACTCGCTCGACTTCGTTGCGAGAATGCTCAACACCGGCGCGACGAAGAACCCGACGCTGCTCGTGTCGTTCATTGACCAGCAGGCGGGAGACGTGGCGCCCGGAATCGGGCACACGTCCCACATCCTCGCGCTCTTCGACAAGGCCGACACCGGATACGTAGCCACTTACCGCCACGTGAAGAGCGGCGACGCGAAAGGCGTCGAGTTCCAGCGCCTCGTGGACCGGCTGGACGTAAACGGCGACGGCGTGGACGAGATCATGCTCGAGGCGTGGAAGTTCGGCGGCCGGAACCAGCTCGTCGTGCTCGCGTTCAAGGGCGGCCAGTGGCATGAAGCGCTCCGCGCTCCGTCCGACTGGTGCCTCGACCTGCCGAAGCCGGCCAAGTAGCAGCCGCCCGGCGCCGCCTCAGCCGGTTCCGATGTCCCAGGCCTGCTCGAGGTCTGCCTTCGAGTAGGCACGGAAAGCCGTGAGCGTCGTCGTCCTCGCCAGCCCGGGGACGCGCGGAAACTCTTCCGTCACGACGCGCGCTATATCCTCGTACTTCGCGACCCTCAGGATGACGACGAGATCCCAGTCGCCCGACACGGAATAGACATCGGTCACGCCGTCCATCCCCGCGAGGTGGCGGGCGCACTGGGGTATCTGCTTCGGGTCGGCGCGAACGAGGACGATCGTGGTGATCATGGCACGCGGGGCACGGGAGCGGGATGCAGGCTACGCGTGGAAACATGGCTCCCCCTGCCGTCACGATACAACCCGTGCGCCGGCGCCAGCACGGGCCGCACGTGCCCAGCTCCCATGCCCGTGCACGCCCTCTCAACGCGGCTACCGCCCTACAGCCCGCGCGAGGCCTCATGGTACGCGGCAACGATCCTCCTGCTTGCCTCTTCCACGGCGGCGCGCTCAGTGGCGTACGACACGCGGATCCAGTCGGGCGTCTCGAACGCGGCGCCGGGGACGACCGCAACGTCGAACCGCTCGAGGAGCAGCGAGGCGAACGCCGTGCCTGCGTCCCGGACCCGTCCCGCGCCGGGCGCACGCAGGAACAGGTAGAACGCGCCCTCCGGCGGCGCCAGCGTGATCGCCGGTTCCGTTGCGAGAATGGCCATGGCAGCGTCGCGCCGCTCACGGAATCGCGCGACCATCTGCGCTACGGCTGCGTCGAGCTCCGGCCCGCCGGTAACCGCGGCAAGGGCGGCGGCTTGCGACGGCGCCGAAGCGCTGAACGTGGTGTGCGACTGGAACGCGGTCATCGCACGGGTCAGCTCCGGCGGCGCAACCGACCAGCCAATGCGCCAGCCGGTCATCGCGAATGCCTTTGCGACGCCGTCCACCACGACCAGACGCTCACGCGCCGGGGCGACGTCGAGACTCGACGCCGCCGGGCCGCCGTACACGATACGCAGGTAGATCTCGTCGCTGATCACCCACCACCCGCGCGCGGCCGCGAGGGCGAGGAGCTCACGCAGTTCCGCGCCCGAGTAGACCGTGCCGGTAGGGTTGACCGGCGAGTTGAGCATCAGGCCGCGCGTGCGGTTCGTCGCGTGACGCTCGATCATGGCTGGTGTCACGCGAAAGCCGTGGTCCGGGCTGCCGTGCACTGCCACCGGCGTCGCGCGCGCGAGACTGACCATTTCGTAATAGCTCGTCCAGGCAGGCGTGGGCACGAGCACCTCGTCACCCGGCCCGAAAAGGCAGTAGCAGGCATTGAAGAGCGATTGCTTGGAGCCGGACGACACCACGATTTCGTCCGGCCCGATCGTTTCGCCACGGCGTCTCGAGGCCTTCGCCGCGATCGCGGCGCGAAGCTCGGCCGTGCCCTGGGTGGCCGTGTACCGCGTGGCCCCGCCGTCAATGGCCGCTTTCGCGGACTCACGAATCGGCGCCGGGGTGTCGAAGTCGGGTTCGCCCGCGCCGAGGTCCAGGATGGCACGGCCCGCCGCCCGCAACGCCTTTGCCCGCTGCGACACGGCGATCGTCGCGCTCTCGCGCAGGCGGGCAACGTTGGCTGACGGCTCGAAACCGGGCGTGGGCATCGGTGGGGCGCTAGATTTGGCTGCGGAACGATACGTGCGGGGCAAGCTCCGCGCCAAACCCCGCGGAGGTTGAAGTGTCATCAGTCGAGCGCGCAGAGCCCCAGGCCGCGCGCACCAGCAATACCGTGCATGTGCTTGCCCCGTCGTGGCCGTCGGTCGCCGAGCGGCTGCGCGCTATGGTGTCCAGGGTAACCGCCACCGAGGCAGCCACTCAGGTCCTCGTGATCGTGCCAACGCCGGGAGACACGGCGGCGCTCGCGGCCGCGCTGCGCGCCGCAGTGCCTGACTGCCCGCCCGTGATGCCGCTGTCGTCCGTGCGGCGCGCGCGCCGGCTGGTGGCGGTGGCGCAGCCGCCGATCGTGGTGACCACGCCAGGCATTGCTTTGGGGCTCATGCAGGCGAGCGCGCTGGCGCTCGGATCGGTGAGCGGAGTGGCCCTCGTGGCCGCCGACGAACTCGCAGCCGACCGGCCAGTTCTCGATGCCGTGCTCGCTGAAGTGCCCCGTGGCGTCGCGAAGGTGCTCACATGCTCAAGCGTGACGCCGTTCGTTGACGAACTCGTGACCGCGCACCTGCACGGCGCGCGCAGGCTCGACTCGTCATTGCGTGCACCACCGCAGGCCGCAGTCGCGGGCCCGGCAATCGAGGTGTTGCCCACGCGGTCCGGCCACCCGGAAGGAGCCCTTGCCGACGTGTTGGACCTGGTTGACGCCCCGTCCGCGGCCATCGTTCCCGGCAACCAGGCACTCGCGGACGCGGCGCGCGCCGCACTCGCCGCGATGGGATACCCGGCCGCTTCGCCGCTCGCGGCGCTTGCTCCCGATGGCGCGACCGGCGGAGCTGCTCTCGTCATTCTCCTCGGCGCACCCACGGCCGAGCAACTTGGCGCGGTCCGCTCCGGCACGCCGGCCCGGATCGTTGCACTGGTGGCCGCGCGCGAACGCGCGGTGCTCGCTTCGCTGCCCGGTGCCGGCGAGATGATCCCGTTCGCTCCCGCCCAGTCGCGTGAAGGCGCAGTCGCGGCGGAAGAAGCCATGCGTGAGGGTATCCGCCGCGACATCCGCGCCAGGCTGCCCTCGCGCGAGATGCTCGCGCTGGAGCCGCTGCTCGATGAGTTCGACGCCCTCACGGTAGCCGGCGCGATGCTCCGCATGCACGAGGCGCAGGCAGCAGCCCGCGCGGCAGCACGGCAGGCCAAGCCGGCGGAGCCGCGCGAACCGGCCACCGCCAGACGCGATGAACCCGGGCTCCGTGCTCCCGGGCCGCGCTTCAGGGAGGAGCGCGGCGGCGACAGACCCAGGCAGCCACGCGATCGCGACAGAGGCGGCCCTCCTCGAGGATTCAGCCGCGGCGAGCGTGATGATCGGAGCAGGCCGCCTCGCGGGTTCAGCCGCGGCGACCGCGATGATCGGAGCAGGCCGCCTCGCGGGTTCAGCCGCGGCGATCGCGATGATCGGAGTGGACCGCCGCGCGGGTTCAGCCGCGGCGACCGCGATGATCGGGGCGGGCCGCCGCGCGGGTTCAGCCGCAGTGAACGTGGTGAGCGGAGTGCGCCGGCGCGCAGCCCGCGCGGCGGGCCAAGGCGCGGAGAACCAAGGTCGTGACCGTTGGCATCTTCCAGCCCAACGGGGGGTGGATAGAGGTCATCGCGGGCGTGATGTTCAGCGGAAAGAGCGAGGAGCTGATCCGCCGCGTGCGTCGCGCCCTCATCGCCAGGAAGCGGGTGCAGGTGTTCAAGTCGCACCTCGACGACCGCTACAACGGCGTGTACGCAGTCGGCTCACACGACGGCCGCAGCATCGAGGCAATCCCGGTGGACTCGGCGCAGCAGATCGCGCTACGCCTCGACCCGCACGCACAGGTCGTCGCCATTGATGAAGTCCAGTTCCTCGACGCCGGAATAGTGCCGCTCGCCAACAGCCTGGCCGCGCGGGGGCGGCGGGTGATCCTCGCGGGCACCGACACCGATTTCCGCGGCGAACCGTTCGGGGCGATGCCGCATCTGCTGTGTGCCGCCGAGGTCGTGGACAAGCTGCACGCGATATGCGTGCGCTGTGGCGCGCCTGCAACGCGCAACCAGCGGCTCATCGGCGGACAGCCGGCGCGCTACGATTCGCCGGTTGTCATGGTGGGAGGCACCGAGTCGTACGAGGCGAGGTGCCGCGCCTGCCATGTCGTCCTTCCGGCGGACGAAAGCCAGGGTAAGCTGCTCTAGCCGGCGACTTCGAGAGACGTCAGGGGACGGCGCGTTCCGTGCCGCCCCTGAGCCGCGCCAGATAAGCCTTGACCGCGGGCCATGTGGCAAGCCGCCTCGTGTCGAGCTCGTACGACTTGTAGTCCGTGTACCGTCCGGTCAGCGGGAAGTATGGAGGCCTCCGGTTCGCCGGCTGCGCCTGGCAGGGATCGTAGGTGCGGTTCTCGACGAGCCCACTGCTCGGTCCTGAAGTCGTGGCTGCGTAGTATTTCGCGATGACGCCGCCCGTATGGTTGATGCAGCCGCCGGAACTGCTCACGCCGTTGCAGCTCAGCGCCGGCGACGTCGCCTGGCTGTTCGACCACCCCTCGACCGTGAACGGCGCGGCAAGCGACATCACTATGCCGTGCAGGGTGAAGTCCGGAGTTCCAAGAAACCTGTACGTTCCGCCCGGATCGGGCCGCGGCCTGTTCAGCGCATTGTCGGCAATATCCACGCCGCGGGCGCCGATGAGGCCGAGGAAGTTGCGGCAGAGGTTTCCCGGGGCGGTTGGGTCTCCGTCGTACACGACGTCGTCAATGAGAACGATCTTACCGAGCGAGTAGAGCGTGAGGTACCCGCGCAGTGCTCCGCTCACGTAAAGCGGGTTCGTGTTCGATGCGTACGCGACGCCGCGCGAGTTCGGGTTGTAGGTAGGCGAGATGGGCCAGAGGTAAGGACGCTCGACACCCTGCATCACCGTTCCGGAAATGCTCGCCGTGTTTGTGCCGGAGTACGCTTTCCACGATCCCAGACGCGCACCATATGGCGCACATTGCCCGGCCACGCCCACCAACCGGCATCGGCTTCCGGTGGGCGTGAACGTCGTATCCTGCCCGCCGTACTGCTTTGCGGCCCCGCACCCGCCTCCGACTGCGCCCCACGCGTAGGGGTACGGCGCCGACATGCCGGACGTCACGCCCAAGGTGGGGACGCACCCGCTGCCGCTCCCCACGTATCGCTCGGTCAGCATCAGGTACGGGCTGCCCGCGGGGAAGCACCGGGAGTAGCCGACGCCGTAGCTGAGGATCTTGCTTACCGCCGCTGCGGACGGCGAGTCACCGGTGCTCTGGCTCATGGTCCACGCATCGCCCGCGCTGACGACTGGCGCGGTGCTCAGCTGCACGCGGTTCCGGACCCAGCCCTCGCGGAATCGTGCCACCGGGAAGAACTCACGCCGCCCGGCGATCGTGACCATCAGGCCGCACTGGTTCTGGACGACGATGTTGTTCGGGTTGCCGCCGACGCGGGAGATGTCCGCGCGCAGGCTGCTGGTGTCAATCCCGGGGCTCAGGTCGTACACTTCGAAGAAACCCTCGGCAGCGTCGTACACGCCGTTGGCGTTCACGTCCACCGGGCGAAGCCGCAGGCGTGTGCCGCTGGGCACCTGCGTGAACGGCGAAACGTAAGCCCACCACGCCCAGCACACGCCGGTCGGATCCCTGCCAGTGAGGTCTATTCCGGAAGCGCCGAGGTCCGAGCACGCCGCCCAGTCACTCGCCGAAACCGGCGCAAATGCGAGGTTCCCCGCCTGCCCCAGCGCAGCCAGCGGCGCCAGCGTCGTCGTCGTGGGCCACCGAATCCTGCCCACTCCCGTCACGGCTGGCGGCCCGCGGAAGCTGCCGCTGCCGCTCAGCGACCCCACCACCGTGAGCGTGTCGTAGTAGTCCGGCCCGGGAGGCGCGGCCGACTGGAGCCAACCGCGATTGCCGTGGACCCGGCCGCGGAAAATCTGGCCTGAAGGGATGACGCCCAGCGACACGGAGTCCATGAACATCGCGTAACGGGAAAACGCGTCGGACTGCATGTCCTCGCGCACAACGCTGCGCACGCCGGCCGAGTCGTACGCCTGGGCCATGACAGTGAGGAACGGAACGTGCGTTCCGGCGGTGTCGCCGGTGTATGCCGCGAACCCATTCACCCTGATCGAGCCGTTGGCCACGCCGCCAGCGTCGGCGATCGTCGCGCCCGTGAATACACGCAGGGCGGTGTCGCCGGGAACCACCACCGTCGTGTCGCGCTGGACGAGGCTCTTCACGAGCGCAACGGCCGCCCGTGCGGAATACCGGAAGTCCTTCTCCTTGTCGAAGTACCGCTGCATCAGCGCCGAACTCGACGTCATGAGTACGGCCGAAATCGCCAGCCCCGCGAGCGCGAGCGTCATGAGCAGCACGAGCACGAGCGCCGACCCGCGGCGGCCGCGGCGGGTGAGCGTCACGGTATGGTTACCGAGCTGGCCTGCGATGCCGTCCCCGACCACGACGGGCCGCAGTCAATGGCAGCCACGCCGTACACCCACGTCCCGCGAACCGGCGCGTAGTCGGCAAAGCTGTACGTGCCCGCGCCGCGCGCGGGAACGTTGCCCACCGCGCTCCACGCGGTTCCGGCGAAGGGCTTCCGCAGGATCGCGTACGCCGTGACATCCTTCTCGCCGGTGCCGTCGTCGGCCGACGCTGTCCACGCAACGTTCACCTGCACGGGGTCGCCATTCGCGTTGTTGACGCGAGCGCCGGTGACGTTGGATGGGTTGCCCGGCGCGGCGCCGCACGGCCGCAGCGCCAGCGTCAGCCCGTTGTCAATGCGCGTGCGCTGGTACACGGTACGAAAGACGTCGGTGCTGTCAACCGGGTTGTGGTACCAGCCGGCGATGCGCATCTCCACAACGCCAAGCGAATCTATCGTGCGCGCCGCGTCGTCCCAGTAGAGCGGCAGGCTCGAACTCGCGACCTGCGTGATGCCGCCGCTCGCGGCCACCCGGTAGTAGCGGAAGAAGTACCCCGTGTCGGCCGGAATCCAGAGGTTCGACGTAACCAGGGTGCTGTCCTTGGCGTTCACGCGCCGGTAAAGCGCATAGATGTCGTTCCTTCCCGCCGAAGCATCCTTCACCACGAAGAACGATATGGTCTCGGCGGGAGACCGCGTGCCGTTGGAGTCGGTGTACGTCGCGGTCGGATAGGTCCTGCCGCCTGTGGGGAGCGCCTTGGCAAGCCCAATCTGAAAGGATTCGGTCGCGAGGGTGTCGAGCGTGGCGCTGAAAAACGCCGCGTTGGGGTCGGTGATAGTGTCGCGAGTGTACAGGTCCGCGTTGAACGTCACGGAGAACGGGGCGGCCTGCACGATGACGGGCTGCCCGAAGACGCCCCCGGCGCGGCGGAGCTCGCGATCAATCGTCGCCTGCGCGTAACGGGCGTTCTGCAGCGCATCGGAACGGTTGGCGCCGGCGCCCATCGCCCGCGTCTGCGCACGGAAGAACGGGATCGTGATGGCGAACACGAGCATCGTGAGCGTCATCGCGACGAGCATTTCCATCAGCGTGAACCCGCTGGCGCGCTGGCCGCGGCCGCCGCGTATCGCGCGCGCCACCGTCAATACGCGGCGATGACGGTCGTCTTCGTGACGGCCGCCGCGAGGTCGTTCCCGGTAACCGACACCGTCACAGTGACGTAGTCGTTGGTGGCCGTTGGGCAGCCGACGCACCGTACCGCCCGCGTGGTCCTCGTGAGCCCGGTGTACGTGCCGGCCGCAAATGGCTCGACGGTCCCGTTGTAGGCGCCCACGATCGCGCTGTACGGACGGTACGCTTCGACTTCCGCGATGCGCTGCGCCGCGAGGTCGCTCGCGAGTGTCTTGGTCGTGGAGCCAGTGTTGGCGGCCTGAAACTTCCGCGAGAAGTTGCCGAGCCCGAGCATCGTCCCGCTGAGAATCACGATCGCGAGGATGACCTCCACCAGCGTCATCCCGCGTGATGCGCCACCGATGCACCGCGGCCGCCGCGCGACCGCGAGCCCCGCGCGGCGCGGCGCCACGGCCGTGCGCGCAGACAGCGGATCGGTGTGCATGCAGTGGGCGGAAGGCGTCATGAACCTTGCGGGAGCCATTGACGAGGTCAGCGCGTTCGGGCAGCGCTGGCCACCTCGGGTGCGCACCTCCGAATCTATCCTATCGCGATGGTGTTTTCCCCGCTGCCGCGCTATGGTATCGTCACGCCGGAGCGCTGGCCAGAATCCATACACTACGTTTCGCCATGGGCATCATCGCCACCCTGCTCCCCGAAGAACGCTGCCTCGCCCGCGTCATGACGGCCGTGGCGGGCCAGCACACCGTCATCCCGTGCGGAACCTGGGACGAGGTGCAGGAAGCGTGCGAGCAGGAGCCCGTCCATATCGCCGCGCTGGACCTTTTCGCCGACGGACGCGCGAACTTCGACCGCGTGCGGCAACTCAAGCTGCGCTTTGCGCGCGTCACACTCGTGGCGTACGTGGCGTTCACTCCAGACCGTGTACGCGATCTTTTCGACGCGGGGCGCGCGGGGTTGGACGGGCTGATCGTCGTAGACCGGGACGACTCTCCGGGTCAGCTCAGGAGCGTGCTGGGCCACGCCGAGGCTCGCGGCGTCGCAAGTCTCCTGCGCAACAAGCTTGGCGTGCTTCACCCGGTTGCGCGCGACGCGGTGCTTGTCGCGGTGACGCGCGCGCACCTCCGCCTCACAGGCCACCGCCTCGCCGAGATCCTCAACACGTCGCGACGGGTCCTGCTGACGCGGCTGCAGGACGACGGCATTCCGCCGCCGCAGCAGCTCATCACCTGGGGACGCCTGATCGTTGCCGCCCAGATGATCGAGGACGCCGGACGGAGCGCCGACGGCGCCGCGCGCGCCCTCGACTTCCCCTCGGGGAGCGCATTCCGCAATACCTGCCAGCGCTACCTGAAAGCCACGCCGCGCGAGATCCGCGACCAGGGAGGCGCGGCGTTCGTCGTGGAGAGGTTCCTGGAGGCAATCGGCCGCAAGTAGCCGGCGCGCGGGGCGCGGAGCCGCAGCCTCTCGGGCCGGTCTATAGCTCGCTGCGGCTCCAGGCGCCGTCGGAGCGCATCCGGTAGGTGGTCATCTTCGCCGTGGATGCCGTGACCTTCACTGCGCGGTAATCCTGCGTGCGGCCGCGCGGGCTGCCGAGGTAGATGACCGCGTCACCGCTCGAGGATCCGTTTGGATGGAAGACGATCGTGGGGTAGCCCGGCACGGTGATCCCGGCGCCAGTGGCATACGCCCGCGTCTGGCCATCTATCGTGGACGGCGGAATTGCGAACCTCATTCCTTCCGCAAGCTGCCGGTACGACTCGACCTCACCGCTCGTGAAGGCGCCGTCGCCGGTACTGTCGTCCACGATGCGGAACCGGGAACGATCGTAGTCGAACTGCACGAGCACGTCCATGTTCCGCTGCACGGCGCGGGTCTGCGCCCAGAGCAGCGTGTTCTGGACGAGGCGCGCGTTGGCGTCCATCCTGTACCGGTTGAAGTCAATCGCGGGCAGGGCCAGCGCCGCGAGAATCGCGGCGACGCCAAGCGTGATCGCGAGCTCGATCACGGTAAACCCCGGCAACGCGCCCTGAGACCGCGCGTGCGCTCGATGGCCGGCGCGGCGCGTCGGACCGGCATCGCATGATCTGCCGGCGCGCTTTCGCGGATGAATCCCGGGTTGTAGCATCGTGGAGACCGGGTAAAGATAATACCGGCCGCCACCTCACCCGCCTTCACACCGCGCCATTCCGCACATGTTCCACGTCGGCCTCACAGGCAACATCGGCAGTGGCAAGAGCACGGTCGCGGCCCGGCTGGCCGCCCGCGGCGCGATGGTACTGGACGCCGATTCGCTCGCTCGCGACGCCGTGGCGCACGGCACTCCGGGCCGGGCCGCAGTCGTGGCGCGCTTCGGATCCGGGGTCATCCGACGCGACGGGTCGCTCGACCGTCCCGCCCTTGGCCGCATCGTCTTCGCCAATCCCGGAGCGCTCGCCGACCTCGAGGCCATCGTGCACCCGGAAGTCTTCCGGCTCTGGAACCGGGGCCTCGAAGCCGCGAGAGAGCGTCGCGCGAAGGTCGTCGTGTCCGACATGCCGCTCCTCTTCGAAACCGGGCTCGACGGCTGCGTGGACTTCATCGTCGTGGTTGACGCGCCCGAGGAAGACCGGCTGAAGCGACTCGTGGAGAGACGCCGCGTCAAGCCAGACGACGCACGCGCCATGATGGCCGCCCAGGCGCCCGTCGGCCCGAAGAAGCAGCGGGCCTCGTTCGTGATCGAGAACACCGGCACCGAGGAAGCGCTCGCCACGCAGATTGATGCGCTGTGGAAGGAAATCTCGGCGCGCGCCGCCACCCATCCTTGAGAACGCAGCGCGCCGGGCGTACCATTCGCGCATGGCAAACGTCCCCGCTGACCTCCGATACACCAAGGACCACGAGTACCTCAAGCCGTCCGGCAAGGCCGGCGTGTACCTCGTAGGCATCACCGACTACGCCCAGGGCGAACTCGGCGACATCGTCTTCCTCGACCTGCCCAAGCCGGGCGCGAAGTTCAAGGCGCACGACACCTTCGGTTCGATCGAGGCCGTGAAAGCCGTGAGCGATCTCTACTGCCCGGTCGCAGGCGAGGTCGTGGAGGTGAACCCGGCACTCGAAGGCGACCCGGCAATCGTCAACCGCGACGCCTTTGGCGACGGCTGGATGATCAAGCTCAAGGTCGCCGCCGAAAGCGACGTGGCCGCGCTCCTCGACGCCGCCGCGTACGGGAAGCTGCTCTCGGGCAACTAAGCTGCGGGCGGGGCCGCCGCCTGATCGCGGCGACAGCCCCGCCCTCTTACCACGGCGCCAGACCTCCTAGGCGCTGTACATCTCGATCGGCGGGCAGGCGCAGACGAGGTTCCTGTCGCCGTACGCGTTGTCAACGCGCGCGACCGCAGGCCAGCACTTGCGCCCCCGCACCCACGGCAGCGGGAACGCCGCGCGCTCGCGCGTATAAGCGCGCGCCCATCCGTCCGTCACTACCGCTTCCATCGTGTGCGGCGCTCGCTTGAGCGGGTTGTCGTCGCGCGGCAGCACGCCAGCCGCCACATCCTCGGCCTCCTTCCGGATGGCCACCAGCGCCTCGATGAACCTGTCCAGCTCTTCCTTCGGCTCGCTCTCCGTCGGCTCGATCATCAGGGTGCCCGCCACCGGGAACGAGACCGTAGGCGCGTGGAAGCCGTAGTCCATGAGCCGCTTCGCAATGTCCTCGACCTCGATCCCCGCCGACTGCTTCAGCTCACGTGGGTCAACGATGCACTCGTGCGCGACGGTACCGTTGGCGCCGCTGTAGAGCACTGGGTACTGCCCCTCGAGCCGCCTGGCCACGTAGTTCGCGTTCAGGATCGCGTACTTGGTTGCCAGCGTGAGTCCGTCGCCGCCCAGCATCATTATGTACATCATCGAGATGGGGAGGACGCTGGCGCTTCCCCACGGCGCGGCGCTCACTGCGCCGATGTGCTTCGAGCCGCCTGTCGGAACCACCGCGTGCCCTGGCAGGAACGGCGCAAGGTGTTCCGCGACACCGATCGGCCCCACGCCCGGACCACCACCGCCGTGCGGGATCGCGAACGTCTTGTGCAGGTTGAGGTGGCATACGTCGGCACCGATGTCGCCAGGGCGGCAGAGCCCGACCATCGCGTTCATGTTGGCGCCGTCGAGGTACACCTGGCCGCCGTTCGCGTGGATCACCGACGTGATCTCGGTGATCGCCTCCTCGAACACGCCGTGCGTGGACGGGTACGTGACCATCAGCGCCGCGAGATCCTCCTTGTGCTCGGTCGCCTTCGCCTTGAGGTCGGCCACGTCAATGTTGCCGTGCTCGTCGGTCTTCACCACCACGACCCGCATGCCTGCCATCACCGCGCTCGCCGGGTTGGTTCCGTGCGCCGACTGCGGGATCAGGCAAACGTCGCGCTTCTTGTCGCCGCGGGAGTGGTGGTAGGCGCGAATCACCAGCAGGCCGGAGTACTCGCCCTGCGACCCGGCGTTCGGCTGGAGCGATACGGCGTGGAATCCCGTGATCTCGGCCAGCGCCTTCTCGAGGCGCTCGAAGAGCGCCGTGTATCCCTTCGCCTGCGTGCGGGGTGCGAAGGGGTGCAGGCCGCCCACTTCGGGCCACGTTACCGGGAACATCTCCGCGGCGGCGTTGTGCTTCATCGTGCACGAGCCGAGCGCGATCATGGAGTGAACGAGCGAGAGGTCCTTCGACTCGAGCCGGCGCACGTAGCGCTGGAACTCCGCTTCCGAGTGGTGCGTGTTGAACACCGGGTGCGCGCAGAACGCGCTGGTGCGCGCGAAGCGCTCGTCGTAGCGCGCGTCGGTCTTCGCCGCGGCGGCCGCGGCGGCGCCTGACCTGGTCGAGCCAAGGCAGGCGAGGAGGTCGTCCACGTCGGCAACCGTGTGCGTCTCGCCGAACGACACCCCGACGGATCCGTCGCGGAAGTACCTGAGGTTGGCGCGGTGCTTCTTTGCCTCGCGCTTCACGGCGGCGAGCGGGCGCAGCGCGCCAAGCTTCACCTGCACCGTGTCGAAGAACACATCGTGCAGCACGGTGTGCCCCAGGCCGCGCGCGCCTTCGGCGAACGCCTCGGCCAGAGCGTGCACGCGCCTGGCGATTCGCACGAGGCCATCGGGGCCGTGCCAGACCGCGTACATGCCGCTCATCACGGCGAGGAGCACCTGCGCGGTGCAGATGTTGCTCGTAGCCTTCTCTCGTCGGATGTGCTGCTCGCGCGTACCGAGCGCCATCCGGAGCGCCATCCTGCCGTCGGCGTCCTTCGACACGCCAATGATGCGGCCCGGCATGTGGCGCTTGTATTCGTCGCGCGCGGTGAGGAACGCCGCATGCGGTCCGCCGTAGCCCATCGGCACGCCAAAGCGCTGCGCGCTGCCGAACACCACGTCGGCGCCCCACTCTCCCGGCGGCGCCAGCAGCGTGAGCGCGAGAAGGTCGGTAGCGACCGTCACGAGCGCGCCGGCGGCGTGGGCGCGCTCGACGACGTCGCGGTAGTCCTCGATGGAGCCGTATGTGTTCGGGTACTGCAACATCACCCCACATACCTTCGCGCTGAAGGTGAAAGCCGACCTGGACTGGATCCGCACACGGATGCCCCGCGCGGCGCCCCGCGCCTTCACCACGTCAATCGTCTGCGGATGGCAGTCGTCGGCCACGAGGAAGACATTGCGGTCGCCCCCGACGGCATGCACGAGCTGCATCGCCTCGGCGGCCGCGGTGGCCTCGTCGAGCAGCGACGCGCTCGCAATCGGAAGCCCGGTGAGATCCGTCGCGACGGTCTGGAAGTTGAGGAGAGCCTCGAGCCGCCCCTGCGCGATTTCCGCCTGGTAGGGCGTGTACGCCGTGTACCAGCCGGGATTCTCGAGGATGTTGCGCTGCACGGCCGCGGGCGTGTGAGTCGGGTAGTAGCCCATCCCGATGAACGTCCGCCACACTTCGTTCTGCGACATCATCGCGCGGAAATCCGCGAGTGCCTCCTGCTCCGACATTGCAGCCGGCAGACTGAGGGCGCGGCGAAGCCGGATGTTGGCGGGAACCGTGGCGTCCATGAGCGCGTCGAGCGATGGGTAGCCCAAGACTTCGAGCATGTCGCGGACGTCTGCGTCGCTCGGGCCGAGGTGGCGCGAGACGAAGGTATCGGGGGCAGGTATTGAAGTCACGTTGAGGCCGGGTGTAGGGTGCGCTCGAAAAATACGCGGCGTGGCTAGATTGCGGCATGGGCAACGGCAGGCGCGTGACAGTCATCTCCGCAGGCGGAGCGGCGCGGGCAGGGATCAGCTTCGGGAGCGCCCTTGCGATCGCCATCTCGTGGACCGAGCACCACTCGATCCTGTGGGCGATCATCCAGGGGTTCCTCGGCTGGATCTACGTCATCTACTACGCGATCGCCCGCTGAACCCGTGCGTTGGCGCTGGCTCGAATCGCCGGACGCAACCGGCGCGGAGCAGATGGCCGTTGACGCCGGGCTCATGGTGCTCGCGCGGGAAACCGGCGAGGCGGTGTTCCGGGTTTATGGATGGGACCGTCCCACGCTTTCGTTCGGCCGGCACGAGAGCGTTGCCGGCAGGTTCGATCCGGCCTTCCTCGATGCGCGCGGCTACGGCGCGGTGCGACGGCCGACGGGCGGGCGGGTGCTGCTCCACCAGGACGAAGTCACCTACAGCGTGACGGCGCCGGAGACGGACGGCGAGTCCATCCGCGCCGCGTTCGACCGGATAAACACCCTGCTCGCGGATGCCATCGCCTCGCTCGGAGTCCGTCCTGCGCCAGCCGCGCCCGCTGCGCGCGAGCGGCGCCCCGGCGCCGATGCCTGCTTCGCGGCGCCGTCCGCCGGCGAACTGGTGCTCGACGGCCGCAAGCTTGTCGCGAGCGCGCAGCGGCGCGAAGCGGGCGCGCTCCTCCAGCACGGGTCCATCCTCCTCGCGGACCGGCAGGGCGCGCTCCCGGAACTGGCGAGCGCAGGGATGCCAGCGCCCGCACGCGGCGCCACGCTCCAGGCCGCGCTGGGCCGGAGCGTCACGCGCGACGAAGTCCGCGCCGCGCTCCGAACCGCCGTGGAGCGCGCGCATGGGCCGCTCGAGCCCATCGAGCGTGCAGAAGCCGCACGGTATGCCGCGCCATGGCGCGCCCAGTTCGCGGATCCGCAGTGGACGTGGCGCAGGTAGCCCGGTAACGTTGGCCAGCAGAGCCAGCGGAGGATTCATGATGGCCGGTGCCCGGCGCTTGTGGCTGGTTGCATGCATCGCGGCACTCGCGTGCCGCGCGGAGACCGGCGCGGACCGGACGGTCGTCATCGCATCCGGCGGCGACGGCGACGTGCTCGTGCCGCGGCTGTGGACCGAGACTCAGGCGCGGCTCTACACCGACCTGATCTTCGACAAGCTCGCCGAGATCGGCGCGGCGCAGAACACCGTGGGCGACGCCGGCTACCTGCCTCGGCTCGCGCAGAGCTGGGAGTGGTCGCACGATTCAACGGCCGTGACCTTCCACCTCGACCCTCGCGCGCGCTGGCACGACGGCGTCCCGGTGCGCGCCGCGGATGTCCGCATTGCATGGGAGATCTACAACGACCCGGCATCCGGGGCGAATGCCGTTGACTTCACGGCGCTCATTGACTCGCTCACCACGCCGGACTCGCTCACCGCGACGTTTTGGTACCGCGCACGCCGGCCGGAGATGTTCCACGCGATCGCGTACAACGTCGTTCCGCTCCCGGAGCACCTGCTGCGCGGCATTCCGCACGATTCACTTCGCCAGTCGGCCTTCGCCCAGCATCCTGTCGGGGACGGGCCGTTCCGGTTCGTGTCCTGGGACAAGAAGGTGCGCTTCGAGCTTGCCGCGAACGACGCCTATTTCCTCGGCCGGCCGCGGATTGACCGGCTCGTCTTCTCGATCTTCGCCGACGGCTCCGCGGCTGCACGCGCGGTCTTCGCAGGCGACGCGGACTTCATCGAGGTCGTCACCGTGGACGACGCCGCCGAGGCGGTCCGGCACCCGGAAGTCCGGCTCGTCCCGGCGCGCCGCTACGAGTACGGGTTCCTCGAGTTCAACCTTCGCGGCGCGGACGGCCGAAGCCCCCATCCGATTCTCGGGAGCCGGGGCGTGCGCCGCGCCCTCACGATGGCCGTCAACCGCGCGCAGGTCGTCAGGACAGTGTACGACACGCTGGCGCTCGTCGCCTTCGGCCCGTTCACGCGCGCCCAGTGGGCAGCCGACACCGCCATCACTCCCCTCCCCTACGACACCGCCGCGGCCGGCGGGGCGCTGGACTCGCTGGGCTGGCGAAGGAACGCAGCCGGCGGCCGCGCCCGGAACGGAAGGAGGCTCTCGCTTTCGGTGCTGGTGAGCACGTCGAGCCGGCCCCGGGTTCGCATGGCGGAGCTCTTGCAGCAGGCGATGCGCGAGGTTGGAGTCGAAGTGAAGATTGACGCAGTGGATCCGCTCGCCTTCCGCTCACGGCTCGCGGCGCACCAGTTCGATGCCGCGCTGTTCGCGTGGAACACCACCCCCAGCCCCACCGGCCTGAGGCAGAGCTGGACGGCGGCATCGTTCAAGCCTGGCTCGCCGTTCAATGCGGGCGGCTACGCAAGTCCCGCCTTCGACCTGCAGGTGGACAGCGGGCTCGCCGCGTTCGACATCGCGAGCGCCAGAGCCCACCTGAAACGGGCATTCCAGGCCGCGATTGACGACCCGCCCGCCATCTGGCTGTACGAGCCGCGCCTTCCCGCAGCCGCCAACCGCCGGCTCGTGATCGGCACGATGCCGCCGGACGCGTGGTGGCAGTCCATACGGGACTGGAACGTCATCGGCCCGGCGGGCAAGCGCGCCGCCGAGCCGCCGCGATAAGCGTGCTGCGTTTCCTTGGCGCGCGGGCCTTCCAGGCCGTCCTCGTGGCGTTCGTCGTCACGTCGGTCGCGTTCCTCGCGATCCACCTCGCGCCAGGCGATCCGTTTTCGATTGGCCCAGGTGACCCACCCGAACTCGCCGAGGCGCGCGAGGCGATGCGCCGGACGTACGGACTCGACCGTCCCCTCTGGATCCAGTACCCGGCAATGGTCGGCAACCTGGCACGCGGCAACTTCGGGGTGTCGTATTCCCATGCGCGCCCGGTATCGTCCGTGATGGCAAGCGTGATCCCGCGAACGCTGCTGCTCATGGGGCCGGCCCTTCTCATTGGCGTGCTGCTCGGCGTTGCGATCGGGACATGGCAGGGGGTGAGGGTGGGGCGGTTCTCCGATCGTGCAACGAGCGCGCTCACGCTCGCGCTGGTCTCTCTACCCGAGTTCCTGCTCGCGCTCATGCTCGGCACGGTGTTCGCCCTGCGGCTGGGATGGTTTCCCGCGACCGGAATGCGCGACGCGCGCGCCGTGGCCGGCTCCTGGCTCGGTTCCATCCCTGACGTCGCGTGGCACGCGGCACTCCCCTGCGCAACGCTTGTGATCGCAATCGCCGCCGCGGTGGCCCGCTACCAGCGCGCGGCGGCCGCCGAAGCGATGGCCGAGGACTTCGTGCGGGCGGCGCGCGCGCGCGGCGCTTCCACGCGGGACATCGTGTTCCGCCACGTTCTCCGGCGCACCACGCCCGTCGTCCTGACGGTGATCGGCCTGCTCCTTCCGCTCCTCGTGGGCGGCGCGGCCCTCGTGGAAGTCGTGTTCAACTGGCCCGGCGCCGGATCCGCACTGCTCGGCGCGGTGAACGGACGCGATTACCCGCTCGTCATCGGCCTCGTGCTCATCGGGTCTGTGGCCGTTTCGGCAGGAAGCGCGCTCGCCGACTTCGGCGCGCTCATGGCGAACCCGGCGCAGAGAACCGGCTCGTGACGCTGCGCCCCCGGCTGCGTCCCGGCAGATTCGCAGCCCGCGGCGCGACTGCAACCCTCATCGCGATCGCCATCGTCGCGATTGCCGGGCGCTGGATCGCACCCTACGACGCCGCGCTCCCGGGCGACGCGGCCACCGAGCGCCTCCTCCCGCCGTCGGCCCACCACCTCCTCGGTACCGACGCGATCGCGCGCGACGTGCTCTCGCGCCTCATGGCAGGCACGAGCGTCTCGATCGGCACCGCCGTCCTTGCACTCGGGATCGTCGTAGCCCTGGGCATGGCGTGGGGCGGCGTGGCAGGGATGGCCGGCGCGCGAACCGACCGATGGATGATGCGCATCGTGGACGCCCTGCTCGCTACACCGCGGCTCCTCGTGCTGCTCGCACTGGTCGCGTTCACCGGCCGCGTCTCGCCGGTCACGCTCGCGGTGCTCATCGGCCTCACGAGCTGGCCGCCGATGAGCCGGATCGTGCGCGCCCGGGTGCGCGAGATAGCTGCGACCGACTACGTGGCCGCCGCCCGCGCGGTCGGAGCGCCGCCCGCGCGCATCCTCGTGCACCACGTGCTGCCGGGCACCGTGCCGGCCGTCCTCGCCGCGGCGGTCATGGCCCTCGCCGCGATAGTCCCGCTCGAAGCCGCCCTGACGTTCCTGGGCGTCGGGATTGCGCCCCCAACGCCAAGCTGGGGCGCCGTCCTCCACGACGCCCGCGACCGCACGCTCGACGCCTGGTGGCTGCTCGCCTTCCCGTCCCTCGCGATAGCAGCTACCGTCCTCAGCGTGAACGTGCTTGGCGAACGGCTCCAGCACCGGGCGTCCGGAGACACGCAATGACGCCCATCCTCTCGGTGGAGCAACTGCGCGTGATCTTCGAGCGGAGGAGCGGAGCGCATGTTGCGGTGGACAGGATCTCCTTTGCGATGAACCCCGGCGAGGTGGTCGCGCTTGTAGGCGAATCCGGCAGCGGCAAGACCGCGACGGCCCTCGCAATCATGGGGCTCCTGCCCGACGGCGGGCACATTGGCCCCGGAAGCGCGGTTCGGCTCGACGGACAGGACCTGCTCGCAATGCCGGAACGCAAACTCCGCGACCTGCGCGGCAGGCGGATCGCCATGGTCTTCCAGGAACCTGCGGCCGCGCTCAATCCGGTAATGCGCGTAGGCGATCAGGTCGCCGAAGTCGCGATAGTGCACCATACGGACGACCGGCGCGGCGCGCGCCAGCGGGCCATGGCAATGCTCGAGCGCGTCGGCCTTCCCAACGCCGCGGCCCTCTACGACGCGTATCCCCACGAACTGTCCGGCGGGATGCGCCAGCGCGTGATGCTCGCGGCGGCGCTGCTCCTCGAACCCGCACTCGTGATTGCCGACGAGCCGACGTCCGCACTCGACGTCACCGTTCAGGCACAGGTGCTGCGGCTCCTCCTCGAACTGCAACGCGAATCGGGCACCGGCGTGCTCCTCATCACGCATGACCTGGGCGTCGTCGCCGAAACGTGCGAACGGGCAATGGTGATGCAGGCCGGCAGGATCGTCGAGAGCGCAAGCGTAGACGATCTCTTCCACGCACCGAAGCACGAGTACACGCGCGAACTGCTCGAAGCCATGCCCCGCCTCCGGAAGCGGGCATGAGCGACGCGCCGCTGCTCGACGTTCGCGGGCTGACCGTCACCTATCGCGCGGCGGGGCTCGGCAAGGCGCGAAGCGTCACCGCGGTCAACGACGTGAGCTTCGCCATCCAGCGCGGCGAAACCCTTGCCCTCGTCGGCGAATCCGGCTCGGGGAAAAGCACCACGGCCCGCGCAGTCCTGCGGCTCGTCGGCGTGGACGCCGGCAGCATCAGCTACGACGGCATTGACCTGCTCGCCCTCCGCGGCGAGGCACTGCGCCGGCACCGGCGCCGCATGCAGGTCGTCTTCCAGGATCCATACACTTCGCTCAACCCGCGCCATACCATCGCCTCGATCGTGGGCGAAGGGCTCATCGTGCACGGCATCGCGCGCGGCGACGAGGTCGCCGCGCGGGTGGCCATGCTCCTGGGTGAAGTCGGCCTCTCCGCTGACACAGCCGCGCGATACCCCAGGGAACTCTCGGGCGGCCAGCGCCAGCGCGTGGCCATCGCGCGCGCGCTCGCCGTGGACCCCGAGTTCCTCGTGCTCGACGAGGCCGTCTCGGCACTCGACGTCACCACCCAGGCGCACATCCTGGCGCTCATCCAGCGTCTCCGCGACGCCCGCCACCTCACCTGCCTCTTCATCGCCCACAACCTCGCCGTCGTGCAGCAGGTCGCAACCACGGTGGCGGTGATGTACGCCGGGCGAATCGTCGAGGTCGCGCCCTCCGCCACGCTCTTCGACGCCCCCCGGCACCCTTACACGAAGGCGCTCCTCGACGCCGTTCCCGCCAGTGACCCGCGCGACCGCCGCGACCGCGGCGTCCACGGCAGCGGCCCGCCGGTGGCACACCCCGACGCCTTGCCGCCAAGTTTGTAGCCGCCCTCCTCCAATGGCCACCGACCCCAACTCCACGCCACGATGACCGCTCCCGCACACGCCGGCGCCCCGACCGTGAACGAAGTCGTCGCAGACCGATCGTTCTTCGGCCACCCACGCGGGCTGCGAACGCTCTTCGCCGTGGAGATGTGGGAGCGATTCTCCTACTACGGCCTGCGCCCGCTGCTCATCCTCTTCATGACGGCGGCAATCGCGTCCAATGGATTCGGGCTCGACCGCACGACGGCCGGCGCGGTGGTGGGCATCTACGCCGCGGGCGTTTACCTCGCCACGCTCCCCGGCGGGTGGATCGCCGACCGCTGGCTCGGCCTCCAGCGCGCGGTCTGGTGGGGCGCGGTCATCATCGCATGCGGGCACCTCTCGATCGCGCTCTCTGCGCTGTTCGAGAAAAAGGCCTTCTTCCTCGGCCTCGTGCTCATCGTGATCGGCACCGGGCTGCTCAAGGGCAACATCTCCGCAATCGTCGGCGACCTCTACCCCGAAGGCGGCGCGCGCCGGGATTCGGGCTTCGCCGTCTACTACATGGGCATCAACGTCGGCGCCACGCTCGGCCAGCTCGTCACCGGGTACCTCGGCGAGAAGGTCGGCTGGCACCTCGGCTTTGGCGCCGCTGGTGTCGGCATGCTCATCGGCCTCATCACCTTCCGGATCTGGGCCCGCAGAACCCTCGGCCCGATCGGCACCACGGTATCGGTGAGCGCCAGCGAGACCGCGAAGGCGCGAAAGGTCACGCTTGCAGCGGCCGCTGCAGTGGTGCTCGTCATCCTCGCCGGGATGGCCGGGCTCTACAGCGTCAACCCCGTTGCGATAGCCGAGTACAGCACCAACGCGATCATCGGCCTCGCACTCGCATACTTCGCCTATCTCTTCATCTTCGGTAAGCTCGACAGCGATGAACGCAAGCGCGTCGCGGTGATTGCCCTCCTGTTCGTGGGCGCCGCTGCGTTCTGGGCCGCGTTCGAGCAGGCGCCCACTTCGCTCAACCTCTTCGCGCGCGACTTCACCGATCGCCACGTCTTCGGGTACGAGATTCCCGCGACCTGGATGCAGTCGGTCAACTCGATCTTCGTCGTTTCGCTTGCGCCGGTGTTCGCGGCGCTCTGGCTTGCGCTTGCCAGGCGCGGCATCTCGCCGTCCAGCCCCACGAAGTTCATGGCCGGACTCATCTTCTGCGGCATCGCGTTCTACATGATGCTCATCCCCGCCGATATCGTCATCGCTTCCGGCGGCGTGGCAAAAGTGTCAATCTGGTGGCTCACCATCAGCTATCTCCTGCAGACGGTTGGCGAGCTCTCGCTCAGCCCCGTAGGACTCTCTTCCATGACGAAGCTCGCGCCGCGTCGCTTCACCGGGCAGATGATGGGCGTCTGGTTCATGGCGGCGGCGCTCGGCAACCTCATCGCCGGGCTGGTGGGCGGGAGCATAGACCCCGAGAAGCTCGATCTCATGCCCAAGCTGTTCAGCCGGACGGCAATCTCACTGTTCGTCGTCGCCGGCGTGTTTGCCGTCCTCATCATTCCCATCCGGAACATGATGAAGACGAGCAGCGCCGTGGATCACTGACGGCCCATCTTCCGTTTCAGCTCTTCGAGCCGGATGGCGGCTGCGGCCTCCGCGTCCGAGCGCGAGCGGCCGCGTGCGAGCGAGTCCAGCTCGGCACGCAGGTCGCTGTCGTCCGGTAGCCCGAGTTCCGCGTCCGTCGGTCCTCGTGACTCCGGCGTCATCCCGGATCCGACGCCTGCGTTTGCGGCCTTGAGCTGTTTGAGCATCTCGTCGTAATCGCGCTCGGCCAGCGCCGCTTCGTCCTCCTGCGCGGCGAGCTTGCGTTCGAGCACCGCGATCCGCTCCTCATACTGCGCCTCGAACTTCGCGGCAACAGCGACCGTCTCGCCGTCGGGAATAGCTTCCGCGAGCGCCTTGCGGCGCCTGACGGTAGCGAGCTGGTCGCGCTCACCGGCAAGGCGTTTGCGCGTGACGCCCGCACCTTCGCGAAGGTCGGCCACGCCCATCTTCGCGGCGACCAGCGCGCGCCTCATGTCGGCGATGACAGCGTGCCGGTCGGCCGGCGACACCTGGCCGTGCAGGAGGTCGTGGAGCGTTGCCTTGAGGGATTCGAACATCGCGACTGGTAGCTTACCGCGAACCTGCTGCCGCGGGCAACGCCGCCGCGACTGGCGGGGCGCTCGCCCTGCCTCACCCGGCCCGCGGCGGAGGCCCCGCCGCCGCGCAGCCGGACTGGCGCCTTCCGGAGCCACGGTTCCGGTCGAGGGTACCATTTACCTTTAAGGGAACCAGCGAGAAAACGCGTGCTGTATATCTGCCTGCCATCCCGAAACGAAGCCGAGACCATCGGCGTGCTCCTCTGGCGCATGCGGAAGGTCTTCTCCGAGTATTCGCGTGAATACGAAGTGCTCGTGTACGACGACGCGAGCACCGACGCTACGCGCGATACCCTTGAGCCGTATACCAAGGTGATGCCCTTGGCTATCCTTGGTGGTTCGCAGCAGGTTGGCTACGCCCGGGCGGTTGATGCGCTCCTGCGCGCGGCGAGCGAGCGCACCCGTTATCCGAGGCGCGACGCCGTGGTGCTCATGCAGGCCGACTTCACCGACCAGCCGGAGCACCTTCCCGAGCTGGTAAAGCGGTTCGAGGGCGGCGCCGACTTCGTGGCGACCGAACGCGTGCTCGACGACACCGCGCCGGAGGCGGAGCGCAAGCGCGCGCGTCTGCTGAGGCGCGCCACCACCGTGTGGCCGTTTCGCAGCTTCGTCGCCGTGGACGGCGTGCCCGACCCGTTCGGGGCCTACCGGCTCATCCGGCTCAGCGTCGTGCGCGACGTCCTGAAGGCGCGCGAAGCGCGCCCGGTCACCGACCTGCCCGTTTCCGCGGCAAACGCGGAGCTCGCCCGCGAGGTCGTGGCCCACGCCAGGCGCGTGGAGACGGTTCCCGTCCCGCCCCGCTGGGACGTTCGCCCGCGCGCATCCCGGGCGACGCCGTGGCGCGACGCCATGGACGTCGCCAAGCGCGCCTGGGCCACGCGCGGCCTCTTCCCGGCCCGCCGGCCGCGGGAGTCGTGACCAGCGCCGGTCGCACGTCGCGCGCTGCGCGCGCGCGCGCCGCATTCGTCCACCTGCCCCTTGCCGTCGCCTTCGCGGTCGGGGTCGCGGCAGTGCCGGGCGGCGCGACCTCCGGGCGCCCGGCGTCGGGCGACGCGGCGCAAGCCGGTGCCGCCGCGCAGCAGGGCGCCAACCCGCGGTCTGTCGCCGCCGGCGCAGACACCCCGGCCGCGGCTACCCGATGGGCGGTTGGTGAGTTCCTCGAGTACACCCTCAAGTACGGCGCGCTCTCCGTGGGCTCGGGACGCATGCAGGTGCTCGGGCGCCAGGCGATCCGCGGCCGCGATACATGGCAACTCCAATTCGACTTCTCCGGCGGCACGCTGTTCTTCCGCGTGAATGACGCCTTCGTGAGCTGGCTCGACGTCCGCACCCTGAACTCGCTGCGGTTCGAGCAGCGCATCTCCGAGCCGGGATACAAGCGCAACCGCGTGTACGAAATCTTCCCCGACCGGTCGGTCTTCACCCTCAAGGGCGGCGAGGACAAGCCGTCCGTTGCCGACCCGCTCGACGACGCAACGTTCTTCTACTTCATCCGCACCATTCCGCTCGATGTCGGGAAGTCGTACGATTTCTACCGCTACTTCGACCCGAAGGCCAACCCAGTCACCATCCGCGTGCTCAGGCGCGACACCGTGAGCGTCCCGGCAGGCACCTTTCCGGCCATCGTCATCCAGCCGCTGATCAAGACGAGCGGCATCTTTTCCGAGGGCGGCCAGGCGGAGCTCTGGCTCTCGGACGACGACCGCCGGATCCTCCTCCAGATGAAGTCGAAGCTCTCGTTCGGCTCCCTCAACCTCTATCTCCGCAAGTACGTGCTGCCGCCGCTCACGCCCAACGGCCCAACCCTCACATCGCCCCCGTGAGCGACACTCCCCGCGAGGCGGACCTCTCCAGGGTTCGCACGGTGCCCATCGGCGGCCGCGCGAGCAAGGTGCGCGCCGAGGAGTTCGCAGCGCCGCCCGGCGCCGACCGCAGCTTCGCCGCGTTCCTCGCGTCGCTCCCCGACATCCTGGTCGCCCGCGACTTCCTGAAGGTTGCCGACGCCATTGCCGCCGCCGCCCGCGCGCGGAAGGCGGTGGTGGTGATGCTCGGCGGCCACGTCGTGAAGACCGGCCTCTCGCGCCTCCTCATTGACCTGATGGAGCGCAAGGTGATCACGCACCTGGCCATGAACGGGTCGGCGGCGATCCACGACTACGAGGTCGCGCGGTTCGGCTCCACCTCGGAGGACGTCGCCGCGGGCCTGCGCGACGGATCGTTCGGCATGGCAGAGGAGACGGGACGCGGGATGAACGAGGCCTTCACGCTCGGCCACACCCGTGAATGGGGGATGGGCGAGTCGGTCGCGCGCGCCCTCGCCGCGGAGAAATCGCTTGCCCACGCAGAACTCTCGGTGCTGCTCGCGGCCCACCGCCTCGGTGTTCCGGCTACCGTGCACGCCGCGCTCGGCGCGGAGATCATTCACCAGCACCCCGCCGCCGACGGCGCCGCGATCGGAGCGACGAGCCACCGTGACTTCAAGCGCCTCGCCGCAAGCCTCGCCGGGCTGGACGACGGAGGAGTCGCCCTGAACATCGGCAGCGCGGTGATCATGCCCGAGGTGTTCCTCAAGGCGCTCACCATTGCGCGTAACCTCGATGGCGGCAGGCCGCGCCGATTCGTTACGTGCGACTTCGACATGCAGCGGCAGTACAGGCCGCGCGTGAACGTGGTGCAGCGGCCAACGCTCGACAACGGTGCGGGCTACGAAGTCACCGGACACCACGAGCTCATGATCCCGCTCCTGGCCTGGGCCGTCGCGGACCGCCTCGAGAGCCAGCCGCTCAGTTCGTCGGTCGGCCCGTGAATGCGTCCGTCATGCGGCGCGCCGTGGCCGGGCTCACAATGCGGATGATCACGTAGACCACCGCGCCCACCACCAGGATCTTCAGCGCGAGGACAACGAGCCAGATCATCAGCGCCACGAACGTGCCGAAGAGTCCGAACGCGAACTTGAGCAGGAAGATCCCCGCCATTGCCATGAGCCCGATCTTGAAGAGCGTACGGAGCATCGTGAGTTCCTCGGTCTGACGCTGCCTTCACTACGAACGAGCCGGCCCCGCTGTTTCACACGCCCCCGTGCCGCTGGCGGCTTCCCGGCATGCCGCGCGGCCAGCCCGGGTGCTCGCATCGCCCAGACCAGGCGACCGCAGTCAGGGCATGCCTCACGCTGCAACAGGGTAAGCACTCATTCGTAACCGCCTAAATGCCTTTTAGCGGGTACTCTACATAGCGAACGGCGTACTCCGTGCGTAACTTTGGTGTCCTGCTTGCAGTTAGGCCCTGCCGCCAGACCAGGAGTCCCTGGCCGAAATGACCGACACGCTGCACCAGATCATCGGGGTTCACCGCAAGGAACCCTTGCCAACCCGGAAGCCGGAATGGCTGAAGGTGAAGGCCCCTGGGGGGGCTGAATACCTTCGCGTGAAGGCGACGGTGAGGGACCGGCGGCTCCATACGGTGTGCCAAGAGGCCCACTGCCCGAACGTGGGCGAGTGCTGGGATCACGGCACAGCGACCTTCATGATCCTTGGACGGGTGTGCACCCGGAACTGCCCGTACTGCGCGGTGGCACACGGCCGTCCGCCCGAGTTCGATCCGGACGAGCCGGCGCGCGTAGCCGACGCGGTGGCGGAGATGAAGCTCCGCCTCGCGGTGATCACCTCGGTTGACCGCGACGACCTGCCGGATTTCGGAGCAGGGATTTTCGCTGAGGTCATCAGGCAGATACACGAGAGGGTGCCCGGCTGCTCGGTCGAAGTCCTCGTTCCCGACTTCCAGGGGAACGAATCCTCGATCCGCACGGTTCTGGACGCCCGCCCCGAGATATACGACCACAATACCGAGACTGTGCCCCGCCTCTACAAGAAGGCGCGGCCCGGCGGCCGCTACGAGCGCGTGATGAAGATCTTCAGGTTCGCGAAGTCGTACGCGCCGCACGTGCCGACGAAGTCGGGCCTGATCCTTGGCCTTGGAGAGACAAATGAGGAAGTCCTCCAGACGATGCGCAACCTTCGCGACGTGGGCGTGGACATCCTCACGCTGGGCCAATACCTCCGTCCGTCCGATTCTCACATCACGCTCGACCGGTACGTGACGCCCGAGGAGTTCCGCATGTTCCGCGAAGCTGGAATGGAGATGGGGTACCGGCACGTGGAGAGCGGCCCCCTGGTGCGCTCCAGCTACCACGCATGGCAGCAGGTGCAGGCCGCGGGCGTCCCCCAGGCCTGAGCCCGCCTGCGCCCGGCATCGCTCATCGAACCATCACACCCGACCCCCCGATATGGCTGCGAAGAAGAAGGGCGAAACAGACGCGACGCTCGGCAAGGAGCTGCTTCACTCGATGATCCTGCAGCGGCGCTTCGAGGAGAAGAGCGCCGAGGCGTACGCGCTCGGCAAGATCGGCGGATTCTGCCACCTGTACATCGGCCAGGAGGCCGTGAGCAGCGGGATCATCCCATTGCTGCGTCCTGACGACTACATGCTGACAACCTACCGCGATCACGGCCAGGCGCTGGTGCGAGGCGTCACGCCGCGCGCCGTGATGGCCGAGCTGTTCGGCCGCATTGACGGCTGCTCGCGCGGCAAGGGCGGCTCGATGCACATGTTCGACCGCGACGTGAACTTCCTCGGCGGCCACGGCATCGTTGCCGGCCACATTCCACTCGCCGCTGGCGTTGCGTTCGCCATCAAGTACCGTGGCGGCGACCAGGTCGTTGTCTGCTTCATGGGCGAGGCCGCGGTGAACAACGGCGCGTTCCACGAGGCGATGAACATGGCCGGGCTCTGGCGGCTGCCCGTCGTCTACGTGATCGAAAACAACAAGTATGGAATGGGCACGGCGGTGGAGCGCGCGTCGAGCATCAAGGACATGTACAAGCGCGGCGATTCCTACCAGGTGGACAACGCCGTCGTGGACGGGCAGGACGTATGGGCGGTGCGCGAGGCGGCGCAGGAAGCCATTGACCGCGCCCGCAAGGACTACTCGCCCACCCTCCTCGAAGTGCGCACCTACCGTTACATGGGGCACTCCATGTCGGACGCGGCAAGCGGCACCTACCGAACCAAAGAGGAGCTCGACGAGTACCGCACCAAGCGCGACCCGATCAACCTCCTCTCGGCGCAGCTCATCGCCGACAAGGCGATCAAGGAGGCCGACATCGAGGCGATGGAGAAGGACATCGCTGCCATCGTGCAGGATTCGTGGGACTTTGCCGACGCAAGCCCGGAGCCGCCGATCGAGGCGCTCCACGAAGACGTGTACGTGGAAACGACCACGTGACCAGCACACACGACACACCAGCCCCCCAGGCATAATGGCGATAATCACCTACCGGGACGCGCTCAACCAGGCGCTCCGCGAAGAAATGCAGCGCGACGACCGCGTCTTCCTCATGGGCGAGGAGGTCGGCGTCTACAATGGCGCCTACAAGGTCTCGAAGGGCCTGCTCGAGGAGT
>JADZCT010000112.1 GCA_020851455.1 Gemmatimonadaceae bacterium | reverse complement strand
TCCTCCCCCCGTCCATCGAGGGCCGGAAGAAGATGAAGTTCTCCGAAGGGGCAGGCTCCGCCGAGGTCATGGCGAAGACGGCGGAGCGGGAGATCCCACGGGACGTCTTCGAGCGCGAGCGCGTGGTCGAGCCGGATCTCACGCTCCGATCGCCGGAGGAGCTCTACTACTACCGGATCTGGCGAGAGGTCATGGGGGCCGGGATCCCGGCGAAGCTCGTCGGGCGGACGCGCGACCGCAGCGCCGCCGTCGGCGTCAGCCGAGGTGGGTGAGGAGCACCCGGACACCGATCGCGATCAGGACGAGCCCGCCCACCACCTCCATGCGCGGCCCCAGCCGCCGGCCCAGGCGCACGCCCACGGCCAGCCCCAGGAGCGACATCAACGCCGCCACCACGCCGATGACGACCGCGGGGTACACGATCCGCACGCGCAGCATCGCAAGGGTGAGACCGACCGCCAGGGCGTCGATGGAAGTAGCCACCGAGAGCAGGACGAGGGTGGCACCGCGCGAGGGATCGGCGGACCGGGTCTCGCCGCCCGGCCGCAGCCCGGAGAGCACCATCCGCACGCCGACGAATCCCAGGAGGCCCAGCGCGATCCAGTGGTCCACCGGCGCGATCCAGCGGCTGAAGCCCGACCCCAGGAGCCAGCCCACCAGGGGCATGAGGAGCTGGAAGAGGCCGAAGTGGAACGAGAGGCGGAACACGGGACGCGGGCCATTGATGTGACCGGTGGTACCCGCGCCGAGGCATACGGCGAAGGCGTCCATGGCCAGACCGAGCGCGATCAGGAGGATCTCCGGAAAGCTCATACCGACGACGATTGTGCCTGGCTGGCCCGCGGCTCACCAGAGGCGGCGGGCGCCCGAGACGTCCTCGCGCGCAAGGAGATCCAGGAACGAGAGCGCTGACGCATCGTCCGGGAACGTCCCGTCGGGAGCATGGATGACGAAGTAGAACCCCCGGCCACCCACCCGGCGAACCAGGGAGAGCGCGCCCTGCGGCGTGACCCCGACCTGGCAGAGCTTGCCGGCGTCCCGGATCCGTCGCAGGAGATCCGGCCAGTCCTCGGGGGGCGGTTGACCCGCGCCGGGAACCCACTGGATCCCGCGCAGGCGCGACAGGGACAGCAGGTGATCCAGGTGCCGGATCTCCCCGGGGCCGTCCAGGTGGTAGAAGGGATGGTCCAGACTCTCACAGCAGACCTCGAGATCGGGCAGGACGAAGCGCTCGAACATCGCGGGCGAGATCATCGTGGACGCGTCGCTCTGCAGCATGTAGGTGGTGCCGGTGGAGAGGAGCGGGAGCCAGGTGGATGTGCCGCGGCCCGAGGCGCGGATGATGGCCGACTGCT